>NZ_MAOE01000119.1 GCF_001884185.1 Bacillus albus
TCCGGTACAATATCGAACTCATGCCCTAAAGGCTGCCTAATGAAACGACCTGTCTAACTTTATGGGGTCAGTTCAATGTGCCCTCTACTGTTTTTTTATCTTATATTGGAATAATCCCAATTACAATTCCAGTAATCAACATCACCATTGTCGTTCCAACTGCCCACAATAACGTGAAGCGTTGATGTTCACCAAAATCAACTTTGGCCATTCCGACTAATAAATAAGTGGATGCGACAAGAGGACTTAATAAATGAACAGGTTGACCGAGTAAAGAAGCGCGTCCCATTTCAGCTGCACTAATTCCGTAAGCAGCGGCAGCCTTCGTTAAAATAGGTAATACGCCGAAGTAAAATGCATCATTGGACATGAAAAATGTGAACGGCATACTAAGAAGTGCTGTAATAATTGGGAGTTGTGGTCCAAGAGCGTCTGGTATAAGAGTGACTACACTTTGAGCCATTGCATCTACCATTTTCGTTCCTGATAAAATACCAGTGAAAATTCCAGCGGCAAATACGAGAGAAACAACCGCTAATACATTTCCTGCGTGAGAAGCAATACGTTCTTTCTGCTGTTCTAAGTTCGGATAGTTAAGCATAACAGCAATCGCGAAAGCAATTGTAAATAAAACAGGTAACGGCATAACTTCTAGTATAAGGCAGACAAGTAAGGTAACAGTTAATAAAAAGTTAATCCATAGAAGCTTAGGGCGTTTATGAACGGCAGCTTCTACTGTAGCAGCTTGCTCATCCATCGTTTGCATTTGTTTTAAATATTGTACATCCATAATGCCTAAACGTTTTCTTTCTTTTTTGCCAAGATAGTAAGCAACGAAAACGACCCAAATGGCACCAGCGATCATTCCTGGTATAAGTGGTGTAAAGAGCTCTGATGCGTCTAGTCCAAGAGCACTCATAACCCGAGCTGTCGGTCCGCCCCACGGTGTAAGATTTGTTACTCCTGCCCCTAACATAACAACCCCAGCTAATATAAGTGGATTCATTCCAAGGCGTTTATATAGTGGATACATTGCAGAAACAGTAATCATATATGTTGTTGTTCCATCCCCATCTAATGAAACGATAATTGTAAGAATCGCTGTACCAACAACAATTTTTAAAGGATCTCCTTTTACAAATTTCAAAATCCGACTAATGACAGGATCGAATAAACCGCTATCAATCATAATTCCAAAATACAAAATAGCAAACATAAGCATAATACCAGTAGGCGCTAGTTTTTGAATCCCTTCTAACATCATAGGTCCCATATTTGCATAAAAACCGCCAATTAATGCGAAAGTAATTGGAATTAATATTAACGCGACTAGTGCGGACATACGTTTCGTCATAATTAAAAACATAAAGACAAATACCATTGCAAATCCAAGTAGTGCTAACATGTAATCTCCCCCTCAAAAAATGATTGCGCTTTCAAAATGTAATGAAAATTCAGAAAAAACTTTTTTTGTTTATCATAAAACCATCCATTCAAATGGTAAATAATTTGAAAAATAACATCATTAGAAGCATAATTTTTATTTTGGTCATTTTGTTCACGGGAGTTAATTTGAATTTTTAAAAAGTAAGCTGCTCTCCATAAGAATGGTAGAATAAGATGAAAATATTGAAGTGTGACATAGGGAGTAGATTATATATGAAAACGAGAATGGAAGAGATTTATAGCTCTTATGAAGGAACGGTAGAAGAAATTTTTGTTAATGAATCTTCTTACGTATATGAGTGGGAAAAGTTAATGATGATCCGAAAAAATAACGGTGAATTTGAAAAAGTTGCGGTCGGTATCAGTGGAAATATAAGATTAGTAAATGTAGTTGCTGGGCAGCAAATTAATACAGAAACGTTATTAGTTACGTTAGAAGACGATTTATTAATTACAGGTTGTGAATGATGAAAGATATGTAGAAATGACTACACATCTTTTTTGTTCCATATATTACAAAAGCCACATTGTTTTTTCACAAATCGCACACAAGTTTTTGATATGCTCCTTGTAGAAGATATGGTTAGGGAGGAAATAAAATGAGAACAAAGTATGCGATGCTTGCTATATGCTTATTCCTTGTCTTTACAATAGTAGGATGTGGTAAGAAACGAGCAGAGGCTGTGGCAATTGATGAGAAACATGATAAGTGTGATATTTGCCAAATTGGGGTAATGGATAATCAATTTGCAACAGAAGTTATTTTAGAAAATGGAAAAGCGTTAAAGTTTGATGATATCGGTTGTATGTATAAATGGATGGAGATTAATCCAGGTGAAAAGACGAAAGAAAAATTTGTTCGAGATTATGATTCGAAGGATTGGGTTTCGTTAGAAGACGCCACTTATGTATATGATAAAACAATTACAACACCAATGGCTTATAATGTTATTTCATTTAAAAACAAAAAAGATGCAAAGAGCTTTGTATCTAACTATAAGGGGAAAGTTCTTTCGTATAAAGAGCTAGCAGAGCATAAATGGGAAATGAATAAAGAGATGATGGGGAATCCGAACAAGGGAAATCACGGTGGTCATCATTAATACTAGAAAGAGACAACTATATAGTTGTCTTTTTTAGTATTACTCAAGTGCAAATATAGAAAAGGTGTAAAATTTTTAGAAGAACGGTTACAATGGAATATAGTAACCTAAAGCAATCATGTATGTACTTTTTAGAAATGTATACAAATGCGGTAAAATCGTGCTAAACTAATTGCTTCGCTAATATAGGTTGAGAAACATAGGTATAAGTTTAGATAATCCGATTAAAGAAGGAATATAAAGGGCTTATGGATAAATGTAATCAGGAAGAGTTATTGTATGTGATGGAGGAATGGTTAAGAAAACATTATCTTTCATAGGAGCTGTAGTTGTGAGAAAACAAAAAATTTTATTATGTATGTTATTAGGACTTTTAATGACGGTAGTGGCTTGCGATAAGCAAGAGGAGCCAGAATCGAAACCGGTTCATGTGAAAAACGAGAAGAAAAGAGAAAAGCATAAAGAACAGGAAGAATCTAAAGAAGAAAAAAGTATAAATTTAATGGACAAACAGTTGCTACTTTCTGCGACTCTTGGAGACACAGAAACAGCTATGAAGCTGATTCAAGATGGAGCCAATATAAATGTAGAAGGTGACAACGGAGAAACGCCTATCCTTGCAGCAACGTATCAAAATCACGTAGAGACAGTTAAAGCGTTAATTGGTGCAGGTGCTAATATTGAAAGTAAAGATGAGAAACAAAGTAATCCCTTTCTTTATGCAAGTAGAGAAGGATATACAGACATTGTAAAGCTACTAATTAATGCAGGGGTTAATACGAAAGAAATTACTAAATCAGGTGGAACAGCACTCATTTCTGCATCTGAACGTGGCCATGTAGAGGTCGTAAAAGAATTGTTAGAGCATACAGATATTGATGTGAATTATAGAAATGCTCGTGGTGGAACAGCTTTAGTAGAAGCAATCGTATTAGGAAATGGTAGTGAAAATCATAAGAAAGTAATTCAAATGCTTATTGACCACGGGGCAGATGTAAATATGGTCAATAAGGAAAATATTACGCCACTGCAATATGCTGAAAAAAGAGGTTTTAAAGATATTGCAAATATGTTGAGAGTTGCTGGAGCGAATGAAGTCGTACAGCCACAACTACAACCGGTGGAATAACAAAGATGAAATAATCCCATTTAGATAGACAGAATGAAGAAGTCATTTCGTATGATGAATTCAGTAATGTGTATTTGAATGGGATTTTTGTTTTGGAAAAAATTATTTGAAGAGGGGGGATAGATACACAGTAAATAAGGAGGAGAAAACAATTTAAGCAGAGATTTTACTTGTTTATAACCAACTAGGAATAATAAAGTGTGTAAATGAACATGGAAATAAGAAAGCCGTATCCGAAAGGATACGGCTTTCTTTAGGAGATAAGGGATCAAAAAAATGAAGAAGTCTTATCTCTTTTATATGAGTAAAGGGTCTAGAATGAATCTTGTCCTTTTCATTATTTGTTTAACTCCATTGCAACTTGTTTCCCATTTACGAAAACCTCTGCCACTGCTACTACAACTTCCATCACTTTTTTCATGTCTCATCTCTCCTTGTTTTTTGTTTCATTTCTTACTTTTAGTATAAGGAAATATAGCAATTGCAACTATCGAATTGGATGACAAGAGACTTACATTGTTGTAAGGATAATCATTTTATTTGTAATAAATATGATTTTGAATATGAGTTCAAAGGATTCTGTTGTTTTGAAATATAATTAGAAAGAGAGTGACTTAGAAAGCAGGGGGATAATATGAAAAGGGTTCTTGTTATTAGTGATATTCATGGAGAAATAGAAAAGTTCGAACAGTTACTGGAAGAAGCTCAATATGATGCAAAACAGGATCAATTAATTTTACTGGGAGATTATGTGGATCGTGGTCCAAATGCGCGTGCAGTAATTGAAAAGGTAAAAGGGTTAAAAGAAGAGGGAGCCCTCGTTCTAAAGGGCAATCATGAAGATATGATGATTAAGGCGTTAACGACAGATGAGGAGCGTTCATGGAATCATTGGGTAAAAAGGAATGGTGGAGATAAGACTTTATACAGCTATGGCTTTGTAGAAGAAGATATTGTGGTCAATGAGGAAGCCTTCCAAAAACCAATGTTACAATCGCATGTTTTAGAGGAGCATGTAAAGTTCATTCAAGAATTAGATCATTACATTGAAACAGAAGAGTATATATTTGTACATGCGGGTGTTGAGCCAATGAAGCAGGTTTCGGAATGTGAACCATATACGTTAATGTGGATTCGTAATGAGTTTCATAGTGGGTATAGTGGTGAAAAGGTTGTTGTATTTGGTCATACGGAAACAAAAACGCTTCATGGTAGTGAGAATTGTGGCGTATATTTTGGGAGCAATCGTATTATAGGAATTGATGGCGGTGCTGTATATGGCGGCCAACTAAATTGTTTAGAATTGCCGAGCAAAAAGGTATACGTAGTAAAAAATTGAAAGAGATAAGAGGAATCTTATTTCTTTCAATTTTTTATTAAGCTAAATTTAAGGAAGAGCTTGTATAATAAGTCTTTCAAATGTTATATCGATAAAAACGTTAAAATGTAATTATAAATAGAATTGAACAATATGGCGGAAGGTGAGAATATGCGCTTACTCGTAGTAGAAGATAATGCTTCGTTATTAGAGTCTATTGTCCAAATATTACGCGATGAATTTGAAGTAGATACAGCATTGAATGGAGAAGATGGATTATTTCTAGCATTACAAAATATATATGACGCTATTTTGCTTGATGTGATGATGCCAGAAATGGACGGTTTTGAAGTAATTCAAAAAATACGTGATGAAAAGATTGAAACGCCAGTCCTATTTTTGACAGCGAGAGATTCTTTAGAAGATCGCGTGAAAGGCCTGGATTTTGGTGGCGATGATTATATCGTTAAGCCGTTTCAGGCTCCAGAGTTAAAAGCGAGAATTCGTGCTTTATTACGACGAAGCGGTAGTTTAACAACGAAGCAGACTATTCGTTATAAAGGGATTGAACTGTTCGGAAAAGATAAAGACGTTCAAGTAGATGGACAAAGTATGAAGCTGACATTAAAACAATATGAGCTTCTAGAGTACCTTGTTCAAAATAGCGGAAAGATTTTAATGCGTGAACAAATTTTTGATCGTGTTTGGGGATTTGATTCAGATACGACAGTGGCAATTGTAGAAGTGTATGTACATCATTTACGTAAAAAATTAGAGCCATTCGGTTATCAGAAAGATATTCAAACCGTTCGAGGTATTGGATATATATTAAAAGAACAATGAAAAAGGGAAGTATGTTTCAGAAGACGCGTATTCGATTGACTATATTGAATTCATTAGTATTTATCATTTTGATAGGCGTATTAGGTAGTATCATTTATTCGTACACATATAAGCGTATTTATAGTGGAGTAAATGAATCGATAGAAAAAGCCGTTCAGCATAGAAAGAATTCAGATGATAAAAAACTACCTAAAAAAATTAGGGGATATCCTCCAATTGGGGATCCAAGGATAATGGAGTTAACTTGGCTTGGAAATACAGTGGAGATAGGTATTGAAAATGGCAAACGTCGTTTTATCTTTGAAGACAATTTGGAAAAGTTTTCGCCAAAGAAATTAGGAACTTTGCAAGATATAGAAGTGCAAGGGCAATATTTTAGAACGTTTGCATTTCAACAAGATACAAAAATAGTTCAAATTGTAAGGGATATAACAGCTGAAAAAGAAATGTTAAATACTTTATTTTTAATTCTTGTGATAGGTTGTAGCGTAGGAAGTTTATGTGCAATAGGAATTGGCTTTTTCTTAGCTGGCAGGGCACTCGTACCCATTCAAAATTCATGGGAAAAACAGCAGCAATTCGTTTCGGATGCATCACATGAATTAAGGACACCACTTGCGGTTATTCAATCCAAAACAGATATATTATTTCAATCACCATCTGCGACAATAGAAGAAAAAGCGATGGATATTTCTACGATTTCAAAGGAGTGTAGACGATTATCTAAGCTTGTGGCTAATTTATTATTGTTAGCACGTTCGGATTCTAATCAAATTGAGATGGATAAGAAAACATTTAAAATGGATACATTGTTAGAAGAAATAGTAGATCCATATAGGGAGATTGCTTCCTATCAAGAAAAAGAGATGATATTGAAAGTAGAGAATGATATATCATTTATGGGTGATAGAGAGAGAATTCATCAAATGATGGTCATATTGTTAGATAATGCGATGAAGTATACGAATGAAGGTGGTCATATTGAAATCGATTGTACGCAAACGAACAGTTCGATTCGTATACGAGTGAAAGATGATGGAATAGGAGTGAAAGATGAGGATATACCAAAACTATTTAATCGTTTTTATCAAGGAGATAAAGCGAGAAGTGCGTCAGAAGGAGCAGGATTAGGTCTTTCAATCGCGAACTGGATTGTAGAAAAGCATTATGGAAAAATATTAGTAGAGAGCAAATGGGAAGGTGGCAGTTGTTTTGAAGTGATTCTTCCTAAAAACCAAAGAATATAAGTGAGAAGACGATCTTGTTTTTACAAGGTCGTCTTTTTTTAAGGGAAAGTTAAGAAACTATTTATAACATGTATGATATACAGAAAGTTCGCCCTATGAAGAAGCGATTATAAAAAGGTATTTGAGCAGATTATATCGATCATAACGTTATTTCGATTATGTATAGGGAATGATGGAAAAGAACGTGTAAGAGGGAGGAATTAATTTTGAAAAAGAAAATGATGACGGTATTCACTATTGGAGTAATGAGTTTAAGTATATTAGGCGGTGCCTCTCCTTCTGAAACATCAAAAGGAAAGACAGATTACACACAGCGAAGCAAAGAACAATTAAACAATGGGAAGATACATGCGGTGCATACAGAAGAAAAGGCGGAGAATCTAGGGATTGAAACGGAAGGGAAAGAACAAATCACGCTAGAAAAAGAAATCCATGAGACGGAAGTAGGAAGGGAAGCAGAACAGTTAGGAATTTCGATTGAAGGAAAAGACGTTGGAACTCTTTCAGAAGAAATCTATGAAACAAAAATAAAGCAAGAGGCGTTAAAGCTAGGCATATCTATAGAGAATACAACGATTGTAAATTTAATTAATCAAATTAATACGATTAAAATTAACGATGAAGCGGATAAATTAGGTATCTCAACAAATGGAAAAGAAATAGAGGACATTGAGGAAGAAATCTATGGAACGAAAGTAAGAGAGGAAGCAGGGAAGTTAGGTATTTCCCAAAAAGGAAAAGAGATAGAAACGTTAGCACAAGAAGTATATGAACAAAAAGTACAGGAAGAAGCAAAAAAATATCATATTGATTTGTATGGTAAAGATATATATCAAGTATTAAAAGAAATTAATGAGCAAAAAGTATTACAAATGGCAGATGAGCTTAATATGGATAAAACGAATATGAACGTTCAAGAATTAGCCGAAAAAATAAAAAAAGATCAGCCTGAAAAAGGAAAAGAACTAAATTTTGTACCGGTGATTCGCACGGACGCTGACATGTTTTATTCTTATTTAACGAACTAAAAAGGGCGTGAGAATGATAAGGAGATGGAAGTGGTATATATGTATGGTATTACTAGCTATAGCAGCATGGAATGTATATGCAAATGGAATTACAAAGTATGTGGAGAAGTTAACCTTCTTCAATATACAAAGTGGAAAAGAAACGGAGTTTAGTAATAATGGTGAAAAGGTCATCTTATCAAATGTACCTTTCATTCAGCAATTACCAGAGCTAGATAGAGGCTGTGAAGTGACGAGCTTAGCGATGATGTTACAATACGCAGGCATTAAAGTGGATAAGATGAAATTAGCAAATGAAATAAAGAAAGTTGATTTTATGAACGATGGTGTACGTGGAAATCCGAATGAAGGATTTGTAGGGAATATTTATACCTTTTCTGAATCTGGATATGGTGTATATCATGGACCACTTTTTCAATTAGCGAAAAAGTATTTACCTAATAAAGCTGTGGATTTAACAGGGAAGAGTATAGAAGAACTTTATAAGAGTGTAAAGGCAGGACAACCGGTAGTTATGATTACAAATGCAACATTTGCGCCATTAGATGAAGATGAATTTACTACATGGGAAACAAATAGTGGAGATGTTTCTATTACGTATAATGAACATTGTGTAGTACTTGTTGGATATGATAAGGAATTTGTATACATTCGAGATCCTCTAAGTGATAGTTTAGATGTAAAAGTACCGAGAGAAAACTTTGAAAAGGCCTGGATACAAATGGGAAGTCAGGCGATTAGTTATGTGAAAAGCTCTAAATGAATTAGTAAGGAAATAGATGTAAGGAATTGTAAGATTTCTGTTAAGAAATAAGAGAACTTCAGCTTATTATATAAGCTGAAGTTCTCTTATTTTTTATGATTAAATCTTTAGAAGTAGTGAATATGTAAAAATGCATAATTGACAAAAAGATTACATGTTATCATTATATATTGTTTTATATATGTTACTTGTATAAAATTACACAAGTATTCACATTACATAAAGGAGGCTTATTATGCAAAAAATATTTAACTGGGTTAAATGCATGAGTATCAAGAAAAAATTAATCATTTCATTTTTTCTTATTTTAACTATACCAGGACTTATTATCGGTGGTGTTTCATATCAAACTGCCAAAACAAATTTTGAACAACAAATCACAGGTAAAGCAAAGGAAAACATTTCGATTTTAAATACTGTTATTTCTCAAAATATAGAAGAGAAATTTGTTGATGCAGCATACTTTGCAGACATCTTAACAGAGGATACATATCCAAACGGACAAGAAGAAATAGTAAGGACGAAGTTAGCGCAATATATAAAACTTCATCCAGAAGTAGAAGGTATTTATATTGGAACGGAGACAGGAAAGTTTATAAGAGAACCATTTATCCAAATGGATGATGGGTATAATCCAACAGATAGATCTTGGTATAAAGAAGCACATGAGAATAAAGGGAAAGTAATTGTTACTGCACCATATCAATCAGCATCTACAAAAAATATGGTAGTGACAATTGCAAAAGAAGTAAAAGATGGTAAAGGTGTTATAGGAATTAACTTAAATTTAGATAACATCTTGAAAATTTCCAAAATGATTAACATTGGTGAAAAAGGTTATGCAGTTATTTTAGATCAAAATAAGCAAATTGTTAGTCATCCATCTAGAAAACCAGGTGCAAAAGTTACTGATCCTTGGATTAAACCGATTTATGAAGAAAAACAAGGAAATGTCTCTTATACAGAACAAGATGATAAAAAGAATTTAATCTTTGCAACAAATGAGAAAACGGGCTGGAAAGTAGTTGGAGTTATGTTTGATGAAGAAATTACCCAAGCTGCGAATCCAGTATTTTATAAGACTTTTATTGTTATTGCTATCGCTATTGTATTTGGTAGTGTATTAATTTATTTCATTACAAAGTCTATTACAAGACCATTAAGAAAAATAGCTGACTCGGCACATAAAATTAGTAAGGGAGATTTAACAGAGAAAATTACAATCCATTCCAAGGATGACATAGGGAAATTAGGGAATTCTTTTAATGAAATGTCTGCCTCTTTACAAGATGTGATTACTCAAATTAGTTTTTCAGCAGAACATGTCGCTGCATCGGCTGAAGAGTTAACAGCGAGCGTACAGCAAGCAAATGATGCGACAGATCAAATTACAATTGCAATGGAACAAGTATCAGGTGGGGCTGAATCACAAAGTCAAGGTGTTGAAGAAGGTGCAGCTACATTACAACAAGTAAATACTGCAATTCAAGATGTAAATGGAAGCGCGGAATCAATTTCTATCTCCTCATTACATGCGAAAGAAAGAGCTGAAGAAGGGGAAGAATTGGTTGAACAAACAGCAAAACAAATGCAGTCTATTTCTAAATCGGTATCTGAGTCAGATGCTATTATTAAACTTCTTGATGAGAAATCAAAGCAGGTAGGAGCTATTTCTGAAGCAATTCAAAATATCGCTACTCAAACGAACTTATTAGCTTTAAATGCAGCTATTGAAGCAGCAAGAGCAGGTGAACAGGGCCGAGGGTTTGCTATTGTAGCAGATGAGGTTAGAAAATTAGCGGAGCAATCAGGAGAATCATCTGGAGAGATTGCAAATTTAATTGCAGAAATTAAGGCTGATATTGAACATACAGTTAAGGCGATGGATAATGTGAATGGAGAAGTTCAACAAGGTCTTGATGTTGTAACAAAAACGAAAGTAAGCTTTACAGAAATTTTAAGTTCTACTACACATATTGTTTCTCAAGTGAATCAAATGGTAGAAACAACGAAGAAAATTGCTGGAGATGCAAATGAAGTGACAAATGCTATTGATGAAATTGCATCGGCTGCAGAAGAAAATACAGCTAGTATGCAAAGTGTTGCTGCTTCAACAGAAGAACAAATGAATTCAATGGAAGAAATTAGTTCAGCTTCGCAAAATTTAGCTGAGATGGCCGAAGAACTACAAGCGATGACTAGTAAATTTAAAGTATAATAACAGCAAATAAGTAAGGTGAAAATAATATCACCTTACTTATTTTTCTATTCAGTAATTAGGGGAGTCATTAACGGGATGAAAAAAAGAAAAAGACTATGGAATTTATGGAAAACGATTACATTGTTAGTTTGTACAGTTGTAATTTTTTCTTTACTTGTGACAGACATATTAATTAGTCATAATGTAGAACGGACGACGGAGGATAGCCAAGCAGAGAAAGCAAAAACAATTGCACACATTGTGGCGAATGATTCGATTGTGATCGAGGGTTTGACTGGGAAAGCAGATACTTCTGCAATCCAAACGTATACAAATAGAGTATTAAAAAACACAGGTGTTCAATTTATTGTAGTTATGGACATGAATGGAATAAGAAAATCACATCCAAATCCTCAAAAAATAGGTCATCATTTTATTGGGGGAGATGAAGGGCCTGCATTGAAAGGAATGGAACATGTATCGCTGGCAGAAGGAACTTTAGGTATTTCAATGCGAGTGTTTGTACCTGTATTTTCTGAAACAGGTGAACAACTTGGAGCGGTAGCCGTTGGTATTTCAGCAGATAATGTAAAAGAGAGAGTTAAGGAAAGTAGACATATTATTTATATTGGAGTTGGAGTTGGAGTACTAGTCGGAATGATAGGAGCAATATTACTAGCTAGACATATAAAGAAAAGTTTATTTGGGCTTGAACCTCACAGGATAGCGAAAATTCTTGAAGAAAGAAATACGATGCTACAATCTGTAAAGGAAGGTATTATTGCTGTAGATAAAGAGGCCAATGTGACTTTAATAAATAATGAGGCAAAACGATTGTTTAAGAAAAGTGGTCTTGAAGAAGATTTTATTGGTAAAGATGTTGAGTTGTATATGCCTAATTCACGTATAAAAGAAGTATTACAAACGGGAGAGGTACAATTAAACGAAGAACAAAATATTTATGGAATTACGATTGTGACGAATCGTGTTCCTTTATATGTAAAAGGAGAAATAGTTGGTGCGATTGCAACATTTCGTGATAAAACAGAGATTAGAAAATTAGCAGAAGAATTAACTGGTATTAGACTATATGCGGAAGCATTACGGGCACAATCACATGAATTTATGAATAAAATGCATGTTGTATTAGGGCTTACACACATGAAGCAGTATGAAGAATTACAGAAGTATATAAGCGGTATGGTATCAGAGCATCAATATGAAATTGGTGGGGTTATGGAAAGAATAAAAAGTCCAGTATTTGCTGGTTTTTTACTTGGGAAACTTAGCTATGCTAGAGAGAAAAATATAAAATTAATCATAAGTGAAGACTCTTACATGCCGGAAATAGATGATGAAAGTATTATTCATGAACTAATTACGATTGTCGGAAATTTAATTGATAATGCATTAGAGGCAGTGACGAATTGTGAAAAGAAGCAAGTTGAACTTGAGATACAATATGGTGATACATTAATCATTACAGTACAAGATACGGGGAAAGGTATACCAGAAGAAGAAATAGGGGCATTATTTATGAAAGGTTATTCCACAAAGGGAGATAACCGTGGTTATGGTTTGTATCTTGTAAAAGAAAGTATACAGCGAATAAATGGGGAAATTCATATGCATTCATTAGTAGGAAAGGGAACAACGATAACAATTGAAATACCTAAAGGTAGGGATGAGAGGCAAATATGATTAAAGTTTTAATTGTAGAAGATGACCCGATGGTAGCAATGTTAAATACGCATTATTTAGAGCAAGTAGGAGGATTCGAACTTATTCAAGCAGTTAACTCCGTAAAATCGGCGATAGAAGTATTAGAGGGATCAAGAGTAGATTTAGTATTACTTGATATTTTTATGCCTGAAGAGACTGGATTTGAGCTTTTAATGTATATTCGGAACCAAGAAAAAGAAATCGATATTATGATGATTTCAGCTGTACATGATATGGGGAGTATTAAAAAAGCATTACAATATGGCGTAGTAGATTATTTAATTAAACCATTTACATTTGAAAGATTTAAAAAGGCGTTAACTATATATCGAGAAAAACTTACTTTCATGAAAGAACAACAAAAAATTAGTCAATTGGAATTAGATTCGTTAATTTTGCAAAAAGAAAAAAGAGAGTCTACTGTTACTAAAGAGCTTCCGAAAGGATTAACGAAGCAAACGATGCAATTAATTTGGCAGAAGATCGAGTCGCTGAATGGACGAGCGTTTACAACAGATGAAATGGCACAATTAGTTGGTGTTTCAAGGGTTTCTATTCGAAAGTATGTAATGTTTTTGACTGAAATTGGAGTATTAGAAAACGAAATGGTGTATCAACATGTAGGGAGACCGGTGAGTAAATTAAGATGTATTGACCAAAATAAAATAGAGTTTTACATATAAGCGACTTATTATAAGTCGCTTATACTTTTTTTAATTACAAAATCAATTACAAAACTTACAAAAACTATTTTTACTATTGAAAGCGTTTTAATATTGTTATTAAGAAAACAAGGGGGTGCCATATGGGAATTCAAAAGAATATGGAAGCGGTATCATTTTCTGAAGGAAATGAAGTACAAAGAGAATCTTTCGCTTCTAAAATTATGAATGTAAAAATCGGTGTTATACCTTTACCGTTATATGTAGTATTGGCTGCTATTATTTATGGGGCATCTGTATATAATAAATTGCCAGCAGATATGATTGGTGGATTTGCAGTTATTATGATCATGGGTATTTTCTTAGGAGACATTGGGATGAGAATTCCAATTTTAAAAAATATCGGCGGTCCGGCAATACTTTCGTTATTTATTCCATCATTACTTGTATTTTTTAACTGGATGAATCCAGCTTCAATGGAAGCTGCGACTATGTTAATGAAAAAATCGAACTTCTTATATTTATATATTTCTTGTTTAGTAGTCGGAAGTATTTTAGGAATGAACCGTAAAGTGTTAGTACAAGGTTTCGTTCGTATGTTTATTCCTTTAGTAGTAGGGACGTTAGCTTCTGTAGCAGTAGGATTATTGGTCGGTTCACTATTTGGATTTGAAATGAAGCAAACATTCTTCTTCATCATCGTACCAATTGTGAGTGGTGGTATCGGGGAAGGGATTTTACCATTATCGCTAGCTTATAGTGATATTTTAAACGAATCATCAGCAACGTTTGTATCACAGCTTATTCCAGCGGCTATTATTGGAAATATGTTCGCAATCGTGAGTGCAGGGTATATGAAGCGTTTAGGTGAGAAGAAACCAGAGCTTAGTGGTAACGGTGTATTAGTGAAAACCGACAATCAAGCCGAGTTATTAAAAGAACAAAATACAGAAAAGCCAATTGACTTCTCATTAATGGGAGCAGGTTTATTAATTGCGTGTACGTTCTTCATTTTCGGAGGATTTGCTTCTAAGTTCATCGGTATTCCTGGGGCAATCATTATGATCTTCTCGGCAGCACTTGTGAAATACTTTAAATTAATGCCAGCAAAAATGGAGCAAGGTGCATTCCATTTATATAAATTCATTTCGAAGAATTTAACTTGGCCGTTAATGGTTGGACTAGGATTGCTATATATTCCGCTAAAAGACGTAGCAGCAGTTCTTTCAGTAGGATATGTTGTTGTGTGCGCATCAGTTGTTCTTACAATGGTAGCATCAGGTTTTCTTGTAGGGAAAGTGATGAAAATGTATCCAGTTGAATCAGCAATTGTAACGGGATGTCATAGCGGTTTAGGTGGAACTGGAGATGTTGCTATTTTATCAGCTTCAAATCGTATGGAATTAATGCCGTTTGCGCAAATTTCAACACGTTTAGGCGGGGCAGCAATGGTTGTAACAGCGACAATTTTATTAAAAATGTTTTCATAATCAAACAAGCTAGCTATATTCATATAGCTAGCTTGTCAAATTAAGGGGAGATTATAAGTATGTTAGAAAATCAAATTAATGAAAGATCATTGTTACTGCATAAAGAATTAGTAGGGAAAATTGAAATTACAAGTAAAGTAGAAGTAAATTCAGCGGATGATTTAAGCCTGACATATACACCAGGTGTAGCAGAGTCTTGCAAAGCAATTGCGGCGGATGAAGAAACAGTGTATGACTATACAGCACGCGGTAATATGGTGGCAGTTGTCTCAGATGGAACTGCGGTACTTGGTTTAGGGAATATTGGACCGAAAGCAGCTATGCCTGTTATGGAAGGAAAGAGTATTTTATTTAAGAAATTTGCGAATGTAGATGCTTTCCCGTTATGTGTAGGTACAACTGATGTGGATGAAATCGTTACCCTTGTAAAAAATTTAGAGCCTACGTTTGCAGGAATTAATTTAGAAGATATTGCAGCACCACGTTGTTTTGAAATTGAAAAGCGATTAAAAGCAGAAACAAATATTCCTGTATTCCATGATGATCAACATGGAACTGCTATTGTCGTCTTAGCAGCTGTTATTAATGCATTAAAAGTTGTTAGCAAAAAAATGGATAATGTGAAAATTGTTATTAACGGTGCAGGTTCAGCAGGAATTGCAATTGGGAAACTATTATTAAAGGCTGGTGCAAAGTACATTACGTTAGTTAGCTTAGAAGGTATTGTTTGTGAAGGTGAAACATGGATGAACGAAGCGCAAATTGAAGTTTCGAAAAAGACAAATCGAGAACATGTGCGTGGAACGTTGAAAGAAGCAATTCACCAAGCTGATATTTTTATTGGCGTATCTGCTCCTAATGTATTAACGAAAGAACTTGTACAGACGATGAATGAGAAAGCAATTGTGTTTGCAATGGCGAATCCAATTCCGGAAATCTTCCCTGAGGATGCATTAGAGGCTGGGGCAGCTGTAGTAGGAACTGGGCGCTCGGATTATGCGAATCAAGTAAATAATGTATTGGCGTTTCCCGGAATATTCCGCGGTGCGTTAGATGTGCGCGCGACAGATATTACAGAAGAGATGAAATTAGCGGCAGCATATGGGATCGCTAACATCATTACGGAAGAAGAACGTAATGCGAATTATGTAATCCCGAATCCGTTAGATAAAAGAGTTGTTCCAAGTGTTGCGGAAGCTGTAGCGAAAGCAGCCATTGAGTCAGGTGTGGCACAAATTACAGAAATGCCAAGTTATTAATAGCTAGAAGCAGTGCCTAAAAGGCACTGCTTTTTTGAGATAAGAAATCAAAATAATGAAGGAGTGTAAAATTATTTATTTTTGTTTCTTCACTATTTATTTAATTCCATTGCAACTTGTTTACCATTTACTAAAACCTCAGTTACTGCTACGATCACTTTTGTCATTTTTTTCATCTCTCATCTCTCCTTGTGTCATTTCTTACTTTAAGTATAAGAGAAGAGAGATACTTAAACTATCGAAGTATATGACTTAGAAATTACATTGTTGTAAGAAAGTGTTTTAGTTTTGTCACTTTATTCAGCAGTAATTACAAACTGATCATAATATTTTTCATTTACATATATATTTAATACCCATAATCCAGATGAAGGTAGTGACATAGTGAGAGGGAGT
This sequence comes from Bacillus albus, assembly GCF_001884185.1. GTDB lineage: Bacteria > Bacillota > Bacilli > Bacillales > Bacillaceae_G > Bacillus_A > Bacillus_A albus. The sequence continues at coordinate 16,607 of NZ_MAOE01000119.1, forward strand.
TCGTTTGTAGTGGAATCGATTGTATTTGAAGTAGTCCAAGTTGGTTTGGAAGTTTCTTGTTGAAAGAGTACTGGTGTTGGAGTTACTGATCCTTGCTTTAGTGCAATAATAGATAGTTTTCCAGTTGGCATTTCAGGATCTAAAAAGTACCACATCATTTCGTTTTTTTCATTTGCGATAATAGGGCTATCTGCTATTGCGATTTTGTCTTCGATACCTCTTAAAGGTATTTTTTCTTGTATGAAGGAGGGTGTTTCTTCCCAATTTACATCTTTTAAAACGCTAAGGTGAAAGAAGGAAGGTGCATTAACTTGAGTGGATGACGTTGCGATAGTTTCTTTTTTAGGTTTTTCTAAATCAGGTTGCGCTTGTGTGCATCCAGCGATGAGAAAGGAGAAAAGTAGCATAGTTCCGATTTTTTTCATGGTGTCACACTCCTAATTTTTATTGTTAGTGTAATTGTATTTGCCAGAAAGCGGGACGATTCCTTTAAAACGTCAAAAGAGGTCGTAAGTTTTGTACGACCTCTTTTGACATTTTCTATATTTGTTCAGTTGAAAAGGTAGGTTCATTCTCTTTTTGTGGCATCGTTAAGAAAATAACAGAAAGAACGATACATAAGCCGCCTAATAATTGATAGGCTCCAAAGGATTCATTCAGCCAAGCGATTGAAACGATGGCAGCTACAAGTGGTTCAATACTAGATAAAATGCTTGTTTCTGTTGCTGCTAAATATTTCAGACTACCGATATAAAGGAGGAAAGAAAGAGTGCCACTTATGATGATAAGAATAAGCATAGAAAATGTTTTTAGTGTAAAAGTTTGTGCAAGCTGATTCCATCCAAACGAGCGATTACAAATAAGCAGGGCGATGCCACCGATTAACATCCCCCAGCCAATTACTACAGTTGTTCCGCATTCTTTAATAAGAGAGGCTGGATGAAGGGTATAAAATGCAAATCCAATTGCTGTTAATAGACCAAAAATAATGGCTTCTTTTGATAAAACAATATTTTCAATTGAACCATTTGTAATAATAAAGTATGTCCCCGTTAGTGCTGTTATAATTGCGAGCAGTTGCACAGAAGCCGGGAATTTTTTTTGTCCAAATGCGACATAAATGGTAATAAGAACAGGGCCAAGAAATTGAAATAATGTCGCTGTAACCGCGTTACTAATATGAACTGTTTCAATAAAGGCGTATTGCGCACCGAGCATGCCGAGAATAGAGAAAATAATAAGTTGTATAGAATGTTTAGGGTGTTTCCAAATTTGAAATATGTTTTGTTTCTTTATAAGTAAGAAAGATAAAATAAATATTCCCGCAAGCAATAAGCGAATTGTTAAAAAATCAACTGATGATACGTTAGTATGTTGAAATAGCCACTGAATCATCGGGCCAGATAATCCCCATAAGGTAGCTCCTGTAATAATCATAATGAGTCCAATCCGTCTACTATTGTTCATGATCATGTTTCTCCTCTCCGGTATTTGATTTTTTATGTGTGACATGATAAAAGGAATTATATATAACTTCTGGTACTGTAAAAAGTATCAGATTTCAGTTTTATTAAGGGGTCAGATATGATGTTAGAATTAACGCCTAATTTAAATATGAATAGTAAAAAGGCATTGTACGTACAATTGTATGAGTATATAAAAAAAGAAATTAAAGATGGAACGATTCCGGCTTTTACAAAATTACCTGCAAAAAGAAAGCTGGCGAGCTATTTACAAGTGAGTAAGAATACAGTAGAAGCAGCTTATGAGCAATTACTCGCAGAAGGTTATATTGAATCGGCGTCGAGAAAAGGTTATTTTGTATGTGAAATTGAACAAATGGTTTATGTAGAAGGAAGTGAAGCGAAAGTAGAAGAGGTTCCGTTTAGGGAGGAGAACTATACATTTGATTTCACTCAAACAGGAGTTGATACGAATACGTTTCCGTTCAATACGTACCGCAAGCTTATAAATGATGTATGGCAGCCACATAATAATGAGTTGCTTTTTCTTGGACACCCTCAAGGAGAATTGATCCTGAGGGAGGAAATTGCGAGCTATTTGTATGAATCTAGAGGTGTGCGTTGCTCAGCTAGTCAAATTGTATTAGGAGCGGGAACACAAATATTAGTGAAGTTACTTTTTCAATTGTTGAAGGGAAGTAATTATGCAGTTGAAAACCCAGGTTATCATAGGAAAATGGTCGTTTTTGAACAAGGAGAAAAGAAGGTTCAAATGTTGTCTTTGGATAGAGACGGAATTTGTATGGCAGATTTAGAAAATAGCGATGCAAATGTTGTATTTGTAACTCCTTCTCATCAGTTTCCATATGGAATGATTATGCCTATTACGAGAAGGACGCAGCTTTTACAATGGGCGAAGAAAGAGGAAGACAGATATATTATTGAAGATGATTACGATAGTGAATTTCGTTATTCAGGAAAGCCAATTCCGGCACTACAAGGTTTAGATACAGATGGGAAAGTTATTTATATGGGGACGCTCTCAAAAGCTTTGTTGCCCTCATTACGGATGAGCTATATCGTATTACCGAAGCATTTAATTGAAAAATATCAAAAGGAATATTTGTTTTATACACAAAGTGTTTCAAGAATGGACCAAGAAGTGATTAGAAAGTTTTTAAATGAAGGTTATTGGGAAAAACATATTCATAAAATGCGTGTCGTTTACCGGAAAAAGAGGGATCGACTCGTCTTTGAAATAGAAAAGCATTTCTCTAATCGTGTTGAAGTGATAGGAGAAGATTCGGGATTGCACATTTTATTAAGAGTGCATAATGGAATGCGAGAAGAGGAACTCATTCAAGAAGCGGCAAAATATAGTATTAAAGTATATCCTGTTTCTACGTACTATAAAGACGGTACTGCGCCTGAAAATGTAGTTTTACTTGGGTTTGCGATTTTATCAGAAGAAGAAATTGCGAAAGCGATTCAATTATTACATAAGGCATGGTGTACAAGAAAGTAAAAAAACATCCTCCAAGCATGAGGATGTTTTTTATTATTTATTTTCATCTAAGAATAAGACCATATGCTCTTCGTCCCAATATTGTCCGTTATATTTTAATGAACGTTCTTGTACACCGAATGTTTTAAATCCTAATGATTCATAAAGTTTTTTTGCTCCATCGTTGCCGACAACAACATCAAGCATAACTTGTTCTACCTCTAAAGATTTAGCAAGTTCAAGACATTCTTTAATAAGTGCTTTTCCTGCTCCAAGTCCGCGTGCTTTTGGAGACACATATACAGAACCGATTTTAGCTTTATGTTCTTGTTTTACATATGGTTTCGTTTCCAGTGTTGCAACCCCGATTAATTTTCCATCTTTAAATGCACCTAGCGTATAGTTTTCATCTTGTGCTAATTTTTGTGCTTTATATTCAATTGCACACTCTTTATTAATAATATCTTCATAAGAAGAGCTGAAAGCTTCAGGGTTTTGCTTTAATCCCTCTACACGAAGTTCTAAGTAAATTTCCGCTTCATCTTTTGTTAATACATGGATATCCAATTATATCACCCTCCAAATCTTTGACAAATGTACCTTTATTTTATATTGAAATAAGAATAATTTCAAAAGCTTAGCTTAAATGAGTGGATTTTATGAACAAAATAACACCAGTAGTGTTTACTACTACTGGTGTTTTCACACGCATCTTATTCAAAAGGTAGCTCGATTATAAAGTTTGTTCCTACTCCTAATTGGCTTTTTACTAGAATAGAACCGTTATGCAATTCTACAATTTCTTTTGCGACAGCTAGTCCGATACCTTTTCCTCCAGTAGCTCTCGTTCTGGATTTATCAACGCGATAAAAACGATCGAAAATATGTGAGATATCTTCTTCAGGAATACCTTCTCCTTCATCGTCTACACTTATTGTAAAAGAATCTGTTTCCGTGAGTACACGTATCGTAATAGATGTGTTTTCTGGCGAATGTTGATAAGCATTGTGTAATAAATTTAACATAACTTGCTCCATACGTCTTTCGTCTATGCAAACTTCTAAATCATCTTTGCAATATACATGGAGTTGCATTTGTTTATTTGTTAATGTTGTTTTTGTTTTTTCAATCATTCGTTCTAAAAATGGTTTAAGGATTACTTTTTGTTTTTTGATAACAAACTGGTGTTGTTCTAACTGTACAAGCATAAATAAATCTTGGACGAGATCAGTGACACTATCTGTTTCATCCTCAATGATTTGCAAGTATTCTTCTCGCTCTTCTTTCGTTAAAGAGTCTCTCTTTGCTACCTTCGCATAACCTTTCATATAGGTCAATGGAGTTAATAGTTCATGGGCGACACTAGCGAGAAATTCATTGCGTTCTTTTTTCATATAAGTTAGTTCACTTGATAAATCTTCAATCGTTTTTGCTAAGCTCCCAAGTTCATCATTCCGTTTAATACCTAAGTGAATTGGCGTATTTAATTTTGACATTTTTTCTGTGGCCCTCTTCATTTTTATAAGAGGTTCTGTAATAACACGAGAAAAAACAAAGACAGAAATAGTTGTTAAAATAATTGTTAAAACACTAATGATAAGGAATTGGTTCATGAGTTTAAGTAACATATTTTCTAAGAAAGATGTTTTTAATAACATATATAACTTTCCTTGAAACTTTGTTGTGTTAAGTGGGCTTACTGTTGTGATGAATTTTGATTTTTTCCAGTTTCTTTCGACGATTAATCCGCTTTCTGGGACAGATTCTGTTTTACAAGTAAGTTGTTTTTGCATTTCTTTTGTTACGGGTTCTGAGGTGGAAATAATTTTGCCGTTATGGTCAGTAATAATGATAGCTATATCGGAGTTAGAAATTGATTCCGATTCAACTAAGTGTGCAGCCGCATTTGCAATCTCGAACTCAGGGTACACGGGGCGTTTAGGATTTTTATTGTGTTCAGCGTGTTGCATTTCTTTATAATATTCATCCCGTCTCTCGCGAATTTTAATTTTTTTACTATAGCGATTACCTTTTTCTAAAAGAGCAAGTGTTTCTTCTTCAATCCGCATTGTTGAAATGCTTTTGTAAAAAGAAACGAAAGCAATTGTTTCGATGCATAAAGCTAATATTAAAAAGTATGTCCCGATTTTAAGGGAAAGTTTGCTCATGTTCTCACCATACCTTATTCATAATAAACGGTCAGTGGTACGATATTTTCCACTGACCGAAGTAATTATTCACTTTTCCATTTATATCCGACTTTATAGACAGTTTCTAAGTAATTTTCAACTGGAAATCCTTTTTTGCGTAATTTATCACGGATATTGCGAATATGTGAATCGATTGTTCTATATTCAATGTCTGTTTCATAACCCCAAATTTTTTCAATTAAATCATCTCGGCTATAAGCACGATTTGTATTTTGTAAAAATAGTCCAAGTAACGAAAACTCGATAGGAGTTAGTGAAATTTTTTCGTCATATACTGTAACAGTATGTTTCGTTTTATCCCACTCAATACCATTGAAGCTAACGAAGCCATCTTTCTTTGTACGGCGTAATATAGCCTCAATTCGTGCAACTAATACATGTTCATCAAATGGTTTTGTAATATAGTCGTCCGCGCCCATAGTGAGGCCTTTCACCATATCGTAATTTTGGTTACGAGCTGTTAGCATGATGATTGGAACGTTGGAAATTTGACGGATTTGATAGCAAGTATCCCATCCATCCATATTCGGCATCATAACATCTAACAAAATAATATCGAAGTCTTTTTGTTCTATTAACTTTAGTGCTTCAAGGCCAGAGGTAGCTTTCATACAAAAATAGCCACGAGGACTTAAGAACAGATCTAATAATCGTAACATGCGTTCTTCATCGTCTACTAATAAAATTTTTACCATAATCTTGTGCACCCCAAACTGTTCATTCTACTTGTATAGTTTACATGAAAATAATAAAAAACTCTTTTTATGTGATTGAGTGGAAGAGTTATTTTTCGCTCAGAGTAATTGACATAAAAAATGCACTAGTTTTGCACAACTATTTTTTATAATAGAAAACGTAGCGACACAAAATACCCTATGTTGCGACATAACGTCATGTCATTTTATTTATAAAATGACAATTCCATTCTATTGTGTATGTGAGATAGAGAGGGTTTTCGTATTCACCTCGCATCGGATAAGAAAAATTTCCTATCTCACACTTTTTTTAAAAGGAGATCATACACATGAATCCAAAAGAAGAAATTTCAAAAAAAGAAAAGCAAGATCGTAATACGGTTGTCATGTGCATTGCCGTATCTATGGTTATTATTATAAGTTGTGTAAATAAAATTTTGGGGATTTTATAATATAAAAAAAGCTTATTGCTTCTTAAGAAGCAATAAGCTTTTTTCGTTGTTAGGGGGAGTATTTTTATATAATAAACCAAGGTAAAATTGCTAACCCAGAAGTTACGATTGCTGTAGTACATATTAAAAGCATAGCTCGTTTGTTTTGTTTCATGTCACATTCTCCTCTACCTATCAAGTACATGCGATCAGCGTGGAATGTGGTTCCCCACTGAGTAAAGTTTCACTTTACACTTTTAGTATAATGAATGGAAAGGTTTGGTACGATCGATAAAGGTGACATGAAGATTACATTGTTGTAATGAAAAAAGCACCTTTCTTAATAAGAAGATGCTTTTAAAAACTATATTGAAGTATTAATCATTTAAGAATAGAACCATATGTTCCTCGTCCCAATATTGGCCATTATGTTTTAATGAACGCTCTTGTACGCCGTAAGTTTGGAAGCCTAATGACTCATATAATTTTTTTGCGGCATCGTTACCAACTACAACATCGAGCATAAGTTGTTCTACTTGTAATTTATCGGCATTTTCAATAATCGCTTTAATGAGAGCTCGTCCTGCTCCAAGGCCACGCGCTTTTGGGGAAACGAAAACGGAACCGATTTTTGCTTTATGTTCTTGTTTAATAAATGGTTTTGTTTCTAAAGTAGCAATGCCGATTAAATCGTTATCTTTGAAGACACCTAGAGTATACTTATCCGGATTGCTTAATCGTTTTGCCATAGCAGCTACAGGATCCTCATGTTTAAGAACATCTTCATAAGAAGAGCTAAAAGCTTCCGGGTTCTTCGTTAAACCTTCCATACAAACTTTTAAGTATATTTCTGCGTCCTCTGTCGTTAATAAGCGAATTTCCATAGGTGTAACCTCCTTGGTCGATTTCAAATAAAGTGAAACTTTAATCAGTGGGGGTTTTCTTCATCCCCACTGATTATTAGTTGAACCAATCGGACTTTTATGGGCAGTTGATCCCACCTCAAAATTCTGTGCTTTCGCTGAATTTTGAGGTGGGGGTCTTACTGCCCATTAAAGCGGGATAAAATAAATTTATTACTTTTATAAAATTGTGTATGCGTTTTGTTAGCAGTCTCTTTTAATTTGTAAAAGAATGAAAAGATATATGCTACAATGTTTTGTTTTTAATATGTAATGAAATTATATATTAACTTTATTAACTATTCAAGTGTTTAATATATTGCATTTTCATAACTAAAATAACTCCTCAACCGAGGAGTTATTTTAGTTATTCGATTGATAACCGTCAATTCGATGTGGATGTGTGTAAATATTACAAGATCCATTTCTAATAAATCCTACAACTGTAATGCCTAAATCGTGAGCGAGTTGCAATGCGAGTTTTGTTGGAGCGGATTTAGATAGAACAATTTCACATCCGATTTTTGAAACTTTAAGTAAAATTTCGGATGAAATACGCCCGCTAAATGCAATGATTTTTCCTTTAACGGATATATCGTTGCGCAAACAGTGGCCATATATTTTATCTAATGCGTTATGTCTTCCAATATCCATTCTTGATAGGAGGATATTGTTCCGATCGCATAGTGCGGTATTGTGAACACCGCCGGTTTGGCGAAATGTAGTGGAAGATTGTTGTAAAGTATTCATTAAGTGAAAGCATTCTTCAGGAGTAATTTTCACGTGTATATCATGTAAATCTTTTGCCTTTGCTGCGTCGTTAACGAAAATAAAACCTTGTCTACCTTTTCCGCAGCAAGAAGTAATGTATCGTTTATTATATAAATTTTGATAGAGCGGATTTATTTTTGATGAGGTTACATGGACAATTCCGTTATCTTTTTGAACCCATAGTTCTTCAACATCTTTATAGGAAGAAATAATTCCTTCAGAAATTAAAAAACCAATTACCATATCTTCGATGTAATTTGGTGTACATACGACTGTTACATACTCTTCACCATTTAATTTAATAGTAATAGGAGATTCTGTAACAATCTCATCAAGTTGTTTTGAAAATGTACCAGATTGATAGCGTACAATTGTATAAGTCTCTTGCGTAGGCCCCATATTAAATTCCCCTTTTATATGTATTTCTCTCCCATATTTATCATAAAACAATAGGGAAATAAAAACACCTATTAGCAAGAAGATCACAGATTATTTTGGTTATTATTGTATATGTACGATATAATAGAATAGTAGAATAGTGATATTTTCAAGTTTTCGTAGTTATACCTTATAACACCTAGAATCGACTTCATAAGAAAAGTATTTGCGCAGAGCGTTTCAAAAATATGTACAGTAATTCGATTTTGAAAACGGATTCCTAATCGAATTTTGTACAGTTGGTTGTAAGGAGAGGGGAAACTATGGCAGAACAGACAGTCCGTGTAACCGTGGATGGTAAAGAATTTGCCGCAGCGGGTGAAAAGACGATACTACAATTATTTAACGAGAGTAATTTGGAACATCCTCAAATTTGTCACGTACCAGAAGTAGATCCAATTCAAACTTGTGATACGTGTATTGTAGAAGTGAATGGAAAGTTAATGCGTGCTTGTTCAACGAAACTCGAGAACGGTATGCAAATTGAAAGACAGTCTCAGCGTGCAAAAGAGGCACAAACTGAGGCAATGGATCGAATATTAGAGAATCATTTATTGTATTGTACTGTTTGTGATAACAATAATGGTAACTGTAAAGTCCATAACACGGTACATATGATGGGAATTGAAGAACAGAAATATCCGTATGAGCCGAAAGTAAGTGCTTGTGAAGTGGATATGTCACATCCTTTTTATCGGTATGATCCAAATCAGTGTATTGCTTGTGGGCAGTGTGTAGAAGTATGTCAAAACTTACAGGTTAATGAAACCATATCGATAGACTGGAACTTAGATCGTCCACGTGTTATATGGGATCATGGTGTAAGTATAAATGACTCATCTTGTGTAAGTTGCGGGCAGTGTGTAACAGTATGTCCGTGTAATGCGTTAATGGAAAAATCAATGTTAGGTGAAGCTGGGTTCATGACAGGGTTAAAACCAGATGTGTTAGATCCAATGATTGATTTTGTAAAGGATGTAGAGCCTGGATATAGTAGTATTTTAGCGGTTTCAGAAGTAGAGGCTGCGATGCGTAAGACGAAAGTGAATAAAACAAAAACCGTTTGTACATTTTGTGGTGTCGGTTGTTCCTTTGAAGTATGGACGAAAGATCGCCATATACTAAAAGTTCAACCTGTTTCAGATGCACCTGTTAATGGTATTTCCACATGTGTAAAAGGAAAATTTGGATGGGACTTTGTAAATAGTGAAGATCGCATTACGAAGCCATTAATTCGCCAAGGAGATATGTTTGTTGAAGCTTCATGGGAAGAAGCATTAGAAGTTGTTGCTTCTAACATGCAGCATATTAAATCTGAATACGGCAGCGATGCATTTGGATTTATTTCTTCTTCGAAAGTAACAAATGAAGAAAATTACCTTATGCAAAAACTAGCTCGTCAAATATATGGAACGAATAATGTGGACAACTGCTCCCGTTATTGCCAATCTCCAGCGACAGACGGTTTATTTAAAACTGTCGGTATGGGCGGGGATGCTGGAACAGTGAAAGATATAGCTGAAGCAGGTCTTGTCATTATCGTTGGTGCGAATCCAACAGAAGGACACCCTGTACTTGCGACGCGTGTAAAACGTGCTCATAAATTACATGAGCAAAAACTAATTGTAGCAGACCTACGTAAACATGAAATGGCAGAGCGTGCGGATTTATTTATTCACCCGCGCCAAGGTACGGATTACGTATGGCTTGCTGGTATTACGAAATATATTATTGATCAAGATTGGCACGATAAAAAGTTTTTAGCTGAAAATGTGAAGAACTTTGATGAATATAGCAAAATGTTAGAAAAGTATACGCTTGATTATACAGAAGAAATTACGGGGATTTCAAAAGGAAATCTGAAAGAAATGGCTCGTATGGTATATGAAGCAGATGGTACTTGTATACTTTGGGGAATGGGTGTAACGCAAAATACAGGAGGAAGTACAACATCGGCAGCAATTTCAAATTTACTGCTTGTTACGGGTAACTATCGTCGTCCTGGTGCAGGTGCATATCCATTACGAGGGCATAATAACGTACAAGGTGCTTGTGATATGGCAACATTACCAAACTGGCTTCCTGGTTATCAAGCGGTATCAGATGATACGCTTCGTGCGAAGTTTGAAAAAGCGTACGGCACAACTATTCCGAAAGCACCAGGGTTAAATAATATTGCAATGTTACTTGCGGCGGAAGAAGGAAAACTACGTGGTATGTATGTCATGGGTGAAGAAATGGCTTTAGTCGATTCCAATGCGAACCATGTGCAACATATTTTATCGAATTTAGACTTCCTCGTTGTTCAAGATATGTTCCTATCAAAAACAGCTCGTTTTGCTGATGTTATTTTACCAGCGGCACCAAGCTTAGAAAAAGAAGGAACGTTTACGAATACAGAGCGCCGCATTCAAAGATTATATGAAGTATTGAAACCACTAGGTGATTCCAAACCAGACTGGTGGATTTTACAAAAAGTTGCTCGTGCACTAGGCGGGGATTGGAATTATGAAAGTCCAAGTGAAATTATGGATGAAATCGCGTCACTTGCACCGTTATATTCTCAAGCAACTTACGACCGTCTAGAAGGTTGGAATAGTTTATGTTGGGGTAGTCATGATGGTAGTGATACACCGCTATTATATGTAGACGGATTTAACTTCCCAGATAAACTTGCTCGTTTATCATTAGATGAATGGGTACCACCGGTTGTAGCGCCAGATGAGTATGATTTACTTTTAAATAATGGACGCATGCTAGAACATTTCCATGAAGGGAATATGACGAATAAATCAGCTGGTATTTTATCTAAAGTATCTGAAGTATTCGTTGAAATTTCACCTGAACTTGCCTTAGAGCGCAATGTGAAAGATGGTGGACTTGTAGAATTAGCATCACCATTTGGAAAAATTAAAGTACAAGCGCTTATTACTGACCGTGTAACGGGGAAAGAGCTATATTTACCGATGCATGCAACGATAAATGAAGAAGCGATTAATATTTTAACTGGGACGGCAACAGACTTGTATACGTGTACACCGGCGTATAAACAAACGATGGTGAAAATGCGTGTATTACGTGAAAAAGGAAACCGTCCGTTACCATCTTCAAACCCGCGAGATAAAAAGCGTAATCCGCAAAATGGTGTTGAAATTGAGCAAAAATGGAAAAGAAAACAATACGTATCACTTGTGGACTAGGGGGCGGAGATAGTGGCGAAAGAAATTACGTTAATAAAAAAGAAAGTTGTAACAGAGGAAGAACAGAAACAGCAAGTAGCAGATGAACTTCTAAATGAGCTATCTAATAATCGCGAAGCAGTAGAAGAAACGATGCAGCTTTTAGCACAATTGCAGAAGGCTGGTATATTAGATGCGGCGATTAGTTTACTTGCTGCGAAAGAAGATGTTTCAAAAATCGCTGTGGAGCAATTAAATCGTGAACCAGTTAAAAATGCACTCAACAACATGATGGGAGCGGGAGAAGCGCTATCCTCAGTTGACCCAGAAGTAACAAAGCAAATCACATCGAGTTTAGTCACTGGATTGCAATTTGCAACAGATGAATTAAAGAGTGGTAAAAAAACAAAAGTAATGGATTTCTTTAAAGTGTTAAAAGATCCAGATATTAATAGAGCGATTACATTTGGTTTTAGTTTCTTGAAAGCATTTGGACAAGGATTAGAGAAAAAATAGAGTAAAATGAAAAAGTGATGGGAAGTAGCCATCACTTTTTTCATTGTATGTATAAGAGTGTTCATGTTAAGCGGAATATATTATTATTAAAGGGATGGGTTAGAAATGGAAATGTGGAATCCATCTCAAATATCGTTTTAGAATGTGGAGGAATATATGCAACACCGTAAAAGACTATCTATACCAGGAGTAATGAGACATTCCTTTCAAACTGTTAGATTTGCCTTTTGGAATGTGCTAACATTCCAACTTGCTTATAAATTGTTAGCAGCGATTGTGTTTATCCCACTTTTCGGTATTATTTTCAATAAGTTGTTGTACTTTGGTGGGTATGCAAATGCAACAAATGATGAGTTATTAGCATTTTTAAAAACACCATACGGGATTTTGGCGATTGTAATTTTATCTATATTGGCATTGTTCCTTATCTTTACAGAGTTTGCAGTACTCATTATCATTTCGTACTTCGCTCATAAAAGGCAAAAGGTGAGATTACGTCCAATTCTGTATAAAACAGTAACGTATTTACCTTCCCTGTTTACATATTGCTTACCTGGCTTTGTTTTGTATGCAGTTGTACTATTACCACTATTAAGTATGGGATATAAATCTGCATTGATTCCTGAGATTCAAATTCCTAATTTTATTACAGGTGAACTATTTAAGACAACAATGGGGCAAGTTGGGTATTATACTTTCTTTGCTGTAGTTGCCTATTTAAATCTTCGTTGGATTTTTGTTTTACCTATTATCGTTTTAGAGCAAAAGCCGTTCCGCACGGCAGCACGCAAAAGCGCAAACTTAGTAAAAGAAAGCTTCTTTAAAGTATTGTTCTTTTTAGTAGGTTTTTTCATATCTGTAGGAATCGTCTTTCTTTTATGTGTAGGAATTTATTTGCTTTGTCTGTGGGGAGTATATGAATTTACAAACCCCGAAGGGACATTTGCACTACTAGCAGAGTCAACTATTTCAGTCTTCTTAACAAGTACATTGTATCTATTTAGCTTTATTATGACGCCGTTTTACATTATGGCGTTAACAAGATTGTATTTACAAAAGGTTCCGGTTGAAGATGTTTTATTAGAAGAAGGATTAGATTATTCGAAAACAAAAGCAGATAAATGTTTCTTCCAAAAACATCGTTGGAAATTTATTGGTGTATATATTGTAGGAATAATTACTGCGGGAATGGTAGTTGCCTTCATTGTGACCTTTATTACAAACACATATAAAGAGCCAATTATTATGGCTCATCGTGGTTATATTTCAAAAGGTGTAGAGAATACGAAAGAAGCTGTGCAGGGGGCTATTGATGCGAAAGCAGATTATGCTGAAATTGATGTACTGCAAACGAAAGACGGTGAACTAGCAGTTATACATGATTTGAAGCTAAAACGTCTTGCTAATGCCAATGTTCATGTGTCAGATTTAACGATGGACGAGTTAAGACAGCTTACCCTTAGTCAAGATGGGTTTTCAGGACAAATAAGTACACTTGATGAAATCATTAAGCTGGCAAAGGGGAAAATCAAGCTTAATATTGAAGTGAAGCTACATGGTGGCGAAAAAGACTTCGTAAACAAAGTATTAAAAGCGATTAAAGATAATGAATTTGAGAAACAATGTGTCATTCAAACATTACATTACCCGCTTATTAAAGAGTTTAAGCGTGCAAATTCAGATATAAAAGTCGGATATATACTGTATGCAAGTAGAGCCAACTTAAAGAATGTGAAAGCTGATTTTTACGTAGCGGAAGAATATATGTTAAATAAGAAGTTAGTAAAAGAAGCAAGGAAGTTAAATAAGCCAATTTACGTATGGACAGTAAATGATATGGAAAGTTTAAAGGGATATTATAAATTAAACGTAGATGGTATCATTACCGATTACCCTGAAGATGCACGTGAAACAATTAAGATGTTAAAAGAGCAAGAAGCGGAAGAAAGTGATTTGTTTGATAAAATTACTGAAACAACAGATGATTTATTTTCTAAGTTATTTATAAGTTACCCAGCTGCTGGCTAAATGCCTGCAGCTGTTTTTTTATAAAAAGAATATATCTCTAAAGTATTGTGTAAATTAATAACTGAATATGTATACGGAAGCATTGAGGTTTCTTACATCGTTACATTATTGTCAAATAATAAATGATTACTACTTATTTTGAAGGAGTATAATTAAAATAGAGTGATAGATAATGAGATGGAATAAAGAGGCTAATAGAATCAATGTTCCATATATTTACACTATTCTAAATATATAAACTTTAAAAATATAGTATGTTAGCGTTTTCATAATTTTTAAGTTATGCTAGAATAAGGACATAAGTTATTAATTATTACAAAAAGAAAAAAGACTTTCTTTTTTCTGTTAATTATAAGGGGGCATTTCATTATGCGTATTGGGGTACCAGCAGAAATTAAAAACAACGAAAACCGTGTGGCAATGACACCAGCAGGTGTTGTACATTTAATTCGTAACAATCACGAAGTATTCATTCAAAAGGGTGCAGGTTTAGGATCTGGTTTCACAGATGCTCAGTATGTTGAAGCGGGAGCAAAAATTGTTGATACAGCTGAAGAAGCTTGGAACATGGAAATGGTTATGAAAGTTAAGGAACCAATTGAAAGCGAATACAAACACTTCAGTGAAGGTTTGATCTTATTCACATACTTACACTTAGCTCCAGAACCAGAATTAACAAAAGCATTAATTGAAAAGAAAGTTGTTTCTATTGCATATGAAACAGTACAATTAGAAAACCGTTCTCTACCATTACTTGCACCTATGAGTGAAGTAGCTGGTCGTATGGCTGCACAAATTGGTGCACAATTCCTTGAGAAAAACAAAGGCGGTAAAGGTATCTTACTTGCAGGTGTTCCAGGGGTTAAACGTGGTAAAGTAACAATCATCGGTGGTGGACAAGCTGGTACAAATGCTGCTAAAATTGCAGTTGGACTAGGTGCGGATGTAACAATCATCGACTTAAGTGCAGAACGTCTTCGTCAATTAGATGACATTTTCGGAAACCAAGTAAAAACTTTAATGTCTAATCCTTACAATATTGCAGAAGCTGTAAAAGAGTCTGATCTTGTAATCGGTGCAGTATTAATCCCAGGTGCAAAAGCGCCAAAACTTGTAACAGAAGAAATGATTAAATCAATGGAACCAGGTTCTGTTGTTGTAGATATCGCGATTGACCAAGGTGGTATTTTCGAAACAACTGACCGTATTACAACTCATGATAACCCAACTTATGAAAAACACGGCGTTGTTCATTATGCAGTTGCAAACATGCCAGGTGCGGTTCCACGTACATCAACTCTTGCATTAACAAACGTAACAGTACCATATGCAGTACAAATTGCTAACAAAGGCTACAAAGAAGCTTGCCTAGGCAACTCTGCGTTACTAAAAGGTATTAACACATTAGATGGCTATGTAACATTTGAAGCAGTTGCAGAAGCTCACGGTGTAGAGTACAAAGGTGCTAAAGAATTATTAGAAGCAGAAACAGTATCTTGCTAATAGAAGCATTATACAAAACAAAATCGAACAATATATAAACCAACATGATAAGAGCTAAGAGTGAATATCTCTTAGCTCTTCTTGGCAAAAGGGGGCATACATCGTGGCCAACCTATTTAAAAAGAAATCCGTTACGCAATTGTTAGGGGAAAGTAAAAGTAAAACTTTAACGAAAACGCTAGGGGCATTTGACCTAACAATGCTAGGGATTGGTGCGATAATCGGTACAGGAGTACTAGTATTAACAGGATTAGTAGCAGCAAGAGATGCTGGTCCAGCAGTTATTTTTTCATTCATGATTGCAGCGATCGTTTGTGGATTTGCAGCACTATGTTATGCAGAAGTTGCATCTACACTTCCGGTTTCAGGTAGTGTATACACATATTCATATGCGACAATTGGTGAGTTTATTGCCCACCTAATGGGATGGACATTACTATCTGTATATGTCGTAACAACTGCCGCAGTAGCTGGTGGATGGACAGGTTATTTCAATAACTTAGTGAGTGGATTTGGATTAGAAATTCCAACAGAGCTGTTAAAGATTCCATCACAAGGTGGGATTGTTAATTTACCAGCAGTCGTTATTACATTAGTTTTAACTTGGTTACTATCAAGAGGTACGAAAGAAAGTAAGCGTGTGAATAACATAATGGTATTAATTAAAATTGGTATCGTTGTTTTATTCATTGCAGTTGGTGCGTTTTACGTACAACCAGAAAACTGGACACCATTTATGCCATACGGTATTAGCGGAGTCTTTGCCGGAGGGGCAGCAGTATTCTTTGCTTTCTTAGGATTTGATGCATTAGCAACTTCTGCTGAAGAAGTAAAAAATCCACAACGTGATTTACCAATTGGTATTATTGCTTCGTTAGTTATTTGTACAATCATTTATGTTGTAGTTTGTCTTGTTATGACAGGTATGGTTTCTTATAAAGAATTAGATGTACCAGAAGCTATGGCATATGTGCTTGAGGTTGTAGGACAAGATAAAGTAGCAGGTGTAATCGCAGTTGGAGCTGTAATTGGTATTATGGCTGTAATCTTTGCTTACATTTATGCAACAACACGTGTATTCTTCGCGATGAGCCGTGATGGTTTATTACCAAAATCATTTGCGAAAATTAATAAGAAAACAGAAGCGCCAGTATTCTCAACTTGGTTAACAGGTATTGGTAGTGCTTTAATTGCTGGATTTGTCGATTTAAAAGAATTGTCAAATTTAGCGAATATTGGAGCGTTATTAACATTTGCGATGGTTGGTGTGTCAGTTATTATTCTTCGTAAAACACATCCGAATTTAAAACGTGGCTTTGTGGTACCACTTGTACCAACGCTACCGCTTATTTCAATCGCATGTTGTCTATTCTTAATGTTTAACCTACCGTTAACAACATGGATCTACTTCGGTATTTGGTTAGCAATTGGAGTAGTTGTATACTTTGTTTATTCGAAAAAACATAGTCATTTAAAAGACGATGGAAGTTCGCAGGATAATTTAGAACAAGCTAATTAAAAGCTTAATTAAAAGGGATATAAGTATAGTAAGCCTTGTGCGTCTAGGGAGCGCGTAAGGCTTTTTTCTTTTGGGGAAAATGTACATCCTTTTTTGTATGAGAATGTAATGGATGCGGAAAATATGTGTAAGCCGTATTAAAATGTGAACAAAATGTTCGAAAAAATGTATGAGATTTTATTGACACATATGAATGGACGCTCATATAATAAGAGTATAAGATATATGAATGATTGTTCATATGTTCAAATGATGAGGTGAGCTATAATGGCTGAAAATAAAGTAGAAACACCACAAGAGACATGTTCTCAAACGATAATTCATGAAGAAGTTGTTGATCAAGTAAAACAAACAATTCCAACTGATGAAAGTTTAAGTAAAGTAGCAGAATTATTTAAAGTATTAGGCGATCGTACACGTACAAGAATATTACATGCGTTATTTGAAGCTGAAATGTGCGTTTGTGATTTGGCGTATTTATTAGGAATGACACAATCATCAATTTCACATCAGCTTCGTGTATTAAAGCAAGCGAAACTTGTAAAAAATCGTAAAGAAGGAAAAGTCGTTTATTATTCGTTAGCTGACCAGCACGTAATTCATATCTTCGAGCAAGCGTTTGAACACGTAAACGAGGAAGAATAAAAAACGCGAGGAGGGAGAACGATGGCTGAAGCATTAGTGAAAAAGAAACTGATGTTAGAAGGTTTAGATTGTGCGAACTGTGCAATGAAAATTGAAAAAGGTGTTGGAAATATAGAAGGAGTAAATTCTTGCTCTGTAAATTTCGCGACAAAAACAATGATTTTAGAGACAGCACAAAATAAAGAAAGCGAAGTTGTTACAGAAGCAAAACAACTCGTTACAAAATTAGAACCGCACATTAAAGTACAAGAAGAAAAAAGCACAAAAGTAGCAAAAGAAGTGTTTATATTAGAAGGTTTAGATTGTGCAAACTGTGCGATGAAGATTGAAAATAAAGTGAAAGAAATGCCGACCGTTTCAGAAGCAACTGTTGATTTCGTATCAAAGAAATTAAGAGTTGAAGTAGCGAATAAAAGAGAATTAGAAGCGACTGTAGCAAATATAACAAATGTCGTTCAAAAGTTAGAACCAGATGTGAAAGTTGTTCGTGAAGAAAAGGGTGGTCATGACCACGGGCATAGTCACGACCACGGTGAAGCAAATGTGAAAAAGATGATAGGACGATTAGTGGTCGGTGGAATTTTGACAGCAATTGCTGCACTAGCTGGCTTACCACAAATGATAACGATTCCGTTATTCGTTCTTGCGTATTTATTAATAGGTGGAGATATCGTTTGGAGAGCGGTAAGAAATATAACTCGTGGCCAAGTGTTCGATGAGAACTTCTTAATGGCAATTGCAACACTAGGAGCTTTTGCGATTCAGCAATATCCAGAAGCCGTTGCAGTAATGTTATTCTACCAAGTAGGGGAACTATTCCAAAGTATTGCGGTAAACCGTTCTCGAAAATCAATTACTTCATTAATGGATATTCGTCCTGATTACGCGAATGTAAAGGTTGGAAATGAAACGAAACAAGTATCACCAGAAGATGTACAGATCGGTGATTATATTATCGTAAAGCCAGGTGAGAAAGTACCGTTAGACGGAAAAGTAGTTGAAGGGACATCAATGGTAGATACTTCAGCATTGACTGGTGAATCTGTACCACGTGAAGTGGAAGTTGGAAATGATGTACTAAGTGGTTTTGTGAATCAAAATGGCGTATTAACGATTGAAGTTACAAAAGAATTTGGTGAATCAACTGTATCGAAAATTTTAGATTTAGTTCAAAATGCAAGTAGTAAAAAAGCACCAACAGAAAACTTTATTACGAAGTTCGCGCGTTACTATACTCCAGTTGTAGTTATTACCGCAGCGATTATGGCGTTCATTCCACCACTTATTTTAGAAGGAGCTACATTTGCAGATTGGATTTATAGAGCGTTAGTGTTCTTAGTAATCTCTTGTCCATGTGCGTTAGTTGTATCTATTCCTCTTGGATTCTTTGGAGGTATCGGTGGTGCATCTAAAAGTGGTGTATTAGTAAAAGGAAGTAACTATTTAGAAGCTTTAAATGATGTGAAATATATTGTTTTTGATAAAACAGGAACATTAACAAAAGGTGTCTTCAAAGTTACAAAAATGGAACCAAGCGAAGGCATTACAAATGAAGAATTATTAGAGTATGCAGCATTTGCTGAAGTGTATTCTAACCATCCGATTGCACAATCAATTCGAAATGCATATGCAAAATCAATTGATGAAAAAATAATCGATGATTATAACGAAATTTCTGGTCATGGTACAGTCGTTAAAGTGCAAGGAAAAGAAATCTTTGCAGGTAATGCTAAATTAATGAGAAAAGAAAACATTACATTTAAGCAACCAGAAACAGTAGGTACATTAGTTCACGTTGCTGTAGATGGAAAATATGCAGGTTATATTGTTATCTCTGATGAGGTAAAAGAAGATTCAAAACAAGCAATTCAAAAGTTAAAAGAATTAGGTATTAAGAAGACAGTCATGTTAACTGGTGACGCAAAACCAGTTGGTGAAGCTGTAGGTAAAGAATTAGGTTTAGATGAAGTTCACGCAGAACTATTACCGCAACAAAAAGTAGAAGAGATTGAAAAAATTGATGCGGCGAAGCATGGAAAAGAAAAAGTTGCTTTCGTTGGTGATGGTATTAATGACACACCGGTATTAGCAAGAGCAGATGTTGGTATTGCAATGGGTGGTTTAGGATCAGATGCAGCCATTGAAGCAGCAGATATCGTTATTATGACTGATGAGCCTTCAAAAATTGCAACAGCTGTACACATTGCAAAACGTACACGACGCATTGTATGGCAAAATATCATCTTTGCATTAGGTGTAAAAGGGTTAGTTTTATTACTTGGTGCTTTCGGTATTGCAACAATGTGGGAAGCGGTCTTCTCAGATGTGGGTGTGACACTACTTGCAGTGTTAAATGCAATGCGTGTACTACGAGTGAAAGATTTATAAAAAAGAGGACGCAATCAGCGTCCTCTTTTTTAGGTTATTTTGTTGAAATTGACTCAATAAAATAATAGCAAATATTATTTTAGTAATAAATAACTTAATATTAAAATTTACAAATAAAAAATATTTGTCTTATTATGTTAATATATTTTTCATAAAGATATATATAGTATGAAAAAAACAGAGAAGGAGGAGCCTCTCTGTTTTATTTTTGTATATTTTTTTCAACTTGTTCTCGAACAGTTTGAATGTAATTCATTTTATGATCCCAGCATTCTTGACTTAAATCGACAGGATACTCTTCGGGATTTAAAGTTCGCATATACTCTTCCCAAAATAGCGCGAGACTCTGTTCATTGTATTTTTGAATATCTAATATGTCTGGTAGTTCATATGTTCTTTCGCCGTTAACGAAAATGTCTTTATGCAGTTCGCGGGCTTCAAAGTTTGTTACAAATTTACTTATATACGTGTGAACAGGGTGAAACATTTTTAATCGTTCTTCTTTTCCTGGTTCTTCAGAATCTAATGCAATATAATCGCCTTCTGCATGATCATTAACTCGATTGATAATGCGATAAATTCGTTTCAGTCCTGGAGTCGTAATTTTTTCAGGGTTAGATGAAATTTTAATTGTATCATTTAACTTTCCATCAGTATCTTCAATCGCAACTAGTTTATATACAGCCCCTAACGCAGGTTGTTCAAAGGACGTAATCAATTTTGTTCCAACGCCCCATACATCAATTTTTGCTCCTTGAGATTTCAAATGCATAATTGTGTATTCATCTAAATCGCTAGAAGCGATAATTTTTGTATTTGTAAACCCAGCTTCATCTAGTAGCATTCTTGCTTTTTTTGATAAATAAGCCATATCACCACTATCAAGGCGAATGCCATAAAAATCGATACGATCTCCAAACTCTTTCGCGACGCGAATCGCATTTGGAACACCTGATTTTAAAGTGTCGTATGTATCAACGAGAAAGACGCATTTTTTATGAGTTTCAGCGTACTTTTTAAATGCGACATATTCATCGCGATATGCTTGAACGAAAGAGTGAGCGTGTGTGCCGGCTACGGGTATTCCGAAGCGCTTCCCAGCCCGTACGTTACTCGTAGATGAGAAACCACCAATAAAGGCAGCGCGTGTGCCCCAAAGAGCAGCATCAAACTCGTGGGCACGTCTTGTGCCGAATTCTAAAAGTTCATCGTTATTTGCAGCGTGCTTCATACGAGCTGCTTTTGTTGCAATTAATGTTTGGTAATTCACAATGTTTAACAGGGCAGTTTCAATAATTTGTGCTTCACCGAGCGGTGCATCCACACGTAATAAAGGCTCGTTATTAAATACAACTTCACCTTCTTGCATACTTCGAACTGTCCCAGTGAATTTCATATTTTTTAAATAATGAAGGAATTCTTCTTCAAATTGTAATTCTGCTAAATAAGAGATATCGCTTTCGGTAAAGCTGAAGTTTTCTATGTACTCTACAATCTTTTCAAGACCAGCAAAAACAGCATAACCGTTCTCGAATGGAAGCTTTCGAAAGTATAAATCAAACACCGAGCGGCGATTGTGAATACCATCTTTCCAATATGTATAAGCCATATTAATTTGATATAAATCTGTATGTAAGGCATAGCTATCGTCTTTATAATAAGTCATCGCGAAAACACCTCCATAATTTGGTTATAGTATACCAATTTTTCATCGCTCGTAGCAAAGAATGGATATGAAAGTATAGTCAAGAGGGAAAAAAATGAAATATTGCATATTTTTTAGAAAATTAACATTTATCAATTTATATTTCTCAAGATTTTATGTATTATTAGAGTAATGGGGGTAATGAGAATGGAGGAGGACAATGCAACAAACATTAGAAAAAATAGGCAAACAAGTCTTTTATAAACGGCTACAGCAAAAAATGACACAAGAAGAATTATGTCAGGGCATTTGTTCTGTCTCATACTTAAGTAAAATCGAAAATGGAAAGATCGAAGCATCAGAAGAGATTCTACAATTGCTCTGCGCAAGATTAGAAATTGCCGTGACGGATTTGAGAGATGTAGAAGAGGATGTGAAGGGGAAGCTGGATGAATGGTTAAATGCATTAGTTCATTTGGACAAGCCACAAGTAGAACGCATATATGAAGAGTTGCAAGGTGAAATGAAGCATGTTTTGGATTTTGAAATTATAAATTATTATAAACTGCTGTATACGCGTTATTTAATTATGAAACGAGATTTTCCTGCTGTTGAAGAAGAATTAGAGAGATTAAAAAAGATGTACAAAAAGTATTCGCCATTCCAGAAATTATTATATACGTATAGTAAAGGTCTATATTATTTTTTACAGCATAAATATAAGAGGGCATTGGAATACTTGACTCGAACAGAAGTAATGGCAAAGGAACAAGGTTATCACGAAAATGGAATATATTTCAATTTAGCTCTTGTTTATAATGAATTGGAAGTTGAACATATGACTTTACATTTTGCTAATGTAGCAATGGAAGGATTCAAGAATGAATATAAGTTTCGTTATGTGATAAATTGCCAGTTACTTATTGCATTGAGTTATATACAAAAAAAACAATATAATGAAGCGCTATCTATTTATAATAATATTTTGAGGGAAGCAAATTCTTTTGCCGATAAAGAAAACATAACAGCTATTGCTTTAAATAATTTAGGCTTCCTGTACTACAACTTAAAAGATTATGCAAAAGCTAAAGATTATTATTTGCAATGCTTAAAGTACAAGAAGGAAGAGGATTTAAATTATATTGATGCAGTGTATGAAATCGCTTTACAGTGTATTGAATTAAAAGAATTTGAAGAAGCGAAAGATTGGATTGATAAAGGGATAGATATCGCGAAGAGGGATGAAAAGTATAAAAGTATGCTATATATACTTTTAATGCTTAAGCATAAATACTTTGAAACTAAAGATGTTTATAAAAAGTTTTTAGAAGTTGAGGCAATCCCATTTTTTAGAGGTGAAGAGAATAAAAAAGAATTAAAAATGGTTTATTTAGAACTAGCAGGATACCACGAAGAATTATTAGAGTTTAGAGAAAGTAATAATTATTATAAATTAGCAATTAATTTATTAGAAGAAAAGGGAGGAAAATAGTATGAAAAAGAAAATAATTATTGGTGCTTTGGCTTTGGTAGCTGTATTGGTGGTATTGGAACCGCAATATGCTTGGACATCGGATATCTATGGTCAAGGAGAAAAAGTAGTTGAAGTGGTAAATTCTTAATAAAAACCCCTTTCCAATCGGAAAGGGGTTTTTCAATATTTGTTCCTCAAAATTCTACAAAACTTGAGAAAATAATTATTTGAATTTTTAGTATATTAATAGTGGAAACATAATGCTAATATGAAACTACTCTTTTTCAAAAAATAATTTATTTAGGGGGAAGGTTCATGAAAAAGAAAAGTTTAGCGTTAGTGTTAGCGACAGGAATGGCAGTTACAACGTTTGGAGGGACAGGCTCTGCATTTGCAGATTCTAAAAATGTGCTCTCTACGAAGAAGTACAATGAGACGGTGCAGTCACCAGAGTTTATTTCTGGTGATTTAACTGGAGCAACTGGTAAGAAAGCAGAAACTGTTGTGTTTGATTACTTAAACGCGGCAAAAGGTGATTATAAGTTAGGGGAAAAGAGTGCACAAGATTCTTTCAAAGTGAAACAAGCGAAGAAAGATGCTGTAACTGATTCAACAGTATTACGTTTGCAACAAGTATATGAAGGAGTACCTGTATGGGGTTCTACGCAAGTAGCTCACGTAAGTAAAGATGGTTCTTTAAAAGTATTATCTGGAACAGTTGCACCTGATTTAGACAAAAAAGAAAAGTTGAAAAATAAAAATAAGATCGAAGGCGCAAAAGCAATTGAAATTGCGCAAAAAGATTTAGGTGTTACACCTAAATATGAGGTAGAACCAAAAGCGGACTTATATGTATATCAAAATGGTGAAGAAACAACATATGCATACGTTGTAAATTTAAACTTCTTAGAGCCGAGCCCAGGAAACTACTACTATTTCATTGAAGCAGACAGTGGTAAAGTATTAAATAAATATAATAAATTGGATCATGTAGCAAATGAAGATAAATCACCAGTTAAGCAAGAGGCACCTAAACAGGAAGCGAAACCAGCTGTAAAGCCTGTAACAGGAACAAATGCAGTGGGTACTGGTAAAGGTGTATTAGGAGATACGAAATCGCTTAATACAACGTTATCTGCATCATCTTACTATTTACAAGATAATACGCGTGGAGCAACGATTTTCACATATGATGCGAAAAACCGAACTACATTACCGGGAACGTTATGGGTAGATGCGGATAATGTTTTCAATGCAGCGTATGATGCAGCGGCAGTAGATGCTCATTACTATGCAGGTAAAACATATGATTATTATAAAGCTACTTTTAATAGAAACTCTATTAATGATGCAGGAGCACCATTAAAATCAACAGTTCATTACGGAAGTAAGTATAATAATGCGTTCTGGAACGGCTCACAAATGGTATACGGAGATGGTGATGGTGTAACATTCACTTCATTGTCTGGTGGAATTGATGTAATTGGCCATGAATTAACGCATGCTGTTACAGAGTATAGCTCAGATTTAATTTATCAAAATGAATCAGGAGCATTAAATGAAGCTATTTCAGATGTTTTTGGTACATTAGTAGAGTATTATGATAACCGTAATCCGGATTGGGAAATTGGTGAAGATATTTACACGCCTGGTAAAGCAGGAGATGCACTTCGCTCTATGAGTGATCCAACGAAATATGGTGATCCAGATCATTATTCTAAGCGTTACACTGGCACTAGTGATAACGGTGGCGTTCATACAAATAGCGGTATTATTAACAAAGCAGCTTATTTATTAGCGAATGGTGGTACGCATTACGGTGTTACTGTAAACGGTATTGGTAAAGATAAAGTAGGAGCGATTTATTACCGTGCAAATACGCAATATTTCACGCAATCTACTACTTTTAGTCAAGCTCGTGCTGGATTAGTACAAGCTGCAGCTGACTTATATGGTGCTAGCTCTGCAGAAGTAGCAGCAGTTAAGCAATCATATAGTGCTGTTGGTGTAAACTAAGGATTTAAGGGAAGTTATTAATAAAATACTTCAAAAATAAAGAAGGAGCATAGGCTCCTTCTTTATTTTTTTCTCCATTTTTTCCACAAATAATACAATCCGATACAACCTGCGCTTGTTACAATCCACTTTGCTTCGTTTGTACCGTTTATAACATGGTATGCAGAATATACTTCAATTAATAAGGACGGTATTTTACCTATTGTACTGGCAATACTGAAGGATAGTAATGACATTTTGCCTAGAGCCGCAAATAAAGTCACGATACTGGACGGAATGAAAGGAATGAGACGGAACGATAGGACGAGTAGAAAGGCCTCTCTACCTTCTACATAAAGTAGGCGTTCTACCTTTGGGTACTTATTTACTTTGCTGTGAGTGAATTTCTGAAGGCCTATACGATAAATATAAAACGAGATAATAGCACCTAAGGCTTCACCTATGATCGAAATGATTGTGCCGTTTACTACGCCAAAGAGCTGTATGTTAATAGCGGTCAAAAAAATACTAGGGATAACACCTAAAAGACTGATGATGATGTTAATTAAGATACTAAGTGGAATTGCGATTGAATAATAGTCTGTTAAGAAGTTTTGAATTGTTTCAGCCATCATTTAAAATCCTTTATCTTTTTTTGCATTACACCATATTTTCATTATGTAGGCAAGTGTAAATTTACATAATGTAGAAAACGTTGATGAAACAACATATTTATACCTTATAAGGGTATTGGGTATATTGAAATGGGGGTATATTTTCATTTCTTGAAAAACACAAATAAAACCCGTTTATTAAAGGTTTTTATTTGTGTTTTAGGGGTGTTTTGGATTGGGAAATAATCCAAACAACATAGGGGTATATTTATGGAGATGTCAAAAATAGTGGTTTCATGAAAATTGGTAAGGAATTTAAAAAATGTGTATGTTTTTTCGGTGTGAAATTGACTTTTAGTGGAGTTACGATAATAATCATGAAAGAGGTGATATGATGAAACGAATAAGTAGTCTTTTCTTGAGTAGTTTATTAGCACTAATGCTGATCTTAAGTGGATGTGTAGGAAAAGAACAAAAAACAGAGAAACAAACAGGGAATCAATCGACATCAGTAGAAAAAATTAGTGATAATATTTTAGATGAAATGGAAGGGCCGCCTAAAAATGGTCATACGATTGAAAGACATGTAGGCAAATCAGAAGAGGATTTGAAGAATCGCTTGAAGACAGATAAAGTATCAGCGGCAAGTACATACTATGATAAGGAAACAGCAACGAAAGCTGTAAAAGATAGTTTGAAGCAGCATGATAAGGAAATTCAAGATTGGTTAAAAAATTCTAAAGAGGCACGTCTCGTATTAAATACAACGCATTCATTCCCGGTTGGAAAAACGGTAATAAAGAAAAATATGAATGTAAAAGACAAGTTAGTAAAAACTGTTACGGTTTTAGCGAGAGATAAGTCAGGAGATTTAGGATATAAGATTATTACTTCTTATCCAGCTGACAAATAAGAAGGGGGAGTACATATGTATACGACATTACAATACTTTCTTAAATCGTACTGTACGTTAAGTGTCCATGAGGATGAAATAGTAGGCGTGATGGAAGAGTTTATAGAGCAAGAAGACGAAGAAATTGTTTTGAAATTACGCGATGAATTATTATATATGAAGAAAAAGGATGCTTGGGAAGAGGCGTGCGTATTAGCTGCGAAGCAAGGGAATCGTATGTGGTCGTTAGAAGAAACGAAAGATCATCTTGCAACCTTTTTATTATTATTGCAAAAGAAAAAGGCGTGAGTAAATCACGCCTTTTTTGTTTTTGAAATTTATCCGTTCGCTAGTGTCTTATTGTTTTGGAGCGCTTTTATATACGCTTTTTGAAATTTGTCCATTAGATATTACTTCACCGTTTTGTGTTACCTTTTTATATGTAACTGCTGTTATTTTATCGTTAGTTCTACTAATTACTTGAGAAGAAACTTCAACATTTTTACCAGTATTTGTACCGAAAATGCGTGTAGTAATACTGCCTCCATTTGAAAATGCTTGAATATAAATATGATTGCCTGTATTGTTTTTAAATTTTAAATCTGGACCATAATCTGCCACTGCTGCATCTTGCCCAAGCGGTAAGTAATTTACAGGCATAGAATGATTGCTTCGAGAAACAATTCCTAAATCCGCTCTTAAAGCAGCGCTATATAAAGTACTACTAACTTGGCAAACACCTCCGCCTGCACTTTGTATCACTTTACCCTGTGAAAATACTGCTGCGGATTTATAACCATGTGCAGCATCCGTTACGCCAACGCGGCCATTAAAACTAAATGTTTCATCAGGTGCGACAATAACTCCACTTAAAGTATTAGCTGACTTATTTACGTTAAAGGATTGATTCCCATTACGACCAGCCATTGGAGTAGAGTATTCAGCAATTACTTCTTTAATCCCCATTTTCTGTATATCCTCTGTAGAACGTTCAGGTTTTAATAGTGTAACTGGTAATGTAACGTCAGGTGTGCCAGAAGTAATGGCCTGTTTCGTTAAATCAGTTAACTTTGCTTTATCGATTTTTTCTCCATTTTGAC
Organism: Bacillus albus; assembly: GCF_001884185.1. Lineage (GTDB taxonomy): Bacteria > Bacillota > Bacilli > Bacillales > Bacillaceae_G > Bacillus_A > Bacillus_A albus. The sequence continues at coordinate 44,519 of NZ_MAOE01000119.1, forward strand.
TTTGGCTAATATTTACTGTAGTGCCTTCAATACTTAATTCAGCATTAACAGGATTTTTTAATGTTTCATTATATTTATCCTTCATAAAGCTTTCATAAGCAGTTGTATTTAATTGAGGTGTTAATTTGTAGTCACGTTTTAATTCACCGTTTTCCGCTTGCTTCCGCATTTTGTAACGATTCATTGCGTTTCCTTCTTGTTCTTTAAAGATTTTGTCGATAAGGTCTTTTTCTTTATAATTTATCCCTAAATCTTTCCATGTGTACGTTTGTTTATCATTTTGTGATATATAGGTAAGTGATTTTTGATCTAATTCAGTTACCTTTTGATTAATAATGGCTTGAATATCTTGTTTATTTTTTCCGTCGAGAGAAATACCTTCAAATGTAGTATTTGGTAGTGCAGTAGTATCTAACTGATTATTTAGTTTGGATACATATTGATATCCACCAACACCGCCTACACAAAGTAATATGCCTCCAGCAATTGCAGAACCGATCAGTATTTTACTTAGCTTCATTTATTTCCCCCCAGAAATTTTCGTATAAATATATGTATTACATTTTTTGTATAAAAATGATGAAAATAACATTATGTACGTACTAGTATACTATTATTTCCACTATGTGTGTAATGTTTTTATAAAAAATGTTACACTGTTGTAATAATTGTCTCTTTTTGTCACAATATGTACGAGAAATATGTTGAAAATTATAATAAAAAGGCTGTCTAGAAAGATCTAGCAGCCTTTTTATTATAATTTTTTATGTTCATTTTTATTCGTAACACCGAGATGTTCTTGTAGTGTTGTCGAAATATTATTGACGCTTTTTTCGTTTGGAACGTAATAATAAATACCACCTATATATTTATCAGTACCTTCTACTTGCAATTTGTCCATTTTTAAGTTTGAACCCATTGAATTTTTCGCAATTGTCATCATATCATCAAAAGTTAAATTTGTTTTTAAGTCTTTATCAACTGCGTCTAATAGGCCACCGATTTTATTAATGGAATTAAGAGATAGTGCTTTTTCAGCAATAGCTTCTAAAACAAGCTGTTGTCGTTGTCCGCGCATATAATCACTATCGATATGACGAGTTCTAGCTAGTGCTAATGCCTCTTCTCCATTTAAATGTTGACGTCCTTTTTTCAGGTGAATAGCATCTGCTTCGTCTTTACTATTTTGTTCTGTAAACTCTACTGGAACGTCGACAGTAATACCACCAAGGGAATCAACAATTTTGATAAATGATTTAAAGTTGAATTTTACATAGTAATCAACTGGAACATCTAAAAAGTTCTCTACCGTATCAATTGTGCTATCTACACCACCGAATACGTGCGCATGTGTAATTTTATCGTATTTCTCACGTGATTTAATGTAGACACGTGAGTCACGTGGAATACTGACAAGCTTAACAGATTTATCGTTTTTATTAATCGTGGCAAGTAATAGCGCATCTGTACGAGTTGCTTTTCCGTAATTTTTGTCCCTGATTTCACTTTCATCGACACCCATAATGAGTACAGAAATGTTATCAGTCATAGGTTTAACGGCTTTTTCACGTTTGCTGGATTTATCCCCGCGGCTCAGTTCTGAATAGGCATTACTTAACACAGACTTCGCTTTACTGTATATATGGAAGGAGTAGCCTCCTGTTCCTAGTGCTATAATCAGTAATGGAATAAGAAGGAACCAAAGGAGGCGTTTTTTCTTTGATCGTCCTTTTTTGGCTCGGGTATCTTTGTTCATGTCGGATTTCATCATTTTTTCTCCTTTAAAACTATCAAAGTGTATACATCTAGAAGCATATTCAAACACATAAAAAATATTGTACGCTAAATAAAAGCGATTGTACATGTATAAAAAATAGATGTCTTGATTATTTATTAAGACATCTATTCGTTATTGTATACAAAAGATAGAGATAAGAAAATGATAAAATTTTACCTAATTACAACATAATGCTTACGATAATTGCAGATAAAATGCTAACGAGAGTAGCTCCGTATAGTAATTTAAGGCCAAATCTGGCAACGACGTTTCCTTGCTCTTCGTTTAATCCTTTTACCGCACCTGAAATAATGCCGATAGAAGAAAAGTTGGCAAAAGAAACGAGGAAAACAGAAATAATACCAACTGTACGGGGAGAAAGGCTATTAGAGATTTTACTAAGGTCCATCATTGCTACAAATTCATTCGTTACAAGCTTCGTTGCCATAATGCTACCAGCTGTGACAATTTCAGTACTTGGTACACCGATAAGGAATGCGACAGGCGCAAATACGTAGCCGATTAATTGCTGGAAAGTAATGCCGAATATAATGAGGAATAGGTCATTAATGCAGCTAATTAATGCGACGAATCCGATGAGCATTGCGCCGACAACGATTGCTACGCGAAAACCATCTAGAATGTATTCTCCAAGCATTTCAAAAAAGCTTTGCTTTTCGCCTTTAATTTCTAAAATATCTTCGTCATCTTTCACGTCGTAAGGGTTAATGATAAGTACGATAATAAAACCACTAAATAAATTGAGAACGAGTGCGGTTACTACATATTTAGGTTCAATCATTGTCATGTAGGCACCTACGATAGACATAGATACGGTTGACATGGCAGAAGCACAAAGTGTATAAAGACGGTGTTTTGGAATTTGAGCCAATTGTTTTTTAACTGTAATAAAAACTTCTGATTGGCCGACAATGGCAGATGCGATAGCATTATAAGATTCTAATTTTCCAAGACCATTTATTTTGCTGAGGAAGTAACCGATCCAACGAATGAAAAATGGTAGTATTTTGAAATGTTGTAGTATACCAATTAAGACGGAAATGAAGACAATTGGTAATAAGACAGTAAGGAAAAAGGGCATTTCACCTTTATTGGCAAGGCCGCCAAATACGAAGTTTATACCATCAGCAGCATAATCGAGTAGCTTTGTAAACAAACTGGAGATGACCCGAATAAGTATGAGACCGATTTCTGTATTCAATAATAAATAGGTTAAAATTAACTGTATAAGAAGCATGATGAAAATAGGTTTAAATTTAATATGCTTCTTATTGTTACTAGCAATATAAGCAAGGAAGAAGACGACGATAAGTCCTAAGAAAAAAGTAATAAATTTCATAGTAAGCCCCCTAAAAGAGATATTCTGCTATATATGTTTTTCATTTCAAGGGAGAATATGCATCTTTGGTAAAGAAAGGAATAAAGAAGTCATGAATATAAGTAGAGTGCATCATGTTGCAATTATTTGTTCGAATTATGAACTGTCAAAGTATTTTTATACTCAAATATTAGGTTTTCAAGCGATAAATGAAGTATATAGAAAAGAACGAGATTCTTATAAGTTAGATTTATGTGTAGGGGGAGAGTATCAAATCGAATTATTTTCATTTCCAAGTCCGCCTAATCGCCCAAGCTTCCCAGAAGCAGCTGGACTTAGACATTTAGCATTTGCTGTTACAAATATAGAAGAGGCTGTGAAACATTTAAATCAATGTGGTGTTGAGACTGAGGCGATACGTATCGATGAAATAACCGGAAAAAAATTCGTCTTTTTCCAAGACCCTGACGGTTTACCGTTAGAATTGTATGAGGTTTGAAATTGGTGAATTTTATATAGGGTTGCTTTTGCGTAAATGAAGAAACTAAAGTGAAACTTCTTTTTTAAAGGAGGTGTAACTTTAGCTAAGAAAGCTAAAGGATATATGTGGATATTATAAAATTATTGATGGTCGCTATCCTTATTGCATTAACAGGTTTTTTTGTAGCTGTTGAGTTTGCAATTATTAAGGTGCGCAGCAGTCGTATTGATCAACTCGTTACTGAAAAGCGACGAGGAGCATTGGCAGCCAAAAAAGTAACTTCAAATTTAGATGAGTATTTATCAGCATGTCAGTTAGGTATTACAATTACTGCGTTAGGGCTCGGGTGGTTAGGCGAGCCGACTATAAAACATTTACTCGAGCCGTTGTTTTTAAAACTACAATTTTCTCCTGCAATTGCAAGTACAGTTTCATTTATTATTGCCTTTGCAGTGATTACATTTTTACATGTTGTCATTGGTGAACTTGCTCCGAAGACGCTTGCTATACAAAGGGCAGAGCAAGTTAGCTTACTATTATCGAAGCCAATTATTTACTTTTACCGAGTCATGTATCCGTTTATTTGGGCTTTAAATGGTTCTGCAAGGCTTGTGACAGGATTATTTGGATTACATCCGGCTTCTGAACATGAAGTTGCTCATTCGGAGGAAGAATTACGATTAATTTTATCTGAGAGTTATGAGAGCGGAGAGATTAATCAAAGGGAATTTAAATATGTAAATAATATTTTTGAATTTGATAATAGAGTTGCAAAGGAAATTATGGTACCTCGTACGGAAGTTGTAGGGTTATATGAGGACGAACCATTTGAAACACATATTAAAATAATCGCACAAGAAAAATATACGAGATATCCCGTATTTGGTGAAGATAAAGATGAAATTATTGGGATGGTTAATGTAAAGGATTTATTTATTCGTTATATGGATGGTAATCGAGACGAGGAGTGCTCGATTACGCCATATACAAGGCCAGTTATTGAAGTGTTAGAAAATATCCCTATTCATGATTTGCTATTACAAATGCAAAGAAAACGAATTCCATTAGCTGTATTATATGATGAATATGGCGGTACCGCTGGGATCGTTACACTAGAAGATATTTTAGAAGAAATTGTTGGAGAAATCCGAGATGAATACGATGAAGATGAACACCCGCCTATAGAGCATATAAGTGAAGGGTGTAAGATTGTAGATGGAAAAGTGCTTATTAGTGAAATAAATGATTTATTTGGCATACACTTAATCGCTGATGATGTAGATACAATTGGTGGCTGGATTATGGTACAAAAGCAAATCGTTGCTGAAGGAGATATTATTGAAAAATCCGGCTTTTCTTTTAAAGTTCTTGAAAAGGATATGCATCAAATTAAACGAGTGGAAGTAAAGAAAGTAGAAGAATGATTTTCTATAAATATTTATCCCACTTTAATGGGAAGTAAGACTCCCACCTCAACATTCAGCGAAAGCAAAGAATTTAGGTAGGGGCGGGCTGCCCATAAAAGTCCGATTGGTGAGGGCTGATTAAAGTTTCACTTTATAAAAAGTATATATAGAAAAATAAATGTTTGCGCTTTCAAAACAGGTACTATATAGTGAAGGTGGATACTGAAAAATTCTTCTGCATGATACTCGTATTTTTAGAGGGCGAATTTTTTAGATAAGGATTTAGAATGAAAAGTATAGGTGATGAAAATGATAGCAACGAAGGATATACGTATAGAAAAAGACTTTTTAGGTGAAAAGGAAGTACCAAATGTAGCTTATTATGGTGTACAAACATTACGTGCTGTAGAAAACTTCCCGATTACAGGATATCGCATTCATCCGTCACTCATTACGGCAATGGCAATTGTGAAAAAAGCGGCGGCACTTGCAAATATGGATACTGGTTACTTAGCGAAAGACATTGGACATGAAATTGCAGAGGCAGCACAAGAAATTGTTGACGGGAAATTCCATGATCAATTTATCGTAGATCCAATCCAAGGCGGTGCTGGAACTTCTATTAATATGAATACAAATGAAGTAATCGCTAATCGAGCGTTAGAACGTATGGGATATGAAAAAGGCGAGTATGCAAAGATTAGCCCAAATACACATGTGAATATGGCTCAATCAACGAATGATGCGTTTCCAACGGGAATTCATATTGCAACTCTTATGATGTTAGAAGAACTTCTTATTACAATGGAAGAACTTCATGCAGCTTTCCGTGCAAAAGCAAAAGAGTTCGATCACGTTATTAAAATGGGGCGTACACATTTACAAGATGCTGTTCCGATTCGTCTTGGACAAGAATTCGAAGCGTATAGCCGCGTGCTTGAGCGTGATATAAAGAGAATTAAACAGTCTCGCCAACATTTATATGAAGTGAACATGGGGGCGACAGCTGTTGGTACGGGGTTAAATGCAAACCCTATGTATATTGAACAAGTGGTTAAACACTTGAGAACATTTAGCGGATTCCCACTTGTTGGTGCAGAGCATTTAGTTGATGCAACGCAAAACACAGATGCATACACAGAAGTATCTGCGGCATTAAAAGTATGTATGATGAATATGTCTAAAATTGCGAATGACCTTCGTATTATGGCATCTGGTCCACGTGTTGGATTGGCGGAAATTCAATTGCCAGCTCGTCAACCAGGTTCATCTATTATGCCAGGGAAAGTAAACCCTGTTATGGCAGAAGTAATCAATCAAGTTGCTTTCCAAGTAATTGGTAATGATCATACAATTTGTTTAGCATCAGAAGCAGGACAATTAGAGTTAAATGTAATGGAGCCTGTACTCGTATTTAATTTAATTCAATCTATTAGTATTATGAATAACGGATTCCGTGTATTCCGTGAATATTGTATTAAAGGAATTACAGCAAATGAAGAATTGCTGAAACAATATGTTGAGAAAAGTGTTGGAATTATTACAGCAGTTAACCCTCATGTTGGTTATGAAGCAGCATCTCGTATTGCACGTGAAGCAATTGAAACAGGAAAATCTGTTAGGGAGTTATGCTTAGAACATGGTGTACTGACAGAAGAAGAATTGGATATTATTTTAGATCCATTCGAAATGACACACCCTGAAATTGCTGGTGCTTCTTTATTAAAGAATAAGAAGATGTAATGTGAAAAACCCCGATCCACTTGGATCGGGGTTTTATTTTTAAAAGATATTAAATACAGCGTTTAACTGAAGTAAGCTAATGATAGCTAAGAAGATTAAACTATATTTCATTGCTGTTTTAAATAGGACAGATTCTTTACCAACTAGTCCAACTGCTGCACAAGCAACTGCTACAGATTGTGGTGAAACCATTTTTGCCATTGTACCACCTACTACGTTTAATGCAACAAGAGTAGAAGGAACGATGTTTAATTGATCTGCAGTTACTGCTTGAAGCGGTGCAAATAATGAACCACTTGATACTACTGATCCTGTAATGAATACGCCAATCCATCCTAAGATTGGAGAAAGAACAGGGAATGCATTACCAGTAGAAGAGAATGCAAGTCCAAGTGTAGATGACATACCAGAGTAGTTTTCTACGTAAGCTAAAGCGATAACGCTACAGATTGTATATACTGGAGCTTTTAGTTCTTTTATTGTTTCGACCATTAATTCTTTAACCATTTTTCCTTTTACGCGGTACACGATAAGTGAAACGATAATTGCTAATACGATTGCAGTAGTTGTAGATGAGAATACATCAAACTTGAAAACAGCTGCGAAAGGTGTATCAGCTTTTGTAATTGGTGTAGTTTTCATAACAGCATTATGAAGACCAGGGAACTGAATGTTAAATACTAAGTTTGCTAGTGCGCCATCCGGAGCAAATAAAGCTTTAATTGGTTTTAAATTAAAGATTGTAACGAATGCAGTTAAGAATACGAATGGAGACCAAGCATATAGAATTTGATTGAATGTATGAGCTTCTTTTTCTTCTTGTTTTTCTTCTTTAGTAGAAGATTTTGGCTGCCAAACACGTAAGAATAATGCAAGAGAGACCATACTTACAACGGCTGCGAAAATATTAGTAAGTTCTGCACCTAAGAAATAAGTTACGACGAACTGAGTAATTGCGAAAGAAATACCACTTACAAGAATACCTTGCCAAGTTTCTTTAATACCTTTAATTCCATCGACCATTGAAACAAGTAGGAAAGGTAAAACAATACTAATGAATGGTAAAATAAGAACAGTTTGACGACCGATAGTTAATGCGTCTAATTGAGTTAATTGTGCTGGTACTGTAACTGGGATACCCATAGCACCCATAGCACCACCAGCGATGTTTGCTACTAAACAAATACCTGCTGCTTTTAATGGATTAAAGCCCATACCTACAAGTAATGCAGCTGTAATAGCAACTGGAACCCCTAGCCCAGCTGCGCCTTCTAAGAAAGCACCGAAAGAATAAGCGATTAATAATACTTGTAAACGTTGGTCATTTGTAATGCTTGAAATACTATCACGAATGACATTGAATTGCTCTGTTTTAACAGTTAATTTATAAAGGAAAATTGCTGCGATAACGATAGTACAAATTGGATAAAATCCAGATAAAACACCGAATCCGGCAGATGCTACAGCTACTGTTGCTGGCATTTTATAAACGAATATAGCAAGAATAATAGCGACGATCACACTGTAAAGACCAGCGATATAACTTTTCATTTTCAGTCCCATTAAACAAATGATGAAGCAGAAAATTGGAAGTGCTGCGATTAGTGCAGATAACCAAATATTGTTTAATGGATCATAAATTTGTGTCCAAGTACTCATAATAATGACAACTCCTATCTATTTTATGTGAAGAAATTCACATTATTTGTGAAACTATTCACAATCAACTTACATGCTTAGTATATTCTCCTTCAACACTATTGTCAACGTAAAAAAGTATAATTATTCCATAATAGTGTTAAAAGAAATACTTTGTTCATAAAGTAGACAAAAAGCCCGCTCAAATAGATTTGAGCGGGCTAGATAAATTATTTACATATTCTTTTCTTTTATTATTAATCCTAAAGTCTATAGTAGAGGCTATCTTTGCACCGAATATGAGAGGATGTAGAAGTATGTAATGTTTGCTAGGTTGGTACAGCTTGTCTCATTTGGTTAATTCAGAAAGAGGACAGTAAATGCATTTAATAGGAAGTATTCCGTCACAGTTCAAGCTATTAAATACGAATGAAAAAGCAATAAGTTAATTTTTAATGTTACGGTATCTTTTTTTACTGAAAATTCCTTTTAGTGTAACAAAGAGGTTAAATATACGCCAACTACTTTACGAAAGGTTATCAATTATAGATGGTATTTTACGATATCATTACTGCACGTTGCAATGAGATGAAAATATAACAAAAAGCCTGATAAAACAACGTTTGCAAGCAAAGTATTTGCAGCCCGCTGTTTTGCTTTTTCGTTATATCATATAGTATAATATTCAAAATCAACAAGGAATTTTTCCTGAGTTCTTTGTTGGTTAAGATGGAAAAAATTTTCGGCTTTATAAGTTGATAAAGTTATGTCGTAACAGGAAATATAAGAACAGATATATAAATAAATAAAAAGAAAATAAAAACGAAAATGAGGGGAACTTTATGAGCCAAAATCAATTCGAATGTCGTATTTCAGAAGAAGATGTACAAATGTTAAGAGCGCTAGCGCATCCGTTACGTTTGCGCCTAGTAATGGAACTAATGCAACGAGGAACTTGTAATGTAACACAATTACAGGAAGTATTAGAAATTCCGCAATCAACGGTTTCACAACATTTAACGAAATTAAAACAAAATAAAGTAGTGCGCTTTGAAAGACGAGGACTAGAAGTGTATTATCAAATTCATAATGATAAAGTAAGTGAAGTTGTAAAAACATTATTTTCTTAAAATTTGAATATTATGGAAAAAGACGTGTGGGATATACGTCTTTTTTTATTTGTCAGAAAGGTGATATGAGAGTAAATGTTAACATGTAAAGAAGAAAAGGCTATTAATTAACATGTTGTTTTATGGAATATATTCTAAAGGGAAAAGAAAAGATAGAAAGGAGTGTAGTAAGGAAAAGGAGGAATAGTAGTATGGATGTAAAACGTGTGAAACAAATCTTATCTTCTTCAAGTAGAATTGACGTTACATATGAGGGCGTACCAGTTTGGATTGAGAGCTGTGACGAGCAGAGTGGAGTTGCTCAAGTGTATGATGTATCTAATCCCAGAGAAAGCGTTCACGTGAACGTGACGGCTTTAGAGGAGAAGTAATAGAAAAGACGCTTCTAAAATTAGAAGCGTCTTTTTTATTTGTTATTCCATCATACTTGCAACTTTTTTAGAGCAGAGAAGAAGTACAACTCCTAGGACGATAACGATAATACCAATACTTGCAAATACTTCAAGATAGCCTAATGATTGTGTAAAGGAAGCAAGTTTACCAGCTAACCAGTTAGCCATACCTGAACCAGCTAACCATACACCCATTAGTAATGATGCTAATTTAACAGGTGCAATTGCACTTACCATTGATAGACCGATTGGTGATAAGAATAGTTCGCCAATTGTATGGAACATATAAGTGATAACGATGAATAATAAGTTTGCTTTAACAGTTATATCAGCTTCACTACTTCCAGTTTTTAGAACCGCTAATGTTAAAACAAGGTAACCTATACCTAGTAAAATCATACCAAATGCCATTTTTGTTGGTATTTTTAAATCGCCACGCTTTGATTTAGAAAGTTTTAACCATAGCATAGATACGAATGGTGCAAGTAGTACGATGAACGCTGGATTAACGGATTGGAACCAAGATGTTGGAACTTCCCATCCAAAAATTGTACGATCAACAAATTTATCTGTATAAAGTGTTAAAGAACTACCAGCTTGTTCAAAGCCTGCCCAGAAGAATACTACGAAACAAGTTAAAATTACAATTGCCCAAGTGCGATTTTTTTCTTGTTTTGTTAAAGGTTTCTTTTCGATTGCAGGTTGATTTTTTGTTTTTTTACCAACAACTGTTGTTCCTGCTGTACCAAGGTAGCGAGGAGCTAATAAGTTGAAAACAATTTGTCCAATAATCATACCGATACAAGCTGCTAAGAATCCGTATTTATATCCCATAACCATAACGCCATTAACGCTTGTTTTAAAGAAATCTTCTGCTAAAAATCCACAAATAAGTGGAGCGAAGAAAGCACCTACGTTAATACCCATATAGAAGATAGTAAATGCACTGTCACGGCGTGAATCATTTTCACCATACAATTCACCTAGCAGTGTAGAAATATTTGGTTTGAAGAATCCATTACCAATAACTAATAGTATTAATCCAAGGAATAGTCCTGTTTTTGTATTCATGGAGAATAGTACAAAGTTTCCGATAGCCATAATAATTCCGCCGAGAGTAATGGCATGGCGTCTTGTGATATAATGATCTGTTAGCCATCCGCCTATAATTGGCATGAAATATACTGCCGCTGTAAAAGTACCATATAATTGCACTGCGACTGCCTTATCAAATCCTAACCCGCCACTAACAGCAGCAGTTGTTAAATAAAGAACTAAAAGGCCACGCATTCCATAATAACTAAATCTTTCCCACATTTCTGTTAAGAACAACAAGTACAACCCTGGTGGATGTTTTTTTGGTGATTGTTGCTCTCCAGCTTTGTCTAATTTTAAAGCTGCATCCATTTTTGTTTCCCCCTAATCCTGTATAACGGATATTTATGTAATCATTTTAATTTACAAAATATTTAGAAGTCAATAGAATTATATGGAAATAGAAAGAAAATTTCTAAAAAGGTTCTATTTTTCTTCAACCGTTACTGTATTTTGCCCTGAAAACGAGATGATAAGCGTTTTCAAATGTAATAATTGAATTCTAAAAGAAAATAAAATAGTGATTAATCAGAAAATTTAGATTAAAATATTTATTCTGATATAGAGAAAATATATTCTATTTACTTTTATAATATAACATATTGGGAATAAAAATACAAAACGAAATAATGTGACATTTAGGTGAATTGAAAAAACAACTCCCTCTGATGGAGGGAGTTGGCTACAGATGTATTATTTAACAAAGCGTTTTTCAATGTCATCTAACATTAAGTTAGCAGCTATTACACCGCCAGCTGTATTCCAAATTACATCGTCAACTTTATATACTTTATTATTTTTTGAAGCATTTAAATTTTTGAATAGTGGATCGTTTATATAATCTTTCTCTAATTCCGATCCCTTTGTCTCATTACCTTTATCGTATGTGAAGTAGAAAATGATATCTCCATCCATTGCAGAGATACGTTCTTTAGACACATTACGTTCTGCAAAGTCATTTTTATTTTGATCACCAGGACGTTTAAATCCAAGCTCTTTTAAAATAACACCAGAGAATGTATCACCGTGATAAATACGAACATCACCAGGCATGAAACGGACCATAGAGATTTCCTGATTTACTTGATCTCCAAGTTTTCCTTTTAAATCTTTTATACGTTTTTCGTAATCAGCTAAAACGTTTTGACCTTCTTTTTCTTTATTAACTGCTTTTGCATAAAGTTTGAAATTATCCTTCCATTCACCACGAAGTGTTTCTGAAAAGACAGTAGGAGCGATGCCTTTTAACTGCTCGTATACTTTCTCATGGCGAAGTTTGTTACCGATGATTAGGTCAGGTTTTAAAGAAGCGATTGTTTCCACATTAACTTGAAGCTCGGTACCGACAGTTTTTACATCTTTTAGCTTATCTTTCGTATGTGGATACCACGGGTTCCCGGTAGGTGCTTCAGCAGCTCCTACTGGCGTTACACCAAGGGCAAGTAAAGCTTCTGTTCCTTCATTTGTTAAGACAACGATACGTTTAGGATTAGCAGGAACTTCTGTTTTACCCATTGCATGTTCAACCGTAATCATGTCTTTTTTATTATCTTCTTTTGTAGATTCTTCTTTGTTATTTGATTTCCCACAAGCACTTAAAAGTAGTGAAAATGCCAGTAAAAATACAAATAATGTAAACGATTTCTTTCTCATGAAATTCATTATGTACCCCCTACATATTGATAATTTTTTTCAATAGCAAGCATGATATTAAGCCTTTATCTTTTGAATGTCAATATATATATTGAAAATAATTCTCATTGTCGTTGACAATGGGAATTAAGTTGAAATACACTTACAACGTATCATTATACATTGAAGGGGAAAAGCTGCATGTTATTAAAAACAAATCAAGCAAAATGGATTGGATTATTTGTTGGAATCATTGCAGTCATTATTTGTATTTGGGGAAGTATTATTTTCGGATATACAAATACGAGTTGGAAATTAGCGTTAGATGCTTTTTTCCATTTTAATGGTTCCAATGAACATATTATTATTCAAAATGTGCGTCTACCAAGGGCGTTAATTGCAGCTAGTGTTGGTGCTAGTTTAGCCATTGCTGGTTGTCTTATGCAAACGTTAACGAAGAATCCACTTGCTTCTCCAGATTTTATTGGATTAAATTCAGGTGCTGCGTTTTTCATAGTTGTAGCAATTGTTATTTTTTCCGTGACATCATTATCAGCTTTCACGTGGATTGCTTTTTTAGGAGCTGCAATTGCAGCTGTGCTTGTATTTGCTTCTAGTTCTTTAGGGAAAGAAGGGACAACGCCTCTTAAGTTAACATTAGCAGGGGTCGCAATCAGTGCGTTATTTTCATCATTAACACAAGGGTTACTTGTATTAAATGAAAAAGCGATGGAAGAGGTATTATTTTGGCTTGCCGGATCTGTGCAAGGAAGAAAGTTAGAAATTTTACAATCTGTATTCCCGTATTTATTAGTAGGCTGGATCGCATCTCTTATGATGGCAGGGAAAGTAAATACATTAATGATGGGGGAAGATGTTGCAAAAGGGCTTGGACAACGAACGATTTTAATAAAATCATTCGTACTACTTATTATTGTCCTGCTATCTGGTGGTTCAGTTGCGGTCGCTGGTCCAATTGGGTTTATTGGTATTGTTACCCCGCATTTTGCCAGATTTCTTGTTGGGGTCGATCACAGATGGAGAGTACCGTATAGCGGCTTGTTAGGTGCAATACTATTAATCTTAGCTGATATAGCAGCAAGATATGTCATTATGCCACAAGAAGTACCGGTAGGAGTTATGACAGCATTTATCGGAGCTCCATTCTTTATTTATATTGCACGTAAGAGAGGGCTTAGCAAATGAAGAAGTATATTCCGTTTCGTATAGGAAAAGGCGGGCTCTCGTTTTTAATGTATAAACGAGCTTGTCTCGTCTTATTCAGTTTACTAGTTGTTTTAATAGGATTGTTTTTTGCGAGTGCAGGTATGGGAGACATGAAAATTGCTCCTTATGATGTATGGCAAGCGATTACTGGAAATGGCGATGCGATGTCCAATATGGTTGTAAATAAGTTTCGTATGCCGCGTATTTTAATTGCTATCCTTGTAGGCATCGCACTTGCTGTAGCAGGATGTATTTTACAAGGGCTCGTTCGAAATCCACTTGCTTCTCCGGATATTATCGGGATTACAGGTGGTGCAAGTGTTGCAGTTGTATTATTTTTAGCTATATTTAGTGATAAAAATAATGCGCTAACTGTAAGCATTCATTATATGCCGTTAGCCGCTTTTATTGGGGCAACGATTGTAGCACTTTTTGTATATTTATTTGCATGGAGAAATGACGGATTATCACCGATTAGTCTTGTTTTAATTGGTGTTGGCTTTTGGGCATTAACGAAAGCGGCAACGACTTTGTTTATGTTGTTAGCGCCAATTTACCAAGCGAGTCAAGCGAATGTATGGATTACGGGTACTGTTTACGGTTCTTCATGGCAAAACGTCATGGTACTTGCGCCGTGGGTTCTCATTTTAACGGTAATATCGTTTATAGCTGCTAGACATTTAAATGCGCAAGAGCTAGGGGATGATATTGCGGTAGGGCTTGGTGTTCCTTTAACGAAGTCACGCATATTTATGTTATTACTTAGTACAGCTTTAATTGGTGGAGCAGTTGCCTTTGCTGGAGGAATTGGATTTGTCGGTTTAATGGCACCTCATATTTCACGAAGACTAGTTGGTTCTTTATACGGTGCATTACTCCCGGTTGCGGCGATCGTTGGTGCAATTTTAGTACTTGCTGCAGATTTAATTGGGCGTACAGTTTTCACCCCACTTGAAATTCCAGCAGGGGTATTTACATCAGCAATTGGTGCACCTTATTTTATTTATTTACTTTATAAAAGTCGGAATTCATAAAGGGAGATGAATATGCAAAAAGCATTGGAGACGAAACGCTTGACGTTGTCTTATGGTGAAACAATTATTATTGATGAGTTGAATTTAGAAATTCCAAAAGGTGAAATTACAATCTTTATCGGCTCTAACGGTTGCGGGAAATCAACTTTATTGCGTTCACTAGCTAGATTATTAAAACCAACAACTGGTGACATTTTGTTAGATAATCAAGCCATTCAAAGTATGCAAACGAAGCAAATCGCTCGTCAAATGGCAATTTTACCGCAAGGACCGCAAGCGCCAGAAGGGCTTACAGTATTGCAACTTGTAAAGCAAGGGCGTTATCCGTATCAAACATGGCTGAAGCAATGGTCAGAAAAAGATGAGGAAATGGTACAGAAAGCACTTGCAGCAACAGGGATGACAGAATTTGCTGAGCGTGATGTGCATGCTCTTTCAGGTGGACAACGTCAACGGGCTTGGATTGCAATGACGCTTGCACAAGATACAGATATTATTTTATTGGATGAGCCTACTACCTATTTAGATATGACTCACCAAATTGAAGTGTTAGATTTATTATTCGAATTAAATGAAACAGAACAAAGAACAATTGTCATGGTATTACACGATTTAAATTTAGCATGTCGTTATGCAGACAATATTGTAGCCATTCAAGATAAACAAATATATGCACAAGGTAAACCTGAAGAAGTAGTAGATGAAAAGCTAGTACGTGATGTATTCCGAATGGAGTGTCAAATTAGTACGGATCCATTATTTGGGACGCCACTTTGTATCCCGCATGGAAGAGGAAGACGTGTAGTTAAAGAAGTAGCTCAGGCAATGAGATAAAAAAACGATGAGTGATTCATCGTTTTTTTTATTTGGTACAAGAAAATAAGAGGAAGAGAGGGATTCGTAAGCGCCGTTTATACTCTTCTTCATTTTGAAAATAGGTTGGATTTGGCATAGCTTCTTTTAATGATGTAATGGTAAATCCGGTTTGCAGTAATAATGTGAAATACTCTTCCGTTGTACGATGATATTTAATAACTTCTTGATCAATCCAAGGTTCAACGCGTTTTCCCATTTTAAAATAATCATCGACGAGCCAACTCGTTCTTTTTCCGCTCGTTTGCAAGCTTTCGAATGAAGAGGTAATAACAGGGTGTTGAACGCTAAAAGTAAAGGTTCCATTTGTTTTTAACGTTTCGTACACATTTTGAAAAATGATAGGAAGATGTTCAATATAATGTAAGGCGAGTCTAGATGTTACTAAATCAAAAGTAGCAGGAGGGTATGTGTAGTCTTTGAGGTTTAAAAAATGGACAATCCCATTTTTATTTTCTAGTTGTTTTTTAGCTTTTTCATACATAAGTTCGGAGCCTTCAATACCGGTGTAAGAGTGGCAGTCTTTTTCTAATAATTCCTTGCCAAATTTTGCGTCACCGCAGCCTAAATCGAGGATTTTCTTTCCTTTCACATTACCAATGAGTTGAAAGAAGGCTGGTTTTTCAAGTGATTCATTTGGGCTATTTTCTCGGTATCTTCGTTTCATATATTGTTTAAAAAATGCTTCGTTATTATATACATCAGATTCAGTAAATGCCATGATTGAAGCCCCCTTAAATATTTTTTTTATTCTACCAAATATGAAAAGTAAATGATAGATTTCTTGTAATGAATCATATATAATCTAGAATTGTAAGCGGTTACTTTAAACTATTTTTCTATAATAAATTCTGAAAACGTGTTAAGCTAGTAGAGGGATTATTAGAACTATTAAGACAATAATTCGCTTACATGAACGATGGGAGGCTTTACGATGTCTAGTAAAACACTTGCGAAATTTTTAGAAGAAAATTTAGAGGATTTAAAATCAAAGGGGCTCTATAACGTAATTGATCCGCTTGAGAGTTCAAATGGACCGATCATTACAATTGGCGGAAAAGAATATATTAACTTATCTTCAAACAACTATCTTGGATTAGCAACAGATAGCCGTTTGCAAGAAGCAGCAATTGGTGCAATTCATAAGTACGGTGTTGGGGCAGGAGCTGTTCGTACAATTAACGGTACTTTAGATTTGCATATTAAATTAGAAGAGACAATTGCAAAGTTTAAACATACAGAAGCGGCAATTGCTTACCAATCAGGATTTAACTGTAATATGGCAGCGATTTCAGCCGTTATGGATAAAAATGATGCAATTCTTTCAGACGAATTAAACCATGCTTCTATTATTGATGGTAGTCGTCTATCAAAGGCAAAAATTATTGTTTATAAACATTCGGATATGGAAGATTTACGCCAAAAAGCAATCGCGGCGAAAGAATCAGGTCTTTACAATAAATTAATGGTAATTACAGACGGTGTCTTCTCAATGGATGGAGATGTTGCAAAACTACCAGAAATTGTTGAGATTGCAGAAGAATTAGATTTAATGACATATGTAGACGATGCACACGGTTCAGGTGTACTTGGAAAAGGTGCAGGAACTGTAAAGCACTTCGGTCTATCTGATAAAGTTGATTTCCAAATTGGTACATTATCAAAAGCAATTGGGGTAATTGGTGGATATGTAGCAGGGAAACAAAACTTAATTGACTGGTTAAAAGTTCGTTCACGTCCATTCTTATTCTCTACAGCATTAACACCAGCTGATGCAGCAGCTTGCATGAGATCAATTGAAATCTTAATGGAAAGCACAGAGTTACATGATCGTTTATGGGAAAATGGTCGTTATTTAAAACAAGGGTTAAAAGAACTTGGTTTTAACATTGGAGAAAGTGAAACGCCAATTACACCTTGTATTATAGGTGACGAAGTGTTAACACAAGAATTTAGTAAACGTCTAAATGAAGAAGGCGTATACGCAAAATCTATCGTGTTCCCAACTGTAGCTAAAGGAACAGGTCGTGTTCGTAATATGCCTACAGCAGCTCATACGAAAGAAATGTTAGATGAAGCAATTCGTAAGTATGAAAAAGTAGGAAAAGAAATGGGCATCATTTAAGTAAGGGCATCTTTTGAATAGCTTGCAAATGAGGAGTGGGGAAAATGAAAAAAATTCTAGTAACCGGTTCTTTAGGGCAAATTGGTTCTGAATTAGTAATGAAACTTCGTGATGTATACGGTGCATCAAATGTTATTGCAACAGATATTCGTGAAACAGATAGTGCAGTAGTAACATCTGGTCCATTTGAAACGTTAGATGTAACAGATGGACAAAAACTACATGATATCGCAAAGCGTAATGAAGTAGATACAATTATTCATTTAGCAGCTTTACTTTCAGCAACAGCAGAAAAAAATCCGTTATTTGCATGGAATTTAAATATGGGTGGACTTGTAAATGCATTAGAAGCGGCTCGTGAATTAAACTGTAAGTTTTTCACGCCAAGTTCTATCGGTGCATTCGGTCCATCAACGCCGAAAGATAATACACCACAAGATACAATTCAGCGTCCTACTACGATGTATGGGGTAAACAAAGTAGCAGGAGAATTATTATGTGATTATTATCATCAAAAATTTGGCGTTGATACGCGCGGTGTACGTTTCCCTGGTTTAATTTCTTACGTAGCTCCTCCAGGAGGCGGAACAACTGATTATGCAGTTGAAATTTATTATGAGGCGATTAAAAAAGGCACATACACCTCATACATTGCAGAAGGAACATACATGGATATGATGTATATGCCAGATGCTTTACAAGCGATCATTTCATTAATGGAAGCTGATCCAAATAAACTTGTGCATAGAAACGCGTTCAATATTACAGCAATGAGCTTTGAGCCAGAGCAAATCGCAGCATCCATTCGTAAACACATTCCGACGTTTACAATGGATTACGCTGTAGATCCTGCTCGTCAAACAATCGCTGATAGCTGGCCAAACTCTATTGATGCAACAGCAGCGATGAACGAGTGGGGCTTTAAAGCAGAATACGATTTAGACAAAATGACAACGGACATGTTGGCTAAGTTAAAAAAAAAGCTCACAGCTGAGTTAGTGACGAATTAATAGGAAGGGTCGATTCTTAGGAATCGACCCTTTTGTTTGTATTTTAGGAATATACAAATAATTACAAGCGTGATAGAATGAGTTAATTTGTGCATAAAGGGGAGAGATACAATGGAGAAATGGGAGTTAGCAAAGGAAATTTACAATACGTCACGTTTAACGGGAACATTTAAACTTCGATCAGGACAAGTATCAAATCAATACTTTGACAAGTACTTATTTGAATCTAATCCAGTACTGTTATTAGAAATTGCTAAACAGTTGAAAGAGCTCATTCCTCCTGATACAGAAGTACTCGCAGGTTTAGAAATGGGAGGAATTCCAGTAGCAACAGCATTATCTTTACAAACAGGTATACCAGTTGTATTTGTAAGAAAAGAAGCGAAGAAGTATGGTACATGTAAGTTAGCAGAAGGCGTTAATATTGCTGGAAAAAATGTTTGTGTTGTTGAGGATGTTATTACGACAGGCGGTCAAATATTATTAAGTACGAAAGATTTAAGAGAACTAGGTGCGAAAGTATATCATGTTTTAGGCGTGATTGAACGAACGAAAGAGGGAAAAGAAAACTTATTAGAAGATGGCTTACAGCTACATTCTTTATTTACAATGGCTGAGTTAATTGAAGGAGAAAAGGAACATGCAAAGAGTTGACGTCGTATATGCGCTTATATATGAAGAGGAAACAGATAAAATATTAATGGTACATAATGTAGAACAAAACGTTTGGTCATTGCCAGGCGGGGCTGTTGAAAAGGGTGAAACGTTAGGGGAAGCTCTAGTAAGGGAAGTAAAAGAAGAGACAGGTTTAACTGCCGTGGCAGGTGGACTTGTTGCAATCAATGAAAAATTCTTTGAAGAATCAGGGAATCATGCACTATTGTTTACATTCCGAGCAAATGTAGTAACAGGTGAACTTATTGCAGAAGATGAAGAAGAAATTTCTGCAATAGAGTGGGTGGATCGAAGGATCGCAAATGAACGATTCCCATTCTACGATGGAGGATTTGAGGCATTATTAGAAGTAGCCATTCCATACAAGTTTCAACCAGAAACAAAGTGATTGAAATAGAAAAACAGGAGCGACAATGAACTGCACCCCAATTGTTAGACACAGTCTAACAATTGGAGGTGTAGTTTTTTTATGACTAAATTTACTTCAGAT
>NZ_MAOE01000120.1 GCF_001884185.1 Bacillus albus
ATTTCGTTTGCCGCGTTCTGCGTTATTGCATCGGCGACTTTTTCTATATTACACCTCTAACCTACAATCGTCAACAGGTTTTTCTAAAAAAATATAAAAAGGCTTATTTCTTTTAAAATAAGCCTTTTTATCCTATATCATTCTATTCGTTTATTATTTTTCTATAATTGATAACGAGACGATAAATTGAATAATACCATCCTCATATTCCGCTCGAATACTACCACCTTGTAATTCAACAATACTTTTCGCAATCGCTAATCCAAGTCCCGACCCTTCTGTTACCCTACTTCTAGATTGATCTTTCTTATAGAAGCGTTCAAACAAACTCCCTAACTCTTCTCTCGTAAACTCTTCACTATGATTCGCAATTACAATTTGTATATCCCGGCGCTGCCTTTGAAGAGAAACTTTTATCTCTCCATCATCTTTACTATACTTAATTGCATTCATTAATAAATTATCAAATACACGGACCATCTTTTCCGAATCAACCGCTGCATAGGCACGTTCCTCAGGAAACTTCTTAACAAACGTAAGTCCATGCTCTTCCGCCTGCGGTACTAACTCTTCTATTAATTGCTCGAGTAACTCATTTATACAAACCTCTTGTTTTTCTAATACAACTTGCTCATTTGTTAACTTCGTATACTCAAATAAATCTTCTATTAAATTCTTTAACTGCTCCGACTTTGCAAAAGCAATTCTCGTATACTCATCATGTTGTTCTTTATTTTCATATTTAGAATCTCGAAGTAATCGTAAGTAACCCATAATAGAAGTAAGTGGTGTACGTAAATCGTGAGATACATTCGTAATAAGCTCGTTCTTTTGCTTCTCTAATTTACGTTCCTTTTCTATATTATTCATAAGCTCTTCCGCCATATTATTAATATTCTCAGTTAAAGACGCAATCTCGTCTTCACCTTTCTTCTCAATACGGTACGCTAAATTACCTTTTTCTATTTCCTTTACACCTTGTGCCATCGCTTCAATTTGCTTCATCTTTCTCTTTGTTATATAGAAGAAAGAGAAAATGAATACGAGTACACCAATTAAAAATGGGAATGGTCCTTCTTGGGTATCATATATTACTTCACCTTCTGGAATCCCACTAACAAACATGTATAAATTCTTATCTTCTATTGTAATAGGCGCAAAGGCTATAAATTCTTTTCTCGTACTTTCAAATTCTTTTCTACCATTCATATAATTAATCGCAAACGATGATGCATTACGAATTGTATTATGCAAATCAATTTGCTCTTCTTGTGCCTGCTTCGTTTTATATAAAACTTTACCGCTCTCGTCAGTAACCAATACTTTTAAAGCTCTAGAATCTCGTTCTAAATTTTGATTCTCTATTTCAATCATACTTGATATAGCTTCTAATTTATTTTCATGAACTGAACTATTTGCCACACTTTGCGCTTGTTGGTTAATTTGTTCCATACCAGTCCGATAATCGATCGTCGCCTCTCGATTCGCATTCTCAAAAAACGGCGCTGCTGCCTTTGCCGACAACAGCCCTAATAATGCACAAGCAGTAAACGCAGTAATAAGTTGAATTCGTATACTCCGTTTCACACTCTTCACTATCTTTCCAATTAACTCTCGAATTTTCCTAACATAAGTAAACGGATTAAATATCTTTTTCAATCTTATATCCCACTCCCCATACTGTTTTTATATATCTAGGTTTCCTTGGATTCTCCTCAATCTTTTCACGTACTTTTCGAATATGCACCATTACCGTGTTATCCGACTGGAAAGATCTTTCGTTCCAAACCTTTTCATAAATTTGTTCCGCGCTAAAGACCATACCAGGATTACGAGCTAGTAATTCTAAAATCGAAAATTCCCTTGGCGTCAGTTTCACTTCTTCTCCATCCACAATAACTTTGTGGGTTGAGATGTTTATTTTCATCTCTCCAATTTCTAACTCGTCCTCATTTTGAATAGCGAAACCATTCATCTTCATATAACGACGTAACTGAGATTTAATTCTTGCAATTAACTCTAACGGATTAAATGGTTTCGTTACGTAATCATCTGCACCTGTAGTTAACCCTAAAATCTTGTCCATATCTTGCGTTTTCGCAGAAAGCATAATAATCGGCATTTCTTTCGATTCTCTTACTTTCATACACATATGAATACCGTCTACTTTTGGCATCATAATATCTAATACAACTAGATGTACTTCATTTTCTTCTAGTAAACGTAATCCTTCTTCTCCGTTTCCTGCTTGCAATACTTTATATCCTTCATTCTTTAAATAGATTGTAATAAGATTTCTAATTTCTTTTTCATCATCTACGACAAGTATTGTTTCGTTTGCCACAATATCTCCCCCATCACTTTTTTAATCCCTAATTTCTATTATAGGAAAACTTCTGAAGAAAAACGCGCGGAAATCCTTAAGATTTTCTGAAGACGCAAAAAAGGTCTAGACTCCCCTTAAGTCTAGACCTTTCAAAAACCCCTTTTATTTACGAACGTAGATAAAATATAGTACGAATAAAACTCCCATAACATACATAATTGGATGAATCTCTTTACGACGACCGCTTACTACCATTGTAATTGGATAGAAGATAAACCCGATTGCAATCCCTGTCGCAATACTATACGTAAGCGGCATTGAAATGATTGTAAAGAATGCTGGTACTGCAATCTCGAATTTCTTCCAATCAATTTCGCCTAAAGATGAAACCATCAAGATTCCTACAATAATTAAAGCCGGCGCTGTTACAGCTGGTGTTACAACACTTAATAACGGCGAGAAGAATAGTGCTAATAAGAAGAACCCTGCTGTTACAACTGCTGTAAATCCAGAACGTCCACCCGCTGCTACCCCAGCAGAAGATTCAATATAAGACGTTGTTGTTGATGTACCTAAGATCGCACCAATTACAGTTGCAATCGCATCTGCAAATAACGCTTTTCCTGCACGTGGTAATTTATTGTTCTTCATTAATCCAGCTTGATTCGCAACCGCTACAAGTGTACCTGCTGTATCAAAGAAATCGATGAAGAAGAACGTTATAATAACAATCGTCATTTCAACAGTGAAAATATCTCCAAAGTGAGTTAGCGCGGCACCGAACGTTGGTTCTAGACTCGGTATTGCTCCCACTACAGCTTTCGGAGTATCAATTAATCCTGTCGCTACTCCTAAGATTGCCGTAAGAATCATACCGTAGAAAACTGCACCATTTATTTTCTTAATCATGAAGATGATTGTCGTAACAACCCCGAAGATTGCTAGTAACGTTGTGCCCTTTGTTAAATCCCCCAATCCAACAAGAACAGCATCATTTTTCACAATAATTCCGGCATTTTGGAACCCAAGGAAAGCGATGAATAATCCGATACCTGCCGCTACTGCAAACTTTAACTCTGATGGAATTGCATTAATGATTTTTTCACGAATACCTGAAGCTGTAAGAATAATAAAGATAATACCTGACATTAACGTTCCAGCAATTGCTGTCTGCCACGGAATACCCATCGTTAACACTGCCGTATAAGCAAAGAACGCGTTAATTCCCATACCCGGCGCCAAAGCAATTGGATACTTCGCGAATATCCCCATAATTAACGAACCAATCGCTGCTGCTAATGCTGTAGCAACGAATACTGCACCTGGATCCATTCCTGTACCTGCTGGTAACCCTTTAACATTTCCAAGCGACAGCGTAGCAGGATTGACAAATAGCACGTAAGCCATAGATAAGAATGTCGTTAAACCTGCTATGAACTCTGTTTTATAATTTGTGCCGAGTTCATCAAACTGAAAATAGCGTTTCATCTTACGTTTCCCCCGTTATATGATTACTCGCCGTAATCCCCTAGCCCTCTTTTATCTATTAAAAATAAAAAAGGCCTCCATTGCATATACATGGAAGCGTTCTATGAATAAAGACAAGATTCCCCTCACCTTTATCAAAACGCCTCGTAGTCAAGCCATTTACGGTAGCTAGGTAGAAACTTTCGGGCCATATCCCCGATATTATACGACGGCATAATATTCACTTTTCGTTTGAATTACATACTCATATTAACTCTTGAATATATTTTTGTCAATTTAAAAACGAACATTTTTATAAACTTTTATATTTTCGTTCGTATTAAGCTCAAAAATACAAAAGATCCATCTATGCATATGCAATAGATGGATCTTTTGTATAATACTATTCCCACTCAATAGTTGCTGGTGGCTTACTCGTTACATCATACACGATACGGTTAACGTGTTTTACTTCGTTTACGATACGTACAGAGATTTTCTCTAATACGTCCCAAGGGATACGTGCCCAGTCAGCTGTCATACCGTCGATAGATGTTACTGCGCGGATACCTACTGTGTAATCGTAAGTACGCTCGTCACCCATAACACCTACGCTACGCATACCAGGAAGCGCAGTGAAGTATTGCCAGATTTCGCGGTCTAAGCCTGCTTTAATAATTTCTTCGCGTAAAATCGCATCAGATTCACGAACGATTTCTAATTTCTCTTCTGTGATTTCACCCAATACACGAATACCAAGACCAGGGCCTGGGAATGGCTGACGCCATACGATTTCATCAGGAATTCCTAGTTCAGATCCTAACACACGTACTTCATCTTTAAATAAAGTGTTTAAAGGCTCAATTAATTTGAACTGCATGTCTTCAGGTAGTCCACCAACGTTATGGTGAGATTTAATTGTTTGTGCAGTTGCTGTACCACTCTCAACGATATCTGTATAAAGTGTACCTTGTGCTAAGAAGTCCATACCTTGTAATTTAGAAGCTTCATCATCAAATACGTAAATGAATTCGTTACCGATGATTTTACGTTTTTGTTCTGGATCTTCTACACCTTTTAACTTGTTCATGAAGCGTTCTTTTGCATCCACTTTAATAACGTTCATATGGAAGCCTTCGCTAAATGTTTTCATAACGCCTTCTGCTTCACCTTTACGAAGTAAGCCGTGGTCAACGAAAATACATGTTAATTGGTCGCCGATTGCTTTATGAATTAATACTGCTACAACAGAAGAGTCTACACCGCCACTAAGTGCGCATAGTACTTTTTTGTCTCCAACAGTTTCACGGATTTTCTCTAATTCTACTTCGATAAAGTTCTCCATGTTCCATCCTTCAGAACAACCACATACGCCGAATACGAAGTTTTTAATTAAATCGTTACCGTGCTCAGAGTGACGTACTTCTGGGTGGAATTGTACACCGTATAAGTTTTTGTCTTCATTGCTCATACCAGCAATTGGACAAGACTCACTTGTTGCATCTACTACGAATCCTTCAGGTAAACCAGTTACTAAGTCGCCATGGCTCATCCATACAACTTGCTCTTCTGGAAGGTTCGCATATAATTTTGATTCGTTCTCTACTTTAAGAACAGCTTTTCCGTACTCACGGTGGTTTGCACGTTCTACTTTACCACCAAAGTGTTGTGTCATAAGCTGCATACCGTAACAAATACCGAAGATTGGTAATCCTAGTTCAAAGATTTTTTCATCACAATGTAATGCGCCTTCACCGTATACACTATTTGGTCCACCAGAGAAGATAATCCCTTTTGGATTCATTGCTTTAATTTCTTCCGCAGTAATTGTATGTGGATGAAGTTCACTGTATACACCGAACTCACGAATTCGACGTGCTATTAACTGATTGTACTGACTCCCAAAATCTAAAACGATAATTGTATCATGCTGCTTCTTCAAAATAATCACCCCAACGTTAGTTCTCGTATATAAATATTTTCACCAATTTGGCGAAAAGCATTACCAATATAATAAAAAAAGCCAGTCCTCCGCCTCTAGTCTCATAACAAAGAAAAGGCAGGGGTCTGGCTTTATAAAGAAAGATAGTCTTCCGCTCTTTATAAATATAAGACACACTGCCTTCATAGTCAGGTTGTTTACGGTAACCCGGTAGAGACTCTCAAACCTTATCTTTGAGGATATATGAAGGAACGTTTTATATTATCTTCCTAGATTCTAACAATGAAGTGTCGGTATGGTCAAGAGAGAAAGCGACAAAATTCTACAGAAATTAAATTCTTCCTCTTAAAAGCACAAAAAAACATCCATTTCTATATAGAAATGGATGTTTTCGGGGCGAACGGAATTACATCATTCCGCCCATACCACCCATGCCCATGCCGCCCATGTCAGGCATTGCTGGTGCATTTGGTTCTGGTTTGTCAGCTACTACAGCTTCAGTTGTTAAGAACATAGCTGCAACAGATGCTGCGTTTTGAAGTGCAGAGCGAGTTACTTTAGCTGGATCTACGATACCAGTTTCAAGCATGTTAACCCACTCGCCAGTTGCTGCGTTGAAACCAACGCCTACTTTTTCGCCTTTTAGACGCTCTACAACTACAGATCCTTCTAGACCAGCGTTGATTGCGATTTGACGAACTGGCTCTTCTAGTGCGCGAAGTACGATGTTGATACCTGTTGCTTCGTCACCTTCAGCTACGATAGAAGCTACTTTCGTGTATACGTTCATAAGTGAAGTACCACCACCTGCAACGATACCTTCTTCTACTGCTGCACGAGTTGAGTTAAGTGCATCTTCAATGCGAAGTTTGCGCTCTTTTAACTCAGTTTCAGTTGCTGCACCTACTTTAATTACTGCTACGCCACCTGCAAGTTTTGCAAGACGCTCTTGTAATTTTTCACGATCGAATTCAGAAGTAGTTTCTTCTAATTGCGCACGGATTTGACCGATGCGAGCTTCGATTTGTTGTGTATTTCCGATACCTTCAACTACAGTTGTGTTTTCTTTCGTTACAACAACTTTACCAGCGCGTCCTAAAGATTCAACTGTAGCAGATTTTAAGTCACGGCCTAATTCTTCAGTGATTACTTCGCCACCAGTTAAGATTGCGATATCTTCTAGCATTGCTTTACGACGGTCACCAAATCCAGGAGCTTTAACAGCTACTACATTGAATGTACCACGAAGTTTGTTCACTACTAATGTAGCTAATGCTTCGCCTTCTACATCTTCAGCAATGATAAGAAGTGGTTTACCTTGTTGTACCACTTGCTCTAATACTGGTAAGATTTCTTGAATGTTAGAAATCTTTTTGTCAGTGATTAAGATGTATGGGTTATCAAGAACTGCTTCCATTTTGTCAGAATCAGTAATCATGTAAGGAGATGCATATCCACGATCAAATTGCATACCTTCTACTACGTCTAATTCTGTTGTGAATCCTTTAGATTCTTCTAAAGTAATAACGCCGTCGTTACCAACACGCTCCATTGCTTCAGCGATTAATTGACCTACTTCTTCGTCAGCCGCAGAAATAGCAGCTACTTGTGCGATTGAAGATTTACCTTCGATTGGTTTAGAAATCGTTTTTAATTCTTCAATTGCAGCAGTAACAGCTTTTTCGATACCTTTACGAAGACCCATTGGGTTCGCACCTGCTGTTACGTTTTTAAGACCTTCACGAATCATAGCTTGCGCTAATACAGTTGCAGTTGTTGTTCCGTCACCAGCTACATCATTTGTTTTGCTAGCAACTTCTGCTACTAATTTTGCACCCATGTTTTCGAATGCATCTTCTAATTCGATTTCTTTTGCGATTGTTACACCGTCATTTGTAATAAGTGGTGAACCGAATTTTTTCTCAAGAACAACGTTACGACCTTTTGGTCCAAGCGTTACTTTTACTGCATTTGCAAGAGTGTCGACACCGCGAAGCATCGAACGACGTGCTTCTTCACTAAATTTAATATCTTTTGCCATAATAATTGACCCCCTTGGATTTTTTAAGATTTATATAATTAACCGATAACTGCTAGAATGTCACTTTCACGTAAAATCAAGTAGTCTGTACCTTCGTATTTTACTTCAGTACCTGCATATTTTGAGAAGATGATAAGATCACCTGCTGCTACCTCTAAAGCAACACGCTCACCATTTTCAAGCACTCGACCAGTACCTACTGCAATAACTTTACCCTCTTGTGGTTTTTCTTTTGCTGTGTCTGGTAATACAATACCACTTGCTGTTTTTTCTTCCGCTTGAACAAGCTCAATTACAACGCGATCACCTAATGGCTTTAGCATGAACAATAACCTCCTCATTTTGTTATGTAAATTTTATTTATTAGCACTCAGGTCACCCGAGTGCTAACACACTTATAATAATAAATAATCTCAATTTCTTTTGCAAGTAAAAAAATCATAATTTTTTCGCAAATTAAGTTATACACTTTTCTATATAGATTCTCTCTTCTTCTACCTTTACTATATGAATCGTTGTTTCCACTACTCGTATGTTACAATATGAAAGGACACCCTAAGTTGTTTTCGCTACACACACAACTTTCTCCTGTCTTCTATTATAATTTCAAATAAGGATTTACGAAAAAAACATAATTTACGTAAGGTTTATATCGTAGGTAGCATATGTACATGTTATCCTACCTTATCTCATACACTAGAGTTAGAAAGGATGGTTAAACCATTTGAAAAAACAATATTGGTGGGTTATCGTTACATACATTTTAATGCAGTTATCATCCATAGCTGGATTACCGCTTCTCCTGAAAACTGGACTTTATGATAACAGAGGATTTACTAGGGAGGAGAAATTCCAACTCATAACTGGCCATTGGGCGATCATTAGCTTCTTTATTGCATTATGTATCGTGCTTTGGTTACTTAGAACAGATATTCGTGATAGACATTTAGATAAAACGCGGTCTACTGTTCCAGCTACAATTGGATGGATTTTTATCGGATTCTTCTTAGCATTTTTCTCACAAAGTATTGCTGGTATGATTGAAATGTATGTATTAGGTATTAAACCTGGATCTGAAAACACAGCGAGGCTTATGGATATCGCAAGAACTACTCCTTGGTTCCTAATTGTTATTTCTATAATCGGACCTATTTTAGAGGAAATCGTGTTTAGAAAAATTTTATTTGGTACACTTTATAAGAAGTTTAACTTCTTTATTGCTGCTATCATTAGTTCTCTCGTATTCGCAGCAATTCATTTTGATTTCACTCACTTATTGGTATACACTGCAATGGGGCTCGTATTCGCCTTTTTATATGTAAAGACGAAGCGTATTATCGTTCCAATTGCGGCCCATGTTGCAATGAATACATTAGTTGCAGTTGCTCAAGTGTTAGTGAGTAATGAACACATTCAAGAAATGATTAAAGAAGCTGAAAAAATGCAAGGCTTTATCGGAGGATTTTTAGTATGAGAAACTCGCCATTGTTCATGGCTGCATTGTACTTCCTTCTAGGATGTATCTTTACACGCTTCGCCATTACGAACGTAACAGATACAATCTGGAATATGTGGACAATACTATTTGCAGTTATGGCAACAATTGATTTTAATTTGGCACTTCGCCTTATATTAGTTAAATTCACAAAGAAAAAACAATAATAAAACGCAGAGGTCGCTTCCTCTGCGTTTTATTGTGGATAATTCTTTAAAAAGTAAACCAGTGTTTGTAACTCTACTGCTAAATCAATATGATGAATTCTTATATTGTCTGATACATTTAAGCGTGCTGGTGTAAAGTTTAAAATACCATGCACACTCGTTTCAGCTAATCTATCTGCTACAGATTGTGCTACTGTAGCCGGTACTGTTAATATTGCCACTTGTATATCATTTGATAATCTTTCTTCTAATTCATCTAAGTGATATACAGGAATGCCCCCGATTTCTGTTCCTACTTTCTCTTCACTAACGTCAAACGCCATTTCAATTTTTGTATTATTGTTTTTCGTGAAATTATAATGTAAGAAAGCGGTCCCTAAATTACCTACTCCAATAAGCGCTACACGTGTTATATCATCTTGGTCGAGTGTTTCACGGAAAAATGATAATAAATAATTTACGTTATATCCATATCCTTTTTTCCCTAACGCCCCAAAGTATGAGAAATCTCTTCGAATAGTTGCGGAATCAACCTTTACCGCTTCACTTAATTCGGCTGATGAAACACGTTGCTTACCAGACAGAGATAAGTTTTGGATAAATCGATAGTATAGAGGCAATCTCTTAGCAGTGGCTTGTGGAATTTTCTGCTGCTCCATATAACCTCTCCTCTCTTCCTATCTTTATTCATATGCTTTAATCAAATACAGAAGTTTAGCACTTATTAAATTCCTTGTATAATAGAAAGAAGAAGTATTCTCTCTGTATTTTAAACTATACACTATTTTTAGTATGATTGAGAAATATAAACATGGCAAAGTTAAGAAATTATTTGAGGTGAAAACATTGATTTTATTACAAGTAAACGCGCTTTCGAAATTATACGGTGCAGAAACGATTCTTGCAAACATAAAATTGGAAGTTCAAACGAAAGATCGCATCGCATTAGTCGGACGAAATGGAGCCGGAAAATCTACGTTATTAAAAATAATAGCTGGTGAGCTATCTCATGATGGTGGCGAAATTATAAAACCGAAAGATGTCTCAATCGGATACTTAGCTCAAAATACCGGTTTAGAAACGTCTTTAACAATTTGGGATGAAATGTTAACCGTCTTTACACACTTGCAGCAAATGGAGACAAAACTTCGAAGGCTAGAGCAAGAGATGGGAAAAGAAGAAAACTTTTCAAATGAGGCTATATATGAAAGGTTATTAGCTGACTATGACCAATTGCAATTAGATTATAAAGATCAAGGTGGCTATCAGTACGAAGCAGATATCCGTTCGATTTTAAGCGGTCTTGGCTTCCCAGCCGAAACGCACCAGACGACGATTTCTACATTAAGCGGTGGACAAAAAACACGATTAGCTCTCGGTAAATTATTATTAACGAAACCAGACTTACTTATTTTGGACGAGCCTACAAACCATTTAGACATCGAAACATTAACATGGCTCGAACAATATTTACAAGGCTATCCTGGCGCAATACTAATCGTTTCCCATGACCGTTATTTCTTAGATAAACTCGTTACACAAGTATATGAAATTTCGAATAAAGAAAGCAGACGATTTGTTGGTAACTACAGTAAATATTTAGATTTAAAATCAGCACTATACGAGCAAGAAATGAAACGTTATGAAAAACAACAAGATGAAATTGCTAAGCTTGAGGACTTCGTTCAAAAAAATATAGCTCGTGCATCTACGACAAAACGTGCGCAAAGCCGTCGTAAACAATTAGACCGTATGGAACTATTAACAAGACCATTAGGTGACTCTAAGTCAGCTTCCTTCCATTTCGATATCGAAAAACAAAGTGGAAATGATGTTTTACAAGTAAAGGATGCAACTATCGGCTATGATGAGGATCCGATTATTGAACATGTAACAATGCGCTTAACTCGTGGGGATAGTGTTGCTTTAGTTGGTCCAAATGGAATTGGGAAATCCACATTGTTGAAATCCATTGTGAATAAGTTACCACTATTACATGGTGATGTTTCTTTCGGATCCAATGTATCTGTTGGTTATTATGATCAGGAACAAGCTAACTTAACATCTTCTAAGCGAGTTTTAAATGAATTATGGGATGAATATCCATTGCAACCTGAAAAAGAAATTCGCACAATACTAGGCAACTTCTTATTCACAGGAGACGATGTACTAAAACCAGTATCTTCTCTTAGTGGTGGACAAAAGGCTCGGTTAGCTCTTGCAAAACTTATGATGCAAAAATCGAATTTATTAATTCTCGATGAGCCTACGAACCATCTTGATTTAAATAGTAAAGAAATCTTGGAAAATGCTTTAATTGATTATCCAGGTACCCTTTTATTTGTCTCACATGACCGCTACTTTATTAATCGTGTAACGACAACTGTTGTTGAGTTATCAACAGAAGGTGCGCAGGAATATTTAGGTGACTACGATTACTACGTTGAAAAGAAAAATGAGATGATTGAACGTGCTGAATTTGAACAACAAGAACAGCAAGAAAATCAGGCACCTGTTCAAAAAACTGTAGCTCAAGAAAAATTAAATTACCTCGAAGAAAAAGAGCGCAAAAAATTGGAGCGTCAACGTACTCGAAAAATTGAGGAACTAGAACAAAACATTGTACAATTTGAAGAAGAAATTGCTACGTTAGAAGATCAACTTTGCTTACCAGAAATATATGCAGATTATGAAAAGGCTAGTGAGATTACAACGAAAAAGCAAACACTACAAGAACAACTTGATGCTTGCATGGCAGAATGGGAAGAATTGCATTTATAAGAGTATGAATAAGAAGGATGTCTCATCAGTCGAGATTTTTGACAATGGGACATCCTTTTTATCTTCTAGCCGTGTTCAACCTCTATTGCATAAACGATTCGACAAGAGATACCGATTTACCGACAAGGTTTGACAATATTAGCACACCCCTATAATAAGGACACATTTCAAAATGTTTTTTAGAAATATCTTCTCGCTTTTTATTTCCCGAAAAAGAATACATTCAAAGGTCCGACTTTGCCTATTTTATCCACAAGTTTATACACATATCCACCTTCATAAAATAAACATCAAAATAACTTTTCCACATTATCCACAATTAATCAAAAAGTTATCAACATTTTATATACACAATAAAACCCACATTATCAACAGATAATATGGGTTTTATCCACAAGCTGTGGTTAATTTTGTGCATAACTATGCTTCAATATCTAATCCTGGATTTGCATTTAAAGCTAATGTAGCACGTTTTCCTTGTTCATACGCAATTGTACCTGCCGCTGCAATCATTGCTGCATTATCTGTGCATAAAGATAGAGGAGGAATAATTAGCTCCACATTTTCTTTTTGTGCAAATTCTGCTTCTAAACGTGCACGAAGTCCTTTATTCGCAGCCACTCCACCAGCAAGAAGCACTTGCTTTACGTTATAAGCGTCCGCTGCACGAGACGCTTTCGTTACTAATACGTCAATTACACTCTCTTGGAAACTTGCTGCTAAATCTTCCGGTGCAATTTCTATTCCGCGCTGTTTTGCGTTATGCACAGTGTTGATAACTGCTGATTTCAATCCACTGAAACTGAAATCATACGAATCCGGTTCTAGCCATGCACGAGGCAAATCAATTGTTGGTTCTCCTTCATGTGCAAGGCGATCAATATGAGGACCACCTGGATATGGCATAGATAACGTACGAGCTACTTTATCATACGCCTCTCCTGCTGCATCATCTCTCGTTTCACCAATTACTTCAAATGAACCATGTTCTTTCATATAAACAAGCTCTGTATGTCCACCAGATACAACAAGTGATAGCAGTGGGAATTGAACTTCTTTTACTAAACGGTTCGCATAAATATGGCCAGCGATATGATGTACACCAACTAGAGGGATATCATGTGCAAACGCCACTGCTTTCGCTGCGTTTACGCCTATTAGAAGTGCTCCTACTAAACCAGGTCCTTCTGTTACAGCAATTGCATCAATATCATCAAATGTGATATTGGCTTCTTTTAAAGCTTCTTCTAACACAACTGTAATTTCTTCTACATGATGACGAGATGCAATCTCTGGTACAACTCCGCCAAAACGTTTATGACTTTCAATTTGTGATGCAACGACATTCGCAATAATTTCCGTTCCATTTTTAACAACCGCTACTGCTGTTTCATCACAACTTGTTTCTATACCAAGTATAATCGTATTTTTTTCCATTATATATTCACCCACATTACGAGACCATCTTCCTGATTGTCTGCATAGTATCGTTTACGAATTCCACCATTTTGAAATCCGTATTTTCTGTATAACTGTTTTGCAACTTCATTTGATACACGTACTTCCAGTGTCATCGTTTTTACGCCTAGAGTTTTAGCTTCGGAAATAACTTCTTTCAATAAAGCATCCCCTAGCTTTTGACCTCTGTATTCTGGCAAAATAGCTATATTTGTTATATGTGATTCATCAATAATTATCCACAATCCACAATACCCAATTACACGACCATCTTTTTCTAGCACAACATAATGTGCATGTTCATTCATCGTTAACTCACGGTGAAAGGCATCTGCAGTCCAAGGAGTTGAAAAAGATGCTTCTTCAATAGCTACAATTTGAGCAATATCATCGAGTTCCATCTTTCTAAATATCATATCCATCCTCTGCAAACCCCTACTTGTTTTGACTTTCTAACCACTTTGTTTCAGCTTCAGCTAAACGAAGGTAACTAGGAACAAATGAATGTACATCTTGTTCTTCTTTTTGCAATCCTAAGAACGCTAACTCACTTGGTCTTGGGTTATTTTTAGTGAAAGGAGCAAATACAGCTTGATCGCCTAAATGTTCGATAATCGTTTCTTTATGCAATTTAACATCGTTACCAAGAAATAAAACAGGCTTTCCTTTATCTTTTAACATTTGCAACCAGTCTACAATAAGGATAATTCGGTCTTCTTCTATAGAAGTTAACTTCTCTCCTTCATATGTATATAGCCCCGTATAAATTTGTCCGCGTCTTCCATCGAATAAAGGACAGATTAACCCATCAAAATTCGCTCCGTTTGCAGCCACTACTTCTAAACTTGATACACCTACAATTGGTATTTGAAGTGACCAAGCTAATGTTTTGGCAGCTGTCACACCTATGCGAACACCTGTATATGATCCTGGTCCCGCAGCCACTACTATTTTCGTTAATTCTTTCGGTTTTACACCGCATTCTTTTAACAGTTGTTCTACAGCTGGCATAAGACGTACAGAATGGTTTTTTGTTAAGTTTGTAATGATTTCCCCAATTACGTTTCCTTCTTCAATAAGGGATACACCCATTACGTAATTTGAAGTATCAATTGCTAGTACTTTCATCTTGTAGTAGCTCCTCACATAATCTAATATAGCGATCTCCAACTGGCTCGAGTACAATGTTTCTTGTATCATCTCCAGCATGGAATAAACTAATTTGTAATTTCTCATTTGGTAAATATGCTTCTATTAAATGAGCCCATTCTACTACCGTAATTCCTTCACCGTAGAAATACTCATCAAACCCTAAGTCCTCTTCACTTTCTGCTAAGCGATACACGTCCATATGATATAGTGGTAATCTTCCTTTATATTCTTTAATAATATTAAAGGTAGGGCTATTTACAACTCTTTTTACTCCAAGACCTTTTGCTAGTCCTTTTGTAAAAGTCGTCTTACCAGCCCCTAGATCTCCTTCTAAAATAATTACATCTTTCGCCTCTACAAGTTCACCTAGTTTTTCTGATAATCTTTGTGTTTCCTCAGATGATTTTGTTGTTATTTCATATTTACTCACAGACTTCACCTACTTTACTCACAATGTTCTCTGCTCTTTATTATACAGGTTTTGAATATATAAAAAAGTCCTTAGGAGGTTTCCTAAGGATAGTTTGACTGTCTTTATTAGTTTTTTGTTAAAACAAATAAAAAAATACGAAACAACATGTTTCGTTCTTTTCTTTTCTTTATATAAAATGGCGGTCCCGACCGGGGTCGA
>NZ_MAOE01000121.1 GCF_001884185.1 Bacillus albus
ACAACTTCCATCCCTAATTAAATTGACATAAATTGTCCCCTTCCTTAGGCCATCATTTGCGATGGTCTTATTTTTTTGTTTACTCTACCATTTATTTAAAACTCCCTCTCTCTTTCACTCTATGTTCACATAGGGGTCACATCCACCTTTTATAGTATATGTATCGAAGTTGTTCCTCCCTAATTTATAAGACATTCCCCAGTGTCTTGAACAACTTCCATCCCTAATTAAATTGACATAAATTGTCCCCTTCCCTAGACCATCCTATGCGATGGTCTATTTTGTTTTCTAAATAGATTATTTAACTTTTTCCGCTTACTTTAGCAAAGGCAATCTATATTTAAATAGATACTTTTATACAAAATATTCAGAAAAAACTGTCAAAATAGGTAATTTTTCGGTACAATTAATTTAGAAAGTAATTTCACAAAAATAAGGAGGGGGTTTTATTGAAACAAACAAAAGCAATCTTAATTGCATTATTTCTCGGTTTAGTTGTCGGACTCACTTTAAATTTAGCTGCACCATCCATTTTTGAACCATTAAATCAATATGTATTCAATCCACTTGGTCAATTGTTTATTCGCCTCATTAAAATGCTAGTTGTTCCTGTTGTATTCATTTCTATCGTACTTGGAGCTGCTGGGCTTGGGGACCCGAAGCAACTTGGAAGAATCGGCTTAAAATCAATTTCATTCTTTCTTGTAACTACAGCCGTTGCCATCTCTATTGCAGTTACATTTGCACTTATTATACAACCAGGATCTGGTGGTAATTTTAAAACCGAAGGGCTGAAATATGAAGGTGCAAAAACCGAAACATCTTTCGTTGATACATTGCTAAATATCGTACCAGATAACCCAGCAAAAGCGATGGCTGATGGAAACATGTTACAAATTATTGCCTTTGCCGTATTAATTGGACTTGGTATAGCTATTTTAGGAAAACGTGTCCAAGGTATTCATTCATTACTTGAACAGGGCAACGAATTAATGACGTATCTTGTTAATCTCGTTATGAAATTAGCTCCAATCGGAACATTTGGGTTGCTTGCTTCATCCGTTGGGAAAATGGGTCTTGCAGGCGTCGCTGCGATGTTCAAGTATATGATTGTCGTTATGCTAGTACTTATTATTCACGGCGTCTTCGTCTATGGCGGATTATTAAAGGTATTAGCAAAAGAAAGCATTGTCCGTTTCTTTAAACATTTCGGACCGGTAATGGCAATTGGATTTAGTACATCTAGCTCTAATGCATCTCTTCCGTTTGCAATGAAAACAGCACAAGAAAAACTTGGCGTTCCAAAAGCGATAAGTTCTTTTGTACAACCACTAGGTGCAACGATTAATATGGATGGTACTGCCATTATGCAAGGCGTAGCAACTGTGTTTATCGCTCAAGTATATGGTGTTGAACTTACTATGTCCCAATTAGCTATCGTCGTATTAACTGCTGTACTAGCTAGTATCGGCACTGCGGGCGTACCAGGTGTTGGACTAGTAATGCTGACGATGGTTTTAAATCAAGTAAATCTACCAGTAGAAGGTATCGCCTTAATTATCGGTATTGACCGTATTCTAGATATGTCACGAACAGCTGTAAACATTTCTGGTGATGCAATTTGCGCAATGATTGTCGCAAAATCAGAAGAAAAATATAATACGGATCAATCTGCAGCATCTTAAATCAAAAAAGGAGTGAATTAATTTAAATTCAGATAATAATTTACAGGATAGTTAGTCTATTATGGGGCTGATTATCCTTTTTTATTTACATAATAAATGAAATAAATAAAGATTGAATATTTAGTTTAATCAGTATAATATAGATATGTAATTTGAGTCGTTTGTTTGGCTTTAGGAGGAGGATAAAGCCTCGGTGCGGTTACCTTTAATCATACAATATTATAATTAAAGGTACTCTTAATGATAAACAAGGGATAGGAGAGTGTTTTAATGAGGGTTCAAGAAATAACCACTGGTAAAAGAAGGGCGTTCCTTCTATTGGATTCCGAGGGAGTACCTGTTGTACCAGTAGCTAAGTATATGAAACATCTCTATAACAATGAGAGTAAAAGCAATACTTTAAAGACCTACTGTACGGCTTTAAAACATTATTTTACATACTTACAACAAATAAAAATTGATTACCAACAAGTCAATTTTGAGATTCTGTCTAACTATGTGGCCTGGCTTAGAAACCCATATAGGAACAACAAGGTCACTCCTTACAAAGTACCCAAAAAACAGAATAAAGAAAAAGAACCCAAACAACTAACTGAGAAAACAGTAAACAACTACATCAGTGCCGTAACCAACTTTTATGACTATTTGTATCGTAGCGAGCTAATCGATTCAGATATAGTCGAAAAGCTAATGAAAAAGATGTTTACTGGTGCCGGTGCAAATGGATACAAGAGCTTCTTACATCACGTCAACGAGGGGAAACCCTACTCCAAAAACATCCTTAAATTAAAAGAACCCAAAGAAAAAATAAAGATATTTACAAAAGAACAAGTTGAAACTATCTATCATTCAACTACGAATATTAGAGATCGCTTTCTGGTTCTTTTGCTATTTGAAACAGGTTTACGTATTGGCGAAGCGCTCTCTTTATTCCTTGAAGATTTTCAATTTGATGCCAAACAAAGAAAACATAAGCTCAAATTGACAGATAGGGGGGAATTACCTAATGGCGGTAAGTTAAAAACAGGATCCCGGAAATTAGAAGTTTCTCAGTCACTAATGGACTTATATGATGACTATTTGTATGAAGTGATTGATGACTATAACCCAGACCATAACTTTGTTTTTGTGAAGCTTTGGGGGAACAATCCTGGTGAACCAATGACCTATTCGGATGTATATGCCACCTTTAAAGAGATTGAGAGAAAAACAGGCATTCATATAACCCCACATTTATTTCGTCATACTCACGGAACTATTTACTATCTCGAAACGAAAAACATTAAAATGGTGCAAGAGCGTTTGGGACATTCGCAAGTCCAAACAACGATCAATCTATATGTTCACCCTTCTGACGATGAAATCCGTGAGGATTGGGAAAAGGCAGCTCACGCTTTTGAGATTGGATCCAAAATAGATAACTAAAAGGACGACTTTTCCTTAGGTATCCCTGACGAAGCGTTTCCTTTTTAATTTGAAACTAGACAAGTGTTTTAGGAGGAAAAGCTTTGAAAAAAAATATAGCAAATCATCTAATTCCGCAAAGTGAATATTGGGACTTAATTACTTCTACTCTCGCCTCTTATGAGGTGAAGGAAATATCCAACGATGGTACAGTAAAAAGACGGCTTGTGAAAGATGATTATTTTCTTATCAATGATATATGGAATGTGAATGATATTGCTCAAATTCCTAACTTTAAAGAACGCTTTAACAAATTTAAGGGAAAGACAACACAATTAAAGTTCGCTACTGAGCGCATTACAATATCCCAAGAGTTGAAATTTGTATTCTATTGCGATCTTTTTAACGATGAGTTAAGTCTTAACACTGTATTTATGAGCTACAACTCGTATTTAAAAAAAATGATTCAATTTCTAAATGAAAAACACCCTCAACTACATTCCTTACTTGATTTAAATATTGGTAAAGCGGAAAAAGAGTGGATTTGGTGGTTGGATAATAACAGCTTTAAAACTACTGCATCAATAAAGAACCTCATGTATGGTGAATATAACGTTAAAACATCAGTAGCAAGCTTCTTGAAAAATATGTATAAGAAATTACTTTATATGACAGATACACGGAATGAATGGGAAAAAGATAGATGGGATGTCAGGGTGTTAAATAAGAAGTATGGGATCTCATACATTGCTTCTGGCACCCGGTATTATTTGGATTTTACAAATATTCATAACGATGTTTTTAAACAGCATTTTAAAAAATATATTAAAACTAGATTACTAGGCGGAAAGCAACTTTCGTGGAATTCAGCTGTGAATTATTTAAAATTCGTTAGGAATTTTCTGAATTTTATCAGTCAACTAGAACCTAACTGGAGTACTCTGAATACTCTTACAAGAAAACATATCGAAAACTATTTAGAGTATCTTCATTATCATGCAAAAAATAATTTAAAATCTAAAAACGCTAATCCAAAGCGATATATATCTGAAAATCTAACTTTAGTTTATACCTTTTTAAAGGATACCCAACATTTTGAATACATTATTGCACCTAAGAAATCCATTTCTAGACTAATTTATTCTCAGGATTATCCAAAATTAGGTAAGAAATCCGATGATGATATTGATTACATTCCTGATTATGTACTGGAGCAATTGTTTGCACACATTAACGATCTTCATCCAGAGGTTCAGCCAATCGTTTGGGTAGCTTATAAAACCGGGTTGCGTATTGGTGATACTCTTGGTTTGACTCAAAATTCTTTGGATAGGTTAAATGGTAAATACTGGATTGTAACGGATATTGAAAAAACCTATACAAAAGACCATAAAGTGCCCATTGATGAACAATT
Organism: Bacillus albus; assembly: GCF_001884185.1. GTDB lineage: Bacteria > Bacillota > Bacilli > Bacillales > Bacillaceae_G > Bacillus_A > Bacillus_A albus. The sequence goes on from NZ_MAOE01000121.1 coordinate 4,504, forward strand.
AGCCGATATAGTTGCCGTTTTAATCCATAATTCCAAGGAACGCAGTAATGATGATAATAATCCCCAAAAATATATTTTTGTCCGTTATCAAGGTTCCCGTAAGGGAAAGCCGTATTCTCAGACGTGGGTACGAGAAAAAATTAACCAACTAATAATCGAAAAGAATATAACTGATGAAATGGGGAATGTTTTTCACTTTAAAAATCATCAATTTAGACACACTTATGCAGTAAAGATGTTAAATGGCGGAGCTGATATTTTAACCGTTCAGGAATTATTAGCACACGCATCACCTGAAATGACATTGCGATATGCTCGTTTATTGGACGACACGAAGCGTAAGGCTTTTGAAGAGGTCGTTAAAAAAGGCGTTTTTAGCTTTGATTTGAATGGTGAAATTCATCAGGTATCCGAGACTCAGGACATTCCGGAAGACATTATGGATATGATGTGGAAAGACGAGAAACTAAATGCATTGGACAATCCTTACGGGACGTGTCGTGCTCGAGTTAATGGTAATTGTCCATTAGCGGTAGAGCCCCCTTGCCTTACAGCAAACGACGGAAAACCTTGTTTTGACTTAGCGGTAGGTATGACAAGCTTTGATAAAAAAAAATATGAACTACATATAGAAAGTACAACTAAAATAATTGAAGCTTCAAAGGAATATGGTCGCCAAGATATGGTCGAAGCAAACGAAAAGAACTTAGAAAGATACAAAAACATTTACGAAACGATTAAAAACGGAAATGTCATTTTTGGACGTTTTGAACGTGTGAAGGGACAATTAAGGAGCAAGAAAAGGAAAGGTGTTAAACGTGGATAATTTTAACCGTGAAGAGCAATTAAGGCAGCTACACGAAAAAAGAAAGCAAACAACTAAAATTAAAGTTGAGGCAGCTATTAAACGCCTAACAAAGATTTCGAAGGCTATTAACTTTAACAGTGTGGCGGAAGAAGCTGGTGTAAGTAAAGCTACGCTTTATAATCACCCAGAACTAAAAGAACGCATTAAATTCTTACGTAATCAACAAGAAAAAGCATTTGAAGACTCTAGAATTAAACGGGATGAAAGTAATCAAAATGCCATAATTGCATCTCTTAAAAGAAAGATTGAAAAGTTGGAAAAAAGAAAAAAAGAGCTCGAAGAGGAAAATAAGCGATTACGTGAAAGAGAAAATGAAAAGCTTACAGATTACTTTTCAAAGTTATAAAGTAAGACCGCACATAACAGACCGAAGAATACCTCGTAATGCATTAGATAGATGTTTGGCACTATTATTATTAATGTAACAAATACAATAAAACAGAGAGGATTAATTAATCTTCTCTGTCTTTATTCTTCTTGCATGGCTTTTAATACATCCATTAATTCTACAAAATCAAAGAATACTTCTATACCGTCCCTCAGGTTGTGATTATTCTCCCCATCAGCAACTTTCTTTTTACGATCCAAGGGGTTTTTAGGCTTAGCATAGTCATAATCAGTTTTATAAAAGTACATAGGATTATCTATTTTAAAAAAATTACTTAACTTCTTTATATGCTCTTCTATGTTATCCTTGCCGTTCAACATATCATAAAAAGCATTCTCCCCAATGCCAGTTCTCTCCATTACCCATGAATTCTTTAATTCTCTAGATTCAATGAATACCCTTATATTTTCACCTGCAATTTTATTATTAATAGCACTCATTTAATTGGTCCTCCAGTATACATTATTAACTGTATAAAACACTTATCATTTTAAAGCTTTTTTAGTTCTAATTTATGTTTCCTTATGTAATATAATAATTATAATTGTAGTTCACTATTTTTTATATAGAATGGTATACTGATTTCTTACTGAAATAGAAAATCTTAATGAAATTGAATAAGAATAACTAAGAAAGAAAAGAATAGAAGAACACCTGCAAATAATTGAGAAAGAGAAAACTCTTAGGAGTCTATTACTCTTTCTTCAAAGGGTTGTATAAACCTTATTTAATCGCATACGCCACTTCCTTCTATTTTTTCAATTTTATGGAGGCGCTTATGAACATCCTAGAAAAACAAGGAATTATTACAACTTGGTTTAATGAATTCCTTACTCAACACAATTTCAACATATTAGAAGAACTTATAACTACACATTTTACCTTTCATTCTATAAATAACGCTACAAAAAAATCTAATATTTTGGATAGGAGAAATTTTGAAGAATTCATGGTGGTATACTGGCTTATGATTCATTCTAATAGATGGGTTATCAATAATCTAATTGAAATGGAAGATTATATATCCGTTGAATATACTGAATATTTAACTTTCAAAGAAGAATTGGCAAAATTCTCCCCAGAAAGTCAAAATATAAAAGAAACTGGAATTATGAAATTTCATTTTATGGATGGTAAAATAGAAAAATTATATTTGAAAGTAAATTCATAAGAATAAAAAAGAACGAACGTTAATCTTAAGTAGTTCAGTTATTGTGGAGAAAACCTAAAATAACATTTGAATTTACAGGTTAAATCACACAGTAAATAGCACGAAAAACAGCTCAGAGTTTATTGCTCCGAGCTGTTTTTTTAGGTGGCTTCTTCAATTAAAGTACCCGATAGTTTAAGTGTATTACTTCACAATCATATTGTTTATTTATTATATACCCGAATTATTAATGAAAGTATTTAGTTCATTACGTGCAGCAACAGAAATTGGTGCACTTTCAAAAGCGGACTTAATATCTCTTATTGGCTTTCCTTGATTACAGCTAAGAATTTCTTCTGTAATTTCACGAAGTGTAACAAACCCTGCACGTTTTTCAAATTTCATCCATAGCGAAAAACCATAAAAATCTCTTGCCACCCACTTTATATCTGAGGCACGATACCCTTTTCTTGCAAAGTTTGAGAAATCGTAGGCATCACTACTCCAAGCACAAGTGGCTCCATTAAGATTAAATTTCGGATGATTAGTAACCTGATTTCCTATTGGATTTGCATTTATATACATAGAAAACTTAATGAAATCATTACTAAGATTCATCTGACGCTCAAGTTGAGTATGATAATGTGATATACGTAATGATGTATCCGCTGTGTCTATATTTTGTCTAGCACGTCCATTTGAATCAATTATCCATTTTGCCTCAAACAAACAAACTTTGTAACTATCATATCCGTTTTTATCCCAATATTTAAAGATAATCATTGCATCTGCCCCAAAGAATGTTTCTATCTCAGGCGGATTTACCCTACAAACCCACTTAAAAGATTTATTATTTATGCTTATAGAACCAATTTTTCCGGCTCCAATACCTTTAGGATAAGTAAAGTGGTTCATTAATCTTGAAACATAATCACGTTCAGATGTTATCAATCCCAAATTCATATCTTCTCTACATTGTTTATCAACATTCTCAATAAATTGAAATATTTTATTTTTTGTTTCTGTGTCAATATTATCCCACGCCATAATTTATCCCCCAGATTTTATTTTTGTAATATTATAGCAGATAAAATGTTATTACCGAGCCTAAAAAGGTAGAATAAACTAAATTTAATGTTTATTAATTCTGTTTCCAGAAGCGCAACAAAAGTTGAATAAAACTAAAAGAACTAAAGGGTTGTTTCTTTTAATACAAATGTAAAAATCATTCGTGACTAAAATTATTTGTTTTATAATAAAAAACTTCTTCTTCTAGTAACCTGTCCCGTTAACTGAACAAGAGCAATTTTACTTCTCTTTATACTTTAATATAAATTACCTATTCCTTTCCTTTGTTTTTTAACACCTTAAATGGCAACCTTAATCGCGCCCAAAATAAAGAATTGACAATAACTGTTGTCACGCTGTTAATTGGTATGTTATTTACTTGTTAATTCAATAATGAAGGCAAGTAGAACCTTTACATTTAAATAAAAAATCGAGTATAAAACCTTTGCGATTTCATACTCGACTTCGAATACTAATTCTATTGTTTTTCCACGTTATCTGAACTACTTACGTTAATCTGTTCGTTCTTTTTTATTATTTTATAATCAAAATGAGTTTTTTTATCTAATTGCTAATGTAATTTAATAATGAGTTGAAAATTTAGATTCCTGAATATAAATTAGTGAAATACTATAAAGGGAAAATAAATAGCGTAATGAAATAGAAATTTTGTGTTTTTATAGCACCGAATTTCATTTTTATCGTCTTGGAGAAGAGTGTGTTTCTTAGCTTGATGGCTATATCACCATCAAGCTAAGAAATGAAAATACCTCAAAATGAAAACATGAGCGTTTTGTTACAAGTTAGTACAAAATTTCGTTCTGGGGGTACTATAAATTTTTAGCTTGATGGGCAGTCATTCCTGTTCCTTAAAGAAGCCCTCTATGGTACCCGCAACTTCCTTGAGTGCTTCACCTTGGACACTAGAAATTAATAATCCTCCGATTATATTTTTCCACTGTGAATTTACACCATCCCAGTTATCATCCCAATTTTCAGTGATATGTTTATAGGCTTTAACAGGTTTATCACGACTTGGTGAATTATATCCTAAAATATCCTCTATACACTCTTCTAACATTATTCTCTTATGTTTATTTTCATCACCCAAAGCTTCAAGTATAGGATCATTAAATTGAGATGCCCTTGGTGTATTAATATCCCTATCATGAATAACATAAGGATTAATTCCTAAAGCTCTCAGATATTTCACTAGAGAAATAATTATTGCCTTACCTCTAGCTTTTACAATTTCCCAATCATATGAAAATATTTTTCTTAATTCCTCAGGCATTCTTGAAATAGTTTCTTTAATAACAATTTCCTCAGTATCGCCTTCTATAATCAAAACATTCTTTGCAAAAAACACTTTCGCAATACTATCATCAACTTTTAGTAGCATTTTAACATAACTTTTATCATCGTTTACTAATTCTTTAAATGCTTGACCTACATTAAAAGGATTTGCTATTACTTCATCTATGAAGAAATCCGTTCCTTTATACTTTGATGTTACTGTATAAAGAGAATTTAAAACTTGAGACGAGTTTTTACTTAAATCAATCATATATGGAGAGTGAGTAGTCGCCACAATTTGATTATTAAGATCAGATGACAATTCATAAATAGTATCTCTCATTTGTTGAGAAGCTTTAGGATGTAAATAAATCTCTGGTTCTTCAAAAGCAATTAATAAAGGTCTTACATACTCTTTCTTTTGACGTTTAAGCTTATTTTCCCTCATACTTCTATATCTTAACATCGCAAAAATTGAAGATCTAATAACACCAGCACCTTGATTATCAACACTAGTATTTACATTACTTCCTAACTGAATATCAAATTTAGGAGTTATAACTTCATCAGGATTAGAAAGATTTGCTTGAGCAAGAAAAGTTGTCTCTGGAAATACATCACCAACCACTTTATTCAATCCAGAAAGCATTTGAGCAAATTCACTTTCTTCATCTTTAGGGTCTAATTCTTTTGCTAATTCCTCTAAATAATATTGTGCTTTCTCGAAATTTGAAGATGAATTTCTTACATCTTCAAATAAACTATTCAATGTTGTTATCAAAGCACCTTTGTTCCCTGAAAGTTCCTCAGTTTTAGCTTGATCCGGTATTAACAGAAATTTAGGTAATTTAGTTAATACATTCCCAGAAATCCCTCCTGGATTTTCAAACCATATCGTTTCACTTTTATTAATATCAAACAACTCTTCGGGAGCAATATCTTCTAAATCTTTTAACACACTACCTGTAATTTTTTGATTTTTAGTTTTTCCAATGAAAAATTCCCCAGCATCTTCTTCACTTAAACCAGCATCTATGTAATCTTGAACTTTACTGCAATTTAAAAATTGTGCTTTCAATTCAAGTTTATATTGTTGCATTTCTATTATAGGAGTCTGAGATCCTAATTTATATGTTTTACGATAATAGATTTTTAAGCCTGTTTCATTAGAATCTTCAGGAACATCATACTCAAATAAGCGTTGTCTATTAAATCCTTTCCATTCCACGGCTTCAATGGGTACATTTCTAAATTCAGCAGTAATTACAACTTCATCTGTTAATCTTTGATTTTCTTTATTTTCATTTAAAATACAAAAATAATCATGCTCTGAAATTTTTTTCTTATCTGTCAGTAAATAATCTAAAGCTTTTAAAATTGAACTTTTGCCAACGTTATTAGATCCTATCAAAAAAGTAGTGTCTGAAAATAAAATTTCTGTTTTAGTATGTCTTCGAAAACCTTCAATACAAATAGAATGCAACTTCATATTAATCCATATCCCCTTTATCATCAGATAATTACCATAAATAAAATATACAGGAAAAATAAGGATTAAGGAATTAATAATAATTATCTGCTCTTAGTATGTGGCCTCGCCACATGCCCATCAACTTAAGAATTTTATAATGCCCCCAAACTTCGTTACTATAAAAACAAAAAAACTTCCGCTTAGGGGATACTTTAAAGTCTTAGCTTGAGGGTTATGGCGTGAGGCTCCTAATGAGAGTCGTCTATTATTGTTGGTTCTCCTCTTTCTCAATTTGATGAATTATGTCTTCATATTTTATGATAATCGGTTGATTCTGCTGTCTACTACCGCTAACAGATGAATCGCCAAGGTCTATAATTACAGGAATAATACGATAACGATTAGTCAGTATTTCTTTTGGGAAATCATATACTGGACCAGATATTCTAAAGACAACAAAATACGCATCAGGAATGTAGTAATGTGTTGTCTCAAAGTTATTCATATAGGCGTGTAACTGAGCTATACCACGAAGAAGATCACTTTTGACTGAACTCGAATAAGCCTTTCCCTCAATTAGCAGCGGGTATTTTTGGGACGGATCCATAAGATCCGTTTCCAAATTCTCTGTCTGTACATGGAATAAAACTGGATATCCGTTATCAAAAAGATATCTAGCCATTTCTTTAACTAATGTGTCTTCCTTTCCACGAATAAGTTCTCCATCTTTGTCAAGTAAAAGTGATCGCGTTCGTGCTTTGTCATACCACATACAACGTGTTTTATACTTCGAAATCACTTGTTCATGTAGTAAGTTTTGAGTTACTCCATTCAATAGTCCAGCATGGACTCTTTCAAGATGCCGACGGACTGTGTCAACCAATCCAATTGATGGGATCCAATCTTTGTATACTGTATTTCTAGCATCTTCAAATGTGGGTGGTAGCGACATTGTACTCAATAAATCTTCCACTGTATTACAAATTTGAGGTTCAGGATTAATTTCTTTCACCAAACGCTCAACATAATTCATTGACGAACTAAACGACACCCGTTTATAGTTAATTAGTTTTTTGTAGGCATAGTCATAACGATTAGCCACATTCTTTAAGTTGAGAAAAAAAAGATTAACATCTTCTGAGTGGCTCTGTCCGTTAGCTTCTAACTCCTGTATCTTCTGATTAACTTTTGACTCTAAAATATGTAACGCTTTTTTTATGTTACTTTGATTATCGTAAAGAGACGGACTTTCAACTGGGGTGGCTCTATCAATACCTTCCCAAATGCCATTCAACAGGTTTTCAAACCGTTTAAAACTAAAGTGATAATTCATAAACATTTCAGGGAGCATTGGGGTTTCACAGTCTAGATCGTCTAAATCTGGATACTTTGAAACAAAGATATCCTTTAGCTTTTTTATTTCCTGTTGGACTTCTTTCTCCAAAATGTTAAAATGGTTTATTTCATTTTGTAATTCTATATTTGACTTTTGAATTATGCCAAGAACTTGTGGGGTTGATAACAGAAAATTATATAACGGTATAATTTCTAAAAACAGTTCTTGATCCGATACTTTCTTCAGATATTCAAATTTTTGGTTAATTATACTTACAAGTCCCTCAGTAAGCCGTAAATCTTGCACATTAATCACTCCATTTCTATAATCGTTACCATCTGTCATTATTATTAGATTGCAATTTCATCCATATATTACATTATAAATTATTGGGACCCTGACATAAATAGGATGTTTTAGTAGTAAATGCGGTCATTTATAGTCCAAATGAATGGTGATATTATAGATGATGAGTTTAAAATATAAAGAGGTTATGGCTATGGTAGTGAAGTGAGTAGCGGCACTCGAAAGAGTGTTTTTATTAATTGAATTTTGGAGGTTATTATGACAAATAAAAAGCGATATTCGCAACGTGAATTAGAAGGTGTTCTCCCTACGCCTGAAGAAATTGAAGTGGATGATTTAGCAAGTTATATAAAATTATTTTCTGATGGGAAGTTTGAAGGTTTTTATTTTAGAGGGGAGCCTACAAATTACAAGGATACAGTATCGTCAGCATTAAGAGGTAACCCAGTCCATAATGCAAAGGTAAAATTTCCGGATAAATATCCATTTTTCAATATGAAAAAAGAGTTCAAGCGAGAAGTTTGGCATAAACTATCCCCTGACGAACGAATGTATTTTTCTGCCTTTTCACAGCATCATGGGATTCCGACTAATCTAATAGATATAACTACCTCTCCATTGGTGTCATTGTATTTTGCGTGTCAAGAATTCAAAGTTCCTGAAAACAACGAAGAAGGTCTTGATGCTACCCGTGGTTTCGTATATTTATTTAAGGACTCATTCGTTGATATAACAAACATTTTAGCTAAATATGAGGATGACAACGTGTTAGAATTATTCGCTCTTAATAGACGTAATATATTTATTGATATGTACAGTGTTTTCTTAGAATTTAAGGATAAGCATCCAGAGCAATTTTATCAATTCCTAGAGAATATAGCTAAAGAACACCATAATTATTTCGGAAACCTGTCAGGTGAACAACATATTCCTAAAGATATCCCTCCCCAAGAGGGATGTAATAAAACTATAACAACGTGTTATGTTGATAAAATTATAAAATATAATGAAGAACTACAAAAAATACACGATCAAATAGACGATGTTCATAAAGATGTGTTTTTATATACAGCAATTCTTCAAATATTTTTCAAAAATATACTAGAAGATATTAGTCAACATGTTATCTGGTTTAAAACTATAATGCCTATTTTTAAATATGCACCCATCTTAAGTTTTGAGCGAGGACGAAATCAACAGGGATTGTTTATATATCAAAATTATTTAAATTATATTGATGAGAAAATAAAAACATCCTTCCTATCTCGTCAAAAAATTTGGCCAGAAGTTGTGATTGTTGTTAACAATAAAGAAAAAATTCTTAATGAACTCGATTTTATAGGAATTAATGAAAAGTTTATCTATGGAGATTATGATCATATAGCTTCTTACATAAGAAGCAAATTTCAATAAAATATAGATTTTAAACATATCTCTCAATGAGTAAAAAACTTAACATGGTAAAAATTTATTTAGATGGGAGAAGTGAATATGGATAAGAAGCTAACATAAATTATAGTTAGAAGTCCCCTTTTTGTATTTATCCTTTCTAAATTTCTTCAATACATAGATTTGATGCTCAAGTCGAAGGAAGGTACCTTAGGGTATCTTTTTTTATAGGGTAGCACCCATATCCATCAACTTAAGAATGTGTGGCGATACCACGATAATAAAAAGGTAGGAACATTTTGTACATATCAAATACGTTCCTGCCTTTTTATTGGGTTTAACATCTATGACCTAAATATAACCACTCAGTGGCTATTTCGCTGTGACTGTGGCAATGAATTAAAATGTTATTTGTCTAATGTTACAACAGGTAAGACCAAATGGTACGGGAGAAAATGTTCTCTGAAAGTTCAACTATTGGTTAATAGAAAAGTCAAATGTATCAGAACTGATTTTACAGGACAACGGTTTTGCAGATTAGTTGTTATTGAAAAAGGAGTATAATTGTAAGATTTTTTCTTTGCGGTAGACCTCTTTTCTGTTCTACTGAAAGATAGAAAATAACAAGAGGTGTCACTGCGGAAGATGGGTGTGAATTGCATGCTATTTCACATTCAATATACATGTCTGTGTATTTAAAAGATAAGCAAAAAACGCGAGATTTGTTAGATGCTAGGGCGAAACAAAGACTTAGAGAAATATATCGGTACTTACGATAAAGATATTGATGGGAGGGAAGTCTTTTGTTTGAATATTTACCCGAAAAAAGAAGCTTCACTATAAAACTGGGGCAGATTATTGCACATGAGATTGTTAAAAATGGAATAATGTCAAAAGAATCGAGAAATATTTATGATTTAAATATGATGAATCGATATGAACTAGCAGCTGATGCACTTCGAAAAATGCCAGAGCGATATCTTGTTGGAACATATACTAGGGATAAAATCATTAAAGATATTGCAATGTATATTGATGAACGTATTCCATCCGCGTATGCGAAGTGGGGCGCAGAAGATAATTATAAAGCTCCCTCCAGAATTACTGTCAGTGCAGATAGTTATGGATTGATTTATCATTTTGAAGAAAATCGTAAAAAAAAGAATAAAGCTGTTTCTACTAAAAAACAGACTTTAAAATCTACCAAAATTGAAGTGAAAATAGAAACTGAGGTTACTAAAAGTACAGACGAGCAAGTAAAAGATGCTAATTTTGCACAATTAACTCAGTATTTAAGGAAAAACCGTGTAGTTGTGGAGAAAAAGGTGTTTCGGGCTATTTTGTTTGCTGTAAATGGAATGACCATCTACATGCAAACAAAGTCAGAAGCGATTAGAATGGCAAGTAAATATTGTAATGTAACGCAAAAGTCGATTAAAGAACACATTGATAGAATGGGAATAGTAAGTGAGAGAGCTTTAAAAACAAAAAGTAACTTTGGTAAAACAACGGCCAAAGCTGAAGCGATTTCTATTAATCAGCTAAAAAAGAGATTAGCAAGAGAGAAATGAAAACTATAAAAAATAAAAACGAGGGCGATAATATGTAATACTGAATCTAAAGTAATTAAAGATATACAAGATATACTACACGACGACGCACGTTGTTTAATAATGTAGTTTTAAGTTGTATCGGCATTTTGCTTGATACACCTATTTTTATGGTTTTGATCATTACATTTATCAAAGCGACAAATATGTTGCTTTGATATAACGTTTTTTCTGTAATATTTAAAGAGCAACTATCCATAAACTGACCAGAAAACGCTAATTTTTGTATATGATTATCTAATTGTTTAACGAAATTAGAAGCGTAAATTGGCCGTAAAAGGAAGCATAAAGTTTCTAGGGATAAAAATGAATTAGCAGCATAAATTGTCGTAATAAAAGGAGTGGGTTCCCCACTCCTCTTGCATTTTCTGAATAAAAAATAATATTAAATCCATGTATTTAATGTGATATTATATATTGAACTCTTTAGGAGATTATCATTTATACTAATTTTTAGGAAGGCTTATGAGTACACAAAATAATAATGAAACACCAAATAAAATGGAAATTGTGGTTATGATTTTAGGGTTAGTTTTACCGCTTTTCCTTCCGGCATTTTTAATGCTAGCATTGGGAAAATGGATGCCAGATGAAATTGCATATCCTGGAGTAATGTCATTATTCATTTTATCTTTTGGATTATTTATCGTAGCGGCTATTTTCACAAAGATTTTAAGTCAATGTGGATTGCCTGAAAAGAAATTAGAGGAATTAGGATTTTTAGGTTTTACAATCTCAATAGCTTCAACATTCCTTTCAACATATGTAGGATACTTTGGCATCGCAAAAATCGGATTAACTTCAGTTGAATTATCTCCTCATGGTATTTTAATTGTAGCTATTGTGTCCACAATTATTTTATCTATATTATTAAAAGTAATGGTAAAATTTGATACAGATACAAGTGAATAATATATAAACATAAAAAAACTGACAAGCATCCAATATTAGATAACAGTGATAATTGATAGGGATAGCATCACATCACTATCAATTTAAGAAAAGCGAATACCCCCAAAAGAAAAATATATTTTTTTCTTTTGGGGGTATTTTAAAATTTCTAAGTTGATACGCTATTTAAGGTAAACGAATCTCAAATTTCCCTAAAAATCCTAAATCTCCTTGGTAACTTAATTTCCCTTGTTGAATCAATTGATATACTCGATAAGCTAAATACGTATCTCCTATACGTTGATCACTCTCTCCCATTACATCTCCAACTACATGGGATGCATTTTGATATTCATTTGATGTATTTTCTAAAATAGATAGATCATAATAATCTTCAGGCACAGCTACTATTTTCTCTTTTAATATTATTCTTAATACGTCCTTTGTTTGAGTCCATTTCTCCCAATCATTTATTAGGCTTTCAATCGTTAGAGGGGACATACTTTTTTTCAATTGAAGAGCATCTAAAGTTAATTCTGGAGGCATTTCTCCTAAACTTTTTATCACATGCGGGATTTCCTTGTTCTGTAAATCATGCACTTTATATTCTATTTGGCGACTGTACTCTGTAACATTTACTTCTTCAAATTGAATATTATTATTTTGGAGTAAAAATGCTACAAATCTTAAACCAATTTGATCAGATGCATTGTCACCATGCCATATAATTACTTTACTATCCGTTGGAACTTCTTTTGCAATATGTGAATTTTTATTAAGGGTTGTTTCAATCCAATCTAAATAATCCTTATCTAAGATTGAGCCTGTTTTTGTTAAAACTTCTTTCAGCCACTGTTTTCTTTCTTGTATTCCCTCATTTGATTCTAATTTATAAATAGGACCTATTGAAAAATCCTCGTTAATACAAATAATTTGTTCGTTTTTGTATTCATTATTTTTACTAAAAGCACTTTTTAAATTACCACAAGCAGAATCTCCAAAACCAATATGTATCACATTCATATTTCATTATCTCCTTACTGAATTAATATAGATATTATCTTATATAAAGAGTAAGTATATGTTAATCACTTATTCTGAGTTTATTATATGTGACGTGAAAAGTAATAACCATCGCATTTGATTACATATACACTACAATTTTGTAAGGTAATTATTTTTTTATATACACTCATATAAAAGAAGAAATTTTTATATTGGGGTATTTGTTTTTTAGATTGATAGTGTAGTGACTCCTAGGAGCGAAATTAAACATTTTTTTCTGCTTACACAATCGTGATAAAGGGAGTAGATTGCCCACCCCTTTTTTATTTTCTTATAATTGTTTAACAACATGTATTTATTATTCATTCAAGACTCAAACTTCATTTCTCTTATCTTTCAGTAAAATTACGTGCACACTCGTTTTTATTTTTCTGAAGACATTTGATTATTCTATTTCTTCGTGTTCATCAATCCAGAAACCGATACTGTATGCTTGGAAATAGTAATATGTGGCGATACCCTTATAATAAAAAAGGTAGAAACATTTTGTACATATCAAATATGTTTCTACCTTTGATTTTATTGAGTTTAACATCTATGACCTAAATATAACATTAGTCACTCCTTTTTTGATTTACTTCCTTTTTTCGAACGATATTCTTTTCCTTTATTATCATTACCAGTCTCAAATTCAGAACTAAACTCTTGCTGAAATTGACCTGATTTCGGTGAGCCTTGATTTCCACTCCCTTTACTACCATTACGATTTGTCATATTTCTGCCCCCTTTCTTTACTAGTAGTATGTTACATATTTTCTTTTTTATAATCTTTTACATACGAAAGAAGACCTTCCTCATATAAGGAAAGTCTTCATCTTTTCTTCGTAAGCGTTTTCTTACTAATAATGACTTAAATAAGTTTTTTAGAAATAGATATCATTATATTCATTTCTTCTTCTGAAAGCGTAGAAAATCTTTCTTGTAAATATTGTTTTTTCGCACCTTCCATTTTCGCAACTAAATCTTTTCCTTGTTCTGTAATCTCCAAATATACAACTCGTCGATCTGACGTAGAACGTGAACGAGTTACAAAACCTTTATTAATTAATTTTTCTGTAACAGCTGTAATATGACTATTCGACACATTTAACTCATTCGCTACACGTGATACCATTTCTTTATTCGTACGATTCAATATTCTAAGGACGATGAACTCATTCCACGGTATGTAACCACCAAATATTTTTCCGATATCATTACGCAACGTGCGGAACATAGCAAAAACATTTGTCGATAGTTCTTCCATTAATTGCTCTCGATTTTGAGACAACTTTGACAGCTCCTTTTATTTCATTTAGTTAAATAAAAACCTTATTAATAATTTTACATGAAATCTTACTTTTTGTCATCTTATTTTCCCATAATTCGTAGTTTTTTAATAGACATTTCATTATAAAATGAAGTTGCATTTCCCAAAAAAAGGGGGTGGAATAGTGGGTGAAGAAGACAAATTTTCTAATTTCAATCTAAAAGATAAAACTTTGCTTATTGGTTTTGTTATTCTGTTCCTCATTATAATTTTTGCATTTATATTTTTTGTATATGTAGGAATCTTTCATATTACTGGTGTAGAGTATAGGTCGCGCACTGCCTTACTTCTATTTTTTTTATTAATTACTTTCTTAGACGGTATTATATTTTTCATATTCAGTTTCTTCAAGGCAGTGTTATATCCAATGACAGAAAACATGCCAAATTGGCTTTCTATTACCCTTTTCGCAATCATTGAAATTACGCTAGATTGGTTCGTCATTCATACCGCTGACGATTGGATAGAGAGCGTACAACTATCCAACATTGCTGAAGTATGTGTCGTACTATTCCTTTTTCTATTAAATAAATTATTAAGCGACAAGAAAGAGTAAGAATACAAGCTTTTCTATATAAAAATTGGTACAATGAAAACAAATCATACTAAAGAGGTGTTATTTATGAACTTACTACAATGGGCTGATAAAGGTATGTCCTTTGATACATATGTGAATGAAATGAAAGTAAATCAATACGAGCTACTGCACATTTACAATAACTTTTTAATTCCAAATGAGTTACTTCCTGTATTAGAAGAACGTCAAAATGATGGCTGGCGTGTTATCGTATTAACAGCTGATTGGTGTGGTGACGCTCTTTTATGCGTACCTGTTATGAAACGAATTTCTGAAGTTGCAAACATTGAAATGTCATTATTAATTCGCGATGAAAACTTAGAATTAATGGATCAATATTTAACAAATGGAACAGCTCGTGCGATTCCAATCTTTATTTTCATTGATAAAGATGGAAATGAACAAGCCGTTTGGGGACCACGCGCTCCAAAAGTACAAGAGTTAGTAACTTCAATGCGCGCTACATTGCCTGAAAAAGAGGATCCAACATTCGAAGAGAAACAGAAAGAAATGTACGCTAATTTCCGTGCTACATTAGCCGATGATACTTCTCTTTGGGAACATGTAATGGAAAGCATGATGGAAAAAGTAGTAAAATAAAAAAACTGCCGAACTCGGCAGTTTTTTTATTACATAATGAAGAAATAGAATACCGCAGCTAAAATGAAACGGTAGTAAGCAAACGGTGTTAGTTTTACACGAGATAATAATTTTAAGAATGAAACAATTGCAAGCATCGCAACAATGAATGCTGTAATAAATCCTGTTGCAAATAACGGTATATCAGCCGCACTTAATATATCCCAGCTTTTAATTAAATCTAAGCCACTTGCAGCTACCATCATTGGTACTGCTAAAATGAATGTATATTCAGCCGCCGCTGTATGTGACACGCGAGCTAATAAACCACCACTTATTGTAGAACCAGAACGAGAAAATCCTGGCCAAAGCGCTAAACATTGGAACATTCCGATTGTAAATGCTTGCTTATATGTGATTTCATCTAATGTTCTTGCTGTACTTGGTTTTGAAAACTTCTCAGCAACAATCATTAAAATACCACCAGCCACTAAGCTAATGACAACTGGGCCTGGCCCAAATAAAACTTCTTTAATCGTACTATGGAACAATACGCCAAGTACGCCGGCAGGAATCATCCCGATAATAATATGTAATAAATTTAACGATGGTCCTTCTGTTACTTTCCCTATACCTACTAAAGACCATAGACGCTTCCAAAATATAACGACAACTGCTAAAATCGATCCCAATTGAATAACAACTTCGAAAACTTTCGCTCTCTCGTCGTTAAATCCAAGTAAATGACCTGTTAAAATCATATGTCCTGTTGATGATACTGGTAAAAACTCTGTTAAACCTTCAACAGCACCCATGATTATTCCAATTAACCAATCAGCCACGAGTAGTGCCTCCTTAATAACGAATATATAATTTTTCACACCTTATCATAATACCTTATCCCCTTTTAAAGTGCATCTTTTTTTTATTGATTGTACATGTTGTATACGCGTATTTCTTTTCTATTTTTTGATTAAATTGTATGATAGTAAGAGTTTGTTTTTTTAGCGGAAAGGGGATTTTATGAAAGAAACTAATTCATTCTCACAAAAATTAAAGCAATTTGTATTACTATTTTTCCCGATTTTCGTAACGCAAATGTCATTATTTGCAATGAGTTTTTTCGATACGACAATGTCAGGACATGCAAGCCCTATTGATTTAGCAGGTGTCGCGATTGGAACAAGTATATGGATTCCAGTTAGTACGGGATTAACAGGCATTTTGATGGCCACTACTCCAATTGTTGCACAACTCGTTGGATCTAAGAAAAAAGAGGATGTTCCTCACGTTGTTATACAAGCAGTATATTTAGCTATTTGTGCTAGTTTTGTTGTTATCCTTATCGGATTCTTCGCTGTTTCACCTATTTTAAACGGCATGCGATTAGAAGAGCCTGTGGAACGTATTGCAGCACAGTTTTTAAGTATTATTGCAATTGGAATTATTCCTTTATTTACTTACACTGTTTTACGCGGATTTATTGATGCATTAGGAAAAACTCGTACAACGATGATCATTACATTACTATCATTACCAATTAACGTAGTATTAAATTATGTATTAATTTTCGGTCATTTCGGTTTTCCAAAACTCGGTGGTGTCGGAGCAGCAATTGCTTCTGCAGCAACCTATTGGTGCATTTTAATTATTACCGTTATAATTATTCGTACGAAAGAGCCTTTTGCATCTTTCCATATCTTTAAACAATTGTATCGTCCTTCTCTTTCAAGTTGGAAAGAATTCTTAAAACTTGGTGTCCCTATCGGATTTGCTATCTTTTTTGAAACGAGTATTTTCGCTGCGGTAACACTTATGATGAGTAATTTTAGTACGACAACAATTGCAGCCCACCAAGCAGCTATGAACTTCGCTTCCTTGTTATATATGACTCCTTTAAGTTTAGCAATGGCAATGACCATCGCTGTTGGATTCGAAGTTGGAGCAAAACGATATAATAACGCAAAACAATATGGATTTATTGGAATTGGCTTAGCACTTGCATTCGCCCTATTGTATTCCATTCTTCTTTACTTCTTTGATGATGAAATTGCTTCTATTTATACGACAGATGTACAAGTTCATCATTTAGCAAAAGAATTTCTTATATTTGCGATTTTATTTCAAATTTCAGATGCAATTGCAACGCCTGTACAAGGGGCTCTACGTGGTTATAAAGACGTAAATGTTGCCTTAATTATGACATTAATCGCTTATTGGGTAATAGGTCTCCCTCTCGGTTACATATTAGCAACGTATACGGACTGGGCAGCAAAAGGATATTGGATCGGTCTTATTATCGGTCTAGCATTTGGCGCCATCTTCCTTCTTGTCCGCCTCTTTCAAGTGCAAAGACAATACACAACAGAAAACCACCGCTCGCGATAGAGGGTGGTTTTCTTTATGCATATTTTTTCTATGAACGTATAACATAATGAAAAAGAAAGGTGGATGCATATGGACGAAAAAGAGAAAAAGCAATCATTTGATGAAGAATTCGCCCCTGAAATTTCACCTGGATATCGGCAAGATGTACATAAGCCACCTAAATATAAAAACACTTCGTTTTTAATGGGTATTACCATCTTTGCTGCTGTATTACTCGTGCTTATCATTTTCGTTTATTTTTGATGGAAGGTGATTTATTAATATGAAGAAACAAAATTCCAATCGTTCAAAAAGAACTGTAAAAACAGAAAAAGGATATGCAGGTGATTCTGTTCTTACTCAGAAACAAGTCGAGCAAGGCAATTTATATATTGCTCAAAAAGAACTTGGTCAGCAAAATGAAAACCTTTAGAATCCCTCAAAGAACTGGGGGATTTTTTTATCGGCTATTTGTGGCACTCATTCATCGCATCACTACCTTTTATCAATACAGCCCTTTACTACATAATATAATTTATAACTTTGAAAATAAGAATGAACTTGAATTCATAGCTGGTATAGAACAACTAAAAGTAATACTACAGAGATGAGATTACATTCTCTCCCTATGCTCTCTCTCCTCATACAACATTAACTTTTTATCCATTTCAACAATAACTTTATACAGTTGAAATGCCTGTAAAATTTGCAGTTGAATTCCAAAAGGAGCATTCTGTTCTTTTAACCATTGAAATACTTTCGTTTCATCTTTCATTGATTATTCCTCCCTTTATTAAAATCTGCTACAAATATACGGTAAATGATGAAAAGCTTTTCATGTCAATAACAAAAAAGGATGCAACATTGCATCCTTTAATGTACGATATTTTTCTTCTTCTCCGCTTCTTTCTTTACTTCTTCCCCTTGGCATTCGCTACGAAATGCACAACTTATACACTCAGAACGAAACTGACGCTCTGTATAATGCTCAGGTTGCTGTAACATTTCTTTCATTCTAGATAAATCAGCCATTCCAGTTATAATATCTTCCTGTTTCGGAATGTACTCGTACTTAGTTCCTTCTATTAAATTAATTACTTCAATTTTTCCTGGAAGAATGCCGAAAGCTTTATAACTAAATACTGTCATTAACTTTTGACAAAGAGCAAGCATTTCCTCATCCGCATCGACAACATACTTTTTAATTACAAACGACTCAGTACTCCACTCACCAACTTCTAATGTCAATGACATGTGGACACCTAACTCTTCCATATATGTTTGAAATTTTTCATATAAAAATAACGGCGGTGTCTGACTATCATCTCTTTCAACAAACTGTAATAAGTGATCTGTTAGCTTCGCTAACACAATATAATACTCCGTCTTCGAAGCAAACATATTAATCCTTACTTTTTTCCAATACTTTTCTATTAATATTAAAAGTACGATTTTAGTTTGTTGGCCCGCAGGTAGTGTGTAATATTCGTTAATAATTCGATTCACAATCATTTGTGCGATTTGTTGCCATTCAAACGAAGAAGGTTCTCTTCTTTTTATATGACGAAAATAAAATTTATGCGGGCAACGCATAAAATCATACAAATGATAATCTGTCATCGTTTTGATTGCGATTTTCTCGTGCACTTGCTCTTCATCTCCCTTCTGCCATTAAGAAAGGTGTTTTACAAATTCAGCTCCAAACTGTAAACATTTTTCTACATCTTCATCTTCTGGCGTTAATTCTACTTTTAGTCCTTCTAACACAACTGCAGCTCCGCGTTCTTGTAGCTTTTCTATTAAAATGTCAACCGCTACGCCGTACTTTGGATAAGCCGAATCACATGATCCGAAGACTGCCGCTTTTTTCCCAGTTAAATCAATAGAATCCATTGCGTCATAAAAATCTAAGAAATCATCAGGAAGGTCACCGTCTCCCCAAGTGTAAGCACCTAAAATAATTCCATCATACTGTTCTAATATAGAAGCTTCTGGTGATTCCATAATATCAATAACTTCAATTTCATTTTCTGTTTCACGAATCACGCCGGCAATATGATCAGCCATTTCCTCTGTATTTCCACTCATACTTGCAAAAATCATTACTAACTTACTCAACTGAACCTCTCCTTTTACTTTGTATCTCTTTTTCTGTCTGAATACTCTTCTTCTCATCTACATATTCTGAACGAATTACATTTCGTTGCCATTCCATATGCTGATCAACTTCTTTATTTTTATCTTTTAATCCCCTCCGCAGAAGGTGAAATTTTTTTCTCATTAACATGTCGCATCCATCCTATTGATAATAATTATCAATTTCAACTACTTTTAGATTAATTGACATTGATTATCACTGTCAACAACTATTTTTAAAAAAATGATTAAAATGTACAAGCTTGTCCGTTAGCTATTCATATACTATAAATGAGCATAGTTCTTTCTCAGCCCTCTCTGACGGAAAGAAATAAAAGCAACTGCGATAGAGCGCAGTTGCCTTTTTTTATGATTTTAGTAGTCTTATCGCTGTCTCTAAAAATAGTTCCACTCCATAAATTAAAGCTGATTCATCTACATCAAATTTCGGATGATGATGCGGGTAGCAAGTATCTATCTTTTTATTACCAGTCCCTAGTTTAATGAAACAACCAGGTGCTTTTCTTAAATATGCTGAAAAATCTTCTCCTCCCATAGAAGGTTCAAGCTTCACAACACGCTCATTCCCAAACAAATGTAGTGCACTTTCTTCTACTACTTTCGTAATATATTCATCATTAATAACCGGATCATATCCATATCGATACGAATATGTATACTCCCCTCCATGTGCTTCTGTAATTCCTTTCACGATTTTCTCAATTTTCTCTTCTGCTTCCACCCTTAATGCTTGATTAAATGAACGAACAGTTCCCATTAAAGTTGCTGTGCTAGGAATGATATTATCAGCCATTCCTCCATGAAACTGCGTAACTGAAACGACTCTTTGCATGAAAGCACTTGTATTTCTTGATACGATATGTTGTAGATTTGTAATAATCTGCGCTCCGATAGCAATAGGATCTATCGTTTCTTCTGGCCTCGCCGCATGCCCTCCTTTCCCTTGAATTTCAACTGTAAATACGTCTGGCGCCGCCATCATCGGACCATACGCAATTCCAATCTTCCCACTCTCAAGCCCTGACATAACATGTAGACCAATTACATAATCAACACCGTCCATCACGCCTGCCTCAACCATTTCTTGTCCGCCGCCAGGATACTCCTCTTCTGCGTGCTGAAAGAATAGACGGATTTCACCTGCAAAATCTTCCTTTATATTTGATAGTCCTTCTGCTGTACTTAACAAAATAGCGGTGTGAGCATCATGCCCACAGGCATGCATCACTCCTTTATTTATAGACGTATAAGATTTCTTTGTCTCCTCTTGAATTGGCAAAGCATCTATATCAGCCCGAATCGCAACTACTTTCCCTTGTTCTGTTCCTCTTTTAATTGCTAGTACACTATACTTCGTCGGTCTCGTTACTTCAAAAGAAGAAAATGAGCATAATGTATCATATATAAATTGTGAAGTTTCTTTTTCATGAAATGATAATTCCGGATGTTTATGAAAATACCGTCTCCATTTCATAATGTTGTCTTCTGAAATAAGATCCTTCCACATTCTCTTCATCAGAAATTCCTCCTTTTACGAAACTTTAACAATTCATACATTAACTATGAAAAACTCAAAAATTCAAACAAATATTACATTCCTATCCATTCTCCCAGACCACTTTTATACATTCACACAATCCACTTCCTATTTACATATCAAACCCATTACAAATTGGTGCTGAATGTAATATAATTGCTAAGTTAGGGATTTTCTTTTTTAGTATTTAGTGCTAATATCAGAAAAGAGCCTTTTGACTTATTTTTACCTAAAATGTGGAATTTTGTTTTTTTCACAATAATGTAGGACATGATACCTACAAAGAGCTATTATTTTATTA
This sequence comes from Bacillus albus, assembly GCF_001884185.1. GTDB lineage: Bacteria > Bacillota > Bacilli > Bacillales > Bacillaceae_G > Bacillus_A > Bacillus_A albus. The sequence continues at coordinate 26,169 of NZ_MAOE01000121.1, forward strand.
AGAGAGGGAAAGACATGGAAAGATTAAAAGAGATATGGTCTCGACCACTCACACAATGGGTTGCAAAGACGGTTTATTACCTTGCAATTTTATTTGCATTACTTTGGTTGTATGGATTCCATGATACAAACACAAGTACATTTATTTACAATGAATTCTAGGGTGGGAACGTTATGAAGTTATTAGAACAAATTGAAAAATGGGCTATTGAAACGCCTGATCAAACTGCTTTTGTTTGGCGAGATGCGAAAATTACGTACAAACAATTAAAGGAAGATTCTGATGCGTTAGCACATTGGATTTCTTCTGCGTATCCAGATGATCGTTCACCAATTATGGTGTATGGCCATATGCAACCTGAAATGATTATTAACTTTTTAGGATGTGTAAAAGCTGGACATGCTTATATTCCTGTAGATTTATCTATCCCAGCTGATCGTGTACAACGTATCGCTGAAAATTCTGGTGCGAAACTACTTTTATCAGGAACTGAAGTAACTGTTACTGATTTACCAGTTCGCATTGTAAGTGAAGACAACTTAAAAGATATTTTCTTTACTCATAAAGGGAACATTCCAAATCCTGAACATGCGGTAAAAGGTGATGAGAACTTCTACATTATTTACACATCAGGAAGCACAGGTAATCCGAAAGGGGTTCAGATTACTTATAACTGCCTTGTAAGCTTTACAAAATGGGCTGTAGAAGATTTCAACTTACAAACAGGGCAAGTATTCTTAAATCAAGCACCTTTCTCATTCGATTTATCTGTCATGGATATTTACCCATCATTAGTAACAGGTGGTACACTTTGGGCAATCGATAAAGATATGATTGCACGTCCAAAAGACTTGTTTGCTTCTTTAGAGCAATCGGATATACAAGTATGGACTTCAACACCATCTTTCGCAGAGATGTGTTTAATGGAAGCATCTTTCTCTGAGAGTATGCTACCGAACATGAAAACATTCTTATTCTGCGGTGAAGTGTTACCAAATGAAGTAGCTAGAAAATTAATTGAGCGTTTCCCGAAAGCAACAATTATGAATACGTACGGTCCAACTGAAGCTACTGTCGCTGTAACAGGTATTCACGTTACAGAAGAAGTGCTTGATCAATACAAATCACTTCCAGTTGGCTACTGTAAATCAGATTGCCGCCTTCTTATTATGAAAGAAGATGGAACGCTTGCACCTGATGGTGAAAAAGGTGAAATCGTAATTGTCGGTCCAAGCGTAAGCGTTGGATATTTAGGAAGCCCTGAATTAACAGAAAAAGCATTTACTATGATTGACGGTGAGCGTGCCTATAAAACAGGCGATGCTGGCTATGTTGAAAATGGTCTTCTATTCTATAATGGTCGTCTTGATTTCCAAATTAAGCTGCATGGTTATCGAATGGAATTAGAAGAAATTGAGCATCACCTTCGTGCGTGTTCTTACGTAGAAGGAGCAGTTATCGTTCCAATTAAAAAAGGTGAGAAATACGATTATTTATTAGCGGTTGTTGTTCCTGGCGAACATTCATTTGAAAAAGAATTCAAATTAACATCTGCAATCAAAAAAGAACTCAATGAGCGATTACCAAACTACATGATTCCACGTAAATTCATGTATCAATCTTCTATTCCAATGACACCAAATGGAAAGGTAGATCGCAAAAAATTATTGAGTGAGGTTACAGCATGACCGCATATGGATCATTTTATTTTTTCGCTATAGTGGGCATTTTATTAATACCTACTATCATAGCTGGATTAAAAGGTAAAATGTTGCGTAAATATAATGCCTTTTTAACATTAGTCATGCTTGCTATTATCTTCTCGGATAAACCGAAGCAAGCGATTATGTTAGCCGCATTTATTATTTGGCAATATGCCCTAATTAAAGGCTATTTACTTTTAAGAAAACAAAATAATAGTACATTCACATTTTGTATAGCTGTTATTTTATCAATTTTGCCACTTATTTTGGCAAAAATCGCACCATTTGCACCTGATCTAAAGTTCATTGTATTTTTAGGTATGTCTTATGTAACATTTAGGGCAGTACAAATGGTATTTGAAGTTCGTGATGGTTTAATTAAAGAACTATCCTTCTTTAATTTTTGGGAATTCGTTTTATTCTTCCCAGCTATTTCAACGGGCCCTATCGATCGTTACCGTAGATTCCAAAAAGATATTCAAAAGCCACCTAGTGCAGAAGAATATCAAAATTTACTATATACAGGATTAAACCGTATTTTCCAAGGTTTCTTGTATAAATTTATTATCGCTTACTTAATAAAGCAATATTTTATGGATCCGGCATTTGCACAGCAAGATACAATTCTATCTAATATGATTTACATGTATAGCTATAGCTTATATTTATTCTTTGACTTTGCTGGTTATAGCTCATTTGTAATTGGTGTAAGTTATATGATGGGAATTAAAACGCCAGAAAACTTTAATAAGCCATTCATTAGCCGTAATATTAAAGACTTCTGGAACCGCTGGCACATGAGTTTATCATTCTGGTTCCGTGATTTTATTTACATGCGTTTCGTCTTTTTTGCAACGAAGAAAAAGTTAATTAAGAACCGTTACACAATTTCGTATATCGGTGCATTTTTAAACTTTTTCATCATGGGAATTTGGCATATTACTGGTGAGCATGTGTATCAATACATTATTTATGGTCTCTATCATGCCGCACTGTTCATTTTATTCGATATTTTCGAACGAAAAAACAAGAAGCATAAGTTTTGGCCAAACAATAAATTTACACACGTCCTTGCGATTGTAATTACGTTCCACGTTGTATGTTTCGGTTTCCTCATTTTCTCTGGACACCTTAACAGATACTTTTAATGCACCCTTCTTATAACTAGTAAGAAGTTGCACATATAATATATTTCGGATATAAAGGAGATTTTAAAAATGGCAGAATTCAAAGAGCAAGTATTAGATATTTTAGAAGAAGTATGTGAAAACGATATTGTGAAAGAAAACTTAGATGTTCAGTTATTTGAAGAAGGTATTCTTGATTCTTTCGCTGTAGTATCTTTATTAGTTGAATTCCAAGAGCGTTTAGATATTGAAGTTTCTATTTCTGATTTTGACCGTGACGAGTGGGCTACTCCAAACATGGTTATTAAGAAGTTGGAAGAAATCCGATGAACAAAGCAAAATTTGGTCCGATGCTTTTAGCATTGGCCCTTTTTGCTGTATTCTTACTTATTCCAACGCGCTTCCTACTTCCACTTTTAAGTGATGAAAAAGTAGAACAAGCTGCCACTTCTTTAAAAGAAGAAAAGATTCAAAGTATGATTTTACAGCAAAAGATGTTAGCAGACTCGAAATACCTTCCGATGTATGGATCATCGGAGTTCGCACGTATGGATGCTTACCATCCATCGAATTATTTTAAAGTAAAGCCTGAAGGATTCACACCATTCCTACTTGGACGCGGTGGAACACAAGACCTTGTACATGTATTAAACTTTGCATCTACAATGGATCAATTGAAGGATAAGAAAATGGTATTCGTTCTTTCTCCGCAATGGTTTGTTCCACAAGGTATTGATGAAACACACTTTGCACCTAACTTTTCAAAACAACAAGGTTATCACTTCATTTTCAACGATGATGTAAAACCTGAAATGAAAAAGCAAATTGCAAAGCGCTTATTAAACTTTGAGATTGTTAAGAAAGAAACTTTACTTAAAATTTCGCTTGAAGGTATCGTTTACGATGATACAAAGCATAAAGTAAAAGCACTTGCTGCTAAACCTTTCGCTTATATTTATCGTAACATTTTAGATCGCAAAGATTTATTTACAGCAATGTTTGATATTAAACCGCATAAAGAAAAGCTTGACCCTTCATTAAAACAAATGAACTGGGATGAAGCTCGTAAACATGCAGATCAAACAGGTGCAGCAGAATCTGAATCTAATGAATATGGTATCGAAGATGGTTACTTCAATAGCAAAATCAAGAAGAAATTAAAGCAACGTGAGGGCTACTTAAAAAATGATGCTTATGATCAATCTCCAGAATATGAAGATTTACAAATTGTACTTGATTTATTAAAACAATCTGGTGCAAAACCACTCTTCATTTCTGTCCCTGTAAAAGGTCCTTGGTACGATTACGCTGGCTTCCCGAAAGAACGCCGCGAATTGTACTATAAGAAAGTTCATGAGCAAATTGAGAAAGCTGGCTATCCAATCGCCGACTTCTCAAATCATGAGTATGATAAATACTTCTTAAAAGATCATATGCACTTAGGTTGGAAAGGCTGGGTTTATATCGACGAGGCCGTCCAACAATTTTATAAAGCAAACTAATGAAAAGACCGCTTGAATTATTCAAGTGGTCTTTTTCTATATACATTTTGCAATTGTTCGATTACGCTATCTGCTTCTTTCATCACTCGCTCCACTACATGCTGGGCCGATTCTATTCGTGCTAATGATGACGCTTGTCCTGCCCAAAGCGACATATATTCTCCTTTATTATGTTTTGCTGCTTCTTGGCGTATTTTAGAGGTTAATACATTTTGTACTGGATACATCGGAAGCCCTTCTTCTTTCCCTTCATGCTTCTCTATAAATTCATTACGAATACCCCGTGCATATTTCCCGGAAAACGCACGAGTCACAGTTGTACTTGTATCTGTACTACGTAAAACCGCTTGTTTATATACATCATGCGTAATACTTTCTTCACTCGTTAAAAAAGCAGATCCCATTTGTACAGCTTCTGCCCCCAGTGTAAATGCCGCAACAAGCCCTTGTCCGTTCATTACACCACCTGCTGCAACAATTGGGATATGCGGGACTGTTGCTACTAACTGCGGAATTAATGCGAATGTCCCAATCATAGCGTCCTGTTCTTTTCCGATAAATGTCCCTCTATGCCCTCCTGCTTCGCTACCTTGACCGACAATAATGTCTACTCCTAATTCAGCAAGTACTTTCGCCTCTGCCACATGAGTAGCTGTTCCGATGACTTTTATTCCTCTTCTTTTTAAGTCATCTATTTCTTCTTTTTCTAACGTTTGAAATGCAAAACTAACGACTGGCACGTTTTCTTCTACTAACACTTGTAATTGTTCTTTATAACTTTTTGGAAGCTTTACCTGCTCTTCTTCCTCTATACCGAATTCTCTATTCACTCCGCTAAGTAATCTTTTTGCCAAGATTACCTTCTCTTCTTCTATTTGTATCTCTTTCGTTAACAGTAAGTTAACACCAAAAGGCTTATCCGTTCGTTCCCTTATTTTATAAATTGCGTCACGAATCTGTTCAGGGCTCATATAGCCTGCTCCAAGCGTTCCTAATCCTCCGCTATTACTTACAGCTGCAACAAGTTCTGGCGTCGTAATCGCACCCGCCATACCCGCTTGAATGATTGGATACTTAATTTGTAATATATCTATAACTCGACTTGTAAACATCATTTCTCCTGCTACTAAAAATATAGACAAATGTATATTCTTAGAGTATTCCTGCTTCTACGTGCCCTGCCTCGCTAATCACTTGCTACTACAGTTTGCTGTGACACTCCACAGGCGTAAATTCCGATGTAGCCCACCGTACATATATACAATCTATTTACGTTAGTATTGTATATTTTTTTGCTTGTAAAAGGTTGATAGATGCATTTAAATCTCTATCTATTACATTTCCACAATCACATGTATATACTCGGTCAGACAGCTTTAAATCCGACTTTTTTTGACCGCAACATGAACATATTTTAGAAGATGGATAGAATCTGTCCACTTGCCGTAGTTCAATTCCATATTCCCTACATTTCGTTAATAACCATGTTTTAAAAGCATAAAAACATTGTTGCGCTACAGCTTTAGATAGATGTTTGTTCTTCATCATACCTTTCACATTCAAATCTTCTACTGTAATAAACATTGGCTTGGTTTTCACCACATCATTTACAATAGACTTTACATACGCTAATCGAATATTTGCTAGCCTAGCATGTAGTTTTTGCACCCTAAGAATATTTTTGTTTATATTCGCTCTTTTATTAGTAACAGGTTGTTCACCTCTCTTTCTTATATTTTCAAATTTGCGTGATAAAGAGCGTTGTTCACGTTTTAACCGTTTTTCTATCTTTTTTACTTGTACTGTTTTATTTATATTTTTGTGAGTTTTTCCATCGCTACGTACAGCGAAGTCTTTAATTCCCAAATCAATTCCTATACCTACTGCATTGAGAATTGAATTTGGTTTTACCTCTTTCACTTCACAGAGTATAGACACATAGTATCTTCCTGCTCTTTGATATACTATACCACTTTTTACAGTTGTATTTTTTGAAATATATCCATACTCTTTTAACCTTATCCAACCAATTGTAGGGACTTTTACTCTATGTCTTTCTACTGTCCAATCTGTTTTGTTGTTTTTCGGAAAGTAGCACTTCACATCTTGCTTCTTCTTTTTTTTATATCGAGGAAACTTAGATAAACCTTTAAAAAATCGCTTAAAAGCTTTATCTCCATTCATAATCGCTTGTTTTACCGCTTTGCTCGACACTTCTTTAATCCACTGGTCACACTCTTTTATATGAATGTTGTTTAGCCATTTGGAAAAGTCATAGCCACTAAGAAATTTCCCCTCCGACTCATATACCTCTTTATTTTTAGAAATATACAGGTTATATACATATCGACACACCCCAATAGTTTGACGGATTTTACTAACTTGTTCAGTTGTCGGTTTGATTTCTATTAAATATGCTCTTTTCATAAGTCTTCATCCTCCGACATTTTCTTTTTGTATTTTCTCAACCCATATATTCTACAGCTAAATACATGAATGATAGATATTAAATCCTGAACAAGTTCTTCTTGAGGAGATAGTTTCTCATTGTTAACAATCATAATTTCCACTCCCATTTTACAAAGAAACCCTTCAAACCAATCATATCCAAGACGTACAAATCTATCTTTGTGTGCAATGATGATCGTCGAAATATTTCTTTCCATACAACTGTCAATCAGTTTATTCCACTGTTTTCTTTTGTAGTTTAATCCGCTACCAATATCTTTGATAACTTCATCTACAATCATTCCTCGTGCATTTGCGAATGTTTTTAAAAACTCAACCTGATTTTCTAAATCATCTTTCTGACCTGGATTTGATACTCTTGTGTAAATAACTACTTTGCCTACTTTATTTTCTTCTTGAATACCCATATATTCCTTATACTGTTCTTCTGTATAATATCTTCTTCCTTTTAGGTTTCGGTAAGCAGTTAAAACACCTTGATTGTCCCATCTTTACAATATCTTAACAGAGACATTAAGCATTTCTGAAAATTCTTTTGGTTTATATTGTTTCATAATTACTTTTCACTATATATGCCTACTTTTGTCTATGCTTTTGTTTACTGTTTCTTCCTCCTATTCCCCTTATATCTTCTTTATTTGACAAACTTTCCCCTTCTTTTACAAGGGTTGAACTTCCTATGAAGCGAATATATTGAAAGTGAAGGAGGCTGAAAACAATGATATATCCAACAGCTTTACAACAAGGTGATACAGTAATGATTATTGCACCGTCCGGCCCACCAACAATTGAAAATGTATTAAAAGGGGTAAACGTACTACAAGAAATGGGGTTATCTGTAGTAATCGGAAAAAGTGTTTATGAGAAATATGGATATTTAGCTGGAAGTGATCAAGTTCGGCTCGATGATATACATGAAGCTTTTTCAAATCATGAAGTAAAGGCCATTTTCTGCGCACGAGGTGGTTACGGAAGTGCCCGTCTCCTCCCTCACATTCAATATGAAATCATTCGGCAAAATCCAAAAATCTTTTGGGGATATAGCGATATTACAGCTTTACATACTGCCTTTTCACGTTATGCAAAGCTCGTTACTTTTCATGGCCCAATGGTGGAAGAGTTAGGTAAAGGGGTAGATTCTCTTTCTTTATCTTCTTTCAATCAACTATTCCATCCGTATTCCACCATCTTATCTGCTTCAGAATGTATCGTACCTACCTCTTCCTGTACTGTTACAGGCACGTTGACAGGAGGGAATTTAACTGTATTAACGAGTATAATTGGCTCATCCTATGAGATAAATACGGCTAATAAACTTTTGCTCCTTGAAGATATTGGAGAAGAACCATATCGCATTGACCGTATGTTAAATCAGCTACTTTTATCTGGAAAATTCAATGAATGTAGTGGCGTTATTTTTACAAGTTGTCACGACTGTACTCCTTCTAAACCATCTCAATCATTACAAACAATACTATATGAATATTTCGCACCATATCATATACCTGTTCTATTCGATTTACCGATCGGTCATATAAGCCCAAACATCGGGATTCCTCTTGGAGCTACAGCGACAATAAATACAAATAATAAAACACTCTCTATTTCCTCTGGCATAGTCACTCCGTTTTCAAATTAAAAAGGAAAAGCGATTCCGCTTTTCCTTTTATTTATAATAATTAAAGATTCGTCCAGATGCGATATCTGCAATTTCTTCTGGAATAAATGTTTTACTAATATCAGTGCCAACATTTAATACTGCTGTAGCATCTTTCTCAATACTACCAAATAACTCTTTCCCACGTATCTTAATAAGGGGCGTTCCTTCTGGCAACACATCTTTTACAAATTCCATTTGTGTAAAGAACGGAACGATCCATCTATCCTCTCCTTGGAAATGACGCAAACGAAGTATTCCTTCTGTTGCCCCGTCCTCTGCTTCTAGTGAACCAGCAACATAAAACTCAGTAGATAAGAGCAATTCATAAAATTCCTTTTGCTTCTGTTTATCGTTCCCTGCTACAACAAGTACTTCTTCTATTCTCTTTACCGGAATTTGCTCCATATGATGCCACCCCTATTTCAAAATGATTGTACTTAGATTATACGAAATATTCTTATTTTTTTCTACATAATTCGCAATTATTTTCTTAAAATAATTTTAATACTTCTTTTGTCGTCAAAATCGTAGCAAACTCCTCATGTAAATTTACAAGTGTCATATTGTGAATATCTTCTGCGCTATACTCTTTACCATCTAGACCTTTACGGTTAAAAGTAGCCGTCGCATCACTCACTAAATATGTTGTAAATCCTAAATTCCCTGCCATTCGTGTCGTAGTCTCCACACAGTGATTTGTCGTTAATCCTACAATCACTACTGCATTACATTTGTTTTCTCTTAATTGCTCTTCTAAATTTGTTCCAATGAACGCGCTATTAACGGCTTTCTGAATAACTACTTCACCTGACAGTGGTTTCACTTCTTCTTTAAAGTTGACCGTTTCTGCTCCCTCATAAAACATCGACTGAGCATTTTCTTTATTTACATGTTGAATATGAAAAACTGGTCGTTTCCTTTTTCTCCATTCTGCTAACAAAATTCTCATATTTTCTTCAGCAAAAAGATTATTTCTCTCACCCCAGTATGATAATTGAAATGCCTCTTGTACATCAATTATAATAAGTGCTATTTGATTATTCATCATTTCCTCCTTCATTCGGCTGCAATTGAAATAGAAAACCAAGTTGTTGTGACGCAGTAATAAAACAAATATAAGTGCAAAGCTCTACAATTTCTTTTTCCGTCCAGTATTGTTTCAATACATGAAACATAGTATCATCTATCGCTTGTTTATCATGAACAAAATTATGTGCAAAAGTAACGGCTACACTTATTTCTTCTACCTTTTGCATATCAGCAGGCCTTCCCTTTGCCATACAGTACGGGCATTCATTCCCGTACGCTAATGTTCTTCTTACTTGCTCCTTTAACTCTGCTGAAAGAGTTCCTTTATTGTATAATGTATTTTCTAATGTACTCCACGAATGTAATATTTCCGGATTATGACCTAATAACCTTTGAAACTTTGTATCTCCTACATTTGATAATGAAATTCTCTCCATTATTTTTCCTCCTATTCCCTTCAGTTTTATTGTAAAATAAATAAAGTTCTCTTTACATTTCATATGAATCTTAATTTATATTTTTCCTTTACAAAAATTATCATTTTACTGGAGGTATATTTACAAATGCAACTAGACCGTGTTGATCGAAAAATTTTAAATGAATTATATAATGATAGTCGCCTGTCCATGCGTGAATTGGCAAAGCGAGTGAATTTATCTGCTCCATCTACTGCAGAACGTGTTCGTAAACTGGAAAGTGAAGGCGTGATTCAAAAGTACACAATCGATATCGATTATAAAAAAGCAGGACTTGTTTTAGATTGTATTTTAGAAATCACTTTAAAAAATGGTGATACAACACGTATGCAACAGTTCATTCAGTCTTATCCATCTGCAAGTTTTTGTTACCGCGTTACAGGAAGCTTATGCTACATTGTAAAAATTTCTGTTCCTTCACTCGTTGAACTTGAAGAATTTATCAATGATGTTTCCTCATATGCAACTACTGTTTCTCATATCGTATTATCAGAAGTATCTCTTACTCCTGATATTGAACATATCTTCCCAGAAAATTAATTAATTTTTATTCATAAAATATAAAAAAACCCCTTACAATAAGAATAAAAATAATATATTATGTATTAAAATACATAAAGTTCTAGAAAGGGGCTTTACATTGAAAATCTGGTTTTATGAAAAAACGGCACAATTAGATGAATTGCTTGGCATTTGGGATAATGTTCCGACTATCCCTCGAATTGGTGAAAAAGTTGAGATTTTAAAAACAGTCCGCACTGTTACAGATATTAAATATGTAAAAAACGGTAATAATTTTCGTGTAGAAATTATTACAAATTAAAAAGTAGCTCCTAAGAGCTACTTTTTAATTATCTATCACGCGCTTTCTTTATAACGATTTTATCTTCTTCTATAGATACTGTTACATAATCATTTTCTTCTAACCGAAGCTTATTCACAGCCTCATCTGGTAGCTCTACAGCCATCAGTCTATCTGTTACGAACACTTGACTATACTCTTCATTTTCTTGTAATGCACTCACTGCTTTTTCCTCATTTATAAAACGCACTGGTGGCACACCCACTTCTTTTACCTTGCGCCATTGTTTCCAAACGTAAGGAATTAGCCAAAGTAATCCAACAACTGTAAGACCGATACCGATCCATAAATTACTTTGCGCTTGTAATTCAGGAATTGAAATGGCACTACTCTCTTCTCCACCGACAAATTGCATACTTGTTGCAATGAAATTATTTAGAGCGTGTACAGCGATATTCGTCCATATATTTTTCGTCTTTATGTATAAAAGACACATAACAACGCCAAACATGAACGCGCCAATAACATCAAAATGTCCTAGACCAAAAATCAGTGAAGATATGATTACAGCTTTTTTAATTCCCCATTTGTAAGCCATTCGCTGTAAAAAGAATCCCCTAAAAATAACCTCTTCCATAATAGGTGCTAACACACACGCTGAAATGAAAGTAAATATCGTCATATATACGTTACTCGTGTTAATAACATTTCCGTCTTCTAACATAGTAACTAAGAAATTCGGTAACGTATGTGCTAATATGTAAAATTGAATATGAGATATACCAACTGAAAAAATCATTCCCATTATCGTTGCCAATACAATTAATCCCCACGGTAAACGTCCTGGTTTATCAAAAAAACTATTGAATACAACATTATTTTTATTTGTTTTTACGTATAACCAAAATAACGGAAATACAAAAAATACAGTTATTTGTGAAATAACCTCCATCGTATTCTCAGAAACATTTGCTAGACTTAATGGGATCATCGTAAGGAACAATCCTATAATCATCCATCCAAAAAAACTGCGTAGTCTTATGTGTGAAAATGCATAGTGCATATAGAACACCTCCAAAGATAGTAAAAATAAATGGTGTGATAACTAAATTATAATATGAATATAGTTGAAATTCTTCCTATTTTTCTCAAATACTTTCGAACAACATATATAGTAATCATTCTTTTCTTGCAGTTGAAATATACGAGAAAGTTATGTAATAAAAATCCCCGTTTTTACAAGCGGGGATTTCTTTTATTATAATACGTCACGTTTTTGGAATAATGCACTTGATGCTACAAGTAATACAACAAAGTATGCAGCTACAAGTAAGAATGAAGTTGTAAATGTAAACTCTGTAAATGTCGGTTCTGATCCGCCGCTTACTAGTTTATTGCTATCATACACACTTAAATTTAAATGGAAAAACACTACAAACTTTGCTACACCTTTTGCAAACATCATCAGTACCATATTAATTGGTCCTTGTAAAAAGAAGAGGAACATCGTAATAATTAATGGTAATACAGATTTTCTAAATACGTTCGCTAAGAAAAATGCAAGCGTCGCAAAGAAGAATGGTGAAAGTACTTGATATAAAGTAGATTTCATTACGATTCCTACCGTTAATTCTGTTTTACTACCATCCATTACAATTCCGCCAATAATCATTGCAATTAACGTGCTAGCAAATATGATAAATACTATAGTAAGTAACACTGTAATATATTTAGAGAATAAAACTGTCATTCGTTTTCTTGGACGGATTAATAACTGCTTAATTGTACCTTTTTGGAACTCATCAGTAATCGTACGAGAAGCAATCGTAATTCCAAATACCGTTGCAAACAAAGTAATTAAACCAATCTCTGAACTTGCAAAATCTAAATATGATCCTTTAAATTCAGTTCCGTCCCCCCATTTCAGCATTGCTAAAACTCCCAAAATCTCCAATACTGCAATAACACCAATTAAAATATACATACCTTTTTTCGCATGCAACTTTAAAAATTCATTTTGAATTAATTTAAACATTACGCTTTCACTCCCCCTGTAATCGCTAAGAACTCATCCTCTAACGTTTTATTTTGAACGGTAACCCCGTATACAAGCACATCGTCACTCACAAGTTTCTTTACAAGTTGTGGAATTTCTTCTTTCGTTACAGATACTACAATGACATTTCCTTGCGCCTTACCTTCAATGATTTCATTTGCTTTCTGTACTTGATCTACTTCAAACGCTACAACTACTGTCTCATCATGTTTTGCTTGTTCATGTAAGTTGTACTCTTGTACAAACTCACCTTGTTTAATAATAACAACACGATCACACATGAGTTCAATTTCACTTAATAAGTGACTTGATACGATTACAGCAATATTCTCCTCTTTCGCTAAACGTTGTAAATAATCACGAATTTGGCGAATACCAGCTGGATCTAATCCATTTGTCGGCTCATCTAGAATTAAGATTTTTGGCTGATGCAGTAATGCCTGTGCAATTCCTAAACGTTGTTTCATGCCAAGTGAATATGTTTTCACTTTTTTATGAATCGCATGCTCCAATTCAACAAGCTTTACAATTTCAGCAATGCGCTCTTTACTAATCGGTGTAATTGCCATGTTCGCAAAATGCTTTAAGTTTTGCATTCCTGTCATATAATCATATAGTTCAGGATTTTCTACAATTGCTCCAATTTGCTCTAGCGCTTTTTCACGCTCCGTGCGAATACTATGACCACAAATTGTAATATCGCCCTCTGTCATTGATATAAGACCTGTCATCATACGAATTGTCGTCGTTTTACCACTACCGTTCGGTCCAAGGAACCCGTACACTTCCCCTTCGCGAACTTCAAATGATAAACCGCGAATAATTTCCGTTCCACCAATCCTTTTTCGAACATTTTCTAACTTTACTACTACGTTTCCCAATGCCAATTCCTCCTTTAAACTTCTAGTTTTTTATCGATTATGCGACCTGTTATATAAACAAGTAAAACAAATATACCTATTGAAAAAGTAATACTATATAAATTCATAAGACTTTCTGGATATAGTATGAGATTTATATCCACTGATTCATCTATATAAACTGATTTTTTGATAAAAGTAGGTGTAGGCGCAAGTCGGCCCAGCATTTCATATATCAGATTGATTACTTTCGTTACTAGTAAAAATAGGAAGAAAATAATTACATACTCCATTTTTTTCTTTTTCAAAGAAAATACTTTCACACCGGCTACTGTAAAAAGTAAAACTAACAATATACTTGATAAATTAAATACATATAACATACTACTAAATAATTGCTTTACTATATCTATCTCAATTGTACTTTCCGTAAATAACAATCCATAGAGTTCTGTACCTTTTATTACCTTCATCGAAATACTATAGACAAACATAGCACCTATTACTTCAAAACACATGAAGCTAATTGCCGCATACGACAATATTGCTAAAACAATTTTTTTACCAGATATCGGTGTTAATCGAAATAATGTACTTTCGGTCATTTTCCCGTACGCAGATATCGCCTGCAGAAATACTAATACTGCAAAAATCATATAAACTAAGAATACTAAAGCAATAATAATCATTTGCCTTACTTCTCCTGATTCTTGTTTAATATAATTCCCCATACTTACAAAAGCGACAGCTACAATAAATATGAATGACAATAACGAAATAAAAATTTGTTTTTTATTCGCATTGTACATATATGTTAAACTGGCCTTCATCTACTAAACACCTCCTTAAACAAATCCGTAACAGCTTTTCCTCGCTGGAAGCGTAACTCCTCTACATTTTCATGAAGTACACTTTCACCATCTTTTAAAATGATTACTTCGTCAAAAATGTTTTCCACTTCTCCAATTAAATGTGTTGCAATTAAAATGGTACAATCTTCGCGATAAAACTGTAAAATAAGTTCCAGTACGTGTTCCCTAGAAACGAGATCAATCCCGCCAAGCGGTTCATCTAATACGTATAACTTCGCTTTCCGAGAAAACGTTAAAATAATTTGTAGCTTTTCAACCATGCCTTTTGATAAAGCTATAATCCTTTCTTCTAGCGGTATTTTAAATTCGGCGATTGTATCTACCGCTTTTTGAATATCAAAGTCTTTATAAAAGTCTCTATAGAAAAATAAGGAATCTTTAACCGTCATCCAATCATCAAATACTGGTTTATCCGACATAAAAGAAACAATTTCTTTCGTTTCTAATCCTACCTTTTTACCAGCGATTGTAATACTCCCTTCAGAAGGGTGCTGCAGACCAGCAATCATTTTCAATAACGTCGTTTTCCCGCTCCCGTTATCTCCAACAAGCCCTATAATTTTCCCTTCCGTAATCTCTATGTTTAATTCACGGATCACTGCTTTTAACCCGTATCTCTTCCATAAGTTTTCTATTTTTAATAGCTCTGTCATTCGCTCTCCTCCTTCTTCTCATGTAATGAAGAACGAAGTATTGAAAGGATTTCGTCTTCTGAAAAACCTAAATTGTCCATTCCATCTATAAAAGAATGAAGTAATTCTTTCGCCATCTCTTTTCGCAGCTCCATAATTTTCTCCCCTTCATTCGTTACATATCGTCCCATTCCTCTACGTGTTACAACAACCCCATCCCGCTCTAGCTCTTGAAATGTACGCTGAATCGTATTTGGATTTACTTGTAATTCACTTGCTAATTCACGTACAGAGGGAATTTTATCACCAGGCAATAAATGTCCTGTTACGATTTCTTTTTTTATGTATTCCATTACCTGAATGTAAATTGGTGTATTTGGAGAAAACTCTATTTTCATTTCTTCCCTCCTTTTGTATCGGTGTACTAGTTAAATAATACACTGATACAAAAAGGTTGTAAATACCCATTTAATTACAAAAAAGTTTTATCCAGCTAATGGATAAAACTTTTTAGGCAGAAATCGTTATATAAAAATAATAGTGTTATGTAAACAAAACCATAAAAAAAGCTGTCTTATCCATGGATAAGACAGCTTTTTTTATAATCATATATTAAAAATTAAACATGAAGTCATCATCAGATAACTTTTCAACGTTCGTCGCTTTTACGTAACCATTTCCTTTTACAGAGAAGAAATCATGGTTTTTCGTATCTGTACGCAAACCATTTAAAACGATTGGGTTAATTTCTTCTTCTTCAAACTTCGGCTCAAGTCCTAAGTTCATAAGTCCTTTATTCGCATTGTAACGAACGAAACGATTTACATCCTCTACAAGACCGATAGAAGTGTAAATTTCTTCTGTGTATGCCATTTCAATTTCATATAGTTCCATTAATAACTCTTGCGTTTCTTTTTGCACTTCTTGTTGATCTTCTGCAGAAAGTTCCGCGAAGATTTGTTGTGCTAAAATACCGACGAATACGCCGTGAATTGACTCATCACGAATTATTAAGTTAATAATCTCACCACTTGCTGTTAGTTTTCCTTGACCAGCTAAGTAAAGCGGATAGAAGAATCCACTATAGAATAAGTAACTTTCTAGGAACACACTTGCTACCATTGCCATATATAACTCTTTTTTCGTTACTTCAGGCTTTAATAAACGACGATAGTAACTTGTAATAATACCAGCCTTTTTCTCAAGTAACGGATGATTATCTACCCAGTCAAAAATATCATCGATTTCTTCTTCAGTAGCTAACGTTGTGAAAATATGACTGTAACTCTTTGCATGTACTTCTTCCATAGCACCCATGAAAGCTAATACACTTTTCGCTTGTAAATTTTCAAGATGAACAAGTACAAGAGGCATCCCTTCGCCGCCTTGTTTCGTATCTAAAAGTGTTAAACCACCTAATACACGCTTATAAGCAATTTGCTCTTCTTTTGATAATTGCACCCAAGTATTTTTGTCAGAAGACACTGCGATTTCTTCTTCTGTCCAAAACTGAGCGATGTTTTGCTTCCAAAACATTAAACTAAAATCATCTTCTTTTTTGTTCCAGTTTACCGCACGCATTCAATCGCCCCTTCTCTAAATAAACATGAAAAATTAATAACTGAGCATGAGCAGGGTTCAGAAAAACCCTGCTCATCATGTCTTACTTTTTATATTAAACGGTACAAGCCACACACTCTTCCACGCTTAACTTACGTGTTCTCGTATAATACAGACTCTTTAAGCCTTTTTTATGTGCATAGATGTAGTAACGTGCTAATTCACGCGTTGAAATATCACTATTAACGTAAAGAATTGTACTAATTCCTTGGTCAATATGTTCTTGAATTTCTGCGATTAAATCAATTAATTTAAACTGATTCATATCGTAAGAAGATTTATAGTACCAGAACGTATCTTTTGATAAATACGGCATTGGGTAATATGTTGTCGCATTCGCATACGTTCTTGATTCGATTTGACTTACGATCGGCATTACGCTTGAAGTTGCATTTTGAACGTAACTGATTGATTGCGTAGGAGCGATAGCAAGACGATATGAGTTGTATAATCCATTCTTCTGTACTTCCTCTTTTAAACTTGTCCAATCTTCTTTTGTTGGAATATGAATTCCTTCAAATAATTGCTGAACTTTTTCAGTTACTGGGCTGTAATCTGTCGTTTCATACTTTTCAAAGTATGTGCCATTCGCATAATCAGACTTATCAAAGTCTTTAAATGTTTCGCCTTTTTCTTTAGCGATTTCCATACTTTTCTCAATAGAGTAGTAATTTAACATCATAAAGAATGTACGAGCGAACTCTTTCGCTTCTGCACTTTCATATGCGATTTTGTTTTTTGATAAATATCCGTGTAAGTTCATTGCACCAAGTCCAACTGAATGAAGCTCATCATTTGCTTTTTTCACAGTTGGTGCATTCGGAATAATCGTCATATCAGAAACAGCTGTTAAAGCTTCCATTCCCGCATGAACGGCTTCACGAATTTCTTTATTTTCCATTACATTTACGATATTTAACGATCCTAAGTTACAGTTAATATCACGACGGATAATGTCATCTGTACCGTAATCATTTATTTCTGAAGTTTCTTGTAGCTGGAAGATTTCTGTCTCGAATGTTCAACCGAGTTCGCTATTCCTCAGTCCGTTGCTGATGCAACTGCTGTATGTCACCATACAGGACAGACTATATCATCACCTACAGCATTACCTGATTAGGTGCTCCGCTTTTCGAACGCCAATCGCTTGCGCTCTACTCCCATAAGGGATAGTCGTTAGGCTTTTACTTATCTTACTCTTTCAGAAAGTCTCTTATTACTTTATGTTGTCCCATAACTCTGCTATACAAAATAATAAGATACATTCTGAACTTTTATATTTTCATTCTAAGATAAGATTTAGCACGGTAGGTTACCTCAAATTTGAGGCTTTCCCCGTTTAACGGAGTTTTCGACTAGCATTTCTACTAGAAGGTGCTACATATTTAACACAAGTTCGACATCTTCACAGTTCCAATATCCTTCAATGGATGTTGGTTATTTGCATTTGATTTAAACATTAAGTACGGATAACCAGACTCAAGCTGAATCATAGCAATTTTAATAAGCATGTCACGCGCACTAATATCTAGCGGCTTCTTCTTCACTTTCGGATTACTCATTAATTCATCGTACATTTCATCGATATCAATATCATCTAAATGCTTTCCGTATTCTTTATACACCGTATAAGGCGCGAAAACATGGAAAGGTTCGTTTTTCTCAGCAAGCTCAAAGAACTTACTTGGAACGATAATTCCGATTGATAGAGACTGAATACGGCTCTTCTCATCGGCATTTATTTTTTTTGTATCAAGGAATTCAATAATATCCCAATGGAAAATGTTTAAGTATACAGCGCCGGCCCCTTTTCGTTGGCCAAGCTGATTCGCATATGAAAACGAATCTTCAAGTAATTTCATAACAGGTACTACACCACTTGCAGCATTATCGATACCTTTAATTTGCTCACCACGTGCGCGTAGCTTAGATAAGTTTAAGGCTACTCCACCGCCGATTTTCGATAATTGCATTGCTGTATTAATGTTAAAGCCGATTGAATTTAAGCTATCATCCATCTCTAACAAGAAACAAGACACCATTTCTCCTCTTCTGCTTCGTCCCGCATTTAAAAAGGTTGGTGTCGCTGGTTGGTAGTTTTGTTTTACAATCATGCTTGCGAAGTGTTTTGCCTTCGCAACATCACCGCGTCCTAAGTATAATGAAACAATTGCTACACGATCTTCATAGCTTTCTAAGTATTGTTTTTGATCATTTGTTTTTAACGCATAATCTTTGTAGAACTTAGATGCTGCCATATAAGATTGGAACTCGAAGTTTTCACCATAAGCGATGTTATATACCTCTTCTACTTCCTCCAAGCTATACTCGTCCAGAACGTTGTAATAGTAATCATGTTCTTTCATATACTCCATTCGCTCTGCCACGCTATTAAAATGAACGGTATTCTCTCTAGCTTCTTCCATAAAGACTTCTAATGCCTCTTTATCTTTATGAAGCTGATAAAAACCGTCCTGCATTTGCGTGATTTCATTATTCAGTTCAATGTGTCGCAATCTCCCGCACCCTTTCCTTAAAATATTCTACATCGTTATTTGTTCCTGATAACTCAAATTTTGATACAATAGGCACTTCATATTTAGCAGAAATTTTGTCAGCACTTGCACCGAACATGTCTCCCCAGTTACGATTGCCGCTTGCAGATACGCCTTTTAATTTTTCATTATTGCGCTCTAAAAATTCTAAAACACGTTCTGGTACATTGCCAAAACCTGTTGTATACGTAATTAAAACAAAGTCTTCATCTATTACTAGATCTTCACCAATTTGAACGGCCGGCATATTTAATTTGTGAATGAAACGCTTCACGTTTCCTGTCATAGAATCATATGCAACTAACATTTCCGACCCTCCCTCTCCAATCTATACTCTCTGTATGTTGTTCTTGATTTCTCTATATATTGTATTACGTTTCAAAATAAGACACAAGATATATGTATAAATTCTTTCTTTTTTTAACTTTTACTTTTCGACAAGACCGTCGATTTTTTTCAATACAATGACTATGAAACAACATTCTAAAACTCATGTCAATAAAGTGCTTTTCAAAAAAGTTGTCAACGAATTTAACCTTATTTTTAAAAAAGTTACCAATATATTTTGTCATAAAACGGCAAATGCTGGAGGAATATATTTCTCCAGCATCACGCAAAAAAGAACAGACATGAAACGATAATCTGTTCTAAAAAACGATTACATTTATCAATTTTACTTTATTAAATATTATACATATACTTTCGGTTCGCGTTACATACTAAAAGATAACTATTATAGAAAAAGATTATTATTATGGAAATTCAATGTATGCATGAAAAGATTATTCAGAGTGCTCAATGCGCAAAATATCTTTTACAAATATATGATGTGGATTTTCATCTTTATCAATCATTGTACATACAGGAGCTTCTTCATCAAAGTACACAATCATTCCTTCTACGTACTGATATGTATGTTGAACTTGTACAGTTACTTTAATTTCTACAGCCTCTTCATATGCTCTTTTTATTTTCTGAAGCATTTTTGCCGAACACTTACGTTTCTCTGGATACATGACCATCCCCATAAACCTATTGCCGGCTCTATCTTTCCACATATAATCCCAATGCGGTAATATGCCTTGTTTAAAATCGCCCATAATTCTCCTCCCTATATTCTTCTAGTTACGAACGTGGCGTTTCTGAATATGTATAAATTACTTGTCCGCCGCGCTGTGCGTTACCAATGAAATGTTTAAAATCTTCTCGACTTACTAAAACTTCTCTGAACGTATAAAATACATCTTTCGTAACAACATACTCCTTTATTTCACCATTTTTCAGCTGATCCAAAATTGTATTTGCCAATTCTTTATCCATGTATTTCACCTCTATGCAATATTTTATTTTATCGTATATTTTATAGGTCAACAACTGTAAAATTATCCAGGTGCTATACCTTTATTTCATTTTCATTATTTTTCAAAAAAGATCTCTTTAGTATATGTCCACTAAATATCATATACTAACATAGCTACTTCTCTATATCAATCATTTCATCATTCCATTATGCAAAGTTCCATACCACTATGCTACAATATATAAATAGAACTAGGAGGGATACTATGATTCGAAAAGCAAAAAAGACAGACGCGAAGCTAGTAGCGCCTTTATTATATAACGCTCTGCACGAAATTGCTGAAAAAATTACAGGTAGCACAGTTGAGACAGAAGTATTACTAGGACTTGAAACATGGTTCTCAAAAGAGAGAAATCGACTGAGCTATGAAAACTGTTTTGTATATGAGCAAGACGGGGATGCAGTTGGAGTTATTGTCGCTTATCACGGTAGTGAAGCAACAGCGCTTGATGCACCAATTGTACATCACTTAAGAGAATTACATAAAGATGAATCAATTACGTTAGAAAAAGAAGCTGAGCTTGATGAATATTACATTGACACATTATCAGTTTCAAGTGCATTTGGCGGAAAAGGAATCGGTTCTAAATTAATTGAAGCTGCTGAAATCCATGCAACTGAAAAGGAGCATGAAAAAATCGCATTACTTGTTAATTTAGAAAACAAACGTGCCTATTCACTATACGAAAAACTAGGTTATAAAAAAAATCAAATCGTTATGCTTGTAGGCGAACCTTATGCGCATCTCGTAAAACCATTAAACATCAAAATTTCTATATCTTAAAAAAAGCACACGATTTATATAAATCGTGTGCTCTTATGTTAAATTCGTATTCAATACATTCCCATTCATCGCTTCGTGGAACGTATATGTTGTACATCCCCATGGTTCTCTGTGCAAAATAGGCGTACCAGACCATCCTATCGCTCTCAGTTCCGCACCAATCATTACATTCACATAATTATGACCTACAAGAGCAACACTTCCATGTACGAGAGCGTAACGGTGTAATACGTAAGCCGCTTGCTTTGCTCTCTCTCTTACTTCCTTATAAGACTCAACATCTTTATGGTAACCAAGTATCCATAATGTTCGTCCGATAAACATCCATACGTTAGGTTTACACTTCAACCATTTTGGAGCATAAAAACTCGTCGGAATTTCAGCTTCCCTAAAAAGAGAATTTTGGATAAAGGATAAAGAATCCACTAATTCAGCTGCTGACTGTACAGCACACCTTTGATCACTCGTTACAATCAATTTTGCTCCCTCAACCGCTTCTCTTGTTTCCATTGGTATAGGTGCTTTTTCTATTATAGTATGTAAGTCATATCCTTTCATCCATTCATGAAAGGATGTAACCGTCATTGGTTCTATAGTACGATCTAAGCGACCATGACGAATAAAAGAAATCTTCATTCTTTCCACTCTCCATTCATCACTTACGAACTCTATTATGTACTATTTTTACATATCATACCACGCAAAAAAAGAAAGTTATACAGCTTTACATATCCCCGCTACTCTCATACGTGACCCCAGCATGTACTCCATCCATCCCATCAAAATATGTAGTCGTTTCATGATGACGAATCTTTTTTAAATTTATATAAGAAAATACAAATAAAGTTAACGCTATAACACTCCCCACAAATTCAAACATCATTTTACCGCCTCTAATTTCTCCCACTTTAGTAGGTTATTGTATATTTTTTATTATACCCCTATATAAAGATGTCTGCATTTAAACCTTTCTTTTTTTCTAATAACATGACATTCTTGCATATTTTCTTACAAAAAGTGAATATTTTTCGAATTTTTACTTTGGAAACATTTACAAAATGGAAAATATGGTTCAAAATAAGAGGAAATAAAAAACCCAAAATTATTCTTTTTTTGGAAAACTGTAACAAGGAGAGTTGCTTATGCAGATCGCAGAAACTGGAGATATCATTGAATTTAAAGGTGGAATGCAAGGCCGTGTTCAAAAAGTAAATCAAAACTCCGTTATTGTAGATATAACAATTATGGAAAATTTTAGAGAACTAGATATGGAACCTCTTACAGTTGTAAGTCATAAAAACTATACTGTCATTAATCAAAATGCATAATATAATAGAAAGAAAGGATCTGTATGCCATACAGATCCTTTCTTTCTATTATATATTAACGATTATCAATTGTTTCTGGATATAGATCATGGTTCATCATGCGATAGTCTGCCATTTGTTCATATTTCGTCCCTGGGCGACCGTAGTTGCAGTAAGGATCAATTGAAATCCCTCCACGTGGAGTGAATTTACCCCATACCTCAATGTAACGTGGATCCATTAATTTAATTAAGTCATTCATAATAACGTTCATGCAATCTTCGTGGAAGTCACCGTGATTGCGGAAACTAAATAAATATAGCTTTAAAGATTTACTCTCTACCATTCTTTGTTCTGGAATGTAGCTAATATAAATTGTTGCAAAATCTGGTTGGCCTGTTTTCGGACATAAGCTTGTAAATTCAGGACAATTGAATTTAACAAAATAATCACGGTTTGGATGATTGTTATCAAATACCTCTAAAATTTCTGGGCTATATTCAAATAAATATTTTGTATTTTGATTTCCTAATAATGTTACATCTTTTAAATCTTCATCTAATCTTCCTACCATTTTAAACATCCCTTCTCATTATACTCCGCGTTTATTTCCCCATACTAACGCATGAAGCTGCGGCAATACTTTTGCATTATTCATTTCTTTACAGTTAACTGCTTTTTCAATAAGCCACTCATACTTATCTAATAGCTTTTTAATCAACATCGCATCATCCACAGTTTTTGTATCATCATTCCCTACTTGTAAGAAGAATGGTACATCTGGATAACGTTCATGCATCTTAACTGCATACTCGAAGTCATAATCGTCAAATACTACTACCTTTAAACTAATATCTTTTCCTGCTAGTTTCTGAATTACATCATCTAACTTTTGAAAATCAGTATTCATTGCCGAACTTGGTGGTTTTGGAGAAATTGTTATCTCATCAATTTGAAGTAACCAGTCTTGCCATTTACTCCCTTGCGTTTCGATTGCCGTTCGCATTCCATTCTCTTTTAATATAGAAAGGAGAAACTCAATATTTTTCAGCAATGCCGGATTTCCACCTGAAATCGTAACATGAGAAAAATTTTCCCCACCAATTTCTACAAGCTCATTCCAAACGTCCTCTGCTGTCATCTGTCTAATTTGATCTTTAGCCGATCCATCCCACGTAAAAGCAGAATCACACCAAGCACAACTATAATCACAGCCAGCTGTACGGATAAACATCGTCTTTTGTCCTACAACCATTCCTTCACCTTGAATAGTCGGACCAAATATTTCTAAGACAGGGATTTTACTCATCGAGCATCCACTCCCGTCTTACTTCCGCATAACTAGTTGGCGTCTCAAATAGACGAACAAATTCAACACGAGCTCCTTTATATTCGTTCACACGATTATCTTTTATTAATGCTTCTGCCATCTTCTCGTAAATCCAAACGACCATATTTTCAGCAGTCGTATTCATCGCTGGTAACGTTTCGTTTAAATAACGATGGTCTAAATAAATTTCTATTTCATTCTTCCAAATTTCTTTTATATCTCCAAAGTCAATCGCAAGACCTATTTCATTTACATACCCACTAATCCCAAATACAACTTTATATGTGTGACCGTGTAAGTTTTTACATTTCCCTTCATAACAGTGTAAATGGTGTGCTGCATCAAATGTAAATTCCTTGCTGACCATTACTCTTTTATTATGATATTTAAGCTGTTTACGCTGAATATCCTTGTCCATTTTTTGCAAATTTTCTACGATGCGAAATCCAAAGAAATTATCCATTAGTTATTTGCTCCTTCGCGTTCTTGTAGATACGTATCTAATCCTGCTTTACGAAGCTGACATGCTGGACATTCACCGCAACCATCACCAATGATTCCGTTATAACATGTTAATGTTTTTTCTCGAACAAACTCGAATGCTCCAAGTTCATCTGATAATTTCCATGTTTCCGCTTTATCAATCCACATAAGTGGTGTATGAATTACAAACGGATAATCCATGGATAAATTTAAAGTAACATTTAACGATTTCACAAACACGTCACGGCAATCTGGATAACCACTAAAATCAGTTTCACATACACCCGTTACAATATGACGTGCTCCTACTTGTTTTGCTAATACAGCAGCAAATGATAAGAATAGTAAATTTCGTCCATCTACAAACGTCGATGGCAATTCCCCTTCTTCATGTGTAATCTCCATATCCGTTCTTGTTAACGCATTTGGAGCAAGTTGATTTAATAGACTCATATCTAGTACCGTATGTTTAATTCCTAGCTCTTTTGCAATTTCCGCTGCACAATCAATTTCTAGCTTATGACGTTGATTGTAATTAAACGTTACAGCCTCTACTTCTGCAAACTGCTCTATTGCCCAAAATAAACATGTCGTACTATCTTGTCCTCCACTAAAAACAACAACTGCCTTTTCTTTTTTCATTTCACTCATTCTCCTTCTCTACTACGAATAAGAAGAAAGAACGTTCTTGAACTGTCACAATAAAAAAACAAAACAATACCTAAAGATATTGTTGTTTCCATAGTTTTTTATAGAGGGAGTTCGCGAACCTCTCCCGTGCATTGCACGGAATTCCTTCTTTCATTGACAAAGGTTATTGTAACATATTGTATACTACCAGAAAAAATTTCTGATTTTTCCGCCATTTCTCATTTCATTTCTTTCATTTTATAGTATGATTAATTTAATGTGAGAAGAGAGGAGGCATCCCACTGAAACCCTTTATTATTTATCTCTTTTTAAATATATTATTCATCCTTGTTACAATGCTCGTATACCATTTATTTTGGAATCAAAAAGGGAAACGTTCTCCTAAATTAAATTCAGCAATATTTATTGTATTATGTTGCCTCGTTACTATACTATGTATCACTTTCGCAGCAAAAACAAATTATGGATTTCAATTTGATATGCGTCATATCGTATTAATTGTCGGTACATTAACCGGAGGTCCTATTGCTGGTGGATCTATATTAGTTGTATTAAATATATACCGCTTCTTATTAGGAGGAATAGGTGTTTTCCCATCGATTATCGGTTCTATCCTTCTATTTATTGTCCTATTATTTACATACAAATTTTTCAATCGAACTTCTAATCGTATAAAAATAATACTTGCTATTATCTACAGTCTCACATACGGATTTAGTTGGATACCTTTCTTCCTTTCAAAGGTTACAAACAAGGCTGATTATATACCACATATTATTGTGTATGAGTTATGTACGATACTTGGTACAATCCTTATTTTATATTTACTACACATATTACAAACTCAAGTGCGTCTCCAAAACGAACTTATGAATGCTGAAAAATTTCATTTAATTGGTGAAATGGCAGCGTCTATCTCTCATGAAATTCGCAATCCATTAACTTCAACGAAAGGATTTTTGCAACTTTTACAATCAGATACATGTACTGAGCAGGAGCGAAAATTATATATTGACATAGCCATCAACGGAATCGAACAAGCAAACCACGTTCTTACAGATTATTTAACCTTTGCAAAACCAAGTATTGAAAAAGAACAAAGATTACAGTTAGAAGAAGAACTACTACATGCATTATCGTTAATTACACCGCTTGCTAATTTAGCAAATGTGCGTACACATTATATAAAGCAAAGCACTTCTTTTTTTATCGCGGGAGAAAAACAAAAACTAAATCAATGCTTGTTAAATATTTTAAAAAACTGCATTGAGGCCATGCCAAAAGGCGGTGATCTTTATTTCACATTAGTTCCTGATCATAAGCATATTCAGTTATATATAAAAGATACAGGAGTCGGTATGGATACCGAACAAGTGAAGCGTCTTGGCTCTCCTTTCTACTCAACTAAAGAAAAAGGGACTGGACTTGGAATGATGGTCGTATTCAGTGTTGTTCAAGCTATGAATGGAAAAATTGATATTATAAGTGAAAAAGGGATCGGTACAACCTTCTTATTAACTTTTCCACTCATACAAAAAACGTGATGAAATAATCATCACGTTTTTTCTGTTCCTTCAACTAATTCAGCAAAAGCTTTCACTTTTCCATGTGGTTTTTGATTTTCTTTACGTGCTTTCCAAGCGCGCTCTTCTTCTTTCTTTTTCTTGGACATACTTTTCAACTCCTTCTTTTCTTTCTCCATGTAGTATTCCAAAATAAGAAAGAAAACTATGCACGTATCAAAAAAGAAGTGGTCTCCCACTTCTTCCTAATTATCGCTGTAAAATTGCATGTTTCGCCTCTTTTAACTGCGTAAGATGTCTTTGTTCATGCAAATCAAGAAATTGAACCCACTGATACAAATTCAAATCATTAAAAACAGGATGCTTTAATCCATTTTCAAATAAATCTTTTTCATCTATCACACTATGAAGCGCGTGTAATAGTTCTTGTCGTGAATGTTCTAGTAATTGAATTCCTTGCTGTTTTTTCATTAACGTTTCTGTTGGTTTCATCTGCTGAGGAGCTTCTCGTTTATGTGTGCGATCAAGTGTAAGTTGGAGGTCTTTAAATGGAGTCGTGTTTCTTTCGTTTTTTTGTAAAGCATATACAAGGGCAGACGTGACAGATTGTTCAACTAAATGCAAGTGATGCAAAATTTGAATAATACTCCATTTATCACGGCGTGGCTTTACATTCACTTCTGTATCATTTAACATTTCAATTTCTGATAATAGCGTGCTTCGAGTAGACTGTAATGAGTTCACCAAACTTTCTAAACTCACATCCATATTAGATTGAAGCATACTTCTTTCCCCCCTTTTTGTTGGTGAAAAGAGGTGCTCCTTATTAGAAACACCTCTTTACTATTCTGAATTTTCTTTTATTATCTCATCATTTTCTCGTTATGTCGATGTTAAACATGTGAAAAAAAGTGCATGTTTTTTACAATTTTGTGTCGTCAATTGCATGTAGCCATGCTTCAATTTCTGTAATAACACTTTTCACACAGCCTTCAGCAAATGGAGATGTTAAATTTGCAACTTCTACTAATTCTAAGAATGATTTACTTCCACCTTGTTGGCATAGATTCACATAATCTTCCCACGCCTCTTGTCTATTATCTCTTGCACGTTTCCAAAATTGCAGTGCGCAAATTTGTGCTAACGTGTAGTCGATATAGTAGAACGGTGAGCTATATATATGCCCTTGACGTTGCCAGAATCCACCGCGCTCTAAATAATCATTATCCTCATAATCACGATGCGGCAAATACTTTTTCTCTATATTACGCCATGCTGTCTTACGCTCTTCTGGTGATGCTTCAGGATTTTCATATACATAATGTTGATACTCATCAACAGATACACCGTACGGTAAAAACAGAAGTGCTGAACTTAAGTGAGAGAAGTAATATTTATCTGCATCATCTTCAAAGAATAACTTCATCCATGGCCATGTGAAGAATTCCATACTCATAGAGTGGATTTCACACGCTTCATATGTTGGCCAATTGTATTCTGGAATTTCAAATTTACGACTTTCGTATACTTGGAAAGCATGGCCCGCTTCATGTGTTAATACGTCAATGTCGCCAGATGTTCCGTTAAAGTTTGAGAAAATAAACGGCGCTTTATAATTCTCAATATATGTACAATATCCACCGCCAGCTTTTCCTTTTTTCGCAACTAAATCTAATAAATCATTATCTAACATGAAATTGAAAAATTCATCTGTTTCAGCCGATAACTCTTTATACATCGTTTTCCCATGATTAACAATC
Source organism: Bacillus albus (assembly GCF_001884185.1). Taxonomy (GTDB): domain Bacteria; phylum Bacillota; class Bacilli; order Bacillales; family Bacillaceae_G; genus Bacillus_A; species Bacillus_A albus. The sequence continues at coordinate 54,730 of NZ_MAOE01000121.1, forward strand.
CAATCCGCATCTCCTTTTGGAGTTGGGTTACCTGTAGGGAATTCAAAGTTTTCGTCGTAATACGCTAACTTCTCTACACCGATACGTGCTTGTTGTCGTTTTCTTAATTCCGTCGTAACAGGAACGATATAATCTAGCACTTGCTGACGATAATTCGCCACCATTTCCGCATTATAATCTGTACGGTACATTCTTGCATATCCAAGTTCAGCAAAGTTTTTGAAACCTAAAGATTTTGCGATTTTCGTTCTTACTTTAACAAGTTCGTCATAAATACGATCTAACTCTTCCTCATTCTCAGCTAAAAATCCGTAATATGCTTCACTTGCTGCTTTACGTTCACTTCTTTCTTTCCCTTGCATAAATGGAATAAGCTGCGATAACGTTCTTTCTTCTCCTGCAAAGTCAATTTTTGCAGATGCTAATAACTGCGTATATTGTGAAGACAATTTATTCTCTAATTGTAAATCTTTCACGACTTCATCAGAATATGTTTTTAAATCACACTCCGCAAGAGCAAATAATTGTTTCCCATAATACGCTTCTAATTCTTCACGGAATGGCGAATGAATTAACGCATTATAATACTTTGTACCATATCCTTGTACAACTGGAGAGTATTCATCAAAGAAATCTTGCTCTTCCTTATAAAATACATCTGTCGTATCAACAGAATGACGAATGTAACAAAGATTTCCCATTGTACCGAAGTCATTGCGGATTTCGTTAATTGAATTGATGACTTGTTTTTGTTCTTCTACAGTTTTTGCGTTATCAAACTTCTCTAAAGCAACCGTAAACTTCTCTTTTAATTCTTCAATATTTGGCCGTTTATATTCATAGTCTTTAAATGACATGAACGAGCCTCCTCTCCATTATATGCATCCTTACTATAATTCAATGCTTACTTACAAATCTCCTCTTATTCTTCAGCAAAATACGGCATATACTGCCAACATTACATGTAAACAAAAAAGCTTTGGATTTCTTTATCCAAAGCTCCTTTGGAACATATTATTACTTTTCATACTTTCCAATCTTTTTTAATAAATCCAGTAATTCGTCCTTTTCCTCTTTCGTTAACATTTCAAAAGACTGGTGTATAACTTGTTCATGCCCTGGAAAAATAGAAGCAATAAAGTTCTCTCCAGCCTCAGTTAATTGTGCATAAATAACACGTCTGTCATTCGGGCACGGAATTCTTTTTACTAGTCCCTTTTTCTCTAGCTTATCCACAACATATGTAATGCTGCCACTAGCTATTAAAATACGCTCACCAATTTGCTGAAGTGGTTGACCGCCTTTATGATATAGCAGTTCTAATACAGCAAATTCAGTTGGATTTAACCCGTTACTTTGTATAGATTTATTTGTAGTATCCATAACAGAACGATGTACACGAGATAATGCAATAAATACTTTTAAAGATTGAGAAATTTCTTCTCGTCCATTATTTGATGTCATACAACTTTCAACCCTTCACTTAAATTCTCAGTAATAAAAAGAAAGAAATAGTACTTCATGTGAATTCCGAATGAGTATTCACTCATTCATTACCTCTCCCCCAATATATTATGAATGATTCTTGAATAAAAACATGACAATTTTAACATAGTTTATATATAATGATAATAAAAAAGAAGGAGTACCAAATTTGAAAGTCAAATTCCACAGCATAGTTTTATATATATTACTTGTTATCCTACCAACAATAGGGATTGGCGCTACATTTTATTCATATCATTCGTATAAAATGAAACAGGAAAACAAACTATCTGCTCACACGGTTCTCTTCTTATATAGAGACTATTTAGATTATCACCTTGGCGAAGCAATTTCCGCATTAGAAATGCTTGCAAAGGTCGTTGAAACCGAGACTGGAAATATAAATGGAATTAAAGAAATTGTACATGATACAGATGAAAACGATGCACGCTTTTCTGGTCTATATTACGCTACTCCAGAGGGCATCATTACAATTGCATCCGAAGGTGACCGACCACCTGTTGATGTCTCAGATCGGAAATATATTCAAGATGTATTAAAAACGAAGAAAACAACTGTATCATCAGTCATTACAGATCGTGTTCTCGGACATCAAGCTATCATCATTGCTTCTCCCATCTTCAATAAACAGAAGGAAATCTCAGGCTTATTATTAGCAAGTTTACGCTTTGACTATATTTCATCATCTTTAAATGCCATTAAGCCACAATACCATTTTGAAGTAACTGATAAATATGATGTAGTTTTTCTAACCGATGACAATAACAAAATAAGTGATGCACATTTTAATATGCTTACTACGCCACTCAAAAGATTAAATTGGAAGGTCTCTGTTTCTCCATTGCCGATTCATCACAAAACTTTATACCAGTGGGTTGCAATAGAATGTATAGCTACCTTATTTTTAATGTCTATTTTATTTTTACTTGTTCAATATATGTTGTTAAAACGTCAAACAAAACTAGAAAGACAACAAAATGAACTACAAAAAATTGAATTAGTTGGAACTTTTGCAGCTAGTACAGCCCACGAAATCCGTAATCCTCTTACTGGAATTAAAGGGCTCGTCGCTCTATTAAAAGAGAAATATAAAGATGAACAAGATCAGTTCTATTTTTCCATCATCGAACAAGAAGTAGAACGGATTAATGAAATTGTCAGCGAATTTCTTATTCTTGGAAAGCCAACTGCTATTATTGAACAAACATATGATGTGAGAACCATTCTAAATGAGGTAGCATTAATTATTCAATCTGAGGCGAATCTATATAACATTATATTCAATTTACATTTGCCAGACCATCCTGTTCATATCCGTTGCTCAAAAGACCATATGAAACAAGTGGTTTTAAACATTACAAAAAATGCAATTGAAGCCATGACTTCTGGTGACACACTAACTATTTTCGTAACAAACAATGAAACACACGCACAATTGCAAATTATAGACACTGGAAAAGGGATTCCAAAACATATTCAAAAACACCTCTTTCATCCGTTCTTTACTAATAAAGATACTGGAACAGGCCTTGGACTTGTCATATGTAAACGAATTATAGAGATGTACAATGGGCATATTTTTATTAATAGTCTAGAAAACGAAGGAACGACAGTTCATATCGAAATTCCATTACACATAGTATAATTATCCTTATCCCAAAAGGGTAATTATACTTATTTCATAAAACCAGCAACAAGCATTCGCCAAAAATTACTTGATTTCCCTTCATACCCAATTTGAAAAATAGGTACCTTTATAATGGATAACCATTTTGGCGTTTGCTTTTCTTTATAACACTGGTACTGTAAAATAAGCTTGTCCAATTCTTGACTAACTTGAATTGTCTCCATACTATTTAACCCACTCGTTAAACCTAATTGAATCATCTCTTCACGTTTCATATGAATATCACGTGAAAGCTTTTCTAATGTGTACTTCCTTTTTACAGTAAACATTCATATCCCCCTTATTATACTTCCATGCTCTCTACTTCATTTCTCCATTAGCCTTTTAACTGCTTAATCATATTTGAATTTGAAGAATCAGAAAATTTAACATTTTCTCCCTGTAATTTACAAATCTTTACCCTCACTTTGAGAATTATTACAAATTATTCTATCTTTGTAAATACATTCGCAATAATAGACATTTTTTTCATCTTCTTTTTTTACAAACACCAATTAAATAGCGGATTCTCTATTTTCTCTATACTTTTCTTCGACATTTTTTGTTTAATTTATACAAAAACGCAAAACATAATGATGATTGATAAAGTGCAAATTTAATCATTGGGAATTTTGTTCATTCCCCAATACCCACACATAGTGGGATAAAATAGAAAGGAAATATTTATATGCGCAAATATACGATTGCATTGCTTATGTTTACGATGTTCTTACCATCATTCTTGTTTCCTGTTCAAGCAAAGGCTCATACAAACAAAGTAGCTATTGTCATTGATGACTTCGGAAATAATATGAAGGGGACTGATAAAATGTTATCACTTCCTATTCCACTTACTGTTGCCGTTATGCCTTTCCTCCCTTCCACAAAAGAAGATGCGATAGCAGCTCATAAGAAAGGGCACGAAGTTATTATACATATGCCAATGGAACCTATTAAAGGTAAAAAAGAATGGCTGGGACCAAAAGCAATTACAACCGATTTAAGCGACGAAGAAATAAATAACCGACTCGAACAAGCGATTCAAGAAGTACCACATGCAATTGGGATGAACAATCATATGGGATCAAAAGTGACCGCGGACGAAAGAATTGTACGACTTATACTTACAGCTTGTAAAAAACACGGTTTATTTTATTTAGATAGCAAAACAAATCCTAAGAGTGTTGTCCCAAAAATCGGGAAAGAATTAGGAGTACCAATTATTGAAAACCAATTATTTTTTGATGATGTGTACACAGCGGCACACATTTCAAAACAAGCCCAATTACTCATTAAAAAAATTCAAGAGAAACCGATTATGGTAGCTATCGGACATGTTGGACCTCCAGGTGAAATCACATCACGTGTTATAGAAACTTCTATTCCTAACATTCGTGAACATGCAGATTTTATTTTTTTATCCGATTTAGCATTATCTCCGCCTCCTGTTTCAAAATAAGATTCATGACTCAAACTAAAAAAGAGAGCCATTTGCATTTAGCAAATGGCTCTCTTTTTCATCTTAAATATAATCTACATGACTGACCCTGAATCCTTTTTTCTCTATTTTTTCGATTAATTGCTTTAATCTTTTTTCATTTAACTCATCTGTTATATTTACGATAACGCGGCGAATATATTGATCACCGTTATCTAGCGTAAATAGTCCACCGATATGAAATGCTTTCAGCAATGTCCCAAGTTCTTTAATCGTTCCCTTACAATCTTGTGTTGCAATTGTTAATATATAACCACCCGTCCGCATACCGAATGAATCTTCAATAACATCAAATATATTAGAATGCGTTAAGATACCGACAAATTCATTATAATCATTTAGTACAGCTAAAAACGGAAGACGACGAATAACATAAAATGCCCTGAAAAAAGAGTCCTTTTCAAAAATAAATGCAGCGGAATCTTCCAGCATATGTTCCGTACTTAATTCCTCTAATCCGCTATTACACTTCTTTTCTAAAAGATCTACTTTATAAATAATCCCCATGAATTTCTTTTCATCTTCTGCTAATACAGGGATTGCTCGAAATCCCGTTTCATTCATAATTTGCAGAGCCTTTTCACCTGAATCGTTCAGTTTACAAAATGTTACTTGCTGTTTTGGCAGAAAATGATATTTAACTCGCAAAATATGTTCCTCCTTACATGTCAACATGTAATCTATATATAATAAGGAGACCTATATTTTATGAGTAAATTTATTTTTAAAACGCTTTCATTTATTTATTAAATCGTAACAGCGTCACAAACACTTTATATAACAGAGCTCTTTGCACCTTTTATCATTAACAACTTTACATGATAATTCATTAAATATTCTATACCCTCTAGCCATTTTTTCGCGTATTCTGGAGTTTTCCCCCACACGATCATGCCATAATTATGAACGAGAACTACGCCCCCACCTTCAATAAAATTCGGCACTTTATTTTCTAATAAATCAGCGAATTTTTTCTCATCTTCTACAATAGGAATTGTCATTTCTGTTATACCTTCTTTTCCAAAAACACGTTCCACGCTACGTTTATCGAATGTTACTTCTCCTATTTCTCCATACAACTCTGATATTAAATGACTATCTACAGTTTGCACTTGCAAAATACATTCTGCACTACTTTTTTTATAAATATCCGCATGCATAAATGATTCGACAGCTGGTTTTTCTTCATTTTCAAATACTGGCTCACACATACAATTTACAACAATAAAATCCTCTTCTGAAAATAACCCTTTATCTCTTCCCTCAACGTTTACTAAAAAAGTTAACGGCTCTTTTGACGTACAGAGTGATAAACTAATCTTTGTACCATAAAACCAATCACGAAGTGCCAACTCAGATTTCACATCTTTTAATTCATTCCATTTCTTTAGAAAAAATAACATTTCGTCACCCCCGGCGTAATATTCATATAATGTTCGAATCCTTTCTATGTAAAAGGAGTATTTTTTGATTATTCTAAAAATTTAATTGAATTATCACATGAGAACGCTTTTTTGTCAATATAGTTTCACAGCTCTTCTATAAAATGGGCCATTCATATATCTATACTCCTGTCTATTGACTATTTCATTTTATACATAAAAAATACGCTATTCTTTTTACATTAAAAAATAGCGTATTTTCTCATCTTTATTTCGTTATTGCGTTATATAAGAACTGTGCATATTGTTCACGTTTTACGAAATCATCACCTAAAAAGTTTCCGTTTCCATCACCTTTAGATATATTATTATCCGCTAAAGCTTTCACATATCCTTCTGCCCAATGACCTTTTGGTACATCCGTAAAGCTCTCTACACTCTTTTCATTTCCCTTTAACTGAAATACTTTTTGTAATACTACTGACATTTCATATCGAGTTAATACTCCATCTGGGCGGAACTGGCCATTATCGTATCCAGCCATAATTCCAGCTTGTGTAACTGCCTCAATAGCCCCTTCATACGCATTCCCTATCGTATCTGTGAACTTCGCTTTCTGTTCTAGATTACGCTCCAGCTTCAAGTACTTTTGTATTAAAACTGCTACTTGACCACGCGTAATATTGTCACCAAATCCAAATTCCCCATTTCCATAGCCTACAAATAATTTTTGTTTCGCTAAATATTTAATTGCTTCTTCTGACCAATGTCCTTTTGGCACATCTTTAAACTCTACTACTTCTTCGGTTACTTTTTCATTTACAACCTTTTGAATGACAGAACCAGTGAAGAAAATACCTGTATCATTAAATGGATCTTTCACTCCAAATTCGTATACTTTCTCACCTGGTGTATTCCATTTCACTACACCATTACTATACGTACCACCATCACTCTTCAAATGGATTTTTGTAGAGACCTTACCATCTTTTTCGTATATCGGTACTTTTACTTCTTTATTTACTTCTGTATCCTCTAGAAAGACTTTTTGGTTTTGAACATTAATATAAGCTTTCTTACTTAGTTCTATTACTGGTCTAACATCGCGGATTTCATTTGCAACAAAACTTAAATATACTAACTTATTCAACTTACTAACTGGCGATAAGTCTGAAATATAATTTGCTTCTAAATCAAGCTTTTGTAAGTTTACTAGACTTGATAATGGCGTAATATCCTTTAACTCATTATTAGGTAAATCTAATTCTGTAAGCTGAGTCATTTTAGCAAGTGGTGTCACATCTTCTATTTTGTTTTTCCCGATAAATAATTTATTTAATTGATTCATTTGTTCAATACCCGATAAATCTTTAACTTTATTACGCGTTAATACTAAGTCCTTTAAAGGTAATGAATATAACGGTTTAATATCTTCAATTTGATTACCCGCTAAAGTTAAGTATGTTACATTTTTCAATGCGCTTAATGGAGCAACATTTGTAATTTTATTATTTGCTAAATTCAAGTAATCTAGTTGTTCCATTTTCGATAATGCTGTTACATCTTCTATTTGGTTGCCTGATAGATATAAACTTTTTACATTTTTCATTTCAACTAATGGTGCAACGTTTGTAATTTTATTATTACTTAAATCAAGAGATTCTAAATTCTCCATCTTAACAAGTGGCGTTACATCTGAAAATTCATTACCACGCAAAGCTAAATGATTTAATTGCTTTAAGTTCGCAAAGAACGACGGATCTTTTATCTTCGCATTCGCAACTGTTAAAGATTTTAAATTTGGCATATATTTTAATGCACTATAATCAAGAATCTCATTCGTATTTAAAAACAAGTTCTTTACTTGTAATAACTCTTCTTTCGTAATAGGTGTATTTAAATCTTTTCTATTAAATACTTTTTTATTAACGAGTTCTCTTAATTTATTATCTGTTATCATATTTTGATTATCAACTGGATTATCCGTTTCCGTATTGCCTGAATTAGAGTTATCATCTGTTTTCTCTGTTTCTTTCTCACCTACAGTTGGATCTTTAATTTCAAATTGAACCTGATATTTGTGATCATATCCGATAGCCGGAATAAGTATATGCATTTGCATATTGTGCTTCTTCTCAAACTCGCCAATTTCAAATTGAACTACTTTCGTTCCATTCTTCCTCTTATCTTCTGACAAAACTTTCACATCATGAAATACACCCGGCTGGTTTCTTTCTTCTATTCTAAGATATTGAAAATAATCGCTATCTTGCATTGTTACAATAACAATTTTTTTCCCGTCTGCAATCGTTACTTTAGGATCTTTTATATATTGAGAAACCATAGATGGCTCGTCTTTTTGGTCCTTATATATTCTAATCTCAGTATCGTATGTACGTTCACTCGCTGCTACGACTGATTGATTTGCTTCAACTTTTAGTGCTGCTAATGCTGGAGTAGAGTATGCGGCAAATGGAATTGCTAATGTTGTGGCTACTACTAACGCCTTCATATATTTTTTTTTCAAAATAATGTCCCCTATCATATATAAATTTTATAATTGATAATATTTATCAACTAACTACTAATAAATGATAATGAATATCATTATCATTGTCAATGAGAATATTACATTAAATTTATATTTCCAAAGATAAAGTGAAACTTTAATCAGTGGGGGTTCTGTTCATCCCCCACTGATTATCAGCCCTCACCAATCGGGCTTTTACGAGCAGCCCGCCCCCCCACCTAACTTCTTTGCTTTCGCTGAATTTTGAGGCGGGGGTCTTACTGCCCGGCGAATAGCGGGATAAAAAATAAAAAGGCCCTTTATTCAGAGAGCCTTTTTACTTATCGTATGAAGGATTTCACTTTTTTCTTTTTCATTAATAACACCAATTTTTTGCAAAATATTTGCATACAATACAAGTTTATTATATATCCGTTCTGACATAATTCTCCCTTCTTTCCTTCGACCAACTTTTTTTATATTGGTAAATTATATGAAAGAGATGAGAAAATGTGTCCACTTTTTGCATAAATACAAATCTTTTATCCTCGCTATTTACAAGCAGTAAAACTCCCACCTCAAAATCAGGTGGGAGTTCAATTTATTTAGCAAATTGTCCATTGAATATTATACTTTCTAACTTCCTCTTCAAAACTATAAGGCATTTTCTTATCACAAATTACGTGTTGAATACGTGAAAACGCTGCTATTCGGTAATTCCCTTTTACCCCTACTTTTGTATGATCACATAAAATATATGTTTTCTCCGCTAATTTCATCATCGCTTCTGACAGTTTTGCCTTTTCTAATTCAAAACTAGAAACCCCAAAACCGGGTAACAATCCATCAATCGAAACGAATGCTTTATGAAAATGAAATTGCTGGATCACTTGCTGTGAAATAGATCCTGATACACGTGAATGCTTTGGAGATACTTTTCCGCCAATAAATAAAACTTCACCGTGAAACATCTTTTTATTGATAGAAGAAATTAATTGTGTCGCTACTGGAAATGAACTTGTTACAATCGTTAAATTTTTACGATGGACAAGATATGGCACCATTTGAAGAGGTGTACTTCCGTCATCAATCGCAATAACATCCCCATCTTCCACAAACGTTGCTGCTTTATACCCAATTCTCTTCTTCTCTTCTATATGCAGCATCTCTCGTTCTAACATCGGTGCCTCTATTCCAGCTCCCGGAAGTTGTACAGCCCCACCATACACTTTCTTCAACTTCTTTTCACGATCTAATTCTTCTAAATAACGGCGAATCGTCTCTGTTGATACAGCAAATTCTCTCGCTAACTCTGAAACTTTTACTTTCCCTTTAAACTCTACCTTCTCAAGAATGGTTCGCTTTCTTTCTTCACCTACTACAGACATAGCTTCACCCCATTGATTTCTACCTCATAAACTGCCTTACTTATACAAATTTATAACTTTCTTTTTCAGTAAAAACTTCTTCATGAATATGAATACCACGCTTTTTTAGTTCATCAAAAATAATTTGTGGATTTAGAAAAGCTTCCTCAGGTGTCACAACACCAGCTTGATTTACATTCCCTTTTGCGATTAACTCTGCAGCTATCCCAAATGGAATACCGACGTTTCTTGTATAAGCCCTTAATTTTTCCCATCCTACAACAGACCCATCAGATAGCGGGTGTGTATGATATAATACGTGCCTTTGTTTCTCATTATTTTTCATACCTATTACTTCTACATGAAGTGCGTAACCGTAAATTTCCGTTTCTTGTCCTTCTTTCGATTGCAATAAATACTTCGAAATACAATCCATAATGCCAATCGCTTCTCCATTTATTTCAACTTGATCATTACGCAATATACCATAATCATATAAAGCAAGTACAAGTTGCATATTTTGCTTTGGCCAAGTTCCTCTCGTCTCTATCAGTTTGACGCCTTTACTTTCTAGTGCTTTCGCTAACGTATTCGTTTCAGAATGCGGGATTATATACTGCGTTGCCTTACCATAAGGCGCCGGTAATTCAATTTCCCTCGGACGCGCAAACGGAGGTACTTGCTTAAATTCACCATCTTCATACACTGTACGTGATGGTAAATGTGGATCATATTCATATGTCGTTGTTTCTGTAATTGATGCAGAAAAAGCAATTGGACGATACGAACCGTGACTGACACGAACTGACTCTACAGTATCAAGCTGATTTGCTGCATGCATTGCCATCATTTGCGTTACACCTGGCGTCATACCAAAACCAGGTAAACACGTTTTTCCATTTTGAACAAATATAGAATGTGAATCATTTTCTTCACCAAATCCATTCAAATTCACACCGTGACAACCTGCTTCTGCAATACATCGAGTAGACAAGCCATTTAGCTTAATTGTCGTACCGTCCATTACAATGTCGTAACCTTTCATTTTTGCAACCGTATCCTCGTGATTCTTTACGTCTACTTTCACAAAATCTACGCGAGGATCGTTGAGCCATTCTACTACTTTCAGGCCCTCTTCTTCATTAAAATCCGCTACTGTAATCGTCTCAAAAGATGAAAATTGTACTAAATCTAAAATTGCTTCACGACAAATTTTACCTGCTCCACCTAAGCAAAATACTTTCAACCTATAACAACCCCTTTAGCAATACTATCAACTAAGCGATTAATATCTGCCTCATGTACATCACCGATATTTCCAATGCGGAATGTATCTACTTTTGAAATCTTACCTGGATAAATAACAAAGCCATCATGCTTTAATTCATTATATAATTGCTCAAAATCGAACCACTCTTCTGGATAAATAAAGGATGTGATAATAGGCGACTGGTATTTTTCATCTACTAATGGCCTAAATCCGATTTCTCTCATTCTACTGACTAATAATTTTTGATTGTTATCATAACGATTGTAACGTGCTTCTACTCCGCCCTCTTTTTCTAATTCAAGTAGTGCTTGATAAAAAGCGTGTACAACATGTGTAGGTGACGTAAAACGCCATTTCCCATTTTGATTTTCCATCGTTTCCCACTGATCGTATAAATCTAGTGATAATGAACGTGCTTGTCCTTTACATTTCAACAATTCATCGCGCTTTGCAATAACAAAGCCGAACCCAGGAACACCTTGAATACATTTATTCGCACTGCTAATTAAAAAGTCAATTTGCAACTCATCGATATCTATTTCAATACCACCAAAACTACTCATTGCATCAACTAGTGTTACTTTTCCGTATTGCTTCCCTAATTTACATACATCTACAATTGGATTGATAATACCTGTTGTTGTTTCACAATGAACAACTGCAATGTGTGTAATCTCTTTATCTTGTTGCAATATCTTTTCTACTTCTACAAGATTAGTAGGCTCCCACTCTTCTGTTTGACTGACCACCACATCTATATGTAACATCTCTGCCATTTGTACAATTCGTTTACCGTACGCACCATTTGTACAAACGAGCAGCTTACCATTTTTAGGAATGACAGAACCAATGACTGCTTCAACTGAAAACGTACCGCTTCCTTGCATTAAAACAGTTGTATATTTCTCTTCTTCCTTCGTTGCTAACGATACAAGTTTAGCTCTTACCTCTTGTACCATTGTGTTATATTCAGCATCCCACGTACACCAATCGTATAACATAACCTCTTTTACTGTTTTTGTTGTCGTTAATGGCCCTGGCGTTAATAATAAGTAGTGATTTTCAGTCATGATCCTAATCCCCTTTTATGAAATAATAAGTTCTTGTTTTTCGATATGTTCCATTACGCTTTCAAGTTCCTGCATCGTTTCCATCGTAAAGTGTGCTCCATTTTCAACGAAACGATTACGAACGACTTCTATTTTTTCACGAAGTTCTGCTGGATCCATATTCTCCACTTCCTCTTCCGTTAAGCCGAGCTCGCTACTGCCAAGAATTACACCAACTGTCCACATTCCAGCATTTCTTCCCTCTTTCATATCCGATACTGTGTCCCCAACTTTTATCATACGATTCATTGGATATACACCAAGTTCCATCGCATTTTTATAGCACATCCACGGATATGGACGACCGGCTGGAACATCATCTGGCGTTACAAGAAAATCGGGTTTATACCCTTGAATCGCTGCTTCTTTTTCTACAATGTCCATCATTTCTCTCGTATAACCAGTCGTTGAACCAATTTTAATTCCGCGTTCACGTAAAGAGGCAATTACTTCTTTTACTCCATTAATTGGCGTCGTATAGCGTGGTAAAATAGCGAAGAGAATCTCTTCAAATTCTTCATACATCTCATGAATGTCTGCTTCTGTTGGTAATTTTCTGAAAACACGGTTCCACTCACTGGCAATACGAGGCATTTCTGTAAGTGCTCTTACATGATCGATTTTTAATAACCCCATTGGCTTACGAGCTTCTTCTGCTGTAATTTCAACGCCGCGTTTATGGAAAATCTCCATAAATACTTCAAGTGGTGCAAAACATCCATAATCAACTGTCGTACCTGCCCAATCAAAAATAACTGCTTCTATTTTCATTCAATCCATCACCCTTCTTATTTATCTTTTTTGCCATTGTGAAGTTCGGTTACGAAGTGCTTTCGTTCCCCATTCATATACAACTCTTACTACAATATTTGTAACAACAATCAGTACACTCATTGCAGCTGCTGGTGCCACATTTCCTGCATCATCCATATTTACAATTGATACGGCAGCTAGTTTAAAATCAGCCGAGTATAGGAATACAACTGCCGAGACAGTTACCATTGAATTTACGAAATAGTACATTACCATTTCTAAAATTGCCGGTAAACACATCGGCACTGTTACTCGAAAGAATGTTTTATAAAACGGGATGCCCATTGACTGTGAAACAAGTTCAAATTCTCGGTCTAATTTCTTTAAAGCCGTCGTTGCCGTAACAAATGTTACAGAATAAAAATGAATGATATTGACTAGTACTAACACAACGATCGTTCCGTATAGAGAATGAAACGGGTTCGTTACGGAAAGTCCAAAGATTTGTATTGTTGGTTGACTAAAGAAGAAGACATAGCCTAACCCAAGTACTAAACCTGGTATCGCTAAAGGCACGATAGAGAAAAAGTAACCTGCTTTTCGGAAAAATTGTAGCTGATTTATTTTCTCAATCGCATAAGCGAACATAAATGTTAAAATCGCTCCAATAACCGCTGTAATTGCGGAAACAATTACACTATTTTTAAACGCTTCAAGTCCATCTCCTGTTAAACTTGAAAAATTAAAATGCTCAAATGTAAAACTCATATTATATGGCCATACTTTCACACTTGCAGCAATACCAACTGCCACAAATAATAGAATGATCATAAGCGTTACTACGCTACAATATACGAATGAAATAACATCTCGTTTCTTATTATTTATTATTCTGTAAGGTACTGATTTAGAAGATAAGAGATTTGCCTGCTTTCTTTGCGTAATGCGATCAACTGCAAATGCAAATATAGCTGGAATTAATAAAATCATTCCGACAGTTGCACCCATCGGCATATTTTGCTGCCCAATTACTTGCTTATATACGTCCGTAGCAAGTACATTATATTGCCCACCAACAATTTTTGGTGCCCCAAAATCAGTGAAACTAAGTGTAAACACAACGAACATTGCACTAATTAATCCGTACTTTACACTAGGTAAAGTAACAGTGAAAAATTGCTTTGTTTTACTCGCCCCTAGCATATTAGAAGCTTCATATAAACGATAATCAGATCCTTGAAAAGCAATTAATAATATAAGAAACGCTTGCGGAAATGTATACATGACTTCAGCCATTACAATTCCTACTGGTCCATATAAAGGGATTTGTATCCCTTCAAACAAACCAAACATTCCTTTCGTTACTAACCCTTGATTACCAAATAAATATGTAAGTGCAATACCATGCATCATCGTTGGTGCGAATAATGGTAACAACGCGACATATTGAAATAGACGCTTCCCGAACACATTCGTACGAGCGATCGCATAGGCGTAAGCGAAAGCAAGTGTCACTGCAATAATTGTTGTCGCACCCGAAATCCATATCGTATTTTGCAATGATTGAACTAGCGTTGGAGTTGTGAAATATTTACTGAAATTCGCAACTCCAATGAAAGCTCCATCTTTATCATAAAAAGCTTGTGTAAACAATTGTAATAGTGGTAATACAAGCATGATCAAAAAAGCGAGGAGCATACCAATAATTAATAGTCTTTGTATCCACTCTTCTTTACCGATACGTCTCTTAATCTTTTTTTTCGTACTTTCTACCTTGAAATTTTCTAACATCTCCATCTATACAATGACCTTCTTTCCATATGACAACATATGATTTTCTGAGAAAGAGATTTGAATCGACTTTCCTTTTCTAATAGCGGTTTTTTCCACTTCTGATGCCAATATATCCACTACAATTTTCTCGTTATAAAGATGTGTTTTTTCTTCTACGACTCGCACTTCTGTCCGATATACAGATCCTCGGAATTCCATGCTTTCCACAACCGTTTTAATACCATCGTTTTGTACAATTGTTACATGTTCAGGACGAATTGCATGTTCTTCATTATTTTTCGAAAAGAAATTAATAGAACCAATAAAATCTGCCACAAACGGATTCGCTGGTCTTTGATAAATCTCCTCTGGTGTTCCAATCTGCATAATTTCCGCATGATTCATTACAACAATTTTATCAGCCATCGTTAATGCCTCTTCTTGATCATGCGTGACCATAATAGTTGTTACTCCTACTTTTTCTTGCAAATCACGCATTTCTCTACGCAACTTTTCTCGCACTTTTGCATCTAAAGCAGATAACGGCTCATCGAGTAACAAAATATCCGGAGACAGAGCGAGCGCACGTGCAAGTGCCACTCGCTGCTGTTGTCCACCAGACATTTGAGCAGGATATTTATCTTTTACATTCAGCAAATCTACAAGTTCTAAGGCCTCTAGCGCTTTCTCTTTTACTTCTGCTTTTCCATATTTTTTTGTCTTTAAGCCATATTCAATATTTTCAAGTGCTGTTAAATTCGGAAATAATGCATACGATTGAAACACCATTCCGAAGTTTCTCTTTCCAGGAGGTAGTGCTGTAATATCTTTTCCATCCACGGCTATACTACCTGTTGTCGCCTCTTCTAGCCCTGCTAAAATTCGAAGCAATGTTGTTTTCCCACAACCACTTGGGCCTAATAAACATACAAACTCATTTTTCTTCACAGTAAAAGAAATATCTTTTAACGCTGTAAATGCATCAAACTGTTTTTGAATGTGTTGAATTGATAAATATTCGCTCATTTTTTCTCTCTCCCACTCACTTACTTTTTCGGTTCTGCTTTTTGACCAAACTCTTTTTCCCATTTTTCTAAAATTTTGTCACGATTTTCTGCTGCCCACTTAAAGTCATTCTTTTTGTATAACTTTTCTGTTACGTCTTTAGGGAATCCATCTGGAAGTTTATAATCATTTTTAATTGTCGCAAATCCATTTTTCTCGAAGTATAACTTCATTACATCATCAGTAATTGCCCAATCTAAAAATGCTTGCACTAATTTTTCATTTTTTGCGTTATCTTTTTTAATAAGTGCGTTCGCTTCTACTTCCCAACCTAATCCTTCTTTCGGTAACACTACTTCAACTGGTGCACCTTTTTGTTTCTCTTTTAAAGCACTATAAACCATTGATACACCAACTGGATATTCACCTGCACCTGCTAATTTCGCTGGTTTTGAACCTGAATGAGTATAAGTTGCCATATTCTCATGAAGTTTCTTCATGTAATCCCAGCCTTTATCTTCACCCATAATTTGTAACCATGCAGAAACTGTTAAAAATCCTGTTCCAGAAGAAGCCGGATGTGGCATAACAAGCGTTCCTTTATATTCTGGTTTCGTTAAGTCTTCGTATGATTCTGGCATCGGTAAATTTTTCTTCTTTAACTCTTCTTTATTTATAGCAATTCCCGTCATAAATGCCGTATTACCTACCCATTTTTCTGGTTGCTTATCATCTTTAAATTGCGGAAGAACACGATCTGCTCCTTTTGGAGAGTATCCTTTTAACATATCTTTTTTATCTAAAGCTAATAGACTAGACGCTGCTGTTCCCCATACAACATCTGCTTGTGTATTTTTTCCTTCAGCTAGCAATTTCGCTGTAATAACTCCAGTTGAATCACGAACAATGTTCAGTTTTACATCTGGATACTTCTGTTTAAAAGAATCAAGATAAATTGGTACAAGTTCTTCTTCGATCGCTGTGTAAACAGTTAATGATCCAGATAATTTATCATCTTTCACTTTTGCCCCAGCACTTTCTTCTTTCTTTGCACCACACCCTATTAATAACGAAAATACCATTCCAGTTGCTACAGCTTTAAAGATTGTTTTTTTCACTGTCTCTCTCTCCTTTTACAAATCTTATGTACAATTCAAATATAAACAACTAGTGTAAAAGCAGTATTAAACCAACATTAATCTTTTGTTTGTTGTTTGTTTTTGTGTAATACGTTGCTACTTCTATGTTTTTTCGCATTTTTCTGCTAATAACGAACCCTAAATTTACAAATAATTAAAAAAACCTTTATAATCCCACAAAAAAATGAGGCGTTTGTAAAAAACGCCTCATTTTTGTTTACCTTTTTTTGAATTACGATTTGCATACTTCGCGCTATTCTCTCCTTCATACTCTAATGCAAATTCTGCATCTGGTAAGCTTTCTTTCGGAGTTTTATTATTATTGATTGCCGCATTTTGTTTCACTTTTCTTTTTACCAATACATTCACCTGCTCTCAAGAAATCACTTTCTACTCTAGTTTGAAGCAAGCTGAAATAATTATTACTGGCAAGTGTTAACAAGTACATAAGAGCGCTAGATGGAAATACTACCTATGAAGAAAACATTAGAAAAGGAGCGATTATTTTGAAGAAGAAAGATAAAATGCAGTCACCCATTTTAGATGAAACGCTCCCGCATCAAATGAATTTCCCATCTTTTAAAGGAACAGGAAAGAAGATGCAACAACCTTTCATCAATCAATATGACGTCGTAATCGGAGACAGTAAATATGATTCCGAGAATAGTCCTCTTCACAATTGGAGCGATGAAGTAGACCCTGCCATTATGGCTGGAGAAGAATGGATTCATCCTACAAATGATATTGGGTGGATTTCAGAAGAAAATCAAGAGTTGCTAAAAAAAGAAGTAGATAATAAGAATGATGCTTTTATGCATCCGCAATTTGGCATTAACGACTAAAAAACCATTCTACCTCACATAGGTAGAATGGTTTCATACTATCCAATAATAATTCTCTCTTTCGGGTATTTATAACGAGGTGGCTGTTCTCTTCCGCCACTAGCTAGTATAAATGTTAAAATACCGACACGCCCGATAAACATAAGTACAATGAGCACAAGTTTACCAACAGTTGTTAAATCTGGCGTAATACCTGTCGATAGTCCTGTCGTCCCGAAAGCAGAACACACTTCAACAATTAAACTCATAAGCGGTACATTTTCCGTAATAGATAAGATAAATAGTGCTGTAGCACATAATAAAATCCCCATCGTCATAACGACAGATGCTTTCAGCACGTCCTCTTCATGTAGCTGACGTTTGAAGACTCTAACCGTTCTCCCGCCTCTTGCAAAAGTGTATAGCGATAATATACTAACAGCAAATGTTGTTGTACGTATTCCGCCCCCAACCGAACTTGGAGATGCCCCTATAAACATTAATATACTCATAAATAAAAGCGTCGGTTGTGACAATTCACGTATATCCATTGTAGCAAGTCCACCACTTCGCGTTGTCACAGATTGGAATAATGTATAGAAAACTGTTTCATGCCATGATTTCCCCGCTAGAAAATGATTTCGTTCTAGTAAAAAAATCATAATTGTTCCAACGATAACGAGTGCAAAAAATGTTGTTGTCGTCAATTTTGTAAATAACGAAAAACGAAATAGTTGCTGTCTCCTTTTACTAAGGAATTGTTTCACTTCCATTAATACAGGGAAACCGATTGCTCCTAAAATAATAAGCAACATATGAATCATTTGCACAATATAATCTTTTTTGTACGGAATTAGTGATTGTCCAGTTAAATCAAATCCTCCGTTCGTAGTTGCACTAACAGCCGCAAAGAAACCGTGGAAATAAGCTTCTTGCCACGTTGGAAAATAAAGTAGAAATCTTGTACCTAATAGTATTGCTCCAATAAGTTCTATCGAAATAATTACAATTAAAATAGAACGCATCAATTCTACAAGGCCTGATAAATTCCCTTGATTATGGTCTGCCATAATGAGTCTTCTTCTCTGCAAACCAATCTTTTTTCCCGTTATAATCCAAACGAACGTACCAAGTGCCATAATTCCTAAGCCGCCTAATTGTAAAATAAGGGCTAACATAATAATTCCCGCCGTAGTAAACGTATCTGAAATCGTAACAACAGACAGGCCAGTCACACTTACCGCACTAACAGATGTAAAGAGCGCATCGATAAATGTCCATTTCACACCAGCCTTCGTAACAAATGGGAAACTAAGCAATATCACCGATACAACGACTGCTAATAAATAAAACAAAACAATGAGTTGTACAGGACGTAATTTTTGTAAAAACTTTTTTATATCTCTCATTCCATCACTTCGCTACCTTTTTTCTATCGATTAAATAAAGAAAAATCTTCACTTTCTTTATTTGTAAATAACTGCTCAAATATTTTGGCAAATACCATTCCATACACAGTTCCATTACCACCATGTGACAATGCGTAAAATAAATTATGTATCTTTTCGTCTTCTTTTAAAATAGGGAGACCATCATGACTACTTCCAAATGCTGCCGCCCAATAGTACTCTGCCTGTATATTCTTATACTGCGGGAACATCTCTTTTACAATGTTAATAAGGATATCACGCTTATGCAATAATTTCGTATCACCAATTGTTTGAATTTGCATCGCTTCATCTAACCCGCCTATAATAATACGGTTTTCATATGTTCGAAAATATAAGTAAGGCTGTGCTGTTTCCCAAATTAATGATCGTTCGTGCCATCCTTCAAATGAATCTATCTTATTTGTTACAACTGCATAAGATGTTTCCACTATTGTATTTTTTTCTTTCTTCCCGAAAAACTCTTCATACCCCGTCGCCATAATAATTTTTTTTGCTACAATTTGATTTCCTGTTTTCGTATAACAAATTAAATCATTTTGGCGTTTTTTTATATGCATGGCCTCTGTACGTTCATATATAGTAGCACCCATTTGATTTGCTTTATGCAAAAGGCTATGCGCTAATAAATACGGATTCACCTCGGCATCACCATGTGTGTATAATGCCGCCTGTTTTGTAAAAGGATAATGTTCCTTAATATCAGATTCTGTAAGATAGTCAACCGGAAATCCATAATTCTGTAACGTATTGTACTCCTCTTGTAAAAATGAGATATCCTCACTTTTACTTGCATAATACAAGCTACTTCGCGGAATAAACTGAGGATCAATATCGAGAGTCGGTACAACTTTCTCCATTGTTCGTAACGCTTCATAACAAAGCTTATATGCTCGCACCCCTTTTTCTTCACCAAATGTATGGATAAGTGAGGTTAACGATTTATCATGAAGAAATTGTAGTAAACCTGTATTAGCAGCTGTGCTACCGCAAGCGATTGCTCGTTTTTCAATGAGCGTAACACGCATTCCAATTTTCGCTAACGAATACGCTATATGAGCACCCACTTCTCCGCTTCCGACTACAAGCACATCACATATCATATCATTTTCTAACGATGGATAACAAGGTATAGAAACTCCTGTATTCCAAAACAACTTACCAGTCATAAGTTTCATAATTATACTCCTAAAATATAAATTTCTCCCCTCTATATTTTGTTATTTTCCATAAAAAAATCCAACTAACATATGCTAGTTGGACTTTTTCATTTTTACTTCGAACGCTCGTCAAGCCAATCTCCAATCGTTGGATACGTTTGTTTTACCGCTGTTCCACCGTAAACAATCGACATATGTCCCGTTGGTAAACATACATATTGTTTATCTGTGCTAGAAATATGATCTAGCAACGCTTCTACTTGGCATGGCAGGGCGATATGATCACGTTTCCCTGAAATATTTAAGACATTCGCCTTAATATTTGCAAGGTCTACCTTTTGTCCGCGAATAACGAGTTCACCCTTAACCAGTTTATTGTTTTGATAAAAATCACGAATCCACTGTCTGTATGATTCACCTGGGAACGGAATGCCATCGCCAACCCACTTTTGAACTAACCTCCAGCTTTCAACGAAGCGCTCATTCTCAGAACGATCTACTAAAGCAACATATGGACCAACAAAGTTTGTAATTGGTTTTAACATTTTGTTTCCGAAATCAATCATTTCTGGCGGAATATTTCCAAATGTATCAACCGCTTTATCTAGATTGAAGTATTTCTCATCTAATAAAGGACCATATAATCCTGTTTCAGAGAAATCAAAAGGACTTGTCATAAAGATTAGGTTACGAATTGGCATGTGTGGATGAAGTGCCGCATAAATAGAAGTTAGCGTTCCACCCATACAATAACCAAGTAAAGAAATCTCGTCCGATTTTGCAGTTCGCATTACTTTTTTCACTGCTTTTGCAATATAATCAAACACGAAATCATCAAATTTCAAATGACTATCTTCTAAACCAAATGTGCCCCAATCAAGCATATACACATCAAAACCACGGTTCACTAAATATTCCACTAAACTATTTCCAGGAGTTAAATCCATAATATACGGTTTATTAATAAGCGCATATATTAACAGAATTGGAACTCTTTGTGTTTTTTCTTGTTTTGGAATGTAGCGATAAAGCTTCGTCTTATTCTTCGTCCAAATAACCTCTTTCGGCGTTAATCCTACTTGTGGCTCTGGTTCACGTAATAAAATTTCACTCGCCCTTTTCACACGGCGGTATGCTTTTCGGTACTCTTCTGGGTATAGCTCTAATTGCTTTTCCCATTCTGTTACGAATGTAGTCATTTTTCTATCTCCTTTTTGGTCGATTTCCTTCTAAAAAAAAGAAGTGCATTCCTGCTATGGATATGCACTTTTTTCTTACTTCATTACATATATAATCCGCCGTTAATGTTTAATTGCTGACCCGTGATATATGCACCGTCACGGCATAGGTATACTACACCTTTTGCAATTTCATCAGCTTGACCAAAACGTTTTTTCGGGATTTTAGCAACGATTTTTTGACGTACTTCTTCTGGTACTTCTGCTACCATTTCAGTATCAATAAATCCTGGGCAAATTGCGTTTACAGTTACATTTGTTTTCGCAAGTTCTAACGCTAATGATTTTGTAAATCCTAACATACCTGCTTTCGCTGCTGAGTAGTTTGTTTGTCCAAATCCACCAGCTTGGCCAATAATAGAAGAAATACTAATGATTCTTCCTTCTTCTGCTTCCGTTATGTATGGAAGGACAGCGCTTGTCGTATTAAATACGCTACTTAAGTTCACGTCAATTACGCGCTCCCAATCTTCACGATTTAACTTTTTGAATGTACGATCTCTTGTAATACCAGCATTATTAACAAGAATATCTACTTTACCAAAATGATTCACAGCTTCTTCTACAAGTCGGTTTGCGTCTTCTACTTTCGAAACATCCGCTTGAACTGCATAAACGTCATGTCCTTCTTTTCCTAATTCATTTACTAAGTTTTCAGCTGCTTCTTTACTGCTGTTATAATTAATAACTACTTTTGCTCCCTCTTGTGCTAACGCTACTGTAATTGCTTTTCCAATTCCTTTTGCCCCACCTGTTACGATTGCTACTTTTCCATTTAATTGAACCATTTCTTTTCCCCCTTAAATGAATTTGTGAACGATTGTTATGAATCATTTTGGTACTCATATGAATAGAGTCCATATATTAATTATGTTTCGTTGTTTATACATGAAAAAGAGATTCTCCCCTCTCTTTTACACGTTATAAACAAACGCTATTATCATTTTTTATTTTCTGGCTTATTCGTAGGCTTTACTTCTTCTTTTACAGGTTCTTGTAGTTTCGCTAGTACTGCATTTTGCTTTTCTAGCAATTCCAAAATTTGATCAACTTTCGTTTCTAATGTGCGAATATCTTGTTTTACTTTCGTAACATCACGCTTTAATGTAGGGGCTTGTCCTAGTGAATCCACTTTCTCTTCTAGAACTTCCTCGATATTATCAACTTTATTTTCTAAGTTAATAACAAGCGTAGCTACTCTAGCGATATCCTCTTTCGTAGGCACATTCACCTGTTCTAAATAACTTTTTGTTGTATCATTTAACGCTTTTTGATAAAACAAATTCAAGTCTAGAACGCTGCCCATCCAAGCAGAATATTCTTCTGTTTTAATTGTTTCATTGAGCGCTTTTCCCCAAAATGTTTCGGTTTGTTCATAAGCATTTTTCCATGCTTGCAATGGATCGAATTTTTGATCAATCACTTAGCCTACACTCCCTTTTTCGTTTTTGAAACAATTCAACCTATTCACTATTTTCTAATATTCTGAATAAAACTTCAAGTCTATATTTAATTTTTCTTTATTTTCCAACAAATGTGTTGACATTAAAAACAGATAGGTGTAAATTGCACTTATAAGCAAAAAATTCCATCTAACTGATTCATGAGGTGATGCACAATCATGCTACATAATGAACCAGAACACCAAGAAAGTTTGGAAAAAAACCAAGCGAAACAACCAAACTCCATGCCAAAAAACTTCTTAGTCCCTTTCTTACTTCTATGTCTAAAAGACTGGAGTCTTCATGGTTACAAACTCATTCAAATGCTAATGGACATCGGCTTTTCTTCTGTTGACCAAGGTAATGTGTACAGAACACTACGCAAATTAGAAAAAGAAAATCTGATTTCTTCTACTTGGGATACAAGTGAAGGCGGGCCAGCGAAACGAATTTATTCTTTAACAGAATATGGAGAGCAATATTTAACAACATGTGCGACTTCTTTTGAACATTATCAAAATATGTTGCGGACGTTTTTTACGTTATACACCAATGCATTCTTTCCATTTTCTACTTCTCCAGAAAAGGATGAAAAGGATTCTTCATCTTCACCTGGTGGTACAGCAGAGTAATCTGCGTTCACAATATGTAAAAAAACATTTGGAGGTCAAACAATGGAAACTAAGCCATACGAATTAGTCGATGCATTTTGGAAAAACTGGTCTCAATCTCTTTCCCTCTTCTCTTCAGCTGGGAAACAATTAGAGCAACTTACTTTAGAAACATTAAAACAACAACAAGACGCTTTGCATAAATTAACATCAGGAGTAGATGAACTAGAAAAAGAACTGCAACAATTCAATAATCAATATACAGATTACGTGAAGCAATTAACTGGAAACTCCTTAAATGATCAAATTAACGAGTGGCAAGACAAGTGGAAAGAACTTTCTGCTCATATGCAACAGCTAACTGTTTCTCCTACAAAAACATCTTTGTCTATCCTTACTCAAACAAGCGGTCAATTTGAAGAAACAACTAAGCAATTTATTGAACAACAACAATTACAACGTGAAGAGGCTCAAAAACAGTTAGAAGGTTTTTTGGAAGAGTTCAAGTCGAAACAGTTGGAACTCGCAAAAAAGTTCGAGGAAAACTCAAAAAATCTATTTACTTCCATCAAGTAAGAAAAATGTGGGAGCTAACTGCAGCACAAACAAAACTCTTTCTTCTTCCTACTACATCAAGATGGCTGGCATTTTTCGATATGGAAAAGAAGGAGGACAAAATGAATCCATTTCAAGAAGCACAAACTGTTCCGGAGCTTCGTTATGATGAGATTCAAGTCGGTGATCAAGCATCCCTTACAAAAACGATTACGGATGAAGACGTTATCAATTTTGCAAAATTGACTGGAGATGTGAATCCTATTCATATTTTAGACTCTTTTGCAAAAACGACAATGTTTAAAGAACGTATTGCTCATGGCATGCTCGTTTCAAGTTTCATTTCGACGATTCTTGGTACGAAACTTCCAGGGAAAAATACGATTTATTTATCTCAAAACGTTTCATTCCGTGCTCCTGTCAAAATCGGCGATACACTTCGCGTTGTGGCAGAAGTCATCAAAAAACGTGACGATAAAAAAATCATTACGCTGCAAACAAACATATACAATCAATCCGATGATATTGTCGTGGAAGGTACAGCGACAATACTGAAAAAAGAGTAGCAAATTTGCTACTCTTTTTTCTATCCAATAACTTCTAATCACACCGATTACTTCCGCGTATGAGCACGCCGGTTCCACATAAAATAACGTTACCAGTTTAGATAAGTACTTAGCTGAACTGGACTACTTATAAGGATGTGTATCATCATGGCAAAAACAAACAAATTACTAGTTCCAGGTGCGGAGCAAGCACTTGATCAATTTAAATACGAAATTGCACAAGAATTCGGCGTAAGCTTAGGATCTAATACAGCATCTCGTTCTAACGGTTCAGTTGGCGGTGAAGTAACAAAACGTCTTGTTTCTTTAGCTCAACAACAATTACGTGGATAACACTATAACATATGGCTTAGAGGCAGATATTCTCTGCCTCTTTCTATTTTTAACATACATAACCGTACTTTTTCACATACTAGTAAGAGCAAACTGAAAGGAACGATATGTAACATGAAACGGATTAACATTAGCATGAGTCCTCCCCGTGTTCTTACTTTGTCTTTTATTATGTTATCAATTATCGGTACATGCTTATTAAAGCTACCCATTGCTACAACAACGTCTATTTCATGGCTCGATGCTTTATTTACAACCGTTTCTGCTTGTACGGTTACTGGGCTCGGTGTTGTGGACACTGGGAAAGTATTTACCTTATTTGGCCAATGTGTCATTTTAACACTTATACAAGTGGGCGGACTTGGCATTATGAGCTTTGCCGTTTTAATTGCGATTATGCTCGGTAGAAAAATTGGTCTTCAAAACCGAATTTTACTACAACAAGCGTTAAATCAAACGAATATTGGTGGCGTCATTCGTCTTGCCAAAGCATTATTTTTATTCTCTTTTACAGTCGAATGTATCGCTACTTTCATTCTTTCTTTCGAATGGGTACCAAAATACGGGATTGCTAAAGGAATCTATTATAGTTTTTTTCATTCCATCTCCGCTTTTAACAATGCTGGTTTTTCTGTGTGGAGCGATAATTTAATGTCGCATTCTCATAGCATTCTTGTCAATCTCGTCATTTCCTCCCTCATTATTTTAGGCGGGATCGGTTTTACAGTAATCGTAGATATAAAAAGAAAGAAAAATTTTAAAAACCTTACATTACACTCAAAACTTATGCTCTCTTCTACTCTAATCGTTAATATTATCGCGACCGTTTTTATTTTCATATTCGAGTTCCACAATTCTCTTTCTATGAGAGGCTTTACTCCATTTGAAGAAGGAATGGCCGCTTATTTCCAGGCCGTTTCAACGCGTACTGCCGGGTTTAATACAGTTGATATTTCTGCGTTATCAAAGCCTTCCCTTTTATTAATGATGCTTCTAATGTTTATCGGAGCTGGAAGTGCTTCAACTGGTGGTGGAATTAAGTTAACAACATTTTTAATTATGTTTTTTGGGGTATTTAAATTTTTACAAGAACAAGATGATATTGTCGTATTTAAAAAATCTATTAAAGATACTCTCATCGTCAAATCATTGACCATCACTATTATTTCTATTTCATTTATCTTTTTTGCTATTTTAATTTTAAGTATTACTGAACGGGTTCCTTTATTGATGAGTGCTTTCGAAGTATTTTCAGCATTTGGGACTGTCGGTCTCAGCATGAATTTCACACCACACTTAACGATGATCGGAAAAGCTATTATCATTTTTATGATGTTTTTCGGGAAAATGGGACCTTTAACACTTGCTTTTTCATTTGCACGTAAAAAGAACCGCAAAATAAAATATCCGAACGAAGATATTTTAACAGGTTGACAACCGTATAAATTATCCATATAATGAGAATACAATAGCATATCTCCAAAGGGGAGTAGCGTCCAAGAATATTTCTTGGAAACAAAGTCGTCATTACGTAGAACTTAGTTCTTCCGGCTTTGTTGGCATTTTCATTACATATGTCTAGCAAGACCTTTGCCTATTAACGGCAGAGGTCTTTTTTGTATTCATTGCCAAATTCTTCCAAAGTTAATAGGCAGGAGTATGGGGAAACTAAATAGTGGGGAAATTCTTCACTTATTTAGTACTTATAGAAATGAGAGGAGAATGTACATGGATGTATCATTATTATTGGAGTATGGTTGGGTATTACTCATCCTAATTGCACTAGAGGGGATTTTAGCAGCTGATAATGCTCTTGTTCTTGCAATTATGGTAAAACATTTACCAGAAGAAAAACGTAAGAAAGCACTATTTTACGGATTAGCGGGGGCATTTGTTTTCCGTTTCGGATCGTTATTTATGATTTCGTTCTTAGTCGACGTATGGCAAGTGCAAGCAATCGGTGCCATTTACCTTATGTTTATCGCTGGTAATCACTTATTTAAAACGTATGTTAAAAAGAATACCGATGAAGAAACAGAAGAAAAAGAAGCAAAGAAAAAACAAGAAAATTTTTGGTGGACTGTATTTAAAGTTGAGGTTGCTGATATCGCCTTCGCAGTTGATTCTATTTTAGCTGCTGTTGCATTAGCAATGACTTTACCGAAAACAGGATTAGGTACAATTGGTAGTCTTGATACTGGACAATTCGTTGTAATCTTTGTAGGTGGACTTATCGGATTAATCATTATGCGATTTGCAGCAACTGCTTTCGTACAAATCTTAAAACGTAAACCAGGACTTGAAACTGCAGCATTCTTAATTGTAGGTTGGGTTGGTGTGAAACTAGCAGTTTATACATTAGCACACCCTGCATTAAATGTAATTCCACATTCATTCCCAGAATCTACACCATGGAAGCTTACATTCTGGATTGTATTAGTTGGAATCGCAGTTGGCGGCTGGTTCTTCTCGAAAGAAGTAGAAACAAAAGTCGAAAAGAATTTAGACGAAAAAGCGCTGTAATTACAGCGCTTTTTTCTTTTTCCTTTCTCCCTCTCAATGTCCAGAAAAATTTCTATTATACTATCTTTTGTAAACGTTTTCTTAATGTATGTATGTCCTTTTTGTGAAAAATTGCACAAACTTATTGAAACTATGACCGAATCCATGTACTTTATTCATATAAGGAGTATTTATAGATGATGTACTAAAGGAGCGTATTACTCATGCTAGAACAAGGATTAGATTATGTTGTCAAACTGGCTAAGAGCAAAAAACAAATGCTAGATATAAACCCGATGCAATATTTCATTCGTGCCGCACTTGCGGGTATTTATATCGGTTTTATTATCGTACTATGTTTTAAATTAGGTAACTTCTTTCACATTGCAGATTCACCAGCCACTTATTTAACGGCTTCTATGTTTTTCGGAATTGCCCTCGTCCTTATTATATATGGCGGCGCTGAATTGTTTACTGGAAACACAATGTACTTCACTGTAGCAACTTTAAGAAAAGAAACAACGATTTCTGATACACTTCGTAACTGGGTCGTTTGTTATGCAGGGAATTTAGCTGGCGCTTTATTCTTTGCCTTACTATTTTATGCAACTGGAATTTTCGAAGCAATTGATCACGGTCATTTCATGAATAAAGTAGTAGAAGGAAAAATGAATACACCTACAATTCAATTATTCTTTAAAGCGATTTTATGTAACTGGCTCGTATGTCTTGCTTGTTTCTTACCTTCTCAAGTGAAAGGTGATACAGCAAAAATTATGATGATGATGCTACTCGTTTTCACATTCTTCTTATCTGGTTACGAGCATAGCATTGCAAACTTATCACTGTTTGCCTTATCGTTAGTTTCACCTCATCCGGAGACAATTTCTTTTGCAGGTGCTATTCATAACTTAATTCCAGTTACAATCGGTAACATTATTGGCGGGTCTGTATTTGTCGGTATGGTATACCATTACTTAACAAAGAAAGCACCTGACTTAAAACAAGAAGAAACTGCATTAGTAGCAGCTCAACAAGAAGAGATTATTCCGTTGCAAGCGCATATGAAACATTAAAAACTCCAAAGTAAAACTTTGGAGTTTTTAGCTCCCCACATATTTAACAACAATGTGAGGATTAATTTCCCCTTCTTCCTTTCCCTTATTAATCCTCTCTTTCATCTTGTGCATACCGATGACATCATTCGTATGTAAGTGCACTTCATTTACACCTAAACCCTCTTTACAAAAAGCATCTACAAAATCTAATCCACTTTTTGCTCCCCATCCCATGTTAAAGTCAAGAGAAAGAATATTCACCTCATAATCCCGAACCATTTGCAAAGCACGTTCTACTGTAGTTGCGAGCACATACCCGTACGGACAACTTCTTTGATCATCCATATATACATTCATATTCTATCCCCTCTCTATTTTGCATACGTGATTAACATGTAACATATTGCCCCAAGGCTAATAAAAGGGCCAAACGGAATTTGAGTCCTCATTTTCACACGCTTTAATACTATACCAACTCCAAAGAAACAAAGACTAAAGCAAGAGGCTAAAAATAAAATCATAAAAATCCCTTTCAGTCCCACTATAAATCCAAGTAGCGAAAGTAATTTTACATCCCCTCCCCCAAGCCCTTCAGGATATATCTTTTGCATGCAATATAACAAAATGAATATAACGCCACTACCAACTATACTATCTGGCCATGTGACTAACGGTACAAAAATACATTCTAAAATGAGTAAACAGGCAAACCAAGCTAGAATACGATTTGGGATTAACATATATATGTAATCTGTAACTGAAATAATAAGAAGTAATGAAAAAAGCGATAAAATGATAATAAGCTCTCGTTCCACCCCGATCATATATACCGTAAGAAAAAATATCATTCCGGTTACAAGTTCAAATACTACGTACAAAATTGAAATTTCCCTCTTACAATTCGTACAACGCCCCCTTTGTATACAAAATGAAATGATTGAAATCAATTCTTTTGGCTTTAGCACATACTTACAATAATGACAATGTGAGCGAGGGACAATGATAGACTCCCCTAGTGGAACTCTCATCGCAATTACCATAAAAAAGGAACCAAACACCATCCCCACTAACAATGCATATACATAAGTGAACATCCCTTCCTCTCCTTTCCAGAAGAACATAGCAAAAAAAGGAGAGAACTTCTACTTCATATTATCTCTATTCTATTAAAAAAGCAGGCCATTTTCTGGCCTGCTTTCCCCTCTTTTATACGATGAAATATACTGCTTTTAATGGGCCATGTACACCGACAACAAGATTCATTTCAATATCTGCCGAGTTACTAGGTCCTGTAATAAAGTTAATACAAGATGCCACTGTCTCACCATTTTCTACACGCAAGTTCATATCCTCAACTGCTTGTGTAATACGAGGCACAAGTGTTTCACGTGGAATAATAGCAAAGTATACAGTCGGTAAAAAGTGTAAAGAACGACCTTGGCCTTTATGACTTTGTACAACGATCGTACCAGATTCAGCTAAAGTATAATCACTAAAGGCAATTCCAATATTCGCTCTTTCTGCGATACGCATATTCTCTTCTTTTTTCTCAGGATCCCATACATTTACTTCAACATTTTGCTTTGGAAGCTCTTCTTTAAATAAAGAAGTCAATCCATAAGAATCAAAACGTTCATCTGCCGATAACATAATAGGTCCCCCGCCGTTTTCCACGATTACTTTTTGAATATCTTCACGTAAACGGTCATTTGTCGTTTCCACAACAGTTGTATGAATGTTTGTACATTGATTTTTAAATACTTCTAACAATTCTTCTTGTGAATAATCTTTTAACGTTTCTTTATTCACATTATTTTTCCACACTGGACGTTTTACACCATCCGTTTTACGCGCGCGTCCAAGTTCTTTTGCAATATTCTCTAGAAAGGACTCACGGTTTTGAATTAATCCTGTCATTATTTGTCCCCGCCTTTCTTATGGTCTTTATACCAATCACGGAATCGTTCTTTACTTGGAGCCGGGAATTCACGAATATCTGTCCAATTTTTAAGTGGCCCAACACCTTTTGATACACGGTTACCAGATGTAAATGGACTCATGGCTGCTGGCGCCATTTTTGATCCCATTTTATATAAAGCTGCTGAAGATGCACCCATACTAAACATTTTCATTGCCAATTTCTCTGCAAGTGGAGCACGCCCTTCTTGCTCAACGATAACTTGACGATGTTTTAATAATAAATCATGTAATGGAATTTTTACTGGACAAGCTTCTGTACACGCTCCGCATAAACTAGAGGCATAAGGAAGCTCTTTGTAATCATCATATCCGCCTAAAAGTGGTGTTAATACCGCACCGATTGGTCCTGAGTATATAGAACCATATGAATGTCCACCAACGTGACGATATACAGGGCATACGTTCACACAAGCAGCACAACGAATACATTGCAACACTTGACGGAATTCAGATCCAAGAATTTGAGAACGACCATTATCAACAACAACTAAGTGGAATTCTTCTGGCCCATCTACTTCCTCTTCTTGAATTGGTCCCGCTACAGTTACATAACTTGTTAACTTTTGACCTACTGCACTACGACATAGTAAACCAACTAAAACATCTAATTCTTCCATTGTTGGAACCATACGTTCCATACCCATTACTGCAATTTGTGTTTTCGGAATCGACATAACAAGATCGGCATTACCTTCATTCGTTACTAAACAAAGAGAACCAGTATTTGCAACAGCAAAGTTACAACCTGTTACACCAATTTCCGCATCCATAAATTTCTCACGAAGTTGTTTACGAACAAACTTTGTCATTTCGTATGGATCGTCAGAATTTTCATAGCCAAGTTTTTCTTTAAATACATCACGAATTTGCGTTCTATTTTTATGAAGTGCAGGTGCAATAATATGTGAAGGTGGATCGTTATCTACTTGCAAGATATACTCTCCTAAGTCACTTTCTAACACTTCACAACCGATTTCTTCAAGCGCATGGTTCATACTAATTTCTTCTGTTACCATCGACTTTGATTTTACTACTTTTTTTGCCTGCTTCTTTTTTGCAACATCTTGAATATACTTTGCTGCTTCCTCTTTCGTTTTCGCAAAGTACACATGTCCGCCTCTTTTTGATACATTTTCACTTAACTGCATTAAGTAATAATCAAGATTTTCTAACGTATGTTGACGAATTTCTTCACCGAGTTCACGCCATTCTTCCCAGTTTCCTAATTCATCCGCTGCTTTTAAGCGATTCGTATATAAGCGTGTTTGTGCAGATGATACTGCTCCGCGCATAAACGAATCTTGAATTCCATCGCCAACGCGATCATTAAATTTTTTCTCACTGATTTTCATAGACATAGCTTATGTTCCCCCTTCATGAGCGACTATTCAGTACCTCAGCAATATGCATTACTTTTATTTCTTTTCCTAAACGCTCAATACGTCCGCCAATGTTTAACAAACACCCACAATCTGCACCGATTAAATAATCAGCACCTGTTTCCATTGCACTATCTACCTTTTCATCTACCATTTGCTCAGAAATTGGAGTCATCTTCACTGAAAACGTTCCCCCAAACCCGCAACAATTTTGCACATTTGGTAACTCTCTCACAGTTAATCCTTTTACATTTGATAATAAAATTCCTGGTGCCTCTGTTACTCCAAGCATACGTGTCATATGACATGATTTATGAATAGTAGCAATCCCTGGTAAACTTGCACCAACATCAGTAACCTTTAAAACATCTACAATAAATTGTGTAAATTCATATGTTTTATCAGCAACTTTTTGTGCACGTTTAGCCCACTTCGGATCATCTTTAAAAACATGCGGATACTCATGAAACATTGTCGCACAAGAACCAGATGGCGTAACGATATATTCTGCATCTTCGAAAGTTTCAATCATATGTTTCATCGCTTCTTTTGCTGCTTCTACATGGCCGCTATTATAAGCAGGCTGACCACAACAAACTTGTGCTTCTGGAAATTCAATTTCACAACCTAAACGCTCCAACACTTCAACTGTTGCTTTGCCGACGTTTGTTTCAAACATATCGACTAAACAAGTAACAAATAAAGTAACTTTCATAATTATTACTCCCCCTTTTTACAACTCCACCAACAAACATATGGTCATCAGATGACTAAGAAAAGAAGAAGTAGGCTCAACCATGGCCTATCCTCTCCCTTTTCTAAAGAAAACGCTTACTTAATCTCTCTCTATTTTATCAAAAAATTTGATTTTTAAAAGATTAAATTACGAATTTATATCGTTTATACCTGTGACAATATGTTCTACATTTGTTAAATGATCTAGCATTGCTTGCTGCGCTAATTCTACATCTTGCTTTAACACTGCATCATATATAACTTGATGCTCTTCTATAAGTCGTTCTGATGTTGTTTGTTCACCATATAAAATAATGCGTCTTGATTCACCAATTGTTTCAGCAATCATCTCTGAAACATGATTCATGAGTTCAAGCAAAATGTTGTTATGCGAAGACTCCGCAATTCCCATATGGAACTGAAAATCTGCTTTTTCACCAGCTTTTTCATCTCCAATGCTCTTTGCCATTTCATCTAACCAATGCTTCATATTTTTCAAATTCTCTTCCGTACGCTTTGCCGCAGCTGCTCGAACTGCCCCCACTTCAAGCACCTTTCGTACTTCTAACAAATTCAAAATATCTTCTTTCTTCATTAATAATCTATTGTTTAACGATTTTGTTAATGAAGAAGAATCGAAATTCTTCACATATGTACCTTCTCCTTGTTTCATCTCAATTAAGCCCATCGCTCTTAGCGCACTTAACGCTTCACGAACAGCAGATCTGCCCACTTGAAACTGCTCAGCTAATTGATGTACAGGAAGTAGTTTGTCACCAGGTTTTAACGTACCATTTTTAATCATTGTTAAAATAGCTTCAGATACTTCTTCGTAAATTTTTTTCGGTTTAATCGATTTGTACTCCAGTTAAATCACCTCAGTATCTTCCAAACAACAATTGAAACGATTTATAAGAACTTTGCATCATAACTATTTTAGAACGAATTGGTAAGAAGTACAAATGTTTTGTTCATAAAATCGTCAAATTTTCAATATTTATTACGTATTAATTTATATCTTTCTGTATAACTATTGTCTCCTATACAAAAAAGCATGCCCTAAAAATTAGAACATGCTCTCCTCATCCTGTACTTTCAATTTAATAATAACCGTCGTCCCATTTCCTTTTTCACTTTCAATTCGCCACTGTCCATCATGTATATGAACAATTTGCCTTACAATAGCAAGACCTAAACCTGTTCCACCATGTTGGCGACTTCTCGCTTTATCAACGCGGTAAAAACGTTCTCCAAGATTTTCTAAATGCTCTGTATCAATACCGATTCCCGTATCTTTTATGTTCAATTCACAGTAATCATCTATTTGCCTAAGCGTTATCACAATATCCCCATTTGGATTCGTATACCGTATCGCATTATCTAACACGTTATGAAGCACTTGTTGCATACGATCCTCATCAATCATTACAATGATTTCTGGATTTAAATTTGTTGAAACACGAATTTTCTTTTCAATAAATTTAATCTCATACGTATCTAACACATCTTCAATAAGTTGTGAAAAAACGATAGGTTGTTTCTTTAAAGGAAAATGTTCCCCTTCTAATTGTGCTAAATCTAACAAATCATGAACGAGACGCTGCATACGATCTGCTTCTTTATGAATGAGCTGTGTTACTTTTTCCTGCTGTGGTCCCTTCGCTACACCATCTAAAATAGCCTCGCTATATCCTTTTATATAACTTAATGGTGTTCTTAGCTCGTGTGAAACGTTAGCTAAAAATTCCTTACGCTTTACGTCTTCTGTCTCTAAAGAATTTGCCATTTTATTAAATGCTTTTCCTAATCGTCCAATTTCATCTTCGGAAGAAATTGTAATTCTTTCTGAGAAATCTCCCGTAGCTAAATGATTCGCAACTCGTTCCATTTGCGAAAGTGGCCTCGTAATAGCAATAATAATCTTTCTACCAATCCATATTGTCAGTAAAGTTATAGCAAGTACTAACGGTGCCAAAATAAGGCCCATATCATATATTAAGTCTTTTATACTTTTTAAAGGAATATAAGAATATACAATACCAACTAATTTTTTATTCTCTAAAACAGGGATAACAACCCCCATAATATTACGATCAAAATGTTCCTCATACCCTATCTTTGTCACAGTTTTCCCATCTAATAATGCTTGCCTGTCCCCTTCACTTATAAGAGAATGATGATGCACATCAAAAGGTAAGCATGCGCTTAAATCACGTGGGTTCGATACGAAAAGAACGTCTGAACTAGATATTTGATCAAATGCTCTTACTTTCTCTTCAAAAGTTGATATACCTTCACGCTTATCATATTGCGCAGCAAGACCCTTCCCCTCCGTTACTAATGAATCTTTTAAATTATCAACATATAGTTTTTCGTATGAGTATAAAGATACAAAATAAAGAAAAGAAACTGTTACAAATACTGCACATACTACTGTTAGCCAAAGCTTCTGTACCATCGTAAACATACGTTACACCTCAAATTTATAGCCTACACCCCAAACAGTTTGAATGTAGTTTCCACTTTCTCCAAGTTTCAAACGCATCGTTTTCACGTGCGTATCTACTGTTCTTGTACTACCGGCATAATCATATCCCCATACTTTTTCCAACAATTGCTCTCGGCTAAATACTTGTCCCGTATGTTGGCAAAGAAAATAGAGTAAATCAAACTCTTTTACTGTAAGAGAAATCGGCTCACCATCCGCCTCAATCTTCCTACTTTTTTCATTAATCAGGATCGGTCCAAACTGAACTTCCTCTTGTTGTTCTTGCTTTGTATAACGTCTTAAAACAGCTTCCATACGAGCAATTAATTCTCCAGGACTAAATGGCTTTACAATATAATCATCTGCTCCCATACGTAAGCCGTTCACCCTATTCCACTCTTCACCTTTTGCTGTTAAAAATATAATTGGTACATCTGACGTCTTTCTAATTTCTTTACAAACTGAAAGTCCATCCATCTCTGGCATCATAATATCTAGTACAACGAAATCATAATGATTCGTCTCTAATTTTTGTAGAGCTTCTTTTCCATTTTCAGCTTCTCCCCACTCGTACCCGAAATTATCTAAGTACATGCCAACAAGCTGTCTCATATCACTTTCATCATCTACAACTAGCACCCTATATTTACTCATTGTCCTTCCCTTCTCTCTCTATGAGTTGAAACGGCCCTTTTCCGACTTTAATTGTTTGTTTTATTTTCAAATTCTTCATATCCATGACGCACAATTCATCACTATCATAGCTTGCTACGTATCCTTCTGCTCCGCTCTTCAAAAATGCAAATGGGTTCGATCCTACTTCTACAGAAGCAACCTCTTTATACGTGCCAACATCAAACTTTCTAAGTGTATTCGAGCCGTGACTCAATGCAAATACATACTTATTATCCTTCGTTATATTCACAGGCATGAATGGCGCGTGTAAAGAACGTACCATTTCCCCGCTCTGCAAAGAATACACTAATACTTTCTCATTCACTTGATTTCCATCACCATGCCCGCCAATCCATATTTCTTTCCCATTCGGACTAATTGTCGCTCCCGTTGACGCTGGAGGAATCATAAAGGATTGGATTACTTCTTTTTTCTTTGTATCAATTGTCGTTAACTTCGTATCATAAAAGTTTAGTACAGATAACTGTTTATCGTGCTCTACCATCGTTATTGGTCCTTTTCCGGTTGACACACTCCCTGTCTCTTTCCCTTTTACCGTAAAAAACCTTACCTTTTGAGCGTTTTGATCAGCAGCAAATAATTGCTTTTTATCTTCTGATACGACCACATTTACAATGCCTTTTCCCGTTTTATACTTGTCCACTTGCCTTCCTTCTGCTAGTGAATATACATACATGTACTCTAACTGCTTGCCATATACAATTATGTCCTCACCGTTTGGAAGTATTGCAATTCCTGCCATTGGTTCATTAAGTTCCCATGTCGTCATTAACTTTTTAGTTTGTTTATCCACAAAACTAAGACTACCTTCTTTTATATTCGTTGTTATAATAACACTTTTATCTTTAGCAATCGGTGTATATGAACTTCCTTGACACCCTACTAATAGAAATAAAAAACAGAGAAGAAAAACACACTTTCTCAAAAGATTCCCTCCATCTTTGGATGATTTCGTTATAATTGTAAAATAACAAATAAATGTGTGGAAAGTGTGAAATTTCCCTTTCTTGCATCATTTACATATATAATGTACAACAAATAGAATTTGAGGTGTGCAAATTATGCTTTTTCCTGATTTAGCGAATAAAATTGTACGAGAAGTACGCAGACTAATTAAAGAAAATATCATTATTATTAATATACAAGGCGTTATTATCGCAAGTACAGATGTAGAAAGAATCGGTCAATTTCATGAAGGTGCACTCCGCTGTGCGAAACAAAAGAAAACTGTCATTATTACAAAAGAAGATGAACGACGTTTGCAAGGCGTAAAGGCGGGTATGAACCTCCCCTTACTATTCCATGACGAAGTAATTGGTGTCATTGGAATTACAGGCGAACCTGAAAATATTTCGCAATACGGAGAAATATTACGTAAAATGACTGAACTACTCATTCACGAAAACTACTTTTTAGAACAACTAGAACTTGAACACCGTTCTTATGAAGCATTTGTCTTTGATTGGCTTCAAAATACAGACTGGTCTCCAAGCTTTCTCGACCGCGCAAAAACACTTGGTATTGATTTATATAAGAAGAAACAACTTATTTTGTTCTCTATCGATCAAAATGACACGATGCTTCAGCGTAAAGTTTGGCAACACGTACGCAATCTATTAACAAAGGAGCACCTATTTGTTCGCTGGGGAAATGATCGATTTATTTTATTTACATCCACGAACTCCAAAGAGCAAACGTATCAATTTTTAAAACGATTAAAACAAGACTGTGAAACTTTATTTTCTATTCCTTTATATATCGGGATTGGACAAACCGTTACGCCAAACAATATGAACTTATCGTACGAACAAGCGTTACAAGCTCTTTCCGTATCACTTGAAACGAAGAAAATTGTATTTAATGAAGATTTACGTTTAGAAATGTGCTTACAAGATATTTCTGCTGAAACGCGTGAACAGTTTCTAAGGCGCACCATCGAAAACTTAC
Source organism: Bacillus albus (assembly GCF_001884185.1). Taxonomy (GTDB): domain Bacteria; phylum Bacillota; class Bacilli; order Bacillales; family Bacillaceae_G; genus Bacillus_A; species Bacillus_A albus. The sequence continues at coordinate 92,666 of NZ_MAOE01000121.1, forward strand.
TATCATCACCTGAACTTATGCACACTTTACGTTTATTTATCGATTATAACCAATCTTATAAACAAACAGCGAAGCAATTACATATACACATTAATACATTGCATTACAGACTTAAAAAGATTGAGGAGCATACAGGACTTGACCCGAAACAATTCAAAGACTTAAACATTTTATACTTTTCTCTCCTCTTATTAGATAATCATATAAAAAATAATAATAAAATAGATTAATCTTTAGATGATTATACATAGAAAGAATCCCCCAACTTTTTTATCATTATAATGAAAGCACTGTTACAACGTTTTTTATTATGACTAAATACGTTAACAGTTTGAGGGGGATTTCCAATGTTAGAAAAGCAAATTATTCATTCATTCGTATCCATTGTTGGCGAAGATAATGTAGATACATCCAATATGGGGCGTTTAACGTATAGTTATGATGCCACTCCAAACTTCCAAGCAATGCCTGATGCAGTCATTGCTCCTCGTAATACAAATGAAGTAGCTGAAGTATTAAAAGTATGTAACGCTCACAAAATTCCTGTATATGTTCGTGGTTCCGGAACAAACCTTTGCGCAGGGACATGCCCACTTGAAGGCGGTATTGTTCTTATCTTCCGCCATATGAATAACATTTTAGAAATTGATGAAGAGAATTTAACAATTACTGTACAAGCTGGTGTCATTACACTTGATATTATTAAAGCGGTAGAAGAAAAAGGTTTATTTTATCCACCAGATCCAAGCTCGATGAAAATTTCTACAATTGGCGGTAACATTAATGAAAACTCAGGTGGATTACGCGGATTAAAATATGGCGTAACACGTGATTATGTGATGGGTCTTGAACTTGTCTTACCAAATGGCGATATGATTCGTACTGGTGGTAAATTAGCAAAAGATGTAGCTGGTTACGATTTAACTCGTTTATTTATCGGTTCTGAAGGAACACTTGGCGTCGTAACAGAAGCGATATTAAAACTTGTTCCTATGCCTGAAACGAAGAAAACGATGCTTGCGCTATATGAAGATATTAATGAAGCCGCACGCGCTGTTTCTTCTATTATTGCAAATAAAATCATTCCAGCGACACTCGAGTTTTTAGACCAGCCGACAATTGAAGTTGTAGAAGAGTTTGCACAAATCGGTTTACCAACTGACGTAAAAGCAATTTTATTAATTGAACAAGATGGTCCACCTGAAGTTGTCAATCGAGATATTGAAAAAATGGCTAACGTTTGCCGCTCTATGAATGCAGTCGATGTTCGCGTTGCAAAAGATGAAGCGGAAGCAGATGCGCTTCGTACTGCTCGCCGTAGCGCACTATCAGCACTTGCAAGACTAAAACCTACAACAATACTGGAAGATGCAACTGTGCCACGTTCACAAATCGCTCCGATGGTTGAAGCGATTAATGCCATTGCAAAAAAATATAATATTCCTATTTGTACGTTTGGACATGCTGGTGATGGTAATCTACATCCAACTTGTATGACCGATGCTCGTAATGAAGAAGAAATGCACCGAGCTGAACAAGCTTTTGCTGAAATATTTGCAAAAGCAATCGAACTTGGCGGCACGATTACTGGCGAACATGGTGTTGGTGCGATGAAAGCTCCGTATTTAGAAATGAAATTAGGTAAAGAAGGTATTGCTGCTATGCAAGGGATTAAACAAGCCTTCGATCCAAATAACATTATGAATCCAGGAAAGATGTTCGCGAAGGACACTCGTAAAAGAGTGGTGGTTGAGCGATGACAACATTAAATAAAGAAAACATTCAAAAAGAATTTAAAGAACGATTAAGTGAAGATGAACTACTAAACTGTATGCGATGCGGTTTCTGCTTACCAACTTGCCCTACTTACATTCAATCTGGATATAAAGAATCACATTCACCACGAGGACGTATCGCGTTAATGAAAGCGGTCGTTGACGGTTTGATTGAGCCAGATGAAGATGTTGAAAATACATTAAATGTTTGCCTCGGTTGCCGTGCTTGTGAACCTGTTTGTCCATCTGGTGTGAATTATGGACATTTATTAGAAGAAGCTCGTGATATTATAAATCAAAACAAAAAGTTCTCGGTACCAGTGAGAGCTGTTCGTAAAGTCGTTTTTGAAGGACTCTTCCCGCATCAAAATCGAATGAGAACATTAACCGGTCTAATTGGATTTTATCAGCGTTCTGGTTTACAAACGATAACACATAAAACAGGGATTATGAAACTATTCCCTGAAACACTTGCAACGATGGATCTCGTTCTACCAAAAGTCCCTAAAATGAAAGCAATGAAAGATCGCCCTGAATTTTTACATGCTGAAAGTACAAAGAAGAAACAAGTTGCATTCTTCACAGGTTGTTTAATGGATACGATGTTTTTAGAAACAAATAATGCAACAATGAAACTGCTTCAGTTAGCTGGTTGTGATATCGTTATTCCAAAAACACAAAGTTGCTGCGGGGCATTACATGGGCATGCTGGTGAGAAAAACGGTGCAAAAGAATTAGCGAAACGCAATATAAAAGCATTCGAAGATTTAAACATCGATTATATTATTACGAATGCTGGTGGTTGCGGAGCTTACCTCGTAGACTACGATTATCTTTTAAAAGATGATCCACAGTGGGCTGAACGTGCGAAGCAGTTTGTTTCTAAAATTAAAGATATTACTGCTATTCTAGTAGAACTAGACTTCCACAAGCGAACTGACTTACGACTCACGCCGCAAATTGTTACGTATCAAGACTCTTGTCATTTACGCAATGTTATGCGAACATCTTCAGAACCTCGTATGTTACTAGAAGCAATTCAAGGCGCAACATACCGTGAAATGAAAGACGCGGATCGCTGCTGTGGTTCTGCTGGTATTTACAATATTGTTCATTCAGAGTTATCCATGGAATTTCTAGATTACAAAATGGACCGTGTACACGAAACAGAAGCGACAACCATTGTCACTGCAAATCCAGGTTGTTTATTACAAATGAAATTAGGCATTGAGCGAGAAGGTCTTTCTCATAAAATGAGAGGAATTCACATTGTAGATTTATTATTAGAAGCAATTGAAACCAACCCGTAATAACTCGTAACATACGTAATAATAAGAAAACGGCTATCTCCTTCGTCTACGTAAAGAGATAGCCGCTTTTTTGTCCTCTACAACATTAAAAATATGTTACTTTATTATAAAAAAGAACGACAGAAACATTACAGTTTTGTAAAAATCAATCCAGTATATTCCTCAAAAAAACTCTCAAACCATTGATACAATAGGATTCTTCATTTTCTATTTAGGTAACTTTATCCAAAAATCCCCTCTTAAAAACAAGTATAAAAATGCTGAAAATTCCTTTTATACTCTATGTTTCTCTTATTTTTCCTCTTTTCCCCTCTTAGGATAAATTAGGTAAATTTTAAGTCTATGAATTTTTTTCCATATTTTTTCTCACAAAATCTATGCTACGATGAATTTGTCAGTCAGACAGGCTGTCAAAAACAAATCGTGTGAAAACAAATTAAAACTTTATATAGGGGGACACACATCATGAAAAAGCGTGTTTTATTATCTGTAGCTGCTGCAACGGCTCTTACTTTAGGAGTATCTTCTCTAGATGCACAAGCTGCAACAGTACAACCATCTAACATAAAGGTTCAAAATATTCAGCATTCAAAAGTGATGATGAAGCAAATGAGCCAACAAGAATTACAAGCATTCTTACAATCTATGGGCGTGGAATCATTAGCACAATGGCAACAAGGAAACTTCCAACCCAATTGCATTATTCCTGGTCAACAACCTACTGAAAATGTTGTAACTGAGCAACCAACAGCTAAGCCAGAAACTCAAAAGCCAGTTGAGCAAAAACCAGTTGAGCAAAAGCCTGCTGAAGAAGTTCAAAAACCAGAAGCTCAAAAGCCTGCTGAAAACAACAATACTCAAAAACCAGCTGAACAAAAACCAGCTGAGCAAAAGCCTGCTGAAGAAGCAAAATCTTTAAGCGAGTTCGAACAACGTGTTGTTGAATTAACAAACGCTGAGCGTACAAAACAAGGTTTACCAGCTTTAAAAATCGATACTGAATTAAGCAAAGTAGCACGTATTAAATCTGAAGATATGCAAAAAAACAACTACTTTGATCATAACAGCCCTACATACGGGTCTCCGTTTGACATGATGAAGAAATTTGGTATTTCTTATACATCAGCCGGTGAAAACATCGCTCAAGGCCAACGTACACCTGAAGAAGTAGTACAAGCTTGGATGAACAGCGCTGGACACCGTGCAAACATCTTAAATAACGGTTTCACTCACATCGGTGTTGGCTACGTAGAAAGCGGTAACTACTGGACACAACAATTTATTACGAAGTAAATAGATTAAAAGAGTCTTCTCATTATGAGAAGACTCTTTTTTATGTTTCATAACTTTCTATTATGTATGAGTATAAAATGTAAAACATGAACAAAATAGAACCACTACTTATTACACTAAGTAATACATAAAACCCCCACTTCAAATTCAAAAATAATGAAAATAATATACTACATGCCATCATTTGAAAAATCCGCCTACTCACTAAACGGATCTTTTGTAATTTGATTGGGTCTTTTTCCGTACTCTGAACTTGTTTAAACAACTTACTAAGCATAAACAGAAATATACTAATCCCAATTGTTAGTCCTGTTTGAAAGGATATCATACTTCCAAAATTAATAAAGAGAATGAGCATATGGATAAACAACATAAATAAAGTAATCGTCTTTAGAAATCCACTTATAATGACATGCTCGCCTTCATTAAACTTATATATATTATGTGAAATAATATACATCAATCCATGTAAAAAAATAAGAAAAAAAGGAATAAATGCTATAACAACTTGTTTACTCATAAAATCGTTCGGCCCACCATTTTCATCCCAATGTACAGCCATCTCATTCGGTAAATATGGATAGAGGCATAGAGTAACTAAAAGACAAGCGAAAAATATTCCTAGTATATATTTATATTTGACCAAGTGATTCTCACCTCTCTTTTCTCTTAACGGCTTCGCTTCTTTTAGAGAAATTCCTGCAAAAATCTACTTTTCTCAAATTTAAACTTACATTTTACGCATTCATCCTTTGAAATTCTTTCATTGTATTATTTAATTTTGTAGAAAATGGTACATCCACTTCAATCTCTTCTTTCGTAATTGGATGTAAGAAGTTTATTTTCATCGCATGTAATGCTTGCCCGGACATATATTGCGTTTGCCCACCATATAATACATCCCCGACTAGTGGATTACCATTATAGCTCATATGAACACGAATTTGATGAGTTCTACCCGTTTCTAATTGTAACGTTACGAGCGTAATATTTTGGTTCTTAAAATACTTCTCTACTTTATAAAATGTGATTGCTTGGTCTCCATTTGGAGAAACACGTCGTCTCGTCGCATGATGGCGATCTCTCCCAATCGCTGCGTCAATTGTTCCTTGTTTCTTTTTCACTTTTCCTTCGACAAGTGCCGCATATGTTCTTTTAATTTTTCGTTCCATTAATAAACGATCCATAATTGCACCCGCAATTCTATGCTTAGCAAACACGACACCACCTGTCGTATCTTTATCTAACCGATGAATATGACGAACCTTCGTCTCTAAACCTTGCATTTGAAAATAAAAGGCAACAAGGTTTGCAAGTGTTCCCGTCCCGCCTTTTTCAGCAGGATGCGTATCCATCTTCTCAGGCTTATTTACAATAAGTACATGATCATCTTCATATACTACATCTAGTTCACCATACTCCGGTTCTACATCGTATGCTTCCTCTATAAACATATGCACTTGTAGCTTATCGCCCTCTTTTAAAAGTTCATTCCATCTTCTCTGTTCCCCGTTAACGGTAACACCTTTTTCCATACGAAGCTGATGTAACAACTTTTTCGGTATTTCCCATTCTATTTTTAATAATGACTCAATGCTTATACCATTCCATTTCGCTGGAACAGTAATTTCGCACCATTCACCCTTCTTCTTCGTTTCCATACTGTATCACCTTATTTCTATTGATTCTATCATTGTAACGGAAAATACAATTTGATGCACCGTCAAAAATAGAGGACAGTCTTATAATAGACTGCCCCTCACGCTCTACGCTTTTTCATTTCCTGCAATACTTCTTCCGCTTTTTGTTCATACGATAAATCTTTAAAGAAATCCGCCAACCTTTTATAATCGTTATACGTATCTAATAAGTCATCCATTTTTTCTACTTTCATCACTTGTTGCTTTTGCTTCATTTTTACCGGATAACGATAGCCCGATACCTCTTGTATTTTGTAATACTCATCCTCTACTTGAATAACCTTTACAAGTTCCTCTTCTTCCGCATCCATCGTATACCCATCAAAATCTCTAAGCAATTCATAAATGATATGAGTCCATTCATCTTTTGGGTAAAACCCTTTTTCTAACCGATAACCGACAATGCGATACATATGCCCATCGTTTTCTGCAAACTGTACTGTATCATTTAGTTTAAACTTAAAATAACGAAACATTGCCTTCACCTACTTATATGTAATGTTCTTATCACATACTATTTGCAAAATGTAGGTCTTGCTATTCATAAAAAAATACTCATCTATGAGATGAGTATTTTTTACGATGATTTTTCTCTTTTCTTTCGAAATGGTAACCACCAATTCCAGTCTCCAAACAATTTCATTAAACTTGGTACAAGCATAAGACGAATAATTGTTGCATCAAGGAATATCGCTAATGCAACACCAAGCCCCATTTGTCTTACTGGTAAAATATCAGTAAAGGCGAATGCACCCGTTACAACAATCATAATTAATGCAGCTGATGTAATGATTCTACTTGTTGAAACAAGTCCCTCTAACGTCGCTTGATCGTTATCTCCTGTTTCTTCATATAACTCATGGATACGTGAAATAAGAAAGACTTCATAATCCATGCTAAGCCCAAATACGAGGCCGAAAATGAAGATTGGTAAGACAAATAGAACAGGACTTGCTTCTAAACCGAAATGCCCACCTTCAAATAACCAAACAACAATTCCAATTGTTGCGCTTAAACTAAGTATATTCATAATAATTGCCTTAATTGGAATGAGTATAGATCGGAATGCGAATAATAATATAACAAAGGTCGATCCAAATATAACAGACATACCAATTGCAACTTTATCTTTAATTTCATCTTCTAACTCTTGTTGGAACGTCGTCATTCCGCCTAAATAATACGTAATGTCTGTTTCTTTATAATTTTGTTTAAAATCACGAACCCATTGTTTAGCAGTTTCATCACGTGGTTTTGCTTTTAGAAAGACTTCTATCGTTGTCTTATTCCCTTTCGTGTATGCTTCAAATATAGGAGCTAGTTTTGCTGCTTCTGGCGACGCTACTATTCCAGCAACTTGATCTGCTTTCATACCTGTTAAACCGTCGTATAAACTTCTTACTTCATGCACTTTTTTATCGTCTTTTAACTTTTGAACGACTTCTTCTACCTTTTGTAAACTTTCTTTTTCTTTCATATCTTTTTTCGTCTCTACCACTAACGTAACATCAGCATGTGTTTTTGCCGTTTCATTAAATGCCTCTTCGTACTTCTCATATGCAATTCTTGTATCACTTTGTTTAGGTAAAGCTTCCACATCAGGGAACTGCAAATTAGCTGTACGTAACGGTAATAAGCAAATCACAATAAATGTTGTAACAACAATAATCATCGCAATTGGATGTTTCATTACAAATTGTGCAAATGTACGCCACGCTCTTGCTGGCGTATGTGCTACTTGATTCTTTTTTAATATTCGTTTACCAATTAATGATAATAGCGCCGGAAGAAGTGTGAGTGAAAATAAAATACTCATAATCACAACAATCATTCCGCTAATTGCAACTGACTGAATATAATCAATTTTAAAGAAGAACAAACCGGATAAGCCAACAAATACACATAATCCTGAAAATACGATTGCACGCCCTGCTGTCTGATATGTAATTGCTATCGCTTCTTTTACCGTTCGCTTTGCAACTTCCTCTCGAAAGCGATTTACAAATAATAGTGCAAAATCAATAGATAATGCAAGTCCAATCATCGGTGCAACATTTAACACAAAGATAGATAGTTCCTTATCGCTACCTATAAAGTATAATATGCCCATCGTACTAATAACACTAAGTGCCCCATTTAGAATTGGTAAAATAGATGCCAAAAGGCTACCAAATGAAAATAGTAATACAAGAAATGCAATTGGTAATCCAATCATCTCTGCTACTTTTAAATCATTTTGCGTTCTTTCATTAATCTCTTGATTAATTTTTGGAAATCCTGTCGGCGTTACTTTTAACGATGCATTACTTTCCTTTTCGACTTTATCAGCGAATTGTAACGTCTTTTCCATTCGTTCCTTATTTGTTTTCCCAGAAAATAAAATTGTCGCATAGCCGATATCATCTTGTAACATTTCTTTATTTTGCATTGGATGATGGAAAGATTCATAAGTCTCTTTCTCTTGTACATTCTTTACAATTCTTTCTACTTGTTTTTGAAATTCCTCATGTGAAACATCTTTCTTTTTTTCAAAAACGAGTAAAAGTGTATCTTGAGACCTCTTAAAATCTTTATCTAAAATTTCTTTCGTTTTTTGATAGTCCCCTTCTGTTTGGAAACCGTCACCACCTAATACTCCTGGTAGTTTTGGAGCAAAAATACCGAGTCCTATCGCAAGCAATAGTAATGCTACAATTACCGTATAACGAAACTGATACAAAAAAGCGCCTAACTTCCCCCACTTATCTACTTTATTTACATTTGTTTTCACACATTTTCACCTACTTTAAATAATTCAATTGTCATTTATACTGTATCACATCTTCATGCAAACAAAAAACGTCTGGAAACACTATAATGATAGTTTTTCCAGACGTTTTTTATCCCGCCTTAACGGGCAGTAAGACCCCCACCTCACAATTCAGCGAAAGCAAAGAAGTTAGGTGGGGGGCGGGCTGTCCATTAAAGTCCGATTGGTGAGGGCTAATAATCAGTGGGGGATGAAGAAAAACCCACTGATTAAAGTTTCACTTTATCTCTCTTTATTAAATCCCAATCTCTCGGTAAGTAAACGGTGGCAATAAATCGCCATAATTAGCAAAATACCACCTACGCAATAACCCGCTAAAATATCAGTTGGATAGTGTACATTTAAAATAACTCTACTTAACCCAATCGATACGATGACTATTCCCATCAAAATCGTTATCACATATTTCCCAGTTACACTCTTCAAATTATCGGCAATGATATAAGCAAGAAATCCGAATGTCATAATAGATAACATCGCATGCCCACTAGGGAAACTATACCCAAGTGCATCGAACGCTTCATTTAACGACGGACGCTCCCTTTTCGCAATTTCTTTTATCCCTTTATTTACAAGATGTGTTACTAAAATACCAACTGGATACACGATCATCGCAGCGTAATAACGTTTTCTCCAAAAAACAAGTAAACTTATAACGAGCGTAATTACAATCCCAATGGCAGACCCTAATTTTGTATAGTATGAGAAAAATGCAAGCGACTCTTCTGTTTGTATTCCTTTTACTAATCCTCGGACGTATGTATCCATCACTGTAACGCCACCCGCATGTACGCGCCAAGCAACAATGCCAAATACAGCAAATAATAAAGCGATACATACTAGCTCATATTGATGTAACTTCTTTTTCAAACGATTTCCTCCTACTATGAAAAAATGCGATTTCTACTGTAGAAACCGCATTCTCTTGCTTATTTACCTTTTGTTTTTAACTCTGTCCAGTAACGATCATAGTCTTTTAACTTATCGTCTACATCAACAAGCCATTCTGTACGATCTAATTCTTCTTTTGTTAAGAAAATCATATGGTTATCACGATATTCTTTACTATGAAGAGGATGAGCTTTTTCATTTGGATTACTGTATCCAATTGACTCGTAGTTTTTCACACTTACTTTCTCATCTAGTAAGTAGTTCATAAACTTCTCTGCAAGCTCTTTGTTTTTCGCACCTTTTGGAATTGCTAACGTGTCAGCCCAAATTGTGCCGCCTTCTTTTGGTACAACGTACTCTACATCTTTATTATCTTTAGCGATAAATGCTGCATCTCCAGACCAAACTGTTCCGATCCAAGCATCTTCTGTAATGAATTTTTGTTTAATATTATCTGTATCAAATGCTAATAAGTTTGGAAGCAGCTTCTTTAAATCATCTGCTGCTGTCTTTAACTGCACATCGTCTTTCGTGCTGTTTGAGAAACCATGCTTCTTAAGACCCATACCTAATACTTCACGAGAATCATTTAATAAAGTTACATGCCCTTTATATTTCTCATTCCATAGGTCAGCCCAGCTTGTAGGAGCTTCTTTCACATACTTTTTATTGTATGCAATCCCTGTTACACCCCAAGTGTATACTAAAGAATATTTATTCTCTGGATCAAACGCAGGTGTTTTGAAATTAGAAACCATATTTTCGATATTCGGGATATTCTTTTTGTCTAACGGCGCTAATAAATCCATTTTTGCCATTGTTTTAACCATGTAATCAGATGGCTGAATTAAATCATACTTCGCGCCACCAGCTTGTAATTTCGCAAGCATTTCTTCATTACTTGCGTATTTATCATAGTTAATTTTTACGTTATATTTCTTTTCAAAATCTCTTAGCACTTGCTCATCAAAATTGTCAGCCCAGCTGTAAATGTTTAACTCTTCTTTCTTTTCACCACAACCAGCAAGTACACCAGCAACAAGACTAAAGCTAATTGCTGCGCCGGCTAATCTTTTCATTAATTTCATCGGTTTATTACCCCCTCGTACTTTCTATATCGTTCGTATTATAAAGGAAGGTGTCCTCCAGAGTTTTCTTCACCATCTGCACCTTTGTTACGGAAGATTTCAGATAGAACCATTAATCCTACGATAGCTACAATTAAAATTGTAGAAAGGGCATTAATTTCTGGTGATACTCCGCGCTTAACCATACTGTAAATGTATAATGGCAATGTTGTTGATCCTGGTCCTGATACGAAGAAACTAATTACAAAATCATCAATTGATAATGTGAATGTTAATAATGCGGCTGAAATAACTCCTGGTGCAATTGCCGGGAACGTTACAAAGCGAAACGTTTGCCAAGGCGTTGCTCCTAAATCATTCGCAGCCTCTTCTAAATCACGTCCCATGCCAGAAAGACGTGCCGCTAAAATAACGACAACAAATGAAATACTAAATGTAATGTGCGCAATAATAATTGTTGTTTTACCAAGTTCCATACCTAATTGACTGAATAAAATAAGTAAAGATAATCCCATTAAAATATCAGGGATTAAAATTGGTAAATACACAAGACCGTTAATAGCACCTTCATAACGATATTTATAACGATGTAATGCAATCGCGAAAATCACCCCAAGAACCGTCGTTACAATTGTCGTTACGATCGCAATCGTCATACTATTTACAAACGCATCAATAACATCTTGTTTTTGAAATAAATCTGTATACCAATGGAATGTGAATCCTTCCCATTCCGCATTAATGCGCGAATCATTGAAGGAATATACCATTAAAACCATCATTGGAAAATACAAGAACAATAAAATTAACCAAGAATAAGAAACTAAAAACTTCTTCATCTTTGCCTATTCCCCTCCGTTCCCATCATATTTATATACTTTCGTTGCACGATAATATAAGTAAATTAACAGAACAGAGAATAGAACAACAATCATAGATAACGCAGATCCAAACGGCCAGTCACGCGCTCCTAAGAATTGATTTTGAATTACGTTTCCGATTAATGCTACTTTCGATCCACCCATAACGTCTGATACAACAAACATTCCGATAGAAGAAACAAACACTAAAATAGAACCAGTAGCAATCCCTGACATCGTCATTGGTACTGTAACATTCCAAAATGCCTTTACTGGTGTTGCCCCTAAATCATAAGCTGCTTCTAGCTTACGCTTATCAAGCTGCTCAATCGCTGCATACACTGGTAATATCATAAATGGTAATAAAGAATATACCATACCGAGTATTACAGAAGGTGTATTATATAGTAAATTTAAAGGTTCATTAATAATACCTAGTTTCAATAGCAATGTGTTTACAAGACCTTGTGAACGTAAAATAACAATCCATGCATATGAACGAACAAGGAAGTTAATCCAAAACGGGATCGTTGCCAATAATAAAAGAATAGAACGATATTTACGATCAACAATCGTAATTGTATACGCAAATGGATAACCAATTACTAAACAGATTACTGTTGTAATAACTGCAATCTTAACAGTTTCCCATAACGTCCCCATATATAATGGATCAAATACACGCGCTATGTTTTCTAATGTGAATTGCATTTCCACTGTCCCATATGCTCCGCGCTGCATGAAGGCAAATGCCAATACAAACAGAAGGGGAATTAGGAAGAAGATTAACAGCCACGCGACTGTCGGTAGTGCGAGTAATTTCCCTTTTTTCAATTTAAGGTCACCTCGTCCTCTTGCTCCCAGCCTACGTATACATTATCTCCAATGCTCCACTGCGCTGCTTCTTCAGCAGTTTGATACGCCATTAGTAATTCTGATGTTTTCTCATCACGTACATAAAGCTTTTCCATATTTCCAACAAACTCAATGTCTTCAATATGTCCAAGATGGTATTCTTTTAAAATCGGTTCTTCAACCGAACGCACTTTTACGTTTTCAGGGCGAATTGCTACATAGCCTTCCCCGTTTTTCACAATATTATTTTCACCGATAAATGTCGCAACGAACAACGTTTTCGGCTTATTATAAATTTCTTTCGGCGTTCCAATTTGTTCAATATGTCCTTTATTCATAACTACGATACGATCACTCATGCTCATAGCCTCTTCTTGATCGTGTGTTACGTATATGAATGTAATTCCTAAATTACGTTGTAAGTTTTTCAATTCACGTTGCAAATCTTTTCTTAACTTAAAGTCTAACGCCCCAAGTGGCTCATCTAGTAATAGTACACGCGGATTATTTACAATCGCTCTCGCAATTGCTACACGCTGCTGTTGTCCACCAGAAAGCTTTGCAGGTTTACGATTACGGAACTCAAGTAACTGCGTTAAACGCATTGCCTCTTCAGCACGCTCTTTCTGCTCTGCTGCCGGTACTTTCTGCATTTTCATACCGAAACAAATATTTTTCTCCACATTCATATGTGGGAATAGCGCATAATGTTGGAACACTAGGTTCATATGACGCTTATATGGTGGCAAATCGTTAATCTTTTCATCATCTAATAAAAGATTCCCTTTAGTTGGAGTTTCAAATCCTGCGATCATACGAAGTAATGTCGTTTTCCCGCAACCACTCGGCCCTAAAATTGTTAAAAATTCCCCTTCTTTAATATCTAAAGAAAGCGGTGGGATAATCACTTGATTTCCAAAATGTTTTTCTACTGCTTCAACTTTAATAATCTTTTTCATTTTCCCGTCCTATCTATCTTAAATTTAAATTTTTATATTCATGAATAAATATTTATGTTCTATAGACTATTTTTTGTTTCGATCCAAACAAAAATGGTTATTTAGCAAGCGTTCACTTCTATTCTTTATGTAGTATGTTTGATTCATTTTCGCATGATACATAATGTCGAACAGAAAAACCCCTTCCATTGCGAAGGGGCTATTATCATACGGCTACGCCTACTGATAAACACCATCATCATTTTAACAACTTTCGTATGAATTTTAAAGCACTTTTTGTAGAAGAATAACGAATTTTCATATCGAATGCCGTAGATTGGGCTAAAATGCTTTTATAATGTGAAAAAGTCCGAAAACTTTCTTCCCCATGATAACTCCCTAATCCACTACTTCCGACGCCCCCAAAAGGTAAATATGGCGTTGCAAGATGATAAACAACATCATTAATACAGCCTCCGCCATATGAGATATTACTCGTTACCTGTCTTTGCACTTCTTTATCTTCAGAAAATACATATAACGCTAACGGCTTCGGATGTTGCTGAACTGTGTCAATTACATCTTCTATATTGTCGTATTCTATAATTGGTAAAATTGGACCAAAAATTTCGTCTTCCATAACAGTACTTTTCCATGTCACATTAGTTAACACTGTTGGCTCTATATGTAAAGTTTCTTTTTTATAGTTCCCGCCAATTACAGTTTTACCATCTTTCAAAAACGTACATAAACGTTCAAAATGACGTTCACTCACAATTCGTACATAATTATCATTGTGCAGTGGCTCTTTTCCATACTGCTCCTCAATTTCGTGTCGCATCGCTTCAATTAGCTGTTTTTTCACCGAAGTATGCACGTACATATAATCAGGCGCTACACACGTTTGACCTGCATTTAAAAACTTCCCCCACACAATTCGTCTTGCTGTTACGTCTATCTTTGCATCTTTATGTACAATACATGGGCTTTTTCCGCCAAGTTCTAACGTAAGCGGCGTCAACTGTTTTGCTGCTGCCTCCATAACAACTTTCCCAACGCCCACACTACCTGTAAAGAAAATATAATCAAATGGTTCCTTTAGCAAAGCTGTGCTCTCTTCTACACCGCCTTCTACTACCGCTACAAGTTCTTCTTGGAATAATTCACCTAACATTCTCGTTAGCACTTTAGAGACGTTTGGCGTTAACTCTGACGGCTTTAAAACGATTGTATTTCCAGCTGCCAACGCTCCTACAAGTGGTGCAATTGCTAATTGAAACGGATAGTTCCACGGTGCGACAATAAGTGTCACACCGTACGGTTCAGGCACTACTTTCCCCTTTGATCCAAAATGAGTGAGTGCTGTTCGGACTCGCTTCGGTTTACTCCACGATGAAATATGCTTCAATTGAAAGGAAATTTCTTTTAATACATATCCAACTTCCGTTGTAAACGACTCATGAACTGACTTATTTAAATCTAATTTCAATGCCTGAAATATTTCTTCTTCAAAGCGCTGAATGCCTTCATAAAGCTTCTTCAAATTATTCTTTCTCACTTCTATACTTCTCGTATGGCCATTATAAAAATATGCCTTTTGTTTATTTACAATAGAAGAAACACTCATTCGTTCACCTTCTCTCACTATTTTTATCTAATTCTTTCATTATTTATATAGACTTTATATGTAACTAATTTTCATTCGTAAAGTTACATTATATATAATTTCTTCTTGTATATAAAATTCATTGCTCACAAAAAAACTACCGAAAGAAAATCTCTCGGTAGTTTTACTGTATTAGCGATATAAACGAACAGCACCTGCAGAATTATCATCAGCTTGTCCTACTACTTCAAACTTCAGGCCAAGATTCGGTAAAATACGTCCTGCATCTGGAATCTGTTGATTAATATACGTTTTCGAATCATCAAACTTTGTTACACCCGCTAAGCCATCATACGTATACGTTCCGCGCGTTGGAGATACAACTTTCCAAGCTGGCGTTTTATCGAATGAGAACGCCGCATCAGCAATTTGGAATCGTGTACTACTTGCTACTGTTGGTTTACCATTTAAAGTTCCAACAATTGCTTCTGGATGAGAATCCACTACGCCAAGGAAACCGTGTCCTGGATGTAAACCAACCCAGTTATCTGTGTAAGCTGAATCCGCATACCATACAACCATACCAGTGTTGTATTCTGGACCGCGAGCATATTTCAATGCGTTATCTGAACCAGCATAGTTTCTCCACTCTACATAATAGTTATGTTTTTTCTTCTCTGTTCCGTTAGATACAGCGAATCCATCTAACTTGAACTGCGGTGTACCTTCTGCATCATCAGAGAACACTACTTTACCATCTACATTTAATGATGCATTGTCAAGTAGGAAGCCGTTTAATGCTAACCCACCATCAGTAATGTAATCAAATGTTAATTTCACTTTCTTACCTTTGAATTGGCTTAAATCATATGATTTGTCAATCCATTTTCCATTTGTCGAATCTGCATTTCCACTATTAGCTTTCTCACCAAGTCTTTCAATTAACGTTTGTTGACCATCTTCTGTTACAGCGTGTACTTCAAGGAAGTCATACTCTGCTTCAATTTCATATAATGATTTGAAATCAAATTTCGCAGTCGTTGCATTCGTTAAATCGAAAAGTGGTGTTTCCATCTTCGTATGAAGATCATCACCTTTTGTGCTGTAGTAATACTGTTTACCAAAGGCTGGAGCAATTGTTTTTATATCTTTATCTGGTAAGTTAACACGAATCATACCTGGACGGTTAGATTTCGTAACACTTTGGTCTAAATATGTTGCTAGACCGATACCTTTATTTAATTTCTCGTAATCTACTTCTACGATATTTGCCCAGTTACCACCGATTGTTTTTTGGAAAAACTCTTTATTTTGTGGTGAAAAACTTGTTGGCGTTGTTCCCGCAATATTACCAGCCCAGCTTCCGCCACTCATAACAGACCAAGCTTGAATTGGTTCACCGTCGCCAGTATAGTCTGTATCATACTCATCTGGAAGACCTAAATCATGACCATATTCATGCGCGAATACACCAACTGCGCCATCTTCTGGTTCAATTGTGTAATCGAATGCTGCAATCTTTCCGCCCCAATATGGAACTTTCGCTTGTGTGCCTTCAATTGGGAATGGTTTTGGTCCAACTGTCCAGCGATGTGACCAAATTGCATCGTCACCTAATTTACCGCCGCCAGCTTCTTGTCCAACACCCGCATGAATAATCATTAAGTGATCGATTAAACCATCCGGTTGTTTTTGATTTCCATCACCATTTACATCGTATTGGTCGAATTGGTCAAACTCTGATAAATCAATACCGCTATCTACAGCAGCTTTTAATGCATCTTTTACTAAATCACGTGGTCCTTTTGGTCCTTTATTATCATGACCTGTAGCAGCATCTGCACCGTAATCAGCAGCTTTACCAGGAACTGTTAACCATTTTGTAACTGTTCCGTCTACTGTATAACTACCGCCAGATTGCTCTTCATAATATTGTTTAAATGTCTCGATTTTACTTCCATCCTCTAATGCGAATGGCTCATCACCGAATAACATTTTTTCATAATGTTCTTTGTTAAAATCGTCAGTATACATATAACCAGGTTCTTTATCAATATTGTTATGTTTAAAGTCAGCGTACTCTACAAGTAAAACGAGTACTTTATCTTTACGAACTTCACCGTTATATTCTTTTCCCTTTGCTGGAGAAGTTGGTACTTTACCATTTAGACCACCTCTGACCGGTCCTGTCGCAGCAGGTGTTCCCGTTGCAGGTTTATCTAACTTTTCTTTCGTATCTGCTTTCGCATCTTTCACTTTCTTTATAAAGTCAGATGCTTCTTTCGTAAGTGGGTCCCCATTTGATACTTCTTTCCCAGGATTTTCACCCTTTTTGTTCTCTACGTATTTTTCGACAGCTTTCTTTGTTTCTTTCTCTGAAGCCTTCGAATCAATTACCCCACGTTTTTTTAGTGCATTTGCTAAACGTTCTTCTGGAATTAAATGATCATCAACTGGGCTCGTAGCTGTCTTATTCACAGGCGTTTCAGCATATGCCGATTGAGTACCAGCTCCGAGTGAAAGGCCTAACACAGCAGTCAAAGTGATTGATGATAAAACTTTGAACGGTTTCTTGTTCATCCCTTATTTCCTCCCCTAATAAATAATATGTATTACAAGATGAATTTTATTAAAAATTCAATATTTTTTCAATATTCAGTCACATTATGTAATGTTTTTAATATATTTGTAAAAATTCCATAGTTAGCATACGAATATATCACAATTCAACAATGTTTTCTGAAAATATTGAAAATACTTGTCAGAAACTTTATAATCGCCATAGAGGGAGTTTAATGGGGATTTTATCTTTGTTTTATCTACAAAATATTTGATAATTCACTACATAAAAATACAAAATCCGATTGTATTATCACGTATTCTGTAGCAGCAGTTATGACCGATAATTAGGGAGGAATTACATTTGTACAAAGATAAGACTGACGCACTGGATCAAGAATGGATTGATTTAATACTTGAAGCTCTCGACTCTGGTATCGCTCTACAAGATATCGAACATTTTTTCCAACGTATGAAGTCATCCAGTCAGGCTCAATAGGTTTGTTCTTTTTAACGAAATTTATGTTATAATAATGGCATCATAAGACGACGACATATTGATAGAAAGGTGCGCAAATATGATTGGAGAACGTATAAAACGCCTGCGCTTACAAAAAGGTATTTCATTAACTGAACTTGCCGAAAAAGCCGGTGTTGCTAAATCTTACATTAGTTCTATAGAACGAAATTTACAAAAGAACCCTTCCATTCAGTTTCTTGAAAAGATCGCAGCAGTTCTACAAATTCCAGTTGATACTTTACTTCATGATGAAACAACAAAGGAAAATCACTTAGACTCCGAATGGACACAACTCGTTAAAGATGCAATGAGCTCAGGTGTCTCCAAAGAACAATTTCGTGAATTTCTTGAATTTACAAAATGGAAGCAAGATCAAAAATAATAAATAGAAAGAAGTGCTTACAACCAGCACTTCTTTTTTCTTTATACAAAAAGCGGGGAATCCCCGCTTTTTGATTATCTTTCAGTGCCTTCTTCTTGGTTAGCATTGAATGTCCATTCTAAATTCAATGAATCACCTTGGAAAATATTTTGCTCTTGTCCATTATCTACGAATTCAAACTGTACCCATAAATAATCCTCTGTACCAGCTTCTAATCCACCCTTTTCTCCCCACTCAGGAGCAAAGATGTCTTTAGCTAAAAGATCTGGATCAGTTTTTTGTAAGTCTGCTAAAGTTGTTTCATATACAGGCTCACTTTGTTTATCCCAGTTCCAAAGGAATTTCACTTTAACGTGCTTACCAAAGTCTTCACCAGCATTATCACCTTTTGCATCTTTCACAGTATACTTTGTCGCTAGTTTAACGTCTTTAATTGTTAATGAACCGCTATTCTTTAATAAGAACTCTTTCTTAACAGAATCCCCTGGTTTTAAATCTTTAATATCTACAAGCGTTGTAGGGTCTAATGTAAGATCTAACGTCCCAGCTGCAAATGTATTATTTGATACTTCTTTATCGCTAAAGAATGCAAACGTTCCTCCACCAATTAAAGATAACCCCAGTGCTGCTGATGCAACTCCCATACCTAATTTCTTTTTTAGACTCACAATCAATTCCCCCTAGCTGTTTTTTATATTTTTCATCTCTTATTTTTCAATAAGAGATATAAAGAAAACTATATTAGCTTAGCTAATTTTTGTTCTCTTTTAAAAACCTTATGTTCATTATAACGAACAAAACAGTATAAATACAACTAATATTTATTAGTATTTTCAATTATTTTTATTTCTCAATATTATTTTGATTTTTCTGAATTAAACTGTTTATATTTTAAGAAATACATGGGTGCGCAGCAAAATACCTTCTCACACCCATTTATATCATTCTTTTTCTTGATGATCCTCAGCTGTTTGTGATATTTCCCCAGACTCTACAACATTATTATTCAATTGTTTCTCATGTTCTGTGGAAGTATTCTTTTCATGATTTCCTTCCGCAGTTTTTTTAGCTGTCTCTACTTGTTTCTGCTCTTCCATTTGCTTCTGCTCTTCCATTTGCTTCTGCTCTTCCGCTTGTTTCTTCTCTTCTATTTTCTTTTCCTCCTCTTTCTTCATTTGAGCTTCCGCCTCTATCGCATCATTTAATTGTTGGTGAAGAATCTGAATTTGTTCATCAATCGCTTGTAAACTAACTTCTTTCACAATATAATCGCGCTTCTCTTTTATACTGTGAAAACCTTCATTCACATATACGGCCACTTGTTGAATCGATTCACTTTTATTCACTTTTAATTCTTCTTGTATTTGATTATAAGGGGCTTCTATTACAGTATATACATTTTGCAGCGCTGCCTCCTCAGAAGCAACTTTCTCACGTCCTTGTTGCCATACTACAATTGCCTGTTGAATTTCTTCTATAGAAGTTACTGCCAACTTCCCCTTCATTTCTCCATACTCATGTTCAATAGACTGTTTGTATTTCTCAGCTTCCTCTTTTAACGTATCAACTGTCTTTGGAAATATAATCGCTGTAGAAAGAGCGGCTTCCACTTTCGTTTCATGAATAAATGCAGCTTCTGTATACGTCATTATTTGAGATCCTAAATAAAATGAAATAGAGCACATACAAGGCAATATAAGCATTTTTTTTAAATTACGCGGTCTTTTCAGCATCTTAATCTCTCCCATCGAACAAGATGTTCTTTATACAGAACATTTCTTTTATTATAATAAAGAACGATACAAAATGATAGCCGTATACTAGAAAAATAGAAAAAGGACTATCCATCTGATAGCCCTTTTTAATATTACTTTTCTTCACCTTCTGTTTGTTGTGCATCAAACGTCCAAGTTAAATTAAGTTTATCGCCTTGGAATTCATTTTGGTCTTTTTTATTATCAACAAACTCGAATTTCACTGTGAATTTATCAGATTTACCTGCTGAAATACCTTTTTCATCCCAGAACCAAGCAGCTAAATCATTATCTACCGCTGTAAGTGTGTCACCCTTCAACTTATCTAGCGTTGTTTCTTTTACGATTGTTTCATGCTTATCTACATTTTTTAAGAATGTTACTTTAATATGTTTACCAAAATCATCTTTATTGTCGTTCTTCGCATCTTCTACATTATAATCTGTTTTCAATAGAACCTTTTTAATATTTAAAGATCCTTTATTTTCTAGTTTAAAATCTCTTTTAATTGTATCACCAGGTTTTAAATTCGATACATTAACAACTGTTGTTGGATTGATTGCTAAATCAAGTGTACCAGCCGCAAATGTATTATTTGACACTTCCTTATCACTAAAAAATGCAAATGTTCCTCCGCCAACTAACGCTGCCCCTAACACGGCTGATGCGATACCCATCCCTAATTTTTTCTTTAAAGTCATGTCCATATCCCCTTAATCTATTTATTTGTTAACTTCCTAAACGGAAAGCATAACCGAACGAACTAGACGGATTGTTCTACTTTTTTCTCTTTCTTTTCCCCGTCAATGCTACGAATCGCACCAAAAATAGAAATCGCGGAATAACCTAATAAAAAGACGCCTGGAATAATAAGAAGCAATGCAGCTCCAGCCTTCGAACTAGCATAATTTAATGCATATCCTGCATAAGGAACTGTAATATCTGCATATTTCCCAATGACATTCTCCGCACGTACTGGTTCTAAATCAGGGCCATTGTTGTTATCCCCTTTTGTTTCATACATTACTTTTCCATTTGTATCTTTCACACCGATAATACGGTGAGTGATAATTTTTTCGTCTTTCTCTTTAAAGGTAATAACATCACCTTTTTGATATTTAGAACCATCTTTCGTCGGCTCTATCGCAATGATTGATCCTGTTAAAAATGTCGGTTCCATCGATCCTGATAACACTGATTTAAATTGATATCCCATCACTGTTGGATCTCCACCACTCGCTTTTGACGAAATCACTACAAAGGCTAAAAAAACCATTAATGCAAATAAAACAAATGAGATAACGTTGCTAATAACCTTCCAAACGAATTTCATCATCTCTCTCCCTCTCCGTTGTTTTATATTATTTGAAGTATGCAATACCCCTTCTTGTTCTTTAACAAGAACACAACTAAATAATATAACGAACGAAACGTAAATGCAATAAGAAAATTTACAATTATTAGTTATTTTAAATATAAAAAAAGACTGTGACAAAATCTCTTCACAGCCTTTTAACTAGTAATTTATTTTTCTTCTGATTTCATTCCTGTTGTATTTCGGCGTAGCACTACAAATAAAATGACTCCAAATAATACAGCGGCACCTATCCCAATGCTTATTATTTTCACATTTGATTCCTTTACTTCAGGTGTAGCCGTATCTTTTTTAGGCATCGCAAAAGTAACATCTTCTTTTGAAAGAACATTTACCGTCGCAATTGTTTGATTATTTTTCGTAATATCGACTGCCCCAACTACCTCACCACGATGAATTCCTTTATGATATAAAGAATCTTTATCTAATGAAGCCGCACGGAAAATCGTCCTTACGTTTTTCCCTTCATCTTTCTTAAGCATAAGTTCTGCACTTTGCTCAAGTTCGCTATCAATATCTTTATTTAAATACGTCGTCTTTTGATGCCAACTATGTTTATCTAGTATCGTTTGCTTCACAAATTGACCGAAAGAATAGTCTGCCATCTGCTTCAAATCTTCATAAATTTCAGGTCTTTGAGAAGCCATCACTACATTTATAATACGATTTCCATCCTTCTCATTTAATAAAACGAGTGTATTGCGCGCTTCATTTGTAAAACCCGTCTTCCCGCCGATGCTATATGGATTTTCAAAATAAGTAGACTTGTTAAAAATAGACACCGTCTGTCTAGATGTCGTAACTGTCGTTCTTTTCGTATTCATTGCTTGCAAAATTTCTGGATACTTTTGCACACCTCTCGTAATCATAGCCATATCAAATGGCGTAGTATAATGATTCGGATCATGCAATCCATTCGGCGTGACAAAGTGACTATCCGTTGCACCTAATTGCTTTGCTCTCTCATTCATCATATGAGCAAAATTCTCAACACTTCCACCAATCCGCTCCGCAATCGCATATGAAACATCATTTGCACTTAACACCATTAAAATTGTAAGCGCTGTGTCTCTATTTATCGTCTCACCCGGTTGAAACTCAATTTGATAATTACTCTTCTCTTGATCTAATGCTAATTGTGAAAACGTAAATTGATCCTCTGGCTTCGTATGTTCCATAAGTAAAATCGCCGTTAACACCTTCGTCATACTAGCTGGAAATGCACGATGATGTGCGTTTTTATCATACAAAATATCTCCTGTTTTTGCATCAATCGTAGTTGCAAACTGACTAAAAACATTTGGCCCCTCCTTAGGTGGTGGTGCCACTTGTTCTGGATTCACTCCAATATTCGTCTCAGCACGTAACGTCATAGGTGTCAAAAAAAACAAACAAATAACGGTAATAAAAGCCAAAATTTCCTTAAATTTTACCATATGACTCTCCCTTTTCACTATACTCTCACAACCTAAAAACTGAATCTACCAATCTATATGTAAATTGTATTAAATTGGAAGAATATTCACTGTTTTTTACTATATCATACTTTTACGATAAAGAACATAAATATACAACAAAAAATAAGAAGGAATTATTCTTTCTTATCCTTCTCATCAATCAATGAATCTATTAAATTTTGACTAGCTTCCTCGGGTGTAATCTCATCTGTCATCCCCATAAACGACCAGCCTTTAGAATCGATCCACTCAACAAACTCTTGTAAAAACTCATCATGTGTAACATCCACATCAAGAATCGAGCCATTAATCGAAATCGTTCTATTTCTAGATACACGCATCTTGAACGTTTTCCTTACCATTACAATAATTCTCCCTCTACTCCTGAATATTTATAAAATAATCTTGTATCTCTGTTATACATGATTTTAAGTAAATTGTAAAAAGGATATATTGGCCAATTTGGATATTGAAACTGAAAAACTATCATCCTGCAAAAATAGAAAACGATATGTAATTGATCATAAATGACTAAATAGATCCACATAAAAATAAAACACCTTCTATTTTATCACACCAAATACATATAACTTTCGTATAATTAAATGGAGTATACTGGAAAAAACTTAACGTGAGGAGGAACTCTATGGCGCGTTGTACGTATTGTAAAACGAAGTGGACAATTAAAGATGTATGGTCGATACTCGTGACATTTGAAAAAGATTGCCCGTATTGTTTTGGGAGGCAGTATCTGTCTAATGACACCTTTCATCATGCTAATGCCGCTCTACCTTTATTATTCTTATGTCCTTTACTTGTTGATTTAAGCGACGAAAACCCTTTGGATAAATACATTAAATAATATGACCGCTACATGCTACTAAGCTTTCTTCTCATCATTATCCCTTCAAACACTACTCGTATAATTGCATATGATTTCCTTTTTAAAATCTAATTTAAAAATATTGTAAAATTTCAGTTAATTACATATAATTACTTTAGCATAAAGATTAAAGATGCTGTTACATACACATTTTTGAAGATCCCGTAGCTCAGCAGGGAGAGCGCCACCTTGACAGGGTGGAGGTCGTGAGTTCGAGCCTCTCCGGGGTCATAAAAAAAGAGAAACCATATCAACCTTCTACGTGATATGGTTTCTCTTTTTTATGTAAGCTAATTACTTCCCGCCAAACATCTTCTCCAAAGACTTCGCATTAGCAAACAATACTTCTTTCAAGTTATCATCTGCAACGATTTTATAGTCGCCATCTTTGTTTTTCTTTAAGTTCAATGTAACCTCGCGAGTTGCCATGATTGCATCTTTATCTGATAAGTGTTTGACGATTGCTGATGTCATTGTTTTTTCGATTGCTTTTTCAGATTGCTCTTTGTCTTCGCTAAAAGCGCTAGCAAAGGCCATTGGCATAACTTCTCCCACTGCTTTTGTTACAGCAACGGATAGATCGGCAGATGTAATTTTCACTTTCACTTCTGCTTTGTCATCTTTTTTCGATACTTCTTCAGGCTTTTCAAATTTAAAGTTTTTCGTAATTGCACTCAGCATTGCTTTTGCCTCAGCATCATCTGTTTTTTCATTTAGTTTATTAAATTCCTTGTCACTCTCAACAAATGTACGAGCCTTTTCAACATCACCTTTTTGTATCGCGGTTAAAAATTCTTCTGTCGTATCTTTCGGGTTTGCACACCCTGCTAAAACACCTACTGTTAATCCTACTACCATCATTAACAGCAATAATTTCTTTATCTTTTGCACGCCCATTCTCCTCTTATCTTTTCTAGTAAGTCAGCATTATACAATAGTATTAAACTGACATTACAAACATTTTTTAGTATAGCATTTATATGAGTCATTCGTTTCTATTTTTTCAAAAGTTCCCTCTTTCCATCTCATAACGCCACCACTCTCTATTAAAAATTTATTTCTTCATTATAAATATCATAATAAAACCCAGCAATTTTAACATTGCTGGCCTATCTCTTATTCATATTCGAAACAACAATAACAATTGCTCCAAGCACATAATGCCCCGCTACCATCCACATACTCCGATCAAAGATCATAAGCGATAACCAAAGCGATATATTAATAGCAGCAAATAATACATATAAAATGAAGTCTCTCTTTTGTAGTGCTTCTTTATTCATCAAAATATAAATTGCACCGATTGGTGGAAGGATAAAGCAAAGGAAAAAAACAAACATTTTTCTTAACGACCATGGATATGAAGTTACTGTCTGCATATGGATATCCTTTTTATTTTATAGTACTTTTAACATCGGTCTTACTACTCTATATTCGTCACTATGAGGCTCCTTTATGATTAAAGGTGATTGAAGATGTTTTTCTTCCTCTATCATTGTGAATACTTCTGTTTTTTCTTGTAATGTGTTAGATTCACTATTTTTAGTAGGTTTTTTACTTGTTTCAATTTTCTTTGTTACTTCTCCGAGCCTTTGCCCAACTTCTTCTGCTTTCGCAGGTCCATGCGTTACATAGTATTCCTGTCCCTCCCATACTAACATAGGTGGCACTTGTTCTCGTTTGTTACATATTATATAAGTAGTAGTAGCTACAAGTAGTATACATGTTAATAAAAAGAAGATAGTTTTTTTATTCATATAATATGCTCCCTATCTATCATTTTATTAAATTATACAATATCCATTATATGTAGTAAATGGATATCGTGGGAATTTTAGGATTTTATATAAAAAAGAAAAACCTTACTACAGTAAGGTTCATTCTATAATGATTGATTTATTAAAACGATCATTACGATAATCGCTATAAACATAACAACTAAACAGCCGATCATTTTATAAAAACCTCGTTTCGTTAACGTCCCGCCTTGAACGTCTTTACGAATAAATAAGAATACGGCTAAAAATAATACAAGCCCAATGCCAAAAGCATACATCATTTGCATATGTTAATCTTCCTTTCCCTCTTCCATCTTAATATCTTTTTGATAAAACAACAAATGAGATAAAGACGGTACTCATCGTAAGTGCCATTAGTATGTTCAATAGTTCAGTAGCAGATAGTGTAAGTATTTTTAAGTTTAAGCCGAAAGAGAAAAGAAGATAATACGCTATTAATGCAAAAAAGCTGAAGAACATTCCTTTATAACGAATGAGTTTCATTCGTTCGTCTTTTTCTTTAAATTGTGGGTGCAAGTAACTTAGGCAAAAACTTATAATCATCATCCCAAGCAATGGATACGTTATAGCTGGCGGTGCAGAATGCGTCATTATACCTGTTAATATCATAAATCCACTCATGAATAGAAAAATAATCCCCATAATTACGAAGTACTTTTGTGAATAGTTCACCTTTACTCCTCCCCTTCTTTTCCTTCATAAATAAATACATGTTCTATCGTCGTTTGAAATGTTTTCGCGATTTCAAATGCTAACGGAAGTGATGGATCGTATTTTCCCTTTTCAATTGAAATGATGGTTTGTCTGGAAACTCCAAGTTTCTCAGCCAATTTTTCTTGAGATAGTCCAAACTTTTTTCGGTATTCGACCATTTTATTTTCCAAGGAAATTTCTCCCTCCTCCCTTATACCGAGTATATATGTAAAGGGTGCTTTACGTCAAGTTTCCTTTACATCCGTTTTGTTCATTCTTCACTCTATTTATATAGAAGAAACTTTTTCATTTTCAGCACGTCTAGTTTGAAATGAAACGCGGAACACTGTAAGTAACCGTTACTATATCTCCTCCTCTCTTTTTTTAAAATTTAATATCTCCATATTTGTTTTATCCTTTTAAAATATTTCATTCATCTCTTTATTCCACGAAATACGTTACTCGTTTTACGGTGTTTTTCGTCATATTTATAGAAACTAACTGTTTATGAAGCATTTTTTATGTTTAGCAACTTTTTTTGTAGAAATCCTTCACTTTCCTTTCGATATTTAACACTATCTAAATAAAGTTTACGATAAATTCATAATTTTTTATTTTTTATACTATATTCCGTTATATTGTTGTATAATATCAATGAAAGCGCTTATTATTTCAATATACATAATTCGAACTCATTTTTATCGAAACATTCTAACTATTATACTTATATTTACATGTAACAATTTTAGTTATTTGTATAGGTATACCAAATATATCCACCCCATTTTTCTGTAAAATTACTTTATAACATGAAAGATTAACTTGGGTGATAAGTTATTGTGAATGTTTTTTTACAAAACAGATAAGTAATAGTGTTTGGTATTATGTAAATTATTGTAATAACATAAGAGTAAAGAAAAACATTTACATTGATTATTGGTTCATCAATTATTGAAAAGAGCAAAATGCACCTTTTTGTATGGAAAAAGGATTATATGCATTGGGAGGTTTAAACAAATGACGAGGAAGAATACAACGACAAACCCTTGGGCCAAGTTCCATGGTCCGAACCTTGGTTATGTTATTGAACAGTATGATCTTTACGTAACTGGAGCAGGTTCTGTTGATCCGGAATTACAAGAGCTTTTTGAAATTTTTGGAGCTCCTTCGTTTCAAGATGATGTCGTAACAGGGGACAACACAGCAACACATTTTTCTCCTCAAAACACAGGTAACATTGAAAAGATTCTTAAAGTCGTTCAGCTTGTTGAACAGATTCGTTCTTTCGGGCATACGTTGGCTCACATCAATCCGATGGAGGATG
Source organism: Bacillus albus (assembly GCF_001884185.1). GTDB lineage: Bacteria > Bacillota > Bacilli > Bacillales > Bacillaceae_G > Bacillus_A > Bacillus_A albus. Next base: position 120,537 of record NZ_MAOE01000121.1, read on the forward strand.
CTGCAAATGGACAATCTCTTCTTGAGAAAGCAATGAACGAACTGAGCGATGCTGATTTGAAAGCGATTCCAGCTAAGACAGTATGGCAAGATGCACCAGAAGGTATTCACACTGCACTTGATGTAATTCATAGATTAAAAGAAGTGTATACACAATCTTTAGCTTATGAATTTTCTCATATACAAGATAGTGAAGAACGCGCGTGGTTGCATCAAATGGTGGAATCAAATTCATTGCGTCAACCACTATCAAATAAAAAACGAACTGCTCTTTTAAAACGTTTAACAGCTGTTGAAGGTTTCGAGCAATTCTTGCATAAAACATTCGTTGGGCAAAAGCGTTTCTCTATCGAGGGCGTTGATATGCTTGTACCTGTTCTAGATGAAATTGTTCTAGAAGGTGCTAAAAATGGCGTAGAAGATGTCATGATTGGTATGGCTCACCGCGGTCGCCTAAGCGTACTTGCACACGTATTAGAAAAACCATATAGTCACATGTTTGCTGAATTCAAACATGCAAAAATAGAAGGCGCAGTAGCTAATTCTGGCTGGACTGGCGACGTAAAATACCATTTAGGTAGAGAACAAGTCGTTAGTAACGAAGAAGTTAGCACTCGCGTTACATTAGCAAATAACCCAAGTCACCTTGAGTTCGTTAACCCTGTTGTGGAAGGTTTCGCACGTGCGGCTCAAGAAAATCGTAAAAAATCTGGTCTTCCAGAACAAGATACTTCAAAATCATTCGTAATTTTAGTTCATGGTGATGCTGCATTCCCTGGTCAAGGTATTGTATCTGAAACGTTGAACTTAAGCAGATTAAACGCGTACCAAACGGGCGGCACAATTCATGTTATCGCAAACAATGCAGTTGGTTTTACGACTGATAGCTATGATTCTCGTTCTACGAAATATTCAAGTGACCTTGCAAAAGGTTTCGATATTCCGATTGTTCACGTAAACGCTGATGATCCGGAAGCTTGTCTTGCAGCTGCTAATCTTGCGATTCAATATCGTACATTGTTCAAAAAAGATTTCTTAATCGACTTAATTGGTTACCGCCGCTACGGTCATAACGAAATGGATGACCCAGCAGTTACACAACCACAAGTGTATAAAAAGATTAAAAATCACCCAACTGTAAGAGCAATTTATGCAGATCAATTACAAGCTGCTGGTGTTCTAAATGCAGATGAGGTTGAAACAATTACACAGTTTACGCAAGAACAATTAAAGTCTGACTATGCACAAGTACCACCAGCTGATACGAGCGATGCAACAATTCACGTTAAAGTGCCAGATGTTGTTGCAAAGGGCATTCAGTCAATTGATACTGGTGTTGAGCTTGACTCACTTCGTGCAATTAATGAAGGTCTACTATCTTGGCCAGAAGGCTTTAACGTATATCCGAAAGTTAAGAAAATTCTTGAACGCCGTAAAGATGCTCTTGAAGAGAACGGGAAAATTGAATGGGCACTTGCTGAGTCATTAGCATTCGCTTCTATTTTACAAGAAGGTACGCCAATTCGTTTAACTGGTCAAGATTCACAGCGTGGTACATTCGCGCACCGTCATATCGTATTACACGATACTGATACAAATGAAACATATTCACCATTACATCGCTTACCAAACATTAACGCTTCATTCTCTGTTCATAACAGTCCGTTATCAGAAGCTGCTGTTGTTGGTTACGAGTATGGTTATAACGTATTCGCTCCAGAAACGCTTGTTATGTGGGAAGCGCAATATGGTGACTTCTCAAATACTGCGCAAGCATTATTTGATCAATATGTTTCAGCAGGAAGAGCAAAATGGGGTCAAAAATCTGGTTTAGTTCTTCTATTACCACACGGTTATGAAGGTCAAGGACCAGAGCACTCTAGTGCACGTCCAGAGCGATTCTTACAGTTAGCTGCTGAGAATAACTGGACAGTTGCAAACTTAACGAGTGCGGCACAATACTTCCATATTTTACGTCGTCAAGCATCTATCTTAGGAACAGAAGCTGTTCGACCATTAGTACTGATGACGCCGAAGAGTTTATTACGTCACCCACTTACTCTTTCAACTGCTAGTCAGTTAAGCGAAGGACGTTTCCAACCTGCTCTAGAACAAGAAAACCTTGGCACGAAACCAAACAAAGTAAAACGTCTTGTTTTAAGCACAGGTAAAATGGCGATTGACTTAGCAGCAGAAATCGAGTCTGGTAAACATGACTACAACTTAGATGAAGTTCATGTCGTTCGTATTGAACAGCTGTACCCATTCCCTGCTGAGAAAATTCAATCTATTATTAAACGCTTTAAAAACTTAGAAGAAATTATTTGGGTTCAAGAAGAACCTCGTAATATGGGCGCATGGCATTACATGGCTCCAATTCTGTTCGAACTAGCTGGAGATAAAGTGAAAACAGGTTATATTGGACGCCCAGATCGCTCTAGCCCATCTGGTGGCGATCCATTCGCTCACAAAGCTGAGCAAGAACTAATTGTTTCACACGCTTTAGATGTGAAGTATAACTTCCGTCAAGATAAACAAGAAATTGAAGTTTTCAGCAACTAAAAAGTTACAATGAAGGTTTCTAGCTTGTTCCCTGGGCAGAATATCTGCCCAGGGGGCAGGCTAACAAATGGAGATTACCGAAAACAAAAGAAGAAAAAACACACCGTTAGGCAAATAAGGGGAGGACATTTAAAATGATCGAAATTAAAGTACCTGAGCTTGCAGAATCTATTACTGAAGGAACTATCTCACAATGGCTTATCAACGTAGGCGACAAAGTTGAGAAAGGTGGCAGCGTTGTTGAGCTTGAAACTGATAAAGTCAATGTAGAAATCATTGCAGAAGATTCAGGTATTGTATCGAAGTTACTAGGCGAACCTGGGGATACAGTTGAAGTTGGCGCAACTATCGCAATTTTAGATGCAAACGGAGCACCAGTTGCAGTAAGTACACCTGCACCAGTGGCTGAGCAACCAAAACAAGAAACGGCTGAAGCACCGAAAGCTGCGGCACCAAATGCTGAGCAAACTGCAACTCTACAAGGTTTACCAAATACGAACCGTCCTATCGCATCACCAGCTGCTAGAAAAATGGCTCGTGAATTAGGAATCGACTTAAACGACGTACGTAGCACAGATCCACTTGGACGTGTGAGACCACACGATGTACAAGCTCATGCTGCAGCACCAAAAGAAGCACCAGCTGCTCCAAAAAGTCCAGCTCCTGCTCCAGTTGCAAAAACGGAATTCGAAAAACCAGTTGAGCGCGTGAAAATGTCCCGCCGCCGTCAAACAATTGCAAAACGTCTTGTAGAAGTTCAACAAACATCTGCAATGTTAACAACATTTAACGAAGTTGATATGACTGCAATCATGGAATTACGTAAAGAGCGTAAAGACGCTTTCGAGAAAAAACATGATGTACGTCTTGGCTTCATGTCATTCTTCACAAAAGCAGTTGTTGCAGCATTAAAACAATTCCCATTATTAAATGCTGAAATTCAAGGCGACGAGCTTATCATTAAAAAATTCTATGATATCGGTATTGCAGTAGCAGCTCCAGATGGATTAGTTGTTCCAGTTGTACGCGATGCGAACCAATTAAACTTCGCTGAAATCGAAAGCGAAATTCGTGAATTAGGTAAAAAAGCACGTGACAACAAACTTTCATTAAAAGAACTACAAGGTGGTACATTCACAATTACAAACGGTGGTGTGTTCGGTTCTCTAATGTCAACACCGATCCTAAACAGCCCACAAGTTGGTATTTTAGGAATGCACAAAATCCAAGTACGTCCTGTTGCAATTGATGCAGAACGTATGGAAAACCGTCCAATGATGTACATCGCTTTATCTTACGATCACCGTATCGTTGATGGTAAAGAAGCGGTTAGCTTCCTTGTTGCTGTTAAAGATATGCTTGAAGATCCAAAATCATTATTATTAGAAGGTTGATAGATTATTAATCTATTATATAAAGGCTGTAGAATACATCATTCTACAGCCTTTTTTTTGCGTTCATATGGGACAAATCGCATGACATAAGCTAATAATGTATGCCTATAACGTAAGGAGGATTAAAATGAGTACCCTTCCAATTCATGCAAAACTTAAGGCAAATAAAGATACCTTCTTCCTCCCCGATTCAAACGGGGGTGTCTATTTTCGAAATAACGCCAGTTCATTTCGTATGGACGGTGACGGAATTTATAACTGGATTGAAAAATTAATGCCGATGTTTGACGGTAATTATTCTTTAGCAGAAATAACGGATGGTCTCCCTCTTCCCTATCAAAATCGTGTACTTGAAATTGGAGAGATTTTATATACAAATGGATTTGTCCGTGATGTAAGTCAAGATGCACCTCATGAATTAAACAGCGCGTTACTCGACAGGTATGCTTCGCAAATTGAATTTCTAGAAGCAGATTCTCATTCAGGCGCTTTAAAATTCGAAACGTATCGTGCGGCAAATGTCCTTATAGTTGGTTCTGGAGATATGCTTACATCCTTAGTTTCTTCTTTATTAGAATCCGGATTACCTACCTTTCATTACCTTGTGACAGATTATGAGGATACGAATTACGAACGCATTTATGAGCTAATAGCACTTGCACATGAAGTAGATGATACTGTACTTGTTCAAGAAATAGATACGACAATTGATCGTCCCCTTCATGAAGTGTTCGAGCCTTTCGACTGGATTTTGTACGTTTCTCAAAACGGAGATATTGAAGGTCTAAGAACCGTTCATACGATTTGTAGAGAAATAGGAAAGAATTTCATACCGGCCGTCTGTTTATCAACACTTGGCATAGCTGGCCCTGTCGTAACAGCGAATCGTGAAGAATGCTGGGAGTCCGCATGGCATCGGCTACATGAAACAACTTTACAAAATGAACATTCATCAGCATCATTTTCACCAGTTACTTCTGCAATGTTAGCAAATATAATCGTTTTTGAATTATTTAAACATGTTGCTGATGATTCACATCGGGAAAAGAATCCACAATTCTTTTTATTAAACTATGAAACACTCGAAGGAACATGGCATCCTTTTATAAAACATCCTCTCGCAACTGATGAAAGTTTTACAATTGATACGATAGAAAATCTTTCTGAACAACTTGAGCATCGGTCTAGCCAACATACTTCAACTGATTTATTCCGTTTTTTCGATTCATTAACTTCTAAAGAAGCGGGTATATTCCATATATACGATGAACAAGATTTATATCAATTACCGTTATCACAATGCAATATACAAATAGCTACACCACTATCAGATGGTCCTGCTGCCCTCCTGCCTCTTATGACTTGCGCTGGTTTAACTCATAATGAAGCGCGCCGAGAAGCTGGTTTAGCAGGAATTGAAACATACGTATCGGAAATTATGCACCGCCTTATTCCAGAACATACCGATATCGGTATTGGCGCTGGGGAAACGATGACAGAAGGTGTATACCGGGCATTACAACAACATTTAAATAACAAATTGTATGAACGGCAATCACATATGCTAGAAGAAATTACGACAGTCGACTTAACCGAAATTCATGATAAACATTGTAGATTTTATTACGATGCTCTCTCTACAATTCATGAAACACCTAAAATAGCAGTAAGTGAAGAGATTCTCAGCTTTCCAGTCGTTTGGGTCGGTATACATGATCGATGGTACGGCGCGTCTAATATTAATACGACGTTAGCGTTACGAAATGCACTACAACTATCACTTCTTCACATTCAAAATGAAGAGACTCCTTACAGAGCTAATATCTTGCCTGAATCCTCTATTATTTTATATGACACGGATTCTTTTAGGTTAGAAATACAAGCGGAAGAAGAAATTCCAAGCACGCAATCAGTACAGCTTGCCTTACAACATTTAGAAGAACATAATTTTTATCCATTCGTGTTTGATTTAGCAATTGAACCATTTTTAAAAGAAAACTTAGATGGTGTGTACGGGGTATTAATTGCAAAGGAGGATAGTCTATGACTCAAAATATATTACTTATAGGAGATGGCTTACTTGCAGACTATGTACACAATCAATTAAGCGAACAATTTTCCATCATTCGCCAACATACTATTACAGACGAACTCCCTGAAAATATTCAACTCGCTCTCGTATTACACGATAGCTCTCCTTCTGCTATTCATCATGATGCCGAGCTAATTTTTCGTTCCAATCATATTCCGTGGCTACGCGGGTTTACTTCATTTGGTGAAGGGGTTATCGGTCCTTACATTCATCCTCTTGCAGCTGGATGTACCCATTGTGCCGATGGAAGACGCTTTATCGCTGGCTTTGATCAAAAAGAAATGTGGGAGCTACAACGAAAATACGCGGTGAAAGAAGATAACGTAACGAGGCGTGATGTATGTGCCACCCAAAATGGCATGTTACAAATGTGCCATCTTATTTGCGCAGAGACAGAGAAAATATTAGCTCATCATCCTTCTTCTTTAGAAAATGAACTCATTTTACTAAACTTACAAACACTGCAATGTACGCGGCATTCTTTTCTTCCTGATCCGCTCTGCCCTGTATGTAGCAATTTACCTGATGACACGGCAGATGCAGCTGTGATTTCGTTACAACCGAGCTTAAAAACAAGTGATACAACATATCGCTGTCGTTCCATTCATGAACTAAACACATTTTTAACGAGAGATTATTTAGATTACCGCGTCGGTATGTTGAACGGAAAAATGCAGCATTCTTTATTACCGTTTGCTGACGTTATTATAAACATGCCATTAATGTTTGGAAATGAAGGTGTTGCAGGCCGAACTCATTCATTTGCAATAAGTGAAGCAACTGCTATTTTAGAAGGTTTAGAACGATATTGTGGTATGTCACCTCGAGGAAAAAAGACGAATGTGCATGGTAGTTTTCATGATTTAGAGGATTATGCACTAAATCCACTCTCGCTCGGTGTACATACAAATGAACATTACAATCGTGATAGTTTTCCGTTTAAACCATTTGATCCTGACTATGAACAAAACTGGGTATGGGGATACTCTTTACTACAAAATCAGCCAATTTTAGTTCCTGAATCAATCGCTTATTATAGCCTCGGTCATCGAGATGCTTACGTATATGAAACATCAAATGGATGTGCTATTGGTGGTAGTTTAGAAGAAGCAATTTTTCACGGCATTTTAGAAATTGTAGAACGTGACGCCTTTTTACTCACTTGGTATGCCGAATTACCTCTTCCCCGCCTTGATCTTAGTTCGGCAAATGATACGGAATTACAATTAATGATTCAGCGGCTATACACGATTACCGGTTATGAATTACACGCTTTTAACGCAACGATGGAACACGGCATCCCAAGCTTATGGGTAATCGCGAAAAATACGCGCGAAAATGGAATGAACGTTGTTTGTGCTGGAGGCTCTCATTTGAATCCAGTCCGCGCTTTAAAGAGTGCCATTCACGAAATAGCAGGTATGTTACTAATAACAGACGACGAACTCGAACAAAAAAGAGAGCACTACGAAAACTGCTTACAAGACCCTTATCTCGTAAATAAAATGGAAGACCATAGTATGCTGTACGGATTGAAAGAAGCAGAAGAACGTCTTCACTTCCTTTTACGTGACGATGCTCCGGTGCAATCGTTCCAAGAAATGAATGTATTACAATCAGTTGATCTAGATTTAACATCCGATCTTCATCAACTTTTAAACCGTCTAGAGCAATCTGGACTTGACGTAATCGTTGTAGATCAAACAGTACCTCTCATAGAAAAAAACGGATTACATTGTGTAAAGGTCATTATTCCAGGCATGCTACCGATGACGTTCGGCCACCATCTCACTCGGGTTACAGGACTGGATAGAGTGTATACTGTGCCGATGACACTTGGATATACAAATGAACCTTTAACGAATGAACAATTAAATCCACATCCGCATCCGTTTCCATAGTAAAGGAGGGGATTCTATGCAGCTGGATACTTTTTTACATCATCTCCATTTTTCTATTGATGAAATTATGCCGAATCAGGAAGTGGACTGGGAAGATGCACCGCTTCCTTATAAACTATATCGAAATGTACCTATCATTCCACTCTCTTTAGAAATCCCATTATCTTTACCTAACTCTTCTACTACACCTACTTTGAAGGAGATTGGTCATTACCTTTGGGCCTCATTTGGTTTAACACAGTTATGTCAGCTAAATAGCGAGAAAATTTTATTCCGAAGATCTATCCCTTCAGGCGGCGCTTTATATCCAAATGAATTGTATATATATTTAAAGATTGACGATTATCCAGACGGTATTTACCATTACGATGCTGCGCACCACCGACTTATTTTACTTCGCGAAGGAAATTTCGATTCTTATATTACAGAAACACTTGGCAATCGTTGTAACATACAGTCTTGTTTTGGCGCTGCATTCGTATCCACTATGTTTTGGAAAAACTACTTTAAATACAATAACTTTTCATATCGACTTCAAGGATTAGATAGTGGTGTTCTCATCGGACAATTACTAGAATGTGCCAAACAATTCGGTTACACAAATGGTGTATACTTTCAGTTTCTAGACCGGGCAATCAACCATTTACTCGGACTGTCAGAAGGCGAAGAAAGTGTGTATGCTGTCGTTCCTTTAAGTACAGAAACGCAAACGAATTGGTTTCACAGTGATTACCGTGAAAATAAAACAGTTACTTCTCATGAGTTGTTACAGCAAATTCCGCCGTTAGCATACGAACATTTCGTTCGCTCAAAACATGTAAATGAATATCCGATGATAACAAAAATAAATGATGCTTCTATGATCGAATCGACAGCGCACTTCCAAACACTACATCATGAAGAGCACTATCAACATCATGCACACGCTGTACAACTACCGAAAGTAGAGCGATTATCATACGATTTTTTACAACTATGTAAACAACGGTATTCACCCGATGCTGACTTTACTTTAACAAAATGGGATGCAGCCGAGCTCGCTACTTTACTACAAGAAGCGAGCCTCTCCTTCCCTTATTACAACGACCTTGATGGTAAGTATGTAAATGAAAATACACGCGTCTCATTATATGGATGTTTTTATAACGTAAAAGATATAGAAAACGGCGCTTACGCTTATAACAGTAAAACGCATTCCATACAACCACTTCGGTACGGAGACCTTCGTTATCCCCTTCAATCTAGTATGACGATGGATAACGTAAACCTTTTTCAAGTACCGCTTTGCCTACATGTAGTCGGAAAGAAAGATTACTATACAAATGTATTAAGCTATAGAGGTTACCGTATTCATCAAATGGAAGCTGGCATACTCGTTCATAAACTCGTTTTCGCAGCGACCGCAATAGGAATGGCTGGGCATCCTTTACTAAGTTTTGATACAAATTCATGTGATCAGTTGTACGGGATAGATGCTGGGAATGAAACGTCTCTCATTCAAATTCCCGTTGGGGCGTATCGAGCGCGGAATTGGTTAAAAGGGGATTTGCGTAATTAGAAGCACGCCGGTGTACGGCGTGCTTTTTTTAAAGGACTTAATTTATAAAAAGCGAAATGAGTATATATTCTTACATAAAAGGAGAGTTTAGCTTGAGCATTTTACAACGATTAATCCAGCAAGCAAAAAATCCTCGCGGGACAATTGGTTCTTCCATGCTTTGTATTATGAACAGTGCACATACGAGACTAACCAATTGGGCACTACAGAAAATACATATAAAGAAAGATGCAATCATATTAGATATCGGTTGTGGCGGCGGTAAAACGATATACACTCTTTCAAAACGAACTCCACTTGGGAAAATATACGGGATTGATTACTCCGACCAAGCTGTAAAAAATTCTATACAGACGAATATAAAGGATGTTCAAAAACAAAAAGTCATTGTTCAACAAGCAAGCGTTTCTTCTATTCTCTATCCTACAAACTTCTTCGATCTCGTTACCGCTTTTCAAACACACTACTTCTGGCCTGATGTGGAACAAGATATAAAAGAAGTATTTCGCGTCCTACAGCCGAACGGATCCTTTTTATTAGTCGCTGAAACTTTCAAAATTCAATATCATATGGAGAAATATAAAACGACTGAAGAATTAATAAACCTATTTTATAAAACAGGTTTTACAAGCGTGAAATGCTACGAAGAAAGAGGATGCCTTTGTGTAATAGGAAACAAGTAAAAAGCAGACCTTTTAAGGTCTGCTTTTTCATTAGATTATCTTAAAAATACTCTTAATTTGTCTCGCAAATAACCAGTTTTTCGTACCGTAGTTATCATTTAAACTATCTAAATTGATAGATTGTCCGTTAGCAAACTTTAATTCTAGCGTTGTATTTTTATCATTTGTTTTTAAGTTACTATGTGTAATAGCATCATACTTTAATTTTTCAATCTCAATATACTCTTCTTTTTCTTGTCCAATCACGACATGGTCTTGGAAGAAGAACAATACTTCTACTTTCTTACCGAAACAAAATACATTTTTCGTATAAATTAATGTCGCATTATCAAGTCCGACGCATACTTCTTTCATCTCTTCAATAACTTGTCCCAAGTCTTCTTCATTTCTTGTGTTTGATTCAGCAATCCATTCTTCGATTGTTTTCATATTAATTGCCATACTGCGCCCCCTGGTTCGTTCATTGCTTTATTTTAAAATAAATACTATATGAAAATATAAGCGATACGTACTATGTTTTCAAGGGCGAATGGTATATTCAAAATAAAGTTAAATTTCAAAGTAATATACTAAAAGAATCCATTTCATTATATTTTAAACGTTTGAACGAGACATTCTTCACCATCGATTAACTCTGTTTTCTCATCAAATTCGATGTTTAGCTCCCTATATACTTTCTTCCAAAAAGAAACAGCTGGTACATTTTTCACAAGTTCGATAACGAAATACTGTCCTCGTTTCTCTTTTAGTACATTCTCAATAACTCTTTTACCGATTCCTTTTCCCTTGTACTGATTCAATATGAAAATGTCATGAATACAAAAGTCATTTTCTTTTTTCAAAAATGGACGTTCCAGTAGTAATAAAAATCCTACAATATCATTATCATTTTTAATAAAATACGGAGTGATTCCTTCATTTTCCCAAAACATGTGCAAATCTTCGTATTCAAAAAATCCATTTGCCCCAATCGTTATATTAGGAGTGAATGTAGAGAGGTCATGAAGATATAGTGCATACAAATTACGTAATATTTCTTTTTCTGATTCTTGAACTATTTGAAGTGTTACAAACATTTTTAATGATCCCCTTCCTTGTACGTAACTATTTCCAATCCTCTTCATTCGCCAAAAATAATGTTTCCCCTTTAACGAAAAAAATAGCACTTAAAAAGTGCTATTCCGCTCGCCTTGCCGCTTGCTGAATTGGATCCCAAACGCTGTTATATGGTGGTGCGTAACTTAAGTCGACATCTTCTAAATCGTGAATGCTCATTTTATTGAAAAGTGCCATCGCGATTACATCAATCCGTTTATCTACACCTTCTTCTCCAATTACTTGTCCGCCTAATAATTGCTTCGTGTCAGAACGGTATAGTAATTTCAAGTACAGTGGTTTCGCATTTGAATAATAGCCCGCCATATTTGTAGAATCTACTTTAACTGTTTTATACGGAATATGTAATCCTTTTGCTTCTTTTTCATTTAAACCTGTTCTTGCAAGCGTCAAATCCATAAATTTAATAATCCCTGTACCTAACGTACCTTTAAACGCTCTTCGTTTATCAAGCATATTCAGTCCAGCAAGTCGGCCTTGTTTATTGGCAGTCGTTCCGAGCGGGATATGATCATGAATTTCCTTTATAACGTGATAATGTGTTGCGCAATCACCAGCTGCATATACGTCCTGCACATTCGTTTGCATATATGCATTTACTTCAATTGCCCCTTTATGATTTGTACGTATATTTGTTCCTTCAAGAAAATCAGTATTTGGCTTCACTCCAACCGATACTAAAACAAGGTCCGCTTTATATATCCCTTTATCCGTTTCAATTTGTTCCACTCTTTCTTTACCTTTAAATGCTTTTACATTTTCATTCGTTAAAATTTCAATATGATGTTTATTTGCTTCTTTATGTATATATTCAGCCATATCTGCATCATAAATCGTACCGATATGATCATTTCTCTCAATCATTCTTACTTTCTTACCAAGTTCGACGAATGTTTCTGCCATCTCCAGTCCAATCGCACCGCCGCCAATAATAGTTACATCCTCAACTTTATTCGTTTCTAACGTTTTTAATATACGCTCAGCATCCGGAATTGTTTTTAAAAGATGAACACCTTGCAAATCTCGACCTTCCCATTCTGGCATAACAGGACGCACTCCAGTCGCAATTAATAATCGATCGTACGGAAATTCAAAAACATCTTTCGTCTTCGTATGCTCTGCGTACACCATTTTCTTTTCCGTATCTACTTTCGTTACTTCATGTCGTACTTTCGCATCAATTCGATATTTATCACGAAACGTCTTTACATTACGCGCAATTAATTTTTCCGTAGAAGCGATAGCACCACTAATGACATATGGTAACCCACACTGCGCGTACGAATAAATTTCACCTTTTTCTAACGTTACAACATTTGCATTTTCATCGTTTCTTACAATTTGCATCGCTGCACTCATACCAGCTGCATCTCCGCCAATAATGACATAGTTCACTTTACCACTCCTTCTTTTCTACATACTCTTTACGTTTTCCATATTTTATAGAAATAACACCTACTTCTATTGTAAAGAAAGAGAATTTCATCTTCAAATTTGGTGCACAAACCTATGCCTGAATAGGTAGCCGTCGTGTCTTATAAACAACATGTTTAATATGCTATAACAGTTACTATTGAAAGTAGGTGAAACATACATGTGCGCCGGCCTTCTCGCCCAGCTTCCAGATGAACCGCAAGAACCAAAAGAACCGAAACCCGCCCTCTCACTTGACCAAGAATTTTCCATTAATGCAACAATATACAGCGCTCGTGCTTGGTTATCTAACGATGATACGTTTGCGCAAGATATTTGGAAAGCTACCCAATTCGCTTCAGCATCACATGCTGGCAAGTCCATCTTTCCAGTCGGTTCTGTTAAAATTTTGAACTTTTCTGACGATACAATAACTGTTACTGCTTCACCAGATTCAGATCATGCACTCAAAATAGTCGTACCACCCCATTCCGAGGCAGCTCTAACGTCTGGTCCTTTATCCCATATACAAGCTAGTACATCAGGAGGATCAAGTAAAGTCACATTTCTCTTTCACATCTTTTTCTCAAGGGATCCTGGTTCAGATAAATAACCATAGAAAAGGTACAGTTATGCACTGTACCTTTTTCACGTGTTTATTCTCTTGATTTGATGAGTTCAACATTATAAGTTTCAATATCTGTCAGTTTCCCTGTAAAATATGGATTTTCTCTATACCAAGACTGTTTTGAGAAATACGATTGCATATCTTTCGTTTGAAACATATGTCCATGTCTTGCGTATATTTCGTTTCTCGCTATTTTCAACTGTTCTTTCGATAAATATGCTAAGTCCGTACTCGTTAATTTTCGAATATCACTATCAGGAAAAATAAAGCCATTATATACATACCGAGTGGTAGGCGGCGGAGTAACATTATAAACAACTGTTTTTTCTGTACTTTTCTTTTGGAATGGAAGATTATAAGACGATAGTAGCGTTACCGTTTCTACCTTCGTCGTTTCCCTTCCATTTTCTCCATTTCGTTCTAAATAAATCGTCGTACTTCCATCAGTTGCTACCGGTCCCCACGTAATTTCTTCTCCCGCTAGCGCTGTAACTGGTTTTTGATTCACGTACAATGTTGCACCAGGTGCGTTCGTTTGAACTGTAATATATTGACCTTGCAACGTTAAATCTACCGTTACGTTATTTTGGCTTTGTTTCATAAGTACAACCTTTTCTTCACGTGATAGTTTCACATTGTCATTTTTATATTCTGCTTGAAACACTTGAACTCCTGGAAGAAACGGTCCATATTGCTTCTCAAACTTTTTGTCATCAGCCTTATCAATTTCTTTTCCGTTCATTTTTAAAGATGTACCTTTTTCATTTGAAAGCAATGTCGTATAATACGTCTTCGCTTTCAATTTATACCGATCAAAGATAAAAAAATACTTTCCATCTTTCGTTAAAGAAAAGTCTGTTCTTTCGATTCCGTTCCCTTGTTTTTCACCTATCCTTAACTGTTCTTTCAATTCATTCACATAAGATGGATTTTCTTTTATATACGAAAATAGTGGCATTAGACTCTCTCTCGTTACAATAACTGACGGATCATCCGCCGTGACGATTTCAGCTAACTTCTCCCCGTCCCGCTCTTGTACAATAGTAATGATCCGATCTACTTGTGCCGACTGCTTATAGTACGATGATCCGTACAAATACAGTCCAACAATTACTACTGCAAGTAATGTTAAAAGTGTAATGCCAACTTTTGTACCGCCGCTCATTTTCTTCTTTACGACAAGACGTTCTCTCTTCTGACCGCAGTTTTGACAAAATTGCACACCGTCTTCAAGCTGAGTCCCACACTTTGTACATACATTCATCCATTCAACCACCTTTTCTTTAGAGGCCAGTTAATCCCTGTGTAAAGGTTTGAATTATCGTGTTTATGTAAGACCAAAACACGATAAACGTTGCAATTCCAATGAAAATATTTGCGATAAAAAGAGTGTAAACAAGATCTAATCCACCGTTATCTAGTTTTACTGTAGCTACAATTATACTAATTCCCATATATGTTGTAGCCAGCCCTAATAAGATTGGTAAGAAAAAAATTAATAAAAAGCTAAACAGAAAAGAAAGCACTAATATAACAATTGCCGGAGTCGCTATCGTTCCCCATATGCCGAATACTTCAAGAAACGAAAAAGATGATTTCATCATCTTCCCACTAACAAAAATAATAAATCCGACAAATAAAGTTAAAATGAGTAAAAATAAAAAGACCGTTACAGGGTCCAAAAAGAATGTAGGAGTAGATATATCTGGTGCAAATGTTTTCGTAACAGTTGCTGCAGCACTCATCACTCTATAAAAAATACATGCTCCTAAAAAACAAATAAGAACAAGACTTATAATTCCATTTCGCACTTCAACTTTGCCACTTTTCATAATAGCTGTCGGTGCTTGTAATGCGTGTTTAAAAAACTGAAAATAGCCACTTGCAAACCGCTTCGCTTGCTCTACCGTTTCATTTGGTCGAGTTTCCTTTGCTAAATCTACGCGTTCCTGTTGCTCACCTTCTTCCTGTACGCCACTCGCTACTACTTCCTCCTTCAACGAATGTCCACAATTCCCGCAAAACTTTGCCTCTGCTGCATTTTCCGTATGACACGCCGGACAGTTCATTCTCTTATTCCCCCCTTTAAGCAGATACCATATAGGGTGTTACAAATTCAATATATGACTTTGTACATAAAACATGACTACAAGAAACAGATTCTGAAATCCTTCTTTCAAATGAAAATATATGTGCTAGCAATCTTGAAAAATAATGCTATTATGAAACAGAACAAATAACATTTTTAACAGATTGGATGACTGGCAATGGAATTGGTAAACTCAATTTTTCAAATACTCCTTACAAGCGTAATCCAATTATTTTCCTTAATTGGCGTTATCATTGTAATTGGATTTCTATTAGGCTATTTAGAATCTCTCACACGCATGTATTGGTCGAGAGCTTTCGGAAGAAAAGGATTCCTTTTAACGGCGTGGATCGGTGTTCCTATTCATGAACTTGGACATGCCATTATGTGTGTACTATTTCGTCATAAAATTGTAGCAACGCAGTTTTTCCCAACAGATACAAGTCAAGGTGCTTTAGGTTACGTACAACATCAATACAATCAAAAAAGTGTATATCAACGAATTGGGAACTTCTTCATTGGAATCGGTCCTATTATTTCCGGTATCACTGCATTAATCCTTCTAATGCGCTATTTCGTACCAAATTCATATTTCTTATTTAATACAACTCTCGAAAAAACAATTGCTTCTACTTCTATTAATATAGAAATGGTTCAAAACATGCTCTTGTCGACGTTCGTATTATTGAAAAGCTTATTTACAATAAGTAATGTATTGAATCCTTCCTTTTGGTTATTTTTATTTATCGCCATTTGTATTTCTGCACATATCGCTTTAAGTAAACCAGATATTAAAGGATCAATAGACGGTGTGATCGTCATGTTTATCGTATTATTTTTATTCAACATAATCGCAGGACTATTTCAGTACGATAGTAACCAGCTCATTGGAAAAGTGATGAAGTATAATATGTACCTCATTGCGTTTTCTAGTGTAGCACTGCTTTTCTCTTGTATTTCTACACTTGTTAGTTTTGGGTTTTATAAAATAAGAGGAGGGCGTTCGTTTTGAACGCCCTCCTCAATTATTACTCTTATAATCACAATGCTCAACCGGAACGCGAGCATGTCCCTCGTCATCCGTACACCATGACTGCGACTGGAAGGCTAGAAAGATACCAATCCATTCTTCTTCCTTTTCGAAGTGAATGAGTATGCCTCCATCTTGCCATATACCATTATCGCCTTTCCATTTCTCTACATTCCCTTGATTCATATGAATATCGTGTATACCATTTCCTGGTTCAAAATGAAAATAAGAATCGGGTGTATTTTCTTCTGGTCCCCATCTTTCACCGAACGCGTAAATGGTCGCTTTCTCTTCTATCGCTCGTTTTATATACCGTTCTATTTTTTCATTTAAATCATTATCAACACCCGCTTTTTCAGCTGGTAAAGGAATCATTTGCTTTGAATCAAATAAATTACCTCTTACATAATCTAAAGCTACTTCCGGCTCATTGTTTTTTATTTCGGTAAAACCAAATGGCAATGTCGGTAAAATATGAATTGCTTCTGACCGGATATCATTACTCGCAAAATATAAAACTTCTGACGGATAACTTTGTGACTTTACGTTAATTGCAATACGATAATCCGCTTTTGCTTCGCCTTGTAAATGAACTTGATAATGAGGTGTTTTCCCTTTTCCAATCTTTGATTGTATAACTGTACCTTTTAACACGCCGTAGTTTTTTAGGGGCATACATTTCATCTCCTATTCACTTAGTAGAAGCTTTTCATACTTAAGGCATTATCCATATAAAAAGAAAATCCTCCTTTCTCAGGAGGATTTCTTATTTTCTCAACATATACCAAACAATAACCTCCACCACTACAAGTAACACCGCGCCAAAAATCATTAACGTCGTCTTCTTTAATAATTCATTTTCACGATACGGGATGTTACATAAGTAAGCGCCAAGTGTAATACGTGACGGGCAAGCGATTGTCGCTACTGATGATGCTGTGTTTTGAAGCGTTGTGACGTATTGCCACGGGAGTGCTACGTTTTGTGCAGTTTGCATTTGTAGTTTTATAAACATCGCATTTGATCCTGCGTTACTACCTGTTAAGAATCCACCGATTCCTCCGATAAACGGAGCAACGAAAACGAAAAATGTTCCAAACGTTTCACCAGCTGTTTTTGCCAGTAATGAATGCATGCCAGATGCACCCATTAGTTCTGAAATGGCGATAAACATTGTCGTCGTAATCGCAAAGGGAATCCATTGTTTTATTGTTTGCGTGATTGATTGTTTAATAATATGAGATGGAATACGGAAGAAAATAATAGTAAATAAGCAAGTCATACCGAGCCAAAATCCTGGTGAATATAGTAGCTCCAGTTTATAAGAGTATGATTTTAAATCAAGAACGGCATATGACCGGAACAAATCATGTAATGCTGGAACGAGGCGAGAAAGTAAAATACAAACTGTTAAGAATATATAAGGGCTAATAATTTTTATAATGGATACTTCTCTCTCCGTTGCCGCAGCATGTTCTGTCATTAGACTTTGTTCATTTTTCCCTTTTAATTTAATGATAAGAAAGCCAAATGTAATTGTAACAATAGAACTTAATATACCTGCTAGTTCAACACTTACGTATGCGTTAGAAAGATAGATTCCGAGAGAGAATAATAAAAAGAAACCGAATCCTTCTTTCCACTTTTCAATCACAGCCCGCCAGCCACCAACAACGTGTAAAGACAGAATGACGAAATAGGCAAACATCGGAATGCTTAATAGTGCTGTATTTGTGCCAAGTGTTGTAAGCGGCATGTTTATAAGCTGCGAACCGATAATTGTACCAGTTGCCATTGCGCCCCATGAGCTAGCTAGTAAACCGATAAATGAAAGTAGTACAGCTTGAAACGGTTTATAGCCTAATGATAGAAAGATAGGTGCTGCAACCATGAAGCCAATTCCGAATCCACTTACTGATTCAATTAGTGGGCAAATACCAAAACACATGAGCAGCATTTGTAATAAACGATCATGCGTAACTTCTTCTAGAAAACGTGCTACTTGATCGATGTACCCCATTTTGTTCATGAGGTGAAATAAAAAAATACCGAAAAACAACACGTACCCGACAATAAAACAAATTAACCATCCTTTAATCGTTGCGTGCACAGTTTCACTTATCCCTAGTTGAAACGTTGGCGAGAGTAAAACGATTCCAACAGACACAACGTAAGCAATTAAAGAGGATCGTAATGACGTTTGTTTAAATAAAAATAAACAAATGAAAATCATCATAATTGGGATAAGTGCCAACAATATGGCCATGTTATCATCTCTTTTCATTAAAAATACAATTTTTAACTATTATATAACAGATGTCGTAATTTTCAATTGTTTTTACAACAGATTCAAAAAAGGAGCCAAATGACTCCTTTTCATTCCCATTTTCTATTATCATGAAAAACGTTCTGCTGCCTCATTATTTTGTCTAACACAACAAACACAATATAAGCACATATTACTTGCAATACAACATTTCCAAATTTCATTAATTCAAATGAATGAATCCACCTGAATAATTCATTTAATAATACAATTGAAACGATACTAAATAGTTCTATACTAATCGAAAATATACATATTTCTAAAATAGATTGTTCTTGAATGCGATTTAAGTTGGAAAAGATGAATACATATCCTACAAATAGAGCCATCAACTCTATTTTCGTCATGCTAATGAGCCAAGCGTATAATGGTACAGTTAAAAGAAGATATAGTAGTTTCCGTCTTAGCATGCTTTCTCACCCTCTAAATTATATGTATTTTCTGTATATTTTAACATTTATTACGCAAAACAAAAAGAAGAGACTTATGCCTCTTCTTTTTGTTTTGTTGCCTGTATTAATTCACATATTTCTTCTCGTTTTTCATTTTCTAACAGCTCAATAACTTTACTTCCAACGACAACGCCGTCACATATTGTAATCATTTCTTCTACATGTTCCTTTGTTGAAATACCGAACCCTGCCACTACTGGTAAATGCGTATGTGATTTTACTTTTTCTAAGTAACTATGAATCTCCTCTTTAAAATTTTGACGTACTCCTGTTATGCCCGCTACTGTAACGGCGTATACGAATCCTTCTGATTCACTCGTAATTTTTTTGATTCGCTCAATTGGGCTCGTTACGGTAACGAGTGGAATTAAAGCGATATTCGCCTCTCGAAGGAGCGGCGCAATAATATCTTGTTCTTCATACGGTAAATCTGGAACGATGATGCCGTCTACACCCGCTTCTAAGCATCTCTCAATGAATTGTTCTTTTCCGAATGCGAGTACTGGATTTAAATATGTCATGAGTACAAACGGAATTTGTACTTCTTTCCTTACCTCTATCAATGCTTGAAAAATGCCTTTTACTGTTACATCGCCATCTAGCGCTCGTTTCCCTGCTCTTTGAATCGTTGGACCGTCTGCAACTGGATCTGAAAACGGGATGCCAATTTCAACGATGCTCGCTCCCGCTTCATCTAAAAAACGAATTCTTTCTTTTAATTTTTCAAGACCACCATCTCCGCCCATTACGTACGGAATAAATGCTTTCTTACCACTTTCAAACACTGCTTTAATTTTTTCTACTCCCATTTTTTACACCTCTTCCATATAACGTTTTATACTCTCTACATCTTTATCTCCGCGGCCAGATAAGCAAATGACAAGTCCTTCTTCTTTCTTCATTTGCGGCGCTAATTTTAAAGCGTATGCGACAGCATGTGAGCTTTCTAAAGCCGGAATAATCCCTTCTTTTTTCGTTAATAATTGAAATGCTTCTAACGCTTCATCATCTGTAATGGAATGATAAGAAACGCGTCCAATATCCTTTAGTAAGCTATGTTCTGGCCCAACACCTGGGTAATCAAGTCCTGCTGAAATAGAGTGAGCTTCTTGAATTTGTCCTTCTTCATTTTGCAGAAGATACATCATCGATCCGTGTAAAACACCAACGCTTCCTTTCGTTAAAGTAGCTGCGTGCTTTTCTGTATGAACGCCTTTTCCAGCTGCTTCAACGCCGTAAAGAGCGACTTCTTCATCATGCACGAACGGATAAAACATTCCCATCGCATTACTACCGCCTCCAATACAAGCAACGACTGCTTCTGGTAACTTCCCTTCTAACGCTTCATATTGTTTTTTCGTTTCTTTCCCAATTACACTTTGGAAATCACGAACAATTTGCGGGAATGGATGCGGTCCGAGAACTGATCCCATAATGTAGTGCGTATCGTGCACGTGTGAAACCCAGTAACGAAGTGCCTCGTTTACCGCATCTTTTAATGTACCGCTACCTGCCGCTACGCTTTCTACTTTCGCTCCGAGTAATTCCATCCGGAACACATTTAACTTTTGACGTCTCACATCTTCTTCTCCCATAAAGATGACGCATTCTAATCCGAGTAGGGCACATACAGTAGCGGTTGCAACACCGTGTTGTCCTGCCCCTGTTTCAGCGACAACTTTTTTCTTGCCCATTCGTACCGCAAGAAGTGCCTGACCGATTGTATTGTTAATTTTGTGAGCTCCTGTATGGTTCAAATCTTCACGTTTTAAATAAATCTTTGCACCGCCGCAATACTTCGTCATATTTTCAGCGAAATAAAGTGGTGTTTCTCTTCCGACGTACGTTTTTAAATAATGATTTAATTCCTTTTGAAACGCTTCATCTTGCATCGCTTCTTTATATGCTTCTTCTAGCTCTAATACAGATTGCATTAACGTTTCTGGAACGTATCGTCCTCCGTATATACCGTAGTGACCTTTTTCATCTGGATATGCGTAATTCATTTAGAACACTCCTTCGCTTTTTTAATGAATTGTTTTATTTTCTCTACATCTTTCTTTCCTTCTGTCTCCACCCCGCTACTTACATCGACCATGTATGGCTGAATCGTTCGAATCGCTTCTTCTATATTAAGAGCGTTTAATCCACCAGCTAATATCGTTTTCTCGCGTAACTCTTTTGGCATATGCGTGAGTAACTCCCATGAAAATGTCTTTCCATTTCCACCGTGAAACTTTTCTTTTGGGCTATCAAACAATATATAATCCGTTTCATATGCTTGAGCGTTTTTCATATCGGCCTCTGAAGTTACTCCGAGAGCTTTTATAGACGGAATATTTAATCTCTTAATTTGATGATTATCTTCATCCCCATGTAGTTGCACATGCGTTAACCCGCATTCATCTGCAATTTTCTGGATTACCTCTACTGATTCATTTACGAAAACACCAACCTTTAACACGTGTGCCGGAAGTTCCGTAATAATTTCTTTCGCCTGCTCCAGGGTAATTTTCCGTTTACTTTCTGCAAAAACAAATCCGAGTGCATCTGCTCCGTATTCGCAAGCACGTTTTGCTGTTTCGATATTCGTGATGCCACAAATTTTCACTTTCATATGTTCACCTTACAATCTTCAAAAAAGGTACGAATAGAAGATGATGTCATAAGCGCTTCCCCAACTAATACACCTTTTGCTCCTGCTTTTTTAACACGAATAATATCCTCTTTTGAATGAATCCCGCTTTCGCTAATCCAAAGTAATTTCTCCTCATTTAATCGTTTCCCGAGCTTTTCCGTTTGATTTAAATCCACTTCAAACGTTTTTAAATTACGGTTGTTAATACCGATAACGTGCGGATTTAATTGGATCGCAATTTCTAATTCCTGCTCATCATGAACTTCAACAATCGCTTCTAATCCTTTTTCTAGTACGTAACTATATAGCTCTTTTAACTTCTCTTCCGTTAACGCCGCTACGATTAATAAAATAATATCTGCGCCAGCTTCATACGCTCTATCAATTTGAATTTTATCGATTATGAAATCTTTGCATAAAAGCGGAATGTTACTTTCTTCTCTCGCCGTTTGTAAATCATGCAACGATCCTTTAAAAAACTGACCGTCTGTTAAAACAGAAACTGCTCCTGCGCCGCATTCTTCATATGTTTTTACTTGTTTTCGTACATCAACGTGTAAATTAATATCTCCTTTTGATGGTGATGCTCGCTTTACTTCTGCAATGACAGTAAACTGCTGTAATGCTTCTACAAGTGAATGTGTCTTTCTACTTTCTTCTATTGGTGTATACGTTTCATATAATGCCGCAACTTCTTTTTTCTTTTGGTCTACAATTTTGTCTAAAATCGTCCCCACTTTAATTCACCCTTTCTAATTTTTCATTACTTGCTGTAATTAATAAGTTTAGTTTGGCTAATGCTTTTCCAGAGTCAATACTATGCGCTGCAAGTGTAATTCCTTCTTCAATCGTTTCTGCTTTTCCATTTGCGAAAAGGGCTAGACCTGCATTGAATAACACTGTATCACGGTAAACGCTTTTTTCTCCTCTTAATACTCCGAGCGTAATCTTTGCATTTTCTTTTGAATTCCCGCCCCTAATCTCTTCATTTTTGACTATTTGGAAACCGTATTTCTCAGGTTTAATACTCGTTTCTACTATTTCACTATCTTTTAAAATGACAACGTGATTTTCTCCTTGTAATGATGCTTCATCTAAAAAACCACTTCCGTTTACGACAAGCGCTTGTTTTCTTCCTAGTTTCTGTAATACTTGCGCAACTGGTAGTAACATGTCTCGTTTATAAATGCCGACAAATTGTGTTTCTAGATTAACTGGATTCGTTAAAGGGCCAATTAAGTTAAAAACCGTCGGCACGTTCAATTCTTTTCTTATTTTCATAATGCGTCTTAATGCTGGATGCATCGCTGGTGCGAATAAAAATGCGATTCCGACATGCTCTAATAAATAATCAATTTCGTTTGGCGTACTGCTAATATTTACACCGAGTTCTTCTAATAAATCTGCACTTCCTGTTTTACTAGAAACAGCTCGGTTACCGTGTTTTGCAACTTTTACGCCAGCTCCTGCCAGCACAAATGCCGACGTTGTACTAATATTAAATGTTTGGGCACCGTCACCACCCGTTCCGCAATTGTCCATTGCTCCTTGTATATGGTTCGAAAACGGTAATGCCTTTTCGCGAAGTGCTCGAACGAGGCCGTATATTTCTTCTGCTGTTTCACCTTTCGCTTTCAGTAAGACTAAGAAAGCTGCAATTTCACTTTCCAATATGTTTTCATTTAATAAAAGAAGCCCCGCTCTATACATTTCCTCTTCTGTTAAATGTTGTCCCTCCACTAATTTACGAAGATAGTTATTCATACTCTTTCCTCCTCTTTCACTTCGCCTAAAAAGGCACGTATTAACTTTCCGCCTTCTTCTGTTGCGATTGATTCTGGATGGAACTGTAATCCGAATAGCGGATAATAATTGTGACGAACTGCCATAATTTCTCCGTCGTCCATCGCTGTCGCTAGTATGTCAAAACACTCTGGCAAACTTGTCTGCGCTGCAACAAGGGAATGGTAACGCATCGCCGTTAATGGCTGTGTTACATATGAAAAGATTGAAGTTCCATTATGTTTCACACGTGATGTTTTTCCGTGTTTAATGCGTGCTGCTCTTACAATCTCTCCTCCAAATGCTGATATAATCGCTTGATGACCAAGACAAATACCTAATATGGGAACGTTCTTATAAAAATGACGAATCACTTCGATACAAATACCAGCATCCTCTGGTTTTCCTGGCCCCGGTGAAAGAACAATTCCTCTCGGCTTCATTTCTTCTAATTGTTCTATCGTTATTTGATCATTTCTTACGACTACAATATCTTCTTCGTATTCTCCTAACAGTTGATACAAGTTATATGTGAATGAATCGTAATTATCAATTAGTACAATCATTTCATTACCTCCAATAATGCTCTCGCTTTATTTAACGTTTCTTCATATTCAGCTACTGGATCTGAATCATAAACAATGCCCGCTCCTGCCTGAACGTATGCTTTTTCATCCTTTACGACCATCGTTCGAATCGCAAGCGCCATATCAAGATTCCCTGAAAAACTAACGTATCCAACTGCTCCTGCGTATACATTTCTTTTTTCATTCTCTAGCTCATTAATAATTTCCATCGCTCTAATTTTTGGAGCGCCTGACACTGTTCCTGCTGGCAAGCAATATGCTAATGCATCAAATCCACTCATTTGTTTTCGCAATGTTCCGTAAACTTCAGATACAATGTGCATGACGTGAGAGTATTTTTCTACTTTCATATATTTATCTATCGTTACGGAGCCAATTTCACTTACTCTGCCAATATCATTCCGCCCAAGGTCCACAAGCATCATATGCTCCGCTCTTTCTTTCTCATTTTCTAACAGTTCTTTTTCAATTTCCGCATCTTCCTGCTTCGTTTTCCCTCTCGGTCTCGTACCAGCAATTGGATTCGTCATCACTTTATCTTCTCTTACCGATAACAAACTTTCCGGCGAAGAACCGAGTACAACATAATCTTGAAAATCAATATAGAACATATATGGTGATGGATTGGCAATTCGAAGTTTTCGGTATAATGCGAATGGATCACCAATACATTCACTTTGCAAACGCTGAGATAATACGACTTGGAATATGTCCCCGGCCCCAATGTATTCTTTCGCCGTTTCTACCATCACACAAAATTCTTTTTCTGTTATAGAAGAAGTGAATGATAATGTTGATCTTATTTCAGTTACTTCCGCTTCTTCTCCCTTTAGCACTTCCTCTTTGTATACTTGCAATCTTTCATATACTTCTTCATAATCTGCTGAATCATCTTCCCTGCATACATATACAAATAATAGTTTTTGGCGTAAGTGGTCATACACGATAAACTCACGGTACAGTAACAGGTGTACTTCTGGAATATTTAGTGGATCGTGTAAATCTGCTCCAATGTTTTCATACTGCCGAATGACGTCATAGCCAATATAACCAACTGCTCCTCCGCAAAATGGGAATGGACTGCCTACTTGAGCTGACCGGGTTTCTTCTTCTAACACTTGTAGTACGTTACCTTGCAGCTTTTCTGCCTGGCCGTAAATCGTTCGTTCCACTTCCGTACCTACGCTTTTCACTTCGCCATATGGATTACATCCTAAGTAAGAATAGCGTCCTTTATCTTGATGAAGTTGCGAACTTTCTAATAAAAACTTTTTCTTTCCTTTCATACGTCTATATAAAGAAATTGGCGTAATGCTATCTCCTTCTTCTTCGGTAATTACTAAAAATGTTTTTTCTTCTCTTTTCCGTTTCATAAATTCTTCTTTCGTCATCATGTCCTTCACCTCACCCTGAAAAATAAAAAAGTCCTCTACATATCGAAAATATGTAGAGGACGATAGATTTACCGTGGTACCACCTCATGTTGGACGCAAAAGCATCCCGCTTTATTCAGGTACAAAATATATACCTTATCCTTGTAACGGCGGAACCCGGGTTGCCTACTGAAAATAATTGTTCAGCATACCTCTCGTAAGCCCATTCCGTATATGGCACCGCACCGGGCTCCCACCTATCCCCGGCTCTCTGTAACGTCTCCAATATACGTACTCTTCTTACTTCAACGATTTCATTTATTTAATTTTTTGTACACAAAAAGGGAGTACTCATCCTATAGAAAGGACGGGTACTCCCGTGGTGCCACCTTAATTCGTTACGAACGTAACGCACTTTACCGTATCAAAAACAATACGTGTCTCTTGTATCGATGAGATCATGTCGCCAAAGCCTACTTCTTTCGTTTCGGTTTGGAAGCTCCGAAGCCCATTCCACATCAATTCCATACTGATTCGCACCAACCATCAGCTCTCTGACATGTTCATCATGTGTACTCTTCTTCATCAACGCTTGCATTTTTTTAAGTTGCACTCATTATAGACTTAACTTTTTTCATAAGTCAATACTTTTTAAAAAATTTTATTTTTCTCTCCTTTCAATATTATATTGACAAAACAACCTCTTTTTATGTAAATATAATAAATACTCTATTAAAAATAAGGTTTTTTGTATGAATATTATATATTAAAAAAGTAAAATGACATCAAAAAACGCTTACATTTCTGAAAATTCGTATTTCTGTATGGATTTTTCAGAATAATCATGATAGATTATAAATATGCATGCATCAAAAGACATGACAAAAGAAAGGGGAACTACATGAGTACGCAGATGTTAATTTTAACTTCTATCTCTATTTACATGCTCGGGATGCTAATTATCGGCTATTTCGCTTATAAGCAAACATCCAACTTAACAGATTATATGCTTGGCGGGCGTACACTAGGCCCCGCAGTAACAGCATTAAGTGCTGGAGCAGCTGATATGAGTGGTTGGCTTTTAATGGGCTTACCCGGTGCAATGTTTAGCGTTGGATTAAGTAGTAGCTGGATTGCGATTGGCCTAACATTAGGGGCATACGCAAACTGGATCTATGTCGCTCCTCGCTTACGTACCTACTCTGAAATTGCAAACAACTCTATTACTATCCCAGAATTTTTGGAACACCGTTTCCATGACAAATCTCATATGCTACGCCTAGTATCTGGACTTGTTATTATGATATTTTTCACGTTTTATGTAGCTTCAGGATTTGTCTCTGGCGCTGTATTATTCGAAAATTCATTTGGACTCAATTACCATGTTGGGCTTCTTATCGTTGGTGGAGTTGTCGTAGCTTACACATTATTTGGTGGATTTTTAGCTGTAAGTTGGACAGACTTTGTGCAAGGAATCATTATGGTAGTCGCTCTTATTCTTGTTCCAGTCGTAACAATTATGCACGTAAATGGACTTGGTCCAGCATTTGAAACAATTAAATCTATCGATCCGGCATTATTAGATATTTTTAAAGGTACTTCTGTATTAGGAATTATTTCATTATTCGCATGGGGCCTTGGTTATGTTGGGCAACCACATATTATCGTACGCTTTATGGCGATTTCTTCTGTAAAAGAAATTAAAAGTGCACGACGTATTGGTATGAGCTGGATGATTTTCTCTGTTGCTGGAGCTATGTTTACTGGCCTTATCGGTATTGCATACTATTCAAAAGCAGGTTTAAAACTTTCTGATCCAGAAACGATTTTCGTTGAACTTGGCACTATTTTATTCCATCCACTTATTACTGGATTTTTATTAGCAGCTATTTTAGCAGCTATTATGAGTACAATTTCTTCTCAACTTCTCGTTACTTCGAGTGCAATAACAGAAGACTTATATAGAACATTCTTTAAGCGTGATGCTTCTGATAAAGAACTTGTATTTGTCGGTCGTATGGCTGTTCTTGTTATTGCTTTAATTGGATGTGCATTAGCACTTAAACAAAATGATACGATTTTAGCTCTTGTTGGATATGCTTGGGCTGGGTTCGGTTCTTCATTCGGACCTGCTATTTTATTAAGCTTATATTGGAAACGTATGACGAAATGGGGCGCGCTTGCTGGTATGGTTTCTGGTGCCGCTACTGTTATTATATGGACTCAATTCAAATTCTTAAAAGATTTCTTATATGAAATGATTCCAGGTTTCGCTATTAGTTTACTAGCTATCGTAATTGTTAGTTTACTAACACAACCTTCAAAAGAAGTTGAAGAGCAATTTGAGAATTTCGAAAAACAACATAGTCATAATCTATAAAGGGAAAGCTCTGCTGTTATCGTATCAGCAGAGCTTTCTTTATATCAAAGTTCGACGATCTTCTGCTCGAATTTAACAATTTCTTTATGTTTCGTTAAATTAAACGTAACACTACTCCTTTATAGTATTACTATCAGCACTTATACAGAAAGGGGACTCCAACATGTTAGCAGCTTTCCAGCAACAACAAACACGAAAATTTTCACCTATCACCAATACTTCTGCGTCTTGTTTGAACATACAACCTAATCCACCTAAAATTACAATTGCTCCTTCTGTTATTTCAGTCATCGGTGTTCATATGGAAAAAAATAAGTTAAAAGTAAGAACTGGCCAAAGCACTGAGTTATCAGCTTCCGTTTTGCCAATGCAGGCAACGAATAAAGAACTTATTTGGACGAATATGAATGCTGATGTTATCACACTGTATCCAAAGGGGGACACGGTAACGATTACTGGAAAAAGTGCAGGTAGAGCAGTCGTAATTGTCACAACTGCTGAAGGAAAGTTCCGTGACCTATGTATCATTCACGTACAACCTTATATGACAAATCCAAAGTAAAAGAGTGGCTACGAAGCCACTCTTTTACTTTATTTCAATGTGTGGATTTTTACTTTTAACAAGATTGATGAATTGCTCTTTATCTTTAGGAGAAATAATTTCTGTTTGATGTGCACCATAAACAATTTCAAGTCGATCAAATGACAATGCATGGGCTGCTATTGGATTTTTTGTATTTAAAATTTGTTTTATATCTCGTATAAATATGCGCTTTTTAACGAAACCTGATCTAATTGTAATTGTTTCTTCTCCGACGATGTATTTTGTCGAAAACCAACTCCAAATAAATAATATCGCTAATGGAATTGTAAAAAATAAAAGAAAATATTCTCTACCTGCAAATAGGGGAGCAAAACACGCTCCAATGACAACGAAAAAAATCGGATATAGCCATACATCTTTTTTTGCTGGGAATTCCATTTCCTTCCCCCTTCCACACCCGTATTTATATAAAACAAAAAGAGAAGTATCACAACTTCTCTTTTCTCCTCCAACATTATAATTCCTGTGTATACGCCGGCTCGTTTACTACATTTTTTGCTGTTCGTTTTTGTTGCTGTAGTAAGAAAACAGATACACCAAACAATACGAGCATGCTACCGATAATCTGCATGGCATTTAGTCTTTCACCGAGTAAGAAGAACGCTAGTATAGATGCTCCAACGGGTTCTCCTAAAATACTCATTGAAATTGTTGTTGCATTTACGTAGTTTAATAACCAATTATTAATGACGTGTGACACTGTCGGGACAACCGCAAGTAAAAGAAAAACGGTCCAATCCCACTTCGTATAACCTGTAAAAGGCACTTGCAACACTATATTATAAATCCCCATAAAAATACCTGCGAATGCAAAAACTGTAAAGCTGTAAATCCAGTGTGATACTTTCTTTACTGTCGTTTGCCCGATACATAAATAACCGACAACCGCTATTACACTTAAAAAGGATAATATATCTCCATAAATTGCTTGTTCACTTAGCCCTAAATCTCCCCAACCAATACACATTACGCCTAATATCGCAATTCCCATCGTTGCAATAGCTGAGTATGTTGTTCTTTCTTTAAATAAGAAAAAACCTCCAATTAAAGATACGATTGGTTGAAGCGCTAAAATAATCGTCGAACTCGCAACTGTCGTATGCTTTAAAGATTCAAACCACAATAGAAAATGAAGTGCTAAAAAGAAACCAGATCCAATTAAAAATCCCCAATCTTTTATTTGAATCTTACTAAACTCTTCCCGTTTTTTCCAAACGATAGGCAGCATAATAAGTACGATAATCCATAATCGATACATACTTAATATGGAAGATGGTGCTGAGGACATCTTTACAAAAACTGCTGCGAATGAAATGGCTATAATGGAAATGGCTAATGGTAGTGCGATTGATCTTTCTTGTTTCAAATTCCGTCTCCCCTCTCACCTGTCAAAAATCCCACTTCATTATATCCGTTTTCTTTCCTAACTTAAATACTAATTTTTTAGATTCTTCATACCATTATGGTAAAATAAAAATGAAGGCACCTATTAGTGGATATTTCTTTTTCACTACAAGCGTCGCTCTTACAATCATAACAGTAAATTTTTATTTAGGGGGATCCACATGAATCAAACAATCGGGAGAATTGAAGAAATTTCATTTTATAGCGCATCACTTCAAGAAGATGTTACACTTCTCGTTTACTTACCGGTAAACTACACACCACTGCACAAACATACAGTTGTCATTGCACAAGATGGTAGAGATTACTTTCAGCTTGGTAAAGCGCACCGTGTAATTGAGCGCCTTCGTGAAACTGAAGAAATTGACCGTACAATTATTGTCGGTATTCCATATAAAAATGTACACGATCGTAAAGAAAAATATTTCCCAAATGAAGTAAAAAACGCTGCTTATATTCGTTTCCTTGCTCATGAACTTGCACCATATATCGATGAAAACTATCCAACGTACCAAATGGGAAAAGGACGTGTGTTAATTGGTGATTCTCTTGGCGGAACAGTTTCCTTCATGACCGCACTTATGTATCCGCATACATTCGGTAAAGTCGTTATGCAATCACCATTTGTGGATGAAACCGTAATGAAATTAGCAACAGAGTTCAAAAATCCGGAGGCGTTAGAACTTTATCACGTTATTGGAACAGAAGAAACAGCTGTAAAACGAACGGATGGACAAATATCTGATTTCGTAGGGCCGAACCGTGATCTCAATACGCTTCTAACAGATAGAAATTTCATTACACATTACGAGGAGTTTGAAGGTAATCATACGTGGAAATATTGGCAAACTGATTTACCGAAAGCTTTCTCTCATATGCTATCAATGAAATAATAGAGAGCAGTATTCAGAATAATTTGATATAATAGATTAAGAGAGTTATTTTCTCAAAATCTAACTAGACTTACAAAGGGAGGAATTGGAACATGAAATTAGGCATTGTAATTTTTCCATCTAAAATGATTCAAGATAAAGCGAACGGATTGCGTAAACGTTATGATCCGCATTACGCATTAGTTCCGCCACATATTACATTGAAAACACCCTTTGAGACGCAAGATGAACAATTAGAATCGATTGTAAACGAGTTACATACAATCGCAAGTAAAACGAACCCTTTCACTCTTCATGTTGGAAAAGTTGGTTCATTCGCACCTGTTAATAATGTTCTTTATTTTAAAGTAGAAAAAACACCTGAACTTACTTTCTTAAATGAAGAAATGCATAGCGGATTCTTTACACAAGAACGCGAATACGCTTTCGTACCTCATTTAACAATCGGACAAGGCTTATCGGATGCAGAGCATGCTGACGTATTAGGTCGATTACGTATGAAAGATTTCTATTATGAACAACCAATTGATCGCTTTCATCTTCTATATCAATTAGAAAACGGAACATGGACTGTACACGAAACATTCCACCTTGGAAAGGGGAACAACTAATTTGCACGCACAGATCGTACAAACGGACGAACAACTAAGAGATGCATTCTCTGTACGTAAGCAAGTATTTGTGAATGAGCAGCAAGTTTCTGCCGAAGAAGAGTATGATGAGTTTGAAGAAACTTCTATACACGTTGTTATATATGATAATGATGTTCCTGTTGGTGCTGGACGTTTTCGCACCATTGATGGGATTGGAAAAATGGAACGCATTTGTGTACTAGCCTCCCATCGTAAAAAAGGCATTGGAAAAATTGTTATGGATGCACTTGAAGCATATGCGAAGGAAAACTCACTACCAAAATTGAAGTTGCATGCTCAAACACATGCTGAAGATTTCTATAAGAAACTTGGATATGTAACGAATTCTGATGTATTCATGGAAGCAAATATTCCTCACATCGTTATGATAAAAGAATTGTAATTTGAGAACAGGAGGTATCCCCTCCTGTTTTTTACATTGCTATTTTCTATTTCTTCCGCTAAAGTTAAATGTTGATGCTATAGTTTTGAAGGTGAATATATGACACAAGAAAAATTTTCACAAAAATCATTAACGCACGCTGACATTCCGCGTGCAACATATCATATTCCGAAAACATCTACCCATTTAATTATGGAAGAAGATGCAGATGCGGCGTATTTCCGTGCACTCGAACAACAAAATGTATTTTTAAACGAAAAACAATTAGAGGCTGTACGAACGACAGAAGGCCCTGTTCTTACATTAGCTGGTGCTGGAAGCGGGAAAACATCTGTTTTAACAACTCGCGTAGGTTATTTAGTAAATGTAAAACAAGTTCATCCGCGAAATATTTTATTGCTTACATTTACACAAAAAGCGGCTGAAGAAATCCGAAATCGTGTAGCGAAGTTACCCGGTATGAATCACGCAGCAAGTAACTACGTTGTTGCTGGTACGTTCCACTCTGTCTTTTTAAAATTGCTTCGTAGTCAAGGATATAATCAGCAAATTTTAGCAAACGAAAAACATAAACAAATTATGATAAAGAAAATTTTAAAAGAATTACGTTTAAAAGACGATTATGATGCTGAAACGATGCTCGCGATGATTTCACTTGAGAAAAACAAATTGAATCGTCCGAAAGATGTAAAAGCAAAAACACCCGTTGAACAAGAATTTAAAGAAGTATACGAGCGTTTTGAAGAAGTGAAACAACGATATAATTATATCGATTTCGATGACATCTTATTAGAAACATATTATATGTTAGAAAATAATGCTCCGTTGCTTACTCAATTACAACAACGTTTTCACTATATTGAAGTAGATGAGTTCCAAGATACATCGTATGCACAATATGAAATTGTAAAATTGTTAGCTTCGCCAAGAAATAATTTGTTTATCGCAGGTGATGACGATCAGGCGATATACGGCTGGCGAGGAGCCAGTCATCAAATCATTTTATCTTTTCCAAAAGAATTTGATAACACTACGATTATCGCACTTAATACAAATTATCGATCCAATCCCTTTATTGTCGGACTTGGAAATGAAGTTATCAAACTAAATCAAGAGCGTTTTGACAAAGAGCTGTATTCTGTACGTGAAGAAGGTGTACAACCTTTTTACGCAAGACCGGCTACCACTCTTGATGAAGCAAATCAAATTTTGCAGCTCATTCAAGAAAAAGTAGATAGCGGCGAACGAAACTATAAAGATTTTTGTTTACTATATCGCACACATTCTGTAAGCCGTTCATTACTTGATCAGCTTACCATTCACAAAATCCCGTTTATTAAGCACGGTGCGAGCCAATCATTTTATGAACATTCTTTAATAAAGCCTGTATTAGATCATTTACGACTAGTGATTGAGCCGTTTCGATTAGAATCACTTTCAAATATATTGCCAACGATGTATATCGGGCGTGATGATTGTATTTCATTTATTGAACGTGAACAATGGAAATATGGTGAAGGTCGTTTCCCTTCTCTTCTTCATTTCTTATTATTAAATCCGAGCTTAAAACCTTTTCAAGTGAAAAAGGTAAATGAGCGTATCGATTTTATTAAATTTATAAAAGAATTAGAACCGAAAAAAGCATTAAAAGAAATTATTCATGGTAAAGGAAAGTATTTAGAGTACTTACAAAGTAACGATCGTTCTTCCTTTACGATGCATAAAGATATACAAGAAGAAATGTTAGAAGAGTTAATGGAGTCTGCAACTCGTTTCACCGACATTCCAGCTTATTTACAATTTATTGATGAAGCAATTCAAGGTCAAAAAGAAATGGAAGCATTAAAAACAATGCCGCAAAAAGATGCTGTTTCGCTTATGTCTATTCATAACGCAAAAGGCCTTGAATTTCCATGCGTCTTTTTACTTGGAGCGAGCGATGGTATTCTGCCTCATACTTCTTCTTTAAAAGATGCAAATGATCGTGTTACAGAGACTTCTGAAGCTTTAGAAGAAGAACGCCGATTACTTTATGTCGCTATTACACGTGCGAAAGAAGAATTGTACATTTCTTCTCCGCAATTTTTTAGAGGAAAAAAATTAGATATATCTCGCTTTTTGTATACTGTACGAAAAGATTTACCTGAAAAGACATCCACTAAATAAGGATGTCTTTTTTTCATATTGCATTATGTACATCCCTACTATATAAATTCCTTGTTTTTATCATAAGAATTAACGTAATATCAACCATATTCCGTTCATATTGTAATAGTGTATGTCAGAACTCACGATAAGGAGTGAACATAATGAGCTGCAATTGTAACGAAGACCATCATCATCATCACGATTGTGATTTCAACTGTGTATCAAATGTCGTTCGTTTTATACATGAATTACAAGAATGTGCAACGACAACATGCGGATCTGGTTGCGAAGTTCCATTTTTAGGAGCACATAATAGTGCATCCGTAGCAAATACACGTCCTTTTATTTTATACACTAAAGCTGGAGCACCTTTTGAAGCATTTGCACCGTCTGGAAGCCTTACTAGCTGTACATCGCCTATTTTCCGCGTTGAGAGCATAGATGATGATGACTGTGCTGTGCTACGTGTATTAGCTGTAGTATTAGGTGATGGTTCCCCTGTACCACCTGGTGACGATCCAATTTGTACGTTTTTAAATGTAACAAACGCAAGGTTAATATCGACCCCTTCTTGCATTACTGTTGATTTAAGCTGTTTCTGCGCTATTCAATGCTTACGTGATGTTACGATTTAAAACTAAACAATGATTTAAGCATGGATTGGGTGGCAGAGAATTCTGCCACCCAATCCATGCTTAAAAGGTTTAATTATTTATTTTTTTATAAAATTGGGAACTTGTCTAGAACAAAAAACTTGTCCCTTTCATTAACTAAAAGTAGAAACAGATAAAGGAGTGAAAAACATGTTCTCTTCTGATTGTAAATTTACTAAGATTGACTGTGAAGCAAAACCAGCAAGTACACTACCTGCTTTTGGTTTTGCTTTCAACGCTAGTTTCCCTCAATTTGCAACATTATTCGTACCACTATCATTACCTAGCACAAGTCCAAATCCAAATATTCCTGCTCCAGTAATAAATGATACAGTAAGTACAGGAACTGGCATTAGAATTCAACGAGCTGGTATTTATCAAATCAGTTATACATTAACGATTAGTCTTGATAACTCTCCTGCTGCGCCAGAAGCTGGTCGTTTCTTCTTATCATTAAATACACCAGCTAACATTATTCCTGGATCAGGTACAGCAGTCCGCTCTAACGTTATTGGTACTGGTGAAGTAGACGTATCCAGCGGTGTTATTCTTATTAACTTAAACCCTGGTGACTTAATTCAAATCGTACCCGTTGAAGTAATTGGAACAGTAGACGTCCGTGCTGCAGCATTAACAGTTGCACAAATTAGTTAATAAAAAGCGGTATTTCTTAATTGAAATACCGCTTTTTATTTTTACTATACATAACAAAAACACTCACAGTAACATGAGTGTTTCATTCTTCATATTGTTTAATAGTATTCTTCTTTTTCCCGCAATTACATCCCTTTTTCTTCACAAATCCTTGTTGTTGCAATTGTTCTTGATATGCCTGTTGTTGTGCTTGGTGCTGTTGCTGTATGTTATACCACTGCTGAAGGTCATATGGATTTTGCTTTGGATTATTGCTCACAGCAAACATCTCCTCTACTGTCAATTCTGTCTATTTACTATATGAACAACTCCTTATTTAAGTTCCCTCATCCTCTGAAACTCCGCTTTTTCTAGCATCATGAAAATTTATCCCGATTGATGAGGGCTGATAATTAGCGGGGGATGCCCTCACTGATTAAAGTTTCACTTTATTATTCTCCCATAAAATATCCTGTAATTGTTTCAATGATCGCTGCTGCACCCGCAATAGCTAATAATGCAAGTAACGGCTCTGCAACGATAGGAGTCCATTTATATAAAACTAATAAAAAAGCACTAGCCCACACACCTGTACACCAATAACAACTTAATAATTCGCCAATCCATTTTCTTAATCCTTTACCTTTTACTTTTGTAAAAGTCGATACACTCCCATCAGGATCTGTAAGCTCTAACTCATCAATAAAAGGTCTTCGTAAAAAAGCTGTAATTTTGTCATAAACAATTAAACGAGTGAGCCTAAAAGCAGCTAATGCGAAAATAAAAAATAAAAGCCAGCTTGTAAACAGCATAATTCCACCTTCCCTTATCTTCTTTCGCCTATTTTTAAAAAAAGGTCTTGAGATTGTGACCAAATCTCCCCGACTCCAATATCTTATTAATGTAAATACAAACAAGAAGATAAGGAGTGACATTAATGA
Organism: Bacillus albus; assembly: GCF_001884185.1. Classification (GTDB taxonomy): domain Bacteria; phylum Bacillota; class Bacilli; order Bacillales; family Bacillaceae_G; genus Bacillus_A; species Bacillus_A albus. The sequence continues at coordinate 156,851 of NZ_MAOE01000121.1, forward strand.
GTTGTAACGAAAATAACCACCATAGCTCTTCTCATTGTGTAGTTGACGTTGTAAAATTCATCAATGAATTACAAGATTGCTCTAGTTCAACATGTGGTTCTGGTTGTGAAATTCCATTTTTAGGAGCTCATAACAATGCATCAGTAGCAAATACACGCCCTTTTATTGTATACACAAAATCCGGAGCACCTTTTGAAGCATTTGCACCATCTGGAAACACTACTTTCTGTACGTCTCCAATTTTCCGCGTTGAGAGCGTAGATGATGATAGCTGTGCTGTGCTACGTGTATTAGCTGTAGTATTAGGTGATGGCTCCCCTGTACCACCTGGTGACAATCCAATTTGTACGTTTTTAAATGTACCAAATGCAAGATTAATATCGACATCTACTTGCATTACTGTTGATTTAAGCTGTTTCTGCGCTATTCAGTGCTTACGCGATGTTACTATTTAATAAGTAAACTAAAAAACTATTGGGGTGGTAGAAGCTTTCTACCACCTTTACATATTTATAAACCGGCCATATCAATCGATTTGATATCTTCTATATATAACCTAATATCCCGCATACTATTTGGTGGCATAATTGATACAATTCCATTACGGTACGATATAATTGATCCGATATATGAGACCGTCGCCGTTTTTATTCTGCACCTTACTTTCGGAATGTAATGAGGGCGATTTATTAAAAACTGAATTTTTTCATCATTATTCATATCCTTAAATGATTTATTGTACGGGACCGTTCTCACTTGCTCTTTTTGTTCTTGCTCCTCTTCTTCTATTTTTTCTTCTTCCACTTGATGGTCCTCTTGTCGTTCTTGTTTCTCTTGCTCTATCACCTCTTCCACAGCAGTACTTACAATATTTTCGTTCCTATCACTTTTCTCTTTTCGATTCTCATCTTGAAAATTCGTTAAAATAATTCTTTTTATTTTCGGTGCAGCAATTTCTAAATTTACTTGCGTAATATATAACAACGGTTTTCCAACTGTTGAGCTTTTATTTTTATTCTTCACACTCGTCCCTCCCACTTCCATACGTAGCTGGATAAATCGTGTACTATTATAGTTATATTCATAACGTGGCAAGAACTTTCGTAAAAATCGTTCTTTCCAAGAACAATTAAAAAAGACAGTCTCAACATTGAACTGCACCCCAATTGTTAGACACAGTCTAACAATTGGAGGTGTAGTTTTTTTATGACTAAATTTACTTCAGAT
>NZ_MAOE01000122.1 GCF_001884185.1 Bacillus albus
TGAAGTGACCCCCGAAAATGGGACACCAATCAAAACACCTAAACCACTTGTTCCCTAAATTCTTTAGGGGATAGGTGGTTTAATTTTTCTTGAATTCGCACACAATTGTAGTAATGAATGTATTCTAGCACAATCTTTCGCACAGTTGTGTTGGATACTTTTGTTATCTTTTGTGAATAGAAAGCTTCACTTTTTAAATGACCAAAGAAGCTTTCCATGACGGCATTATCATGGCAATTTCCTCTCCGGGACATGCTGGTGATAATGCCGTTTTCTTTGGCATACGCTTGAAATTCTTTTGCTGTATAAATACTTCCTTGATCTGAGTGAAGAAGGACATCTTTTACTTTTCGCCCTCTCATTGCTTGTTTTAATGTCTTCATCGCTAATGTCAGTGTTTGTGATTCGCTGATGACACAACTAATAATTTCACGATTAAAGGCATCCATAATCGTTGATAAATACAAGGTACGCTCTCCAAATAAGAGATACGTCACATCCGTAAACCACTTTTCATTTGGTCTGGATGCATCGAATTGGCGCTCCAATCGATGAGGGGCTACCATTGGTTCCGCACCATTGATATATTTCTTTTTCTTTCGACGTACTTTTGAAAGAATGTGATTTTGTCTCATGATTCGTAATACTTTTTTATGATTGACACACAGTCCCATTTTTCGAAGAGTAGCGGTCACTCTTCGATATCCATACCGGAATTTATGCCTAAGACAAACGTCCTTTACTTTCTCTT
>NZ_MAOE01000123.1 GCF_001884185.1 Bacillus albus
TGAGGGGAAACTCTCACGTACGGTGTGAAGTGGGGGAAAAGGTGGAGATAACTTCAAATCCTTACCTATCACTATTCGGGAAACTTACCGTATTTAGGATGTCCCGGCCATGTACTCCAATCTTTTGCATTCTTAGAAGCATTTGTTGGTTTTCCAAGTCCAACAAAGTTTACATCCATATTAAGCACTTCTATTTGTTGTTCTCTCGGTAAAAGATCAAAAACTTCCATGTCCGTTATTTCTTTCATTTGTTAGTAGGATGTTTTTTAGAATCCGAAAGGTAATTCAATTATAAAAATAGCCTATCATCATCTATTAATATTAATCTGGAATTTATATTGTACTTACATTACATTAATATTTAATTTTTAAAATTTCACATGTGGTAAAATGATAAATTGATGAAAAAGGGGACGAAATAATGGTACAGATGCGGTCGAACTTATACGAAATATCAGTAAATGGTTCACCACAATATAAAGTAAAAAACTGCACCTCCAATTGTTATGCGTGCCTAACAACTGGAGGTGCAGTTCACTTTTCAACTTATTTTAAATCTTCTATTGAGAAAGCACCTGGAAGTAATTGCTCAACCGTCACTTCTTTTTCATCGCCTTTTACATTCGTTAGTAAAACTGGCATTTTCGGTTCACAGAATTCAGCAATTACTTGTCTACAAGCACCACATGGTGAAATCGGTCCGTCCGTTTCGCCTGTAATAACTAAATAACTAAAATCGCGCTCACCTTCTGATACTGCTTTAAAGATCGCCGTTCTTTCTGCACAGTTACATAAACCGTAAGAAGCATTTTCTATATTACAACCAGTATAGATTTTACCTTCTTTCGTAACTAACGCTGCACCAACAGGAAATTTTGAATACGGAATATACGCTTTTGATAACATCTTATTTGCTTCTTCGATATATTTTTTCTTATCCATGTTATTTCCTCCTCAAAGTAAGTGTAATTATGATTAGTCAGTAATCACTGTATGAACTAATTTAGGGGCTACTGCTGTTTCAGCGATAGAAATGTTCTCATAGATTTTTGCTTTTACATCTTCTACATTTTCACGGTTTGCATAGATTGTTACGAATGGCTCGCCTTCTTTTACTGCATCGCCAACTTTTTTACGTAACATTAATCCTACCGCTAAATCAATTTCATCTTCTTTTGTCGCACGGCCAGCACCAAGTAACATAGCTGCGATACCGATTTCATCTGCAACAATGTTAGAAATAACACCTGAAGTTTTAGCAGGTACATCAATTACATACTTCGCCTGTGGCATTTTTTCTGGATTGTCTACAATTGAGCTATCTCCGCCTTGATTGCTTAAGAACTCTTTAAACTTCTCAGTTGCTTTTCCGTTTTTCATCACTTCAATTAGCATTTCACGAGCTTCTTCTAACGTATTTGCTTTTTTCGCAAGTACGACCATTTGACTTCCTAATACAAGTACTAATTCTGTTAAATCTTCTGGACCTTCACCTTTTAACGTATCGATCGCTTCTTTCACTTCTAGAGCGTTACCAATCGCAAATCCAAGCGGTTGTGACATATCTGAAATAACAGCCATAGTTTGACGTCCTACATTATTTCCGATACGTACCATTGCATGTGCTAATTCTTTTGCATCTTCTTCTGTTTTCATAAATGCGCCAGCACCTGTTTTTACATCAAGTACGATTGCATCTGCACCAGCTGCAATTTTTTTACTCATAATTGAACTTGCGATTAAAGGAATTGAGTTTACTGTTCCTGTTACATCGCGTAATGCATAAATCTTTTTATCGGCAGGTGTTAAGTTTCCTGTTTGTCCAATAACTGCTACTTTGTCACGGTTTACAATATCAATGAACTGCTCTTTCGTAATTTCAACGTGGAATCCTTCTACCGCTTCTAATTTATCAATTGTTCCGCCTGTATGTCCTAAACCACGACCAGACATTTTTGCTACTGGTACATCTAAAGCAGCTACTAATGGTCCTAATACTAATGTTGTTGTATCACCAACACCACCAGTTGAATGTTTGTCTACTTTAATTCCTTCAATTGCTGATAAATCGATCGTTTCTCCAGACTCTACCATTGCCATCGTTAAATCTGCACGTTCGCGATCTGTCATATCTTTAAAGAATATTGCCATTGCAAGTGCACTCACTTGATAATCAGGAATACTTCCGTCTGTATATCCATTAATAAAGAATTTAATTTCTTCAGTCGTTAATTCTTTGCCATCACGTTTTTTTGCAATAATATCTACCATTCTCATTACAATCACCATTCCTTTTTATATGATATAAATCTGTTAAAATAATAAGCCAACGATTGTTGCTGATAAGAAACTTACTAATGTTGCACCGAACAGTAATTTCAAACCAAATCTTGCGACTACATTCCCTTGTTTTTCATTTAAGCTCTTAACTGCCCCTGCAATAATTCCAATTGAAGAGAAGTTTGCAAATGAAACTAAGAATACAGATATAATCGCTGTCGTTCTATCTGAGAAATTAAAGTTTCCTTGTGCTAAATCTGTCATAGCGACAAATTCATTTGATACTAATTTTGTTGCCATAATATTTCCAGCATTAACTGCTTCATGCCAAGGTACACCCATAATAAATGCAAATGGTGCAAATACATAACCAAGTATTTCTTGGAATGAGATACCAATTACACCTTTAAATACTGCATTAATGAATGCGATAAGAGCAACGAAACCGACTAACATAGCTGCTACTGTGATCGCAACTTTAAATCCGTCTATAATGTATTCACCTAATACTTCAAAGAAAGTCTTTTTCTCTTCTTCTTGCACTTCTAACATATCTTCTTCTTCAGTAACTTCATACGGGTTAATGATAGAAGCGATAATAAAACCACCGAATAAGTTAAGAACTAAAGCGGTTACAACATATTGCGGTTTTAATAACACCATATATGATCCAACGATAGACATTGAAACGGTAGACATTGCAGATGCACATAATGTATACATTCGTTTCTCTGGCAATAATCCTAGTTGTTTCTTAACTGAAATAAACACTTCAGATTGTCCTAAAATCGCAGAAGCAACAGCATTATATGATTCTAGTTTCCCCATTCCATTTACTTTACTTAATGCTAGACCGATAGATTTCACAATAATAGGTAATACTTTAATGTGTTGCAATATACCTATTAGTGCTGAGATAAATACGATTGGCATTAATACACTTAAAAAGAACGAAAACTCTTTTTGATTTACTAATCCACCAAATACAAAATTCACACCGTCAGCAGCATATTTTAATAACTCTCCAAAACCATCTGCTATTCCGCTAATTAATATATTCCCTACACTTGTATTTAATAATAAAAACCCCAAAATGAATTGTAAAATAACCATCGTTATGATTGGGCGATATTTGACTTTCTTTCTATTATTACTAGCAAGCCAAGCGATACCTAAAATCAATACGAGGCCAAAAATACCAATTAAGTATTTCATAAGCCTTCCCCTCCCATTCGTATCCGCTTACATCTTTTTCAATTGTTAAAGCAATAGATACACTTTACTTTGTGTATCTATTGCTCTTCACTTCATTAATGATTAGTAGTTATCTGTAGCACCTTTTGCATCATTTAATACGATTGCAACACTAGCACTTGCTCCAACGCGAGAAGCTCCAGCAGCTACCATTTTGTCTGCATCTTCACGTGTACGAACGCCACCAGATGCTTTTACACCAACGTTTGGTCCTACTGTTTTACGCATTAATGCGATGTCTTCAGCAGTTGCTCCACCAGTTGAGAATCCAGTTGAAGTTTTTACGAAGTCAGCACCAGCTTTTACTGATAATTCACAAGCGCGTACTTTCTCTTCATCTGTTAATAGGCAAGTTTCAATGATTACTTTTACAAGAGCTTTTCCTTTTGCTGCTTGTACTACTTCATAAATGTCTTTTTCAACGAACTCGTTATCGCCGTCTTTTAAAGCACCTACGTTGATTACCATATCAACTTCAGTTGCTCCTTTTGCGATCGCATCTTTTGTTTCAAATGCTTTTGTTTCAGTCGTGCTTGCTCCTAATGGGAAACCGATTACAGTACAAACATCTACATCATGTCCAGCTAATTCTTCAGCAGCTAGCTTCACCCATGTAGGATTAATACAAACAGAAGCGAATTTATATTCCTTTGCTTCTTCGATTACTTTCATAACATCTTCTTTAGTAGTATTAGCTTTTAAAATTGTATGGTCAATTAACTTTGCAATGTTCATTATCTTCACTCCTCATATCTTTTAACAACTTCATTCTAACTCTTAGTTGAACAAATGTAAATACACTTTTGAAATTTTGTTCATTCTTTTTTAGAAGGGAATCTCTTGTAGTAAATAAAGCGCATTCTAACTAAGAAACACTTCCTATTTTAAAATCAAAACTTTTATATTAACAATGGTAGTATGTATCTCAATATCCATAATTATTTTAAAAAAGGCAATTTGTATTCAAAAAGCACCCCATAATTCATACTTAATAAAATAAAAGGCTTTCTCAAAATTAATATCTTGAGAAAGCCTTTTATTTCTAATCTTTTTGATAATGTAACAATTCCTTTGCTGTATGCTGATCGATAATTAATACATTTGCATAACCGCCACGTAACGCACCATCAATTGCTTTTATTTTTCTATTACCACCTGCAACTAAAATAGAACGTTTCTTTAATTTCAGTTCCTCTAACTCAATTCCAATGGTCCGCTTATTAATTTCTTCACTACTAATATTTCCGTCCCCATCAAAGAATCGTGAACAAATGTCACCGACCGATTGTTTTTTGAGTAAACTTGTTTCATCCTTATCGAAATAGCCTAATCGGAATAATAGCGCTTCATCACGCACTGTTCCTACAGTGAAAATTGCAATATTCGCCTGTTTTCCCATTTCGATAATGTGATGAATATGTCGATCCTGCTCTACTAATTCTTTTGTCACTGCATTATCAAATATAACTGGAAGGGGTAGATTTCTCGGCGTTGTTTGAAAAGCATCTGCAAATAAAGCAATGGTCTCATTCGCATATGTATTTACACTCGAATGACTAATACCACCTTTTAACTGAACAACTTCTACACCTTTTACATGTTGTGGTACAATTTTTCTAGCGATTTCATACATCGTCATTCCCCAGCTTACCCCAACGATATCACCAGTTTTAACCGTCATTTCCATATACTCAGCTGCATATTTACTAATATACTCTGTAATCGTTGCATACTCTGGTACTGGAGAAAATACGACATGTGCCTCTAACAAGTTATACTTTTCTTTCAGTAAATTTCCAACGTTATCTAAATCAGCAAATGGATCGGCTATACTAATTTGAACAAATCCTTTTTCTTTCGCGTACTTTAATAGTCTAGAGATAGTCGGCCTTGAAATATTTAATTTGTTAGCAATTTCTTGCTGACTATAATCTGATTGATAATATAATCTTGCAACTTCAACGCTTAATTGTTGTTTATCTTTATCCATAGTAATTCATTACATATCCTTTCCTATATTTCCTTTTCGTTACAAGCATTATACAGCTTTATGCAAAAAAATTCGACTACCGAATTTTATCTAACTGAACTTCTACTACACTTATTATATACAATGAAAACTTATTGTGTAGATTTACAAACTCAATATAGATACGCTTGAAACATGTAAATCGATTAACATTTCATTCACGCATTTTCTGCAATAACGATAACAAAGCCGTTCAAAAACGTACGGTAGAATCAAGTTATTTAACGTAGAAAAGTTGTATATGAGGCCTAGGATATCAAAGACTGTTTTTCTCATACTTATGGAATTTCCGTTCGTTTTTCTGTAAGAGATTGAACTAATGAAGCAATAATTTTATTATATAAAATACAAAACTTCTACTGAACAAAGAATATACATTATGTATCCATGGAAATGCAATCCCACTCTTCATTTTTATAATTGATTAGCCAAAACAAGCCCCTTCTTCTTTCAATAACAATACTTTCCTGCATACCTGTAGTTGCTTCTCTTACATTAATTCTATCATGCACACAAGCCCAATGAAGCCGATACACGAGGTCAGCCTCGTCCAAAATCTCTTCTGCATTTCGCAATTTTGTTTTTTGATAAAATTCATTAAAAGAACTACAATCAGAAACAAGTTTAATTGCATAATGACAGTCACAGATTTCTTTTGGAAATTTCAGTTTATTCACGAGACCTATTGACCAAAACAAAACCCATTGGGCTTCAAACTGCCATGCAATCTGTATCGCTTCTTTCTCGTCAGGTTGCTCTGAATTTAGAAAATTCCTTTCCTGCATCGTTAATGATTCAACCACATCAAATTGGTTCAGCAGCTCCATGACGAACTCTTTGGAAGTTTTCAAATCACTTTCTTGAGCAACATCACAAGCATATTGTATAACAATCAGCAAAGCTACTGCTCTCTTCGTGATCTCTTCTCGACTTCTTAACTGAATACTTGTCAAAGGAGGCAATTGAGGCAATCCTTCGATATACGGAATCCCTTTATCTTGCAGATAGCTTATCGATTTCTGTTTTCTTTTCTCCCCATCCGTAGAAGTACTATTCTGTCCCCTTATTTTGTTCGTACATGCTTGAGGAGTAAATTCTGAGGGCCCAGAGGACCCATCCGGAAATACGATTACTTTTCCATCCTTCCCGATGAGAGTTCGATCAGGGATAAAACCAATACCGTTCACCCCATTAAGTAATTTAAGAAACAGCTCCACGTATTCATCACTATAATCCTTCTTCGTCTCTATAGCGATTATGGTATTAATTACAGAAATCTGTGCCAAAACCATCCTCTTAAGATGTTCTTCTTGAAATTCGATTTGATCGTACATGTGCATCATTCCAGGAATATTATTGGCAAAATAATTAGGAGATGATTCTTCAGAATCCACCCGGATAATAATTTTATTTTTGCCAAATAGCCTTTTCGATTGAATCGTATATTCATTTTTATTGCGTTCAACCTTGAACCCATTTTGAAAAACTTGAGTAATGAAGCCTTCTACATCACTTGTATCATTTCTTGATGCAAATATCGTAAAAAATCTCAATCTTCCCCCTCCTCTAATTCTTATATTCTTCTTTACTATTAAATTTAAAAAACAAAAGAACATAAACTATTTAATATATTAAACAGCCTTTTATTATGTCTTATTCTTCAACTAAGATACGTTTGATTGTCTTAGTTGTTAATATAAATGATTATACTATTCAGTTAGGAGCGCCGCCATATGCCCATCTATTTAACGATTTTATAATACCCAAAACGAAAAAATGTTTTTTATTACAACTATTATAATTATGAAGAAGCTCACTTAAAGTTACGGGGGCGTCAGTAAAATAACAAATAACAAAACAATCAAACTTTTTTATAAAATCTTTACACCACTTTTCAAGAAAGAACTCCATTTTAATCACTCCTTTTTCAAAATAGAGTCTTTGTGTTTGTCATAAAATCAAGATACATACAATATTTCGAATCAAAATTAAAGTCAAATAGTTAACTTTTTTTCCTGCATAACAGTATCTTTATTCACTATTTTCAAATAGAAATGCGATACTGTTGTAATGTAGTATGGATAGATCCAAAGAAACGGGATACCAAATGTGAAAAATCCGATGATAACACCTAAAATAAACCATCCGATAAAACTTAACGATAGTAGGAATAAATCTAATTTATGTCCTTTCATCAGTACTTGACTCTTTTTAATTGCTTCACTCGCCGTATATTCTGGATGATCTAACAAAATATAGTAAGCCATAGAATAAGAGATAAACTTTATAATACCCGGCACAATTAATAATACACTCCATAAAAGTGTGTATACAGTCATTAAAGTAGTCACCTTTATAGATCTAAACACATTACTTTTTTGAAATCCTTCAAATAACTCACCAATTGTAGTAGATTCTTGTTTTGCTAAATGCAATGTAACTTTAAGATACCCATAATTCATAATGCCTTGTACACTTACTAAACAGATAAATAGAACAACAAAAACAAGTAAATAAGAAAAAGCACCTGCTGCATTTAACTTCTCGTCTCCTGTAATGGAATAACTAGCATTCATTATTTCACTTAATATGATACCAAGAAACAAAAGGGGAAATCCTATAATTAGCATACAAACTCTAGAAATAATATGATAAAGAAACGATGACAATACCGCCAATCCCCATTTGTCTTTTAATGAAGATACGGCCGCTTTTTTTAAGCAACTAATCATTTTGATCCTACCTTCCATTTTTTCTTTTACATGAACTACTTTTACATAAGGAATAATAGCATATTTTAACAAAATTTACATTATATATAATTCCATTAACATCCAAATGAATGGTGAAACTGTTCCAAAAGTGTTATTTTTAAGTAAGTATCAAATTCAGTACTTCTAATGCTTTTCTAACACTACTTGACTAATTTTTGTATGTTTATTTTTAATCCATTAATCATGTAATTTATTTAAAAACACAATGAATATACTCGCTACATAAAATCCATTACTAAACTGAAATGATTCTATAATAGCTTAAATTAAGTTCGAAATAATCAAAAACACTCTGAATTAGCCATTTTAGTTTTTATTCTTGTTCAATATGGTATAGAAAAAGATTAATTATTTACAAGACAAGAAGCTAGGAGATGTTACATATGAAATATTTTGTAATAGAAAATGATGAATTATCAAGCTGTGGTGAAGAGACAATATATGTTTTTGAACATAGCAAAGAAAAAAACAGTTACTACACGATTAAAACCTTGGAAGATTTTGCAGCAACATGCCAATTCATTGAACGAAGAAATACGCATTGGTTTTGGTATAAAGGAAAACACGTTGAAGATATGCCTATTTGGGAATTCGAAAAAAAATTTAGAGCTGAACAAGAAGAACTGAAAACAATATCCCAAGAAGAATTCACAGAATTGAGAAACAGATATGCCCCACTTATTAAACCTATCGAGTTCCCTATTGGAGGAATCCGAATTGCTTATGCTTATGAACCAGAATGGAATGATGAATTTTTTGTTATGGAAACGGAAGAAAGTTATTTTTCCGTATATTGGTTTACAACGGCTTAATAATCGTTTTTATAACAAACCAACAGATTTCTTATCCGAAAGGACTTTCGATAAAGTGAAACTTTAATCAGTGGGGGTTTTGTTCATTCCCCACTGATTATTAGTTGAACCAATCGGACTTTTATGGGCAGTTGATTCTCCACCTAAATTCTTTGCTTTCGCTGAATTTTGAGGTGGAGGTCTTACTGCCCATTAAAGCGGGATAAATACGAATTAGGTGTTTAGAAAGTTTCTTCAAAGTCAGGGTGTCTATGCTTGGGTATTCCTATTACTTGTTCTCCACTGCTAATATGATGAATAAAGCGAAACTGTAATGAGTGGGGATTCTTCATTCCCCACTCATTATTAGTTGAAACATTCGGGCTTTTACGGACAGGTCCTCTCCTACTTACCTTCCTAGCACTTCTCTAAATCTTGAGGCGGGAATTTTATTGCCCGTTAATACGGCTTCCCATTCAATCACATCTTTATAAATGTAGCATTTCAGCCTTTACAACTCGAATATATTCCTGCAACTTGCAAAACGCTTCCGTTAATTCCCCAGTTTCTTCTTTATGAAGAAAGCGAGCCTTGTTTCGTTCTTCCTCTATGACAAGTAGTTGCGCAGCTGCATAAGAAAGACCGTACTTTTCGCATTTTCGTTTTATATCTTGAAAAAAAGAAGGATGTACCGTCCCTGCTCCTGAGACAAGCATCTCATCTAGAGCTTGTTCCAATTCATCGATTATGTGCACTAACTCTATCATAAAATGTTTCCCCTTCATTAAGTGTAATATTTATAATTTCTCCTACTTCTGTATATAAAATAATAGGTGTAACTACGAGCTTTGTTCCTTCCTGATAAGGATGAACTAGCATTCTCTTTACATGTAATGAGTCCAAATATATTTTTACAAGTCGAATCGTCCACTCATTTTCTGGTTGTTTCATCATTTGCAGTTGTAATATTTCCCCCTTTTTATCAATAAGAGGTATAATCCATTTTTGCTCTTTCTTTTGAAACTCCCATTCTTCCATTTCAGTAAATTCAATACAAAAGACTCCTTGTTTAGATGTCTCTAACCTGTTTGCTTTTACTTTTTTTAGTAGTTCTTCCCATGAGGTTATAAAGAGCGATTGCCACTCTGTTACATTTGTTTTCCCTCCTGCTTCTCCTACTGTTTGTGAGCTAGATGACAATTGAAAATCGACGTTAAGCTTTGCATGTTTCAACCATAGACATGAACGAGACAGCTCGTTTCCCTTCCCTGCAATCCCCCATGGAACTTGCTTTTCATGGAGATCTTCAGAAGTTATGTTGCTCCCTTCATAAAACATGGGGCGTGACTTTGTGTATGTGATCCACTTTTCCTGTTCTCGATTATAGAAATAATAGGTCACACCAACATAACCAGATTTCGTTTGCCAGCCGGCTGCGCCAAAGGCATGCAAAGTAAGCGGTGGTACTTCATAATATTCCGAACGATACGAACTCTCTTGCAGACGATGCTTTTCTAACAACACAATGTATTCATAAATCGCGGACAGCGTTTGCCGATAGGATGCCATTTGAAAAGAGGCATGTTTCATTCGGTATAGTCTAATATCAGTCCCGAGCTTGCGAAATAAATTTTCTAACTTTGCTAGTTTCAAAGAGCGCGCTTTTACAGAAAGTTGTTCTATTTCATAGATTGTTTTTTCTGTAAGACGTGTTAAGCCCAAGTGAACAATTTGCTCAATCATCTCTTTGAAAATAGATAGCTTATCCGACTCAATAATAAGACACTGCACTTGTTTCGTTTCATGCGAAATTCCTCTTTCTTTTTGATACCAATATATCGCTTCCGCCTTATGCCGGCATATTCCCTCTGTTTTACATGTACAAATCGCATCAGCTACCGACTCAGCTGTCAGAAAACGAACCGTTATAGACTCTTCTGGAAAAGAGGCAATTAAAGCACCCTCCTCTTCCAAAACAATTTTTTGATGAAATGTTTCGCGAAACATCATTTCATCCCACATTTTTTCGGAGACAATATTGCGAACATCCACATTCAAAAGGGCAGAGAGATCAACTTTTATGTTTTCTTCACCTTCGTACATCTTCTTCGCTTCTAATAAAGCCATCATGACATGCTTACAAATCGAGCGCGCTTCACAAGTGCAGGAGTAACTGCGTATATCTCCCGTAAACGTTACAGTAGTTTCATCATCAAGATGTATTTGCGCTATATCCTCTTCTAAATCTATTTTGATATTTTTTACAACTGCCAAATCCTTTATTGCTCTTTTATATGTTCCTTTGTTGGACATGGCAATTAAATATGTTTCATCGATAGAGGAAAGAACATTTAAGAAATGATTGTTGCGATCCATTGCGCCAACCTCCCTGGTGTTAATGCTGCTACATGAGCACCAAGCGCCGCCATTTTTTTTGCTGCCTGTTTATCATAAAAAGGCTGTGCAGTCGGATCAAGAGAAGTAAGCACAATCAGCTTCGCCCCTGATTCTACAATCTTCATTGCTTCTCGGTACATTTCATTGTAACTACCGCCTTCATATAAATCCGTTACAAGTACGACAATTGTTTTATGAGGTACCTCAATTTTATTCGTTGCGTAACGCAGCGCCTGAGCAATATAGGTTCCTCCACCAAGCTGTACACTCATAAGCGTTTCCACCGGATCGTCAATACGATCCGTTAAATCAACAACAGCTGTATCAAAGATGAACAGATCTGTCTTAATCGTCGGTAAGCTTGCAAAAATACCTGCCATAACTGCGCTATGGATAACAGAATCAATCATACTTCCACTCTCGTCTACTGCGAGGATTACCCGCCATGTGCTAACATGCTTCGTGGCAGCGTAAAAGTATGTTTTTTCAATATGAATGGTATTTGTTTCTTTGTCAAAATGCTTTAAGTTTTTTCGAATCGTTTTCTTAAAATCAAAATTGCGCATCGTGCGTACGCGGCTAGAATGATTTCGATCTGGTCTACCGCTTAATGCGTGCTTCACTTCTTGCTCTAAATTACGACGCAACTCTTCAGTGACTTTCGCTACAATACGTTTAGCTGTGTCTAATACATCCGGTTTTACATAATCTTTAAATTGTAAAATGCATTTTAATAAATTTATATTCGGCTCCATTTTTTCAAGTGTTTGCTTATCGTGCAATAGAGCGGTTAATTCATATTTTTCTAACGCATGATTTTCCATAATTTCAATGGTTTCCTTCGGAAATAACTCTCGCACTTTCGAAATCCAAGTCGGCACGGTTAGCTGAGATGGGTCTAAGGATCCACCGCGCTCTTCTCCGCGTTCTCTCTCGTACAAAAAGTCCAGCATCTCGTCCATTTCTCTGTATGCAGGCTCTTCTTCCTGAAATGTGATTTGGTCATCTGCATGTTTCCCGAGAACAAGACGCCAGCGATTTAAAGAAATGTTATTCTCCATCTTCTAGCCCCCGTCTCATTAAAATCCCCTTTGCTTTCCGGTCTAACTGCATTACATACAACAGTATCTCTTCGGAAATTGGGTCTTCTTTTATCGCTTCTTCTGTAGCACCATATAACTTGGAAATATGCTTAGCAATCGTATCCACTTCAACCGGCGTGAATTGACTAAATAAAAGGCGCAAATGTGGCAACACTTGTAGAAATATCTCTTCATCAAGTTCTTCTAGAACATGAGACATTCCGCTAAGCAACGATTCGTTATATAAAAAGATATCTTTGGCGCCAGCAAACAAACCATTCAAAAATATCGGAGCTTGCTTTTGCATATCACCACTTCCATAAAAATATCCTTCTGCCACTTGCATTACTTCATCGATTTCCCGCTTCCCTAAAGAAGTTAACAGCCCAAATACCGCTCCCTCTACTTGACTTTCTCTCTTTTCCTTTTGTAAATAAAGCTCTAATGCGTCAATAAATTGCTGATCTGTATGCTTCATTGTATACAAATCGATAAGTTTTTCTGCAATAATTGCTGGTTCGCCCTCATCTAAAACTGAAAATAACGAAAGTGCTTTATTCCTAGCGTACTCCGCTTGCTGATTTGCTTTTTCTATTTGTGATAAATAATAAGCACAATCTGCCATAGAAGCAAAATCTCCATCCTTTTGCACAACTTCATCTATAAATTGGGTGTACATGGAAAAGTCGGAAAACAAACCACTTAAATAGGCTTCTAGCAATAAAAGGGCCACCTCTCCAGCCCGTCCCTTTTCCTTGTTCAGCTTTGCTCTTAACATTTCCTGCGCCGCTTCTCTCACCGTTCCGCCATACACAGATAAATCAATTAGAGAACTTTCTACTTGTGCTGAAAAACGATATTTCCAAGTTTCACGCATAAGATTAATATGCTGTTTTCTAGCTATGTTTGGACCGCGTAGTCTCTCGCAAAATGGAACTCCTAAAAAAGCAAGGCAATGAAAAAATTGACTTAAGCGCAAGTGCTTTTCTTTCTTGTATATGTCCAGAATCGTCTCCTGCGGTACAGTTGAACGTACTGGTAGACGAAACGACCGAACAGAAGCACGAAAATCATGCACGAGCGGCGGCAAATCGGCTTCTTTTGACAATTCCCCGCGCTTTACCCCTTGCAAACTCTTCTGAAGTAATGTGAAAGGCTTATTTGCTGAGAATATCTCACCTTTCACAAATGTACTGCGCACTGCGTCCATCAATTCATACAATCCGGATTGCATCTTTCCACGAAGCAGTGCAAGTTCACGTATCATTCGTGCAGCCTCAATCTCATCTGCCATTGATATTCCTTCTACCTTTAGCTGTCTAGCAATTCGTATCATAAATTGCTCAGCTATCGATTCATCCCTGTTTTCCCAAATATGTTGGTAAAAAGCAGGTGCAGGCATTCCGCTCTCATAGCCACGCATCTGATCGCTTTCTAAAAAAGAATACGGCATAAGATAGTTTTTAGCATTCGATTTAGATAACGGGCTTTTCGACAGCTTTTTCTTTTTTCCTTCCAATTCAAGGAGCCCTTTCACATGAAAGCCTCCAGTAATAACGAGCACCTTGTCATACACTTTACGCGCTTTTTCAATTTCTTTTGCCATATGTATCTCCCTGGCTTCACAACCGTCTTCTGTCAGCATCCCCTGCGTATAGTCCGCGCGTGTATAATAGCAGTAATGGAATAACTGACGAACAAATCCCTCGCTTGTCATATGAAAACCTTGCAACTCAAAGTATTTCTCCCAAAACTCATGGAAACTTCGGCACCCCGTTTTTTCCGAAAGCATACGGACATATTGACTATGCTGGAAATATCGCTCGTCATTTTCCTCATTTTTCGCTAGAAACAAATATTCTTTATAAGGAAGATCAATAAATGAAACAGGAATGTTCTGCGCAGCTCCTTCTCGCAGTGCGACAAGTTCCGGTGAATAGTCGAGAAATGGATAGTACGCACGGTACTTTCCACTTTCTCCTCTTTCAAGCACATTCGTTTTATCATCATAACTGCAATATATACAAATTGGAGCTTTACTATCTGCACTCACAATATGCGGAATAAGTGGGTTGCAGTCTATCGGGCCTTCTATAAGAATTATATTTGGTTTATAGCATTTAACAATCTTCTGTATATGAAAAGAGCACGCTGGACTATGATGGCGAATCGGCACGTATACGACGTTTCGATCTAAATTGTAAGCTCTTTGAAACAATGCATTTACTTCAGCTGATTGCGAGCTTCGAAAAACGACTTCCATACCTCTCCTCCTATTTGACCTCGCGCCTTAACGATGCTTGTAAAATAACTGCGTAATTTTTCTAAATCATCCTTGTTTTCTTTCGCAATCGTCCCTGACAAATATCGAACAAGCGCATCCATTTTCACTTCTCCACTTCCATAATAGTACGTATCCATTGCACTTTGATAATATACAGATACAGCTTCTGCAGTACTCATAACAGAAGATGACTGATCAATTCGTTTTCCTTCAGCAGTTATCCCTTCCCGTAGTTCATGAAAAACAGTCGCTAACAGTTGAACAACCGTTTTATCCACTTTTGGTGCGATGCCTGATGCCCCTAATAACCGCGTTACTTGTGACTCTATTATTTTTGCTTCAAGCTTTACATCTTGAATTGGATGTACCGTTTCAAAATTAAAACGACGTTTCAATGCACTACTCATCTCATTCACACCGCGATCTCGTGTGTTAGCCGTTGCAATAATATTGAAGCCAGGCTTTGCTGTCAGAATTCCTTGTTCTCCAAACTCCGGAATAGTGAGCACCTTATCGCTCAGAACGCTGATCAATGAATCTTGCACTTCCTGTGGGCAGCGCGTTAACTCTTCAAATCTAGTTAATATCCCTTGCTCCATTCCAACAAAGAGAGGCCCTGGCACAAGTGCTTCCCTTATAGGTCCTTTCGCAAGAAGAAGTGCATAGTTCCACGAATACTTAATTGTATCTTCCGTCGTAGCAGCGGTTCCTTGTACCGTATTACGGCTATTTCTGCATATTGCGGCAGAAAGTAGCTCACTCAGCATCGTCTTTGCAGTCCCAGGCTCTCCAATTAACATAAGTCCGCGATTCCCTGCTAATGTAACAATCGCTCGTTCCACAAGTGCATCATTCCCATAAAACTTACGGCTAATTTCCACTTCTTTTCCTTCCGAAAGAAGCGCTTCTTCTTGTCCGATAATAAACGTACGAACAGCACGTGGTGACAATCGCCAATTCGGTGGTTTTGGAAACGAATCATTCGCTTCTAACGCATTCAGTTCTATTTCATACAATTCTTCCATTAATGGTTTAATAGATTGCATATGTCATTTCCTTTCTTATCGCTTACTACGCCAGTTTTCATCATGGCCAAGATTCGATTCTGTTGTCCGTTTTATATCATATAAAATTTCGCTAAAAAATCGTTCAGGTACTTGCTTTGGTACAATGCGTCTCGCATCATCAACTTCATCATAGGAGTATGAGCCGCGGCTCACTGTGCCCGCTTTATAAAATTGAATTTCAAATAGGCATACATCGTCCTCTTCTTCATATCCAACAGGTGCACCCTCAAACGCAAGCTCCGCCCCTAATCCTGCGCGAGTGTCTTCTTTATAGAAAGAATAATACACACCAGCATCTTCAACTGATCCGCGATTCCAGCCATACTTCGTTAGCTTACCAAACAGCGAACGACCATTGATTTGAATACCTCCAAATCTTTCCACAGTTACTTTCTCATCTTCCTCCGCCAAAAATACTTCTCGAACAATCTGCGGGAATGGTTGGATAACCTCATAATCTTCTAGCTGTTCCTTCCATAATTCCCTTTCCTCTTCGGACAATTCTAGCGGATGAATCAGACCGATAACAGTGTCTGGCGTAGGCTCATGCTCTTCTTCGTCAATCGTATTAAATGTTCCGTCCTCCATATAACGGAACATCGCAACCAACGTTCCCTCCTTATACTCGCCCCAAATCAGTGAGATAGCAAATTGCTGCATAATTGGATTTTCTACAAACAGAGATTTCCATGTATGTTGCGACCAATAGCGATTAAGAGAAAGTGCTGTTTCGAGACGCTGCGTTTGCATACTAATGATGCTTCGAAGCTGTTTCTTGATAGACGATAACTCCACCTTAGCCTCTTCTGCTTTTTCCACATGATCTTTTGCATTTGGCTTCGGAAGCGACTTTATTCGTTTTCCCTCTTCTGTTTTCAACTCGATTTTCAGGTTGGGCGTTAAATAGGCAGTAAATGCCCTGCTTCCGTAATCAATTGTCTTTTCACCGTGTTTATTAAAACCAAGGTCTGGAACAAGCTGATCCTCTAGCTCTTCTTCTGTTATACCGCGTGTTTTAGCAGCGAGACTCAACGCTTCTTTCGCAGCACTACGCACCTGCTTGTGTTTATATTTAAATGCCATAGTATTAATCGTCATAAGTGCAAGATATGATGAAGATAACGCCAACGCCTGAACAGCTGCGGCAGCAATAGCTCCACGCATGCCAACAGCCCACTCATCAATCTGCTTTTTGAGTAGCAGCGCCATTTCATCATCACTATAAATGCCGTACATCGAAAGAATACCGCGTTTTTTCGCCTCCGCCCCTTGAGAAACCCACAACTGATAGATTGCTTGTATATTTTCTTTCAAATCTTGTTCATTCAAAGCCGCAGCTATCATTTCCGCCGCTTCCTTTTTCAAAATTACAGACTCTGATACATACTGCTGAAAATAAGCTAGTGGAAGCGTTGTATCGGCAATCGTATCAGAGTCACGAAGACGAATTTGTGGTTCAAATCCGATCCATTGTACGAGTGCATTTCTTTTTTGCGGTGTTAAGATACGTGTACAAAAAGCTTCGATACTTCCTGATACTCCTTCTATGTCTTCATCGCCAATCAGCGGAGCAAACTTCTCCATCAAGGAAGCATTTTTCTTTTCTTTTAAAGCTTCTTGCACAAGCTGTGTATATTTTTCAGATTTATAGTATAAAAGTATTTGCATTACATTTTCGCGTACGACTTTCTTTCTACTATTCAATTCCTTCGCTACATCATCTGCAGCTTCCACATCTTTTGTAAGAAACTCGACTGCGGCAGTACGTACTTTTTTAGAGGAATCTCCAAGACTTTGAATAAGAAGAGCACGCGTTTTAACCGCATCATACTTTGCTAGCTCATCCAAAATGAAAATCCGTTCATCTACAGAATACTCAGTAAATACTCCTGTCACATATGCCTGTTCTTTTACAAATAAACGAACGAGTGCTTCTTTTGCCTTACTTTCCTCCTTACTGTGCCGAGCAGCTTGTTTAACTGAATAATAAACAAGTTTCTCCTTGGATAAACCGTAGGATAGAAGATCTTCCAACATTCGTTCAAGCGAACCTTCCTTATGAGAATACTGTTGCAGAAGTTCATATAATTTATAATTATAGTCATTTCCAAATTGAAGTTTGAGCGCTGCTTCCCTCTTTACCGCTTCCTCTATATCCCAAAGAAGTGCAATTGCTAAAACAGACATTCCCCGGTAATTATTTTGTTGCTTTGAACTCTCAAGCACTTGCTTCATATCTTCAAATGATAATTTCCCAACTAAATAGTCACGATATGTATCACGTATGTCAGATGATTCGGACTCAAGGGCAATCATTAAAAATTCTTCACGTAATCTTTTTCGATTAAATTCGTATCCTTTTTCGGCCAAAAGCATCACTACGAAAAGATAATAACTTTGACTTAAATATTGCAGCGTACGCTGAACAAATTCTGGCTGCTCTTCCACCATACGAAGCAATAATTGATATTCATATACTTTGTCGGAGTTAAAGACGCCTAAATGACGCCATGTAAGACGATATGCGAAAAACCTTTCCTCTGAAACACCGAATTGTTCGCACAAGTTTAGACTGGTTTCATACGCTTGTTTATCAAAACTCCTTGTTCTTACATGATTTCCAAACTGATCAAGAACATGACACACATGATCCGTTGCATAATCCATAAAATTTTTAACAGAACGTTTTGCTAACAAGTCAATATATCGTCTTGCCACATTTGAATGCTGATAAATACGAAATAATAGGTGCCAGGTTACATCAGGTAAAGATGAACCAACAGTAACTTCACTATCAGATTCACCTCGAACGTATCTTTTCGCCAATTCTATCTTCTCTCGATCCCCATCCAGTTTCAATATAAACTCCGCATGCTCTTGCAGCTCTTCCTCCAATAAAGAACTGTACGTAAGAAATCTCTCATAATCTGCATCTAGCATATGCAGAAGCAAAACCATCTTTGGTCGACCTGTTATAACTTGCAACTTCTCTTCTATGTACTTTGGATTCTCCCTTATTAATTCCCTAAGAAAAACATCTGCTTCATTTACAGAACGGGAAAGATTCGTTAAATACTTACACGCCAATTCTACAAGACTATCAAATGCAAGACCGCTTTTTTCAAAATAAACTTTTATATCTGGAAAACTCATATGTGAAAAGCGTACGAGAAGAACGTTCAACAGTTGATCTTCCAGCAAGTAATAAAATAAACGAAAAAAACCTGCGTCTTGCTTATACGTTTCCCTAAAATCACTCATAAACTGCCAAGCAAAATCACTACGTTTATTGTCACGAATCGTCGTTTGTTCTATATGTTTTAAGACTTCTTCATCTCTCGTCTGTAAGTAACGTAACGCTAATTCCTCTTGTTCTCCTGTTATATTAAGATGTTGAAACAACTGATATGTACTGACTGCCATCTTCTCTGCCTCCCTAGTTCTTTTATAAATTCATCGTTATATCATTTATCTATCATAATAACTACCATCTCACATGTCTGAAATTTCAGATACAGAAATACGGAATATATTTACATTATTAGTATATCACATCACCCGAAAAAGAACATACGTTTCCTTTCGGAATTTCATATTTATTTAAAACAACCAATGAAGATTTGGTTTAGAGGTAAACACAAGTAATCAAAATTTTTATCAAAAGTGAGATAAAGTGGACCTTTCAGAATTACCTTTATACAATGAAACTGAGTATATCTTTTATCCAGTTCTATTCTTCTTTCATTATATTTATTGTGTACGTTCATATAGTGTATATCGTTCTAATGCAAAGAAAGATATATATATATTTCTATAAGGGTCTATTTTAGGTCTCACGACATCACAGTCACACTAAGAAAAGCCAATACCCCGAGATAAGAAAATTGGTATACTCAGCAAAAAATGCACATTTTTTGTTCTGAGGTGCTATCAAATTACAAGTCCACCTCTCACAAAAAACAGGATAAAAAATAAACAGCGGAACTAGTCCACTGTTTACTGCGCCACGCCTTCATGTAATTTTTCTGTATAATCTTTTACATCTTTCCAGCTATCTTTTGCTGTATGTAAATCTTCTTTTATGAAGGTAAATTCTTCAGGGCTGATTCCTTTTACGTTTTGTAGTAAATTATTATATTTTGCCCCTACTGTATACCATTGATTTGATATATTTTGCAATGCTGTAATTGCTGCATCAATCGTTTCAGTCATATTTGTTGTTTTATTTTTTACATCTGTCAATATCACCACTTCTGCTTGTGCACCAGAAATTCTATCCTTTAAACTAGCGATTTCTCGTTCTGCATTTGCGATATCTTTTTTCGCAATGGCAATCATCGGTCCGCCAGCAAGACATGTAATTAATGCTACGCAAAGTACGCCACCAGCAATGACCATATCATTACTCTTTTTGATCGAATCGTTATATGTATTGATTTGTTGCTCTAGAGCGGGGATACCAGCATTCGTACTTGCCAAAATCGAGGTTAGTTGATTTGTATCCTCTTTAAAGCTATTTGTATCTTTCGCCATTCTATCACGAAAGGCTTTCAAATCTCCTAATAATACATCTACCTCATTTTGATTCTTTACAATATCCGCATACAATTTTTCTAAATCCGCTTTCAACTTTACGCTATCTTTTTGATCAATCGCAATTAGCATGCTATTATAATACGTTTGAAAAGTATTATTGTAATTAATAATATTTTGATCTGTTTTCATAATTTGTGGCTTCATATGATCTAACCAATACGCCGCGTTAATTTTTGCATCTCGTTGGTGCTGAATCATATTTCCTTTAAACTCACTCTTAATCGAACTTATTTTACTCAAATCAGTCTCTTGCTGATTTTGAATTAATTTTGCATAGGAGTCCATTGCGAATATGCTCGATGTCGTTTGCGCCATTACATCTTGGAATCCAGCTGGCCCTAACGAATAATTTTTCGCACTTTCTTGCAATGTTTTTACGTTTTGTTCTGCTGCAAAAGGATGTAAAGGAAATACATTACTCGTTGCCACCCCAGCAATCATTACCGTTAAAAGACATTTTTTATAAAATCTTTTCTGCATACTTTTCACCTATTTTCTTTATAAGGGTATAAAGTGAAACTTTAATCAGTGGGGGTTTTCTTCATCCCCCACTGATTATTAGTTGAACCAATCGGACTTTTATGGGCAGTTGATCCCCCACCTAACTTCTTTGCTTTCGCTGAATTTTGAGGTGGGGATCTTACTGCCCATTAAAGTGGGATAAAAAGCTCCTGCTTACAACTGAACAGGAGCTTCAAATCTTTCATCAATACGTAACGCTCTAACGATCCGTATTTGATTAAGCTTTTTTCGTATCTACTACTTTAATATCTTCAGCATAAATCTTTTCTGCATAGTCTTTAATGTTTTTCCAGCTATCTTTCGCAATGTTTAAATCTTCTTTAATGAAAACAAGGTCATTCGGACTAATTGAATCTACATTTTGAAGTAAAGAATTGTATTTTGATCCCATTGTGTACCATTGGTTTGAAATGTTTTGCAACGCTGTAATTGCAGTATCAATTGTATTTGTTAAATACTCCGTTTGTGTTTTAATGTTGGTTAACCCAGCTACTTCTAATTGAGCAGTTGTAACTTGTCCTGTTATTTTTTGAATTTCAGCTTGTGCATTATCAAGTTCTTTCTTCGCTAATACGATACCAGCTGTACCACCGCCTACAGCTGCTGCACCACCTGCAATTAACGCGACTCCTAGCGGCGTTCCTGCACCTGTAGCAATCACTACTGCACCACCGATAATTGCAATTGGTCCTAAAGCTGTTGCAACAGATGAACCGATAATAATTGCATTATATTTACTAATTGCTTCATTGTACGTTGTAATTTGATTTTGCAGAAGCGGAATTCCAGCATCTTGACTAGCTAATATAGATGTAATTTGATTTGCATCACCTTTGAAGTTTTGCGTATCGGACGTCATTTTGTTTCGGAATTTTTTTAAGTCTTCTACTAATTGATCTACTTGCGCTTTATTTTCATTAATACTACTTGATAATCTAGTTAACCCTTTCGTAAGAGTCGCTTTATCCTTCGCATCCACCGCAGCAACTAAAGTATCGTAATAGTTTTGGAATTTCGTATTGTAGTTAATGATATTTTGATTCGTTGAAATAAGCTGTGGCTTTAATACATCTAACCATTGCTTCGCATTTCCTCTAGCTGTATCTTGGTGCTGAATTACTTTCCCTTTTAAAGTCGCATCAACAGACGATACATTACCAAAGTTAACATTACCTTGTTTAATAATTGTTAAAGCGTACAGATCCATTACTAAAGCGTTTGAACCTGTTCTTTCCATTGCATCTTTTAGGCCTTCTGGTCCTAATGAGTATTCTTCATAGTCATTATAAACTTTTGCTACCGCATGAACTGGAGCTTGTTTCACTGTACTTTCAGCTGCATACGTATGAGCTGGTATAATGTTTCCTGCTGCAAATACTGCCATAAGTGCTGATAGAGCCATTACTTTATAAGGTTTTTTTGTCATTTTTCTTCTCTCCCTATACCGTTACTTATTTTTAATGTACTTCAACGTTTGTAACGTAATCTTCAAATTGATTCGTTTGTTTATTCATTTCATCACTTACTTTTTTAATTTGGTTGAAATGTTTTTGTAGTAAACTACTATCTGTATATGTGCCTTCTTCAACATTCTTTTGAATTTGGATCATATTATTGTTTAGAACTTTCCAATCTGTTAATAACGTTTCTAAAGTTGTAATTTGACGATCGATTAGTTCTGTAAAGCTACTTACTTGATCTTCAACGAATGTAATTTGTGTCGCCTCTGCTTCAGTTTGTGATAATTTTTGAATAAGTGGTAGTAGCTCTTTTTGCTTTTGCTGAATGCGGAGAGCTGCTTCCCTCGTTTGACTATCGGCAGCATTTACAATTTCATTACTTAAAGTACCGATAGAAACGAAATCAATTGTTTTCGTTTGTGCAGTTTGATTTGTAATTGTAAATACTTGTTTGCCGATATTAATAGAACCTTTAATAATTTCTTGAGGTCTGTTCAATATAGTAGTTAGTTCAGCTTGAATTTCCCCTTGAATTCTTTTAATATCTTCTCTTAACTTCACAATATCTCCACTTGATCCTTGTAGTGTCTTTATTGCTTCATCAGCCTTTATCGATAAGTTATTACTATCTTTGTCTAATACTGTTTTAAATCGATTTAGCTCTAATAAATCTTGCTCCATACTCTCTTGGATGCTTTGTACTTGCAATTGTAATTTTCCATATGCATTTGTAAAATCTGCTTTTGCCTGCTCATCTTCATTTACGTTTCCTGCTAATTCATAGAGCTTACTATAGTAACTATTAAATCGAGTACTATATCTCATCATCTCTTGATTTAAGTCGATTAGCTTTGGATTATATTCATCAATCCACTCTCTTACATTTGCCTTCGCAAACTTTTGATGATTCGTCAAACTACTCATCGCATTCACTTTAATGTCTGGCTGTTGTAAGATAACTAATCCGTATGCTTGTATAAGTGGTGACTGTGATCCTAACATTCTAATTGAATTAGATAATGTATTTGGAGCAATTACATTTTGTACATATACTGTTTTCACTTCTGATTGCCCCTCCTCAGTGTAAGCGCTTACAGGAATGAAGCAACTCGTAGATACTGCCGTAACCAATAACCCTGTAATTAAAGTCTTTTTCACTTTAACTCCTCCTATGTATTAGCAACTATTACTATCGCATTTTACTATTCTATTTTCTTGCATAAAATTTGAGATGGTTAAAATAGAGAACGTTCTCACCGCGATCCATATACGAACCATCACTCCCAACCTTTATTGCTACAGCACTTACTTATTGTTATAAAACTTTTCACATGTGCTTAGTATGAATAACATTGCATAAATTTTCTATTCCAACTCATTTCTCACATTCATACAGTGAATATATTACACAAAAATACTATTCATTTTAGACTAATCCACGTAGAAAAATATGAAATTTCGTTTTGTTTCCATATAAGTTTTGTACTGTAAGGTCATTTAAACACAGCTATTTATATAACGTAAAGAAGTATTTTCATTCCCTTTATTTTCAAGCTTTATTGTCCTTATTCCAAAATATAATCGTCTTCACTTTTTTAATTGAAATATCCATATATCACAACAAAAACCTCTACTTATTTACAGATACAAAAATTATATCAATATAATTTTTACACTCATATGCAATTATGCATAGTGTATACACAAAAAGGATAGCTTCACTTTCATGAAGCTATCCTTAAAAAATCTTCTTACTTTTTCAAATGATATGGAACTGTCGTAATAACAACATTTCTTTTATAAAGTAAATACGCACGAATGAGTAAACTAGACTGATTATGAAGAATGTTATGCCAACCTTTTTTCGGTATGAACTGCGGTATCACGACCGTAACGCGGTAATTTGATTCACTCGCTTTATATTGCACTGTATCAATAAACTTTGTTAGCGGTTGAATAATACTTCTATAATGAGAATGTAAGGTAACAAGTCTTACTTCAGGTTGCCACTTCTTCCATTTCTCTTCAAATTTCTTTTCCTCTTCTCTGTCAAAAGCAACATATACAGCGATAACTTGATCTGCTGAAAGAGACTTTGCATAGTTCAATGAGTTTTCTACCACATGTGTCATACCAGCTACAGGAACGACAATTACATTTCCTTCAATCGGAACAATCCGTTCACAAGTTTTTAAACTTAGTTGGTCTCCTACTGCATCATAATGCTTCTTAATTCGGTGGAACAAGAAGATAATAACAGGTAAGAAAATAAGGATTGACCAAACTTGTGCGAATTTAGTTAAAAAGAACATAATCATTACGATAAAACTAATGACTGCTCCAATTAAATTGACCGTTAATCGAAAAGCCCATCCTTCAGGCTTTTCACGAAGCCATTTTAATACCATCCCCGTTTGAGAAAGTGTAAATGGAATAAATACACCTACTGCATATAGCGGAATTAAATGTTCTGTTTGTCCTTGGAAAGCTACAATTAAAATAATCGAAGCAACTCCAAGTATAATAATACCGTTTGAGTAACCTAGGCGGTCTCCTCTAATCGTAAACATTCTCGGTATAAATTTATCTTTTGCAAGGTTAACTGCTAATAGTGGAAATGCAGAATAACCTGTATTAGCAGCAAGAATTAATATTAAAGCCGTTGTACCTTGTATGAAATAGTACATGAAATTACGTCCAAAAGTTTGTTCAGCAATTTGTGAAACAACTGTTACTTCTTTACTTGGAGTAATTCCGTAATAATAAGCTAAGAAAACAATTCCTGAAAATAAAACGGCAAGTAATGCACCCATTGCAAGCAATGTTTTCGCAGCATTGTTAGGTGCAGGATCCTTAAAGTTTGGAATTGCGTTAGAGATCGCCTCAACACCTGTTAAAGCCGAACTACCTGATGCAAATGCTCGTAACAGTAAGAACAAGCTAATACCCGCAACCGGAGTTCCAATTGGCGTGTGTAATGTCGGTGAAACTTGACCAGTTATAATATTATATATACCTACACCAATTAATATAAATAGTGCTAGAACAAATAAATAAACAGGATATGCTAAAACGGAAGCTGATTCCGTTACCCCTCTCAAATTTAATATCGTAATAAATATAACAAATATAATTGCAATGATTACATTATGTGCATGTAAACTAGGAAAAGCTGATGTGAGCGCATCTGTACCTGCTGATACACTTACCGCAACAGTTAAAATATAATCGACTAATAAAGATCCTCCAGCTATTAACCCTGGATTCATCCCTAAATTTTCTTTTGATACAACATACGCGCCTCCGCCATGCGGATAAGCAAAAATAATTTGACGATAGGATAAAATAAGGGCTGTCAATAATACTAATACCCCAACGGCGATCGGAATTGAATACCAATAAGCAATCGCCCCAAGACCTGCTAAAGCAATTAAAATTTGCTCTGGTCCGTATGCAACCGATGACAATGCGTCAGAAGATAAAATGGCTAATGCCTTCGTTTTATTGAGCTTTTGTTCTCCAAGCTCAGTTGATTTTAACGGTCTTCCAATTAAAAATCTTTTAATAGATGAAACCAATGCTGTCCACTCTCCAATAATTTTGTACGAACTTTTCTGCTAGTTACAGCGGATAAACGATTTCTTCAGAAAACAAAAAATGTCTACAAGCCATAACGAAATAGACTTGTAGACATTATATTTTTTGTCGCACAAGCTCCACCTTCCTTCTCAATATAACGCTTACGAGGTTAGCTGTCGGATTCGGGCCTATGAGTAGCCCTACCTTTTTCAAGGATTCACCCCATTGGATTAAGAACTAATCCATAAGAACGGGTCCCCCGTACCATGCGGTTTCAGCGATTTAGAAAATTGAAACTGTGGATTATAATACTCCTTTATTTTCAAAATGTAAACAAAAATTTTTAAAAAGACAAAATTTAAATGATTGCGCATAATCCGCTGGTAATTATACATAATGAATACTAAAAAATTGATAAAGGAGACTCATATGTCTAAAGAAAAGAAGCCTATTTTTTCCGATTCCTATTTAGATGCATTAGCAAATGAAATTAATCAATTATACGGTAAACGTGAACAGGAAATAAATTTGACAGATAGAACGAAAAGAAATAAATAAGTTGTCATAAAAAAAGAAAGCAATACACTTATATATTGCTTTCTTTTTTATTTTTTCATACATCCAATTCTATTGCTGATTTGTTAAAGGTCATTTCTTCATACACTTTCAAATTTTGATATACCGCACCCAATAATGGTGCTTCTATAGAAAATTGTTTTGCTACATCTAGTAAGTATCTTTGTAAGTGCTCACCTTCAATGAACGAACCTTTTTCCATATCACGCTGCATCGATGACTTCATATCATATGAAATTTTATCAATTGTTTTCATATGTTCTTGGGCAATACCATCCTTAACTGGAGCTTTCATAGATCTCATGATTTGCACACATTCTTCAAATAAGTTTTGGATAAAAGCGCGTCCACCTTCGCTTTCACGAATCGGTCCTATCGGTGCCCGCATTAATGTCGTCACACCCGACATTACAGTAATAAATAAATATTTATGCCACATATCTTGCATAATGTTTTCACTTAAAACAAAGCTAGATTTCGTACCTGTAAATGCTTTAGCAATATGCTTTATTCTCTCTGTATCTTGAGGCTTCATTTCTCCAAACACAAGTCTATTTGCAGCACTCGTCTGTACAATCTCTCCTTGATCGTTTAACGTCGTCTCTATAAAGCATAAACCGCCAATCACTTTCTCATCACCAAATTCTTTTTGTAATAGTGATACATGTGCGATACCATTTAGTAATGGAATGATGATAGTTTTTTCACCTACAAACGGCTTCAAATCTTGCATTGCCTCGTTTAAGTGATACGCTTTTGTTGAAAATAAAATAACATCAAATGGAGAAGTTCGATCTTCTTTCGTTATTAATTTCGGTTGAAAGGAAAAATCTCCGTTAACACTTCGGATTACAAGTCCCCTTTCCTCCAATTGTTTTTTCCGTTTACTACGAACAAGAAACGTAACATCTTCTCCCTTTTCTACTAAGCGACCTCCAAAAAAGCCTCCAACGCCACCAGCTCCTAATACTAAAATACGCATACAACATCCCCCTTTTCAAAATACAATTTTATAACTTTTCGTATACATAACATTATACATGTCCCCTACTAAATAAGCTGAATTTCCATACTTAATCAAGTGTAAAACAGTGGTTATTTTCAAATAAATTTGGGCATGTTGTTTTTATAGCATATATGAAAAGGAAATAATGTAAATGGAGGCAATACAAACAATCGAGGAAAAGGATGTAACAACAGCTATATTTCAATTTATATTCCCGTTTTCTTTTAAAACTGGATATGAACAAAATATGTTCCCCTTCTTACAGAAAAATGACTTTCACCCTTTTCGACTCGATCATCTTGAAAATGAAAATACATACTATGGAAAGTTTCAAGTTTCACATCAAAATATGGAAGCATATTATCTTTCATTTACAAATAAAATACTCTTTCCTCACTCAGAGCATCAAAAAGGATTGCAGCGCTATTCTAAAGACCTTAACTTAACTGGACATTTAACAACAAATCTTATTTCCGTTCCATTTAAGATTCATTCTATTGACGTAACACTTTGTCCTTATGAGCTTGGCTTCTTAACAATCCGGACAGAAGTAGAAACCGCACCAAACATGACATTATCAGAAGCGATTGAATTCGCCGCCCGCTTCCGTGTACTTGAAACTAAAAATGATACAAACGAGACTATTTGTATTGAATGTAATGGAAAAAAATATTCACAAGTTGAAAAATTCATTTTTGGTTATTTATTTCATGGTGTAACTGATTTCTTTGAAAAGAAGAGATTAAGAAGTTCATACTTTCAAACCTTCCCTTTCTTCGAAGACCAAAGAATGTACGTCCAAACTTTATTGTCACTAAAAGAAGGTATGGAACTTAATGAAGTGGATGTTTATCGTACTTCTAGTCTTTCCGGATTAACAAGTGATGGTAAGCCATATGTGAGTGCAAATAACCTTCCTTACATTCATGACTATTTAAAAAAACACGCTTACCAGAGATGGGCTCCAAATCGTTATTTCATAATGGAAGAACATATTTTTACATGTGTAACAAATGAAGGAGAACGCGAATTTACTAAACTTGCGAGTCAAATGTATGGGGAGTTTTATTACGCTTTATTATTAAATCTATTTCATAAAGTTGTTTTATTAAAAATGGCAAACGCTTATGCTGAACTAAACATTGAACAAGATACAAATGAAATAGAGAAATTAATTTATTCAATCAATTCGTTTACAGCGAATTACTTTTCTTTAGAGCTAGTATCCCAGTCACAAAGTGAAGATATTTTCTTTCGCTTAAGAAAGCTTTTTAATATTGAGATACTATACTCAAATGCAAAACAAAATCTTGATAGTTTGTTTAAATATCAAGAAAATGTCGCTTCCAAAAAAGATAGCCTTTTATTATTAATTTTAACGCTCTACTCTGTAGTGGGCCAAATGTTAGGGTTTACTATGATTGACCTTTTAAGAAACACCGATTCAAACAAAATATCGTCACCTCTTGAATTTTTCGCTCTATTAATTGCGATTAGCGGCATTGTCATTTCACTTATTTTAGGAGCCCAAAGTTTATACCAATGGGGTCTACAACATAAACGAAGAAAAGCTTGGGTAAAACAAACTGTACTTTCTGCCGTTAAAGAGAAAGAAGATAAAAATTAAAGAAGATTATTTTCAAATTCTTGGCCCGCTGCAGTAAGTGAAATTTTTATCAGCGATTTTCCGATTATATCGGCGCAACTCGAAATATATCAGCGATTTTTAAGATATATCAGCGCAACTCAAAATATATCAGCGATTTTTTTAATATATCGACTTACCGACAAAAACCGACAAATAACAGGACCGTATAATAAAAAAAGGGTGCTCCAAAATTAAACTTGGAGTACCCCTTTTATTATACGAATTCAGTTTACTTCCCTGCTTCGATTTGCTCTAATGCAGCAGCTACTTGCTCTTCAGTTAATTCATGTTGTATTACGTAGCGGTTACGTGGGCTTACACGACATTCATGAGAACATGCACGTAAATATTTCGCTTCGTTTTCTTCAGAACATAAAATTTTCTTATTACATTCTGGATTTGAACAGTTTACATAGCGCTCACAAGGTTCACCTGAGAAGTGGTCTTTACCAACGATAACATGTTCTTTTTGGTTTACTGGTACAGCAATACGCTCATCGAATACGTAACATTGTCCATCCCAAAGCTCACCTTGTACTTCTGGGTCTTTACCGTACGTTACAATACCGCCGTGAAGCTGGCTTACATCTTCGTAACCTTCACGAACTAACCAACCAGAGAACTTCTCACAACGAATTCCGCCTGTACAATAAGTTAAAATCTTTTTGCCTTCAAGTACTTCTTTATTTTCGCGAATCCAATCTGGTAATTCACGGAATGATTCGATATCAGGTTTAATCGCGCCTTTGAAGTGACCTAAATCAAATTCATAATCATTTCGTGCATCAATGATAACTGTATCTTCTTGTTTCATTGCTTCATAAAAATCTTTTGGCTCTAAATACTTACCTGTGATTTCGTGTGGGTTAATGTCATCTTCTAGACGAAGTGTAACTAACTCTGGACGAGGGCGCACGTGCATTTTCTTGAATGCATGACCATCAGCTTCATCTATTTTAAATACGATACCATCAAAACGTGGATCGTTGTTCATAGCTTCCATGTATTTCTCTGTTTGTTCTACAGTACCAGAACAAGTTCCATTAATACCTTCTTTTGCTACAAGAATTCTACCTTTTAATTCAAGTGAATTACAAAATGCTAAATGCTCTACCGCGAATTCTTCTGGGTTTTCAATTGTTGTGTACATGTAATATAGTAATACTCTATATGGTTTTGTAGTTGCCAATGTATTTCTACCACCTATCTAATTTTTAAAATCATGTATAAGTTAACGTTCATATCAAAACATATATAATAAGAAAATGAATCCCATTTTCTTTTCTTTATACTATTTTCTATCAGTTAACAAAAATAAAAAACAAGATTACACACCAAAACACTATGGTTATGTTGCAATCCCAATATATTATATATCATACAAATGCAATTCCATCAATTAATATGCTATATTATCGGCTTTATGTTCACATAAATTTCAAAAATAGCCCTTTAATTTATTATCTTCCCCCTTATCTATAAACCATAAACTTCCAAAAGTTTTTCGCATCGTCACACCATTCATTGCACAAAGGCATATAATTTGCACTGAGGAAACATTTATGTTCAAATAAAAATATCAACAATACATTTAAATGTATTGAAATAATGCATAAGAATAAATACAATAATTTCATCATGTTAACATTTTAAAGGGGAAAACGACTATGAATAAAGATATATCAAAAGATGAACAAGTCCCTTCTCAAAGTACAACTGTTCAATCAGCGCATTTAGCATTAAGCGGACAAACGAAAGGTTTAAAAAGACTATTACCCTTTTTAGGTCCTGCTTTCATCGCTTCAGTCGCTTATATTGATCCTGGCAATTTCGCGACAAATATTGCTGCTGGATCACAATATGGATATTTATTACTCTGGGTAATTCTCGCTTCTAATTTAATGGCTGTATTAATCCAAACTTTATCAGCTAAATTAGGAATCGCTACAGGCAGAAACCTTCCTGAAATAGCTCGCGAGAACTTCCCAAAACCTGTTTCCATCGGCTTATGGATACAAGGTGAACTCGTTATTATGGCTACTGATTTAGCTGAATTTATCGGGGCAGCACTCGGATTGTATTTATTATTTGGAATTCCGATGCTACCTGCCGCTTTAATTACAGCAGTTGGATCATTTATTATTCTTGAGTTTCAACGCAGAGGATTTCGTCCATTAGAAGCTATCATAACAGGAATGATTTTCATCGTTGTTATCGCTTTTGGTGTACAAGTCTTTTATGCAAAACCGGAATTAAGTCCTCTACTTTCAGGGCTCTTCATTCCAAAATTCCAAGGTGTAGACAGTATATTACTTGCAGCCGGAATTTTAGGTGCGACAGTTATGCCGCACGCAATCTATTTACATTCCGCCTTAACACAGCGCCGCGTAGTCGGAACAAATGATGAACAAAAGAAAAAGATTTTCCGCTTCGAGTTTATTGATATTATTATCGCAATGGTTATCGCCGGAGCAATTAATGCAAGTATGTTAATTGTTGCTGCTGCACTATTCTTTAAAAATGGCTTACATGTTGAAGACCTTGATGTTGCTTTTAACCAGTTTAGTACTTTAGTCGGCCCTGTATCAGCTGCTTTATTTGGAATTGGGCTCTTATCAGCTGGACTATCTAGCTCTTCTGTCGGTACAATGTCAGGCGATATAATAATGCAAGGTTTCATTCGAATGCATATTCCGTTATATTTACGACGTTTTATTACAATGATTCCACCATTAGTAATTATCGCTTTAGGTGTAAATCCAACTTACGCTCTAGTCATGAGCCAAGTCGTCTTATCATTCGGTATTGCTTTTGCATTAGTACCACTGATTATGTTTACAAGCAGCAAAAAAATTATGGGTGCACTCGTTAACCACCGCATAACAACTTTTATCGCTTGGATTATTGCTGCACTTGTTATCATTTTAAATATTTTCTTACTGTATCAAACATTTGTAGGTTAATAAGAAAAGGTATTCCAATAATACTGGAATACCTTTTTACATTACTACTTATGTACGTACCTTTTTCCGGCATTATCACATCTTTCTCAGTTCGAAAGTACAGTGGTAATCCTTCCGAAAGAAAGATGCTCACCTTGGATGGATCCTGCCTTTGATGATGAATGTGCAAATGCGGCTCACTTGAACTTCCGGAGTTACCGACTTGAGCAAGAACCTCTCCTTCATTTACATGTTGGCCTTCCCTCACTTTAATCGATCCTTTCTTTAAATGAGCCAGAACCATAAATGTTCCTGATTCATCTAGTCGTAAATAAATATGATTCCCCGCCATTGACTGAAAATCATCCTCTCCTGGGACTACATCTTTTTCATCGTTATTGATAGATACAACTGTTCCAGAAGCTGGTGCCATTACTTCCGCTCCATATATTCCATAATCCTCTAACTTACTACTTTTCACTTCAGCAGGTGGAATAAGAATATCATATGCCCAACGTTCATTTGGTTTTATAACATGATAGTTCGTTTCTAATCGATCACCGCCCCATCCCACTAATGCTCGTTCATTCAAAGGAAAACGAACTACTGCTTTAGGATTCATAGAATGTACATCTGCTGGGTAAGCAAGTCCTCCTATGTTAGCAAACCACCCTAAAGGCCAAGCTCCCATTATAGAGAAAAGAACGATGAAGAGTAGCGCTCTATCTACTCGCTTTCTGAAAATGCCTTTCCACACAAAAAGTAACGCTGCTCCTATCAAAATAAAGATTGATACTATGCTAAAGGCTTGTATACTCCACCAAAAAATGATTGATATAAAACCTTTAGCTAAATAAACTACACTCCAACTTATAATTAAAAACGCAACTAAAATTATTAATACATATTTCTTCCACATGTTGTATCCCCACTCTCATATCTTTGTTCTACATGATACGAAGTGAAAATTACGACATATAAAAGAAATACTTACGACTTTCTTACAATTCTTTATAATGCGGTAAGACGATAGTGAAAACAGTTTCTTTCTCGTTACTGCATACAGTGATATCTCCTTTATGAAGCTCTGCTATACTTCTTGCAATTGCAAGTCCCATTCCTTTTCCACCCGTATGAGAGCTACGTGATTTTTCACCACGATAAAACTTTTCAAAAACGTAAGGAAGGTTCTCATTCGGAATACATTGTCCAAAATTTTTAATTTCTATTTCAACATTCATGTCACTTTTAGAAATTTGAATCAAAATCTGTTTTCCGTCTTTCCCGTACATAATACTATTACTAATTACATTTCCGAACAGCCTCACCATAAGCGCTACATCCATTTCCACATGTAACTCCTTATCACTATTAATACAAAAGCTCATATCGGCTTCATCTAGTTGTGGCACAAAATCAATCATGATTTGTTCAATGAACGCTTTCATATTTACTACACTTTTATGTAATTCAATCTCCCTATAATTTATTTGACAATATTGTAATAAATCATCTACTTGATTTTTTAATTCATAACTTTTTCGCTTTAATATACTTACATACTGTTCACATTCTTCTCTATTTGAATGAAGCTGATTTCCTAACAGGTCCGCGTAACCGATTAGAGATGTTACAGGTGTTCGTAAGTCATGAGAAATATTGCTAATCATTTCATTTTTCGTTTCCTGCGATTTTTTTTCATTTTCGATAGACTCTTTTAAACCTTTAGCCATTCTATTAACATTCGCTGCTAATTCACCAATCTCGTCATTTTTTGAAATAGGTATATGTATTTCCAAATTACCACTACTTATTTGCTTCACACTCTTGTTAATTTCAGATAATCTTTTCATCATTGTTTTTGTCATGAATGCAAAATATATCGTAGTAAAAGTTAAAAAAGCTATTAAATATAACAATGAATATTTTTCCTCTAATCCGGTAACTTGACTATATATATTTCCAACTACAATTTGAAACGCTATTATACTTACAGTTGCTAACATAATGCTACATATGAATGCGGTAAAAAACTTAGCTCTAATGCCTTGTAATGATTTAATCTTCAATTTTATATCCGACTCCCCAAACATTTTGAATAAACTTCGGTTCTTTTGGATTCTCTTCAATTTTATTTCTTAATCTTGCGATATGAACCATTACTGTATTATTACTTTCATAGGCTCTTTCTTTCCAAACGCTTTCATATATTTCTTCAATAGTAAAAACACGATTCTTTGCAGCTGCCATTAAGTACAAAATATCATATTCAGTTTTCGTAAGATTGATTGTTTCTCCGTATAACATTACTGTTCTAGACACTTCATCTATTTCTAAACCTCTAATGTTTATTTTCTTTTCTATTACTTGGACAGCATTTTGATTGAAATATGTATACCTTCTTAATTGAGCTTTCACTCTCGCTATAAATTCAATTGTACTAAACGGCTTCACAATATAATCATCTGCGCCAGTACTAAATCCAATTACTTTATCTACATCCGATGATTTTGCACTTAAAAACATAATTGGTAAACTATGTTTCTCTCTAATCCTTCTGCACAATTCTATCCCATCCATGTGTGGCATCATAATATCCAAAATAGCAAGTTGAATACTGTTATTATTTATAATTTCTAAAGCCTCTTCTCCGTTATGAGCACTTAAAACTTTAAAACCTTCTTGCATTAAATTTGCGTTAACAAATCGAACAATATCTTGATCATCATCTACAATTAAAATTGAGTTTTTCTCCATATACAAACCTCTTTTTGAAATATATTCCACAATCAATTTTATCACAAATCAAAACCATACTTCCCTCTTGAATAATCTTTATTTTCAGACTAGATTATATAATAACAACACATTCTAGTTTCAAAAGAAATGGAGTGAAAGCATGTTTCCTATATTGAAAACCGACCGACTCATTTTAAGAGAACTTACCGAAGAAGATGCACCGAGTATACTACAATGCTTCTCTAATACTGACGTACTGCGCTATTATGGCCAAAAACCATTACAAGATGTTGATCAAGTGAAACAAATTATTCATAACTTTAAACTGAGTTACAATGCAAGAAGCGGTATAAAGTGGGGAATTGAATTAAAAAACAAGAAAGAACTCATTGGTACCATCGGTTTTCACGATTGGTCTTCTGAGCATAAACGGGCCAATTTAAGTTATGCCTTTTTCCCTGAATACTGGGGAAAAGGATATGCGACTGAAGCTGTTTCTGAGGTTATATCATACGGTTTCCATACCATTCACTTAAAGCGTATTGGGGCAATTGTATTTCTTGAAAATGAAGCTTCAAATAAGGTGCTATTAAAATTAGGATTTGAAAAAGAAGGCGTTCTAAAAAATTATATGTATCAAGATGATATCCCCTATGATACGAATTTTTATTCTTTATTAAAATCGGTTTAATAGAAATTATGCGTAAAAACTCGTTTCAGGATAGTGGATCTTTAACGAAAGATGGGAAACCGAGCGTTTTTCATTTCTTAGATCATCATACGACTGATGCGAAGTACAATAAATTATATAATTTTAAAAAGGGGCATGAGCATATTCTTACTCATATCCCTTTTTTACGTTCTTTTTCTGTTTTCGCAATGCTTTTGGAATGTATACACAGAAAAGTTGACTTTCCATGTAATCTCCCGTTATTGCATATGCTCTAGAACGAGATCCCCAACAAACATATCGAAACTCACAAACTAAACTTTTTAAAAGTTTTTCAACATCATTATCTCTTTTCTAAAACCAAAAAGAACGTACTATCCGGTAGCACAACCGCATTCCCAGACTCATCTTTAAACTCGATTTTCTCGCTAAGATGTTGTGTATATCCATCCTGTAAATAGTTCATAGCTTGAACGATGTTTATTTTATCTCCAAAGATCCCCTTTACGAACTCCTTATATTCGTTTGGCGTAAATATTCCAAACTGCTCTTGCACCTCGTGAACGAAGGAATCCTCGCCCCATGTATACGTATATAAGAACTCCATTGCATCGTTAATAGGCATTTTGACTGTATTTTCTGCAAGTACCTCATACTGGATTATGCGCCCCTTAAATTCACGGACATACTGCTCTAAGAACTTCATTCCACCTGCATCTTTAAAATAAATCACACCCATTAACGTTTTATCTTCTGTCATGATGCCATCACGAATGATAATACGACCTCCTGGCTTTAACACTTCGTAAGCACTCTGCAGCCCCTTTTTAATTACTTCATGATTGAATTTCTTACCTTCATACTCGATATAAGAGAACAGCTCATGAAGGATAGAAGAATATACAATCGTATCAACCGATTCTTTTTCAAACGAGCTGCTTAAGTTGATTGCATCCCCTTTAATGACGTCCCAAGAACGCCCCTCGTTCTGCTTCTTCTTTTTCAACGTATCAATTACGTTTTCAGAAATATCGATACCGTAGATTCGTTTGTCCTCGGTCTCTTCTTCGATCATGTCTAACATGACACCGCCACCGGCTCCGACATCTACAATCGTATCTCCCTTTATATAATCAAGAATAATTCGTTTATCATCAGCTGAACTATTCATATGCTCCAGATACACTTCTTCGTTATTGAATCTATCATATGCATCCTTACGTAACCCGAAGAAATCAAAGAGCAATACATTTGCCCGAGCATGCATCATATCTATCTTTTCTGCCTCTACACAGAAGGTAATTAACGCCTCACCTACAGCAGAAAACTGAAACGACACATACGCAGTCTTCATATCTTCATCGACTTTCGCCTTAAAAGAAACATGCGTTGTATTCGGCTTCTCGTTCTCACGATACTCCCGTAGATACTTCTCAATAACCCGCTTACGATACACGTTGTCCTTTTTCTCACCTTTGAAATCATAGTGCAACTGCTGCATCAATTTCTCGAAATGTATATGCTGAACTTTTCTAGTGCCTATCTCGTTCTTTAACATAACAAAAACTGTCCAAATATCCTCAAAGCTAAGAGCATGCATAGACGGTTCTACATACCACAAATCCTTATCAGATAAAAATGTTTGAACGTCTCTCTTCTCGCTCCCCATAATTATATCTTTTTCAAATACTGACTCCTTATGTTTTGGCGTGAGTCTATGTATACGAGAAGTAAATGGCTCCATATAACCATCAAACAGGCCATCAATTGTAATCTTCACATCGTTCTTCACTTCACTCCACAAAGCTTTTGATACGCCTTCAATAATGCATTGGTTAAGATAGTATAGAATCTCCTTTAACCTAACGTCTCCGTATTCTTCTTTATATGTGTTAATTAAATCAACATGAGAGTTCAAACGAGCCTCTCCGCGGATATACTGCCCGATTAATCCATGTGTTCTAATTAAATCTCGAATAAACAAATACTCAGTAGAGTTTAAGTTTGTCTCTACACGTTCAATAAACTGCATATCACTAAAAATATCAGCAGAACCCTCGTTATGTACGAATAGATTAATCCCTTTTTTCTCCCATTGCTCCCGCTGTTTTAAAGATCCTACCTTTGCAAGTTCACTATACGTTAGTACCTTTTCAATAATACGATACGCTTCTTCATCTAAAGGCAGTCCATCTAACACTTGTAGCGTACGGCGCACATAGTACAACACCGCATCCGTTTTTAATGTTCCAAGTACTTGTACATTCTCATAGTTTTGATGTATCTCCTCTGCCTCAATTAAATACTTTAACCACGTAGGGAGAGTATCGGAAACCCCTTCAATGTATTTATTTAGAATCTCAATGTTTTTCAACTTATTTACCCCCATATATAATCAATATTTGTAGTAAAGTTTGGAACGCCTTCTCTAAAAAATCATCACCCTATGTCCCCCTTTACCATCTAGTACTCTTTCAAATACAAACGCATCAAACCCAGTCTTTTTATCTTGTAAAAAATAGTTATCAAGTTTGTAACACATTCTTTTGTTCATCTCTTATTTTAACTTCATCAGGAATTTCGGCGGAATAAACATATGTTGTGGTAGAATCAACCGAAAATGGAAACGGCAAGCGGGTGCACTCCACTTGCCGTTTTTTCATAGCTTAGTATGTATTTGAATTTCTTTTGCTTTCTCTTTTTCACCCTTCACGCGTACAATTAAATCATATGATCCGGATTTTGGCGCTTCAAAAGAAAGCAGACCTTCTTTTTGAGAAGTAACTTCTTCTTCATAAATAACCTTATCATCTTTTGTAACTTGCAATAAAATCGTACCTTCCTCAACGGCTGCTTCATAAGGAATTTCCACATTTCCTTTTTCAGCTTTAACCGTTTGCACATCGTAATACCCTTGCAACGAACCAATTTTCAAAGTCGTTTCGCCATTTTTTTGAACCTTTGTGACTTGTGTTGCTGTATTGCATGCGCTTAACAATACAACAAGAGTAAGAATCATAAATAAACGTAGTAATTTCATAAAAATCCCCTTTTTTATAATACTCAAATAATTCCACACAAACATCTCTATCAATCTATCTTAACACCTCAATTACCTCTTAAGTATATCAATGACAAAATAAATAATCTAATATTTTTTATAATAAAAAACAAACATAGTTACAACAAGAAAATGTTTGTATGCTGATCTGTACTGCATTCCCTTACTCCATGTACTCTTTAAAAAACCTTACTTTTAAAAAGTAAGGTTTTTTTACATTTATTAATTAGTAATATAAGCATTCTTATACGTATAAACACCACCAAATTGATGCTTTTCAATTCCTTTTACATAATCCTTTTGTACGTATGCTGAGCCCATTTGATAAAGCGGTGCGACCGCAGCATCACCTAATAAAATACGCTCGGTTTCTTGCAATGCTTCCCATCTTTTCTTCTGATCTAGTACTAAATCGCTTTTTGCTTTCTTTATTAATTCATCATACTGACGGTTAGAATAATTCATTTTGTTATTCGGATTACTCGTCGTAAAGAGTTCTAAATAACTAATTGGGTCTTTATAGTCAGGTCCCCAATTTGCCATAGATATATCGTAATCTCCTGTTTGTTCTAACTGTAATTTTTGCTTAAATGGCTGTTGTTTAATTTGGATCGCGAGTCCCTGCAAATGCTTTTCTAAGTCACCTTTTATATATTCTGCCATACGTTTTGCATTATCTTGTTCAAATGTTAAAAACTCGAGATTTACTTGTTCTACTCCAAGCTCTTTTTTCGCTTCTTCCCAAATCTTTTTCGCATTTCGCAAATCATATGGAGAAAGATCTCCGTTTTCTTTTCTAAAATCTTTACCAGTCTCTTCATTTACATGACCAACTGGTACAAGTCCACTTGCAGGTTGTGCTCCGTTATTAATAAAATGAGCAACGAAATCTTCTTTATTTAACGCGAATGAAATAGCCTGACGCACTTTCTTATTTGCTAACGCACTATTTTTTTCATTAAAACGTAGCATAGCAATTCCAGGTTCGCTCGACATATGTAATTCCTTATTCCCTTTATACTTGTCTACAAATTGAGAATTAATAGACACTCGATCCAAATCACCAGCTTCGTATAAATTAACAGCCGTCATTGTATCCTTTACAATTTGAAAGTTTATCTCTTCTAATTTCACTTTCTTTTCATCCCAATATGTAGCATTCTTCTTTAATTGAAACTCTTGTTCATGCTTCCACTTCTCTAATACAAATGGCCCGTTATATATGAGATTACTAGGTTCCAATGCATAATTCTTTCCTTGTTCTTTCAAAAATGATTCATGCTGCGGCAAGTAAATCGGCAGTGCTAACAGCTGTAAAAAATACGGAATTGGCTGTTCGAGTTCCACTTCTAACTTATAATCATTTATAACTTTGACCCCAAGTTCATCAAGAGGCATTGTTCCCTTATTTATCTCTTTCGCATTTTTCACGTAAAAGAGCATGTACGCATATTGAGACGCTGTTTCACTGTTAATTGCACGTTGCCATGCAAACATAAAATCATTTGCTGTCACACTGTCTCCATTTGACCATTTTGCATCTTTACGCAAATCAAATGTATATTTTTTACCATCTTCACTTCTTTTAAACGATTTCGCTACTGCTGGAATAGGCTGATCTTGATCATCTAATACATACAAACCTTCAAATATGTTTTGCATAACGTGTGCTGATGTACCATCCATCGTTTTCGCAGTATCAAGAGAAGGGATCTCTTCTGATACCGTTACATTTAATACTTGTTCTTTTGCCTCTGTGTCACTTTTATTCGCTTTATTATTACAAGCTGTTAATAATAAAGATGTAACAAGTGCCATTACCATTAAATGGCTCTTCTTTCGCTTCATGAGTTGTTCTCCTTAAAAATATAATATTATAAAACGTTATATATTATAGCAGAAATAATAACAGAAAGATGCGACATTCTTTTGAATATTTATTCGTTCGAGAAAAAAGCGATCCTTTTTAAAAAGGATCGCTTTTTCAAATACCTATCTTTGTAAACCTCGTTTAAAACGACTTGCTTCAAATATAATACGCTCTTCATCTAACGTTTTACATTCGCCATTCCAAACGACACGTTTTCCGTTAATAATTACATCGCTTATATCTTTTCCACTAGCAGCATATACAAGGTGCGA
The DNA here is from genome assembly GCF_001884185.1 of Bacillus albus. Taxonomy (GTDB): domain Bacteria; phylum Bacillota; class Bacilli; order Bacillales; family Bacillaceae_G; genus Bacillus_A; species Bacillus_A albus. Next base: position 40,900 of record NZ_MAOE01000123.1, read on the forward strand.
TAACACTTCATCTGCTGGTTGTAAATGCGGCTTATTAGATGGATCAATCGTAATAAAATCAGCACACTTCCCAACCTCAAGTGATCCTGTTTGTTTCATCCCGATTACTTCAGCAGCCCCTTTAGTCGCAAGTGTAAGAGCCGTTTCAACTGGTAACGCTGTTGCATCTTGATGAATACCTTTTTGTAATAATGTTGCTATACGCATTTCTTCAAACATATCTAAATTGTTGTTAGATGCCACACTATCTGTTGCAATTCCTACTTTTATTCCTGCTTCTATCATCGCTTTTACATTTGCTATACCCGAACCTAGTTTTAAATTACTATTCGGGTTATGAGCTACTCGAACATCATGTTCTGCTAAAAATGCACGCTCATTTTCATTTAATACTACACCGTGTGCAATAACCGTTGGACGTTTAAACAACCCGCAACTTGCTGCATATTCTACTGGACGTTTTCCGTACTGTGCTTCAATATCACGTACTTCACGCTCTGTTTCTGAAAGGTGGATATGAACCATCGTTTGATTTTCTACTGCAATACGTGCGCATTCTTCTAATAGTTCTGTGGAACATGTATATGGACTATGCGGTGCAACCATCGTAGTTAACATACCACTTTCATTATAGTAACGCTTCACATATTTTTCAGCTTCTTCAATTGCTTTCTTTTCATCTTCTTTCGTTCCAAAGCTAAATAAAGTTCTTGAAACAGCAGCTCGCATTCCGCTTCTTGATACCGTTTCCATAATTGCATCTTGATCTACTCCAATTGGATTAAACATATCAGAGAATGATGTTGTACCGCTTTTCACCATTTCAAGTAATCCTAATTCCGTACTAGCGACCGCAAGCTCTGGAGTAAATTGACTTTCAAGTGGCCAAATTCTCGTCTCAAGCCATGGTTGTAATAACATATCATCACCAATACCTCTTAAGAGACTCATTACAACGTGTGTATGTGTATTAACAAGCCCTGGTAGAATCCACTTTCCTTTCATGTCAATTACTTCATCTACTTCAAAATCATTAATGAATTCTCCGCTCTTTACATCTATAATTTGATCATTTTCTACAATGATATATCCATTTTCTATCACTTCATTTTGTTCATTCATCGTTACGATTGTAGCGTTTACATAAGTTGTTTTCAAAAGTATTTCCCCTTTCAACTCTATGAAGTTCCCTTTAATAAGTTACCACCATTATAGTAACTTATTAAAGATTAAGAGTCAAAAGATAATTTGAATTCTTTCGTTATCTTTTTCTTCAAAATACTATATTGTTTTTCATTTGTATCTGCAAATGCTTCTTCTCGATTTGATTCCGCATCCAAATAATTCAATCTTCCATTGAACTGAGTCTCTGTAAAATCAAACCTCTGCCCATCTATAAAGTTATAAAAGTGCCACACCTCTCTTACTTTTGTCTTTTTAATCTCTCCTCCGTATATATCTTGAACGACTAAAGCTGTAACACCACATTGTCCCTTTGCTGGATTTTCAATTGTCCACTTTGAACTTGTTTCAATCGACCACGATCTTATTAATGCTTCATATATTTGTTTTCTCTGTACATGATCCATTCTCATCTTCTCCTACTATTAATTGTTTTACACATCATATTTCAAAAGAGGCAGTAAACGATCCTCAAAAACAGTGGATGGTGTCTCTCCGATTAACTTTGCTCCCATTTTTAAATAATACCCTTTTGCATTCGGATCACTATCAATCGTAAAGCTTTTTATGCCTAGTTCCTTTGCTTGCTCTATTACAAATTTCCACATTATTTTCCCATATCCCTTTCCTTTGTAACGAGGGTGAATGTATAAGAAATCGAGAGCTTTCTCATTACGTAAAAATGAGAAAAACCCAATCTTCGTATTATCGTTTTCTAAAACATATACAAAATTATTTTTTATGTACTCTTCAGTAATTGTTAAATCTTCCTTACAAGCAAGTATGAATTCTTCACTATAATCCCACGTTGCTTTTGACTGTAGTGCGAGTTCACTTAATTCATTTCCTTCACTTAATAACGCTTCTCTTATCTTCATGATTCTTTCTCCTCACCTTCGATATATAAACTCTTAAAATGATTCGAAAAGCAATTTAAAAAACCTCTTATTTCCGGAAATAAGAGCTTACTTTTATAATTCTTCATAATAGGTAACAATTTTTCAAAAGAAAAAACGCCATTCCTGAAAATTGGCGTTCTTTTTCTTTTAACCTTTATGGCATATTATATTAAAAATCATTTTTACACTTCTAAACAGTTTCTACTACTTCTTCAAGCATTGTTCCATTTTTAGCATAATTCGTATGCCAAGAAAAAGCTTTTTCTAAAACATGAGGGGTTTGTCCACCTCTTGTTTGTGCTTCTTCGTAATAAGCTCTTAGTTGATCACGATACATTGGATGTGCGCAATTCTCAATAATTAGTTCCACTCTTTCTCTTGGCGCTAGTCCTCTTAAATCCGCATAACCTTGTTCAGTAACGATAACATCTACATCGTGTTCCGTATGGTCTACATGAGATACGAAAGGAACAATACTTGAAATGTTACCACCTTTTGCAATCGATTTCGTAACAAAGATAGCTAGGCGTGCATTTCTCGCAAAATCACCAGAACCACCTATACCATTCATCATTTTTGTGCCTAAAACGTGAGTAGAGTTAACATTTCCGTATATATCTAATTCTAAAGCCGTATTAATTGAGATTAACCCAAGGCGGCGAATGATTTCAGGGTGATTAGAAATCTCTTGCGGGCGCATCATTAATTTGTCACGATATTTTTCAAAGTTAGAAAATACTTGTTGCATTTTCTCTTCAGAAAGCGTGATCGAGCAGCAAGAAGCAAAATTAACTTTCCCAGCGTCCATTAGATCAAAGACCGCATCTTGTAAAACTTCAGAATACACTTCTAAATCTTCAAACTCAGAATCTAGCATGCCGTGCAATACTGCATTAGCAACTGAACCAATTCCCGATTGTAGCGGCGCTAAACGATTTGTTAATCGGCCTACTTTAACTTCTTCTCGAAGGAACTCTATTAAATGTTGTGCCATTATAACAGTTTCTTCATCTGGAGGAACAATTGTCGATGGTGAATCCAGTTGATTCGTAAACACAATCCCCTTCACTTTTTCAGCATCAATTGGGATACCAATCGTTCCAATTCGATCATCCGTTTTTACGAGCGGAATTGGAAGTCTTTCCCCTTGTTTACCTGGTTCATATAAATCATGCAGCCCCTCTAGTTGCGCGGATTGGGCCATATTCATTTCAATAATAATGGACTTAGCATTCAAGGAAAATGCTAATGAATTACCAATTGAAGTCGTTGGAATAATCATTCCGTCTTCAGTAATCGCAACCGCTTCCAAAATAGCGACATCTATATCCATAACATCAGCACGAAGTAATTCTGCTGTATGAGATAAGTGCTGATCTACAAATAAAAAGTCGCCGTTATTAATTCCTTTTCGCATAGTCGCATCGGCTTGGAAAGGCAATCTTTTCCCTAAAATTCCTGCCTCAGCAAATAATTTATCTACATCCGAACCTAATGAAGCCCCTGTATAAACATTTACTTTAAAAGATTTATCATTCTTTACTCGGTTTACAAGTGCAAATGGGACTGCTTTTACATCCCCAGCACGTGTAAATCCACTCAAACCTAATGTCATTCCACTTTCAATCCATGAAGCTGCTTCTTCGGGTGTAACTACTCGATCTTTTAATCGTTCATCCCTAATTCTATCTAAATTATTCTCCATATGTACTCCCTCTCCCAATGAATATTCATAATTATTTTACACATTAACACTATCAAAATAGGGATTTTTGTATACAATGCCGAAAATTCAGATAAAACAGCAAATCTAGGTTCTAAAGCAGAACATTTTAGAATCCTAGAAGCTTACGAAAATAGCTAGCATATGATTGACTCACTGGTACCCTCTCTCCGTTATCCATTGAAAGTACAAAAGTAGAATGCGTATCAGGATAAATCGCTTTAATATGATTCACATTTACTATAAAGGAACGATGGCATCTAATAAACGAATCTTTCGGAAGCAAGTATTCGAATTCTTGTAGCGAGCACTTATGTGTTCCAGTTAACTCTTCTGAATTCACATACGTCTTTTTATCTTTAGCTTCTAAATACATGACCTTTGAGAAAGGAACCGGAACCCATCCGTCTATTGTTTTTAAAGTAACGACTGACTTCCCATCCGTTAAAGCGGGATAAATTGCCGTCACGCAACCTTCAATCTTTCCATTATTTGAAAATGGTACCGCCATTCCATGATAAGGAATACCGAAAACATCTCGGTTAATAAACTCAGAGGCTTTTTGCTTCGTTACTATTGCTTTATGAGCAATCGTCCCTTCCTTAATAGGATCCCCAGCGCTAATCTTTAAATCAATTCGTTTACTTGGCCGATAATAAATATATTCTTCCGTATTCGACACGGCGATTGATATTTCATCTGAAAATAATTCCCCAACAACATCTAGTAGTATACCTAATGTTTTATCTTCCATAGTATTAACACCTCATTTACTATTATACTACTATTACGATTTGAAAAAATGTTCAGCATTTTGAACGGTTTTTCAAACAATTTAGTTCACCTTAGCTCCATAACATCTTGCTACTGCAACTGCCTGCGCTATATCTAATTTCACATTTTTTAAATCAAAACTTGTAAAGTCAATTCTATCGACTATCGCTCCTTTTAAATCTGCACCGGTAAGTTTCGCCTTACCTAATTGTGCACCGGTTAAATCCGCTTCACGTAAATCTGCTTTTTCTAAATTACATTCATATAGGTCAGCTTCAATTAAACGTATACCCTTCAACATTTGTTTACTTAAGTTCGCGAACCTTAAATTCGTATATGACCAATCGCCCGATATGATAGTTATTCCGTCTAAATTCGCTTCTTCAAAATCAGAGCCAGTCATTTTACATTCTTCAAACTTTGATACGAATAAATTTGCACCCACAAACTTACAATTTGCAAATGTAGTTCCTTGATGAATAGAAGCGTTAAAAAGAGCACCGGTAAAATCACATTCTATGAAATTACAATTTTCAGTAGAAACTTCCGATGCATCTATCCCTCTAAAACGGCATTTTATGAACGTACAATTTTTCAATTCCTCTTCTTTAATCAAAACATCTTGAAAATCTATTTCTACATATTCTTTATTTACAAATTCACTCATAACTACTCCTCCATATCCTTAAAGAAACCTCACTTCAAAAAGTGAGGTTTCTGCTCATACAATATGTCCATCTAACCAAGAAATCAAATCTTGAAATACTTCATCTCGATTTACTTCATGGAACATTTCATGTCTTCCATTTTCATATAAACGCAGTGTTACATCTTTCACGCCACATTTTTTATAATTCTCATATACTTCCTTTACACCTTTCCCCATATCCCCAACAGGATCACGATCTCCTGAAAAAATATGTATTGGAAGGTTTTTCGGTGTTTTTTTGAACTCTTCTAGTTTATTAACTTCTAATACACCAGAAAACAATTCGCGATAAAAACTCGTCGTACAAATGAATCCACATAACGGATCAGCAATATATTTATCTACTTGATTATTATCTGAAGATAACCAATCAAATTTTGTACGATTTGGTTTAAAGTGTGAATTGAAGTTTCCGAAAGATAAAAAGTTTAGCATCGGACTTTTCGTTTTTTCCCCGCGTAATTTCATCTCAATTGTTGCTACTTTATGACCGATACTTCCTAAAAGTCCTGGATTTCCACCAGTTCCTGAAATAAGAAATCCATCATACAATTCACCCTTCAGTTGTACAGCACGCCTTGATAAAAAAGAACCCATACTATGTCCAAGTAAAAATAACGGGCATGTCTGCTCTTTTCTTATCGTTTTAGATACAAAAATCACATCAGACACAGCCTCATTCCAACCTACATTGGGTTTAAAATAACCATAATCTTCTTCTCTTTTCACCGTTTTCCCATGACCTTTATGATCATGCGCATAAACACCATAGCCCGCTTCTAATAACGCATCAATAAAGTCTGTATAAACACCTGCATGTTCTGTCATACCATGTGCAATTTGAATAATCCCTTTCGGTTCACCTTCTGGTAACCACTTACGCAAATAAATTTCTGATCCATCCAATGCCGTAACGAAACTTTCCTGTACGTTCATTTCGTCAGCTCCCAACTCTATTATGTATCTTTAAAAATGAATATCCATTCATTATTCTTACTATGTATTATATGCAATTGCCTTCATTATGACAAATGACTCACTTTTCTAATTAGCTCTTAAATTAATATGTTGACGAACCATCCATAAAAATCATATAGTTACTTACATAAAGTAATTATTATATTTTTGGGAGGTTTCTATTATGATGCCATCATTATTTTTAGCACACGGATCACCAATGCTTGCTATTCAAGATACAGACTATACAAGGTTTTTAAAAATACTTGGAGAAACATATAAACCAAAAGGAATTGTTATTTTCACTGCTCACTGGGAAAGCGAAGTACTAACAATTTCTTCATCAGATAACGAATATGAAACAATTTATGATTTTGGAGGTTTTCCTCCTGAGTTATACGAAATCAAATATCGTGCGAAAGGCTCTTCTAACATTGCATCCATGTTAGAAACAAAATTTAAAAACAAAGGTATTCCGGTCCATCATAATATGACGAGAGGTTTAGACCACGGCTCATGGACACTCTTGCACCGTATGTATCCAGAAGCAAATATTCCTGTCGTACAAATATCAGTCAATCCATTCCTTCCTGCAAAAGAGCAATTTAAGATTGGAGAAGCATTAAAAGGACTTGGACAAGAAGATATTTTAGTAATCGGAAGCGGTGTTACCGTTCATAACTTACGAGCACTGAAATGGAATCAAAGTACACCCGAACAATGGGCAATTGAATTTGATGATTGGATTATAAAACATATGCAGACTACTGATAAAGATGCATTATTTCATTGGGAGACAAATGCCCCTCATGCTCAATTAGCTGTACCAAGAGCAGAACATTTTGTTCCTTTATTTATCGCTATGGGAAGTGGTGAAAATAGTGGTGAAGTCATTCACCGCAGTTACGAGCTTGGTACGTTAAGCTATCTTTGTCTCAAATTTTAAAGAAAAAGGATGAAGCAACCACTGCTTCATCCTTTTCATTTTCATTCACTTAGTTAACTAACTTCCAAATGTCGTTTCTCTGATACTTCTTCGTTCTTATTATGAAAATAAACCCAAATGCACGCAATAAATAATAGTGATGATGTAGAGAAGAAAACATATTGGAAGCCTGCATGTGCTGCAATTTGTCCACCAAGTACTGGTCCAATCATATTTCCTAAAAACTGAAACGATTGATTATACCCAAATATTCTTCCCGTTACATGGGTTGGTGTATGTTGTTTTAGTAGAGTTTGTACGGAAGGTAATAATCCTGCTTGTGCGATACCTAATAAAAATCGAAGAATTAATAGTTGCCAAGCTGAAGTTACAAATGCTTGCGGGATAAAAATAATTCCTGCAGCAAACAACGCTACAACTAACGTTTTTTGAGGACCAATTTGATCTGATAATCGTCCGAGTCTTGGTGCTGCCAAAATAACTGCTAACCCTGTCGCTGACATAACTGCACCCGCAATTGTTTCAATATGTGCAGTATGAGGACCTACTAAATTTTTTACGTACAATGTAACAATTGGTTGAACAGACATATTAGCAAGTTGAATAATAAATGTTGTTACAAACAAACTAATAATTAAATGCTTCGCTGGAACCATCGCCCATACTTTTTTCGTTTGTACTTTTTTTGCTTGAGCGGAGTGATTCTCTTCATGTAGGAAGAAAAAAACGATGAGAAAAGAAAGGAATAAAAAAGCTCCTGTAACAAGAAAAACATGACGCATTCCAATTAACTCTGACAAATAACCACCAAGTAATGGACCGAGTAAAGAACCGCTCACTCCACCAGTTGAAATTGTAGAAATTGCCCAACCTGAATGCTCTTTCGGAGTTTCTGCTGCAATAAATGTCATCGCTGTTGAAAGGAAACCAGATACTGCTCCCATCAAAAATCTTAGTGCGACTAGTTGATACACATCCGTTACAAACCCCATAAGCGTCATAATAATCGCCATACCAAGGCTCGCACGAATCAGCATCAATTTCCGTCCATGTATATCACCAAGTTTTCCCCATATTGGTGATACGATCGCACCCATTAAAAATGTTATACCAAATGCAAGTCCCGACCACTGTGCAATACTAGAAGTGCCAGTTACTCCCAATTCCTCAATATAAAAAGATAAAAAAGGAATTACTAAACTCATACCGGCTGCAGTGGTAAAACAACCTAGCCAACAAATCATCAAATTTCGTTTCCAGCTGGCCATTTTCACACCTTCTTTCTTTAGATACCCATTCTACACCCTTTCTTGTAAAAAGTTTAGTAATTTGCTTTATTTGTAAGATTTACTACAAAACCCGCTATTTTCTAGTAAGAATCACTACTTCCCTACATTATTTTCATAAAAAAACCAACTCCCCTATATGGAGTTGGTCACTTATTCTCTAACGGTATTAAACGCGCATCACAATTTCTTTCATAAAACTCAATCGGACCTGCTTGTCCAATTATTGCGTATTCATATCCATCTTGCTTCATACTATGTAAACAACGATGTAACAATTCCTTACCTACACCTTTCACACGATTTTGCTTTGCTGTGCCCATTGGACCAAACAATCCTTTCTTCCCTCTCACTACATCATAACAAGCGAAACCTACTATCACTTCTTCTTGTTCTGCTATATAAATAGGTAAATTTTCTTTATATGTACGAAATCCATACTCGACCGTATGTAACCAACGTTCACCAAATTCCTCATTAACAAAACTTGCTAATTTTTCAAAATCAGAAGGGTTAGCCTTTCTAACCGTACAAATTAAATGATTATAAGTAGGACCAAAACATTTTAAATCGACCGCTAAATCTCTTGGCTCAGATAGAATACGTAATATATCTTTTTGTATTTGTAGATTTTCAATAAACGTATCCGCTCGAAATAGTGCATCTATAACATGTCCTTCATTCATTATTACTTGTTGAAAACGTTCCATACGTTTTTTCGCTATTTGTAAAACTTCTAGCGTCTTATATGATAACTTATAATGCCCTATTTTTTTATACTCTTGATTCGTTAAATCATTTTGTTTTTGTATTGAAAGCTTTTCTAAAAAATCTGTACCCACGTTACGAAACAAATACATATACAACTCGCTGCATACGCCAGTACCTTCTTTACACATGCCAATAAATAAATGAACTGGTTGAATGATATTACTTTCTCCCTCTTCTGCTGCAATCTTCAATATGTTATGCACACGTTTTGTAAATTGAAATTCCTCCATCTGTATCTCCATCCCCTACTTTACTATTAAACCGTAACTATAAATAAGTGAAACAATGATTCCAACTACTAATATACCTGGAAGTAAATTTGCGACTTTAATTTTAATAAATCCCAGTAAGTTCAATCCAATAGCGGCTATCATAATACCGCCTGTAGCTGTCATTTCCACTATGAATTGATTCATTAATTCTTTCGGGACAACACTATTAATTTGTGTTGCAAAAACTGCGATGCCACCTTCATATAAAATTACTGGAATCGCTGAAAATACTACGCCAATCCCTAAAGTTGTCGTTAATATAATAGAAATAAATCCATCGATAATTGCCTTTGTAAATAAAATATCATGATTGCCGCGAATCCCGCTGTCGAGTGCACCAAGTATCCCCATCGCACCAATTGCAAAAATTAAAGTAGCTGTTACAAAACCTTCTGATATGCTACCTTTCCCTTTCGACCCAACTTTATTTTCTAGCCAATCTCCTAACTGTTTTAACTTTCCCTCTAATTGTAACCATTCCCCAATGACGGTACCAATTACTAAACTTAGTATGACAACAAGAAAATTTTCACTTTTCAATGCCATTTGAAGTCCAAGCACAGTAACCGCTAAACCGATTGCATGCATAATTGTTCCCTTCGTACTTTCTGGAATTCTACTAAATAATTTACCTAGTAAAGTACCAAGTATTATACAAACCCCATTTACAACTGCTCCTAATATAACCATTTCTCATTCTTCACCCTTCGAATTCTTTATTTCTATATTTTGGTTTATTTATTGATTTACTGGTTATCTATATGTTAACTTAATATTGAGAATATTAACAAATGTTTTTGACAATATAAACCGCAATTTTTTGTAGTTATACATAATATGAAACTTTACTTAACGTGAGTTTTATTGCTCACAAATTGCGGTATACATTCAAAAGGGACGGTATTTATGAAAACTTTACTAAAACGATTTCTGTTAATAGCCTTTTGCATTACACCAATTGTTTTATTAATTAACTACTCTTTTACTTCAAAAGCGAAAGACAAACCCGATTTGCAAAACAAATCTAGTAAAACCGCTTCAACAAATGAAAAGAAAATAGAAAATCCTGAAATCACACTCACCTTCTCTGGTGATACAATGTTCGATTGGCAATTACGTCCTGTAATCGAAAAAAACGGGGCTGATTATCCATTCCAGCATGTAAAAGAAGAAATAACAAAAGCTGATATTTCTTTCGTTAATCTAGAGTCAGCATTTACAATGAGAGAAAAGAAAGCTCCTGGACAACTGTTTTGGATTAAAAGTGATCCATCCACGCTTCAAGCGATAAAAAACACTGGATATGACATCGTAAATATTGGGAATAACCATACACTTGATTATGGGCAAGATGGATTATTAGACACAATTTCTCACGTAGAAAAATTAAAGTTCCCTTACATTGGAGCTGGGAAAAATGCAAAAGATGCATATACAGCACGAGAAATGACTGTAAAAGGGAAAAAGTTCAAATTTCTTTCCTTCGTTCGATTTATGCCTGATACGAATTGGGTAGCTGGCGACAATAAACCTGGTGTTGCGAACGGATATGATTTAAATCTCGTAACAAAAACAATTAAAGAGCAAAAGAAAGATGCAGACTATTTAATTGTCTATATGCATTGGGGCGTTGAAAAATCAAATCGTCCGGTAGAATACCAAAAACAATATGTACCTAAAATGGTTGAAGCAGGAGCCGACGCGATTGTCGGAAGTCACCCACATTGGCTTCAAGGATTTGAGTATTATAATAAAGTTCCTATCGCTTACTCATTAGGAAACTTTTTATTCCCAAGTTACGTGAGCGGGAAAAGCGCCGAAACTGGCGTATTAACTTTAACTTTTAAAGGAAAGGATGTCCAAATGTCATTCAATCCTTACATCATCCGTAACAACCAAATCTCCCCTGTAAATGAGGAGGAAAAGAGAAAAGCTCTACAATATTTACAAACGATTTCAACTGATGTAGAAATTGATGATACAGGGAACATAAAAAACAAACGAAACTAGACAACGCAAAATCTATTTTTCTGTAACATACTTTACAGAATAGGTGATGAACATGCTGAAAGACTTATTAGAAAATGTAAGTTTGTTAGAAAACATTTATAAAATATCTATAGCCGTTCTACTTTTATGTTCATTTTTCTCTGTTAGACTTCTAAAAAAAATAAAACGCGAGCGAAAACTTACTACCTTTGAATTTACTATGTATGTAATCATTCGTATTGCGATACTCTTTTGGTTAACTAGCTTTATCCTTCTTGAATATGGAAAATAATTAGTTTAACTATAAAAAAGATAGAACAAGCAGCATTTCCCTTGCTTGTATCTATCTTTTTTTATTTGGATGCTAACTCTTTCCTTCTATTAAATAAGTAAATCAAACAAAACAGGGTTTTTATTAAGCTCCATAAATTGAATATTATTTTCTTTAAAACGAGTAATTAATTGCTCATAATCCTCTTTATGTTTCAACTCTACGCCGACTAACGCTGGACCATTTTCTTTATTATGTTTCTTAATGTATTCAAAGCGCGTAATATCATCTTCTGGTCCTAATCCTTTATCAAGAAATTCTCTTAGCGCACCTGAACGCTGCGGGAATTCAATGATGAAGTAATGTTTTAATCCTTCGTAAATGAGCGAACGTTCTTTCATTTCTTGCATTCTATCAATATCGTTATTTCCACCACTTAGCGTACATACAACTGTTTTACCTTTTATTTCATCTCTATATAAATCAAGCGCTGCAATAGATAGGGCACCAGCCGGTTCAGCTACAATTGCATTTTTCTTATACAGTTCTAAAATCGTCGTACAAACTTTTCCCTCTGGTACTAAAACAATGTCATCAATTACATCTTTACAAGTTTCAAATGTTAACTTTCCGACCTTTTTAACAGCTGCCCCATCAACAAAACTATCTATTTTCTCTAATGCGACATTTTCATTTTGAAGAAAGGCCTCTTTCATAGAGGCAGCTCCCATCGGCTCTACACCAATGACTTTTGTAGCAGGACTAACACCTTTTACATATGTACCAACACCTGATGCTAATCCACCACCACCAATTGCTGTAAAGATATAATCCACTGGTTTCTCCATATCATGCATAATTTCAACTGCCACTGTTCCTTGACCAGCAACTACATACGGATCATCAAATGGATGAACGAACGTCATTCTATTTTCTTCACAATAGCGCTGTGCTTCTTGGAAAGAGCTATCAAATGTATCACCAACTAATACAATTTCTGCAAAATCACCACCGAAAAATTGTACTTGCGATACTTTTTGTTTAGGTGTCGTTGTCGGCATAAATATATTTGACGGAATCTTCAATAAATTGCACGTATAAGCAACTCCTTGTGCATGATTACCAGCACTTGCACAAACAACGCCGTTTTGTAATTGTTCTTCCGATAAACTTTGAATTAAATTGTACGCACCACGAATTTTGAAAGAGCGAATCAATTGTAAGTCTTCTCGTTTTACATAAACGTCACAATCATATTTCTCAGATAAAACTGTATCACGTTGTAACGGTGTTTTAATAATGATATCTTTCATGCAATTATGTGCCATTAAGATATCTTCAATTTTCACTCTCTCCTTTACCTTCTGCACCATTATATATCATCCTTATCTTTTTTAAATTGGCTCAATCAAAATCCGGGATTTTTAGAACTGCACCTGTATTCGCCGATGTTACCATTTGTGCATAACGTCCAAGCCAGCCAGTTTTCACTTTCGGTTCTGGTCTTTTCCACTCTTTTTTACGCTTATTTAATTCTTCATCACTCACTCTTACTTCTAACAATCTTTCCTCAACATCGATACAAACGATATCCCCTTGTTCAAGAAGTGCAATCGTTCCGCCCGCAGCTGCTTCTGGTGAAATATGCCCTACTGAAATACCACGTGAAGCACCCGAGAAACGACCATCCGTTAATAGCGCAACATCTGCACCTAATCCCATACCAGCAATCGCTGACGTTGGTGCTAACATTTCCGGCATACCAGGGCCGCCTCTTGGTCCTTCATAGCGAATAACAACTACATCGCCTTTCTTCACTTTCCCAAGCATAATGCCCGCAAGCGCCTCATCTTGTGAATTAAAAATAACGCAAGGTCCTTCAAATCGTTTTACTTCGGTTGCCCCGCTTTTAATAACTGCCCCATCTTTCGCAAGATTTCCTTTTAATATACGTAATCCCCCTTCTTCACTATGAGGGTTTTCAAGAGAATGAATTACTTCTTTATCTTTAATCTCTGCCTCAGCAATATTTTCTCTTAACGTCTGCCCAGTAGCAGTAATACGATCTAAATGAAGTACTCCCTCTTTTCGACTCATCTCTTTCAAAATTGCACTAATCCCGCCCGCTCGATCAATATCTTCCATATGCCAATTGGAAGCAGGACTTACTTTACATAAATGTGGTACACGCCTTGAAACGGCATCAATACGGTTCATATCATAATCTAAACCCGCCTCTTGCGCGAGAGCCAATGTGTGCAACACTGTATTTGTTGAACCGCCCATCGCCATATCAAGCGCGAACGCATCGTCAATTGCTTCTTCTGTTACAATGTCTCGCGGTTTAATATCTCTATCAATTAAAATTTTTAATTTTTCTGCTGCTTGTTTAATTAATTCTTCACGTCTTGGGTCGATAGCTAAAATACTTCCGTTACCCGGAAGAGCTAAACCTAACACTTCACATAAACAATTCATAGAATTCGCTGTAAACATACCAGAACAAGAACCGCAAGATGGACAGCCATGATCTTCAATATCCTTTAATTCTTCTTCTGAAATTTTCCCAGATTGATAAGCTCCTACTCCTTCGAAAACAGAACTTAAATCGACAACGTCTCCTTTAGATGTTTTTCCAGCCGCCATCGGACCACCTGAAACAAATACAGTTGGAATGTTAATACGAAGTGCAGCCATCATCATACCGGGTGTGATTTTGTCACAGTTTGGAATACAAATCATGCCATCAAACCAATGTGCATTTACAACCGTTTCTACTGAATCTGCAATGATTTCACGACTCGGAAGCGAGTAACGCATACCGATATGCCCCATTGCAATACCGTCATCTACTCCAATTGTATTAAATTCAAATGGAACCATACCTGCTGCACGCACTGCTTCTTTAACAAGTTTCCCAAACTCATTTAAGTGCTTATGGCCTGGAATAATTTCAATAAAAGAATTACAGATAGCTATAAACGGTTTATCAAAATCTTCATCTTTCAAACCAGTTGCTTTTAATAAACTACGGTGCGGCGCTTTATCAAAACCTTTTTTAATCATGTCACTTCTCATCTTGTCCAATCCCCTCTTACGTATTTTTCACTTACAATCACTTACTCTATTTCTTTACTAATTCTTTCGGTGCATGAATCCAGCTCATCATTTCACGAAGCTCTGCCCCTACTTTTTCTAACTGATGATTTTGCTCTGCTTTTTTCATCGCATTATATGTTGGACGCCCAGCTTGATTTTCTAAAATCCACTTCTTCGCGAATTCACCTTGCTGAATTTCTGTCAGAACACGCTTCATTTCCTTCTTCGTTTCATCTGTAACAATTCTCGATCCTGTTACATAATCTCCGAACTCCGCCGTATCGGAAATAGAATGGCGCATGTTCGTTAAACCACCTTCGTACATTAAATCAACAATTAACTTTAATTCATGTAAACATTCAAAGTATGCAATTTCAGGCCGATATCCGCCTTCTGTTAATGTTTCAAAACCAGCTTTCACAAGTGCCGTTACCCCGCCGCAAAGCACTGCTTGCTCTCCGAATAAATCTGTCTCCGTTTCTTCTTGGAATGTCGTTTCAATTACACCTGCACGTGTACAACCTACACCTTTTGCATACGCAAGCGCTACACGTAATGCCGTTCCCGTAGCATCTTGATGTACTGCGACTAATGCCGGAACACCATTTCCTTCTTGGAATACACGGCGAACGAGATGACCTGGACTTTTTGGTGCGACCATCGCTACATCTACGTAACTTGGCGGATTAATTTGTCCGAAGTGAATATTAAATCCATGTGAGAAAAGTAACATTTGCCCTTCACGGAGATTTTGTTCTACTTCTGCTTTATACACATGTGCTTGCTGTTCATCCGGCAATAACATTTGTACAACTTGCGCGGTTCGAACTGCTTCTAAAACAGGCATTACTTCAAATCCATCTGCTTTTGCTACTTCAAAAGACTTACCATGGCGAACACCAACTACAACTTCTACACCAGAATCACGTAAATTTTGTGCCTGCGCATGACCTTGAGATCCATAACCAATTACCGCAACTGTTTTCCCTTGTAATAACTCTACATTTGCATCTTTCTCATAATACGTTTTCATATTCGATACACTCCTTATAATTTATTTACTTGCAGTACATCAATTAATTTTTTCAACTGACTAACAAGTAATGTCGCTTCATTTTCAGTACAAACTGCTGTGAGTTTCATTTCAGAAACACCACTAGTATCTTTTTCGTTTAAATGTAAAGAAGAAATATAATACCCACGCCGAGCAAAAATTCCACTTATACGTAATAAGACGCTTGGCTCGTTATGAATAACGAGTGAAAAAGTATGACTCATTCTTCCCACCTCTTCATAATCATTTCGTTATTCCCTTTGTTTGGCGGAACCATCGGAAATACGTTTTCACCTTCTTCTACACAAAAATCAACTACGACAGGACCTTCATGAGCAAATGCTTCTAACATCACTTGTTTCGCCTCTGATGAATTTGTCGCCCTTAATCCCTTCACTCCATAAGCTTCTGCCACTTTCACAAAATCTGGCGATCCAATCTTTGATTCTGATAAACGATTTTCATAAAACATTTCTTGCCATTGCCTTACCATCCCTAAAAATTTGTTATTTATAATAAATACTTTTACAGGAATATTATTTTCAGCAATTGTTTGTAGTTCTTGAATGTTCATTTGAAAAGAAGCATCGCCTGCAATACAAATGACGAGTTCTTCTTCTTTTGCAAGCTGAGCACCAATTGCCGCTGGGAAACCAAATCCCATCGTTCCTAGTCCGCCAGATGTGAGAAAAGTCCGTGGGTTTTTCGCTTTATAATAATGAGCAGCCCACATTTGATGCTGTCCTACTTCTGTCGTTACAATCGCTTCACCATTCGTTAATTCACTTACTAGACTAATAACATGCTGTGGTTTTAACTCCATTAATTTTTGATTGTAGGAAAGAGGGTATTCCTCTTTCCACTTCTTAATTTTCGTAAGCCATTCATCTGTCTGTGTATCAATCGGCCTATGTAACAACATATGTAACGCATTTTTCACATCACCAACAACCGGATATTCCACAGTTACATTTTTATGAAACTCTGAAGGATCTATATCAATATGTACCTTTTTCGAATGCGGAGAAAAGAGTTCTAATTTTCCTGTTACACGATCATCAAAGCGAACACCTAAAGCAAGTAGTAAATCACATTCTGTTACTGCCATATTTGCAGCGTACGTTCCATGCATGCCGAGCATTCCTAAAAATAATGAATCTCCCGGCGGATATGCACCAAGTCCCATTAAAGTGGAAACGACAGGAATACGATTCTCCCTCGCAAATTTGATGAGTTCATCAGAGCCGCCTGCATGAATGACCCCTCCGCCGATATAAAGAAGTGGACGTTTTGCTTCTGAAATTGCTTTAGCTACCTCTTTCAGCTTCACACTGTCTGGCATAGGCTCTAACTTATATCCTGGAATCTCAATTACTTCATTATAAAAACTTGTTACCTTTTCATTTTGAACATCTTTTGGAATATCAATTAATACCGGTCCCGGTCGCCCGCTTTCGGCGATGTAAAAAGCTTCTTGTACAATGCGTGATAAATGATTCACATCACGAACTTGGTAATTATGCTTCGTAACAGGTACTGTAATCCCAACAACATCTGCTTCTTGAAATCCATCTTTCCCGATGAGAGGCTTTGCAACTTGCCCTGTAATAACAACTAAAGGAATCGAATCCATATAAGCATCTGCTAAACCCGTAACTAAATTTGTCGCCCCTGGGCCAGAGGTAGCAAAGACTACCCCGACCTTTCCAGAAGCTCTCGCATATCCTTCTGCCGCATGAATAGCAGCTTGTTCATGACGAGTTAAAACATGCTTCAAACCACTTCCGTATAACGCATCGTATACTGGCAAAATCGCTCCGCCCGGATAACCGAAAACAGTCGTTACGCCTAATTTTTTCAAACATTGGATAACGTGTCCGGCACCTTTCACTTCTTCACACTGCAATTTCTCACGTGTTGTATACTGCTCCATTTCAAATAACTCCTCTCCCTACCTACAGTAAACTTTCCGCCAGTCCTGGAACACGTACTCCTCTTTCTCTCGTTAACTTTTTAAATTCCTCTGTCAATTGTTTCGTTACACTTCCTGGTTTCCCATCTCCAATTTCTCTTGAATCAACTTTTACAACTGGAATTAATTCTGCTGCCGTTCCTGTTAAAAACACTTCATCTGCTACATAAACGTCATGGCGAGTGAATGGTCTTTCATCACACGGGATACTCAGTCGCTCACATAACTCAATAACACTATTTCTCGTAATGCCTTCTAACGCTCCTAAATATGAAGGAGGTGTTAGCACTTTTCCATCTTTCACAACGAAAACATTATCTCCAGATCCTTCACAAACATATCCTTGTTGATTTAACATAAGTGCCTCTAGCACTCCTGCTTGCGCCGCTTCAATTTTTACAAGTACATTATTTAAGTAGTTCATTGACTTAATGCGTGGGTCTAATGCATCTGGCGTGTTACGTCTTGATGCAACAGATACAACGCTTAATCCATTATCATAAAATTCCTGTGGGAATAATTTTAATTGTTCTGCAATGATAATAACGCTCGGTTTCACACAACTTCTCGGATCAAGTCCTAAGTCCCCTTTTCCTCTTGAAACAATTAAGCGAATGTAGGCATCTGCATACTCATTTTTTTGAAGTGTCTGTAAAACCGCTTCTTCCATTTCTTCAACCTTCAGTGGGATTGTAAGTAAAATAGATTTTGCCGATTCATATAATCGTTTTACATGTTCTTTTAAACAAAATACATTTCCACCGTAACTACGAATCCCTTCAAATACACCATCTCCGTATAAAAAACCGTGATCATATACTGAAACAACTGCCTTTTCCTTTTCTACAAATTCCCCATTCATATAAATGTACTGGTTTCCCATCTCACATCGCTCCTCTTTTTTTCTCTCTATTTTTGCAATCTATTTCTATATCGATTGCTGAGATGAGTGTTTTTAACAGAATATTCAGTATATAACCCTTAAAAATATACTCGTCTCAACAATCGATTACTTACATACTTGTAGCAATCCATTGCTGAGACGAGGGAATCGCGGTACCACTCAGCTTCCTTACACTTCTCACGAAATATAAGCTCTGCAAGTCCAATTAGACTTTTGTTTTTCTATCGGAAACAACTCCGCTACTTTTTACTAGTTTCAAAAGTAGTGCTCCGAGGTGATCTTCAATGATGAAATTGTTACCACCCTCACAGCTTCTAGGCGGCTCTCTGAAACAATTTTTATCATTTACTCTCCTCTTCTACGCATTCTCTTATTCGATTTTTTAAAATAAAAACTCTCGCCTCAGCAATCAACTACTACAATTTAGTAGCTTTGATTGCTGAGGCGAGAGTTTCGCGGTACCACTCAGCTTCCTTATACTTCTCGCGAAATATAAGCTTTGCAGGTCCAATTAGACCCCCGTCCTTTTACCGGAGACGATGCCGCCGCCCTCTACTCAGTTTCCTTTTCGCAAGCGATGCTCCGAGGTGATCTTCAATGATTCGATTGTTACTACTCTCACAGCCTAGGAGCAGCTCTCTGAAACGATCATAACCATCTACTTTCCTCTTCTTTGCATATGCAACATATAAAGTTAGAAAATTCTTAATTAACTTTTATTTGTTAAACGTATTATAGGACGTTGTTCTTTTCATTGTCAACATGTTTTTCTAAAAAAAATAAAATTCAATTAATTTAAGAGAAGTCTATTTATTTTTTCTCAAAACAAAATCAGAATGAACTTCTTACACATACTCATATATTACTTAAGTATGTTCGCATTACTACATAAAGAAAAATAACTTAATAACATATAAAATTTTATGAGGAGATGAGAAAACTATGTTAAAAGGAAAAGTGGCATTAGTTACAGGAGCAAGCCGAGGAATTGGACGTGCTATTGCAAAACGTTTAGCAAACGATGGTGCATTAGTTGCTATTCATTACGGAAATCGAAAAGAAGATGCTGAAGAAACTGTGTATGAAATTCAATCAAATGGCGGATCTGCTTTTTCTATCTGTGCAAATCTTGAATCTTTACATGGTGTAGAAACACTTTATAGTTCTTTAGATAGCGAATTACAAAAAAGAACTGGTAGTACTAAATTTGATATTTTAATAAATAACGCTGGAATTGGTCCAGGTGCTTTTATTGAAGAAACGACTGAACAATTTTTTGATAGAATGGTTTCAATTAATACAAAAGCACCATTCTTTATCATCCAACAAGCTCTATCTCGTTTACGTGACAATAGCCGAATTATTAATATTTCATCCGCTGCCACTCGCATTTCCTTACCTGATTTCGTTGCCTATAGTATGACGAAAGGCGCTATTAATACAATGACTTTCACGCTAGCAAAACAGCTCGGAGCACGAGGAATAACAGTGAATGCAATACTTCCTGGATTTATTAAAACAGATATGAATGCGGAACTCTTGAGCGACCCAATGATGAAACAGTACGCTACTACCATCTCCGCATTTAATCGCTTAGGTGAAGTAGAAGATATTGCCGATACCGCGGCATTTCTCGCTTCTCCAGACAGTCGCTGGGTTACTGGACAATTAATTGATGTTAGCGGAGGATCTTGTTTATAAAAAAACATATATTTTCAAATCTTTTTTATTGCGCAATAAAACAATTTATATAATACTATATAAAACATATATATTTAGGAGGATTACAGCAATGTCCGAAAAAACATACGAACTCGCAACCTTTGCAGGCGGTTGCTTTTGGTGCATGGTAAAGCCATTTGATGAACTTCCTGGTATTCATAAAGTACTTTCTGGCTATGCAGGTGGTCATGTAGAAAACCCAACATACGAACAAGTAAAAGCTGGTACATCTGGTCATTTAGAAGTTGTACAAATTACATTCGATCCTTCTATTTTTCCATACGAAAAATTACTAAATTTATATTGGCCACAAATCGATCCAACTGATGATGGTGGTCAATTCTTTGACCGTGGCCCCTCTTATCGCACTGCTATTTTTTGTCATAACGAAACGCAAAAAGAGCTTGCTGAAAAATCAAAACAAACTCTTGCAGAAAGCGGTATGTTTAAAGAGCCAATCGTAACTGAAATTCGCCCGGCTGCACCTTTTTATGAGGCTGAAGAATACCATCAACATTTCTATAAAAAGAACCCAGAAAAATATGCTACTGAGCAAAAAGAATCTGGTCGTGAAGGCTTTATAAAAGAAAATTGGCAAAAAAAATAATAAAAATGCATCGTACCTTTTAAGTACGATGCATTTTTATCTTTGAAAAAAATACCATGCAATGATGAGAACAGCCGCTGTTAATGTCCAAAGTGCGATTTCATTTTTCACTCTACTCTTTTTCTTATTCATTTCCTTTCCTCCTAATTGCAATACAACATATTCAAGATTTCCTCTGTTTAATTGTCCACCTTATATACATGAATAAATCCGTACAAATTCTTATAACAAGACCGCCAATGATTCCGATTGCAATTGAAATTACTAACATCTGTCCAAAACTAAAAGTAGTTGTGTATGTTATGTAGAGAACAACGCATACAAGTAAAACATCCGGTAAAGGAATCAAAAACTTTTTAAGCATTTCTTCAGCTCTCCTATGTCTTATTTATCTCTTCTACTGTAGCTTTGAAATAAAATTTGTTTAAAAACTCCATTTAATCCTTCATTTTACGGAAAAGAATAAGACCCCCTTTTGGAAAGGGATTCTTATGTACATGTTCTATTCCATAATTACTCCTAAAATAGAATAATATTACTAATGATTTGTTGTACATTGACTATTTGCCAGGCAATCGGATGTTGCGCCAACTACCTACATCGCATTGACCGTATGTATTATCACCTATCGCTACCATAGTGCCATCTAATTTAAGACCGACCGTATGCGCACAACCAGCCGCTATCGCTACAATATCGCGCCAATCACTCACATTACATTGACCATACTCATTCCAACCTACCGCCATCACTTTGCCATCCGATTTAAGAGCAACGGTATGACCACGACCCGCTGCTATCATATCTTTAGACCACCGTTTCGCTTTTAACATTTCTTCTTTCGGTGAAATGTAATTCATATTTACCTCCTTCAAAATAAGCAAATGTTTCAAAATATATCTTTTATCCAACTTTATTTCATTATCAAGACCTAAATCGTAAAAAGCCATAAATAATAAAGAGTGATACATATTAGTCATGGATAATATGTATCACTTTTCACTACTTTTCCGCAATCTCGCCCTTTAATGGAATAATAGATTACTTATAACTGGTTTGTTTAAATATTATAACCAAAATATTTTTGTTGACTATGACACTGGTGTCATACTTTAGAATTAAGTTTGAACATCTGAAAGGAGGCATTTTCATTGAAGAAAAATGACCAAAGTGAGAAAAAACAAAATATCAGTCAAGTATCAGATACAGATGTATCTGTGATGGAGAACCCGCACCGTTCACCTATTACAGTTATCGGCTTAGGTCCGATGGGCCAGGCGCTAGCTGGTGCATTCCTGATGAACGGTCACCCTACGACATTATGGAACCGAACTGCCGAAAAAGCCGATTACCTTATTTCTCAGGGGGCGACCCTTTCAAATTCAGTCACCGGCGCGGTCTCTGCAAGCCCCCTGGTGATCATTTGTGTTCTGGACTATAATGTCGTCCATGAAGTCCTTGGCCCCGTGGGAGATGCCCTGAAGGGACGGACACTGGTGAACCTCACTGCCGACTCGCCCAAACGTGCCCGTGAAATGG
>NZ_MAOE01000124.1 GCF_001884185.1 Bacillus albus
CCCGGTACAATACCGGACTCACTTTTATCAAGCTGCCTAATGAAATAACCGTGTCTAACTTTTAGGGGTCACTTCAATGGCATATTCCCATTAGCTATTTTTTATTTTGAAGAAATATTAACAAAGCGTCTCTTTCCCAAGATTCCAACTAAACCATCTCCCATGCCCTTCTGTTTCCCCAACCGTTTCACGATATTCGTTTCCGTTAATATAATAATCAATATGAAGGTCCCGATCCCACATGTTGTTATACAGGTGGAATACATCACGTTTTGCGCCGATTTCTTGTATTTGTTTTTCTAGCTTATATTTTACTTGTTCAGGTATTTGATTTGCGACGTGTGTATGGAAAATACAGATTACAGCATCTTCACTTATTTGTTCAATAATAGATGGCAATAGCTCCACACCGTCTCCTTCTATTAATTGGGCAGATTCATTTTTTACTAACGATGCTGCTTGGTCAAACATTTCAAGTCTTTCTTTATGTTCTGGCCAGATGAGTGAACGTAACCATAAATAATCTTCATCACTATGTAAATCATTCACATGTAAGTCTAGTCCGATTCTTTCTACGACAGATGGACTTTCTTTTAGAAAATGAGGCACATTCTCCCCTCTTATTTCAGAAGTTACATGCACATTTGAATTTATATTTCCGTATGTTTCATCTGTTCCGTACGAATAGCTATATTGGTCCCAGAATAGTTGTAATCCAGAACTTGTCCCAATTTCAATTAACACTAACGGCTTCTTCACTTTACTAAATATGTAACAGAAACTTGGGTATAAGTACGCACATCGCCTTACTTCATTCGTTTGAACGAGTTTCGTTTGTAATAAAATAATGATTTCTTCTCGGTACGTTTTACAGAATTCTTTAAAATGATAAAAAGCTTTTTCTAAATCCGTATTAGCATTTTCAACTAAGCTACTATAATACGTTTTTACATGATGTTCTTTCCCTGTTAGTAATAAATAATGTACGGCTCCTAATAGTAAGTTTGGGACTGGTTGGCCTGCTTGAGCGTAGGAAGATAGTGTAAGTACTTCCTCATCTTCAGCAATTTGTATTGATAAGTATTCATATAAGTCACTTGACCCTTTACATTCCTTTATTGAAAAATTTCGAAATAAGTTTGCGATTTGTTCTTGTGTACGCATTGGTATCCCTCCTTTTTAATATCACAGAATAATCTTACTATTTAAAGTGCAGAAATTCCATAAAAAGGTATCAAATCTCCCCACTTTCGTATACGTAAGCTTTTTCGGGATAATTTCAAACTGTAATTTTTTTCTATTTACTACCTTAAAAGAGCTTGTTAAATAAGATTTTTGGCGAATAAAACGTTAAATAGTTTAAAATTATCAGATAACACTAGATATTTTAGTCTATTAATTATTATAATAGAGTATGAGATGGTTATATAATTGAGACAAAAAAGGTAAATACCTAGGTGGGGCCTAGGCGGTGTTTTCATTTTACGGCTTAGATATAAAAACACCTACTCTTTTTTGCCAATATAGGGGATGGAGAGATTATCATGAGCAACATGCAGCAAAAAACAGACGTTATCTTAATTGGTGCAGGAATTATGAGTGCAACGTTAGGCTCATTACTAAAAGAATTAGCACCTGAATGGGAAATTAAAGTTTTTGAAAAACTCGCAAGTGCCGGGGAAGAAAGCTCTAACGAATGGAATAATGCAGGTACAGGGCATTCTGCGCTATGCGAACTGAACTATACTTCCGAAAAATCTGACGGATCTATAGATATTAGTAAGGCTGTAAAAGTGAATGAGCAATTCCAGCTTTCAAGACAATTTTGGGCATATCTTGTAAAAAGCAAATTAATTCGTAATCCACAAGATTTTATTATGCCTCTACCTCATATGAGTTTAGTACAAGGTGAAAAAAATGTTGAGTTTCTAAAAAACCGTTTTGAAGCGCTTTCAAAAAATCCACTGTTTCAAGGTATGGAATTTTCTGATGCTCCTGAAACATTAAAAAAATGGCTTCCACTCATTATGGAAGGACGTACACCTAACGAACCAATGGCTGCAACGAAGATTGACTCTGGAACAGATGTTAACTTCGGTGCATTAACTCGTATGTTGTTTGATTACTTACAAACGAAAAATGTTGAGCTAAACTACAAACACAGTGTCGAAAATATTAAACGTACGAAGAATGGTTTGTGGGAAGTAAAAGTACACGATATGAATAGTGGTAAAATCGAACATCATACTGCAAAATTCGTCTTTATCGGCGGCGGTGGTGGTAGTCTACCTCTACTACAAAAGACTGGCATCCCTGAATCAAAACATATTGGTGGATTCCCGGTAAGTGGACTATTTATGGTATGTAAAAATCAAAAAGTTATCGAGCAACATCATGCGAAAGTATACGGTAAAGCTAAAGTTGGCGCTCCGCCAATGTCTGTACCTCACCTTGATACGAGATATATAGACAATAAAAAAGCTTTACTATTTGGACCGTTCGCAGGGTTCTCTCCTAAGTTCTTAAAAACTGGCTCAAATCTTGACTTAATCGGTTCTGTAAAACCGAATAACGTCTTAACGATGTTAGCTGCTGGTGTAAAAGAAATGGGATTAACAAAATACTTAATTCAGCAAGTTATGTTATCACATGAAAAACGTATGGAAGAATTACGCGAATTCATTCCGAATGCGAAAAGTGAAGATTGGGATATTGTAGTTGCTGGGCAACGTGTGCAAGTAATTAAAGACACTGATGCTGGCGGTAAAGGTACACTTCAATTCGGTACCGAAGTTGTAAGTGCAGCTGACGGATCAATCGCTGCATTACTTGGCGCATCACCAGGTGCTTCTACTGCCGTTCACGTCATGCTTGAAGTATTAGAAAAATGTTTCCCAAGCCGCATGGTAGAATGGGAAGGAAAAATAAAAGAAATGATCCCTTCTTACGGCATTTCACTAACAGAAAACCCAAGATTATTCCAAGATCTTCACACTTCTACTGGTCGTACGCTTGGATTAAATGAAAAAGAAACAGTTCATAACTAAAGAAAAAACGTCCGATATTTCGGGCGTTTTTTCTTTACTAGAAATTATATTTATTAATATTCTCTTT
Organism: Bacillus albus; assembly: GCF_001884185.1. Lineage (GTDB taxonomy): Bacteria > Bacillota > Bacilli > Bacillales > Bacillaceae_G > Bacillus_A > Bacillus_A albus. The sequence continues at coordinate 3,115 of NZ_MAOE01000124.1, forward strand.
CGTAAATACAACCCGCTCTGGCAATACGATGATCCCGTTTCCTTCTGCCTCATAATCATAACCTTGGATGGAGTTTGGCTCTACTTTCACTTTTCCGATTCCTTTTACTTCAAAGCTATCCCCTACTTTTAACTTTTTCCCTTTTACAACAATTTCATTTGCTACATACGTTGCGAGTGCACCTTGTTGTTTTACATCCCATAATCCAAATTGTTGTACTGTTCCTCGTTTTACGTAATCACGCATAACGTTTGGTGTAGAGAAGCCAGTTACAACAACTTTTTTATCCATTTTCAAGTTTTCAGCTGCTTGTGCCATCGCTGGTAGTGCCGTTGCATCCGGACAAATGACTGCATTAATATCTGGATACGTTTTTAATATGTTCTCCCCTACTGATAACGATTTTTGCGCATTATTTTCGCCGTATTGCGTCGTTACAATTTCCCAGTTCGGATATTTCTTTTTAATAATTTCTTTCGCTTTCGTTACCCATTGGTTTTGATCCGTTACTGTTGGACTAGAATAAAAGAATGCTACTTTTCCTTTATCTCCAATTTGTTTGGAAGTCATTTCAATTAATAAATTAGCAAGTTGATCTGGTGTTCCTTGGCTTATATAAAATGAACGGTCTTTCGGATTGACATCAGAGTCCCATGTTAACACCGTCATCCCTTTTTTCTTAGCACGTTGCAATGATTGTGATAGACCATCTACTGACGTAGAAGAGACCATAAGTGCATCATAGTTTTGATTAATAAAGTTGTTTATATATTTCACTTGACCAGATACGCTTGCTTCAGACGGTCCATCGTATTTCACTTGTACGCCTAGTTTATCTCCCATCTCTTTTGCTCCTTCACCACCCGATGTAAAGAAGCCAACTCCAGTTAATTTCGGAATGAATGCAAATTTCACATCATCTGCCTTCTTCTTATCTGCCGTTTGACTAGAGCAAGCGATTAAACCGATTAAACAAATGCATACAATGAATACAATCCATAGTTTTCTCTTCATGACATTTCCCCCTTATGCAAGTTCTTTCTTTTCCACGGTGTGAATTGACGTAATTTCAAATGTCTCATAATAACTGAAAGAATAAGAATAATACCAATAACTACGTTAGATTGTTCATTTGTTAAACCCGTCATTTGTAAGCCATACTGCATGACTCCAATAAAAATACTCGCCAGTACAGTACCGATAATACTTCCTTTTCCCCCTGTAATAAGTGTCCCGCCTAATACGACTGCTGTAATAATTGGTAAAATCGTTTCACTTCCCATATCAGCACGTGCGGAACCGAAATATGCAGTTAAGAAAGTGCCCCCTAATCCACCTCCTAACCCGGAAAGTATGTAAGCGATGATGACTACTTTTTTCGTTTTGATCCCAGTGTATTTTGCTGCATTTTCATTCGCACCTGTTAATTTTACGTGGCGCCCATAAATAGTACGGTGAAACAATACAGTGCATAAAATCGTTAATATAATCAGTAGCCATAATAAATTCGGCATCCCTATAAAACTACCGTTTGCCAGTTGTACAAATGCGTCAGGTAAACCACTTATCCCTTCATATCCAGAAGCACCTGCCCCTCCTGAAATGACAAGTGCAATTCCGCTGTATAAAAACATCGTTCCGAGTGTGACGACAAGTGGCTCTACATCTGTCATTTTTATAATGATTCCATTTAAAGCTCCCGCTAAACAACTGATTATAAGAGCTATTATGACCGCTAGCAAAATAGGTATTCCATTCATCCAAAGCACACCGATTAAGATAGAAGTTAGCCCCATTATGGAGCCGACCGATACGTCAATTCCTCCTGTTACAATAGCGAAAGTCATTGGTATCGCCGCGATTGCGATAAAGAGGAAATCGTTTGTACTAAAAAGGAGATTACTAATATTTAAGAAATCACTATTTATAAAACTAAAGAGAATGAATTCTAAAAGAAGTAATACGATTAGGACACCTTCCCATCTGTATACATACTTCATAGATTCATCCTCCTTTCTGTCTTCCACTTTTTCATAACACTATCTAATATGACGATTAGTAATAATAAGAAACCTGAAATAGCATTATTCCAAAATGCTGGTATTTTTAAAAAGACGAGTGAACTGCTTATCGCCTCTAAAAATATCGCTCCTAATGCAGCTCCAACTATAGAACCCATTCCTCCTTTTAAATGAACTCCTCCTAGTACAGCGGCTGCGATAACCTGTAGTTCTATCCCGGTGCCTGTTTGATTTGGAACGAATCCGATATTCATAACAAATATGCAACCAGCGAGCGCAGCGCTTATGCCTGAAATCATAAATGCATATATCTTCACTTTATTAACAGGTATACCAATAAGTCTCGCGCCATCTTCATTATCACCTACCGCATAAAAGTATCTTCCAAATGGCACTTTCCTTAAAAAGAAGTATAGTAGTAGTAAAATAATAAGAACAACCCATACAATTATCGGCAAACCAAATATGACGATCGATGACAGTTGCTTAAAATTGTTTGGTATGTCTTCAATCCACTTTCCGCCTGTAAAAATTAACATCGCACCTCTAATGATCCCTAACATACCTAATGTCATAATAATAGCTGGTACCCGAAACTTCGCAACGCCAATCCCGTTTGCGAAACCGATAATAGCTCCAAGTATGACAGCAACAGTAATAGACAAGAATGCACTAACCCCATCCGTTAACAACATTCCGCAAACAGCTGCGCTTAATCCCATAATTGAACCGACTGATACGTCTATATTTTTCGTAAATAAGACAAACGATTGGCCAATTGCTAGCACGACTAAAATAACGCTTGATTTCATCATTAAAGATAACGAGTTAAGCTGAACGAAACTTGGATTTATCATTCCGACAATGGCAATGTAAATGAGTAATAATAGTATGATAGACGTTTCATGCATTTTTAACATGCGTTTCATTCCGTTACACCTCCGTATGCAAGACGTGTAACTTCATTTACAGTCATATTTTGTTTCTCTAAATGAGAAACAAATTGTCCATTTCGCATTACATATACACGATTTACTAATTTTACGATTTCTTCAACATCGGAAGAGATTAATAATATCGCGAGCCCTTCTCTTTTCATTTTTTCTATCGTCTCATATACTTCAATCCTTGCTTTCGCATCAATTCCGCGAGTCGGTTCATCAAGAATAATAATTTTAGGATTACATGCGAGATACTTTGCAAGCACGACCTTCTGCTGATTACCTCCCGATAAAGATGCTAGAACTTCATCCATGCTTCGTACAACAATTCGAAACTGTTCTATATACGACTTCAATAAAGCGCTTTCTTTTTCTTGATTAATGAAAAAGCGACTATTCTGATGTAAACTTGCTGCAGTCATATTTTCTTTAACTGATGCAATTGAGAAAATCCCATTTCTTGCTCTATCCTCTGGCACATAAACTAGTCCTTTGCTTAGTCTTTTATGCAAAGAGCATGAATCAATTGATTTTCCTTCTAATAAAATAGAACCTGATTTTATAGACTTCAATCCAAAAATGGTTTCTGCTAATTCCGTTCTGCCTGATCCAACAATGCCAGCAATACCTACAATCTCTCCAGCATGTACAGTAAATGATATATTTTCGAATGCGTGACTCGTTACATTAGTTACTTCTAATATTTTTTTCGTTTCTTTTGACTCTCGCACTATTTCTCTTTTCTCTTCTTGTTTATATCCTTTTGGCAATAATCCCTCCATCAACATATTATATGTATAGTCACATACATCACCATGGCTTACAATCATTCCATCACGTAATATCGCTGCTTTGTTGGCAATTTCAAAGATTTCTGGAAAGCGATGCGTAATATATATCATTCCAATTCCTTTTTCTTGTAAACTTTTCATCAGCACAAAAAGACTCTTTATTTCGTGAGTTGTTAATGTCGATGTTGGCTCATCTAAAATAAGAATCCCGGCTTCCCGTATTAATCCTCTAACGATTTCTACTAACTGTTGCTGCGCAATGGATAGTGATCCTCCTAGTTCTTTAAGGTCAATATCCCATCCTAAACTGTCAATCAAATGCTGAATCTTTAGTTTTAATTCCTTTTTCTTACCTTTTAGTCCGATACATATATTTTCTTCAATGGTCATATGCGGAAAAATGAGTGGTTCTTGTGGTATTAAGTAAATCCCTTCTCCGTGTGCTTCTTTCGGATTTGCAAACTGTTTCCTCATTCCTTTTACATACATTTCTCCACTATCATACGAATATAACCCCGTTAATATTTTCATTAATGTTGATTTTCCAGCACCATTTCCTCCAACTAAAGCGAATATATCACCACGCTCTACTTGTAAGTTCACATCTTTTAGCACAAGTTGATTTGAAAATGCCTTACTCATTTTCTTTACTTGTAATAAAGGTACGTTCTCCACATGATATCACCTGCCTTCATCCAGAACATTTTTTGAGAAAATGATTATTTGTTCTACTTGTTTTGTAGCATTGTATATTCCTTTTTTCATATCTAGAACACTTTTTTCACCAGACAATTAATCGTTTCAACTGGAATAAACAAAATATACGGCACATATGTTTAAGCAGTGGTCAATTGTTGAAAGGGATGACGAGTATGACACAGCTGAACTTTGAACAGAATTTATTAACTAAAGTAGCTTGGTACTATTATAAAGATCAATTAACACAACAGGAGATCGCTTCACTTCTTCATATTTCAAGAAATAAAGTCGTCCGATTATTAGAAAAGGCGCGCAGTGAAGGTATCGTTACATTTCACGTAAAAGGGACTGGTTTACACTGTTTAAGTATTGAGCGTGACCTAATGAAAAAATTTCACTTAAAAGATGCTTTCATTATCCCTACTCCAATAGACAATTATCACGCTTCTCTCGGAAAAGCTGCTGCACAATATTTAGAAACTCAGCTCCAGCAAGGTGATTTACTCGGCATTGGGTGGGGTGAAACGATTAGCAAAATGCTAGAAAACATTCACTTTGAAAGTTCAATTAATCTTTCAATCGTAACGCTAACAGGCGGAGTAAATCACTATCTCCCGAGAAAGCAAAACTATTTACACTGTATGCAAGGTGATCTTCACATTATCCCTACGCCGTTTCTAGCATCTACAACCGAAATGGCACAAAGTATTCTATCAGAACCGAGTGTAAAAGATATGCTTCATGTCGCTTCACTTGCACATACGGCAGTTGTCGGTATTGGAGGATTATCTCAAGACGCTACAATTGTAAAGGAAGAAAAGTTAACACTACGTGAGATGACATATATTCGTAGTCAAAACGGAGCTGGTGATATTTTAGGGCAGTTTTACAATACGAATGGTGATTTATTAAATCTCCCACATCATAATCGACTAATTGGTACGCCGCTCACGATTCTGCGCAAAATGAAACATGTCGTTGGTGTTGCTGGAGGTATAGAAAAGATAGATGCAATTTATGGTGCCTTAAAAGGAAAGTTCATTCATACATTAATTACTGATGAGGAAACGGCCCTCTCCTTATTACGAAAGGATGGTGATTGTTAATGTCTCATTTATTAGCTTTTGATGCTGGTACAGGAAGCGTTCGAGCTGTTCTTTTTGATTTATTAGGTAATCAAATTGCGGTTAGTCAAAAAGAATGGGTTCATAACACGGATCCTCGTTACCCAGGTTCTATGAATTTTGATGTAATAGAAAACTGGAAGCTAGTACAACAGTGCACGAAAGAAGTTTTACAAAGAAGTAATGTCACGCCCTCTTCTATTCTAGCTATTAGCGCTACTAGTATGCGAGAAGGTTTTGTTTTATATGATAAAGGTGGGCAAGAGATATGGGCTTGCGCGAATGTTGATGGACGTGCATCTGCTGAAGTTAGTGAGCTAAAAGAAATACGGTCACATCTTGAAGAAGATTTATATACTAGATCTGGTCAAACTTTTTCATTAGGTGCTTTACCTCGCCTACTTTGGATTAAAAAACATGAACCAGACGTCTATAGCAATATTCATTCTTTTACGATGTTAAACGATTGGATTTTATATAAACTAAGCGGCGTATTACAAATCGATCCTTCAAACGGATGTACATCCGGTATTTTTGACCTGCAAAATAGAGTATGGGATAACGATGTCGCTATCGAGTGCGGTTTGACGTTGCCATTTTCACCAATAGTAAATGAAGCTGGTACAGTAATTGGTACCGTCACAAAAGAATGTGCAGCATTAACTGGATTATGTGAAGGAATTCCTGTCGTCGCCGGGGGCGGAGATGCTCAAATGGCCTCACTCGGAACAGGAGTAGTTAGGCCTAATCAAACATTAATATGCGGAGGTAGTTTTTGGCAGCACGAAGTAAATGTTACTGAGCCAATAACAGATCCACAGGCTTCCATTCGAGTAAATTGTCACGTCGTACCTAACCTTTGGCAATATGAAACGATTGCCTTTTTTCCAGGGCTTGTTATGCGCTGGTTTCGAGACGCTTTTTGCCACGAGGAAAAGAAACTTGCTGACAAACTCGGTGTAGATGCTTATGCATTATTAGAAGAACAAGCGAAAGACGTACCTGTTGGCTCACATGGTATTATCCCTACTTTTTCAAACGTTATGAACTACATTTCTTGGCGTCATGCCGCACCTTCTTTTTTAAATTTAAGTTTAGATGCTGACAAATGTGGAAAAAAAGAACTGTTCCGTGCTATTGAAGAAAATGCTGCCTTTGTTACACTTGGCAACTTAAAATTAATAGAAAATCTCACAGGAACATTCCCCTCTGAAGTAATTTTTGCTGGCGGTGCTGCTAAAGGAAAACTATGGCCACAAATTTTATCGGACGTACTTGGTATTCCTGTGAAAGTACCTGTTGTAAAAGAAGCCGCTGCTTTAGGAACTGCGATTGCTGCTGGAGTTGGCGCAGGCATATATTCATCTATGGAAGAAACTGCTGAACAGTTTGTACAGTGGGAGCACACATTCGAGCCAATTACTGAAAATCATGAACTATATAAAGAATTCTATGAAACATGGAAAGCTGTGTATGACAGTCAACTCACTTTAGCTGATAAAGGGCTCACCTCACATATGTGGATTGCGCCTGGTGCTCTGTAACACATTACATAAGGGAGTGAAAAAGTATGTTAAAAGCGAATGAAAATGATTTCTCCTATCGCTTCGGTGATAACGGGCCGAAATATTTAATACAAGGTCCGAATATTGATCTTGGCCTTGTTGTCATTCAGCCTGGGCAAGAGTTTCAAAATCACTACCATACGACGTGCGAGGAAGTCTTTTATGCATTAGAAGGTGAAATTGATTTCTATGTGAATAACAAAAGAGTTCCGATTAAACAAGGCGATGTATTGCAAGTCCGCCCTCATGAATCTCACTATCTTATTAACCATTCTGACAAACCTTTTAAAGCAGTTTTTATTAAGTCACCACATTTACCAAATAAAGATACGGTACAAGCGGAAAATCCAACATTAACGAAGGAGTGATTTCTAATGACTTGGGGATTTAAAAATCGATTAAATACAATTTTACCTGATGGAAGAGCGGTTATGTTAGCGATAGATCACGGCTACTTTTTAGGACCAATTCACGGGCTAGAACAGCCACTTGAAACAGTTAAAAACTTACTTCCTTACACAGATTCCCTCTTTTTAACTCGAGGTATACTTAGCTCCTGTATTCCTGAAAACTGCAGCACACCGATGGTTATGCGTGTATCAGGCGGGGCTACTGTCGTCGGTAAAGATTTAGCGAATGAAACAATTGTTACACCTGTAAAAGAAGCAGTGAAACAAAACGCAATTGGCGTCGGCGTTTCTGTTTTCGTCGGATCAGACTATGAAACACAAACCGTATCAAATCTCGCAAATGTAGTTTCAGAAGCTCACGATTACGGCTTGCCAGTACTCGGTATTACTGCTGTTGCGAAAGAATTGCAAAAACGTGAAGCACGCTTTCTAGCACTCGCTTCCCGCGTATGCGTTGAAATGGGAGCTGACATTATTAAAACGTATTACTGCGAAGGATTCGAAAAAATAACGAGTACTTGCCCTGCCCCAGTCGTAATCGCTGGTGGTCCAAAACTAGATTCAATTGAAGACGCATTAAACATTACGTACAATGCACTGCAAGAAGGTGCAATTGGCGTAGACATGGGCCGAAACATATGGCAATCCGAACATCCTGCTGCGATGATTCAAGCGATTCATGGTATCGTGAAGAATGGGTTGAATGTAAAAGAGGCACTCCAATTATTCGAAGATGTAAAAAATTAAGCTAAAATATAAACAAAATCAATATTTACCATAAAGAAAAGCCCATATGTTAGATTACTAAGTAATCTAACATATGGGCTTTCTTGTATATTTTTTATCGTTCCGAATTTGATCAGATTTCTACAGGTCGCGCACATTCCAAACAATCTCACCGCGTTCGCCAAACGTACTATGATGCCGCTTAAAGCCTATCTTTTCTAACACCCGAAAAGACGCAGTATTCCAAGCACCTACAGTAGACCAAAGTCTTTGGCGCCCCGTAGCAATCGCAGCATCTAGCACTGCTGATGCTGCCTCTGTCGCATAACCATTACGATGAACACGTTGGAACAACTCATATGCAATCTCTGGCTCTTCAAGCGTGGAACGACCAATAATTAAGCCACAGTATCCGATGAAATCCCCTTCTTCTCGCCTACGTATAGTAAGAAGAGAAATACCATTTTCAGTTGCTTTCTTGCGCATTTCGATAAGAGAGCTACGAACAGATTCAATGGTTGGCATGTCCACACCACGTTCACCAATTAATTGTCTCAGCCAGACTGCATCAGATTCCTCCCACATATTCAGATCGAGTCGTTCCGTTTTTAACTGGAACGCCATATCTTTAAAAACAGCTGTCATAGCGGTAACCTCCTATTGATTTCACTGTACTACTTATAATAGTTTCGTACTTTACCATATGGGATACCTGCTTGGTTCTCTAAATTTTCTTGTAACAGCATACTTTAATGTTATTTTATACATAAGCAATTCCTTTGCTAAATAGACCTTGCTATAAAACTTCATTTTAAGTCTACAATATTTGATTTATGAATGATTTTAGATTTATACTTAATATATATTTTTAAAATGTATCATCCTTTCTTTTTTGTTAAAATAAAGAAAAGGAGGAATGATTATGCAACGAATGAGTTTTGAACGCCCTACTGATTATTATGATGAAAAATTATATACTATCGATGAAAAAATTTGCGCCCTATTAAAAGAACGAAAAGAACTTTCAGGTGGTGATCCAAGCTTTCCACATGATGAAGCCATTTATAAATGGGCAAAGCAATACGGATTTTTTCCAGACTATCTAAATTCGCTATTCTCTTCTATGATGGACGAAGGTGAATTTAAACCTCGCGTCGAACCAACTACATTCAAAAAACATATGCCTGTTTTTAAAACGTATGAACATAACGGTATCATGTATACGGTAACTTTTATTCGGCAATATGCAAATGCTAGTGTAGTTTATTTATATAGCGATTGGGATTCCACTGATGAAGTTTTTTATGAAAATAAGCCTCATAGTTTCTTCCAATTATCAATAGATGATACATATGATTGCTGGCCAGAAGGTGGCGGTGGCACTGATGGACATTTTAGTCATCATTTCGTTGTATCTCCTGCCCTTCCTGAGAATTTGTCTGGAATGAGCTTACGATTTAAAGAACTCAAAATACCGTTTAGGAAAGATCAAGCTGTACTTGAGTTTGAAATTCAACTGGATTAAAAAAAGCGTAATCTAGCTGGAAATTAGACTAGATTACGCTCTTTTAGTTGCTAGTTATGTAGTATATGAAATTTATATCAACGATTTTTCCAATATATCGGCTCTTAGAAACGAGATATCGATTTACCAACAACATTAGACACTATTATTTATGTAACACCCACTCCATTAACACGATTGCCGATTCAATACGTTCTTTCGTATCCCCTAAAAATAATTTATGAAGTAATGCTTCCAAATGGATTGGCTTATTGGGCAACGTTTGAATATATCTTAAAACAGATCCAGCAGGCGGTGTAGGTTTGTTATTAATGGCCCATATGCCTTCTATCAATGTCCAAGTTGACGTATGAACTATGTACGAAGCCTTTAACTCATCATTTGCTTTCAAAGCAGACTGAATTTTAATGAGCGAACTATGTAACCAATGAGAAATGCCTTTTACTTTGTCACTAGAAACACGATAGTTTTCAAATTCATAGGTAGCTATTTCCTTTAACCTTTTCAACTCACCGCTTTTATCAAATAAAATTTCTCCTTCTAAAAATGAGTATAGTTCCATCGGATTGTTTTGAAAGTTTACTAGTATTTGATTAACATCTGCATACTTATATTCAACTAAAGTTTCTTCTCTCATTTCAGAATGAAATTTCTTCTTTTGTCCGTCCTCTAAAAGAATATATAAGTCTAAATCCGAATCAGGATATGCATCACCTCTTGCGACAGATCCAATAAGCATACATCCATTTACCTTATCTAAAGATAAGAATTCAGCTACTATTGTTTGCACTAATTTTTTATGTTGTTCATGTTTAATAGATGTTTGTATTTCTAACATTTGTAACCTCCAAACATTTTTTATGGAGTTATTCCTTACCTAAATATATTGTACTTCGCTTATAATCTTATATACTTATTCAACGATTGTCAGTTCATATACAATTGCGTCTTTACTGCTTTTTGTTTTATCTTGAATCGTAACAATATCTCCAGCTTTTATTTTCGAAGCATTCACTACTTTTACCATCTCTGGCGGAACAACCCCTCCATCGTTCTCTTTATTTAGCGGAAACCACTTTACTGATTTATTAGTTGCTTCTAAAATTTTATATTTAATCGTACCATCATACTTTATTTCACCAACAAGATCTTTTACTAATGTAGGTGTATATTTATCCTCTTCTTTTTCTAAAGAAATATGATCACCTATATCTGGGATACCGTTTCTTACAGGTGCTTCCCATTTTGTTGCATTTAAATCATTTAAACTTACCTTCACACTGTCTTCTTTATTTGAGCTAGCATCTTTTAGAAATATATCATTATACTTCTTATCAATAATGATATACTCTTTCTGCTCTACTATTTTTGCACAACTTTTCCGCTTTTCTTCCTCATTCTTAGATACTTCTTCTTTCACAATATTATTACTACACGCTGATAATAATGTCGTCGCCAAAGCTGTCATTAGTAACATTTTTTTCACTTCATTTCCCTCCATTTATAACGAAACAATAAAACATATATCACATCCATATTTTACCACACATCAAAAAAGAGGATATTTGTTTATTACTAAACAAATATCCTCTACCTTTACATATATATTATGACTGTTGATAAGCCGCTTTCGATGATTTCATATAGTAAACTGCGTGATCAACGTTAATGATATGATCTGGTTTTGGCTTACCACGACTCGCTCTATGACCTGCTAAATGTTCTTCACTCGTTTCCCAGTTTTTCCATGCTTCTTCAGATTCCCAGCGAATCATAACGACAACTTCTTCATCGCCGCGTCTTACTTTTTTCACAAGAACACTTAAGTCAATGAAACCTTCAAATTTTTCAATAATACCTTCTCCAGTGAAACGTTCTACAACTATATTTGATGTACCTTCTTTTACTGTAAATGTTTTCGTTTCGATAAACATATATCCCACTCCCTCTTTGTAATACGAATACTAGTATTCTTCTATTATAGTTGATTATGATAATTATTTTCAATTAAAAAGTTATAATTATTTGAATTATGCTGTTTTCTCTTCAATCTACTCATCTAAAAATTTGAAATATGGAAGGAATAATCCTATTAAAGAAGTAACACATATAATCGCACCGATAATAAAGTATATTGCTCTTATTCCCCACATTTCACTTAGTATGCCTCCTAATAACACACCTAACGGCATAGCGGATCGTATGAAAAATAAACGCACTGAAAACACTTGTCCTATCATATTGTTCGGTACTGTTTGTTGGCATATTGTTATGTTATGTATATTGAAAAAGGCAATGCAAATGCCTGCAACAACTTCAATGAACACTGCAATTACTATACTATGATTGAACGCTAGAGAAATGTATGTAAGTCCTCCTATAAACAATCCACCAAGCATAAGTATACGCCGGCTTTTATATGTTACTTTTCCGACTAGTATAGATCCAACTACATATCCAAGCGGGAATCCGGCCATAAAATAACCAAACTCTGCATATCCTGCTGACAGCTCATCTTTTATATAGGGAAGATTTGTAACTAGCGTAACCCCAACTCCAAATTGCACGAAAGTAAGAAAGACACCGAGCCAAACGATAACTGGTTTTGTGAAAAAATATGCAAAACCGTGAAGAAACTGTTCTAGCCACGTTTTCCGAATGGATTGTGTTGTTCTCTTTTCTTTTATATAAAGTAAAAAAGCGCCACTAACAAATAGACAAATACATACGAAAGATAGTGTAAGTTCTACTCCAATCAAATGAATGACTACTCCGCCTAATACAGGCCCAAGAAACATCATAAGACGAGCCATGCCATCAATATACGCATTTGCGTTTTGAAGCTGTTCTTTACTTACAATGCTCGGTGTAATTGCTTGACTTGCAGGTGTATACAGCGGCGTAATAAGTCCGATTATAATTTGTACGACATACACATGCCAAACTTCTATATTACTTGTAAGTATCATGACGAACGGCAATAAGAAAACGGAAGCTCGCACCCATTGCGAAAATATCATAATCCACTTCCTGCTCCATTTATCAATAAATGGGCCACTTATAAGTTGCAGTATGAGTGATGGGATAAAGTATAGTAACCACATACTACTTAACGCTGTTTTTGATCCTGTTAATTCGTAAACAAGAATTGAATTACATAACGTTCCGAAAGCCCCGCCCAATTCTGAAATCGCGCTACCTATCCACATGAAAAAGAACGAACGATTTTTCAATACATTTTTCAATTTCATACACCAACTTTTCTCTTAAATTCCTCCCTTTATGTACATTCTAGTTGCATATTATCTATTTAAAAACGCATCTAATTCTTTCGCTAATGACTGTACTGCTTTCTTTCTTAATACATATTTCCCGTCATGTATATCAACTAACTTCGCTGCACGTAACAATTTCAAATGATGGTGTACAGTCGATTTACCGAGTTGCAGTCTTTCTGTAATTTCCTGCAATGTTCGTTCTTTTTCAAACAACATTTTAACAATGCGTAATCTTGCTTCATCCCCAAGTGCTTTATGTTTTTGAACTAAAAAATAATTCGGTTCATATAGATCTTCAGGGTGGATGCTTTCGTTTGCAACTGGGTAATGAAATACTTTCGTATCTTCAATATCCGCCTCAATATTCCACGGTCTGTACGTCATTTGCGGGATAAGAATTACGTTATGAACACTTGGTTCTGGCATATAGTTCATACCACCAGTCGCCCACTCGACAAACTCTTCCGGTTTCATCTTTTTATTCATTTCATTTTTCGCTTCATAATCTCTTTGTAATATAGAAAGTATTTGCTCTTCCTCTTTCTGAATAACACTCTCATACCAACCTGTCATAACGGCTACTAAATGGTCCTTTAGTTTTTGCACATCGATATTACATATAAAACGAATATACCCGGAGAAAAACTGATGATCTTGTGTCAGCTCCTCTAGTTCATGTATTGCAGTAACGTCTCCACTTGCTGCTAAATGTCTTTTCTTTTCATATTTCTCGCCTAAAAACGGTAGGCATATGTATTTCAAATATTCTTCTGAAAGTGAATCGATTTTAGCATGAAACTGTGATAAGTCATGAAAATCCTCTTTATACAACAACTGAAGTAACGCTTTCCACGTATTATGTTCCTCTACAAACTGTAAGTGCTCTCTCATTTCTTCTGTTAATGATTCCTTAATTTCTTCCCATTCATTTTGACTCTTTTCAAGAGTATCGATTAACCTTTTATGAGTAATTGCTGCAATGCCAAGTGCACATTCGAAAAGTATCGAATATTTTACTTGAACGTTATAAGTTTCCCTCTTTCTACTCGTTATGTGATAGACCTCCATTTTTATCCCTCCTTGTTTGCTATATATTGAATTCTATTTTTATCGAATTTCACCTTCTATATTTTTAGAATAAAGAAAATTTTAGTTGAAACACATTCATTCTAACTTAAGAAGAATAGGAGCCTTTTTATATACAAATAATAAGCCTCAAGGAGTTGTTGAGATGCATTTCATATTAAATATGTTAGGGATTTTCGTTGTCGTATTAATCGTTTTCCTCTGTTCGCCTAATAAAAAACAAATAAAATGGAGACCCATCGTAATTCTAATCATATTGGAGCTCTTTATTACATGGTTTATGTTAGGCACGAAGCTCGGTAGTATTATCATTAATAAAATTGCGTCATTTTTCAGTTGGCTACTAGCATGTGCGAATGAAGGGATTCGGTTTGCATTTCCTTCTGCTATGGAAAACCAAACCGTTGATTTCTTCTTTAGCGCATTACTTCCAATCATTTTCGTTATCACATTCTTTGATATTCTTTCTTACTTTGGAATCTTAACTTGGATTATTGATAAAGTAGGTGCAGTTATTTCAAAAATTTCTCGTTTACCAAAGTTAGAAAGTTTCTTTTCGATTCAAATGATGTTTTTAGGAAACACTGAAGCACTTGCCGTTGTTCGTGATCAACTATCTGTTTTAAAAGAAAATCGTTTATTAACTTTTGGAATTATGAGTATGAGTAGTGTCAGCGGATCCATTCTTGGCGCTTATTTATCAATGGTACCAGCTACATATATTTTCAGCGCAATCCCTTTAAACTGTATTAATGCCTTAATTTTAGCCAATGTATTAAATCCTGTGGAAGTTACGAAAGAAGATGATGTCGTATATACACCTTCAAAACATGAGAAAAAAGATTTCTTTTCTACTATTTCAAACAGTATGTTAGTCGGTATGAATATGGTTATCGTTATTTTAGCTATGGTAATTGGTTATGTAGCATTAACTGCATGTTTAAACGGGATTTTAAGCTTTTTCGTAACAGGTTTAACAATTCAAAAAATCTTCTCCATTATCTTTAGTCCCTTTGCTTTTTTACTCGGTTTATCGGGCAGCGATGCGATGTATGTAGCTGAATTAATGGGGATTAAAATAACAACGAATGAATTTGTTGCAATGATGGACTTAAAATCGAATCTAAAGTCGTTACAACCACATACGATTGCGGTTGCAACTACATTTCTAGCTTCTTTTGCTAACTTTAGTACAGTAGGTATGATTTACGGAACGTACAATTCATTATTTGGCGGAGAAAAATCAGCCATAATCGGTAAAAATGTTTGGAAGCTTCTCGTTAGTGGAATGGCAGTTTCCTTATTAAGCGCTATGCTTGTTGGGCTATTTGTATGGTAAACACTCTTTAAAATAAAAGACACCCAATCAAATTGAGTGTCTTTTATTATTATTTTCGAATTTGTCCATTTCCACGAATCACATATTTTGTAGAAGTTAATGCCGGTAGTCCCATTGGTCCCCTTACATGTAACTTTTGTGTACTGATGCCAATTTCAGCGCCGAATCCGAATTCAGATCCATCAGTAAATCGAGTTGATGCATTATGATACAGTGCAGCCGCATCTACAGCTGTGAAGAATGTGCTGACGTTTTCCTCGTTTTCTGAAATAATCGCTTCGGAATGCATAGAACCATACGTATTTATGTGATAAATCGCTTCTTCTATAGAAGAAACTACTTTCACTGCCAGCGTGAGTGATAAAAATTCTGTTTCCCAATCTTCTTCTGAAGCAAGTACAATTGAAGAATCAATTGCCAATGCTCTGTGATCACCGCGTAGCTCCACACCTTTTTCCTTCAAAGTTGAAAACAGCTCGCTACCAAATTGCTGCGCCCACTTCTCATGAAGTATAATCGTTTCAATTGCATTACATACAGATGGACGCTGCGTTTTTGCATTTATAATAATATCAATTGCCATTTGCTTATCCGCTGTTTCATCAATGAAAATATGACAATTTCCCGCACCTGTTTCAAGTACTGGAACAGACGCTTCTCTTACTACAGTATCAATTAATTGTTTACCACCTCTTGGAATTAGAACGTCTAGGTAATCATTCATTGTAAATAACTGCTTTGCGCTATCACGCGTTGTATCTTCTATAAGCTGTACACTTTCTGGAGGCAAGCTTGTTTCTTTGAGCGCCTCGTGAATAACAGCAACGATAGCTTTGTTAGAATGAATAGCAGAAGAACTACCACGTAATATAACTGCGTTTCCTGTTTTCAAACAAATTGTAGCAGCATCTACTGTTACATTTGGTCTTGCCTCATAGATCATCCCAACAACACCAAGTGGTACACGCATCTCCTGAATAGATAGTCCATTTGGCCGTTCCCATTCACTTACACATTCTTGGGTAGGATCACGTAATTCGATTAATTGCTTAATCCCCTCTGTCATATCAACAATTCGTTGTTCAGTTAGCATAAGTCGATCAAGGAGTGAATCAGAAAATCCTTTTGCCTTACCTTCCTCGATATCTCGTTTATTTTCCTCTAAAATATAAGCTGTTTCTACTATTAGCCTTTCAGCAATTGCAGCAAGTGCTTCGTTTTTTTGACTTTTAGATTTAAGCACAAGATCCATAGCAACTTCTTTCGCCCTTTTCCCCTTTGCCAACACTTCATTCATTTTTATTTCCTCCTTTTTAACATCACTATTCTTAAAGTGAAACCCAATAATCTCTATGAATGACTTCATAATTATGCCTATCGCCTCTTGCTTGAATTTCTCCGCTTTGCATACCTTTTATCTCTCTTAATTCCTCTGCGCTATATGTGCATTGTCCTTTTCCGATTACGCGTCCTTGCTTTGTCATTACTTCTACGACATCGCCAACTTTGAAAAATCCTGACACATTTGTAACGCCAGCAGGAAGAAGACTCTTACCATGCTGAATAATAGCTGAAGCTGCTCCAGCATCTACTTCAATTTGTCCGCTAACGAGCGAATGCAACGCAATCCATTGCTTGTTCATCTTCATTTCTTTTTGAGGAGCATTTCCGACATATGTTCCATCACCTTTGCCCTTCAAAACATCTACAAATTTCTCTTGTCCACGCCCTGTTCCGATAAATACACTCACCCCAAGAGAAAGTGCCGTCTTCGCAGCATCAATTTTTGATTTCATACCGCCAGTCCCAAGTTTGGAACCAGCATCTCCTGCAAGAGAAGCAATCTCTTCTGTAACTTCAGGGAGGAAATAATATTTTTTCGCATCCGCATTTTTCTGAGGATTTTTATCATATAGACCGTTCACATCTGTAAAAATCATAAGCATATCTGCCGATACAAGTCCGCTTACTAAAGCTGATAGCATATCATTATCACCGAACGTTAGCTCTTCTAAAGAGATGGAATCATTTTCATTAATGATTGGAAGAGCAGAACGGTTTAGTAACTCTCCTAAAGTAGCGTAAGCGTTACTATATTGTTCTTTTCTAGAAAAGTCACTTCTCGTCAGCAATAGTTGCGCAGTAACGATGCCATATTTACGAAACTCCTCCGTATACGCCTGCATTAACAAACTTTGTCCGACAGCCGCAGCAGCCTGTTTTCCTTTAATTGTCACAGGTCTACTAGGATACCCTAAAGCTGAATAACCTGCAGCGACGGCCCCAGATGTAATTAACAAAACTTCATGCCCTTCCTCTTTCAATCGAGCCAATGCGGCAACGTGATCTGAAAGTTGTTCTTTAGAAATGCCTCCGTGACTATCTGCCAAGGAACTGCTACCAATCTTTACAACAATTCGTTGTTTTTTCACTTTTGTATCCCCCAAGTCTAAAATCAAAGTTTTTTATAAATTACACTTTTATTCATTCGGCTTGCAGCGATTTCCATTCTTATCAGTGCTGCACCTAGCCTATTAAAGAGCAAAATAAAAATGACCGCTTCGCCCTTAATAAAATAAAAAGGACGAAACGGTCATTGTTCCGCGGTACCACCTTAATTGATATACATAGATATCCACTTGGCGCCTATAACGCAGGCGAACGCCTAAACTTTCATTTAAGACTCAGGGATAGGTTCGATATATTCTATACGAGGAATCTTTCAGCCGGTGAATTCCACTCTCTTTCGCAAGAAGACATATGTACTATTTCCCTTCAACGATTTTCGGTTTAATTTTTTTATATTATGCGATATAGTTCGATTTGGTGTCAAGAGTTATTTTTAAAAATAAATAGAGCGGAAAGTAACTTGTATGAAATTACCCCCCTACTGAATGAAAATACAAATCGATATAAGGTTAACTCATGTACATAAATATAATCTCTTAAATTATAGTGTATATATTTACAAAATGTCGAATATAATTCATTTTTATCTTTTACTGTTGCAAAAAGGAATATATTCTCTTAGAATGTTTCTTTATATTGCATGGAGATGTTATTGTTATTTTAAGATAACAATTTCGAGATAATATAATTTATTATAAAAGGAGCAAAATTAAATTATTATGGATAAACAAATTGGATTCATCGGATGCGGAAATATGGGAATGGCTATCATTGGCGGAATGCTAAACAAAAAGGTAGTGTCTGCAAATCATGTTATTTGTTCGGATTTAAACACTACGAATTTAAAACATGCTAACGAAAAATATGGGCTAACTACAACTACTGACAATAATGAGGTAGCTAAAAATGCTGATATTTTAATTTTATCAATTAAACCCGACCTATACGCAGCGGTCATTAACGAAATAAAAGAAGTCATCAAAAACGATGTTATCGTCGTAACAATCGCTGCCGGCAAAAGCATTAAAAGTACTGAAGAAGCTTTTGATAAAAAATTAAAAGTTGTAAGAGTAATGCCTAATACACCTGCTCTTGTTGGAGAAGGAATGTCTGCATTATGCCCTAATGAAATGGTGACAGAGAAAGATTTAGAAGATGTGCTAAACATTTTCAATAGCTTTGGTCAAGCAGAGATTGTAAGCGAAAAATTAATGGATGTTGTTACATCTGTAAGCGGTTCTTCACCAGCATACGTATATATGATTATAGAGGCGATGGCAGATGCAGCTGTACTTGATGGTATGCCTAGAAATCAGGCATATAAATTCGCAGCTCAAGCTGTGTTAGGCTCTGCCAAAATGGTACTAGAAACAGGAATACATCCAGGTGAATTGAAAGATATGGTTTGTTCTCCTGGTGGAACAACGATAGAGGCTGTAGCAACATTAGAGGAAAAAGGCTTACGCACAGCCATCATTTCAGCTATGCAGCGCTGTACACAAAAGTCTATTGAACTGTCTAGTCAAACAAAAACAAAAAAATAAAACGATAAAAGAAATCACGTTAGCTATGAATTTAATTGAAAAATGGTGCATTACATACTCTCCCACTTTCACAAAATAATAAACGGACAAACTCATAAACACTTGAGTTTGTCCGTTCTTTTGGTTATACTGAGATAATTTTTTTATATCTTCTTTTGGAATTCTAGTTTTAACTCTTCTTTATTCCCTACTACGCTTGTGTAATTTTATTAGAAACTAATAATTTTTCAATGCATTTCGGCAACATATCTAATAGCGTTTCAAATGCGTAATTTACATCTAGACGTTCTGTCCATTGATGGGCATCTTTTCCTACCGGCCCCATATTTAATACTGGAACGTCAAACTCTTCTAGTTCCTGAAGAGGGATCGAGTAACCTTTATCCCATAATGGCATATTGTCTACAAGTGAACTCATTGAATGTAGTGGATTCTGTAAGCCCACATAGCTCAAATCTGAAATTCCTCCAAAATAGTTTTGGTTTTCAAATGTAATGTTATGATTGTAATGTGCATACTTTTCCATTTCTGCAACTACTTCTTTAATTAATGGATCGTTGCGTGAACTTACAGCTGGATAATATGGTGGAGCAAAGAAAAGTACAATCATCGGCGCCTTTTCTTTACATAAAATAGCTAGTTTATCTACTAAATCAATTGTTACCGCACGATCATCTTTCTCTTCTCTATTTTTTATTATACTAGATTGAATACCATCTATTTTCGCTTGACCATGTTGTTCAATTGCATAAGCGATAAGCTCTTCGTACGTTAATACATTCACTTTCATATTAGGCGGTATAAACGGATTATATTTAGAAAAACGATATGCTTGCTTTTCATATTTCTCTTCTATTTTCTCTGCTACTTTCGTTACTTTTTGACGTAACAATGAAACGACATCTGTCATTGATTTTTCTAGTAAAAACAAATTAAATAATGTAACGGCACGATGCGGAATTTGGACAGAATAATCCTCCTTTAAGTCCCGTTGAAGTAAGTTAGTTGGCGGAGGACTCGCTTCCCCTTCTACAATATCACAAAGGTCTGTATTCAACTCTAATTCTGCTGTGATTAATGACGCCATATAACTACCATTT
This sequence comes from Bacillus albus, assembly GCF_001884185.1. Classification (GTDB taxonomy): domain Bacteria; phylum Bacillota; class Bacilli; order Bacillales; family Bacillaceae_G; genus Bacillus_A; species Bacillus_A albus. Next base: position 23,673 of record NZ_MAOE01000124.1, read on the forward strand.
AAGCCCGCAAAAGGTTCACCTACATGTGTTTCTTTACCATAGCAAAGAAATCCAGGTAATACTTTACCTATAGAACCAGTGTAAATATACTTATTTTGGTCACCAGGATGTCTTGCGAACATAGGTTCTGAATTTAGGACTGTTTTATAATTTAAATCATGTTCTCTTGCTAACTCAAGTAATCTTGGAACAGCAGCCCTCATCCCCACCGAATTTACTTCTTCATCTGGAACTGCCAATAAAAGAACATTTCCATCAAATCTTCCTTCACAGGCCTGCTCAATCATTGCCATTTGTAACGTGAGGCCGCATTTCATGTCCATTGTTCCTCTACCAAATAGCCAATCTCCTTGTTCTATATCTTCACGTACATGGCCTGGTAGTTCATCTTTATGAGAATAAAACATAGACGTTAACTTTTTAGGATTGAATGCATCCTCTTTCCATACTCCGTAATCTTGTACATCTACAACATCAAAGTGACTAACTAGAATTACGGTATTTTTTGTACAATCGCTTTTCTTTACGAGCGCTGTAACAAAATATCGTCCGTCCCCCGTCGGATTTTTTTGCAAATGATCTGGGTTTTCTTTGAAGTACTGTAAATCAGATAATTGTTCCTCAACAAAGTCTGGCAATATTACTTCAGCTTCTGTACCTGTAATACTAGGAATTTCAACAAGACTGCTTAATAATTGAATCAATTGTTCTTTTGATTGCCACTTTGACATATAAATCCCCCTATTTTTCCGCATTATGAAAATGAATTCCAGTATATGAATAAAAAATGACGACAGTTATCAAAATTATAGTTCTGATGTACTGCCGATTTTTATTGATATTTCATGAGCTGCTTGTTTTACCTTACTAATAAGAAAAGATAGTCGATCATCATTAATACGATGACTAATTAACCCAACACTTAATGCTCCTACTACTTTATGATTAAATCCGATAATTGGTGCAGCTACTGAAGCTGTCCCTTCTGTTTTTTCACCATAACTTACCGCATATCCTTCATTTCTTATCTGCTTTATTTGCTCTAAAAGAATGCGCTTTTGTTCTGGTAAAGAAGAAAGCAAATGTTCTACAATATGTTCCATTTCATTCGTTTTCATATTGGCAAGCATTGTTTTATTTGCAGCACCAATTGAAAGTGGAATTTGCTCCCCTAAGTTATCGATAACTCGAATTTTTAAAGGGCTATCAATTCTTTCAATGATAATAGAATGTGTTCCATTTGGAATGTTCAAATACACACTTTCTTCTACTTCAGAGGCTAATCGCTTCATCACTTCTCTTGCCACAGATCTGTAGTCTACTTTCTCCAATTGACGTAATCCTATTTCCATCCACATGGGCCCAATTTTGTATTGTTTCGTTTCTGAAATTTGCGTAACTAACCCATGCTCGATTAGAGAATTAAGTAATCTATGTACTGTACTAACTGGGAGATGTGTTCTGTCCGCTATATCAGAAATAGCCCAATACTCTTTTTCATTAGTAGAATTTAATAACTTTATAATACTTATCGCTCGATCAATGGACTGTACCATAACTCACCTCAACTTGACTTGTAATATGTTAGTACGCTCAATTACCTATCAATTTAACAAATATTCAAAATGAAATCAATTAGTTTATTCAATTTTCTAAAAATAAAAAAACATACCGCGATAATAATTTGAAAGCGTAAACAAATAAATATTGACTTTTCTTTTTAATTATCTGAAAATTATAACAAGATTTCACATCACGGAATACATTCCACAATACGGAAAAACATCAAACTTTATTCTATCAACTACGAAAGTGAGGAAAACAATGACGCAAGTAAACAATACAAACAATGAATTAAAACGTACGATGAAAAGTAGACACTTATTCATGATTGCACTCGGTGGTGTGATTGGAACGGGGTTATTTAACGGATCTGGCTTTATTATAAGTCAAGCTGGGCCTGGTGGATCCGTACTTGCCTTTATTGCTGGTGGGTTATTAATGTATTTCGTTATGCTATGTCTTGGTGAGCTTGCTGTAGCCATGCCTGTTTCCGGTTCGTTCCAGGAATATGCCACTAAGTTCATCAATCCTGCAACTGGATTTACAATCGGATGGTTATATTGGTTAAGCTGGGCGAATACGACCGGTCTTGAATTTACAACTGCCGGCATTACAATGCAGCGCTGGTTTCCTGATATTCCTGTTTGGGTTTGGTGTTTAATATTTGGCGTTACAATCTTCACTATTAACGCATTATCTGCTCGTAGTTATGCAGAAACAGAATTTTGGTTTTCAAGTATAAAAGTATCTGCCATTATAGCTTTTATTATCCTTGGCGGCGCCGCTATGTTCGGTTTTATTGATTTAAAAGGCGATGAACCAGCCCCATTATTATCAAATTTCGTAAATCATGGCGGTTTATTCCCAAATGGACTTGCAGCTATTCTATTAACAATGGTTACAGTCAATTATTCCTTCCAAGGTACAGAACTTGTCGGAATCGCAGCAGGTGAAAGTGAAGATCCAGCAAAAACTTTACCTCGTTCTATTAGAAATATTATATGGCGCACAATGTTTTTCTTCGTCTTAGCAATCTTTGTTCTCGTTGCTTTAATTCCTTGGGAAGAAGCAGGATTAACAAAAAATCCGTTCGTTGCTGTATTTGATAATATCGGTATTCCATATGCAGCTGATATTATGAACTTTGTTATTCTTACTGCTGTTCTTTCTGTCGCAAACTCTGGACTATACGCCGCAACTCGCATGCTTTGGTCATTATCAAAAAATGAAATGGCTCCAGCTTTTTTAAAGAAATTGTCATCGCGCGGAATCCCTTTAAACGCTTTAATTATGACGATCGCTATTTCTGCTTTTTCCCTTTTGACGAGCGTTGTAGCTGCTGAAACAGTTTACTTATGGTTAATTTCTATTTCTGGCGTTATTACAATCATTGTTTGGATGTCAATTTGTGTCTCTCAATTCTTTTTCCGTAAACATTATTTAGCAGACGGTGGAAGATTAGAAGACTTAAAATTTAAAACTCCACTTTATCCACTTGTACCTATTCTTGGTTTTGGATTGTATGGCATTATATTAATTAGTCTTATCTTTATTCCTGAACAACGACTTGGAATCTATTGCACTGTACCATTTATTATCTTTTGTTACACGTACTATCACTTTAAAGTTAAGAAAAGAATTTCTACTAACAGTCAAAATGAAACTAAAATTAGTGAAACTATGTAATACTATACTTATATATAAAAGACCGCACATAGCTTTTACCTTATGTGCGGTCTTTTATCATTCTAATTCGCTTTAAAATTATATAATGGCTTAATAATGTGCTTTATATTTATTGTTTCTTTCGTATTTTCGATAATTTCATTCATTGGCTTATATACCATAGGTGCCTCATCAATTGTGCTTTCTACTACCGATGTAGTCCACACCTCTGTCATCGTATTTTGGAAGTCCTCTAGACTCAATGATTCTTTAGCCTTCTTACGACTCATAATACGTCCTGCCCCGTGCGGACCAGAAAAGTTCCAGTCTGGATTACCTTTACCAAATGCAATAATTGAACCATCTCTCATGTTAATTGGAATAATGACTCGTTCATCTTTCTGAGCTGAAATAGCACCTTTTCTTAGAATCATATTTTCCATGTCAATATAGTTATGTATTGTAGTAAATTGATCTGTAATTTTCCAGTCCATTTTCGTAACAATTTCATCAATCATTGCTTTACGATTTAACGCAGCGTACTTTTGGGCAATATTCATATCATTCATATAATCTTTGAATCCTTGCCCTTCTAAATAAGCTAGTTCTTTACGAATATTAGGCTTCTGAATTCCACGTAAAGTTTCTTGTATTTCCTTTGCTCTCCCCTCTTCAGTTAATCTCTTAATAATCTCATCTTTCATTGATGTAACATCAATTAGTTGTTCATATGCGAAGTTTTGGTAATACTCTGCTATTTGTTTACCTAAATTACGCGAACCACTATGAATGACAATATATACATTGCCTTTATCATCTTCATTTAATTCAATAAAATGATTTCCACCTCCAAGAGTACCAATACTTTTTTGAGCGCGTTGTAATGTAAATGGAGCTCTCACACCATCAAAATCAATCATTTTTGAGAATCGATGTTCTTTATCTCGTATACGAAAACCACTTGGAACGAATTTACGAATTGTTTCGTCTAAGCAATCGAAATTAATTTCTTCTTTTTTCTTATCAATTACAACAACTTCCATTCCACACCCAATATCTACCCCTACAAGATTAGGAACAATTTTATCTTGTATTGTCATTGTTGTCCCAATCGTACAACCTGCTCCTGCATGTGTATCTGGCATAATACGAATTTGGCTATCCTTTACGAATTCTTGGTTACAAAGATCAATAATCTGCCCTGTCGCAGTCTCATCAACGTTATTCGTAAATACTTTCGCTTCATTGTATTTTCCTTGTAATTTCAACATCTTTTATTTCCCCTTTCTTTTGAAAGAATTATTTTATTACGTTGTTTCTGTTCTTATCATTACTCTCATCCACCTTCTGCTTTCCATTATATATGTAAGATTTCCTTCACAGTAATAAAAAATTATGATGATTCATATTGTTTACATAATTTAATTACCGTCTATTTACGTTTATACCTACACATGAGATATCAGTTATATAAAACAAAAACTCCCCTTACATCGATAATGATTAAGGGGAGTTTTATAGCCGATGAAATTATAGTTCCGATTTCACCCGGACAGACACATTGTTTTTAATTATATTTTTGACTTCTTTAAAGCTAACAAAATTGTTACTTTTCTCATCCCAAAGACGGAAACGAAGTGAACGCAAACTTGTAGCAAGTGTAATCGTTGGTACATTTTTTAACGGAAGCGTATTATTGTGTGCCTCTTCTAGTTTATAGTTAGGTACTCTTGGACTTAAATGGTGAACATGATGAAATCCAATATTACCAGTTAGGAATTGCAAGATTTTTGGAAGTTTATAAAATGAACTTCCTTCCACAGCCGCTTTCACATATTCCCAATCTTTATCTTCTTCAAAGTAAGAATCCTCAAATGTGTGCTGTACGTAAAACAGCCAAATCCCTACTGAACCTGCAATTAAGAATATCGTACCATGTACTAATAGAAACGATTTCCATCCTATTGCCCAGCAAAGTATAGCTACTACAGCAACGATAATAATATTCGTCAAATAAGTATTCATACGTTCTTTCTGTCTAGCACCTTTTCGGTTAAATCTATTTTTAAGCAAGAAAACATAAATCGGACCTAATCCAAACATAACGAATGGATTGCGATATAAACGATATGCTAAACGAAGTCTAAATGGCGCAGCTACATATTCATCCACTGTAAGCGTCCAAATATCTCCTGTACCTCGCTTATCCAAATTACCACTTGTAGCGTGATGAATAGCATGCTCATGTCCCCATTGATCAAATGGGAATAACGCTAACACACCCATACATGTCCCTACTATTCTATTGGCAGGTCGACTTTTAAAGAATGAATAATGGGTACAATCATGAAAAATTATGAAAATTCGCGTCATAAAACCAGCAGCTAACAGAGATGGAACTAATGCTAACAAATAAGAAACAGACAAACTTTTATAAGCAAGGTACCATAAAATAATAAATGGCACGACTGTGTTAATAAGTTGCCACACACTTTTTTTAATCGTTGATTTTTCATACGGAGCAACTTGTTTTTTTAAATTTTTAGTATTTTCTAATGTCATTTTTCTAATTCCTTTCCTTTTTGTTGCTAATTCACATTATAGCATACTATTAGTATCAGGTGTTAAAAGTAGCTGTAATAAATATTATATATTATAAAAATCTCTTTTTTCTTACTCATTACTTACAAATTACTTACGTCTAAGATAGTTTTTATATAGACAAGTTTGATCCAAACAAAAAAATTGTCAACTACTTACCCTAACTAAGGTAAGTGGTTGGCAATTTTTTAACGAGAATGTTTTCTAATTAGATGAATTGCTTTTTCTGGCACATAAACTTTTCCATTACTTTCCACTACAACGCTTCCTAATTCATACTCTTTACCATTGATACGAATAATATTTTTATTAACAAACAGTTTAGCTTCTACGTTTTTTCGCTTTACTACAAGCACTGGATTTGCTACATCCGTATTATCTATTGTCACTGTTGCACCTTTTCGTTTAAAAGCTGATTCACTCTCTACAAATAACTTGTTTGTTACTTCTTCTAAGTTAAAACCCATTGCTTTCGCCATCGTCTTCGCAATGTCTGTGTTTTGGAGTAAACCGTATGGCTTTTGAGGACCGTAAGAATATAAAAATACATCCTCACCTGTATGGCCACCTGTTGTGAAACCTATGTTTGCACGGTTAGCTAGTAATGTAGTAAGTATTGGACCCATATCCGATTTCTTTTGTGCACCTTTTAATTTTTCCTTTTCAACTTCAGATAAGTTATTTAAACCGTAAAGTGCAGCAACTTCTACTATATTTGATAAATCATTATTTATTTTTTGGGTTACCCCTTCAAGCGTCATTTTCGCTTTTTTTAATGGATCAATATATGTAGAAATCGGCGTAGTATTATAACCTTTTGTCGTATTCATATTCCCGATAGAAATACCGCTATTGCCATGGTCAGTTAAAGCTATGAGTAATGTGTTCCCATCATTTTTTGCAAATTGTAATGCTTTTGCTACCGCTTCATCAAATGCTAATACATCGCTAATCATCCCAATTGGATCATTCACATGTGCAGCCCAATCTGGCTTACTTCCTTCCACAAATAAAAAGAATCCATCTTTATCTTTTGATAGTGTTTGAATTGCTTTTTCCGTCATTTGAGAAAGTGTCGGTTGCTCCGGATTTGTTGCTTCACGATCCATATCAAATGCTAAAGCATTATGTGAAAAAGAGCCCCAAATTTTCTTAGATTTAGCGTTCAATAATGCATCTTTCGTTTCAACAAAGTCGTATCCTTTTTCTTGAATCACCTTTACTAAATCTTCACCATCTTTTCTTTTTAAAGGTAGCAGTGCCGCTTTTCCCCCACCTAATACAACATCTATATTTTGATACACTTGTTGCTCCGCAATTACGTCAAAGCGCTTACGGTTTACATGGTGAGCAGAGAACCCGGCCGGAGTAGCATGCTGAATTTCAGCTGTAGCAACAATTCCAGCGGCGCGACCAGTACGTTTGGCACCTTCTAAAACATTGGCAACTGGCCGTAACTTGTCCTCTTCTTTTATTGGTTTTACGTCGGGCGAACTTACTATAGAAGGTAATACACCTACATATCCTGAATTCGATTTATTCCCCGTCGCTAGTGCCGTAGCTGCTGGGGCTGAGTCTGTTATAGCTGATTCCGCTGAATATGTACGAACTCCTCCTGTTACCATTTCATCTAATACAAGTGGTTTCCCTTTAAACAAACGAGCCAACGTAGTTGCTGAAGAACTCGTTCCGTCCATAACCATTATGATGACATTTTTCGGTTGCCGTTCTGCTTTTTTAGTATCAGCTTCGGCCACATTATTCTTTATCAAAATCCCGGATCCTATTAAATGTAAGGCTGCTGTTATTCCTACTATCTTTTTTGTGAAATTTTTCATCATTGTACCTCCATAAGGTGTTGCAAAATCGCCATTCTAATATTTGTATGTATTACAAAACTTTAATAATCCATCGTATTTATGCAAACTTACTTAAACTCTTTTTTTATACTCCCCATTTTCGTGAAGCTAACACAAAGTAGTTTTCTAAAAAATATAAAAGCCGATTATCCTTTAATCTAAAGGGTAATCGGCTATGGCTATGCTATAAAAAGAATAATCACCTTAATTACATTCTATAATACAATCCGTTTCTCAGTTTCTACATCAAAGTAATGAACTTTGTCCATGTTTAAACCTAACTCTATATTTGATTGGTTTTGCACGTCTAATGAAGTATCCACACGAGCTACAAAAGATTGTCCATTTAATTTGGAATATAGATATGTTTCTGCCCCCATTAATTCTGCTACATCAATACATACTGTTACTTTTGCGTTATATGGTAAACCCTCCGTTGCTTTTCCGTAATAAAAATCTTCTGGACGTATTCCTATAATAATTTCTTTTTTCGTATATCCGTTATTTCGCAACTCTTTCATCTTCTCTTCAGACACTTCAATTTTCCATTTACCAATCATTACTGCATGATCTGTTAATACTCCTTTGAAGAAATTCATTCCAGGAGAGCCAATGAATCCTCCAACAAATACATTGTCTGGGTTATCATATACTTCTTTTGGTGTGCCAACTTGTTGTACTATCCCGTCTTTTAGTACAACTAAACGCGTTGCCATCGTCATCGCTTCTATTTGATCGTGCGTAACATATACAGTTGTTGTTTGCAGTTGCTTGTGTAATTTTGTAATTTCCGCACGCATTTGAACACGCAACTTCGCATCTAGGTTTGATAAAGGCTCGTCCATTAAAAATACCTTTGCATTCCGAACGATCGCCCTCCCTAAGGCAACACGCTGACGCTGTCCACCTGAAAGTACTTTTGGTTTCCGACTTAAATATTGCTCAAGTCCAAGTATTTTTGCTGCATGTTGCACACGTTTGTCGATTTCTTCTTTACTATATTTTCGTAGTTTTAAACCAAATGCCATATTTTCATAAACACTCATATGAGGATAAAGCGCATAGTTTTGAAATACCATTGCGACATCTCTATCTTTCGGTGTAATATCATTTACACGGTTTCCATCAATATAAAAGTCACCCTCCGAAATCTCTTCCAGTCCTGCAATCATACGTAATGTTGTAGATTTTCCGCACCCTGAAGGGCCAACCAAAACGATAAATTCTCCATCATTTACTTCTAGGTTAAAATCTTTTACGATTGTCATATCGTGATCATATTTTTTGTAAATGTTTTTGAATGATAGTTGAGCCATATTATCCTCCTAGAATTCGAGCTATATTTATATGTTACATGCAAAATATTCAGTAAACGTTTTATAAAATCTTCGCAATATCCTTCATACTGTTTATAATATAATCCGCTTTTCCTTCTAAATCTTCCTTCCTGCTCGCACCCGATAAAACACCCACTACTTTAATTTTACTATTTCTCGCAAATGTAACATCTGTTAATGTATCGCCTACCATAAGCACATCTTCTTCAGCTAATGAAAATTTTTCTTTAAACATATGATAAAAGTCACTTTCAGGCTTTGTTCTATTCACACCATCATCTGCACCTAAAAAATCTACATAATCATGTAACTCTGTCATTTTTAGAGAGTGAATCGCTGCATCCACATCGTCTGCCGTAACAACCCCAATAATATATTCATTTTCTTTTAAATATCGTAACGTCTCCTTTGCACCTTCTACTTCTGTAAATACAAGATCATCTGCCGTAGAGTGCTTTTTGAACAGAAGACATACTTTTTGAATAAAATCTTCTTTATCCACATGTTGATTTTCTAACAACGAATACCATGCAGCTGCAATAAAGTAATTTGTGCGACAAGCTAGTAAGCTCGTACTCTCAAAATCGTTATCATTCATACCAATAATCGTTAAATAGTCTTCTCGTTTACTTTTTTCATTTGGATACATTTGGAATATATCATCTAACACACGATGTACAATTTTGTACCAAACTGAATCTAACTGTATTAAAGTTCCATCTTTATCAAAAATAATCGCTTTATTCACCTTGTATTCCCCCTATAACTTCATTCCATGTTTTTATATTTTTATATTTAACTTTATTATGAATAGGATTAATAAACGCTACTAATTCGTCCTCTTCCCATCCCTCAACTCTAGCGTATGCCCCTTCATGTAAAGCGAAGGTAAAGGTTACATCACTACCATATTCTTTTCCCATTATTTCTCCATTTATTAGTAGTCTCCACTCACACGGTTTATCAGTTTGCACGTTATAAACAATATTTCCTTTAGCCTCATCACCGACATAAATGGTTTCATCTTCGTTTTGAATATTTATCACTAGTTTTCTAAATCGAGAAAAATAAATTTTTCCGTTTTCGATTGCAGATTTTAAGTTATTAATTGATAAACCTTTACATAATACGTATGTTCCTGGATCACCGTAAATGGATGGATCTTTTGATCCTGGGAATGTTTTTGACGGATGTAAATGAGAGTCACTTCCTCCTATTCCCCAGATTTTAAGACCATTTGACCACATTTGATCGAAACAACGCAAAGCTTCTAAAGTAGATGATTTACTTTTTTTATAAGTTGGATCACACATAATTTCCATCGTTTGAACATTTTCTAAATTAATATTAATTTGGTTTGCCCAAGGCTTCATAAATGGATGGTTCACGCTCACTACATAGCCTTTTTCTTTCATAAGTGAAAATAATGTATTTATGTTTTCAGCACTAAATGATTCATCTACATACTCTGTAAAATCAACGAATTCTCTAATACCAAATATGTTGTAATGACCGTAAGGTGTTGTAAGTTCCATAGATGGTATAATTAATGTATTTCCTTTTTCATAAGATGGTATAATGATATTGTGCTCCGTCGCATATAAAAAATCTAATTCTTGTTTTTCACATACTTTCATTCCAAGTTCATCATCTATCTCGCCATCTGTTAAATCTGTATGTTCATGAAAATCCCCTTTATACCAGCAATGCTCTTCATTTACTACCTTATTAAAACGGACTTCATCGATAAAAACATTTCCCGTGCAAAAATGCTCTCTATTATACTCTCGTTCCAACTGATCATTCACTTCTATATTTACTGTATAATCAACTTTTCCCCCGGTAAACTTTACTACTTTCTTTGCACAATGAGGAATATACACGACTTCTAACTCCCAATTACCTGACTGTATGTCCCCTCCAATACAACCCGCTGAGCAAAACTTTAAATCTTTCGAAACGACTAGTTTTTCATTTACAATTGGAGTTTGATATTGAATACGCACATAACCATTTGGATCTCTCAAAATTAGTAAAAGCGGAATTTTCCAGCTGTCTCCTTGATCAATTGTTAATGTAAAGTTTGTCATATCCGTTTCATCCATTTTGAAACAATGTTTATTTTTTACGAATGGAGAAAGTGTTATCGTACTTGTAATTTCGATCATCGTTCTCACACCTTTTTAAGTTTTTAATGACAGGATTTTAGAGGCATTTCCTTCGTCCAAAAGCACCTCGCATTCATACTTTACTTCTTCTTTTTCAAAACTTTATCTAATTCTTCTTGCGCAACTTTAGCTGCTTCATCTAATGCTTTCTTTGCTGATACTCCTTCAATTTCTACTTTATCTTTAGCTACATTTAAAGCGTCGTTGATTTTCCCGCCCGTTGGATCTACAAATGGGCCCACTCCATTATTGTTTGCTTGTTCTAACGGAACTAATGCTTGTGGTTGTTTTTTAACAAATTCAGCATACGGACCGTACTCTGTTACATTGTTACGAACAGGAATATAGCCTGTTGCCATTGACCATTCAGCCGTTTTCTCCGTACTTGTCGCAAATTTCATAAAGGCATATGCACCTTTTGCTACTTCCGGGTCAATATTTCTCGTTAATGTGAATAAATATGTTTCAAGTTTCGGCGCTGGCTTATGATTCCCCCAAGCTGGTTGTGGTAAAGCATCAAAAGTGCTAAGACGTTCTTCTTCTGTCATTCCTTTACCCAATGATTTGAAAACAAATCCTTGATCACCAGATGATCCTGTAAATCCTAGCGTTCTACCTTCTACTAAATCTATTACCGTTTTATCCCAATATTCCCATCCAGTACCACCTGAATGTATTTTCATAATTTTATCTTCATGAAGCCATGTGCGGAATTTCTCCCATACCGTAACCCAAGTATCATCGTTAATTAATACTTTTTTACCATCTTCACTTAATACATTGCCGCCAGCGCTGCGAACCGCATCAATTAAGTTTGATGTTCCCCACATCGGCATCCAGCCAGCATATGAAACATTTCCATTTTCACCACGTTTTGCGACTGTTTTTGCTACCTTTTCTACCCCTTCCCACGTCTTTAAATCATCTTTCGTAAAGCCATTTTCTGCTAACGCTTCTTTATTGTAATAAAAGATTCGTGTTGTACCATAAAATGGAATTCCATATAACTTTCCGTCAATTGTTGCTTGCTCCATAAAACCTTTTCCGTAATCTTCCTTTTTAAAATCATCATCATTTTTAACAGATTCGTCTAAAGGTACGATTAACTGTTTTTTAACATATTCTTGAATGACGTCTGAACCTAGTAAAGCAATTGCTTCTTGGTTATTCGCTGCAAATCCACTTTGTAGCTTTTGATAAGACTCATCGTAATTACCGGCTTTCGTCGTTTTCACTACATATTTGTCCTGACTTTTATTGTATTCTTCCACAATCTTGTCTACATGATCTGCAAGAGAGCCACCTACTCCATTTATGAATGGGACAACAATCTTCTCTCCTTCTTTACTCGCCTTTACCGTACTTCCTTTTCCGCCTGAACAACCGGAAAGTGTACTAATAAACAATGTTACAACTGTTAGAAGCATGAATAGTTTTTTCATCCCACATATCTCCTTTAATATATATTTACCCCTTTATTCCTGAATCAGTAACACCTGATAAGAACCATTTTTGTAGAATTAAAAATACGAGTAAGAGCGGCACTGTTGCGATTGTACTTGCAACCATAATGTGTGACCAATCTCGTCCTAAAGAGCTATTAATGAAATAATCAGCAATTCCGTTCGTGATTAACTTTTGCGTATTATCTTTCAATATAAGAGCTGGCCAAATGTAATTGTTATAGTTACCGATAAATGTAACTAACCCTAATGTTACAAATGATGAACGAGTCATTGGGAAAATAATCTTCCAAAGAATACGCCAATCACTTGCTCCATCAATTTTAGCTGCTTCTACTATTTCAAAACCAACTTTATGAAACGTTTGTTTCAAATAGAAAATACCGAATACGCTAACAGCCATAGAAATCATGTATCCAAAATGCGAATCTAGCAAACCAAATTTTCCTAACATAACATATACAGGAACATACGATACAGCTCCAGGAATCATATAGGTTGCCATCACAACACTAAATGTAATATTTTTACCTTTGAACTTATAAAATGCCAACATATAAGCAAACAGTGCAGATGAAACAAGCACATATATTGTAATGATGAGAGAAGTATAGAAACTATTAAATAAATATGTGCTAAATGGCAAGATATCTAATACTTGCCCATAATTCCCCCAGTGAAATTCTTTAGGCCAAAAACCTCCTTGTAATACTTCACTAGATGTTTTAAATGAACCAAGTACCATCCATATGAAAGGAAAAACAAATAGTATACTTGATAACGTCAGAAAGAGATGCCTTACGATTAATGAACCTTTTTTCATATTATTCACCTTAATAGTTCACCCACTTGTCACCTATTATTTTATTTATAACAGATAGTAGAATTGTAATTATTAGTATGATAAATGCGATTGCTGTCGCAGATCCCATATCAAATTGTTCAAATCCTTGTTGGAAGAATAAATAAAGTAACGTGCGCGTCGAACCACTCGGTCCACCTTGCGTTAAAATCTTTATTTGATCGTAAGCTTGCACTGACGAAATTGTATTGACAACAACTAAAAAGAAAGTTGTTGAGGAAACCATAGGAAATGTTACATATCGAAATTTTTGCCATGCATTTGCTCCATCAATACTAGCTGCCTCATATAAACTGTCTGGAACTTTTTCTAACGCACCGATATAGAATATCATTGTCCATCCTACTAATTTCCAAACTGTCACAATTATGACTGCTAACATCGCTGTTTGACTACTTTGAAGCCAGTCCAAACCTGGTATCCCAAAAAAGTACAGAACTTTATTAATAAGTCCAAATTGTGGTTCATATAAAAGTGACCACACAATTGACACAGCGATTGTTGGCGTTACCCAAGGTGAAAAGATCATTAATTGGTACAATGCAGAACCTTTGAATTTTTTCCGGAAAAATAATGCGAATCCTAATCCTAATACAATCGTTGGAATAACTGTTCCAATCCCGAAATAAAACGTATTTAACAACGCTTGCATAAATGAATCTTGTGTAAATAAATTGAAATAGTTTTCTAAACCAACAAAATTAAAATCGTTCGTCATAAAATCCCAATCTGTAAAACTAATACCTAAACTAATGAAATTCGGAATAATCCAAAACAATATTAGAGGTATTCCAACTGGTAATAAAAAGAACACAGCTTTTGATAGTTTTATTTGCATTCTTGCCACCTCCTAATTCATATTGTACGAGTACATTATTAATACAATGTTGTTAATTTGTTAACTAATTGCAAAAGCAACAAATTAACAATACAAAACAACATATAAACAAAACAAAAAAAGAAGACTACTTCTCAAATTGCTAAGAAATAGTCTTCTTCATTTGGTTTTTCTATACTATTATTACTTCTATCCCATTACTTGTTAACACATCTTGCCATGCCCCATCAAGCTTGGCATTTGTATATAATACATCTATATCACTAAAACTTCCGCTTTTATAAAACTTTGTTAAATTAAACTTTGATTCATCTACCATCATTACTACTTGTTTTGCATTAGCCTTTAACTGCTTATATATTTGTGCATCTTCAATATACGAACATGTTAGTTCTTTTTCTAAAGAAATTCCATCACATGAAGCAAATAATTTATTTACTGTGAAATGATCCAAATAGTTTAATGTCATTTCTCCTGATAATGCTAATGAATTTGTATTTAATATTCCTCCAATGACTATTAACCTGCAATCAAAGGAATCATATTGCTCTTTTAGATCAATGATCTTATTAACAGCTGGTATCGAGTTAGTTAAAATCGTCAAATTCTTTTTATCGTGTATGTAATCTAAAATTTGCATAGTGGTTGTCCCAATTTCAATTGCTATAATGTCATTATCTTCTACGACCTTACTCGCTTCCATTGCAATTTTTCGTTTCTCTTCAATATTCTCAGATCGGCGCTTATCAAAATGAAATTCTAATGTTTGATCTTTTTTCTTAATTGCCCCACCATGTATTTTCGTAAGTTTTCCTTCTTTATGTAACATATCTAAATCTCTTCGTATCGTTTCCGTTGTAACATTTAATGCCTTCGCTAAATCGTTTACCATTACTCGGTTATACTTTTCTAACTCATCTAGTATATGCTTTCTTCGTTCAAATTGTGTGTACGATTTCATTTCATTTACACCTCGTCAAATTATACAAAATATTGATTTTCTAAAAACTATTATTATAAATACGACTGAATTATTACTTTTAACATAACATCATTTATAAAAAGAAGGAACGATTATCTTCATATAAAGTAAAACTTTAATCAACCCGCACCAACCGGGGGTTTACAGGCAGCAAGGCTTCCACCTAACCTCCTTTTCCAGATGAACTTTACTTCCTACATATAGCGGGATAAATATAAATTTTATTTACCAATAAAAAATCGATTAAAACAAAAAATTTATTGATAAACAATAAATTCCATGGTAAATTAATAAGATATTAAATAAATGAGGTGCTTTTTATGAAACAAGGATCAACACTCTTCCTAAAGACAGCTGTGATTCTAATGGGTATACCTGTTCTTGCTATGTGCATTTTTTTAGTCCCTAAAATAGGAAATTTCGCTGCAGAACTATATCCTGATATTGCGTATATTAAATATCTTGTATTTATCAACTTATACGCAACAGTAATACCTTATTATTTTGCGTTGTACCAAACATTTCAGCTTTTAAACTATATTGATAAGAACAACGCATTCTCAGAGTTATCTGTTAAAGCTTTAAAAAATATTAAGTACAGTGCTCTAGCAATTAGTGTATTATATGTATTAGGTTTGCCACTTTTCTATCTTGTGGCAGAGAGAGATGACGCCCCTGGCATTATTATTATTGGAATGATTATGATTTTTGCTTCAATGGTAATCGCGGTCTTTGCTGCCGTTCTCCAAAGACTATTAAAAGATGCGATAGATATAAAATCAGAAAATGATTTAACGGTCTGAGGTGAATAATATGGCAATTATTATTAATATTGATGTAATGTTAGCGAAAAGAAAAATGAGTGTAACAGAGCTTTCGGAGAAGGTTGGAATTACAATGGCTAACCTTTCTATTTTGAAAAACGGAAAAGCAAAAGCAGTTCGTTTTTCAACTTTAGAAGCCATTTGTAAAGCATTAGAATGCCAACCTGGGGATATTTTAGAATATCAACCTGAAGATACTGAATAAAAAGAGTCCTTCATACGAGAAGGACTCTTTTTATTGCATATTACGGCGCAAAACTAATTTGACCAGTAAACAATAGGATAATTGCGATAATCCAAAATATAAAAAATGATAAGGACAATATTAATGAAAGAATAGCAATTCCCTTCTTCACGTTTTTTTTCGTCATCGTAATGATAGAAAGTATGATTCCTGCAACTGTCAAGGCGACTGTAATATAATCTCCCACTATATTACCTGCATTCGCTATCCTTGTCGGCGTTATAAAAACGAATAGAAAACATAAAGTACCGATGAGTAAAGATATATAACTTATCATACTGTACTTCTTTTTAAGTACTATCTCACTTTTCATACTAACCCACCCCTTCTCTATAGCTATGAGTTCATATTAGCACAAATAACCATAATTTGGTTATAAAAACAGGTGCAACGGAAATTTCCACTGCACCTGTTTTTATTTAATAAATAAACCTGCTATTTCTTCTTTGTCATTATAAGTTATAATATATGTCCGTTGTTCCTTACTATATTTCGCTACAAGTATAACAGTATATAAACCATCTTTTTCTTCAATCGATTTTTTCTCAATTTTTTCGAACGTACCGGCTTTCTCAATTACAGGTGTAAGATCTTTCATTTTTTCTTCTGGTAATCCAGCTTTCATTTTACTATCAAATTTTTCATGCACATCTTTATACTTTGCCTCATTTAATAATGATACAATTTCTTCCGCCTTCGAAATAAATTTTTTAGACGTACTTTCATCTACTTTATTACCGGTACAGGCTGCGAGTGCGAACGCCGCGATAGCACTTACAATAATTAATAACATTCTTCTCATTGTCATACACCCTTTCTTTTTAAAATGAAACTATAACTAAAAACGAGTAAAGCACAAATTGCTAATGAAACTTCTGACATAATGATCCCGCTTTTCCCTTTTACATATAGCGATATAATGCTCGCTAACGCATTTGCAGTCCCATGGATGAGAATTGCATATATAACATAACGAAATTTCTTTTGGACGACAGCTTGCAATATTATGAAGGAAAGCCCAATATGCAATACCATTGCGAAGATGCGCTCAATACCGGCGAAATAGTAACTGTCACCATTTTGAATGGCTGTTTGTGACAATAATAGGGATATTACTGGGATACCGACTATCAACACCGCCTCAATACCACCATGCCCTGCTCCAAATAAAAAACCAGACTGCCAATCTCGTTGTTTCATAAAATAACGCATTGCGATAAAACGGGCTACCTCTTCAAAAATTCCAGCTGACAAACTAAGCAAAAGAACAAATAGTACAGGCTGCATAACAGAAAACATTTGAAAATCTGTGCTAGTTCCATTTACATAATTTAGTATTGGTATACGAATCAATATTTGTGATACAACAAAAGCCAATACACCTAACATATATGGAATATAGCGTTTCTTCCAGACAGCATATAAAAGTGCTAGAAGTGGTAAACCAAAGCTAATCATTGTTGTAAAAATAAGACCATTCATCTCGCTTCACCTCTTACTTGAAGTGTATAAAAACGAGTGTAGAAAGTATGTAGTTATTTCCTATTCGGTTTCCTTTTCATCATAGATGGTCATTTCATCTCTTTTAATATGAATGTTTGCGTGAAATAAGGACTTACATAAGTTGTTTCTAACGTCGCATTATTTGTTTTATTTATAATCCGTTTTAATGAAAATAGCCCGTACCCTCTAGCTCCTTTTTTACTTGTATGGTTTTTCTCATAAATTTTTTGTAAATCAATCACTTCACTCTTTGAACTATTACGTACGATAAAATATTGTCGTGAATCCATTTTAAAAAATGCGATTTGCAATATCTTTTCCTCACTATGCACTGCTTCTTCAATTGCATTGTCTACTAAAACTGAAATGATGCGAATAAATGAAATAATTGGTATCGAAACACTTTCAATGTTTTCTGGTATATCAAGCATTACTTTTATTTGTTGTTGCTGGGCAGTGCTAACTTTCGCTCTTAATACGCTTCTTACTTCAGGAATTTGTATGCGAGATAATTTTGCGATATAAAGTTCATGATCATTTATTGTTTTTAATGTGGGAGCAACAACATCGTAGTACACTTGCTCAATTTCTTTCACATTTTTTGTACGTATTCCCTCTTCTAACGATAATAATACATTCATATAATCATGACGGAAACTAGCAAGCTCATCATGCATATCCTCTAATTTCTCCACATAATCTAATAACTCTTTATCTAAACGTTTTTCATGCTCTTCTCGTAACTTTTCTTTCGATAAGTGTGAGCTTATAAGCACAATGATTAGTAATAATAAAAATATAATAATCGCTGAAATATAACTTACTTCACTGTATTGTTGATTTAATTGTGCTAAAAAATCAGTTGATGGCTGAGTTAAAATTAGTTCAATAACAAATCCGATCATTAATAATATATAAGTTACATAGTATAACGGACTACCTACTATATATTGAGCAATTTTTTGAATTCTTTTACGCGCTACTAAAATACCTATAAAAGTAAGGATTGATACGATAAGATGAATCATGCTACCTGTCCATAAATATAAATTGAATGGCGTTAACATAAAAATTTTCATTCCTAAATCGAAAAGCAACATTTTCACTAACGTTATAATCACCATACTCACTAGTGCAAAATATACATTATGCTTAAATTTCAATTCACTTTGCATCAATCCTAAACTTATTAAAAATAACACAATCGTACTATTCAACTCTGGATATCTCGTTACTGTTACGACTATAGCAAGTAAAATAATGAATACCGCACTTAAAGCTATTAACATTCTAACTGACAATCTGTTGTACCGGATTAATTGTATGTATAAAAACGTATGACACATACTAGTAAGCAGTATTGCAAATAAATCATAAATATACATTACATCTCACCCTTTAACATGTTACGTACTTTACTCACTAAACGACGTGATACCGGAATACGTTTCCCACTTTTTAAAACTATCATTTTTTGCTTCGCATCATAAGAAGACATTTGCTTCGTATTCACGATATATGATTGATGACATCGAAATAAACGTTCATCTATTAATTCAATTTCTTTTAAAGTCCCGTAAAAATAAACAATTCGATCTAACGTCACTAATGCTAAACGGTGTGGTTCATCGGTCATAACATATTCAACTTCATGAAAAGGAACCCGTACAGTCGCATTACTATTTTCAACGATAAAATCATCAGATGGAATGATATGCTTATTACGCGCTTCATATTGGAGTAAACATTGTTCAAAAATGTTACGCCTCTCCTCATATGGCAACCCTTTATCAATAAAAGTTAAAGCCGATACCATGTATTGATAAGAAATAGGTGCAAATTCAGAATGCGTCGTTACAAACACAATAATTCCTTGCGTATCATACTTTCGTATTTCTTGCGCAACTTGTAAACCTTTACGCTCTTCCCTTTTAATCTCTATATCTAAAAAATAGATTGGGACATACTTCGCCTTAGGAATGTTAGTAATGATGTTTTCACTTTTACTAGTCACCTCTATAAAATCAAAAGGCAACATATATTTCTCGCAAATCTCTTCAACTAGCCGCTTCATTTGCTGTGCTTGTATGACATCGTCTTCTAAAATGAAAATACTCATGTGATCACTCGCTTTATAGAAATCTTTTTATTTATAAATTTATCTATAAATATATAATTCAAATCATTATACCAAGCTCCTTCTAAATTCTTGAAAGTATATATTTTATTTCGTTCTTATTAAGCATAGAAAACAACCTCTACTTTTCTCTTGAAAGTAGAGGTTTTATTTAATTTTTTTATAAAATAACCTCTCTATCCATCACTATCTTAAAAAATTCCGAGTAATGTGATAAAGAATAATCCGCTACATCACAATCCTCTTGAAACATACATGTTGAAATACCTATATGATTAAATCTGCCCGCTCCTTCGGTAATTCCGTTTCTAAGTAATAATCCTCTGCTTTCCAATACCTATTTTGAAACTTCGAAAGTTTCTGTTGTGTCTCTTCGCTTTCCCGCAGAAACCGTGTCTCTCTTGGACAATCCAAATACACCATATAATGAAAGAAATCTCTCCATTCTTTTCGCTGTAGAAAAACACCTTCAATTACAATTACACCTACTATTGGGATTTGTACTTTTTTCATTTCGCATGAGTCTGTCACATCATGATAGAACGGTAACTTCAGTTTTGTTTCAGTTTGTAACTTTTGAAAAAACTTCTGCCGAAGCCACTCAATATCCCATTGTAAATAATAATACTCATACCATTCTTCATATCCAGTATCATATCGTTTATTACGCTCTACTATGTGATCATCAATATGAAAAATTTGAAACGGAATACTTTCTTGTTTCATATTTTCCTTTAAGTTTGTTACAAACGTTGTTTTTCCTGATCGACTTAAACCATCTATACCTAGAATGAACCTGTTTCCTTTATGTTTCTTCATTATATTTATAAGCTCATTTGTACTCATTATTTCTTCCACTCTTCTTTTAATAACGAGTATAAAATCGTATCATGAGCAACTCCATTTTGAATCATATGTTTTCTAAGTAATCCTTCTTCTTGAAAACCTGCTTTACTTAATAATTTTTGAGAAGCTTTATTCTCTACGTATACAACAGCAGCAATTCTTATAAGTTGCAACGTTTCAAATCCGTAATCTAAAATCGATTGTAACGCTTCCGTTGCATACCCTTGTCCCCAAAATGTATCGTCTAATTCATAACCGATTTCAGCTCGCTTATGATGTTTGTTTATTAAATGAAATCCGCACGTTCCGATTAATTGGCCCGTGCCCTTTTTCTCAATTCCCCAGCGAAATACACTTCCCTCTTCATAACGATTTTTAAACGTTTGAATCGTTGTTTTCGCTTGTTCAATATTTTCGAAAGAATCCATTCCAAAATAACGTATAACAGATTCTTTTGAAAAATAACGGAACATCGTTTCTGCATCTAACAGTGTTAGTTCTCTTAATACTAAACGTTCTGTTTCTAGTTTCGGAAACCCCATCGCTTTTTCTCCTTCAATTCTAATGTACTGCAAATTTCAATATAATTCCCATCTGGATCAGCAATGTATGCAATTGTTTGTCCCCACGGCTTTACAATTGGTTCAACTAAAACCTTAATACCTTGTTCTCTAAATTGCTCAATCGTTTCTTGTACATTTTCGACAACGAATCCCAATTCAAAATGGGAAGATTGTAACTCACCTTCTGTAAGTGGTAGTCCCGTTAATTCTTTTACGTCTTGCCGCGTATTCATCGCTAATATGGTAGTACCCGTATTAAATTCAATATATGTACCATGCTCTGCTTTTATCGGTAACTGTAATACATCTTTATAGAATCTTAGACATTCCTCAAACTTTTCTACGTATAAAATGATGTACTTCATCTTCAAATCCATTATTAATCCCCCTTTATATCCATCCCTAAAATTTCGACAAAAGTCTCATAAAAACCTTGTTCCTTATAGTAACGAGCACAAAAAAATGAGGCCGATTTCTCGGCCCCCCAGCTTATTGGCATAAAACAGGAGATTTGGTTTGGACATAACCAGTTCGTACCCTTATTATATTTTATTTTTTCTGAATTTTAAATACATTAAACACCTATTTATATTGAGAAAGTTTTTTCGGTTGCATAAAATTAAAGAGTTTAAGAAATGCTACAAATGGAGGTGTATACATATGGAACCAATGCTATGTCCAAGCTGTAAAACGAACCGTACTCGCTTTAATATTCTGGAGCAACAAGTAAAACCAGTCAAGTTAAATCCACAAACTGGTCAAGTAGAAGAAGAATACACAAATGAAAATATGAATGCTTTTCATATGGCCTATCAAGGACCAACATACAGAGTCCAATGCGCTGTATGCGGACTCGTTGAAAACCCGGAACAATTTATTAAACCTGCGCAAAATCAATCTTTTTCTTAAATATTATTATTACCCCCTACCGATCTTTTGTAGGGGGTTTATCGATTTAATATGTTAATCAAAAAATGTTTTTCTTCCTTATTATAAATTACACCCCACACCTTCTTTGTCATCTTTTATTTTTTGATCCTCAATATGGATCGTTTTTTCTTCATTTATTATTTCGGGGTTATGTGTGTGTGTGTCTTCGTAGCTGTTACTTCTGTGCCTTTATATAGATTTTTATTATATAAAAAAGAGTGAACAAAAATACAATTATATAGAACCAAAAGAAGTTGATCCCGGATTTCCTCCCTACAACATCAACTTCTTTTTAACTCTACTTTTTATTATAATATTTCACTTTTTAATTTCTTAATTTTCCAAGTGAGTCTTATAAAGAAGTATATCCACATACAACTTGTAAGACCCGTAATAGCTTTCGCCCACATTGGCACTCTTGATTCCATAGGGCTTATAAATAGATTGTACATTGATGGTAATATAGCTGCTAACATAATAACAAAGAATACTAATAACTGATTTAGTTTTTGTATTCTCGTCTCCTTTTCTGAGTAAATATCAGGCAATTCATTTACTTCTTCTACTTCTTTACAAAAATAATTCCAGCTTGTGAAACTTGTTACGCGTTTCCAACCTGACATTTCATATATTTCGAAATACTCTTGTCGTTGTTCTTTCGAATCTCTATAAACCAATCTAAAATCAGCTTTGTATATTACATCTTTTGGCTCAGTTTTCTTAAACGTATACATTAAATTATATTTTTGTAATGCCCAACCTTGTTGATGCATCTTTCGTAAAAAAGCTTCTTCTTTTTCTAAATTCCATGCCGTAAAAAACTTAAATACCCTTTTTGTCTCCATCTTCCATTCACCCTCCTAATATACTGTTTCCATTCCTTACAGATCTCTGCAACCTGTTATACTCTAGCTCTAACACTTCTCTACCAAATGGCGTTAACTCATAGCACTTCTTTCTATCTGTAGAAGCAACTTCAACAATTAATTTCTCTTTTAATAACTTCGTCGTATTCCCGTATAAAGTTCCAGGGCCGAGCTTTACTTCCCCATTTGTCATCTCTTCAACCATTTGCATAATTCCGTATCCGTGCATTGGTTTCACTAGTGATAACAATATGTAATATGTCGCCTCTGTTAACGGAATATATTTTTTCGCTTTCGCATTCATTATAACCACCTCCGATACATCGTTTAGTGATATATCGACTAGCGATATATCGTATACCGATATTATATATTCATATTCCGAGATATGCAAGTGTAATTTAATAATCGGATAGTCACTTCTTTAAATCGAAAAATCATACCAATTTTCTGAATATTTTGTTAAAATATAGAAATATCCGTTTATATTTTGAAAGGAATGATACATATGATAAATAAATTGAAAGAAAACATAGGATCAGTTTTTGTCGGTAAAGAAAATGTTATAGATTTATTACTCGTTTCATTGCTTGCTGATGGACATGTACTGCTTGAGGATGTGCCTGGTACTGGAAAAACGTTACTTGCGAAAACACTTTCTAAAAGTATAGGTGGTAATTTTTCTCGCGTCCAATTTACACCGGATGTACTTCCGAGTGATGTAACAGGTATTGAATATTTCAACCCAAAAACGAGTGAATTCGAGTTAAGACTTGGACCAGTCATGACCAATATTTTGCTTGCGGATGAAATTAACCGCGCTATGCCTAGAACACAGTCTAGTTTATTAGAATCGATGGAAGAACGACAAGTAACGCTTGAAAAGCAATCTACTCCTCTTCCGAAACCGTTCTTTGTTATTGCGACGCAAAATCCAATTGAATCACAAGGAACGTTTCCTCTACCAGATGCACAGCTTGATCGTTTTTTAATGACCATTTCAATTGGTTATCCTGATCCCGAAGATGAGTTAAAAATGATGCGTCGTTTCCGCAACGATACGCCGTTAGAAAGCGTCAAATCTGTTATTTCTTTAGAAGACATTTTAGAAGCACAGAAGCGTGTAAAAGAAATTTTCGTATCTGAACCGTTAGAACATTACATTATTAAACTTGCTCATGCTACAAGAAATCATAATTACATCGCTAACGGTGTAAGTCCTCGTGCCACACTTGCCTTAGTGCGCGCAGTACAGGCATTAGCATTTTTACGAGGGAGAGAATATTGTACGCCAGAAGATATACAATTTTTAATTCCCTCTATTTGGAATCACCGTATCGTCTTATCAATGGAAGGCACATTACGTACGACAAAAAATGAAATTATGCAGAGGATTTTAAAAGAAGTTGACGTACCAGTGGAGATTGAACAAACATGAATGGACAGCGCGTTGTAACTGTACCTTTATTTTTTCAACTTCATATTATTCAACTATCTGTTCCAGGCGCTATACTATTTACATTTTTCATGCCACAACGAATCATTATGTTTTTCTTTTTCTTCTACTATTTATTTGCGATTTTCATTTATAAATATGTCGCTTATATAGAGAAAAAATTTCAAGTGCTAAACGAGAAACAAACAACTCGGTTATTCCCTAATGAATCTGGACAGTTTTTCATTCATTTAAAAAATGGAGCAAATATACCACTCGTTAACGGTGTTTGTTATTTTCATTTAAATCCGTCCCTACTACCACAAAAAGATCAAGGGATTGAACAAATATCAAAAACGTTATTTTCTTTCCCGTTTTCCCAGCCTGCACATTCAGCACAAAAATGGGATTTAACTTTAACCGCAACGAAACGTGGTGTGTTTCAAATTGAACAGTTCGAATGTGTCTTGAAAGATCCTTTTCACCTTTTAACTGTACATTTACCCATTTTTGATAAATTACGGACTGAAATTATTGTGTACCCTTCTCCTAAAGAAGTAGCAGGTTTACAAGAACTTCGGCAACTTTTAAACGGATCTTATCGAACGAATTTTTCTTTTTACAATGATGAAACATCTATTATTGGAGTTAAACGATATGAACGTGAGTCTTTCCGTTCTATCCATTGGAAAGCATCTGCTAAAATGCAGGAATTACAGGCGAAGCAATATGAACCTGTTAAAAATTATAGTTGGACAATTTGTCTTTCATTAGCTGCTGATCGCGGATTTGGTTGGAAAGATAATATAGAAGACCTTATTTCATTTGCTACATACATTTGTCAATACGCAACGAAGCATCAAATACCGTTTGAATTATTTATTAGTGTATTAGCAGAAGGTGGTCCTCTGCATTTACCATTAAACGAAGGGCAAACACATTACGCAAAAGCTTTAGAGGAGTTGGCACGTATATCAGACGATAGCACATTAATTCCGAAACAAGGATTTCTCCATTATACAAATAGAAAAGGAGAACGATCCTCTACAATGATTTACATTGGCTTGCAGAAGAATGACCTCTCTCTTCTATCGCAGCCTACGTTTCTTATCAATAACGAAGGGATGGTGGAACAGCTTGAAGACTTGGCTCTATCACGTTAATGACTTTATTCTGCTGCTCCTCCTTTCGTTATTAACGGAAAGAGATGAACTTGTTGCTATTACCATATTTTTAGCAACAGGCTATATGGGAGTATTGCTTATCTATAAACTAATGAAGAAAAAAACAACAGGTTATGTCATACTGTTACTTACTCAAATAATCGGTTGTTCTATCTTTCTCCCTTTCTCTCTATTTAGCACAATTATGTTACCGCTTTTCTTCTTTATCGTACATGTAGTCGGGCCTGGATATCCAGTTCAAAAATCGTTAGGCGGCATAGTTTGGTTTGGTATTTCAGCTATATTTTATGCGCCCTTTCCGCCATTGTGGAAACTGTTACTTTTAGTTTTACACATTATGATTACTTTTTGGTTAACTGGGGCAAATCGTAATCAGCAGTTATTACGTTTCGCTTCTATTATTACAATTGTTGTAATGAGTACCATACTTGTTCTAATTTTCCCTTTTATTCGTCTTATTTTTAGTTTTATGACAGAAGTAGTCGCATTAGGGGTCGGTTACGTAATAAATCCATTTCTCATAGCAGCTGAATTGAAAGATACTGAAGGAGTTTGGGCAAGTAAAGGGCATCTCTTAAAACCACAAATTACAGATGGGAAAACACCTCCTGATTTTGATCCAACTCTTATAAATAGCATGACCATAATAGCTTGTGCTTCTATCGCTATTTACGTCGTTTGGAAAATAATAAAAAGACGAAAACAATTCAGTTTACCAAATATGCCTGTCTTCGAATCTACTATCATCACTGGTAAAGAAGGAATGAGCCAAAAACGTTTGAAACGAAATAAACCACCACATAACGAAATTCGAAAAGGGATTTTTAAACTGGAGAGTAAATTAATTCCTCCTTTAAATAGAAACCGAGGAGAAACTGTTCAAGCATGGTTAGAAAGAATAAATCGTGAAGAAGATGTAAATATTGAGAGTCATATTATTATAGATGCTTATAATACAGTGCGTTATTCAAATGAGGAAAATAGTGTACAGTTACATGAATTTAAGGAAGAAATCCATAAACTCTATGCATATCAGAAGAGTTTGAAGAAAAGAAAGAAATAACCCAATAAAAAGACTCCTATTTTTATAGGAGTCTTTTTATACTTCTACGTTAATTTTTAAATTGAAGCATTTTTCCCTGCTTCAATTTCTAATGACTCTTCATGCCACCAAAGTGTTTCTTCAGGGTCTTCTTTAGCAATTTGATGTGCTTCTTTTTTCGTTTCTACTGTAGGATATGAACCTTTTAGTGCACGTCCTGAAGTTGTAACGAATAAAACACTAAATACGACTAATCCAATAACACTTACACCCGCTAAATAAAATGCTGGCGCCAGCGGGTTACCGGTTGCATGAACTAAGTATGAACATACGAGCGGTGTTGTTCCACCGAATATAGATACAGAAATATTAAATGAGATCGAAAGTGCTCGATAACGTACATCGGTGAAAAATAGTGATGGTAATAATGAAGGTAATGTTCCTTCATACACACTTAAGAAGAAACCTAATACGAAAATACCTGCAAATATAGCTGCAATATGTCCGTTACCTATTAGTAAAAATGCTGGGATTGCAAATACAGTTAAACCAAGTAAACCAATTTGCACGACGCGTTTATTACCAATTTTATCACTTAATTTACCGAAATATAGTGCTAGTGGAATCATAAGTGCCATCGTAATAGAAATAATTAATAAGCCAGTTGTTTCTTTGACTTTAAGTACTTGAGTTAGATAAGAAGGAATATACGAAAGAATCATATAATTCGTAATATTAAAGAAGGCGACAATTACTGTGCTTAATAAGAAGTCTTTTTTGTGATATTTCATAATATCCATAAATGAAAATTGTTCATTGTCTTCAGATTCCTCTTGTGCTTTTTCCATCTCTTCAAAGATAGGAGATTCATCTAAATGACGGCGTAAATATAAACCGACCAAGCCAATTGGTGCAGCTATTAAGAAAGGAATACGCCAGCCCCAGCTGAGCATTTGTTCATCTGTTAACAATAACGTCAAAATGGTAACAATTACCGATGCAGCAATGTAACCTGAGAGTGTTCCAATTTCAAGACCACTACCGAGTATACCACGCTTTTTATCTGGAGAAGATTCTGCGATATAAACCATTGCACCTGAATATTCGCCGCCTGTAGAGAAGCCTTGAATCATTCGGGCAACTAAAAGTAGTATCGGTGCCCATACACCAATTTGTTCATAGGTTGGTAGTAATGCGATGAATAATGTAGAAAGTGCCATTAAAATAATAGTAGTACTTAACACGATTTTTCGGCCGTACTTATCTCCTATTCTACCAAAGAATACACCTCCGATTGGTCGAACGAGAAAGGCTGCCGCAAATGTACCGAATGTGAGTACAAGTTGCAATCCACTATTATCAACACCTGAGAAGAATAATTGACTTAAGATAACCGCTAAATACGCGTATAATCCGAAGTCAAACCACTCCATTGCATTCCCTATACCAGTAGCAACTACTGCTTTCCTGGCTTGTTTAGGATTGACAATATTAACGTCTTGAGGTTCAAAATTCAAATCATTATTTTGTTGCATATAATTAAACAGCTCCTTTTTTAATTTAACTTCTTTAAGCACACCTTCTCTTATTGAATAAAATTAATTCGAAGCACTTAAGGAAAAGCAACGTCTCCTTATCTGTTATTATTATTTCACATAATTAATTATTTGTCCAATTAAATGCTCTTTTTGTATAAATTTACACCCTATTTAACTTTTCACAAAATGAAGTTTAGGCTATATAATATATACCTTTACACTACAAATGAACCTTTCATTTTTTTATATGTATAACGTTTCTATAATTGCTTCCTCTAACCTAGAAATCAGTAACTTTTACTTAAGATTTGCATATATTTAAAAAGTGAACTCATTAGCTCGAATTCTGTTTTATTACATTCAACTATAATATTATTATAGTTTTAAAGGAGGCTCTTTTATGTTGGAAATAATAATTTTACTTACCACTGTTTCTTTTCTCTTAATTATTTCTGTATTTTTCATTACCTTAAAACAATATAAAGAAATTAAAAATATAAAGACTATATTAACTACAAAAAAAGAAAATGAGGAAGCTCCATTCGAAAACTCCATCCCTCTACAATTAGACCTTGGCGTTCTCAATAATTTACTCGCTTCTGGAATAAATAAAAACTCTAATTCAAGTAATGAAAATTGTGAATCTGATAAAAACAAATGATTGTTATGCTTATACCAAAAAGAAAATATATCTCCTATTTTATCTAATCTTATTAACAACTACCTCTGATTAAAAAGGAGACTGCTTATGTGTAAAAATTCAATTTCTATTATTATCCCCATACAACATAAAATAAAAAATTTACCTAGAATTTTGGAAGCATGTGAACAACTACAGCCTTTAGAAATTATCCTTACTATTAACGGATATACCCAGGATTCAATTGGGAGTGCAGATTCCTACAATTGTGAAATTATTACACTAGAAGAACCGATAGAATCTACTAATTGTTATGTAATTGGTGCAAAAAAAGCAAAGGGGCAGTATCTCTTATTTTTAGATGAAAATTACCTTATTCACTCCTCCTCACTTATACAATTTCTTCAACCATTACTAAATGGATCTACTGACATCGTATTAAATAATTTAGATGATTTTTTTCATCAAAAACAACAGCCCAATTTAGCAATGATTTGGCAGCAAGTTACGAATCATTTTTTTCATCGCCCAGATTTAAATATTAACTCCTTATTATTTCCTCCCTACGCAATGACAAAAGAAGCGCTTGACGTAATTACTCCAGATAGTTTATCAAATCCAATATTGGCCCAAATGAAAATTATTGAACATAAATTTCGGATTTACGATCAATTCAACATTTCTATCCCTCAAGTTCCCTCTTTTCCTTCAACTCAACTCATTCATTATCATCTTGCAGCCATTGCAAATTGGCTCAATATAGAGCACAATCCAAGAGGAAACTATACCGATAATAATCGAAAGCGGCATATTATTTTAGGGCTTCAAAACGGGGAACAAAAATCCATTCCAAAAATAATTACAGGTAAAGAGTTTTATTCGAATACTTATGGAAATAAACAATTATCAGTTATCATCCCTGTTCAAAATGAAGAAAAAACGATAGAATCTGTCATTTTTGAGGTGCAGAAATTAAAACCTTTTGAAATTATCGTTATTGTTAATGGATCAACAGATAAAACAGAGGAATTGGCGAAGGATTGCGATGCAACAGTTATTAGTTACGAAGAAGCACTTGGAAATGATACGGGACGTGCTGTTGGTGCCTATTTTGCCAAAGGTGACATATTATTATTTATAGATGGAGATTTCTTAATTTCTAGTTGTGATTTATTACCATTTGTACAATCTATTCAAAATGGCACGGACTTAGCTTTAAATAAACTAGATTACTACTATATGTATCGTCTCCCCTATTCTATCGTCACCGCATGTAAATATGCTATCAACTTAGCATGTAATCGGAAAGATTTAGGTATGGGATCCACAATTGCTGTCCCTCATGCTTTTAGTCGAAAATGCATTCATACAATTGGGTTTGATTCACTTCTTTCACCAACCTTAAGTCAAGTTAAAACAATTTTAGCAGGCTTTCATGTACAAAATGTCCATTCTGTCGACGTCGATAAAATGAATCGTGTTCGACCTGAAAAACACTTCTCTGAGGAAGGTTGCCTTTCATTAGCAACACAACAAATCATTGGTGATCATATAGAAGCAATTTCTTACCTAATCGAACAAAAAGAGTACTTTTAATTATACATCCTGCCTACTAAATAATATATTATCTCATTTTTAATATATGGCAGAAAAAAAAGATGGTTTGTAACCATCTTTTTTATTTTTACATCAGCTCAAAAGAAAAGTAGAAGGCAGGCTTTTTATTTCTTAAGAAGTTTGAAAAGAGAGGCTTGTTAATGAAGATTCAACACTTAAATCATCTTTTAGTGCAATTGAGAAACATGCAACTAATGGTAAAGTAATAACAATTGATCCACTAGGACTAATTACAATTGTAGGACTTGTCCCACATGTGCCCCCACAATCCACTTCTGCATCAATTCCACTACCAGGGGTAATTGTAATTTTAAGACACACATCTAAACAAACATTATTCGTAGTACATGCCATAACTCTCCCTCCTTTCTTTTAACAATATATGCAGTTTACAAAATTTAGACACGACTCTCCTACTAAATTTTATAAATTAGCTGCTATTTTCTTATCAGTTTTATATATGTTTAATTTATTATTAAACTAGATAAATTAATTAATAAATTCAGATCATCTTTTACTGATATAGAAATACATGCGGTAAATGATATTACATTAAAATCAGATGAAAATTCATAATTGCACCTTAGAAATATTTCTGCGCCAACATTTGGATAGACCTTAATTTCTAAATACATATTAAAATACCTTTTATTGATGTAAGAAAAGGTATTCCCTCCTTACTTGCGTCTGATATTAAGTTATATAGAAATTATCGTTACTTCTTTCTTTATTTTTTACTTGATATACTTAAAATAAGTTAAAATAAAAAAGTAAAAACACCTCCATTGAATTTGCATACTTAGTATGCGAATTCAGGAGGTGTTTTTTTCATGTACTACTATTCGGGTTCACTTCAATTTTAAGAAGTTTTTACTTTTCACTTACACTTGAAACAAAATGGTAACTTTTTTAAATTTTGTTTTCATTCCAATACTCAACTTATACTCTATCCGTTGCTATTCTACGCTTATTAGTAAAGTATCTTCCAAATTAAAATAAATCTTTAAAATCCCTATTCTTTAGTAAATAAGAAAGCCCTTCTACATGATCTCCAGTAATTCTCAATACAGCCGGTGGATGTCCTACTGTTGCAAAGTGCTCATTTGGGCGAATACGATTTGGTTTCATTACATCTACAAAATGGACACATTCGACTTTATATCCTTCTAATATTGCCTTTACTTGCGCAACACACGCTGTATGAAGAGTATCCCAGCCAATTCCCTCTAAACATTTTCGACTAATAGCGTGGGGAACAGCAATTGTAGATCCTACCCCTAAATCTTTACGATTACAAGCAATATTCAACATATATTTATATAAATTTACAATATATAGAGGAAATCTAAGATTTAAATTTAAATCGTTTAAAACCATATCAACACCATTCGCAACAGCCTGCGTTAACGGATGAAGATCTTTTGCTGGAATAGCAAAATCAGCATCAATAAAGAGAAGTATATCCCCTATGGCTTCCTTTGCACCAATTGCCCGTCCTACATCATGCCCTAATGTTTCTTCATAAACAATTACCGTTGCTCCTAATTGCTTAGCGATTACTTCTGTCTGATCTGTTGACCCATTAATGACAACAATTATTTCTTTCGGTTCAACTTTTCTTGCTTCAAGAATAACTTCTTTAATCGTCGCTTCTTCATTTTGTGCTGGTATAATTATTGATAACTGTTTTCCGTTATAAATTGATGAATTCATTCCCCACCCTTTATGGAAACGCGAATTATTCTTTTGTTTTTTTAGTTGCTCTATAATTTCTCTTTTTCTTCCTCCATCTGTATAGTTACCTCTATCATCTTTTCGTTGTAACCAACTTTCCAAAGCTTTTATGTTTTCTTTAATCTCACCTACTTCTAATTTAGTTAATTCATTTTTATAGAAAGAGGTTTTGTTTGCGGCTATATTATTTAAAGATGTGTTAGTGATAGCTGACGAGGATTGTAATCGCCACCCTTTCTCAATAAGAATTATTTGAGATAGAGCAGGATTTTGCAAGGTGTCATATCCAATGTCTTCAATTACTTTTTTTGTAATGGCATATGGCATAGATAACATCGAATCATATTTTAAATCCATACGCCCCAATACATCGTTTACTATTTTTCTATACACCATAGCAATGCTTGGCCATTCTACTCTCATCTTTTCAAAACATACAGAGTCTATATTATTCAAAATTACATCCTGTTCTTTTTTTAGTAGTGGTTCTATAAATCGTTCTAATTCTACCGAAAAAATAACATCTTCTCCATTTAAAAATAAAATTACATCTCCATTAGCGATTTTCGCCCCATGAACTGGTGCTTTCCATTTATTTTTCTCTTCAATCACAACAACGTTACTCTCAATAAATGTAGGTATGGATTGTATCGCACTCATTCTATCATCAGCTACAATGATAATTTCTAATGGTTTTATATGGTGCACTTTGTTTAAAATTTGATTCAATTTCGATTTTTCTTCTCCTAAAACTATAACGACTGACAGCCCCACTTCTTTTTGTTTTTCTTTTACAGTCTGATTAGGCTTTACTTTTTTTATATATTCAATTGTCTCACTCTTACCTACAGCTGCATGCCCTGCTTTTTTATCGAAATATAAATCTATTACAATTTGATTTATTTCCGTATCTTTATCCAGTTGTTCTAATTCAGAAATGAGTGGTAGTAAATGATTTTGTACATCAAATTCACATGCGAAATTTTGCAAAAAATAAATATTCGGTACATATTTAATGTGATTAAAAAATTTCACAACATTAATTCTTTCGCCAAATTTCTCCTCAACTTCTTCTCTTGATAAACCTGGATAAGACAAATCGAAAACTAGATTTATTGGTACAGGTATCCATTTTAATAAATTTGTTTGAGGATTATTAATGAAAACTGTGGAGCCCTTAACGAATCCAGCTAAAATTAAAGACATAAACCCTCCCCCGGAACTGCCATAAAACAACACATTTTTTGAATCAATTTTTAACTTTGCAAATACTATTTCTAGAATATTAGCTATATCTTGCAAGTAAAATCTATCTAACTCCCCCTGTCCCCAACCTAAAGATAATTTTCCAAGATATAATGTAGGATCATTATAATATATAACAGTATCTTCAAATTCATCCATCCATGAATGTCGATGAAAAATAGGCGGACCAATTGGCTGTTCTTGAAATCCACCTGCTCCGGATCCAAAAACAATAGTGTTAGAAGCACCGGGCTTAATACGAATTAAAAATTCATACGTTACTTTACCCCAATCAACCTTGAGTATAAATGGTTCTGTAGTTTGAAAGTCCATTTGCCATAATTCTTCATATGAAATGTTAATTTTTTTGTACTGGTCTAACAGTTTAATCACCCTTTCCATCTATTTCTAGATGTTCTATTAAGTAAGAGAGAGCTTCAACGTGATCACCAATTATTCTTAATACTGCCGGAGGATGTCCATTGTGACTTACATTCTCCATTAAACGAATTCTATTCGGTTTTACAACATCAACGTAATGTACACATTCTACTCTATACCCTTGTAATATAGCTTTTACTTGTGCAAGACTAGGGCATAGTAAACTTTCCCAGCCTATTGCATCTAAGCATGATCTACTCATAGCATGTGGAATGGCTACTAATGAGCCATTGCTTAATTCTGGACGATCATATGCTAAATTAAGCATATATTTTACGACGTCTACAACATAAAACGGCGGGTTTAACATCGGATTCAAATCATTTAATGCTATGTCTACACCAGCTGAAACTGCTTTTGTAAAGTGATGCAAATTACTTCCTGAAACGCTAAAATCACCATCAATAAATAAAAGAATATCTCCTGTAGCTTCAAACGCTCCAATAGCACGTCCAACATTATGACCAAGCCGTTCGTTATATTTAATAATAGTAGCACCAAGTCTTTTAGCGATATTGGCCGTTTGATCTGTCGAACCATTTGCAACGACAATTATTTCTAGCGGTTCTATTTTTCTCGCTTCAAGTATTACTTGTTCTATAGTTTCTTCTTCATTTTGCACTGGTATAATAACAGAAAGTTGCTTCCCGTTATAAATTGAAGAATGCATTCCCCAACCTCGATGATACGAAGGATACTGCTTGCTTTCACCTAATCTTTGAATAATATCCCTTCTTTTTCCTGCATCAGTAAACCCTACTCTTCTTCCCTTTTTCTCTATCCATTTGGATATACCAATTAAATATTTTTTCACTTTCTCTTTTTCATTTTCTAATAATTCTTTTTTAAATAAATATCCTTCTTCTTCTAACGTTTCATCTTCAGATAATGTTTTTATTACATATTGATCGTTAATCCGCCAGCCTTGATTCACTATGTTCATATGGGCTAGAACGATATTTTTCATATAATCAAAGCCGATATTTACCACTACTTCTTTCGTAAGTGCATATGGTAATGAAAGTATTGAATTGCTTTTTAAATCTGGTCGAGATAAAATTTCATTTAACATTTTTCTCCAAACAATATCCATATTTGGACATTTACCAACTTCAATAAATTTATCTATTTTGTTTAATACTACATCAGCCTGATTTGTAACGACTGGCTCAATAAAATTCTTCATTTCATTTGAAGGTATTGAAAAATTACTATTGACAAATAACAATACATCTCCTTTTGCTTCCTTTATAGAAGCTTCATACCCATCATAATACGTACTATATTTATCCATCAAAACAATATGGCATTTATGTTTCTTTGCTATTTCATACAAATTACTTCTATCGTTAGGAACGAAAATTATAATTTCAAGAGGATTTAACTTCCATATAGATTGAATTGACTCTTCTAATATTTGCTCTCTTTCACTATACAAAATAATAACCGTTAACGATTTCATTACACGCCCCCCTTTACACATCATGTGACATAAAATATTAAGTATTACCATTTCCTATGAATTTGCTACTTTATTAACATATTCAAAAGTGAATTATACTGTGTAAAAACAACCGTCTATTTTTGAAAATATAAGTTCTGCACTTACCTCCTTCCTCTTATCATTGTTTGTTACAACTCTCACCATTTAAAAACAAAAAAGCCCTAATTTCTTTAGGACTCTTTTAAACTAATTTATCAATATTATTAATTTTATATACTACCTTTTTCCACGTTATACCGCGATCTTTTGTAGTAAATATTTCTTTTTTATTACACACCCAACCTTTACGCCGATTAAAAAAATGCAAACAAAATACATTTTTTAATAATGGATTACTTGATACTTTTATCCATTTTGCTCCTTTTTTTATTATTTGATATACACCTCCATTTTCGCTATTTATAACCCAGCCATAATAGGAACTAAAAAACGAAACAGCCACTTTACTAGTATTTATTGTTTTATTTGAAATATGCCACGAATTTCCTTTATCAAATGAGTAATTCATTAAAAATATATTATCATTCATTTTAGTTGGTATTACTAATAAGTTATTTTTATAGATTGCTTTATAAGCCATAGTAGTCCCATTATTAATTCCTTTAAGACTTGGAATATCTTTTATAGGATGCCAACTTTCCCCACCATTTATTGTTTTAAATACCACCGATGTTTCATAATGTTTTTGTAATGAAATAAACCCAATTAGATCGTTTATAAATGTTATCCCTGAAATACTATCACTAATACTTATATTCTTTATTACTTTCCAAGCTTTCCCTTTCGTTTTCAAATAGTATAAATTATGTTCAAATTTATTTGATGCAAGCTTTCTAGATAATACAATCCATATACTGTCCATATTCGTAGCATGCAATTGCACTTGAACATCAGTCGATTTCTCCCAATCTTCTTCAACCGGTAAAATAAACTCACTCCATCTTTCTCCTCTATTAACTGTATAAAATATAGCTGGCAATAAATCCTCATTCGTTTTTGTTAAACCATACGCCCAAGAGCTTCGAGAATCTATTGGATATGCAAATAATACAATTGAATTTAGAGGATTAACAACATCCCATTCTACTCCTCCGTTTCGAGTATATAAGATGGCCTGCTTTTCATTTGTATATTGAATACCAGCCCAACCATATTTATCCGTTCTCATTTGTAAAGAAGTAAATTGAATATCATTATTTTCCAATATATCACCTCATTCTTATTATTTATATATTCGTATGCTATTATTTTCAAAACGTTCTATCACTCGTTGTTAGTACCACTCGTTTTATCTACTATCTTTATTTACTTACTTTTTCTTTTTTTCACCACTCTAATATCATTCAATATTATAAAATGTCTTCTATTTTCCGTTATCATTTAACAACGATTGTATTTTATAAAATTCTAAAATAAAAAGCGCACCCCCATTGTAAAAATATTACTAACAATTAGGGTGCACTTTATATAAAATATAGCTTAAAATTTTTAAGCACTTACTACAGCAGCAACTTTATCCATACAAGAAATAAATTGATTAATAAATGCATCAATTTCTTCTTTCGTAATTATATATGGAGGAAGTAAACGAATGATGTTCCCTTGTGTAACGTCAACTAACATTCCTTTCTCCATTAGCTCTACCTGTAATTTCTTCACATTTTCATTTGTATCATTCAAACTAATCCCAAACATCATACCAGCATGGCGTACTTCCTGAATATAATAAGAATTTTCTTTCTGGATTTCTTGCAATTTATCATTTAAATATAGTGACATTTCATACGATTCTTGCATTAAACCATCGTCAATCAATGTGTTTAATACCGTTAACCCTAAAGCCGTTCCCATTGATGAATGAGCAAATGTTGTGCCGTGATCTCCAGGTGCAAATACATCACATAACTTTTCACCTACAATAATTCCGCCAAGCGGAATCCCGCCTCCTGCTCCTTTACCAATTTGAATAATATCCGGTGTAATATTGAAATTTTGATAGGCAAATAGTTTACCAGTTCTCCCCATACCACTTTGTACTTCATCAACGATAAGTAGTACATTATATTTCTCACATAAGTGTTGAACACCATGCAAATATTCACTTGATAAAGGATAAATCCCCCCGCTTCCTAATACAGGCTCTAGCATAATCGCAATTGGATTTTCTTTAACGATTGTTTCTTCTAATTGCTCTATATTCTCACGCTCTACTTCATATACCGGAATCGATGTTTTAGGAAAATTTTGATATACACTTTCTTGTCTCGTAAAATGAAGTGCTCCTAACGTACGTCCGTGGAAACTATTTTTCAGCACTACGATTCCTTCACGTTCCTCTCCCGTATTAGCTCTATATTTATCAATTAATTTTAATGTCGTTTCTGTCGCTTCCGTACCAGAGTTTGTAAAAAAGACCTTTCCGTTTTTTAAAGAGCAGTTAACTAATTTCTTTGCATACTCAATCGCAACTGGATTTAAAAAATGAAATGGAAGATGCAATGATTTTGTAACTTGCTCCATTGTCGTTTGCACGATTTTCGGGTGATTGTATCCTAGCACGTTCACTCCGACACCAGAAAATAAATCTACATACTCTTTACCATCCACATCATAAAGTTTGCACCCTTCTCCTCTTTCTATTGCTACCTTCGTACGACAATACGTAGGCATCATGTATTCTTTATCTAATTGAAACCAATCCGACATTTTAAATTCCTCCTAGTTATTTCCTCTATTTATTTATGTTTATTCTCTATAAATTCATTTTTCAGATTAAAATTTTAATAGTAATTTTCTTCACGATATTCATTTTTCCATAATTTCTTCTATTTCAACAGGTCCACTACATGCACGTTTTTTTCATCTAGCGGTCTGCTACTCCTCTGCATGTCATACATAATCAAGGGTATAAAATCATATTTAGTAACAATGGATAAAAAATATTTGGAGGCAATATCGATGAATGAAAACTATGATAAACAGGGGCAATCTTTACTAGGGAATGACTTTAATGAAAATAGAGAACGTAATGAACAAGCTACACTTCACTCTCAAACAGTTGGTTCACGTGGACCTGTTCTAGAGCAAGATAGTGTACTTCACGAAACGTTACAACAATTTATTCACGAAAAAATTTTAGAAAGACCTGTTCATGTAAAAGGATTTGGTGCGTTCGGTTATTTTCAAACGATCTATCCAATGTCTGAACATACGAAACTCAGTTTTTTACAACATTCTAATGAAAAAGTTCCCGTTATGGTGCGATTTTCATTAGCTGTTAGTACGAAAGGAACACCTGATACTTCTAGAAATGTACGCGGTTTTTCTACAAAGTTTTATACAAAGGAAGGTATTTTCGATCTTTTATGTAATCATATTCCTGTCTTTTCCGTTCGTGATCCGATGCGCTTCTCGGAAACGATTCACGCGTTGTCACCTTCGCCTAAAAATAACTTACTAGACCCTAATAGGTTTTGGAGCTTCGTCGCTAAAGCACCTGAATCCATTCATTTCGTTCTTCATTTATATTCTGATGCTGGTACGGCCAAAAGCCTTCACCACATACCAGGACATAGTGTTAATACATATGTTTGG
The DNA here is from genome assembly GCF_001884185.1 of Bacillus albus. GTDB lineage: Bacteria > Bacillota > Bacilli > Bacillales > Bacillaceae_G > Bacillus_A > Bacillus_A albus. The sequence goes on from NZ_MAOE01000124.1 coordinate 62,898, forward strand.
AGAAATGCAGAAGGTAACCGAAAGTATGTAAAGTATCATTGGTACCCATTTGAAGGTGTACAATTCATTACTAGTGAGGAAGCAATTAAACTGGCTGCTGAAAACCCTGATTATAGCGGGAAAGATTTATATGATGCAATCGCAAATGGCAAACCAGTGGAATACGGATTATATGTCCAGCTCATGGACCCGAAAGATGAAGCCCATCTTTCTTATGACCCTTTAGATGATACAAAAGTATGGGATGAAAAGGTGTATCCTCTTATACCAATAGGCAAAATGGTATTAAATAAAAATCCAGAAAATTATATGGAAGAAGTAGAAAAAGTCGCCTTCTCCCCTTCTAATTTACTAGACGGTGCAGAACTATCAGATGATAAAATGTTGCAAGGGCGAGCTAACATTTATAGTGATTCTCAAAGAAGAAGAATTGGACCTGAGTTCCGCAAATTAATGATTAACCAACAGAAAAATTGGACACCTGCTAAGCAAATAACGAGCGGTAACGGAAGATATGTCGAAGGTAAACTTGAAAGAACTTCTATAACGAAACAGGATGACTTTACGCAGCCTAGTGAATTTTATGCGAAGTTAAAACTGATAGAAAAAGAGCATCTTGCTAAAAACTTAGCTGGTGATTTGAAAGTTATCTCTGATGATATTAGAAAGGTTGTTTTGGGGTATTTTCATAAAGTGTCTGCTGATTTAACCGCAAAGATTGAGAGTGCGTTGCAAAAGATCTAAGCATATAAAAAACGTCATTTTAATGTTTAAAATGACGTTTTTTATAGAAAAATTACTAATAAAATCTATTGTCTCGTTTATAAATTATTAAAGATAGATTCTCCTGTAAGATTTTCGTTATTTCATTTTACATTATGGTACTCATTTCTCTTTTTTAAATAATCTTTTTCACATTGCAACGGCTTGAATTTCACTTTTTTCCCTTTCTTCTTTTTTGTTTCTATGACGATCCATTCCCCTTTTTCAATATCTAGTTTTAGGCGTTTCATTACATTAATAGTATCTTTTTCTTTATAAAGTAAAAATGCTTCTTGCGCACTCACAAATAAGCTAGGCTGCTCACTAAATCCACCACTATCATAAATTTTAGTTAGCGAATTATAATGAGAATCATTTTCCCTTCCACCATACATCAAATGGGCAGCCTCCAAATTTCTTTTACTCACTTCCCAAAAACTATTTTCATCAATATTTAAATTAAATGTGGATTTAATATCACTTATTATATTCTTCACATGCTTGTCATCTCGAATTTTCCTTTTTTCAAGACAATCAGAAGATAGCTCTGGTGCATCTGTTTGAGAATGTACAACTTGTTGAATAGATACACATAATATAAATACAGTTAAAATATAAAATATTTTTTTCATACTTACGTTTCACCTCAAGTAATTTAGATACTATATTATTTGAGGCTCACAATATTCTTATGCTAACAATGTGAAAGGCCCTATAGATTGGAATTTTATAGAGCCTTTCATATTAACATTTCTTTATCAAATTCACCGGTGAAGCAATTACCTTACTATTTTTTACGTCATATAGTCCTATCGGTGTTACCCGAATAAAAGGTAAGTGCGTCGCAGAAAAGAATAAAATGGTAAAAGCCGGATCGTCATACGCGTAGCCACGCTCTTGGAGTAGTTTCACCATTTGTTTCTCTTCCTGTATTAATTCACTCATTTTTAAATTAGACATAATCCCGAGTAATGGTAATGCGATTTCGTGTAATACTTCATTCTTTTCAGCTATTACCATTCCCCCGCCAAGCTCTTTTACTCTATGAAAAGCTGTAAGCATATCTTCTTTATTCTTCCCAATAAGAATGATATCACCGGTACCTGAATATGAGCTAGCAAGCCCACCAAGTTCTTTCGCAAAACCTTTTACAACTGTATTCACTCGCCAAGTACCGTCACGAGCAATCATCATGAGAAAACACTCATCATGATTTAGAGAAAGTTCATCACGGTTTAAATCAGTTTCAGTCGTGTATGGTTTTGTTATAACGTTATTTAATAATTGTATTTCCATTTTATGAGAAAAAATCATATCCTCTTTTTCTATGGACCAGTCTAATAGTAATGGCGTTACTTTGAATTGACTCCAGTCTATTTGTAATGATTCATTTTTATTTATTCCGTCACGCTTCACCCATTTCGCTTTTGCAATTACGCTTATTGGAACCGGGTTTTCTTTACTTTCCAAAATATTTATATTAGCAATTCTACCTGTTGCAATTGAACCATGTACATGTTCCATATTATAATAGCGAGCAATATTATAGCTTGCCATATGATAAGCATCTATTATTGGCACTCCTTGTTTTATCGCGGTAGCTATCATTACATTTGTCATTCCATTTTCATAGAACGAAGGATGTGAGCCGTCTGTCGTAAGAATAAATCTATCAAACTGCTTTACTCCTAGTTCCAGCAATTCTTTCAGTAACACTTCTAAATCTGGACGGATTGAAGAATTTCTTAGGGAAACCGTGTAACCTTGCATAAGACGAGTGAAAGCTTCTTGCCCCGTCATCGCTTCATGATCACAATCTGTACCTAACAGCTTTAACTTTGCTAAAGTCGTTTCAGATGCTCCTGGAAAATGTCCTTCTACTTTTTTATGTAATCGTTTCGTTTCCTGCACCCAATGTAACATTTCATCATCGCCATGTAATAACTTTGGCCACGCTGTTAGCTCACCGCCTTGAAGAACTGCTTTATGCTTTAGCCACTCTATTATTTCTTCACGATTAAATAAAGATTCCCCGTTTTGCAATTCAGTCTGTCCATCAAAACGACACCACCAATACATACTTGCTGGAATCTTTTCAAATTCATCTAATAAACAAAATGCTTCTTCACGTTGTAATGTGAAAAATAAAGTTAAATTATCATTAATAAAAGTAGTCGTCCCAAATTGCATCGCATAATTCGCTAAAGTTTCAGGATTATATAATTGATACGGATGTGCATGCGGTTCTATGTAACCGGGTACGACATACTTTCCTTCGCAATCAACAACTTCACACTCCGTTAATTGCCCTGGCAGCTGCTCCCCTACGTATACAATTCGATCATTATATATCCAAATGTGCGCTGTCATCCACTCGCGCATATAGGAATTTAAATAAGTTGCATTTTTCAATAAAATGTGTGGACTTCTTGTGCCGTCTATTACTTCAACATGTTCTCTTAATTGCTTGTTACTCCATCTAAACTGATTTTCTCCCAATGAATTTCACTCCACATCTAGTTACTATTATTTATTAAAATAAAAATAATTAACAAACTAAAGTATTATCCATTCATAACTCCCCTGTATAAGCCCTATACCCTCCATTATATGGAATGATTATAAAAATAACAATTTTCAGAATTAAAAACACATCTCTTTGATCAACAATAAAAAGGATGTCGTGTAACCGACATCCTTTTTTATACTAAACTATACGATTGAAATACACTTGATGTCATTCTAGGAATGCTAATACTGTCCTTTAAAGCAGGAGCCTATTCGCATTCTATTCATCTATTTCTTAAATTCAATTTGCATCATTTTATTAAACTGTGTACCAATATCAATCACACCTAAAGAATTAGTACTGACAGCCAATGTATGTTTGCCACCCATTACTCCACCAGCAAAAGTAGTAAATCCAGGAATTCCTCCTGTATGCCCCCAAACTGATGCACCGTTTGGAAGTTTAGTTTCATAGATCCCAAGACCATATCCATGACCAATGTCTTCTCTTTCTGTAGGAACTGTTGTCAACATTTCTTTTAGCTGGGTTTCCTTTAGTAACTTACCACCAAGTAAAGATGAAAAGAACTTATTTAAATCGTCCGCATCTGAAATCATTTCTCCCGCTGAATTAGCTAAACTCGGATTATAATACGTCATGTCTTTCAATTCACTTTTTTCGTCAATTTTCATATACCCTCGAGCATGATTCTTTCCTGGGATGACGGGTGAATTACCTGGTAAAAACGTATTTGATAGATCCAAAGGCTCAATAATGCGCTTTTCGATTTCTTCTGCATAACTATTACCAGTTATTTTTTCAATTAGCATTCCTAGTATTACGTATCCTGTGTTTGAATACGACCAACCTTTACCTGGCGAAAAATCTGGAGGTAGAGCAAGTCCTATCTTTACTATTTCTTCTGCTGCATACGTTTTCTTCGAATTCATTATGTCAGCGTCTTTTGATTTTAAGTATTCAGCTATACCACTCGTATGATTCAAAAGTTGACGTATCGTAATTTGATTGCCATCATACCCATTTCCTTGAATGAGACCTGGTAGCCACTTTTCAATTGGATCGTCAAGTTGCACACGATTTTCTCCTACTAATTGAAGAACAGTCGTAGCAGTAAAAGTCTTGGTCACACTACCAATTCGAAAACGATAATCCGATTTCACCGATTTCTTTGTACTTAAATCCGCCACGCCAGCAGTGTAGCTACTAGTTTTTCCGTTTTTAAAAGCCTTAGCTAATATACCTGGTGTTCCAAGCTGTACCGTTTCCTGCATGACTTGTTTCCAACCATTCCGATTCTTTTGATCATGTGCTTGTGACGAACTAGAAATATTTTGAGTAGATTCTGCTTTCACAGTAAATCCTGGTGTGAATAAAGTAGTACCCGTTAATAAAACCGCCAAACTCGCTAACTTAATAGAATAACATTTTTTCATAAGGCTTTCTCTCCTCTATTCATATCGTATTGATTCAAGCTATACTTTCATCCTAAATGATAAAACTCTCTTTTTTCTTATCTATTCCTTACGAAATACTTACTTTCGAAATTTAACAACCAAATGAAAAAAAAGTAATGTATGAAAATAAAAGAGAACGTGTTTTCAATTTATGAAAACACGTTCTCTTACATACTTAAAACCCTATATTCACTTTTACCATCCTGCACTAGCGTTCATCCCATTTCCGATAATAGTAAGTATTAATGGCCACAGCACTGGTGCTAACGTAAGAAATAAATTTAGCAGTATAAGTATTCTATATCTTCCAGGAATATTATAATTTTTATGATTAACAAATACTAAAATCACTAATAATATTATGTTCGTTACAAATAAGAATAACACTAACAACCAATACCAAAGGTGATTCCCAATACTGCAAAACTAAAAATGGAAAGCTTCTTTGGTCATTTAAAAAGTGAAGCTTTCTATTCACAAAAGATAACAAAAGTATCCAACACAACTGTGCGAAAGATTGTGCTAGAATACATTCATTACTACAATTGTGTGCGAATTCAAGAAAAATTAAACCACCTATCCCCTAAAGAATTTAGGGAACAAGTGGTTTAGGTGTTTTGATTGGTGTCCCATTTTCGGGGGTCACTTCATCTGTTGACAATGAAGTGCTTAACTCACGTGATTTTCATATTAGGCATTTGACACCTTATATAAATACATTATCTTTCCTCTCTGCACAAATGAATATAATGACCAAAATCAGGAAACACATCCCATTTATTTTCAAGATCATCATGATTCTCTCGTTCCTCAACTAACCCTCTATTCACATCCACCTTTTCCATTACTGTATAACCATTTTCGTGGAAATTGAAAATCATGCTAGTTTTTTCTTTTTCATTCGTATCATTATATTCCCAATACATAGCTGTTCTTAAGAAAATTCTATTATCATTTATAACTTCAAAATCATAATTTAAATACTTACGAACTAATTCATCATAAAACCCAACTGAAACCCAATCTTTTGTAATATTAATAACATACTTAATCCTTTCACCTTCAATTAACAAGGCCGTATATGGTTCGTTATTTTGATGACACAAATATGCTTTACACTCATCAATCATATTCCAAGGTTTCTTTCTAATATCTGACCACTCGTCACAATAATAAATTTTCATAGTTAATAGTCCCTACCTTATAAACCTCTTAAAAATACGCTCAATACAAACTAATTATGTTTTGAGCATATTAATCACTTATGTATAATAATTTACAGTATATTATTACTCACTACTTTCAATTGTGGGTTTTACTATACAAATTACTTATTTCACTTTTAAAATCATCATACATTAAAAATGCCTCTTTTAATATTTCCTCTAACTCCATATAGTTTCGATATACTGGCGTTTTTATTCTTTCACTTGCATTCATCAATAACCTTGAATACACACTCCAAGGACTACCTAGCCTTACTTCATTATTATGATATACAACCCATACAAACTCTGTCATTCCATGTTCTAAATTTATATTAAACCATGTCATATAATTTGGAGAATGATCCAGAACACCTACCTTAAAAAATTTCTCCTTTTTATCAAAAGTTGCTGCATATCCCAACCTTATAAATATTTCATTTACCTTTTCAATATTATAATCCTCAAGTCTATCATTTAGTTCATTAAGATTTGAGCTACAGTTTCCAGACAATTTTTTATATCTATCTACAAATTTAATTTTTTTCAGAACTTCTTTAATTTCAGGTTTCATTTTCTAATCCTCCATGAAACTTTTGCGTTATATTCACTTCATTTCTTATCTATGTCACCCAAAATATCAACATCACATTCATTTAAAATCGCTTTAATTTTGCCCTTCTCAAATACTACTAAATAATTATACGGTAAGGCTAGCACTTGAATAATTGTAGGTTTCGATTTTAATAATTCGTAGGCTTCCAATTCTCCTGATACCTCTTCATTGATAGGACCTATATACCAACCTGAATCACCTTCATCACAACCACTAGATCTTTGCAAATAAACCGTTTCTTGTGGCAACACATTTTTCGCTATCACAATCTTATCGTTGAATTTTATTAATTTTCACTCTGTTTATATTCTCCTTCTATTTAACTAGTAACGCTTTATATAATCGTTCAGAACGTTTCTCGATCTTATTATTGGCATTTCCCATAAATTCAAAAATTCTGCTTTGAACAATTTGATTTTTTTCAATTTCCGATAGTTTGTGAACCTTCACTTTATTAAACGAATTTGGCAATGGATATTCAAAAGAATTACCTCTCTTCTTTGCACAAATATAAGTATTAACCAAACTCGGGGAATGTATCCCAATTTCTAGATACATCATCTTTTATCTCTCGCTCTTCTATTTCTCCAGTTTTAGAATCTTTTTGCCCCATAGCAATATGACCATTTTCTTGATACCCCAAAATTATACTTTTCAACTGTGTATCCCCGTCATATTCCCAATACATTACTGTCCTTAGGAATATCCTATTCTCTTCTTTAACAATAAAATCGTAGTGTAAATATTTACGAAGAAAATCATCCAAAAAACTTACCGATACCCATTTATCAGTAACATTTACTAAATACTTTGGCTGCTCTCCCTCATTGAGAACAGCCGTATAAGAATGATGATTTTCATGAAATGTCTTCGCTGTATTCTCATCAATTATATTCCAAGGCTTCTTTTTTATATTAGACCACTTATCACAATAATAAATTTCCATTAATTCTCCTTTAATATCGCGAATAATAATCCCTTTCTCATCCGCCTCTTCAATGATTTTTTGTGGAACTGGCTTTGTTCGTTTATATAGGAACTACCAAAATTAATTCTCCATCTAGTCGACCACCATTTAAAGCATTAGTGTTAGATTCACCACTATAATACTTTTTATTAAACTCACTTAAATAAATTAATACCACCTTTTTTATTACTTCGACCTATTGGATCGATCTCCTCGAAACAATTCCCTCACCTGGAATATAAGAATTCATAATATAGTTCTTCTCATTGCTTTTCACAAATTCGGTATTCATTTCTTATTAGATACCCTAAGTACACTCATACTCTCATCCGTCTCTTTTTCTTGTAACCAATTTCGTACCACTGATGAACACCCTTTACAGGTGTAAAAACATAGAAAAACCTCGATTGGCATATATGCCAATCAAGATAACATTTTAAATACCACCTATTATTTACACATTTCTCTTTCCCATACTCTTTTTCCGTCAGTTAAAAACAATGCACTTGGCGGATCATCATAGAGAGAAATTTCAACCAATGAACTTTTTTCTTGTATCAACCAATTATATACAATACCTTCGTTAGTAGAAGGTTGAGATAAAATATGATTTACTTGAAATGCTGTTGCATAATATTCTGCGTATGCGGGGTCATCATCATCTAATCCATTGTCAGTCTCATAAAATGTGTCTGTTTTACCTACAATTCTTAACCCACTGTTCCACTCTAATATGAATTCTACACCTTTATGCTCTGTTAATGTTTTAAATAAAGAATCTGCTTCCATAGACATCCTCTTTCTTAATTTTATTCTGATGGTTTTGCTGGTACTATATGGGCACCATCTTTGCCATAATATATCATTCCTCTATTAGTCTCTATATATTGTTCGATCACAGTATCATAGTATTTATCTATTGGTCCACCAAAGTCCACTCTTTCTTTATTTTTGGTAACAGTGGTTCCTTTTCCTGCAAACTTATCAAGTAATTCTTGTGCTATTTTATTATCACCATAGCAAATGCTCTTATTTTTTCCATTTGCTAATGTTGCAGCTATATCTAATGGAATAACAATTGGTGACGCTAACCCGCCAGTTCCTACTTCTGCCACAATAGTTAAGAAATTAAATCCGCCTATGAGTGAAATACCTTCAAACATTTCTACAATGGACCCGGCTATTTAATAATATTGCCCTGCTTTTTTAATGTTTTTTGACATTGAAAAGCATACTATCTAACTGCAATTGAAGCCTATGTGCATATTCTGTTAGCTTTAATTCATAAAAATGATTTCTATAAATGTATAGCTTACCTTCCAATTAAAAAGCACTTATTGCCTCAAATAGACAACCAAGTGCTTTAAGTTCATATGTTTTTAAGTAGCATAAATTTGCAAGTTTTGTAGTAGTTGTCATGATACCTTTTTTATGTTTTGACAATTACTACATTAAACCTTACGAGTTTGTACGAATTCGTTGGTTTTATACCCATTCCAGGTATTTATATTTATCAACTAATCACTATAAGTTGTAATCTCAGAGTCTCTTTTATCTAAAAATAAAACATCATATCTATTACGCTTCATCAAACAGACATCCCGATTTGTATAATTATTGTCGGATGTAAATAAAAATATTAAATAACTAAATCAATTTGGCAGCTGAATAGTTACCTTATTTTTCTCCTGAAAACACATTAAAAATCTAGTTTATTTAAATCATTATGTTTTATAAATCGAGCTATTTCCATTTCTAAATCAATTCTATTAATATTTTTATCAAAAATAAATCCCATTTTTCCATTATATTTTTTTAATTTAGTTGGCATATCCCAATAATCCATCTCATTTTCAAACTCATATAATCCAAAAGTAAGGCACATGTTTCTTCCGTTTTTTTTCAAAAAAAAAAAAAAAAAAC
>NZ_MAOE01000125.1 GCF_001884185.1 Bacillus albus
TCTTGCACACCTTCCCAAATAGTATACTTACTAGATTATCATTTTTAACCATACAATAAATTATTACTTACTCCCAATTCTATATAAATGATAATATTTATCATATAAACCATAACATGCGTCCTAAAGACTCGATTTTTCACTCTTGATCATCATAAGCATCTCCAAGTGATTCAAATTCACTCTTTAGCCAATACCAATATTGTCCATTGTTCTTAATAAGTTTTTCAAGTAATTCAGTGAATGAAGTTGCGATAATTTGCGTCTCCCCAACTATTCCATGTCGATCAAAGAAACTATCATAACATCTACCTAATCTCTCTTCACTAAGATCTATTGTTAAATATTCACCCTTACCATCATTGCATATAATATACCAATTTGATGAAATATCTTTTTCACATAACTCTCCTACAATTACGGGATTAGCCAAAATAAACTCCTCTGGGGTAACAATATGAATAGGATATTCCTCATTTTCAAATAAAGTGAGACCACCACAAAGACTATAAAATTCTTTTAAATCACCTGGTAGCATATGCTTATCCTTATCAATTATCGGTAATTCTGTAGGATCCTGAACTCGACAATTAGGTAATGATTTTACTTTTTTAATCAACTGATTAATATGTTCCATCTAAATTACTCCCTAAAATTATATTGATTAAAGGCCCTATAATACTCTTGTTTAGCTAATCGTGGTACATTCGCAGCATCAAACATTTTTTTCCGTCAATTCTTGTATTTCTTTTGGTGGAACAGATTTCCAACCTACTTTACCTCCAACCTTTTTCCCTGTTTTTTCAAAGAGCCATTGTCTATAAACAGCTTTAGTAGCATTGTGTTCCTCTTTAGTTAAAGCTATAGTTGGAGTATTCCCCCCTCTACTAACATAATCATGGACATTATGTTTAGCTCATACATCCATAACGCCATGATGATTTTCTAATGGTGAATTGCTTGGCCTATACGGTACTATATCGTATGGTTCAGTAGTCTTACCCGTACCCTTAACCCCACCACTCTCCAAATCTCTGAATACTCGCCCTTGAGGCATCATGGGCTTCTTGGAATTTCCCACTATAGTTTGTTCCAGTTCTAACGACACTTCCATCTGGCAGTATTTCTACACCTTTAACGAATGGGGTTACGGAGTCCACACCTTTTGCTAGTTTAATTTCAATTATATAATACTAGTAATTTCTTTTTGCCCTAATTCATAAAAATAATTTTTATACATTCAAAGCATACCTATCTATAAAAAAACACTTGTTGCCTTTAGTCGACAATCAAGTGCTTTAAATTCATGTATTTTTAAATAGCATAAATTTGTAAGTTTTGTAGTAACAGTATGACACCTTTTCTATGTCGTGCCAACTACTACGTTAAAACTTACAAGTTTGTACGAGTTCATTAGTTTAATATACATTCCATCTGTTTATATTCATCACCCAGTAAAATATCATCTCGCCTAAGCTCGTACTTCTTTTTCTTTTCTATCATTGTACATAGTACTCCATGATGGTACAACCATCATGAAGTACGTATTTTCAAATACCTTATTATTTTTAAGTCAAATGCAAATATACTTTAGTATTCGTTTCTGTATATGTGCTTATGCACATTTAATTTTAGCATCACAAACTTAGTCGTTCTCATATATAAAGACAAACAGTTAGTTTTATTTTTCACTCTCTTCAATGTCCTGTATTATTACCCAATCAATACCATCTTCCAACTCATTTTCAAGTTCTTCTAACAACTTAAACCCTTCTTGTTCAATACCAGCATCATATCCATAAACTTCAAAATATCTTTTCTTATATTTTGTATACCAATAATATTTACTGTACAATATGGTATTTTTGCCTTCTTTTTCCACTAAACCTATTACATTATTAGTAAAGAACTCATAATAACTTAAAAATCTCTTTAGTTTTTCATCACTAATATCCTTTCTAACGACTAAGCTATCTTTTTCTAGTTCAATCATTTTCTTCAATTCTAATTCACTTATTATTTTCATAATGCTACCCCTTTCTATTCTGGATAATACTTCACTTCTATATCAATATCCATTCTCTTAAATAACCTTTTTAGTTGTTCTACAGCTTTTTCTTCAGATACTAACCATTCAACTTTTGATAACACTCTTTCAATTTCCTTATCTTGTAATGCTTTCGTAATCTTTGATGCTAATTTCACATCTCCATCAACAGCCTTCAATATCCTACTTTTTCGCGTCTTCGCACCATTCAACCAATCATTTGACATTTGTCGTCCATCTTTAGTTTTACTTAGTTTAGCACCACCACATAATCAATTTGAACAGACGAAAGGTGAGCCCACATTTCTCGCAAGCCCACCCTGTCTATTTCTGATGCTTCTTCATTCATTTTTGCGCAATTAATTTCTTTATCTCTAAAAATATGCATCGAGTACAATCCTTGTTCTTCACAGTATACTTTAATTTCATCTTTTTAATATTTGAAGCTACATCGACCTTTAACTTGCCCTAGTGTTGAAACTCGTTTATCCCTAGAAATTTTTAACTTTCATCTTCCTATTACATAAATTGTAATTTACGTAACGCTTTTTAACGAATAGCGAGTATTATACGACCTTCTCTTGTAAAAATACAACCCAAAACTTTAAGCCAAGGTAGCACAAGCAAACACTTTCACGTTTTCCATTGTTTATCGCCACGAGCTTTGTCAATCTCGTTAGTTTTTTACCCACTCCATATAATAACTACCCCTGCCTTGTAAAATGTCATCTCGCCTATTTATCGTACTTATCACTCTATCCGAGTATTAAAACCAAACTCCATGATGATACTACCATCATGAGCTCTCGATTCTCAAGCAAAACATTTTCTTATTGTCTCACTCAATTATCAACTGTTTTAATATAAATTAAAGTAAAAAACCTTGAGAGGCATTTAGCCAATCAAGGTCCTTATATTGTGCTATATCTCTTAAATACCTATATCTAATAAAAAATTTATAAAATCATGAGCAGGCAATTAAGATTCAATAGTTGTTCGATCAACAAAATTTTGATTTTCTTTAATAATCATTCTTGAAAGTCGTCTTCCTGCTCTCTTAAAGAAGAATTCATCAGCGAACTCTTGTGAATCAATTTGCGATAGTTGGTTGATAACTCCATTTATTTTATCATATTCAATTCGTCCCATTAAATCTTCATTCGGTCCATATTGATAAACCACCCTCTCTTCATCCTCAAATTCCTTCAACATTAAAACAAAAACTGCCATGAATCTTCACTCCTCATAATTTTTCTCCCAATTCCATGGTCTTCCAGATTCTATAGTTTTGTCATGAGCTGTTCTATAATTAGTCTGGAATATACCCTCAAATTTTGACTCGAAAATTTCGTGATGTAATAATTGTATATCAGAATCTACTTGTTTCCCATCTATCAGTCTTTGCCATGCTTGAGCTAGTTCGTAGTCCGGATCAAATCTCCCAACTCCATGATCCTTTATATGAGAGTTATTAAAAACATGATCTTTAATCCTTTGTATTCTAGCAACAGAAAAACCTGTATTTTTAGCAACTGCATTCACATCTTCTGTTCCTAGATTTCTAAATTTTTCATACATTTCTTCTGCAATAGCTTCTTCCTTAAAGAACTGCTCTGGGGATATATTTCTTCCACCAGTTTCAGCATATTGTATAGAATCACCCGTACCCTTACCAACCCCCGCACTCCCAGACGTTGCTTTCTTCACATCTCCAACCTTTTTTAAATCATGAAGTTTATCAACTATTTTTACACCTTTCCCATATGGAGTCATCATCCCAACTGCTAGGAGTTTTTCACCATAGGTAGCTTCTGGGTCAAAGAGTGTGAAAAGATCACCAAAGAGAAAATCGAATCCAAACTTCGCCACACCAATTAAAAAAGGATCGAGTACTGGTCTTTTACCACCGACTGGCTGGCCAAAAATGTTATGCTCCATTTCATAATCATCGGTTTCAACTTGGAAATCCTCACCTATATTCCCTTTTATTGTACCATTTTTAATTCCTTCAAGGTATTTTTGTGTCGCTTGTATCTCTTCTTTTGTAAATCTATTATTGATAGATTGATTTTCGGTACTTATTCCTTCAATGTCGTTATACACATTGTGCTCTAAATCTACACTTTTTCCAATACCATTGTCAGATTTCCGTATTTTCTCTTCTATAATTATTTGAATTTGCTTTGCCCATTCTATATTTAACTTTTCACTATGAAACGTTCCACTCACAGGACTAAATCCTTTCCCGCTTTGCACTTCAGCGAGTCCGGCTGTGATGCTAGCTGCTAATTGGAGGGCGGTGCTGTAGTTGTTGCTGGACGAATGATTGAATTCATATAGACGCTCTAGTTTTTCTTCTAGTTTTTTTCTCATTGCAATTAAGACTGCAATAATTGCGTCTACTCCAGGCATTGGTGTAAGTACTTCTATTGCTTCTATACTTGCAATGGATTGATTGATTTCTTGTATTTGTTGTCTTATTTCATGTTCGATAACATCTGTTGAAGCAACTTTTGCTTGAAAATCGTTTGGAAATGCTTCGTTTTGGCGTATTAATTCTTCACATAAGCATATGATTCCTTGTGCTAATGGCCGAAATGTTTGGACAAGGTAGGCTTTTGCACTACTGTATGTTTGCCCTTGTAATACTGTGTCTATCGCAAAGGCATCAATAGATTGAATGGCTTGTTCCATACTTTGAATCGTAGCATTACATATAGCGTTCATACTTTGAGTTTGACTTTGTACTTCTCCCAAATACATGTTTAAACTCATGTATTGGCCTCCCTTTGTAGTTGCTGCTGTTCATAGGAAAGGTCGTTTTCTTTCTCACTGAGATGCCGTTTTTCTTTAAGCAACGTCTCTTTTTCGTTTTCTAATTCGAATGTAAGTTTTCTTTCATACTGCCCGATCTCTTGCCGCATATTCGTAAAAAGGTGAAATGCTTCTTTGTCACCATACCAAGTTTCTAGTATTCGGTTAAATAAACGATTATTTCTATTTTTCCATTCATGAAAACTAGCCTCAGCTCTTTCTTGATTTTGCAGCGCGATTCGGTTTTCATTTTGTTCTTCAAATATAATTCGTAATTTTTGATTACATTGACTGATTCTCGTTTCAATTTCTTGACTCATCTTTTCTCCCTACCTTTTCCCCTTTACGTAGGTTGTTACATTATTGAAAAGTCTTTTGAAGTCCGGTATCCATTTTCTCAAATTCATTTGCTACAGAATGGATATTATCAATTGTTTGTTGAAAAGCAACGCAAAATTGTTTCGTAATCTGTAAATTTTGTTGATTTGCTTCTTGTGCTTTGAAGTTCACAGATAGTGTCGTACGCGTTGCCTTATTTATAGAGCGACTAGTAGCACTTTGCATTCTATCTGAAGCATTTCTCATTTTCGTTGCAAGTTGCGTTGCCCTATGCAAATTACTTTGAAATTCTCCCATCACTTACTCCCCTCTACCTTATATTTTCAAGAAAATTATACCATGGAAAAATATTCTAATAAACCGAATGTTCGAATTTAACATACAATTCACCACTATTACTGAAGATAAAAGCAATACTTATCTTTCAACATAACTGTGTCGAAATAATGTTCTACTTATACAAAAAAGATGACCTCAGCTATACGCTAAAGTCATCTTTTCTACCTTATTATTTCACTAACTCTCCATTATAAGCTTTTATATCTAGTGGAGCAGTTAACAACTGTTTTACTTTGCTAACGAAAGATGTGAAGTGTTCACTCGTATTATGACTCGCAACTGCTACTTCATCTTTCCATACTTCTACCATCGTATACACATTTTCTTTTTCTACATCTTTATAAAGATCATAAGATACATTTCCACTTTCTTCTCTTGAACCATGAAGTAATGGTTGAACTTCTTCTAAAAATGTTTGTTGTTTCGTTGGATCTACTTGAAATGTTGCGTGAATAATAATCATGGTGTTTCCCCTCTCATATTTCACTTATTTCTTTTGAAATTACTTCCACTCAGCAACTTTTTCAACTGGAAGACGTACTGATTGGTAACCACTATCAGCAGCTTTTCCGATTGAAATTAACATAACTGGCACATAGCGTTCTTTATCTAATCCGAACGCTTCAGCGATTTGGTCTTTTTCAAAACCACCAATTGGACAAGTATCATAACCGTGAGCACGAGCTGCTAGCATAAATTGCATTGCTACAAGACCACCATCAATAAGTACAGTATCTTTCATTACTTCTGGTGTAACCATTGAGAAGTAAGCTGAAAGTTTTTTCATCTGGTCTTCTTTTACTTCTGCTGGCATGAAACCGTGCTCTACTGCTGTACCGTAAATTTCTTCTGCGTTATCAAAGTTGTTTAAATCACCAAATAAAGCGATCATTGCTGAAGATGTTTCTACTTGAGATTGATTGAATTTCGCAAGTGGCGCAAGTGTTGCTTTCGCTTCGTCACTTTCAATCACTACGAATCTCCATGGTTGCATATTTACTGAAGATGGTGCAAGTGTTGCTTCTGTAAGAATTTCTGTCATTTCTTCTTTGCTAATTTTCACTGAAGGGTCGTACTTACGAATTGAACGACGTCCTGTTAAAATTTCGTTAAAATCATTTGTTTTTACTGAGTTAGTCATAGTTGTATTCTCCCTTTTTTATAATTCTTTTATATTTTCTTGAATGTGATTTAACATATTTAAAAGATTATCGCGTTCTTCCTCACTTAATCCTTTAAATGCAGATGCTGCAAAACGTTCTTTTTCCTCTTGAAACGCCTGAATTTTATTTCGTCCCTCTTCAGTAAGAGAAACTAACGTAATTCTGTTATCATCTGGATTTTTACGTCTTACAATCATTTCATTGGCCTCAAGCTGCTTTAAATGCCTTGTTATCGCAGCATTATCAATATTCACTTCTTGCTGAAGTGCTTTTTGACTAATTTCACCTACTTCAAATAATTGAAGTATAAGCTCTAATCGAGACTGGCTCATACCCGTACACCCCTCAAATTTCGAACTTACTTCTTTATTTAGAAAGTGTAATTTATATAAAATAATCGCTTCTTTTGAGCATGAACTTGTCAAACTATCCCTCCTTTACATACAAAATAAAAAACATTTGATGTATCAATAGTTGATATGTCAATTAATATAATCTATATCGATTTAGAATGCAAGCATTTTGTTTTCATTTATATTTTTCCAAATTAAGGCGCTTTGTCGCGTTACAAAAAATGTTAATTGCACTATAATAGTACTAATTTAAATGACTGGAGAGTGATTGTAATGCGGCAATACACAAATAGAAATGAGGAATTAAAAATGGAAAATGAAATGAGGATATTCACATATGACAACAATAAATATAGGGATTGTCGCGCATGTAGACGCTGGCAAGACGAGTTTGACTGAGCGTATTCTTTATGAAACGAATGTGATTAAAGAAATTGGCCGAGTAGATAGTGGTAATACACAAACTGACTCAATGGAATTAGAAAGGCAGCGCGGAATTACGATTAAAGCATCTGTCGTCTCTTTCTGTATCAATGACTTAAAAGTAAATGTTATAGATACACCTGGACACGCTGATTTTATCGCTGAAGTGGAGCGATCATTTCGCGTTTTAGACGGTGCAATTTTAGTTATTTCTGCCGTTGAGGGTGTGCAAGCACAAACAAAAATTTTAATGCGCACATTACAGAAATTAAACATACCAACAATAATATTCGTAAATAAAATTGATCGTAGTGGTGCAAATACTGAAAAAGTTATGAAACACATAAAAGAGGTTCTTTCAAATGAAGCATTCCCCTTCTACTCTGTTCTAAACGAAGGAACGAAAGAAGCCCGGATCATTGAATACAAATCATATGACGATTGTATGGAACTGTTAGCACCATATAATGAATCATTACTTGAATCATATGTAAATAACGAAATAATACCGGACGCACTATTAAGAGAAAAACTAGAACAGCAAATACAGCAAGCAAATGTGTATCCAATCTTTTTCGGTTCAGCAATGACAGGTATAGGTGTAACTGAACTGCTCGAAAATATTTCAGACCTATTTCCAGCTAATAAATCGGCAGACAATGAAAGGTTATCCGGTGTTGTTTTTAAAATTGAACGTGAACCTTCTGGGGAAAAGATTGCATATGTAAGAGTTTTTTCTGGTAACTTACACGTTAGAAAATATGTTCATATACAGCGCGACCAGTCTCTACCACATAAGGAAAAGATTAAAAAAATGTGCATGTTTCATAATGGAAATGCTGTTCAAACTTCTACCGTTCCTAGTGGAGAATTTTGCAAAGTGTGGGGACTAAGTGATATTAAAATTGGTGATATTATTGGTGAACGAACGGATTATATAAAAGATATTCACTTTGCCGAACCGCAAATGGAAGCTGCTATTGAAGCATTACCAAAAGAACGAATTCATGATCTATACGCTGCACTTATGGAACTATGTGAAGAAGATCCGCTCATTAAAGTGTGGAAAGATGATATTCATCATGAACTATATATTCGCCTTTTCGGTGAAGTACAAAAAGAAGTAATTGAAACAACACTTTATGATAAATATAATTTGCAGGTTACGTTTTCAAATACGCGGGTTGTATGTATTGAGAAACCAATTGGCATAGGTAATAGCGTTGAAGTAATGGGCGAAAAAGCGAATCCATTTTACGCAACAATTGGCTTTAAAACCGAACGTGGTCAGCTGAATTCTGGCATAACATATAAGTTAGGTGTTGAACTTGGATCACTTCCATTAGCATTTCATAAAGCAATTGAAGATACCATATTTCAAACGTTAAAACAAGGTTTGTACGGATGGGAAGTTACGGACATTATCGTCACGTTAACCCATACAGGTTATGCTAGTCCTGTTACAACAGCGAGTGACTTTAGAAACTTAACACCACTCGTTTTAATGAATGCATTAAAGCAAGCCAAAACATGTGTATATGAACCAGTAAACGAGTTTGAATTAACTGTACCGGAACATGCAGTTAGTACTGCGATGTATAAGCTCGCTGCTATTCCAGCAACTTTTAGCGAGCCGATATTCAATAATGACTCCTACCATTTAACAGGCTCATTACCTGTTGCGAAAACAGAGAACTTTAAGCGAATGCTTCATTCATTCACTGAAGGAGAAGGAATATTTATAATGAAGCCAGCTGGCTACAAAGAACTGAAGGCTCCCTTCCCTACTCGAAAACGTGTTGATAATAATCCGCTGAATCGTAAGGATTATTTACTTCATGTGCTTAGGGCTTATTAAAGTAAAAGAGGTGCAAATTGCACCTCTTTTTTTATGTATTGATAGGTTGGTTTGTCCTAATAACTTCTTTAAGTTTTTTTATTATATTTGCTATCGCCTCAATTGAATTCTCTGTTTCAAATTCTCCAACATTTACAGAATGATTTGCATTTTTGACAACTTCAATTTGTAAATTCGTTTTATATAACGGATCGATTTGATCTGCATTATAATGGTGATCTTTATCTCCAATTACTAATAACCCTTCATAACGACTATGTAAAATCGAATCAAAAATTGAATCAAAAGTAAGCAAAGGTGTAAGTAGTATCATCTTTGACTTTGCAAAATCTTCTCTCTTCATTAAATCATTTGCAATTGGAATTGTTCCGAGTGATTTCCCTAAAAACATCGATTTGCTGTATTGTTCATTTTTCAACACTTCATTTATTACGGGATTAATATCATCCATCATTACTTTCGTTACTTCTTCTATTGGTTTATTCATTACTTGTTCGTCGTAAGAATAATGAATATGCACAACATCTATTTTCTTTTCTAGCATTAACATCGTTGCATAATAAAATAACGGCTTATCGTAATTATATCCTGAACCTGAGAACATAAAGCAAACCGTACTAGAACCTTTTTCGATATGTGTGTAACGAATTACTTTGTCATTTATATGTACCTCTTTTTTAGTCCCCTTCACCGTCTTCTCCTCCGAATACGTTTATTTTTGTAAAACGATATGTTCTGTATGAACTGATACATCCTTTACTTTCTCTTTTATAAACGCTGGCTGTAAATTATATGTATCTAACTCTTCTACCGGCACCCACTTAAAGAAATACGTTCTACCTTCTTCTTCCAAAACATATTGCTCTGCCCCATTTGCAGGTAATTGTTTCAGCTCTACTTCATAGTAAAAACTAATTTCATGAAACTTTCGTTCAGAAAGTGTAAAGAAATTTTCTACCGACCATATTAATCTCTTCACCTCAATAGGAACCGCTAACTCTTCCGCAAGTTCTCGTTTTAACGCATCTTCACTATTTTCTAGCATTTTCACTCTTCCGCCTGGTACATACCAAAAATCTTCACCGTCACCTTGCAGAATGAGTATTTTATTATCCTGTTTACAAATCGCTCCGACTCGGTAATTAAAACATGTTTCCTCTACTTTAAATGTTAGATCCACACCATTTCCCCCTATATTTCATTTGAAAATCGCTATAAAACTATTATGTATGTACTGTACAAATAAGATTACTGATTTTTTCCATTTCTTCCAATGATTTTTTAACTTTCCAAAAACAATACACATCATTTGTCATCACAAGTATAAATACATATGTCACAATCACGACATACACTAGAGAAGCATTATGGGGGACGAATGGAAACATTATCAATATACAAAACTGAAAAATCAAATAATTTCCAAGGAATCATTATAAAAGATAAAGTAAAACTTCAATAAGTGGAGTTTTTATCTTTTTCCTGTTGTTTTTAAATATAGTTAAGACATTATTAAAAAAGATGCAAGGTCAACTTATGTGCTAATTAATTTTTTTTCTAGAAAAAGCGTCTTTTATTACACTTGTTAATACATTTAGGAATAGTAAAATAGCCATAACTACCGTTAATACGTTAAATTGCTTTGTTTTATAAGGAGCGAACCATTCCGTAAAGAACTCTGAATTAACGAGACGCTCCCCAACTCCTCCTTCCTTGAAGTTCGGTATCCACGAATTCATATCAAGGATGATAAAAATTAGTTGCATAACGAAAAATGCTCCAAGAGTTTTTAGCCAATTTCGTATTCGAATAGGACGCCATTTTTTTGATGTCATGTAAATGATCCTCCTTTTAGAACTTGCTATTAAAGGGCCTTGTTCTGATAGATACGAATAGATAATATCCATGAAACCCCATAGCACCCTACTGCTATGACAGCAAATATAAGAAATAATTTCAAATCTGAAATCTCTTTTAAAAAGGTCAGTACGCCATTAGCATATTTATTTAATAAATATGGAGTATTTCGCATTAAATATATAACTCCAATAGATAAAAATATAAAAACTGGTACCAGTGTTTTCACTTTAAATGCAACAAAAAATGGGATGTAAAATGCAGTAATCAGCATGACTGCCAAGAAGCCTAGGATGTAACTTTCTAAGGAAAGTTGAAATTCCATGCTGTCTAAAATGAAATATTTCCCAACTAAACAAAATGGAATGATTACTATTGTAAAAAATAAGGTTCCAACGTATTTTGAACTTATAATTTCCTTCCTAGTATACGGTAATGAGTTTACTAAAATATTAGCATTATCTTTATCATCAGATTGATATGTGTTAATTACAAAAACGGCACTACAAATGATTATGACATATGCAACATCCATGCCGGCCCACAAATAGGTAACTAAAAATAAGAGATAAGCAGGTAAAAAAGTTTTTTGTAAAATCAAATCCTTTTTAATTAAATTAAGCATCTTGACTCCCCCTTTTTCATGAAATACATAATATCCTCTAAACTTGGTTTTTCAATCACCACTTCTTTATTAAATAAAGTTTCGATAGAATTTACATTTTCAATCAATCCCTCGAAACCTGTATTTGCCTTACATACAGATATAAATTCACGCTCAGTATCAAAATCTAACAGATCTAGTGGTCCTTTGACCAAAATATAATCTTCTGCAATGGCATAAATATCTTTTGTAAAAATATGCTTCCCATTTTGAATAAATGTAATATAATCGGCAATGCGGTCTAAATCCGTTGTAATATGAGATGAGAAAAAGATAGTTTTCTCACCATCCTGCATAATATTTTGTAAAACATCCAATAATTCTCTTCTAAATACCGGATCGAGTCCGGAAGTAGGCTCATCCATAATAATTAGTTCAGCATGATGTGAAAGGGCAATTGCAAGAGATGCTTTCATTTTCATTCCTTTGGAGAATGTTTTCATTTTTTTATTTAATGGTAATTCGAACAGATCTTTATAATATGTAAATTGGTTAAAATCCCATTTTTTATAAGCAGGCGCAATAATTTTAGTAATTTCCTTTAATGTGAGTTCATCATAAAACACATTATCGTCATAAACGAAACCAATTCTTTCTTTAATTCGCTTCGCATCAGTCGAATAGTTCATGCCAAATAAGGAGACATTTCCACTATCCGGGTTCATTAGATTCATAATCATTTTAATCGTTGTAGATTTACCTGATCCATTTCCCCCAATAAAACCCGTAACAAATCCTTTTTTTACTTCCATCGAAAAATTTTTAATTTGAAATCCTTTAAAAGATTTACTGACATTTTGAAGTTCTATTACGTTTTCCAAGAGTTTTCCTCCTCGTATAAAATTGTAAGCATTTCTTTTAGATCATTTAAAGAAACATCCATTTGTTTAGCATTTTGAATCGCTTCACACAACTTTTCTTCAACTGTCTTTAATTTTTTTTCTTTCATAGTTTCAATGTTTTGTTCTGCTACAAAGGACCCCCTTCCGACAATTGAATAAATAAAACCGTCTTTTTCCAGTTCTTCATATGCTCTTTTCGTTGTAATAATACTTACTCTTAAATCTTTTGCTAACTGACGCATTGAAGGAAGAGCATCTCCTTGCTTTAAATCACCTAGTAAAATAAGTTTTTTTATTTGGACGCCAATTTGTTCATAAATAGGTTCCTTTGAAGTGTTCGTAATAACGATTTGCATGCAAATACCTCTTTTTAAAAATATTGTATATATACTTTATATACAATATATACTATCGCATATTGTAAATCAACAGAAAATTTCCAAAATATAGTCATAAACACAATCTAATAATAGTAATTCATACAACTTATTTATACGGGGCTTCCTCATATTTGCTCGATTTTGAGGTGGAAGTCTTACTGCTATCTAATGCGGTATAAAGACTACGTTGTGTTTTAGGCACAGCTGGTAGTGTGAAAGCAATAGAGTTTGAAACAGAAGAACAATCTGAGGGAGTTGATATGAAGTTAGACTGGAATGAAGATGACGAAGAAGGATTAAAAAAGATGTTTCCTAAGTTATAGGACATGTACGGGGAAGAATCGATAGAGTGGTAGATTTTTTAATTGCAAAAAACGCCTTGTTTCTTTCGTAACAAGGCGTTTTTCATGATACTATGTTTAAATTGTTATCTTCCCACTTTCCCACCACTTCATGAAAGTTTCTAACGAAGGAGCAACCCAAGTTCTACTATCATTTTTATGATTCCATCTTATGTGCAATCAAGTATATTCAAAGGGCTCATCTAAATTTATTGATACCACTTTTCTAACAAATCTTTCTCCCTCTCGCCTGAAATACCTGCTTTTAATTCCCATTCGTCCACACTCTTCATCCACTCATACACATCTGTAACTGTATGTTCTAATCTTCTAAAAGTAAGCCCTTCTTTCACAGCACTATCTATACTAATAGAAAAACCACCTTTCCACGGCTTCGTCTCACCTTCTAATGAAAAAGTTTCTGGAAGCCATAGTGGCATCTCTGTCCAAGGCTGTACTTTATGTTCATTCATAAATGATTCATCTACCCAAACGAATGCAGCATCACTATTTGTAACCTTTTTACACGTATTTAATAGCTCTTCCATCGTCAATTCATAACTTGGACCTGTTACATTGAATATACCTGCTTTATTGTTTTCTGCCATGTTTAGTCCCCAGTTTGCGACGTCTTTTATATCAACTACCTGCACTGGGCGGTCTTTTCTTCCTGGAACTAACACTTCTCCTCCCTTTGCTACACGCCCAATCCAGTATGGAAGCCGGTCTGTATAATCATACATACCTGAAAGAAGTCCTGCTCTTACGTGTAAAACACGCCCCGGCCAATACTTCTCTGCTTCTTTTTCACACAATACTTTCAGCGCACCATAATACTCATAAGGAGAAACTTCACCATTCTCCACAGCCTTTAATTGATCACCCGTAGGTTCAGCTTGTAATATATAATCTTCTTTTATTTGATGCGGAATCCAATCTTTATATACAGAAAGACTTGAAATGAATATATAATGCTTTATATTATTCTGTAAGACTTCTCCGATATTTTTAATGTGATGTGGAGAAAATCCACACGTATCGACTACCGCGTCCCATTTTCGATTTTCTAAACTTGAAACATCATTATTTCTATCACCAATTAACTGCTCTACTTCAGGAAAAATTTCTTTATTTGTTCCGCGATTAAATAATGTAACTTCATGCCCTCTTTTTAATGCCTCTTCTACAAAACCTCTTCCTAAAAATCGTGTACCACCTAGAATTAAAATTTTCATGGTTCTCCCCCATTCGTATTAATAACCCTTCCTAATGTTTAACGATTTTTTATTGAGGAAAGCTACGGGGAGCATTTAAATTTTTCTACAAGTTCACCATTACTCTTTCAAAAGTATATACTCTTTAATTAATCTCCATCTATCCTTTGCTTCTGGCACAACTTCAGAAGCAATCACCACCACCAATTCCTTCTCCGGAATACAACAAATCATATTCCCACCATCACCCATAGCACAGTATGAAAAGATTCCATTTTCTTCTCGTAACCACCATAAGTAACCATATTGATTTTGGTTCATTGTTGTCGATTCTTTTATCCATGATCTTGATAGTATTTGCTTTCCATTATGAATACCTTCATTCAAATATAGCTGTCCAAACTTAGCCATATCTTTAACTGTTAACGTTAGTCCCCAGCTGCCTGTTGAAATACCATTTGGATCATGAACCCATCCCTTTACATCTTTTCCGAATAAGTCATCGAATCCAAATGCTTTCATATTATAGTTTGGAATTTCTCTCATGCCGAGTGGCTGAAATAAGTATTCATTCGCAAATTCACGTGCATTTTTTCCTGTTACGCTCATTATGATTGCTGATAATAAATGAGCTCCTGCAGATGAGTATTTAAAAGACCCAATTTCTCCGCCTTGTCCAATCCTATTCAATGTATACTGTACCCAATCTCGTTGCGTACATAGTTCTTCTAACGGTTCCTGCCAGTCTACGAAAGGATGTGGAGCTGTCATCGTAAGAAGATGACCTACTGTTATTTCAGGTGAATGAACGTTATATTCCGAGAAAAATTCTATTACTTTTTGATCAACACTTTTTATATAGCCCTTATCTATACATATCCCAATTAACGCAGAGATTATCGTTTTTGTAACTGACGCTACATGAAACGCATCATCTGGACTGTAACCATTATAATAATTTTCAAAAACAACATTATCTTTCTGCACTACTAACATACCATTAATATTTTGTATTCTTCTTTTATAATACAGTCTAGCTTTTCAGCAGTTTGCATTGTTCTTCCCCCTTAATCAACGATTAAAAAGGTTCGATAGGTACATATATATCAACTATATGTTTCTTTTCCGGGTGCTGCCTCGGGTCATTTTTATACACTTCAAAAGGATACGAATCTCTCGGTTTATATCCGCTATTTGGAAGCCACTCACCGTATAAGAAATCCCATGCTCCTTTATATTCATCTTGGAATATTTCAAAATGACCTACCGCATACTTTCCAGAAGGTATAACCATTATTCCAATGTCACTCGTTTCTACTGCGGACTCATTCGGAATTGTTATGCATAAACTAGTTCGTAAATGATTGCCCTCAGTAAATTCATGATGATCGTGGTAAATAGTTAATACTTTCGTATCCTCAAATACATAATAGTTTTCCTCCGCTGCGTAATGAAATAATTTCTCTATCATTTTTGGAAAAGCTATCGTTAACTCTTCATATGTACCGATATGTCTTATGTATGCGACGTTTATATTATCCGCTGTTACAATTTCAACATTTCCTCGAACCTTCTTACATTCATTGTATTGAGAAGGTTCACCTAAGTCTTTGCAATTCTTGCTATTATCATTTCGATATTGCGACGGACTTACACCGTAATAATTTTTAAATGTACGGGAGAAAACTGCTGAATCTGTGAATCCGAAGTGGTACGCAATATCTGTAATTGTCATATCCAAACGGTATGTAAGTAAATTTGTTGCTCTTTCTAATTTTAATCGGTTTACATACCGTGATAATGGCTCGTCTACTATACCTTTAAAAATACGATGAAAATGAAACTTTGAAAATCCTGCTATATCCGCTAGCTCTTCAATGGATAGTGAACTGTCTATGTTTGATTCTATATAATCTTGAACCTTATGTATGCGTCTTACATACTCATTTCTACTTTGTTTATTCTCCATACTTTTTATCTCCTCACAACAAAAAGGCTAACATTAAGCTAGCCTACTTTTATACATTTTTTAAAAATAATACTCTACTCCCGCCATTCCCATCATAATTTCTATGTACCGATACACCCTCTACCTCATCATCCCCAGCCTCAATCCGAAAACCGATTTCTTGATGAAACTGTATCGACCTTTTGTTAATCGGTGACGTAATTGCTTTTACAACTTTACGGTTATTTGCACGAGCGACATCAAAGAAGTAAGAATACAATGTCGATGCGATTCCTCTTCTTCTATACTTCGGATTGACACCGATAAAGTGAACGTATGCTTCATCTTTATATGTTTGTGAAAAAAATCCGCATAAGAAACCTAACGTTTCGCCCTCTTCTTCAATAATAAAACTTGTTTCTTGAAAGTGAACGAAAAACAGTTTTGGCAACATAGCAGCCATATCTCTTCCGCCCCACCAATCATTTAAAACAGAATGAATCTTTACATAATCTTCCTCTTGGATGTTTCTTACTCGCATATGTTTCTCCCTCTCACTCACTTCATTTTTTCATATATTTTAATGACTGTTTCTACTAATAGGATGAATACCCATATCCCGCAAAATACAAGAACAGACTGGAATAGAGAACCTAACATAACAATACTTATTAGACCTAATTCTGAGCCTGAAATGGACATTTCATCAAATCCTATATTATGTATAAATGGACCGGTTGAAAAAGCCATTAAAATTGATCCTATTAAATAAATCACACTCATTATTTTTAATATTTTTATAGAAAGATACGAAGTTTGTTCTTGCTCCACTTGTGATAATTCGATTTCTCCGCTCGCAATTCCTTTTTGGAAACAGTCTTCACATAGAAATTCTTCCTTAATTTTTTTACCACCGTGCATCGTACCTGTTATTTCTTTACATCTTGAACATTTTCGATTTATCATGGTGTTATCACTCCAATCTATTAAGATTATACTTATATCACTCTTCTTTTACCTTAATATTCCTTTTATGTATTTTATAGAGAAAGGTCGTGTTTTATGATTTCGAAATTCACATTTGGTTCGAAAAAACGTACCGTTCATTATGTATTAAGACCTAGTTGTTATGCAATTATTTTTCATTCATCATCTTCAAAGATTGCTGTTATCCAAAAAGAAGACCGTTACTTTTTACCAGGTGGCGGTATGGAAGGTAATGAAACAAAAGAAGAATGTGTGCATCGTGAACTACTAGAGGAATTAGGATGGGAAATTGAAATTGATCAATATATCGGTAATGCGGCAAGATATTTTTATGCGGAGAAGGAAGATACATATTATTTAAACGATGGGTTCTTTTATATTGCAAACATGGTGCAGAAACAAACTGCAAACTATGAGGAGGATCATGTTTTACGATGGATGCCCCCCATACTTGCTGTAAGACTTCTCGTTCATGATCATCAAAAATGGGCCGTTGAACAAGCGCTTTTATTACGAAAACAAAAAGGATCTCCTTCTATATGAAAGAGATCCTTTTTACTGTTAACTTACTTTTTTCAAATTGAGAGCAGGCTTTTTCATTCCGCCTTTTTTTACAACATATAAACCGATAAAGATAATAAGCCCACCAACGAGTTGCATCATATTGATTTGCTCTCCAATTGTTACTGCCGCAAAGATAACTGCGAACAATGGTACGAGATACATATAAACCATTACTTTCGTTGAACCTATTTGACTAATACCGACATACCACATTGCTAGTCCAAAGATAGTCGCAAAGATGATTGAATATGCTAGTGATCCCCAGCTTGGCATATCTACTGGCCACGTTAAAGAATTTACGTTGAATAAACAGTATATAACGAGAGGTACAATTCCAATTAAAGTAGACCATGACGTGACTCTCATTGCGGAGTATTTTGTAATAAGAGGTTGCGCTAATATTGGGTACCATCCCCACGCAATTGCTGCGACTAATCCAATTACATTTCCGAGCCACGCATATTCATAAGTAGCTCCTCCAGTATGTCCTGTTAATAAAACGAATGCTGCACCAATAAACGCTACTATTGAACCAATTTGTACTTTCATCGAAAAACGTTCTTGTTTGTGCAATACTGCTAATATCCCTGTAAAAATAGGTGACATTGCAATTAATAATGAGGCGTTCGTTGCGGAAGTATATTTTACAGATAGCATAAACATCGTTTGATACATTGTCGTTCCAACGATACCGACTGCTACTAATCGTAACCAATCTTTTCTTTCAATACGTAATGAGCGTTCCATCATAAATGTAATAAGTAATAATACCGGAGATGCTACTAAAAATCGTAAACTATTAAATTGAATGGATGACATATATGCCACTCCATACTTTCCTATTGTATAATTTGCTCCCCATACTAATGCTACTGATACTAGGAGCCATTCCATTTGCCATCGTTTCATCCGAATCTCCCCTTCCATATTTAGCATAGTAAAATTGGCTGGATATAACACCGTCCAATTGGCTGTTTTTTTACCCAGCCAATTTGTTATACTTAATTGTATATAAGAGATGCGGAGGTGTTTGTATGGAATGGAAGCTAGATAACGACAGTAAAATTCCTATTTATCAGCAAGTTGTTGACTTTATTGAGAAGCGTATTACATACGGAGAACTTCCTCCAGGTAGCTTCCTCCCTTCCGAACGGAAATTAGCTACGCAGTTAAACGTAAACCGAAGTACAGTAACGACTGCTTATAATGAGCTACGCGCTATGGGAATTGTAGAAAGTACGACTGGTAAAGGGACACGTGTAAGTACACATATGTGGGGTGTTTCTCCGACATTAACGCCGAACTGGAGAAATTTCGTAGAAGGTGGTACGTTTTTACCAAACTTACCGTTACTTCGCCATATTCGTTCAGAAGTACAACAAAATGAAAATATCATTGATTTCGCAAATGGAGAGCTCGGTTGTAACCTCTATCCTCACGATCAATTACAAACGATTTTACGAGAACAACCGTTAACTCATTCATTAAGTTACGATCATCCGCAAGGCTATCTCCCGCTAAGACAAGCGGTAGTAAAATATATGAAGGAATATTTAAAAGTCGAAGCGACTGAACAGTCTATTATGATTACTTCTGGCGCGCAGCAAGCACTTCACCTTATCGTTCAATGTTTATTAAATCCCGGTGATGCAGTTGCTTTTGAAAGTCCTTCACACTGTTATTCCTTACCGTTATTCCAATCAGCAGGTATTCGTATTTTCCCGTTACCTGTCGATGAACATGGTATTAATCCGGATGATGTGCAAGAATTATATAGAAAGCATCGTATTAAAATGATTTTTTTAAATCCAAACTTCCAAAATCCTACGGGAACTATGCTTCATCCAAACCGTAGAAAAAAACTGTTATCACTTTGCGCAGACTTACGAATTGCGATTGTGGAAGATGATCCGTCCAGTTTACTTACGCTAGAAAAGAAACAGCCTTGCCCTACTTTAAAATCGATTGATGAGAACGGAACTGTCATTTATGTACATTCTTTATCAAAAATGATTGCACCAGGTTTACGAGTCGGCTGGCTTGTCGCCCCGCAGTCTGTAGTAGAAAGATTATCCGACGCAAGACACCAAATGGAATTAGGCATGAGTATTTTCCCGCAGTGGCTTATGCAGCAATTTTTCGAAACCGTACCATTTCAGTCTCATATCGTGCCGTTACGAAAACAACTAGCAGAAAAAAGACACGTTATCGTTCGCGCCCTAAACGAGCAACTTCACGATAAAATCTCTTTTTCGAACCCGACCGGTGGTATATACATATGGGGAAAATTAAAAGAACCAATAAATGAAAAGCAACTTATTATGCAAAGTTTAAAACAAGAAATCGCCTTTATGCCAGGTAGTATTTTTGGCGCGAAAGATGGTTATATTCGTTTATCTTATGGAAAAGTGAATATTGATCAAATTGAGGAAGGTATTTCTCGTTTGCGGGAAGCTATTTTAGTTTGTGAAAAATAACTTTACATAAAGCTCTATCGTTTGACAAAAGAAAAATCTACCATTATTATCAACACGAACCTAGTTATAGGAGTGATAAAAATGAAAATTTACGTTGATGCAGATGCTTGTCCTGTAAAAGATGTAATTATTTTTGAAGCTACGAGTGCAGAAATTCCTGTAACTCTAGTTACTAGCTTTTCTCATTATTCTAATGCTCAGCAGCCTAAAGGTGTGGAAACAATTTATGTTGATTCTGGAGCAGATGCTGCTGATTACCGCATTATGCAGTTAGCAAAAAAAGAAGATTTAATCGTAACACAAGATTACGGTCTTGCTTCGCTCGCTTTAGCAAAAGGCTGTATCGTACTACACCATAAAGGCTATAAGTATACGAATGATAACATTGAACAATTGTTACAAACACGATATTTAAGTGCAATGGTTCGAAAAAGTGGTAAGCGTACAAAGGGACCGAAACCATTTACAGCAGAAGATAAAGAGAAATTTAGAGCGCTCTTTAAAAGTATGATTGCACTTTAAAAATGAATTGTCTATTTGCTAGGAAAACTTCGCAAAACAAAGAAGAGAATATCCAAATGAACATTCTCTTCTTGAGGTTTACCCTTTTAAAATGAAGGTAAATTATCTAAGTTATTTTCTTTTATTCCATCCGGTTCACTACGTATAATATCTCTACCATACTTATGAAATACATCCACATGAGCTAACTTCCCTAATTTCGCTTCACTAAGAGCAGTCATATAATCTAACTCTCTCCCGCTACTTGTTTTAAACGCAATTAAATCACCATCATCATTTTTACGAACGGCAACAATTTCTTCTGCTCCTGAATTGACTTCATTGTCTACTTCAAATTGAGCTTGCTCTTCTCCTTGATGTAAGTAATCATTATAAACTTTTTCAAAGTCTTTATTGTCCATAACATTCACCTCCAACACATTTTTTAGTATGGTTGGGAGGTGTTGGTTTTATGTAATTTGCTCTAAACTTTTGTATTTTCAAACGAAAACATAGTACCCTTACTATTTGATTGTAAAGTGTATTTTATGTCGAACATCTTTGATATATCTTCAATATTTTTCAAACCAAGTCCTGTACCTTTACTATTTATATCAAACCCAATCCCATTATCTCTAAAGGAAACAATATTTTCATCTATATTAATTTTGAGTTTTTTAGCTTTTGAATGTTTAAGGACATTTTGAAAAATATTATCAAATAACCTTTGAATCCATAACTCATTACTATTCCATATCAACTCTTTATCTTGTGGATTATATACTAATTCTATTTTATGAATGCTATACAAATAGCTCCATTTTTTAATCATATTTTCTATTAAATCATGTATATTAACTTCATTATTCACAATATAAGTATTCTCTAAGGTCTCTGTAGATTGAATATTAAATTCGTTAGTTAAATCACTTATATATTGTATCTGCTCATACATTGATTCAAGTACTGGTGCTTGATCCTTGTACTCACCTTCTAAATAATATAATTGTAATCTGACCGCTGTTAAGGGTGTATTAATATCATGCCGTAATTTATTTAATAGTTCCTTTTTTATTTGTTCCTGTTGTTGTAGTTCTAATTCTCGATAAGTTGTTCTTTCTATAAGCAAGTTCACTGATTTAATCAGCTCTCCCATTTCATCATCGCTTTTAACATTTATTATATTAGGGATTTTTTTATCACTAGCTAAATCTCGAATCGTTTGATTTAATACATTAATTTTATTTAATACTGTGTTAATCGATTTTGAAAATACAAAAGCTAATATTAATAGTGATAATAAAAATATGATTAACATCGTAGGATATGCATAGGATTCGTGAAAAGGAATGTTCTGATTGTTAGTTTTAAAGACAACATTATAAATAACTGATACTAAGATACTAATTGATAACAATAACAGTGGTACGCTAATAATAGCGGAGAATAATAGTAACTGATATTTTTTCTTTAAGTTCATTTCTTCATATAGGTATTTAATCTATACCCTTCTCCATATATGTTCTGAATAATATCACCTGTTTTATCATCAATTTTGGTTCTGATTTTCTTTATATGTACGTTCATGATATTTTGATTTCTATCTTCGAGTTGCCATAGGTAATCATAGAAGTGTTCTTTAGATAAAACTCTATCTCTATTTTCATATAAATAGAAGAATATTTTACGTTCAATTGCTGTAAAAGCAACTTCATTACGCAAATCATTATTAAAAACTCTTTTATATTCTGCATCTATAAATAAATGGTTAATTTGCGTGAACGTACCATATTGATTATCTAACATTTTCTGAATCCTTAACAACAACTCTCTAGGGTCAAAAGGTTTTATCATGTATTCTTCTCCAATGGTCAAACCTTTTAGTTTACTATCCATATCATTCCTTGCTGATAGAAATATAATTGGAATATTTAATCCTAGATTTTTTATTTTCTTTGTAATTTGATAACCATCTTCGCCTGGTAACATAACATCCATTACGACTAAATCTATTTCATGAATTATATCAAGAACTTTCCTTCCCTCTTTCTCCCAACACACATTATACTTCTCACGCTGTAAAATTTTTTGTAATAAATCTCCTATAATCAAATCGTCTTCAACAATTAATATGTTATATACTTTCATTATGTAAGCCTTTCATCGCTAAAGTTACAATTGTTTAGTTCTTCACTACTTTATTCTTAATAAAATCCATAGCAATTTTGTATATTTCATCAGAAGCATATAAATAAATACTATGTGTACCTTCAATTATTTTTACATCAGCTATTAATAACTTGCTAGCAAACTCCTTATAATCTTCGTTTTTTTGCTTTGTATACTTCGAATCTTTATATTGCCTAGCAATCGCATCTATAAATAACATAGGTGTTTCTTTTGGGATCGATAAAGAATTTGATTTTTTACCGTTATTGTAGCTTTGTAAAAGTTCTTGCTTCATATCATCATTAAAAGCCCTCTTATATGTAAGCGCTTTATAAATATCTTTTTCCTGTTCGTTTAAAAAGGATTGACGAATGACTTCGGGATTATAAGTAATAGAGGGAGTTAATCTCTGAAAACCAATTTTCGTTAAAATATTCATCCCTTTTATTTTTAATGAATCAACCATACCTATTTTATTAGTCACGTACTGTTTAGGTAAACCAATATCTAACGCAATAATCCCTTTTACTTCACTTGGATATTTTTGTGCCCAATAAATAGCCTCTATACCCGATAGAGAGTGTGGTACTAAAATGTAAGGTGGTTTATTTCCACTTCGTATAAGCGCTTCTCTCGTTTGTTCTAATATCGTATCAATATCTCTATCATCTTGAAAAACATCACTGTATCCATAACCGGCTCTCTCAATTACAGAAATCTTGTTTTCTTTCGAAAATTCACTATATAGGCCTTTCAATTCATAAACAGGAGCGGCAATTCCAGATCCGGCCATAAATACAAACGTATCCTCCCCGCTCCCCTCATTATAAACATTCACTTTTTTATTATCGAAATTAACAAGTTCGCCTTCATTCTTCATTAATTTCGATTCCATTTTTAATTGATAGTTATGATATATAAATACAATGCCTGTTCCAAAGAAAATCATACTAACACTCATTAAAAAAATTATTTTCACTGACTTTAATAATTTTTTCATTTGACACCCCTTTCAACCTATAATGAAAGGGTACAATATAAAAATAAATTTCTAATAAATTTTCAAAAATAATATCTATTCATTGTTTCTAAGAATGGACCATTTTTAATACCTACGCAAATCCTTCAAAGTTTCCAATATATCATCTGTAAAGGCTGTACTACCTTCTGTCTCTAAAACTTTGAAATAAAAACTTCTTAGGAAAGTTCTAATATTTTGTACTAAAATAGCATGCTGCGGATGTCGGATATCTTCAACCGTTGCTATACTATGTAGCCAATTGCTCCACTCTTCTTCAGTTAAAAGATTTTGGTTACGTAAAGACATAATCGGCTTTACTAACCTCTCATCTTCAAAGTGCACATACACGTAATCACTTAATCGAACCTTCTGACGAACAGCTGCAAGAATCGCATATGAAAACTCACGATTTTGTATTGTACGTGCTAAAGCATCGAGCGCATCTGCTGCATGTGCAGTAGAATGTGCCCATCCTTTTCCTTCTACGTAACCCCTTACATCTTCTTCTAAATATACATATTCCAGTACTTGTTCTGCCACACTGTACAGTTGTTCTTCAGATAACAGTGTTTCTCTTTCATGAACAGATAAAATAAGTGGCGGAATTAATACGGAGAATGCACGTTTAAATACAGAGTCTGTGCCCTTTTCACCAATTTTATAAAATAAATAATCAGGACTAATTGCTTGTAACATTAATCCTCGTAACTCTTTTTGTCTAAATACATCATTTGTAATCCATGTGTGAAGTGTACTATAAATTAAATCATCACGTAATTCAGCATCAGGTGAACCGATATAATCTAGCATCCACTGCGCATATGGATATGCATCTACGTCTTCTGGTACAGCATAATTATTATTTTTAATTTGTAGTAGTTCTTCTTTTAGTTCTAGTACTTCATTCATTCTATTCCTGTCCCCTTTTTACTTTATTAACATGTTTTCGCCTTATTCCCTTTAATTTTTTTCATTAAATCAAGTCAATTTTTAGAATCGTTTTAGTACCTATCTTTCTATGAACTTGATTCAATTATATATAACTTATCCTGATAAATAAAAGGAAATACATTAGAACATCGTAGTCTCTCACTTTGTTTACATGCATTTCATGTCAGTTTAAGTTGTAAAATACAGTATGTTTTTTCTTTTATATTCAAACGTAATTACAATTAAAAATTAAATTATTTTAGAACTTGTTTAATAAATTCTGTTTTAGCTTTTGTGTAGGCTTCTCTATCTTGGTTAAATTTTTTAGCTAAATCTTGTTTAAGATTTGAATACTCATAAACTAATTGTGGATTTTCTCGTAAGCGGTTGCGAAATAAAAGTTGTTGCTCCCATCGCTCAGTTCCTTTAACCATCAAATGTAGGTGCGCTACACGCCTATTATTCTTAACTTTCACAAAGAACCTTCTCCAAGGTCTTTCATCTAATTCTGGGCTTACATAATGCCAATTATATATGACCAATTCCGCTGAAATATGTAGTACTTTATCAAATGAATCTATTTCAGCCATTAAATCAATGATAGGTTTTGCTGGTAAACCAGGTATGGATGTACTTCCTATATGTATTACTTTGCTTATACCGAGAGGAGCAAGCAGTTCATATAGTTGCTGTTCTTCACATCGGCCTTTATCTTGCCAATCAGGATTTGCATTAACTATCTCTACTGACTCATTCGCCCACACAGGCCAATCGTTCGGATTATCTTTTTTATCCACCCAAAACATCCCCTTTCACGATTTTTTCTATATAAACCGTATTAAATTTCTTTACATACAACTACCGTATCATCAAAATCACTATTCCGAAATACAACATCCGCACACTCTTTCGGATTATGCACATCTATATACATCTTACAGGCCGCATGATATCTGTTTAAAAACATTTTCTCAGCTTCTACATAACTTCCAAAAGCCTCCGTCTCGCGCTTTGCACCACGTTTTCTCGCAATCTCAAAATCTGTATCTACAAAGATTTTGTAATCGAATAAATGCGCAACGTCTTTTTTCAATAGAAACGTTCCATCTACTATTAGCACCATATTAGGTTGAGCCAATAACGGCTCATTATGTACAGGCATATCCGTTATTAAGTTATGAGAAATCGTTTCATATTGTAAATTTCCGTTAGGCCCTAAAGGCTTTAATAATCTTTCTTTGAAAGCTGTATAATCGTGTGCATCTTCGTAATACCCTCTTGCAGATTCTTTGCCTTGTGCATAGCGAATCGCTCTCGGATGATGAAAATCATCAATGCTGGCGCGTGTTACTGGTAATCCTCGTTTTTTTATTTCTTCCGCTAATTCATTTGCAAATGTTGTTTTTCCTGAAGCTGTAATACCACTTACTCCAACTCTTGTTGGATGCGTTAAGTTTAGGTTTAATATGTGATCTACAATTTCTTTGATTCGTTGTTTTCGGTTCATGATATTCCTCCTCACAATTAGTTTACATAACATAATTACGAGTAATAATCCGTGTAACCTTTTGTAAATAACTCTATCCTTTATCGAATCGTTGATATGTTTGACTTACTTTCCCTTAAACCCTCGATATAAAGCAGTCCGTAATTCTTGTTTGTATTCTTCGATTTCTGGCATATCGAGTTCTTCTGCTAGTCTGATAGCTAATTCAATATCATACGGTACACGTACGAGTTGAATGGAAAAGCTTGCGGCTTCTTTTTCATTGTACGTTCCTTCAAATATTAAATAAGAAGCTTGTGTAATTTCAAGAGGATTTCCTACGCTACCAGCATTACATAACGTTTTCCCTCTGAAATTTTGAACGAATGCTTGGTGAACGTCACCGTAGCAAACGACATCTGGTTTTCTTTCTCCTTCTATATTTTCTGTGAGCTCACTGTTTTCGAACATACTAACTCGTTCTTCTCTTGAAGCGTGCGGTTGAATTCTTTCATATAAACTTCTCGGTGAAGCGTGGAACATACGAATCAGTTTGCCGCTCATATAAAATTCGATTGAAAATGGTAAGCTTCTTAAATAGTCATTTTGTTCTTCTGATAATTGTTTTTGATGCCATTTTAACGTTTCAAATTCCGTCGGTTTTGTGATGAAATCATCCCAGTTCCCCATTACAACTACTTCACATTCTTTACGAATGATTTCAATTACTTCGCTAGAATGAGGGCCTTTTCCAACTAAATCTCCAAGACAAATAATGCGTTCAATTCCTCTTACTTTAATGTCTTTCAGTACAGAATCTAACGCCGGAATATTACCGTGAATATCCGAAATTACTGCTATTTTATCCATATGAATCCCTCCATTACTTATAGTTTATTATATCCTCATGTTGTGATTGATACCATTTTGGAATATAGGATGAAAAATGATTATGATCTTCTAAAATTACGTTCAATCTTTCCTTCATATCATCTACTAAATGCGGTGTGCTTCGGTTAGTCCATACGATATCCGCCGGGAATGTCATTGCTGCATATAAGGAGTACAGTTGCCAAAAATGAAGTGACGGTTCTCCCCCGCAATAACCATGAACTTGTCCAACTGCAAATGGTTTACTTATTCTTGTAGTAAAAATCGCTACGTTATAGAAATCGTGTATTGGATCGCCAAAATCATATCCACCAAAATCGATAACGATAAACTCCTTATTATGAATCATACTATTTGCTGGATGGAAATCATCGTGTAAAAAGGTGATTGGACGATTTTTCAATAAATACTTATGATTTTCTACAAAGGTTAATATGGGCTTCAAATCGAGAAATTTCACCTCGTAACCTTCTAATGCTTCTATATATCTTTCATACTTATTCCATCGAACCGTTTCCCATTTATTACTTGCACTTTCTTTTTCAATTGAATGAATCCTCTTTAATACTTCCCCTGCTTTTCTTCCTGCATAATACTGTTCTTCCACCGATAGCTTCCCTAAACCTTCTTCACCATTTATACCTTGGATCCATTCAAATACTTGAATACATTTATTTAATTCCTCAAGTTTTATAAAATGAATGAACTTAGGCGTTGGAATATGTAATAACTCTAATTGTTTCATATACGTATATTCTTCTTGTTTACGTTCAAAATGAACAGCATCACATACTTTCACAAAATATGTTACTCTGTTCTCTAACTCTATTTTATATTTCTCTTCATGTGAAAAACCTTTTGAAATAGCTGTACATTTTACAATACGAGGCCATTCTAGTTTTCTCTCTATCTCTCTAAGCATTTCTTCCAAAGCGTTCACCTCTATCAATATATGTACAAACTACCTAATACTTCATAATCTCGTTTATTTTCCCCTTTAAACTCCACTGCAAATGGATATTCGCCATGATTTTTTATGTATTCTTGCACTAGACCTTCTCCAACCGGTTCACAAAACTGCACATGAATGTCACCAAACGATACACTTTGACACTCCGCATTCCATTCTTCATTTTTCATGACTGGGCTTGCAGTTAGCTCCATGACTGCTTTCCATTTCCGTACTGTTTCTCGAACATTTTTCACTGCGTAATGAATCGTTTCAATTTGTTGTACTTTGTTTTTATGTTCATTGATCGTCCCGATGTTACGTAAGTCGTTTCTTCTTTCTTCGTCCGTTTCATTCCACTGTATAAAGAAAGGTAATTTCGGTCCGTTTTTTTCTTGCTTTACAAATAACATTTTCCATTCTAAAAGGCGGCCATCTTTTCTCATTCGTTTCCCTTCAAATGGTCCTATCGTATGTAAACCGTTCTTACTAAACTTAACCGCTAGCTCTTCAATGGCAGCTGTTCGAATTGCGATTTGTAGCATTCCTTCTCCGTCTTGTAATTTCACTACTGTTTCTTGTACTAATGGATTGTCTGCTTTCTTCGCTTTATCTTCATGCTGAACTGCTAAAAATTCTATATAGGATAAATCAAAATAACATAAACTATTCCAAGTGCCCCAAGTAATATGCTCTCCACCTATTGCAGTATGAAATCCACGCTTCTGCATTTGTTTTGCCGCTTCCTCCGGTGTACCATGTACTGCGTGTACGAGATGATCAAATCGTAACATGTCTTTCTCCCCTTTCTCTCCATCCTTTTATTGTATATTTTATTTTTCTTTCATTCAATTCAAAAAACTTTAAAACCTAGTTGATTTATACGATTAATATGTATTATAATGAAACAAATTTAATTATTGCTGATTGGAAAAACCAAAGGCACTTTTCTCATACGGGAAAAGTGCCTTTTTCATTTACTATTACAGGGGGATTATTTATGCAGAAATTAATTGTCTTTGCTATTATTGGATTTTTCGCTCAATTGATTGATGGGGCACTTGGAATGGCGTATGGGGTAACATCTACCTCACTATTATTAATGTTTGGTATCGCACCGGCTGTAGCTTCCGCTTCTGTTCATTTAGCTGAAGTCGTTACAACCGCCGCTTCTGGTGCATCTCACCTCAAATTTGGGAACGTTGATAAATACACCGTTTCCAGGCTTACATTACCAGGAGCAATTGGTGCATTTGTTGGGGCATGTTTTTTAAGTAATTTACCTGGCGATATCATTAAACCGTACATTTCCTTATTTTTATTTACTTTAGGAGTTTATATTTTATTACGATTCATTATTCAAAAACAGATTGTTACTTCAAATAAACGTATGTCTGCAAAACAACTTGTTCCGCTTGGTTTATTCGCTGGATTCGTTGATTCAACTGGTGGTGGTGGCTGGGGTCCGATTACGACACCCGTACTTTTAGCAAGAGGAAATGAAGCTAGAAAAGTTATCGGATCTGTAGATACGAGTGAGTTTCCGGTTTCACTCGCTGCAACAATCGGATTTTTCATTTCACTTGGCTGGGAACAAGTAAGCTGGGTTTGGGTATTTTCCCTTATGCTTGGTGGTATCGTAGCAGCACCAATCGCTGCATGGTTAGTACGCATCGTTCCTTCTCATTTACTTGGCGTATTAGTTGGTGGTCTTATAATCTTTACAAATATTCGTACACTGCTGACTACATTTAAAGTGGACCCAACTATTATTTCACTTTCTTACGTGGCAGTTGGTCTTGTCGTTATTATTTCTATTTTTATTGCTGTTCGCAATCATTCCAATCGTTCTAACGCGCCGACAGCCGGATATCCGAGTGATCAAAAACAAATGCTACCATAGCGATAAAAATACCGCCCGATATACGTCGAGCGGTATTTTTTATTTTTCTATTTTCCAATTAATCATCGTTTCTGTAGTGCCAGTTCTCTTCATATGTAATTTCTCTAATACACGAATCGAGCTTTCATTTTCAAGAAGTGTCTCCGCAATAATCGTTTCTACCTCTTCCGTTTGAAAAGCCCAATTTATTAATTCTCTTACAGCTTCTGTCGCATACCCTTTATTCCAATATTTCTCAATAAATCCGTAACCAATTTCTACTGTATGTTCTTCATTTGGTTTCCCTTTAAATCCTATATCACCTAGAACGATGTCATCTTCTTTTCTAATGACATACCACACACCCCAAGGTAATAAAGCCTTATCTTTTTTTACATTTTCTACATGTCCTACAATATGTGGACCACTATTAAATCCTTGCTCGTTAGCAACGCGAATACTCTCTTCTGTACACGGCACTATATAAAGCCTTTTTGTTTCTAATTTCATGTTGATTTCCCCTTTTTTGATTCAACGTTTCTCTAATTATATCAAAAAATATGACCTTATTATAAATGTCGAATTATATTTTCTGAATTTTCTTTTAATTTTTGAAGGGTTTTTCAATATTTTTTGCGAAACATTTGTATAACAATTTTTTCTTTGCTTATTGTTACATAATAGTAGGTTCGGGTGGAGTTTTGCAAGCGTTTCCTATACAATAACCGATCTTTTTTGATTTTTTCCTACAAAATATCTTGCAATATATTCAGAAACTCATTACAATTGCCATATATTAAAAATCTTAGCAATATATCAAATCCTCATCAATCCGATGAGGTAGAGGTTGCGACTTTTAAGAGTAAAACGGACGAGACACAGAGAATGTCACCGACTCCGTTTGAAAGGAAAAGTTGCCGAAGTTTATATTTCTTCTCTGGAAATATGAGCTGGGGCTGTCTCCGAAAGGAACAGAACTGTCACGTTTACAAAATTACCGTGTAAACGTGGGGTGCTATCTTAACGGAAGGGTATGATGGGGTGGTTATTTGTGAAACGTTCCGCCAAATTCCTTTGGCGGTTTTTTGTATTTTTCTCCCCCGCTCCTTCCTATCTTACAAGAAAAGGAGTGTTGAACATGAATAGCGCAACGAATCAAGCTACCTCTAAAACAGAAACTACAAAAGGAAAAGGTGAATTAAGACGTGGTCTAAAATCTAGGCACCTTACGATGATTTCTCTCGGCGGTACAATTGGTACCGGATTATTTCTTGCCAGCGGTGGTGTCATCCATTCAGCTGGTCCTGGTGGCGCATTAATTGCATACGCCGCAATTGGAATTATGGTTTACTTTTTAATGACAAGCTTAGCTGAACTCGCAGCTTACATGCCTGTTACCGGATCTTTTAGCACATACGCAACAAAATTTGTTGATCCATCCCTTGGCTTTGCACTTGGATGGAACTATTGGTATAACTGGGCAATTACAATTGCTGCAGAACTCGCAGCTGTAACATTAATTATGAAATTTTGGTTCCCAGATACCCCTTCTCTTATTTGGAGTGGATTATGTTTAGCTATTATTTTCCTTTTAAACTATTTATCTGTTAAAGGGTTTGGTGAATCTGAATATTGGTTCGCACTGATTAAAGTAGTTACTATTATTATCTTTTTAATTGTCGGCTTCATGATGATTTTCGGAATTATGGGCGGCGAAACTGTCGGCTTCAAAAACTTCACTGTTGCAGATGCACCATTTAACGGCGGCATCATGGCAATTATCGGTGTATTTATGGCAGCTGGTTTCTCATTCCAAGGTACTGAATTATTAGGAGTAGCCGCTGGTGAAACATCTGATCCAGAGCGTAATATTCCAAAAGCAATTCGTTCAATCTTTTGGCGTATTCTTTTATTCTATATCCTTGCGATTCTCGTTATCGGTTTATTAATTCCTTATACGACTGAAAGCCTTGCTGCAAGTGATGTAACAGTAAGTCCATTTACACTTATTTTTGAAAAAGCGGGCGTTGCCTTTGCTGCTTCTGTTATGAACGCTGTTATTTTAACTGCAGTACTATCTGCTGGTAACTCTGGTATGTACGCATCAACTCGTATGCTTTGGGATTTAGCTCGCCAAGGTAAAGCACCAAAATTCTTAGGCAAATTAGATAGCCGCGGTGTACCTGTTAACGCGTTAATCGTAACGTCAATTGTTGGTAGTATCGCTTTCATTGCTTCTTTATTCGGTGACGGTGTTGTATACATTTGGTTATTAAACGCATCTGGAATGTCTGGCTTTATCGCATGGGTTGGAATCGCAATTAGTCATTACCGTTTCCGTAAAGCATATATCGCACAAGGCAAAGATTTAAAAGACTTACCATATAGAGCAAAATGGTTCCCATTCGGTCCAATCTTCGCATTTACACTTTGCGTCATCGTAATTTTAGGACAAAACTACGGCGCATTTATGGGTGAATCAATCGACTGGAA
This sequence comes from Bacillus albus, assembly GCF_001884185.1. Lineage (GTDB taxonomy): Bacteria > Bacillota > Bacilli > Bacillales > Bacillaceae_G > Bacillus_A > Bacillus_A albus. The sequence goes on from NZ_MAOE01000125.1 coordinate 32,933, forward strand.
CGGCGTACTCGTTTCTTACATCGGTTTACCACTCTTCTTAGTACTATGGTTAGGATATAAATTTACGAAAAAAACGAAAGTGATTCCACTTGATAAATGTGAACTAAAATAAAGTGAAACGAGCAAACAAATTGTTTGCTCGTTTTTTATTCCAATGCTTCTCCCTTCCCTATTTCTCCTGTTTTTGCAATAATAAAGGAAATATACATAAAGGTTGGGATACGATGAACATTCGCATTACTGATGAAGCAAAAGCAACTATACATGGATTAGAACGTGAAGACAAAAAGATCATTCGCATTAGAGGAACAATGACAAATTCTTGTAGTATTTTCGTTGATGTTGATTTAATTTGGGATACATATAATGCAGATGACGTTGTATATGAAGATGCTGATTTCATCGTACAAATGGATTCATTTACGAAAGACTACACTGGTGATACGGTGAAACTTGATTATAAGACGACTGGTTTTAGTATTACGACTCCTAGCGAGACTTTGGTTTATGGGTTGTCGATTAAAAAATAAAAATTGTTTTTAGCTGACCATTGAGGTGAAAACATGGGTAAATATGTTCCGTTAAAATTTTTATTTAATGAAGAATTAGCAGAAAGTATAGCTGATTCTATTTGTAAGCACGATCCTAATTTTTCGAAAAGAAACTTCGTATCTTCCGTAACATGTAAAGTTGAAAATTTAGAGTTAAAGCAGCGGATTGAAGTAATAGCAGATGAATTACATACTGCATTACAAAAAGATTTTAATGAAGCAATACATATTTTACTGAAAACATTGGGACCTGAAAACACAACAGAAGTAGGCACATTTACAAACGGATATATGTACATGCCTATTGCAAAATACGTTGAAAAATATGGGCTTAACGATTTTGAATCCTCATTTAACGCCATGTATGAAATAACAAAAAGGAATACTGCTGAATATGCCATTCGGCCTTTTCTTGAAACATACCATGAAGACACACTACACATATTACAACAGTGGATTCATGACGAAAACAGCCACATTAGGAGATTAGTTTCCGAAGGCACAAGGCCAAGACTTCCTTGGGCTAAAAAAATGGGAGCTCTGAAAGGTGACTTTAAGAACAATTTACAGCTTCTTGAACCATTAATGAATGATCCTTCTAAATATGTCCAAAAATCAGTAGCCAATCATATGAACGATATTACGAAAGAAGATAAAGAACTCGTTTTTCAATGGTTACAACAATTACGTAATAAACAGCACCCTGTTAACTCTTGGATTATAAAACACGGGTTAAGAACGGTAATAAAAAGTGGTACTTTGCCAAAAAATTTTTCTTTTTAAGTATTTTAAAGAAAACCGCTTATGCTTCAAGAATGAAGTATAAGCGGTTTTGCTTTTGAATACAGAAATAACAAACGTAAAAAGTACTTTAAATTTCTTATTTGTACCATTATTTTACTAGCTCTTCTATGTTATTACTGGCCTTGATTTTTTCTGATGATAGCCAGAGTGAATAAAGTGTTCCATCCTTGTTCCTTAAAAATATGTTAAATTCCTTATTATATAGTTCTTCTTTAAGAATAGTGACTACCTTTCTCAAATCCTCTATTACATATGGATCATCTCTATATTTCATCTCACTATCATTGAAAACTAAAGTCAATTCATACTCTAGACAATTGCCATCTTTCGGGTGTGGACAAGTAATATCCTCAATTTCAAAACGATCATTTTGAATTTCATTTAACCTTACGCCTACTTTTGTTTCAGTTTGAATCAAATATGTCCAATAACCGCTTATTGTGTTTTTCATTGTTAAAAGCAGTTCTTCTTTCGTTATAGCTTTTTGCACATTTTGAAAAGGGAAACCTATAGATTCACCATTATGATCCTCAATTTCAAGTTGTGTTATCTTTTTATTACTCTTCTGAATGAATTGGAATAAAGCATATATACGATCTAATTCTTTTGATTCAAATTGACTGTAATCAATCTTGGCACTCGTTTTTAAAGTTAATATTAACTTATCAGTTGGTTTCTCCTCTATATAATCATTATCCACTATATATTGAAAAACATTTTTATTTTCAGGTTCCACATAACCTAATTTTTTAATTTCTTCTAGCATGGGTTTGAATTTTTTATATTCCTCATATGTTTTTTTCCCGTATTGATATTCATCACCTTTTATTCTGGAATATAAGAAACCATCTACCTCTACTCTAAATTGAATATTTTTGTTGTTTTTCGCTTGAACAGTATGGTATGTATGTCCCATATTCCCTTCATTTATACCACCCCAATCTGTTACAATCACATCCATTCCGTGCTTTTTTTTCACATATTTTTTCACCTGATCGTCGTCTTTATAATTACAACCACTTAAACATAAGAAACAAAACACTAGCAACATTATATTTTTCATTCTTTTCATATAACACCTTATCCTCTTCCTTGCGTAAGAAATATTCACTAATTGAATGCTGTAGAAAAAAGAGAATAATAACACCTATACATTTTTATTCTCTTTTTTATAGAAACGGGTCGAATTACAGGCAATAACCCATCCTATAATGATTAAAGTTACAGATAATAACTTAAGGCCCATCTTATATATAATCTAAATCTTTAAGGTAAATAAAGGATATTACTCCTAATACAGTACCAACTATCCCTAGAATCAACCCCTTATACTTTTCTAAAACATCTTATTTCTCCTTTCGTACAAACTAAATATTCCATATATAAACAATACTAAATTATGGAATGTTTTCAAAGAATTAAAATTTTATATTCAGTTTATATATCAATTTCTTATATTAATAAAAAATCCCCCATAGATAAGTAAATCTAAAGGGATTAAACGGTACTCTTTTTTATAAAACAGTACGACTTTATTGTTATCTTGGCAAAATGCAGTTTCACTGTATATCCCATCCAAAATTTGATCGTACTCTCACCTTCCCTACTAACTTCAAAGGAATTCCACTCGATTATCCAGAATATATAAATAACCATTCTCACAAGGAGCGAATGTATATGAATCTATTCGAACATGAAACGTAAAACCGTTCCCCTTTCATAAGAGATCCTCCTTTTTTCTTTTCTCATCATATCATGTACTTACAAAATAGGAGGATACAATTATGAAACGTGATTTATTATTTTCATTACTATTAGAAAGTGCTAATACAAATTTTAGCGGTTGGGATTTCTCTTTCATTTCAGAAACAGGTCGAATGAAGAGCGAGCCTTTATCGTGGTCGTATGGCAGTACAGCTTTCCAGCTTATGCAGCATGCAGTATCAATGCTCGATATGGGTACTGGCGGCGGAGAGTTTTTATCTATGTTACAACCGTTTCCGTCAACTATTTATGCTACTGAGGGCTATGCTCCAAACGTACCAATTGCTCGGAAGAAATTAGAGCCTTTAGGGGTTACCGTTGTCGAAGTAACCGAGGATACTGCTTTACCTTTTCAAGATGGTCAGTTTGATTTAATCATAAATCAACATGAATCATATGCTGCCTCTGAGGTAAACAGAATCCTTTCTCCTAATGGAATATTTCTTACACAACAAGTTGGTGGTCTCGATTGTGCAGAACTAAATGAGCAGTTTAATGCACCGCTAAATAGCGAATTTGCAAGATGGTCGCTCGAAGCGGCATGTAGTGAGTTAAAGGAAAATGGATTTACTATTTTAGAAGAAAAAGAAGAGTTCCCTTTTCAACGCTTTTACGACATTGGAGCTGTCGTCTATTATTTAAAAGCGATTCCGTGGCAAGTTCCTAATTTTACTGTTGAAAGGTATTATGAGGAATTATATCGTATACATGAAATCATCTTGCAAAAAGGATATTTTGATGTGAAGCAACATCGTTTTCTAATTAAGGCGATTCGCAGTTAATCATGGAGAATATGAAAAAGAGATGGATCTACCATCTCTTTTTTATTTTTAGTCAATATTTTCTATATTTAAATACTTCGTTTCACAGTAATAGCCTTTGCCGCCAACATAAACCTTTTCTATTTTATTCTCGCTATCAGTTGCTAATTTAACTAATATTTCAGAAGGCGAGTGTAAAGAATAACCTTGTTCAAATACATAGACTTCTTTTTGCAAATAGTGCTGTTCATAAAGATAGCAAGCTAATGCACCGTTTGAAGTTCCAGTCGCTGCTTCTTCATTAATGTCGTATAGTGGAGCAAAGTTTCTGCATATTATTCGATTGTCATTAAAAGTATATAGATGCATTCCGACAACATTATAATACTTGCTGATTTCTTTCATTTTTTCAAAATTAGGTTGCAGTGTATGTAATTGTGTTTCGCTTTTTATAGGAATTAAAATATCTTTTAAGCCCGTGGAGACAATTTGAATTGGGTATGTATTGTCTATAGCTTTACTATCAAAACAGTCGATGAACTCGTTTGGAGATATAACATCATAGAATATCGGTTCGTTTTGTTCCATGAATATGATGTCATCTTTTATGGTAATAGTAAGAACACCACTGTTCGTTTCAATCGTATAGCGATTCTTGAAAAGTTTATTTACATGCATCAGTATCGAGAAAGAGCCAATTGTCGCATGACCACATAAATCAACTTCCTCTTTTGGTGTAAAATACTCAATTTTATAATCTGCAATTTCAGATTCTGATATAAATGCGGTTTCCGCATAGCCCAGTTGTTTGGCTATTGCCATTTTTTGAGTAGTGGTCAATGGAGTTTCCATAAATACCACTCCTGCTTTATTTCCACCTTTATGATCCTTGCTAAATGCACTTGCAACATAAACGGATATTTTCATAAGATACCTTCCTCGCATATATAATGAGAGCAATTAACGTAAAAATGCTGATTGCTCTATTAAAATAATCTCTACTAGATTATAAGAGTAATTATTTTCATACTTTTCTATTGAGAAACAAGTTGCTTTTCATACCTTTTGTTCGCGTCATCTTCCGTCAAACATGTAGTTGTGTATTTAATAACATTCCGGTTATCATATGTGAATATATGCTCTAGCTTATTTTCTTCTTTTAATATGATCGGTAAGTATTTTTGTAAATTGCTAACTACACCTCTATTATCACGATTTAATATCCAATCAATTTCTTTCCATTCTAATAATCCTTCCGCCGTACTTAATGGTGTATTCATATGTACTCCATCTGGCAAATCAGCAAGGAACACATACATTCCCTCATTATCCCAAGACTCGTCTTTATCTTTAAAAATAACATTCCCCTTATATGTTACACTCGGAAGCTCTATTCCCGTTTCCTCAAGCGTTTCTCTAATAATTCCTTCGTATGGCGTTTCATTCTCTTCTATTTTTCCTCCGACACCATTCCACATTCCCATATTTGGCTTTTTATTTCTATTCAATAAAAGTATTTCATTTCCTTTTCTAATGAAGCAAATTGTGTATTTGTACATCCGTCCATTTCCTTTCATTTACACATGAGTTATTTAGCTTATTTTTAAGTAAAAACACTCGCCTTACAATTCCTTACTACATAATATATAGTACAACTTTCATACGTAAACACTTTACGTAAAGCGAAAGAATCCTTTTTAGAAAGGAGAATTAACATCAATACTATAAGCAATGAATTTCTAAAACTTTATTACGACAGCAACGTTTGGTTACACGATACACACTGGCTCGGAGTTCCAATCTGTAAACTTCCCTCTGATCTTTTTTTGTACCAAGAGATCATTCATGAATTAAAACCCGATTTAATTATTGAATGTGGAACGTTCCATGGTGGTAGCGCACTGTATTTAGCTTCTATATTAGATTTAATAGGAAAAGGTCATGTACTTACTATCGATATCATTCCGCAGCCAAATCGGCCATCACATAATCGGATTACGTATTTAACAGCTTCTTCTGTTTCTGTACAGGCCGTCCAAACCATTTTAAGTATGCGCAAACCTGATGATGTGATTTTAGTTATTTTAGATTCTGATCATAGTAAAGAGCATGTCTCAAAAGAACTTTTACTTTATAAATCGATTGTAACAACAGGCAGTTACATGATTGTAGAAGATACAAGCATTAACGGAAACCCTCTCCTACCTAATTTTGGCCCTGGTCCAATGGAAGCTGTAGAAGAATTTTTAACTAAAAATAACAACTTCATAATCGATGAGTCTAAGCATAAGTTTTTCATCTCACTTAATCCTAAAGGTTTTTTAAAGAAGATAAAGTGAAACTTTAATAAGTGGGGGGTTCATCCCCACTTATTATTAGTTGAACCAATCGGGCTTTTACGGGCAGTTGATCTCCCACCTAACTCCTTTGCACAGCTGAATTTTGAGGTGGGAGTCTTACTGCCCGTTAATGCGGGGTAAAGTGAAACTTTAATAAGTGGGGTTTTGTATAACCCCACTTATTCTATGATCTTCATTTTTGAAAACGGATAATAGACAAATTCCACTTTGCCGATTATATTATCTTCTTCAATATATCCTAAGCCATTTCGACTATCTCTACTAAGTTCACGATTATCTCCCATTACAAATAACTTATTTGGCGGGATTTTTGTCTTTTGAAAATTATAAAACACTTGCGTATTATTGAATAAATCTTTATTTGTATACGGTTCTTCTTGCTTTTTATCATTCACATATACTGATCCATTCGTAATGTTAATTACGTCTCCAGGAAGTCCTATTACTCGTTTTACATAATATTTCGACTCATCCTCTTCCTTTATAATGACAATTTCCCCGTGCTCTAAATTAGAAAAATGCACTGCTGCTTTATTTACAAATACGTAGTCTTCTTCATATAAAGTCGGTTGCATCGATTTCCCTTCCACTTTACATAAAGTAAAAGAATGATAGGCTACTACCAAAACAAACACGAAGAGTATGCATTTCCCCCAGCCTCTTTTAATCTCCTGTTTCATATCCATTCCCACCTTATTTAAACGCTTTTTAACTCAAAAAATATATCACTGCACAATAAGTTTCTGTGCAGTGATACTATTTTTACTGGGCCTTGTTCAGCTGTTCTACTGGGACTGGATTTCCACCCGCTCTTTTCGCTTTCAATTCAAAATACGCATCCAAAATCTCTTTACCAATCGCGGAATTAATTCCTGATTTGTCATCATTCACCCAAGGTACAACAACTGAAAAAGCAACTTCCGGATCAGCATCATATGGTGCATAACCGGCAAGAGTTAAATTATAACATTTTTTTCGGTTATAGTTTTCATCTCTTCCAATATCGCTTTCTCCACCATATACAGTTTCAGCTGTTCCTGTTTTTCCAGCTGGTTTATACGGTAATCCTTTAAACGTTGCAGTACCTGTCCCGTCAGTTTCTTGAAAAACTCTTCTAAACCCTTCTTTTACATGATTAATGTATGAAGTGTCCATATCCACTCGATTTAAAATAACTGGTTCAATAGACCGAACAACTTTTCCAATATCCTCTGGTCTATGTGGTTGCTCTCTCACTTCTTGTACAATTTGTGGTTTCATTCGGTAACCGCCGTTCGCAATTGTTGACATATATTGAGCAAGTTGAAGCGGCGTATATGTATCATACTGTCCAATCGCGTAATCAAGTAAAAAACCAGGTATGTCATCTGTTCTACCCATTTGACCAATCGATTCATTCGGCAGATCAATTCCAGTCGGTACACCTAAGCCGAACTGTCTAAAGTAGTAGCGCATTTTATTAAATGTCTCTTTTTTAATATCTAGTGGATTATTTGGCACATAGTTTATACCTGCCATTTTTAACGCTGTATTAAACATATAGACGTTTGATGAAACTTGTAAAGCTCTTAAATCATCAATATCTCCAAAGTCTTTCCACGATTTCTTTGGCTTAGTACTTCCTTTAAAGTACATTGGTGCATCAAAGAAATGTGTATACGGCTTAATTGTTTCAGTTTGATATCCGGCTAATAACGTAGCCCCTTTCACAGTTGATCCTAACTCATAAGAACTTGTCATCGTTCCTAAAGCAAAGTCTTCTATTTGCATCCCGCCATCTTTATTTACAATTTTCTTTCCAGCCATCGATAAAATTTGACCGTTTTTCGGGTTCATCATTACAACGAATGCACGATCCATCATCGGTTCTGCAGAATGAAATGCTCGTAAATTCTTTTCAAGACTTTCCTCTACTTTTTTCTGTAACTCCATATCCACTGTTAACATTAAGTTGTTACCACTTTTTCCTTCGGTCACTTTTTCAGTTCGAATAATATTTCCTACTTTATCCGTAATATTTTTCGACTGTTCTTTCGTTCCATGTAATGCATCCTCGTACTGTTTCTCGATGTAACTCTTACCAATACGGTCATTTCGGTTATAATCACGCACTAAATAATAATCTAACTGTTCTCTTGGCAAGCCCTCATTTTCAGTAGAAACGCTACCAAGGATGGAACGAAGTATTTTATCATTTGGGTATTCACGTTCCCAGTCCACTGTCGTATCCACTCCTGGCAAACTTGCCAATCTTTCACTTACGACTGCGTATTCATTTTGACTTACATCTTTTTTTACGATTTGCGGCGTCATTTTATATCCCGCATTCATTTTACTTTTAATTGCTAGTACTTCTAAATCCTCTTTTGAAAGTTCGCTTAATTCTTCTTGCGTAATTCTTTCCCTACGTAACTCTTCTACTTTTTTATCTAATTCTTTTCCTTCTATTTCTTGCTCCCTAAATTTACTATCATCTTCTTTTGTCACTTTTGCAGCTGCTCGCTTTTCATTTAACTGCATCCAAAAATCTTTTTTATCTGTTTCTGTCAACTTATCTATATCTTCTGGTGACATTTCTATTAGCTGCGCTAACTGCCTTGCTACTTGTAAAACTTCTTTCGAATCTACCCCTTTCATTTTCGTATATGTAACGGTTCGTAGTGGTTTGTTATTTACAATCACTTGGCCTTGCCGATCAAACATTTTCCCTCTAGGAACAGGCGTGCTTACCGTTACATCTTCCTTTTTGTTCACTTCATTTCTATACGTTTCTCCATCAATGATTTGTACTTTACCTAATTGAATTATAATAGCTGAAAATAAAAGAAAGACGATAAAAAATAGTACATTTAACCGAAAAGGAATATGGGTCTTTTTCTTTTTCGATTGTTTCTTCTGCTCCTTTTTCTGTCTCATTTCGCTCCCTCGCTTCATTCTATTAACATTTCTACATAGAACCATTATGTATCAAATTTATTTATATGATATATATAGAATTTTATATTAATTACAAAAGAAATAAAAGATTTAATTTTCAGTTTTTTAATTTTATATCCTATTTATTACCATTCCCCTTAATTCGTCATAACATGAATTTTCTTCAAACAAAAAACTGAGGTGTTCTCTATACACCCCAGTGTTTTCGTTAACTTATTTCATTGAAGATAACCCTTCAACAAACTCACCAATCTTATTTTGAAAAACAAAATCAAAGTTATATTCTTGCCCTGTTGACTCTTCATTTACTAAAATTGTCGTTGCCCCGATTTCCCTCTTTGCAATTTGTGGGAATGAAGCGACAGGTTGTACTTTTAATGACGTGCCCATAACGATAAATACATCTGTCTCATATAAACGTGTTATCGCATTTTGATATTGCGGCAATGTATCTCCGTATAAAACAACGTCTGGATTTAAAATAAAATTACACTTCTGACAACGAGGCACTTCATGATCAATCATATACTGCAAATCATATCCCGCTTTACACTTCGGACAATGTGCTGTTTGAAGCGTTCCGTGTAAATCAATGACATGTTTACTACCGCCTAATTGATGTAAACCATCAATATTTTGCGTTAAAATCGTAATATCTTTCCCTTGTTCTTCGAATTCAGCTAAAAAACGATGACCACGATTTGGTTTATATTGATGAAACGTATTAATTTGAAAGATTTCTTTATAATGCTTCCAAAATTCTTTTGGACTTCTATTATAATATCCTCTTGATAAATACATCTCCACATTCGCATCAGCATACAATCCATTTGCTGAACGGAAATCGGGAATGCCACTTTCCGTACTTGCCCCTGCGCCTGTTAACACTGTAATTTTCTTCGCTTTTTCTAAAATTGAACGTACTTCTTCAAATTGTTGCACAAAAATCACCTCTATGTATTTTCCTATACTTATTATACCAGTTGTTTACAGGAGGTGTTGTATGATTCGTTTTATTTAATGCGTCGTGCCCCCAACTTCCATAATATCCACCTCAACTGTCGTCGTTACCTCAACTGCCAATTCTATTCCTTTACGAATAGTAGAAAGTGACATACTCGGTTGACCTGGATAGTTACTCGCTTGCTCTGGTAAGAACGGAATATGAATAAATCCGCCTTTTATTTCCTTATCACGTTTCACTAGTTCATGCATGAGACCGTAGAATAAGTGATTACAAACGAATGTACCTGCTGTTTGTGAAACGGAAGCTGGTATGCCTTCTTCTTGAACTCTTTTTACAATTGCTTTCATCGGAAGCGTAGACCAATAGGCAGCTGGTCCTTCTTCTACAACTGATACATCTACCGGCTGAATTCCTTCATTGTCAGGAATTCTTGCATCATCAACGTTAATTGCGACACGCTCTACCGTAATATCTGGTCTGCCTCCAGCTTGTCCGATACATATAATTATTTCTGGGTTTAGTTCTTCTATATACTCTTTTAAAACTTGTATTGATTTATGAAATACAGTTGGTACTTGTTTACTAATAATCTTGTACCCTCCGATTGTTTTTTCATGTAAACTTTTTGCAACTTCCCAAGCTGGGTTAATGCTTTCTCCGCCGAACGGATCGAACCCTGTTAGTAATACTGTTTTCATAGTTTTCCCTCCTAATTAGAACCGATATACAAGACCATACATAATAAACATATTGATAATAAAGATAGAAAGAGCTATTGGTACCTGTGCTTTAATAACTGCATTTTTATCTTTTAGTTCTAATAGCATCGCCGGAACGATATTAAAGTTTGCTGCCATTGGCGTAAGCAACGTTCCGCAATATCCCGCAAACATACCGAGCGCTGCCATAATCGCTGGGTTTCCTCCGTGCATTTGTACAATTAAAGGTAAACCAATTCCTCCAGTAATTACGGCAAACGCTGCGAATGCATTTCCCATTACAACTGTGAAAAGCATCATGCCTAAACAATACGCCATAACAGCAACGAACGGATACTCTGTCGGTAATACTTGTCCAACTAAATCAGAAACGACTTGTCCAACGCCAGACTTCGCGAAAATACCGCCAAGTGCTGCTAGCATTTGTGGTAAAATGACAGCCCAGCCGACAGCTTGTAATAGTCTGCTTCCTTCTTGTACAGGCGTTGTTATTTTTGATTTTGTAATACGCATCGCTGCAACGAATGCAAGTAATGCCCCTAGTGCTAATGCTACTAGCGTTACTTTATCTGGATCAACAAGGGAAACATTTCCCCATTTGATTTTCCCTAACGTTAACGTACCGATAATTGTAAAAATAGGAATTAATAGTGCAGGCATAAAAATTTTATTTTTTAATTTCTCCGCATGTTTTACACGTTCTTGTACTGGTACTTCTTTCTCCTCTGATTTTGTTACTTTGTTTAATGAAGCTAACACGACCATAGCGAGCACGATACAGCCAACGTAAAACGAAGGGATCACATTTCCGAATAAAAACGTAACTGCAAATAACGCCCAAAATAAGCTAGAACCAAATCGATTTGGATGTTCACGATCAAATGCAATACGAACAGCGATAAAAGCAACGATTATTCCTAATACGTAATAAATTGTATCCATTGTGATAATGTTCATTTTATATTGCCTCCTTCTCTTCTTTTTCTTTTGATGTCATCGTTTTCTCTATATATTTATCAAATCTTCTAAATCTGATCCAGCTTACGATAAGTGCTGATATTGCAGTTGGAATGCCCCAAAGCGCCATATCCCACACACCGACATGCATACCTACTGAATCGAAGAATCCTTTCATTAATAAAATAGCACCAGTCGCGATAAATATATCCTCTCCGAAAAACCAAGCTGTATTTTCCGCAGCTGCTGCATTTGCTTTAATTTTTTCTCTTAACTTTTCAGGTAACTTACCATATTTACCTTGCGCAGCCCCTTCTGCCATCGGTGCAACGAGCGGCCTTACTGTTTGTGCATGACCACCAATATTCAGTCCAAGTGCTGCTGATGATTCTCTTATCGTAAAATATGACATTAATACTCTTCCAGTTGTTGCACCTTTTGATTTCGTTATAAGTGCTTCTGCTCTTTCTTTTAAACCGTAACGCTCTAAAATTCCGATTACCGGTAAAGTTAATATAATTGGCATAGACATATATCTATTTTCTATGAAAAACTTACCGAACATGCTGATCACATCATAAAAGCTTAATCCTGAAACCATGCCTGTAACAATACCTGCAACCATAACTACTAAAAGTGTATTTAATCTAAATAAAAAACCAACTGCAACAAGTAGTATCCCGATTAATTTCACCAATCCCAACACTTCCCCTCATTTTTTTACTTCGGTGCGCAAATAGAAATATCATTAAGTTCGAATGTTCTGTATATTTTCTCCACAAATTGCACCGCTTTCTCTCCATCACCATGCAAACAAATGGTTTGTGCGTGAACTGCTACTTTCTCTCCGCTCACAGCGTTTACATACCCTTCTTTCACCATTTGTAGCACTTGTTTTATCGCTTCGTCTTCATTTTTTATAAGTGCATTTTCTTCTGTCCGGCTCGTTAATGTTCCATCTTGCTTATATGTACGATCAGCAAAAGCTTCTTGTACGAGAGTGATATTATATTTTTCCGCAGCCTGTATAAACGGCTCACTATTTGCTAATCCGTAAAGTAATAGATTTGGATTACTATGATAAATTGCTTTTGCAATTGCATCTGCAATTTCCGGATTAGTCGCCGCCATATTATATAAAGCACCGTGCGGTTTCACATGATGCATCTTCCCGCCAGCTGCTTTCACAAAAGCGTCTAATGCACCGATTTGATACACTACATAGTCGTATACTTCACTCTCTGAAACGTTCATATTTCTTCTTCCAAATCCAATTAAATCAGGAAAACCAGGATGCGCGCCTATTGCTACATTGTGTTGCAGTGCCTTTTCGACCGTTTTCCTCATTACAGTCGGATCTCCAGCATGAAAACCACAAGCAACGTTTATAGAGGACACGAACGGAAGAATTTCATCATCATTCCCCATTTTATAAGCTCCAAAACTTTCTCCTAAATCACAGTTTAAATCGATTGTCGTCACGATGTTACCCTCCCAATGTCAGCTTCGTAAAGCGATGAATTTTTTTAATAGATTCATATTTACTTCTTGTTCTATGTACAATCGCTCCGCTTCTTCAAGCGTAATTTTCTCAAAAGAAACATAGTCCCCCGGTTTTAACTGAGCAAGAAGAGGTAAATCTACTGAAATAATATTTCCCATTCTCGGATACCCGCCCGTCGTTTGTCTATCTGCCATTAATATAATTGGCTGTCCACCATTTGGCACTTGAATAGTCCCAAATGTAACGGGGCTCGATAAAATCTCTTTTTCTTCCACTCTATTTAAAATTTCTCCTTCAACTCTATAGCCCATACGATCAGCGTAATTAGATACTTTATACTCTTTCGTAAAAAATGCCTGTATACTTTCTTCTGTAAATTGGTCATATTCAAAATCAGTTATGACACGAAGCTTAGGATATTTCTTATACTTTGGCAGTACGTTGCTGCCAATTGCCCAGTTCGTTTTGACTCGCTCTCTCTTTTGTAAGTGTTGAATAAAACGACTCGCCATTTCTGTCTGCGTACCAATTTGAAAATAATCTCCTTTTTTCAGCATTCTCCCTTCAATACCACCAATCGCTGCACGTATGTAAGTACTTTTGCTGTCCATTATGCGATCAATCTGTATACCACCTGCAAAAGTTACATACGCTCTGCAACCACTTTTCACTTTTCCAAAACAAAGCATGCTACCTTCTTCTGCTAAGATGGGACGCCATAATGGAATACGCTCCCCATTCAGTAACGGCTCCATATCAGCTCCGCCAATCGCAAGTAAAGTCGTTTTCTTTATTAATAATTTAGGTCCCATGATCGTCATTTCAAGTCCTGCTTCATTCTCTTCATTACCGACTAACATATTGATCATCCGAAGTGCACTTTGATCCATCACCCCGCCAACTGGTACACCGTATTGTTGATAATGAGATCGCCCTAAATCTTGGACTGTTGTAAACATTCCCGCATGTAAAACCTCTACATCCATTCTTTAGCCCCCTCAAGTGATACATACTCTTCCTTCGTTATTGGGATAAATCGTAAATACATACCGCTTTGAATATATGTTGGTGTTTCTTCTTCTGGATTAAATAATGAAATAGGAGTTCGGCCAATAATATTCCATCCACCCGGTGTTTCAAGTGGATATATACCTGTTTGATTTCCACCAATACCTACCGAACCAGGAGGTATTTGTAATCGTGGTGTTTCTTTTCTAGGCGTTTCTAGTTCTTTTGCTAGCCCTCCTAAATACGGGAATCCTGGTGTAAAACCTAACATATATACAAAATATGTTGTTTCACTATGTATGCGAATGACATCTTCTACCTGCAATCCTCTATCATGCGCGACCTCTTCTAAATCAGGTCCATATTCTCCCCCGTAGCAAACAGGTATAGAAATATGTTTCACATCTTGATTTAATTCTTCTTGGTACGAATTACAAAGCTCCTGTATATACCGACAAACGTAATGATATGGACCTTCACTTCTCCCACTTCGCTTCCATACTTCATATACATTGTAGTAGACCGCTAATGATGTGAAAGATGGTACACACTCAACCATTCCTACAAACGGATGCCGTCTCAACGCTTGAAACAATCGCTGCACGTTTTCGTATGTCTCCATCTCAATTTCTTCACCAAATGTAACAATAATTACTTGATCCCCTAATGCAGAAAATTTCATTCCACTCCCTCTTTCTATGCCAAAAAGCCAATTTCTTTCGAAATGCGATGTGCTGTTTCTTTCACTTTCGCAATAAAATATGCGATATTAGTTTCGTTATACTCAATTGCTAATCCAGAAATACTAATACCTGCTACAATCGTTCCATCGCTTGCGAAAATCGGCGCTGCTATAGCCGCTGTATGATTTTCTAACTCAGAGTAGCTAATTGTATGCCCTTCCTTTTTCGCCATTTGTAACACTTCTATCAACTGTTCCTTATCTACGATTGTTCCATCTGCAAACTGTTTTAAATCCGTTTCCTCTACGTATTTCCGTTTCTCTTCCTCAGAGAAATACGATAGTAAAATTCTCGGGCATGCACCCGCATAAAGTGGTGCTCTTCTTCCAACCGCGGTATACACGCGGACAGGCTGAGCACCTTCCATCTTTTCCACATAGATTGCATCATTACCATCTTGAATAATTAAATTAACTGCCTGTCCCAAACTATCTCTAAGCTCTTTCATATACGAAATCGCAATATTTCTTACTGATAACCTTTGTGAAACGAGTTGACCGAACCGTAAGAAAACGACTCCTAGACGATATTTCCCCTTCTCGTTTTTTTGTAAAAACTCCATTTCTTCTAACGAGCCAATTAAACGATAAACAGATGTTTTCGGCATACTCGTAAGCTGAACCATCTCTGTTAAACTTAGCTCTTCATGCTCATAAAACAACTCTAAAATATCCATTGTCTTAACTGCCGTTTTATTTATACTCATTCTATCTCCCTCTTGTTCCGAATTTCGGAACTTAAATTCCGTTTTTCGAAACAAATATATAATTTAAAATTATAAAATATTCTTTCAATTCTATCAACAAAAAAAGTATGGAAGATTATTTCTCCCATACTTTTTCTTTATAACGCTCTTACTTGTTTCAACGGCCAGAAAACAGCTTGTCCTTTTCCGACAATCTCATCTTCTGAAATGAATCCAAACATGCGACCGTCTTTCGAAACTTCACGATTATCTCCTAAAACAAACACTTGGCCTTCTGGCACTTTCGTTTTTCCTGTGATTTGTTCTAACGTAAAGTCTGGTGTTAATACACGGCCTGCTGCTTTTTCTTTAAACTCTTTTAAATATGGTTCTTCCATTGCTTTTCCGTTTACATATAACACATCGTTTTTATACTCAACTGTATCGCCGGGTAAACCAATTACTCGTTTTACTAAATCGTACCCTTCTTTACCGTGGAAGACAATAATATCAAAGCGATCTAATCCACTTATACTATAACCAATCTTATTTACGAGAACTCGCTCGTTATTTTCTAAAGTAGGCATCATCGATTCACCTTGTACTAATGAAGGTGTAAATAAAACACCCCGAATAATAGCGATTAATATAAGGGTAAATCCTATCGTTTTAGCCCATGAGAATAATTCTTTCTTCGTATTTTCCTTCATCGTTTCTCCTCTTTCTTACGCATTTATTTTATGATTTGAACTAATTCTTGTACTAAATTAAGATCAATTTCAGCAAAACATGATTTCCCTTCTCTTACCGCTGTACCGACATGAGCTTGCGAAATTCTAGTTTCATCTAGCAATTTCTTTATATTTTCTTTCGTTACGCCAGCTCCAACAACAAGTTGAATTTGACCATCGCTTACCTTTTGCATTTCTGTAAGCACCGGAATATTCTCCACTATATTTCCTTGTCCACCTGAAGTTAAAACGTGAGTCACTTTATGAAACTTCTTTAAAGTTTTCATTGCTTCTACTGGATTTTCTATATCATCTATCGCACGGTGATACGTTACATTTATTCCATCTACAACAGATAGTAAATCCGCTAATTTCTCTTCATCCACTTCATTTCGTTCGTTTAATACACCTAATACAACACCAGCCGCACCTAACTTCTGCGCGATAATAATATCTTCCTTCATCATTTCAATTTCTTCTTCCGTATATGTAAAAGACTTCGCATGCGGACGAATCATAACGTGAATCGGTATATGTACTGCTTCTACCGCTTTTTTAATAAATGCATAACTCGGTGTTAAACCGCCTTCTGTATAAGATGAAATTAATTCAATTCGCTTCCCGCCAGCTCGTTCAATTCGTTTCACATCTTCTAAACATGTTGCAATAACCTCTAGCATGAGATGACCTCTTTTCGTGCTTTTTTCTTATTATAACATTAGTAAAAATAAGAAACCTAGCTTTCTCCTATAAAACTGTAAAAAGAAGAATGAAAAGAAAGATTTTTTCATTTGATAACATTTATTGGTAATGTTATATTTTTTATATATTACAAAAAGGAGAAATCTATATGCTTCTTACAAAAAAACATGTCATTATTTCTAGTTCATTCATTCTCATCGCCTCACTTTGTACGATTACTCTATTAACAAAGCAAAATACACAACCAGATTCCACTCCTACTAACATAGAAGCAAAAGAAACGATTACTCTCGCATCAAGTGAACCAAATGAAACCCCAACATTTCGTTCAGCATTGGTTAATAATACACATACATTTCGTAGGGATATGGGTACCGTATTTGACTTTAGTGGTCTCGGTGATTTAAAAATCACAATTGCAAATATCGGTACAAATGCATTTACATATGCAATCAAATCACAAGATGAAGAGCAACTAGCAAGACATACAATACCACCAAATGAAAGTAAAACATTTACTTTACGTTCATTCGTTTCCTCTCCAAAGCCAGGACCATATTATTTATCCGCTTATAATGAAGACGGATCTGAAAGTAGTATGAGACTTCTGGTACATCCTGAATAATAGGAAAAAGGAGTAACCCCTAGAACTTCATACTAGGTGTCACTCCTTTTTATTTTATAAAAATACTAGGTTTTCCCTATATATTTAGTTATTTTTCTTTGTTACTTCATTATAATAATGGCTAAATGCTTCTACTAATGCATCAACGGAAGCATATAATTCTTCTGGTGTATTATCTACACCTCCCATTTCAATAAGTAAAGCATTTGGAGAAAGGTCTTGATTATATACTCCGTTCCCACTTTTACGATCTTTAATAAAAATCCCTCGGCTTAAACCGTAATACTTCTCGTCTAAATATGAATTTATTGCCGTTACTATTTTTTTATTTTTTTCAAAGCTAGGATTCTCTCGTCCTAAAATAAAATAGAGCCTCGCATAATTCTTTCCGTTAATATTTTTGGTTGTAATATTTTTTCGTGCATCATCTCTATGAAGGTCCATTGGAAACATAATATTTTTCTCTTGTGCTAATTTATCTTGTAATATTTGACGAGATCCTTTGTAGGATTGGGCCCAGTTTAAATTTTTATTTCGTAGAAAGTCCCTCATATTTGTCGTATCATGTAAAACCCCTATTCCTTTTTCTTCTAACTTTTGTTTTAAATAGTTTCCAACAAACGTAATATTCACTTCATTATTTGTACTAGAGGCATCATTAGGTTTAGTAGCACCTGGAATGAGAGGAATAAACGACTCCCAACTATGTGTATGATAAATAAAAACTTTATTTTCACCGTTATTTTGTGTATTTGAATTGTTTTCTTTCTCACTCTTTGGGTGTTTAACAGCAGTACCTTTATCTTGAATATTCTCTAAAGGAATACTGGATTCTTCAGGAATGTTCGTATAATCTGTTCCTTCCCCTGCAATTAATATTTCCGAATAAAATTGATTCATATTTGGAAGTTCTCGGGTTAATAAACTTCGAAGGTCATTTACATTAATATTTGTAGAAAGTGACAGTAAAAAAGATTCCAAAGACGCTCGTCCTTTTTCTTTATGAAATTCTTCTGCAAAATAACGATTTTCACTGCCTATCATATACATAAGGCCTTTAGTAGAATTCGTTCCTAATAATTGATTCATATAATATGATTTAAATACGCTAGAATTACTAGAAATGACGAATGAAGTGAGAATACATATAATCGTGAATAAAATACATATCATTACATACTTTATATTAAATATTTTCAGTTTATTCATTTTATATCTCCCTTCATTTACTATATTCTTACGCATAATTTTTAAGTAATATGATTAATAATTTAATAGAATTACCTCAACTACTATGTTTTCATTTCACCTCTTCCCATAAAGCGATTGAGGTTAAATTTGCCGTGTGCAAATATCATCTAAGATTTTTTTAAAAATTAAATAACCTGAGTCTATATAACTATAGACTCAGGTTATTTAATTTCTTCATTTTCCATGTCAATGCCTAATTGGTCCTTCAATAACTTCATACCTTTTTGTGTAAGATGGACAGCCCGACTCTTATCCGTTTTTGTAATCCATTCCTGTTCAAAAAATAGTTTTGCTATTGCAGATCCTAACCAACCAGAAATATGGTAGCGTCGTTCACTCCAATCAAGACAAGGTTTTGCAAATACCCTCCTCTTTATATGTGCCGTTTCAATATTTATTCCAAAATTCAGAAACCATTGCTTACCTTGTTCCGTTACAATGTATTCTCCTTTCTCTAAAATTAGAAATTCCTTATGTAGTAATTTTTCGGTTATCTCTACACCGAGTCTGCCTGCAAGATGATCATAACAAGTTCGAGCATAACGAACTTTTTTTTAGTTGATTCGATTGTTTTAAAGAACGAACTTGGACTGTTGGTGCGATTGTTCCTAACTTTTCAAGAACTTCTGCTACCTCTTGATTAGCAAGTCGATAGTAACGATGTCTACCATGTTGTTCAACTGTAAGTAGATTCCCCTCTATTAATTTAGAAAGATGAGAACTAATCGTTGGATTTGAAACTTTCGCCATATAAGCCAATTCGCTAGCAGGTAGTGCCTGATTATTCATTAAACAATCTAAGATAATTGCTCTTGTAGGTTCAGCAATTAGTTTAGCTATATATGAGATATTCGGATATACATTCATATTTTGATGATACCCTAACTATTAAACTGATACAATTATTTTAAGTTTAATAGTAAAGGAAAATGTATTATGAATGCAATTGATCTTAGTATATTAAATTTGAAAGAAACGAGAAGGCGCTCAGAAAAATTATGGAATTCTCTTCCTGACAATTTTCTTAATTGGAAACCTGATCATGAGGCTATGTCCTTTGGTGAAATGATTCGTCATGTATGGAGCTCAACTTTTTACTATCATATGATTTTAAAAAACAACGGCTCAATACATGATATACATTTCCCGTATGATGACGAGCCAATTACTTGTGTAAAAAAAGAAATTGAATTGGCACAAGTATACTTTACTAACTTCATAGAATATGTACAATCCATAAGCATAGCCGAGCTAGATTCAACCCTTATTGATCGAAGCGATGTTGGCTATGAAAGATATTTAGGCGACATGCTATTACGAATTGCCTATCATGATGCGGTCCATGCAGGTCAATTTTTACAATATTTACGAATGGTAAACTTGGAAAGACCTTTAATTTGGGATTAGATATGACAAATGTTTACAACGCTTCATTTTAAACTAATATATTAAACACATAAAAAGCACGTGTTTGATTACTACTCAAACACGTGCTTTCAAAACAACTATATTACCCATAAACAATAAAATGTAAGCATTAAAAACTACGACCGAAACGCCGCATCCGCCAACATAGACAGTGTTACATCATCCATCGGCGGATTGTGTAATCCTGCTCTGACGTTTAAATAGTAGCGGTGAAGCGGATTTTGTTCTGATAAACTTTTTGCCCCTACGATGCGCATTGCTTTATCTACAATTGATATCGCTGCATTCGTTACGGCATATTTCACTGCTGCTAATTCTGCTTGCAATGATAGTTTATCCTCTGCTTCATCGTACTTTTTCGCAATTTGATATAAAAAGACGCGAGCTTGCATAAGCTCAAGTTCTAATTCTCCAACTAATCTTCTAACATTCGGCAATAAACTAATAGAATGATTTAAACTATTTGGCTTGTATGATTCCGCAAATTGAACTGCATAATTTCTTGCTGCTTGTGCAATTCCTAAATAACATGCTGGTATATGTAGCAACCAGCCAATACCCTTTTGTTTCACTTTTCCGCCCTTGATATCTGTAAAAAAGCGGTTTTCTATCTCCACATTTTGTAAGACAAGGTCGTGACTAGCAGTCCCTCGCATCGCAACGCTATCCCACGTTTCTTCAATGGATACACCGAGAGTATTTCTTGGAATAACAAACTCACCAACTTCTTCTCGACCTTCCATACTTGCTGAAATAATAAAATAATCAAGTACTGGCGCCATCGTTGTAAAAGTTTTCCGTCCGTTTATAACCCACTTATCGCCTTGTTGAACCGCTATTGTTTCTGGTTTTCCACCACGCGTCGGACTCCCTGTTTTTGGTTCTGTTGCTGCCCTGTTAAAGAGTGCACCGTTACGCACTTCTTCACAAAACCACTTGAACATCTCATCATTCCAAGAGTGATTTTCCGCTAACTCTTTCACAATACCAAGATGCCAGCCAATCGATAATGCAGTAGCCCCGCAGCCTTCCGCGATTTTCTCTTGAAATAAAACGAAGTCATATAAAGAAATCGCACTACCACCAAATTCCTTCGGTAACGTTAATTTCGTATATCCGATATCTTTCAAATCACTTATATTTTCATACGGAAATGATCCTAATTCACTTAGTTGATGCTCTCTTTCCATGAACTTCGGAATCAATTTATTTATTTGTGCAATAATGAAAGATTGTTCTTCTGTTTCAACAAATGAGAGTGCCATACTATAATCTCCTTTATGTTCGATTCATCAACCGCTCACTTTTTCATTATGATTATATGAAGCTACCTCTCTATTGTTTCACTATTCCGATAAAAATACAATGTTTTTGACTAATAAGAAAAGTTCCTATTTAAGGATAGGTTCTTTTCTTATGTTAGTCTCCCTTCAATGCCTTTAATGGCAAAGAGGTTACATATCCAATATACGAGAATAATTCTTTAAAGAAGAATGGAATTTCTGTGTCTAACGTTTTATATGCTGATGTCGGCGTTGGTGAAGCATACGCTTCAATATTAATATGTTTTGCGATTCTCATTGCGCGTTTCATATGAAGTGGATCACTTACAATCGTGTATGTGCGTATTCCGTTCTCTATTCCAACTTCCTTCGCATTCTTTAAATTTTCTTCCGTGAAAAGGGATTTTGTTTCAATTAAAATATCTTCGTCTTTTACACCTTGTTTCATTGCATATACTCTAGCAGTACGCGCTTCCTCAAGTTCTGCTTCGAACTTTGTACCACCTGTAAAAATAATTTTTTTAATGTTTCCGTTCTTATATAAAGAAATCGCATGATTAATTCTTTCTTTAAATACAGGTGATGGTTTTCCGTTCCAAGAAGCTGCTCCTAGTACGATACCAGCATCCGTTTTCACACTATCATCTGTTTTAAAGCGATAGCTCCAAATATCGTAAGCTGCATAACTTACATATAAAATAGCAGAACAAATCATTAGTAAAAATACTTGAAAGATTCGTCTTTTCTTACTTTTCTTATTTTCTTTCATTTGTAATTGCCTCCGTACATCATCCATACTTCTATAAAAAACATTTATATCAAATCGTTTTGTTTGAGTTTATTTAAAAGAAGGAACTTTACTTGTTATTTATGTATAAAAGGGTTTTCATTTAAAATTGAGGATTATCAATTCATTTTTTATTTGCGGTTTTCATTACATGTTTTAAATTCATAAGTTTATTACCATACAACTACATTGTAACGAATTTTTTCTCAGAAGGGAACGATGAAACAAAAGTAATTAAAATAAAGTAGCATTTTGTAAGAAAAAAGGTATATTTTTCTTACATCAAGAACAATATACCTTTCAAAACACGAATTATAACTTTTCTTTATACAATTCTAATTTTTCCAACAAATGCAGTTTCACAACTGGCCATTCACTTGCGATAATACTATACACAACCGCATCTCTCACATGACCACTTGGCAATTTTCTTTCATTTCTAAGCACACCTTCTTTTACTGCACCTAACCTTTCAATTGCTCGTTGTGCTTTTTTATTTCTTGCATCCGTCTTAATTTGTACTCTGAGCATATGCAGTTTTTCAAAAGCATACTGGAGAAGCATATACTTACACTCTGTATTGATACTCGTACGTTGCACACTTGGATGATACCACGTTTGTCCTAACTCGACTGTTTTATCTTCTACTGAAATATTATATAAACGCGTACTTCCTACAATCGTATTCGTTTGTTGATCCACTACAACGAACGGTATTTGAGTACCCTTCCCATAACCCCGTATCGCTTTTTGAACATATTGCTGCATATCTTGAACACTATCCATTTTAGAGATTAAATACGCCCAAATATCCCGATTTCCTTCTACAATTGAAAACAAAGTTTCGACATCATCACTATCCATTAACCGTAACTTTACTCTTTCGTGAATCATTTCCATTTGAAAGCCCCCTTTGTTGTTACTATATCACACGAAACAGAAACGTTTTATAAGAATAATAGAATGGTTTTTACAAAATTCCTTTTCAAATATAATCTTCTCGTATACAGCGGGAAGGCTCATCAATAACCTTTAAAAAGGAAATTTTTGATAATTTCCAATAAATACTATATAATAATAAAACGGGAGAGGATAAAAATGCTAGATCAAATTACTTGGGGAACGCCAGGCAGCTTATTATGCTTAGGATTCTTTTTTGCAGGATTAGGAATCTTCTTAAGAAGCATGACGTCATATTCAAAAAATAAATAAAAGCATCCCAAAAACAGAAAATAGTACATTTTCATGTTTTTGGATATTTGATTTTCTTAGCTTGATAGCGATATCGGAATACCTCGCTTTTAAACAAAAGAAGCCTTTCTTTTACAGAAGGCTTCCTTTGTTATAGATTTATCTTATTAAAACTTTAAAGCAACAAATAAGCAATCGGAGTAATAATAAGTAACGTTAATATCGTTCTTTGTACGTAGAGAATTATAAGTTCCGATACTTTTAACGGAATGTCTGTCGATAAAATACAAGGAATGGAAGCTGAGAAGAACAATATAGATGATACCGAAACCACCGCAATAACAAACTTTGTCACAAGTGGTGCACTTACAACTAACAATGATGGTAAAAACATTTCCGCAATACCAACAGATGCTGCTTTAGCAGCTAAGCCTGCTTCTGGTAATTGTAAAGCCCATGTAAATGGATAGAAAATATAACTGATCCAATCAAATATTGGCGTGAATTTCGCTAAAACGATACCAATTAAACCAACTGACATAATAGATGGTAAAATTCCCATCGTCATAATAAAACCATCTTTTAAATTCACTGCGATATTTTTCATAATACTCGGTGCAGATTTCGATACTTCTAACGCATCTTCCCAAGCACGTTCTAACATTTTCTCTTTATAAACGGGCTCTGGGAACCCTTCTTCCGTTACATATGTATCTGGTTTTCTACTAAGGGGTGGGATTCTTACGGTGATAGCGGTTACGATGAATGTTACAACGAGAGTCGTCCAAAAATAAACATTCCATAAATGCATAATGTCTAATGTTTTTGCGATGATGATCATAAATGTAGCGGATACTGTAGAAAAACCTGTAGCGATAATAGCTGCTTCTTTTGTTGTATACTTTCCTTCTTTATAGACACGGTTTGTAATAAGTAGCGCAAGCGAATAACTCCCTACGAAGGACGCAACCGCATCGATTGCTGACCGTCCCGGCGTTTTCCATAATGGTCTCATAATGGGTCTACAAAACGTACCGATAAATTCTAGTAATCCGTACCCGACTAATAAAGCTAAAAAAGCCGAGCCAATTGGAACGAGTAAACTTACCGATATTACTAATTTTTCATACAAAAACGGCCCAACGTCTGGCGCAAAGAACCAAGCTGGTCCTACTTTCAAACAATATAGTACGCCAAAAACGACGCCGACTACTTTTAAAATAGAAAAACAAATGTCTACGAGAGATGCATTCCATTTTTTCGTATAAAACGGATAAATCGCACCCATTATCATAACGAGTAGTGCATAATAAGGTACGACGCTCGGAACCGAAGACCGAATCCATGATACGATATGATCAATCATAATAGATGAAGCACCATTTATCGTAACTGGTACGAAAAACATAAACACCCCAACGAGACTAGCGAGTATAAAGCGAAGAATGATCCTCTTCTCACTCCCTGTCTTAATTACATTCCTTTTTAATTCAATTTCACTCAAAATTCGACACCTCCTATTATCTAAAAATTCTGTATAATTATGTTAGATTCCTTCTTTAGATTTCTATATTTAATCATATAAAAAAGCCTATTTTAAAATAGGCTTTTTCTACTATCTCTCATAATCATCCACAATAACTTGAATGACACGATACGATTCTTCTACCACTATCTTATTACTTGCCTTATTCGCATCATATGTAATTAACGCCTTCCAAAGTGCCCATCCTCTCGCTCTATTCCACGTTTCTTCATCTATTTGCAATACTTCTTTAAATACGTTTCTACTACTTTTATCAAAAAATGCCCATGCCATCGCTGCATCACAAGCCGGATCCCCTACTCCTAAAATACCAAAATCAATGACGGCACAAAGCTTTCCATCCTTAACGAGTAAGTTCCCTGGCGCAACATCTCCATGAACCCAAACTGGCTTACGCCTCCATGTTGACTGAAGTGCTAAATCCCAAAGATGCTTTAATACTGTTTCATCAAAAACGTCCTTATTATTTTCGATAGCATCTCTCGCCTCTTCATCATATACAGATATAAGCCCGCCTCGGTAAAAATTATGCGCTCCAGCTATCGGTCCTTTGCTCGCATCAATGGATTGCAATTCTACTAAAAACAATCCTAAGTCTGCCGCAAATTCATTTAAGTCACAGACATTTCGTCTCGTAACTGTCTCCCCCTCTATCCACTTATTAATAGACCACGGCCATGGATACGCTTCAGACGGATTTCCTTTCGCAATTGGTGTAGAAATCGGTAAAGAAAGCTCCTTACTTAATATAGGTAACCACTTGTTTTCTTTCTCTACTTGCGGTGCATATGCTGCATCACTTGGCAATCTTACACTCATCTTATCACCTAGGTGAAATGTTCTGTTATCATGCCCACTACACTTTACAGGTTTCACCTCTAAATGTGCCCATTCAGGAAACTGTTCCCCTATTAACCTTTTAACTAAATCAGTATCAATTTGATTCATTCACTATCCCCTTTTCTTTTGAAACTTACTAAGTCCATCTGTACTGCCAACATAATCAAAACCATTTTTCTTATAAAAATCATTCAACGTACGATTATGTCCAACGCAATCCAACTTCAAAAACTCTTTGTCATGTTGTACATTCTCTTCTATCCACTGTAAAATCCATTCTCCTATTCCGTTACCTTTATACTTCCTCTTTACCAAAAATATGTTCATCCCATTCATTTTGTTTAGGAGATACTGTAACTGTACCGATAATTTCATCTTCTTTCGTAATCACATATGTATATTTCTCTCTTATACCTTCTAGTATTTCATCCGTAGCCTCTCCGCCTAACAGATACTGCCACTGATCCACTTCTTTATGTTGTAGCCACTGCGCTACTTCTTTTAATAGCGTGATAATGCTATCGCTTTCCTCTTCAATAGCAGTTCGAATTGTATATTCTTTAACTGTAGTTCTCTCCATATTGCTGTTCCCCTTTCCTATCGCTATCATACTGATAAACGCGTTCTACCGTCATTTTCGTCGGTAACGTATTCAACATAATAACCTTGATTCCTTGCGTTTTCATACATCAATTCAATCTGTTTTTGATCTTTAGCGTAAATTGTGACGTATGTACAATCCGCAACTAGTAAAACTAATTCACACTTACTCTCTTTAAATTCTTCATATGTTTCAATATCTACTACTTCCTCTCCTTTTGAATACGCTTTTAAATCTGCAAAAATAACATAATATATATTGTCTTTAAATAATATTTTCAAATCTGATCCTTCCACTATACTTGGTTCTTCTGGAAATAATGCCTCATCCAATCCACCACGTGCTATTAAGTATGACTCCTCACTCCCTACCCACCAATCATATGAAGAAATATCAATTGGATTTAACACTTTCCAAAGTAAATTATCATATTCATTTGGAATATCTACTGTAATTCCTCTTTTCATTTATTTGCTCCTAGCTTATTTATTTTCGTTTTCATTTCATACATTATATACCAAATTCAATTACCATATTTTGTCGATATCTATGTAACTTGTATTTCACCGCGAAAAAAACCGTCCCACTACTTATGAAACGGTTTCTCTCTGCTTATATTTAAGTTTTCCATGCAATTGTTGCACTGCGCTTTAAAATAAATTCTAATATATTCATCACATCAGCCATTCATTCTTAATGCTCACTTCGTCTTCACAAAATAATATAAAAACCACACCGCATGATTTTGTTCATCGGCAGCTATTCTGCGCATTAACTCTTTCAGATGTGCATCCGATGTTTCATCTGAAATTTCCAAGTAAAAATCTACTGTCTTCTGTTCATCTTGTATAGCGAATTCTAATCCTTGTAAGTACGTATTTGGACATTCTTCCGTAATTTGTGGTTTCGGCTGCTGACCCGTTAAATTTGTATAGATTTGTACAAAATGATGGAAATGCTTTATTTCATCGTTACGAATCTCAAGAATTTGATTTCGTTCCGCCGTATTTGGAGCCATATTAGCTAATTTCGCATAGCAATTTATAGCACTAAACTCTCCGTTAATTGCTTTCTCAATATCACGAATCAGCTTATCATTTTGCCTATACGAATCATAATAATTCGAATTATACATCGTATCCCCTCCATTATTCCGCATAACATTTTATGCAATTTTAAATAGCAGGAGCATGTATACAAAAAGGAACTGCAAATCCGAACTTTTTTATTCCCTTTAACCTATAAGTTAATAAAAGATAAAAACGCTTCACTCCTAGTGAAACGCTTTTATCTTTTATGCGTTTAATTCCGTTTTGTGTTCCTTTCCTACACTACGTTTGAAAGCAGTCGCTAAAATAATCATCATACTTACCGCACCAATCCAAACGAGTACAGTAAGAGGTGTACTCCAGCTTAACCCTTTTCCGAAGAAGAATATTTCTCTCAGCCCTTCAATCATAAATCGCATTGGTAACCATGCATACACCCACTCTTGATAAAATGGCGACAACATTTCCGGTGCTAACGATAATAACGGTGCCCCGAAGAATAGTAAGAGAGCGAATACACCGATTCCCTTTAGTCCAACTAATGAAAGTACCACCGATATCATTAAGAAGAAACTAAAGGATGTAATAGATAGAAACAGTGCCGTATCTGTGAAGTTCGTAATATTTAACCCTACCATACCATCCGCGATCCATGTAAGACCGAACCCAATGACAAGTGTCGCAACAGCCCCTGTTACGATTTGTTTTAGTTTTAATACGAAACTTTCTTTTCTTGTACCTACTGGCATTTTACTTATCGCAATGAAGATAATTGCTGCACTCGCTAAACTGGCAATCCATAACGGCTGAAATAAAGACATTGGCGAGTTACCGTTCGCACTATTTTTGCCGATTTCGTTCACATTTGTCACTTTCTTTGCAATCGGTGTTACTACATTTGTAACTTGATCTGCTGTTAATGTAGCTCCTTTTGCTTTCAATCCTTCTAGTAGTTGCGCGCGAACAGTATTGTTCATATTATCAACTACCCCATTTAACATTTGTCCTGCCATAGTTGACGCTGCTGTATTCATTCCTTGATTGATGAATATTTCTACTTCTGGCGAAGATGGCTGTGGTGTTCGTAATGATGCTTGTTTTGCGCTAAAGTCTTTCGGAATAACTAATGCTGCGTAATACTCTTGATTATTTAAGCCTTTTTGAACTGCTTCTTTATTTTTCACTTCTACCCACTTCACCGCAGGTTCTTCCTCTGATTTTGATGTCTTTTTCATATTATCAACAATCGTTTGCCCCATATCCATCTTTGGTTGGTTCGGAATTTCTACTCCTTGATCCTCATTTACAATTGCGATTGGCAAGTTTTTCGGCTGAGGTTGAACGGTTGGAAATAACGTTAATGAAAAAATAAAAACAACAAGTAGTGCAATAACTGGTGATAACAATAAAAGTTTATTTTTAAACATTTTCTTTTCTCTCCCTTACATTTGATTTATAATAACCAACAACGTGTTGTTTATTTATATTTTGAATTATATGTTCGAGTTGAACCTTATACAATAATCAAAAATCGTAAATGTGTCGGTTATAAGACACATCTTTGAAATGTGTTGGCTAAAATGAAGGAGGGACATGCTTTGCGTGATAGTAATTTAGATTTACGTGTTGTTCGTACGAAAACTGCCATACGAAATGCATTGGTGGAACTAATTGAAGAAAAAGGTTTTGACGCCATTACAGTGAAAGATATTACAACGAAAGCAAACATTAATCGCGGTACTTTCTATGCGCATTATCAAGATAAATTTGATTTAATGACGAAATGCCAAGAAGAAATTATGCATAAAATTTCCAGCATTGCCAAACAGAGATTTCCTGAAGTTATTGCTGATCTTGGTTCCAATCCTTCTCCAACAATGCCGTTTCTGCTTATCACTTCTATCCTTGAATTTCTAAATGAAAATAGTGATTTTATGAAAGCTGTATTAAGTCCAAAAGGAGATTTATCTTTCCAAACAAAACTGAAAGATTTTATGTGGAAAACAATATTTGAAGATACGAATGGTGCTCTCATTAATAAGGAGAATTTACTTGTCCCAAGTCAATACTTAGCTTCTTATATGGCATCTGCTCATATTGGTGTGATTCAGCAATGGTTAAATACCGGGCAAAAAGAAACACCAGAGGAAATTGCTCGTATTTTATCTACAATCGCAGTTCATGGACCTTTTTATGCGGCTGGTTTAAAGAAATAAGTCAAGTATATATGAAAAGATCATCCACTATAATAGCAGATGATCTTTTATTTCATTACAACACTTCAATATACCCTTCTGTTCCATGTACCCGAATTCGTTGTCCGTCTTTTATTAATTTCGTAGCATTCTCTACTCCAACAACTGCCGGTAATCCATATTCACGTGCAATTACTGCTCCGTGCGTCATAAGTCCGCCAACTTCAGTGACTAATCCTTTTATAGACACGAATAATGGTGTCCAGCCAGGGTCAGTAAACGCAGTAACTAATATATCTCCTTCTTCTAGATTCGCTTCTTCCATGTTTAAAATAACGTGAGCTCTTCCCTCAATCACTCCTGAAGAAACAGGCAAACCTACAATCGCATCAGCTGGAAGGTTTTCTCGTTTATATTTACCCGTAACGATTTCTCCATCAGACGTCATTATACGAGGAGGTGTTAATTTTTCATATAATTTATAATCATTTTTTTGTTTTTGGATAAGCTTGTAATCTAGTTTATTCGTGCGAACAACTTCGTGAAGTTCTTCAAAAGTTAAATAGTATATATCATCGACCTTACGAATGACACCGCTTTGTACAAGTTGCTCAGCTTCTTTCAATAACGCCTGCTTATATATGAAGTAACGATTAATCATGCCGTATTTTGGATATTCACGATAACCGATAAAATTACGGATGTTACGAAGCATTCGCTTCGTTTCTTCTACTTTTTGTTTACCCTTCGGCAAATGTTGCAATCGCTCTAATAACTCTTCTTCTTTATTCAAAGCTTCCTGCAGTCCTTTTTCAAACTTCTGCTTACTAGCACCCGCTTCAAAGTCTCTTATGTTATTTAAAATCATCGGGATAATGGTTGTTGGTTTTTCACACCAGCGCGTTTTCGTAATGTCGATTTCTCCGCTGCATCTCATTCCGTATTTATTTAGAAAAGCATCGATCGCCTCTCGAGCTTTCTCCCCGCCTTTATACTGAACAAGTTCATCTAAAAAGCTATCATCTTCTACATGTTGTAAATACGCAATAACTTCTGGATACGGACGAATTGCATCAGCAACATCCATTAATGCTAAACCCATTTCTGACGTAATATTATTTTGTACCGATTGCGAAAGTGTGTCTGCTGCATTCTTTTCGCCTAGCCATTGCTCCATCTTTTCATTGATCCACGTCGAAGCATTCATTCCTGCCATAATGATAGCGATACTTTGCGGGTTAAATAATACTTTCTTTAATTGCTGGATGTCTTCCAAAATAAAATCAAGTACATCCGTCCCTAATTTCGTTTGCATGTTTCGTTTTAACTCTTTGATTGATGCTTCACTATTCTGTATTAAATTCGTAACGATTGCCGGATCATTTTCGATTTCTGGTTGCGAATTTGCAGGTTGCTTCCTTTTACTAACACTCTTTTCTTTTTCATCATCTGGTAACAATGTAATAAAATTATCTCGCTCGATTATAGTCGTTAATGCATCTCTTACGAGTGGATCTGATTTTCCTAAAGTATTTATTAAATAATCTCTGCTAGCAGTTGAAGCTAATTGTTGCGTAGCATCCACAAACAGCCTGCCTCCCGCTTTACGCATAGGAGCATTAGTCGTTAACAGGAAAAAAGATAACCCAAGTGGTTTCATCGCATCGGTCATCATTTGTTGGTGACCAACTGATATATACACATGATTTCCCCCATCATTTTCTTCAGGAATTGGATATAAAGCCGTAATGGGGCGACTTTGGACAATATAAAATGTATTATGGGCTAAACACCATTCAATATCTTGCGGACAACCAAAATAAGCTTCAATCTGCCTTCCGATACTTGCTAGTTGTAAAATTTGTTGTTCAGACAATGTTTGAAGTTTTTGCTGAGCTGGATCAATCTGTTTCGTCTCTGTTCCGCCCTCTTTTACAGCATAAATAGCTATTTTTTTAGTCGCTATCATCGTTTCTGTAATTTCGCCTTCCTTTACTTTATAATTATCGGCAGAGACCAATCCTGATACTAATGCCTCACCAAGTCCAAAACTGGCATCAATGGATAACACCTTTCGGTTAGAAGTAACCGGATCAGCCGTAAATAAAATACCCGAAGCCTCAGGGAAAACCATTTTTTGAACGACAACACATATAGAAACTTGATTATGTTCAAAACCATTTTGCATGCGGTACGTAACTGCTCGCTCTGTAAATAAAGAGGCCCAGCACTTTCTTACATGCTGCAAAATCGCTTCTTTTCCAATAATATTTAAATACGTATCTTGTTGACCAGCAAACGAAGCATACGGTAAATCTTCAGCCGTCGCACTAGAACGCACGGCATACGCATGTTCATTTCCGAAACATGAGAGATAATGAGTTACTGCTTCCACTACATCAACTGGAATTTCTACTTCCATAATGACTTCTCTAATCTTCTTACTCATTTCACCAATTTGAGCTCGCTCTTCCTTTTTCAACTTTGTTAGTTGTTGCAACAAAGTTTGAAGCTCTTCATTTTGCTCGATGGCCTTTTCATATCCTACCGTTGTAACACAAAATCCTTCTGGCACTTGTATCCCTTGAACACTTGATAACTCCCCTAAATTCAAACCTTTTCCACCAACGAGTGAAAGCTGCGTGTTTTCTATTTCTTGAAAATCGAGAACGAAAGAACTCATGTAACATCTCTCCTTACTTTGCATGTGTTCTTGATTGTAGCAGGAGTAAATACGAATAAACAGTCTATTTTGAACTTGATTTACATGATATAATTAACTTAGGAAGAGATAATTATTTTTATTTCTCCCTCTCTAATTCACTTCAATTACATCACCGAACTTAAACATTCTTTTATTATAAAAAGCAGTCATTACATGTAATGGTTTTCTATCAACCTTTGTTATGTATTTGTTGTATAACTCCACATTATAATATTCGTATAAATCTTTTATTAAGTCATAAACTCGCCAAAAAATAATAGAAACTACCACTTTACAATCAATATTTATTGTTTGCACTTTATATAAATTGCTATGTCTTCGCCTTAATTCTAGGACTAAATTATTGTTTTTATAATCCCCCACTAATTCTTTTCTTAAATCCTTCAAAATGGATTTTCAAAATTAGGGAACTATAATGTCGTATTAAAATATATTAAGGGGGAAAATAAGTGGACAATGAAATGAATTATGGAAGTGATTACAAGTTTATTCCAGCAACTTCAATTGAAAGTGGTCATGGCATCGAAGTATTGCCTGATTTATTTTGTTACACGATTCAAATCGTCAACATCTGTTTTGTTGGAAATCCCGAGCGCAATGATTTTGTTTTAGTTGATGCTGGAATGCCTAAATGCGCAAATGAAATTATCTCTGTCGCTAAGGATCGATTTGGTACAAATAGCCGCCCAAAAGCAATTATTTTAACTCACGGGCATTTTGATCATGTTGGTGGAATAATTGAACTCATCAAATATTGGGATGTTCCAGTCTATGCCCATCAAATGGAGATACCGTTCCTGACTGGGCAACAAAGTTATCCTGAATCAGATCCAACAGTTGAAGGTGGTATGGTAGCGAAAATGTCCCCTGTGTTCCCTAACGAACCGATTGATTTAGGGAACAGCATAAAAGTACTTCCTACAGATGGAACTGTTCCCCATATGCCAGGGTTTAGATGGATTCATACACCAGGACACACTCCAGGTCATATTTCATTATTCCGAGAAAAAGACCGAACATTAATTGCTGGGGACGCTTTTGTTACGGTGAAGCAGGAATATCTATATAAGGTAATTACTCAGGAACAGGAAATAAGTGGACCACCTCGTTATTTAACAACAGACTGGAAAGCTGCTAAAGAATCAGTTATTAAACTAGAGAATTTAAAGCCTCTAGCCGCTGTTACTGGACATGGGATACCGATGTCAGGTGAATTACTATCAGCCAGTCTCAAAACACTCGTTCAAGAATTTGATAAAATTGCTGTACCCGAGTATGGAAAATATGTAGACAAAAAGAGAAATTAAACAAAAAACTAAAATGTATCACAAAATCAAAACGTCAAAAGATATTAAAATATGTAAAAAAAGAATGACCTTAGACAACATCTCTATTTTAAGAATGGAACTATCCTTGTTGAATAAAACTCGATATTCCGCAAACACTACCTGTAGTGTAGCCTGCTTCTTACCCAGGTTGTACTTCTTACCATAAAAAAGAGCAGTCATAAGAAATAACTGCTCTTTTTACTTTTAACATACTTTTTAAAATTTTGTTCATACCATACTTAATCCATAATACAGTTTAACTAAATTTCATTTCAAAGTTTTTAGTTTCAAAAAATCCGATACATCCCATGACCTTACTACATTATTAACTTTTGTTCTCTGTCTGCTACCCCTAGACCATTTCAAACAAAGTATAAAAATTAGAACAATATCAATGAAATCCCCACCATAATACATCAGCACGCCCCCAATTTCAGCTTGTTCAGTAACTACACCAGCAGGCGGATGAGCATATATGTATTTTGATAATATCCCATGACTAGCTGATGCAATTATTAAAATCATTGATCGGTACATATAACTATACCTATGGGATATTGGATCAACATAAATCATTGATGTGGTAAACAGATATCCTGCAATAAAAACATGGAAATGTATGAACAAATGAAGAAGTATACTTTCGTGCATCATCGAGTATAAGCTAGTCGTATAGAGAATCCATAGTCCTCCTAAATTAAGCAAGGTTGCGATAATTGGATGAGTAAGAATTTGTAGAGGCCTACTCTTTAGTATCCTTGAAAGACGTCGTGCTGCTTTCACATTGAGCGTTCGTAAAAAAAGAGTCATTGGAGCGGCTAATGCTATAAAAATTGGAGCAAGCATCCCAAGGAGTAAGTGCACAAGCATATGCACTGTGAAGTCATTATGAGCACGATGAGCTAAGGGCCCAACAACTGCTATTGCCACACAAATAAGTCCTAAAACCCAGAAGACACTTCGATATAACGGCCATCGTTTGTAATGGAGATTTGATAAAATCGTGGCTACTATATAAATTATTAACATAATTAAAATGAATACGAATAGTAAAATATCCAGTGCATTCCATATTTCATGATGAAGGTGGTTATTGTTCATTTAAGCTTTTACCTCTCAATAATCTTTCATCAGTTCTTGTCTGAAAAACTAGCAGAATGCCAATTAAGAGCATTACAGTCGCAATTATATTCCATATTACGTCGTAGATAAGAACATTCTCTACGTATCGAATCTGATGTATTTTCATTAGTTTGTGTTGAATTATACCGTCATATAATTGAAATCCACCACTACCAAGCATTAATCCGCTCCACCATCTTTTCAACCAAAATGCATTTCTACGGCGAAGATCAGCAACCATAAACAAGGAACCAATCGTTGCGAACCAACTAAAAGCATGAAAAAGACCATCTGAAATGAGTCCAATATCTGTTGTAGATTTATCATAGAAATGGTGCCAATGCAGCAGTTGATGAAAAATAGTTTCATCTATAAAAGCTACTAACCCTAGCCCAAACAAGACACCTGACCATAGATTACGGGTCAAATAAACAGAAGAGGTTACATAGCTTGTATTATCGGTTTTGGTAACCATTAAATCCTATCCTTTCCACTAATGTATATTCTTATTTTTCCCAAAAGAAAAACGTGCTAAACATACTTAGTGCCAAAGGAAAATAACATTCAACTAGATGTATTATATAAATACTTATTCTCAAGCGTATTTAATATTTGATTAAAACTCACTAAAAAACTTGAAGAGGTTCACCATTCTAAAATAGCGCTAGTATAATTTCTTTAATATTTTAGAATGAATCTATATTTTTAGCATTTAATCAATTTATTAACAATGGAAATTACCATATAGTTTGAACTATTTGATCCTCTATAAATAAACTATAGTTTTTCTCTCATGATAATTTCCAAATCTCCATTTTAATATTGCATTTGTATTGCCTTTTGCACATTTTGAACATCATTTTTTAATAGTTGCTTTAAATCATAAGCTGGATAGTAACCACGTTCATACATAAAGTTAAAAACCTGTGCATGTAATTGTATGGCACCATTTATTTGACGGGTTAAAACTTCTCTAAGTCGCGGCGTTGCAGTTTCGGTAATCGCTATTGCATAATTTCGAACAGATGTCTTTGCTAATCCAAGTAAATCTCCAGCGTAAAATCCAGTGTCATCACGATGCTGCGATTGAAATCCAGGAGCATAAGGATAAAATTGTACTAACTCTTGTAGATTGTTTTGGATGGCATTTATAGCTTTAATATATAACGATTGAAGCGCTTGATCAGGTACATTCCTAACTGATTTTTTTAATTTGATTAAACCGTTTGCTTGAAATGCTACTAATTCATGTAAATCCAATGTTTCATGCCATGCTAGCTG
The DNA here is from genome assembly GCF_001884185.1 of Bacillus albus. GTDB lineage: Bacteria > Bacillota > Bacilli > Bacillales > Bacillaceae_G > Bacillus_A > Bacillus_A albus. The sequence goes on from NZ_MAOE01000125.1 coordinate 69,378, forward strand.
ATTAGGATAAGACATAGACGTTCCTCCTTAATATTCATTCATGCTACACTATGCAAAAAAATTCAAAAAGGGTACATGAATTCATTTCAATCTAATTCATGATTACTTTTCATCCTTCTATGTTAATCACAATAAAGTATCCTTAATTCCTCTTCCCTACTTTTTTATATCCTTAATTTTGATTTTCAAAATGACTTCCTCGCCTTTACAATCTATAAATTTAATTTTTTCTTCCTTAAAAATCCCCATCATAATACATCCCTTCTTGTTTCGTTATAAACCATATTAGTTAGAAAATATAAATGTGAACATTGTACCTACATATTCCTTATATATTTTTCAAATTTTATAGCTACTTAAATTTATACGTTATTAAAGATCAACTATTAAAGTAACTACATTGAAGGGGATTCTTCATTAAATCATTTTATTTTTATAGATTAAAAAATAATTATTCTAGCCGTGTTAGTCACCTATTCTCAAATAATTAATAGGTTATATATTATGACTTAGGAGGGATAAAAAGATGGCTATACTTTATGATAAAGACTCTTTACAAAAAAATATTACTAACCTTCCACATTGGCAACAAGAAGCTTTCGGTTCTTTCCAATTAAAAATGACAGATAAAAATAAACCTTTCCCTTGTATCCCAGCTCAACACGGCTTTACAGCAAATCACCTCAGGTACGGATTTATTGGTGATCCTAGAGATACAAATACTAGCGAAGATTTTGCTGCATTACTTAAAGAATATACTGAATGTTCTAGAGACACAGGTCAATATGCCTCACTTATTGTTTTTATTCATACACCAATAGATTTAATGCGAGAAACTACAGTTGAAGATTTTGAACATATGTATTGGTCTCTACTTAATACAACTAGTCGTTTGGACGAGATGGAGTGGCCTACGCACATTCCAAATGACCCTATGGAGAATACTTGGGAATTTTGCTTTCATAATGAATCATATTTCGTTTACTGCGCTACACCTGCCCATGTCAATAGACAAAGTAGACATTTTTCATGTATGATGCTCGCTTTAACACCTAGATGGGTTTTACAGGGGATTATGAATTCTGAGAAACGCAGTAGAAAACTAAAAAACTTAATACGTCAACGTCTAGCCACTTATGACAAAGCTCCTATCCATCCCTCTCTGAAAGATTATGGTGAAAAAGATAATTATGAATGGCAGCAATATTTTTTACGTGACGATGAAACCATCCCATCCAAGTGTCCATTTTCTCGAATCATAAAATACTTTCATAAAAATAAGTAATTCACTCCGTTTTTTATTATTTAGTTGTACAAACTTTAACCACTGAATAGATTTAATATAGATCAAATTTAGTGGGAGGAGCATATTATACGTGGGCATATTTTTAAGCTATGTTTTCTTAGGTTTATCATTATCTGCTCCAATGGGACCTATAAATGCTGCGCAGCTAGAAAAAGGTATTAGGAGTGGTTTTTTTCACGCTTGGATCCTTGGCATAGGAGCCCTACTTGCAGATGTTATCTACATGGCACTTATTTATTTAGGTGTAATTCATTTCCTCGAAAAAGATATTATCAAACTTTTCTTATGGTCTTTCGGCGCTTTTGTTTTAATCTATACAGGTATTGAAAGTTTAAAAAATGCGAATCAAATTAACATTAGTAATACGAGAAATGATGATTCAATTATTAAAAGCTTTTTTTCTGGTTTTTTTATGTCTTTATCGAATCCATTAACAATTCTATTTTGGCTTGGAATTTTCGGCTCTATATTAGCAAAAGCCGCTTCTTCCTATAATAAAGAGCAGCTTTTGTTATATAGCTTTGGTACTATTTTAGGTATTTTTATTTGGGATATTACGATGGCAAGTACTTCTAGTATATTTCGTAAAATTTTAAATACGCGTATATTGTCTCTTATAACAGTAATATCTGGAATATCACTTATTATTTATGGATTATATTTTGGTTTTCAAACTTACCAAATCATTTTTCAATAGCTTCTATTATTTAGTTTTCACATACTATTCATGTTGTGTAAAGATAGATTCTTCATATAGCTGTATTTCTTTTTCTTGAGACAAAATGAACAATTATAGTAACAATAATAACTATTCCTAAAAACAACAAGCTCACTAAGAAACCAAAACGCGTTGTTTTTTGCAATAATGTTCCACTAACAGCTAGTGCAATCATTATAAGACCAATAATACTTTTTATCTGCATCCAACCTTTTGGATTCATTAATCTCCAAAACGAAAGAAGAATGAGACTCCATGTATATAACAACATTAATCCAGCTGCAGTTGTTACATATTCATATATATTTTTGGGCAGTAATAAAGCACTAAGGATAGAAGCACCAAGTCCCATTATGATAAGAATTAGAGCTGGAAAAGAGATGTTTTTTTTGTTTTTTTTAGCAAACATTGCAGGTGCATCACCTTCTTCAGCTAAGTTCATTAATACACTTGTCACTGCAAATAATGAACCAACTAATGTTGAAAAACCCGCTAATATTAACACTACATTTAAAATAAATGGCACATACGTCAAATTATAGTCTTGTAAAGCTATTACAAAAGGGCTTTCTTTCGTATTAAACTGATTTAACGGAACCATCATAATTGCCAACCCTAAAGAGACTACGTAAATAACAGTTAAAACTAGTAACATTGCTCTGCCTGATTTTTGTGCATCTTTAGGGTCTTTTAATCTTATTGTCATTAGTCCCATAATTTCGATTCCCCCAAATGCATAAAATGCATAAATAAGAGAGGACCAAGTACCTTTTAATCCATTTGGAAACCAGTCTTTAAAATCCCGCGGAATTTGGGCTTTATATAAACCACCCTTTATAACTCCTAAAATAACCAAAATAGCAATCACGATGAATCCTATAATAGCCGCAATTTTTATAATAGCCATCCATTTTTCTAGGCGTTCAAATATCTTTACCCCTATAAAAATAATTAATATAGCTGCTACTCCGTATATAGCAGCAAATATCCATAATGGTATTTTAGGAAACCAGTAGCGTGAAAAGATTCCTAACGCACTTAACTGGCTGCCCATAATAAGCAGTTCAGAACACCAGTATGTCCATCCATGACTAAAACCTGCCCAATTTCCAAAAGCTTTTTTTGAGTATATGCGAAAAGATCCTTTTTGTGGATCTTCTACAGCCATTTTTGCCAATGCTTCAAATACAATATAAGTAGTAAATCCAGTTAAAATAAGAATAAGAATAATTGACGAACCACCTATTTTAATTCCTATACTGGATCCTAAAAAGAAGCCGGTTCCTATCGTACAACCAATCCCAATAAGTGAGAGCTGCCACCATTTTAAATCTTTTTTTTCTTTCGTTTCGTTCTTAACATCATGACAGGTCATATTAAGACTCTCCTTTATTCATTTTGAGAACGCCCCTCATGATCACTTAAATACTTCTCGGCAAGCTTTTCAATAACATCAGTGACATTATGAGCCTTTATTTTATGGTTTGCTACTCTTTCACTTCCTACAGAAATCTCAACTGTAAATAACGCTTCATATTTCATTTTTTCTGCCCCTTTCGCATCAAATATAACCTCTCATCTTTTATCCTTTTATTTCACAAAAATTCATTATGTATGTAAAACCTCGAGAGTCTAAAAGTTAAACAAATAAAGTCGAAAAAAATTGTAACGCTACTAAGCTTATTTATAAAAAATGTATGAGAAAGGAGAGACGGCATGCCTCTCCTCTATATCCATTTCATATATAAAATTAACGAGTAACGCCACCGCCAAGTTGTTGCTCAGCTAATGATACAAGACGTTTCGTAATTTCACCACCAACAGATCCGTTTGCACGAGCTGTTGCATCTGCACCAAGTTGTACGCCAAATTCTTGAGCAATTTCATATTTCATTTGATCAAGAGCTTGTTCAGCGCCACGTACTAATAATTGGTTGCTGCTTCCACTGTTATTGTTTGACATATTCATTCACCTCCTTCTTTCTTTAATATGTTAAATTACATGCTAAAATATATAGCTAATTAATTGGTAATTACGACCGTGAATTCAAAGGTATAGTTGATCCTCTTTAAACCAAAAATAATCATGTATAGGAGAACGAAATACACCTTACGTGCCATGGGATATCATAAATAGGCCTCCATTACAACATAAAACGGGTTAAGCTATTTAACAGCATAACCCGTTTTTAATGAAATATTTTATTCCATATACTTTTAAACAATGGAGGGAAATGATGAAACATATTGTTGCTTTATTAATTAAATACACAGCGATAACTGCAGTATTACTAATCATACTTAGTATCTTTAAAGGCATTTCAATTCCTAGTGTATTACTAATTTCTCTTTTCCTTACAGGAGCTGCCTATTTAATTGGAGATCTCTTCATTTTACCTAAATACGGAAATATGATTGCTACAATAGCAGATTTAGGCTTAAACTTCTTTGGAATTTGGTTACTAACATCCTTGTTTACTGATTTAGATGTTACTCGTAACATTGGACTTTCTTCATTTATAGCCGCTTTAATTATTGGTGGAACAGAAATTTTCTTCCACATTTATATGAAGAGGCTAGTACTGCGTAACGACGATGAATTAAGAAATCACAAGCATATTCATCATGATAAATACGCTATGGAAATGTCAGATGAATATATGGATTCTTCCACCATAAATAAATCCAAGCTTGAGGATACATCTAAAAAATAAAAAAGTGGCTAATGCCACTTTTTTTATTTTTGTTTATTAAGCTTGATCAGAATTTCTTACATGTAACGGAGGTGGAACTACCCACCCTTTTTTCTTACTTAAACGCAGCAACGTTACACCTGCTTGCGCTTTTTTCATATGAAATTGTCCAAATAACATCCCTACATCTTCTCGAAGACATTTTCCCATCACTTGACTACATGTCACAAGTCCAGCTGCTAATCCTGTAGAAACAGCTGCCGCTATTTCAGCATCATTAATACGCGCTCCTGGAGGAATATCTTCGATAGATGCAACTGGTCGTTCTGGAGGAGCAGGCGGTAATGCTACGCCATTAACCTTTAAAAGAGTTTTTAACTCTTCTATTTCCGAGTTCATATCATTTTCAATTAAGCTTTCTAAAAACTTCTTCAAATCTTCGTCACCTGTGTGATTCATAAACACTTGATGGCTTGCGATTCCACCTTGTGCTGCTAGAAGATAACTCCAAATATCAAATACTTCTCCGTAATGTAACGGTTCATTTTGAGGATTTCCACTTAATATACCCATTTTTAAATTCCTCCCTTTCGAAAATATGATAATAAATATTGATTTTAATATTGAAATCAAATTTTTAAGTATGCTTTTTCCTGCAAAAGCTTTTCTACTATGCATGGAAAACACCTTTCCAACACTGCGTGTTTATTGTTTAGGAAAGTCGTTTACAAATTAAATACCCAAAGATTATGAAAGAAGATTATCAATAATCTTTGAGTGAGAATTCATTTACTATAAGGGTTTTTATTTAATACATATACAAAAGAAATTGATTTACATATTCGCTATATTGTATGCCAATTCACTTAGCGATTAGCTCTACCACCAAGTTGTTGTTCAGCCATTGCTACTAAACGTTTTGTAATTTCACCACCAACAGATCCGTTTGAACGAGCTGTTGTATCTGCACCAAGTTGTACACCAAACTCTTGTGCAATTTCATATTTCATTTGATCAAGAGCTTGTTCAGCACCTCGCACTAACAATTCATTACGACTTCCACTGTTATTGTTTGCCATATCGTTTCACCTCCGATGTTTTTAATATGCTACGAATTATGAAAAAATAGTTATCCTTTTTATGGAAATTAGATTATGTATAAATATTGAGGTTCTTCTTAAAATAGGGCTAAAAGATATAAGAAAGAAGAGTTGCTATACCATACTTTCATACCAACACTATGTATAGATTCCTCTTCACTCAAGATTTCTATTTTGTCAAGAAATACATTTAAATTATGAAAAATGATTCCTAAGGAGATATGAGATGAAAGCTGTAACCTATCAAGGGCCAAACCAAGTACAGGTTAAACAAGTGGATGATGCAAAGTTAGAAAAAAAAGATGATATTATTGTAAAAATTACTTCAACCGCTATTTGCGGTTCTGATTTACATTTATATCAAGGTAACATGCCTTTACCACAAGGATATATTATTGGTCATGAACCAATGGGTATTGTTGAAGAAGTAGGGCCAGATGTTACGAAAGTAAAAAAAGGAGATCGCGTTGTTATTCCCTTTAACGTTGCTTGTGGACATTGTTTCTATTGCCAACACGAAATGGAAAGTCAATGTGATAACTCGAACCCTCATTACGATTCTGGCGGGTACTTTGGTTATACAGAGAAATTTGGTAATCATCCGGGCGGACAAGCTGAATATTTAAAAGTTCCTTTTGGAAATTTCACTCCATTTGTTATACCAGAATCATGCGAACTTGAAGATGAATCCCTACTCTTTTTATCTGATGTTTTACCAACAGCCTATTGGAGTGTAATAAACGCAGGTGTTAAACCAGGTGATACTGTTATTGTCCTAGGTTGTGGACCTGTTGGATTAATGACACAAAAGTTTGCTTGGATGCAAGGTGCTAAACGAGTAATCGCAGTCGATTACTTAGATTATCGAATACATTATGCAAAAAATATTAACAAGGTTGAGGTATTTGAGTTTACAAAATTTCCTGATATGGGAGAACACTTAAAGGAAATTACGCATGGCGGTGCGGATGTAGTTATTGATTGCGTGGGCATGGATGGGAAAAAATCTCCACTAGAATTTCTGGAACAAAAATTAAAATTACAAGGCGGTACCCTCGGTCCTATTCAAATCGCTACGAAAGCTGTAAGAAAATATGGAACAGTTCAAATGACTGGTGTTTATGGCGGTAATTATAATGCCTTTCCACTCGGTGCATTTTGGGTTAGAAATATTAATCTGAAAATGGGACAAGCACCTGTCATTCATTTTATGCCGGAATTATTTAAGAAAATAACAAACAAAGAATTCGACCCAAAAGAGATTATTACACACAAAATCCCCCTTGAAGAAGCAAGCTATGGTTATCAAATTTTTAATAACCGGGAAGACGATTGTATAAAAGTCATTTTGAAGCCTTGAAAATACATCCTTTTTAAATGATTATTTTTAACTATTCTTAAAGCTAAAGATAAGATTAAAATACATGCCCTTATCTTTTTCACCCGAAACTAGTAGTTAATTTTGATTACATCCTATCTTCTTTTATGCCCTCTTTATTATACAAAAAATGCAAGTTGTAGCTTTTGTATAAGGCTTGATTCAATTAATTTAATAAACCTTGATAAAAGAACAAATAGAAAAAACGTGTTTTGAAAAATTTTTTGATTAAAACACGCTTTTTCTATATTTAATTGAATCCTCCTTTTATAAAAAAGTTTGATAATTTTTGTGATCCTTGCTCAATTAAAACGACTTTTAGCTGAAGGAAAAAATCAGTTTATAACTGATTTTTCTTCTCTAATTCTAATTGATTAACAATGTAAGATACTAATGTATTCAATGGATTAATAATAGTTTTAGATGTTTTATACTCAACTTGCTGAGATGCATCAACCATAGATAATTGAGCAACGGAGATAACTTTCTTTTCATCTTTAATGATTTGATTTAAAGACTTTATAATTTCTTGGTTGTATTCTTCTTTTAGCCCTTGCATTATCAATTCAAAAGTACTATCTATAACAATAACTTCTAAATCTAAAGATTTTTGATAGTTATTAGCATGATGTTTAAGACGTTTTACTGTACCTTCAACAGTTGCAGGATTTGTAAAAAAAATTGTCTGAGGTTGCTGTATATTGCTGATGTAATCAAAGAAAGGTTCATCAACTTTAATAATTGGCACTGATGTTGAAAGTTGGTCTTCCTGTAAAATTGCAATATAGTTTGTGCAAGTAATAAGGATAGCATCAACATTACATTGGGCAATCCATTCTATTTGCTCTTTAACTTTCAATTGAGCATCTGATTCTAGGGAATTTTCATTTGATGTAACTCGATACATTAATGCCGGGTCAACAAAATGTATTAATTCAATGTTAAATGAAGAAAGTGCATTTTCTATATATTCTATATTCGAATAATGGGCGTGTAAGCAGCCTAATCTTTTTCTCAATTCCATCCCACCTATATTATATTTCTGCTTATTCTATCAGTACGCGAATTAAAATGTCTATTAAAATTGAGAATGAGACCTTTCCTCTTATTTCACAAAATGGCCTTTTAATGAAACAACTTTCTTGTCACTTAACACAAAGGAGTAAATCATGATAACTTTTTTATAAACATCTCGTCCTTCTTCAAAACAATGCTTCTTTTTTTAATAACACCATGACTTTATTTAAAAGCAATACAAGTTCAAATCTCCCCACAATCAGAGAAAAGAGAAATACAAGTAATAAACATCCTATTATTGGAAACTATAACAATGTTAACTAACTTAAAAAGAGGTGTCCTTCATGTTTTATTATAAAGAGGAAATAATTAATATGATTAAGCCGGATAAACCAGACCCAGCTGCTGCAAAAGTTTTACAAGAAATATTAGGTGGACATTATGGTGAAATGCGTACAATGATGCAATATTTCTTCCAAAGCTCAAATTTTAGAGGTAAAGAGAAGCAATATCGTGATTTACTTCGAGGTGTTTTTTTAGAGGAAATAAGCCATGTAGAACTTGTACAACATACAATTAATCAGCTATTAACTGGATCTGGTGAACCTACGCCAGGAAATGCTGGTATTGACAAAGCACCGCTTGATGAAGCGGTTAAACATGCAAATCCTCACCACTTTATTGTAGGTGCTCAAAGTTCATTGCCTGTTGATGCAGCTGGAAATCCGTGGAATGGATCTTGGGTATATAGTCATGGAAACTTAATTAGCGATTTACTAGATAATGTCGTACTTGAATCTACAGGCGTACTTCAAAAGACTAGAATTTATGAAATGAGTTCTAATCAAACATTTAGAGAAACTCTTGCATTTTTAATTGTACGTGATAATGCACATCAAAATGCTTTTGCAAAAGCTTTAGAGACATTAGGAGTTGAATGGGGAAAACTCTTCCCTGTGCCGAACTATGATATTAATAAATATCCAGAGTGTAGAAAATATGTAGACATGGGATTCCATAATGCACAATTTAATTTCAGCTTAGATCCAACAAGAATGGGAGAAATATTCCAAGGTGACTCCCCAAGTAGAAACAAAGGAACATTAACAGTAACGGAACCGCCAAAAGGTTTTCCTGTACCAGAACTTCCTGAAATGCCAAATGAGCATAGCCCTGGATTAAAAGATATGGATCTTTAAGATCATTATGGCCAACTATTTATTCATGGTTGGCCATAGTTCTTTATAAAGATTCATGTAAGCTTGTTGTTAATATGATAAGATGTTTTAATAAATCAAGTGATGTTGATCATATTTCTGCTCCTCTTAATTTTGTTTCTATGAACCATTAGACGCCACTGTTTGCTTATAATCTTCCTACGTCTATTTACATATAGCATCCCTATATTGTAAAAAAGAGGAAGGACTTATCCCTCCTCTTCTTTTAATTTTTCTTTAAAAGAGTTGCTCCTGCAATCCCTGGGTGTGTCATTTCAAATGGGTCTAGAATTAGTTCTAAGTCTTCTTGTGACAGTACACCATTTTTCACACAAAGTTCTCGAACGGATTGCCCTGTCGCGATTGCTTCTTTCGCAACGCGAGCTGCTGCTTCATAACCGATATGAGGGTTCACGGCTGTAATAATTCCTACACTCTTCTCAACATACTCTTTTAAGCGATCTTCATTCGCTTCAATTCCTTTTAAGCAATTATCTGTAAAGGCACGGAAACCGTTATTCATAATGCTAATTGATTGAAGTAAGTTGAAAACAAGTACTGGTTCCATAACGTTTAATTCTAATTGTCCTGCTTCTGAAGCAAGGCAAATTGTATGGTCGTTACCAATGACTTGGAACGCAATTTGATTAATTACTTCTGGCATAACAGGATTTACTTTCCCTGGCATAATAGATGAACCTGGTTGACGAGCTGGTAACATAATTTCTGCTAAACCAACACGTGGACCTGATGCCATTAAGCGAAGGTCATTCGCAATTTTAGACATATTCATCATACATACTTTCAGTGCTGCAGATACTTCAGTATAAGCATCCGTATTTTGCGTCGCATCTACTAAATCTTCTGCACCAACAAGCGGTAATTCACTAATTGCAGCTAAATGTTTTACAACTGCTTCAATGTATTCTGGATCTGCATTTAAGCCTGTACCCACTGCAGTTGCCCCCATATTTACTTCATATAAATGTTGACGCGATTGTTGAATTCGTTTCATATCACGTTCAAGTACGCGAGAGTATGCTTTAAATTCTTGTCCAAGACGGATTGGCACAGCATCTTGTAAATGTGTACGACCCATTTTAATAACATGGTCAAACTGTTCTGCTTTTAATTCAAATACATCATGCATATAACCCATCGTTTGTAATAAACCTTCTAATGCGTTTAATGTTGCGATATGAATCGCCGTTGGGAATGCATCGTTTGTTGATTGCGCCATGTTCACATGACTATTTGGACTAATATAATGATAGTCTCCCTTTTCCATTCCTAATAATTCAAGAGCACGATTAGCCATGACTTCATTTGCATTCATGTTCATTGAAGTACCTGCTCCGCCTTGGATTGGATCTACGATGAAATGATCGTGCCATTTTCCATCAAGAATTTCTTGAGCTGCTTCTGCAATCGCGCCGCCCTTGTTCAATTCCAATCTTCCTACATCTGTATTCGCAAGCGCTGCTGCTTTTTTTACAACTGCGAACGCCCTAATTAAACTTTCATGAATTTTGTACCCTGTAATCGGGAAATTTTCAACAGCGCGTAAAGTTTGAATTCCGTAATATGCCTTAATAGGTAATTCCTTTGCTCCCAAAAAATCCTTCTCCACTCGCATGTTCTTGTTTGTCATTGACATTTTAATTTCTCTCCCATATTAAATGTAAAACCTAAATAAATCATATGAAGTCATTACCAATCCTTATCAGACTTTATTGTTAAATCGTAGGCTAAAGGCTCTTCAATAATTTTTTTAATCTCTTCTAATTTATTAGTTTTTCCAAGCGTCCACATCAATTTTGCTATGATGGCTTCCGTATTCATATCTCCAGACAATATTACTTGATGTTGCGCCACTTTCCGTCCTACTTCATAGAGAAGTATGTCTTCTCCTTCTTCCAGGCATTGAGTAGTAATCACTACAGCAATCCCCATTTCAGTCAACTCTTGAATTTTCGAAAGCAAGTTCCTTCCTTCAAAAGGTAATCCACCGTTACCAAAACTTTCAATAATAACCCCTTTATACAAATCTTTTAAACAATCAAACATCTCTGGCTTTGTACCTGGATACAATTTCATAAGAAAAACATCCGTACATAAATTAGTATTTATTGAAAGTTCATTATGGGAGGACGTTGGCTTCCAATGATATTTCACTTCATCTTCATTTACCTCAGCAACATATGGATAATTCACACTTTCAAATGCATCATAACTTTTTGTTCGCATTTTAACTGCTCTCGTCCCAATAATCACCCTACTATCAAAAACAATAAACACACCGCCAACATCCTCACAGGCAAATCTAAGAGCATCAGCTACATTTTTCTTTGCGTCTGTCTTTTTAAAACTAATAGGCACCTGTGAGCCTGTTAAAACAACTGGTTTTCTTAAACCTTGAAGCATATAAGATAACGCAGAAGATGTATAAGCTAACGTATCCGTTCCATGTGTAATCACAAACCCGTCATAGTCATCATAGTGATTAAAAACAGCATTAGCTATTTCTTTCCAATGCTCAGGTTGCATATTGGTACTATCAATATTCAGTAAGATTTTGCAATCTATTTCTAAGTTTCGAGACGACTTCGAAAAATAATTCAATAATTCCTCAGCGGACAATCCTGGAACAAGCCCTTCATTCCCCTCCACAGATGCAATTGTCCCACCAGTTGCAAGTAATAAAATTTTCTTCATACACAACCCCTCCATAAAATAAACAACGATATATCGTTCGCGTAATGCGTATTTATATTTATCATTATAGAACTTAATTTGAATTAATCAAGATTTTGTATTCAATACGCGTACTTTTTTTCTATTCTTGATTCTTTTTCTATGTTATAATTAATTTAATAAAATTAGATGGGGTATGAGACGAATGCTGGAACGTTTATCTAAATTAAGAAAAAATCAAAAATGGTCCTTACAAGAGACAGCAGATCGACTTGGGATTGCGAAAAGCACCTATGCTGGTTATGAAAATGGTTATAGATTACCTTCATTACAATCTTTATCTAAAATAGCAGATTTATTTGATACGTCTGTAGATTATATATTAGGTCGAATTGAACATTCACATCAAAACAAAGATGTAATTGATATTACAAGACTCCTAAACGATCCAGATCCAACACTTTTAATAGATGGAGAAGCACTTTCAACAGAAGAGATAATTGATTTTATTGCTTTTGTGAGAAGTAAACGAGAACTAAGTTCCAAGAGAATAGAAAATATTAAACCAACATGTAAAAGTTGATTCAATAAAAAACGAAGACACTACACTCTTTAAACTAAAAATACTTAGACAACTAATTTGTAAACGGTATATATAGGATTAATCCGAATTTATTTTGTTAACTTTATATTTATAAATTATATTTTAATATTTTGTATATACAAAATATTCTTCTTAAAAACTTCCATATCAAGAAAAATCGCGGAACTATACTGATTGATCTAGTACTTCTCTCTATGCAGTTCATGCTGACAGCACTTGCACATAAATATGATTCCACTCCAATCAGAGAGCATGACAAAGAAAATAACAATACATTCTTTGGATTGGAAAAAGAGCGCTATGTATCAGTTATAATTCTATCTATTGATAAAATAGCCAACGAAGGATATGCTACATATCGTCTCCCTGTTGAGAGAACTGCAAAATGGAAATAGCATAAAACTTATATTAAATACTAAAGGAGGCAGAATAGTATGGAAATCATCACAGCTATTTTAGTAGGAATCGTAGCATTAGAGCATTTATTTATCATGATTCTCGAAATGTTTTTTATTAATTCAAAAGTAGCAAAACGCGCTTTCAAATTGCCGAAGCATTTAGAAGAAGATCGAAACGTAGCCATTATGTTTGCAAATCAAGGTTTATATAATGGATTTTTAGCAGCTGGCCTCATTTGGGGACTTATACTCGGAAACAATCACATTGGTTATATGGTTCAATTATTTTTCGTCATTTGTGTAGTGGTAGCAGCTATTTTCGGAGGTTTCACATCCAATAAATCAATTATCGTGAAACAAGGACTTCCTGCTATTTTAGCGCTGCTTGCCCTTTTATCTGTCATATAGAAAAAGAGAATTTCAATAAAAGAACTCATTTTTGAAAAAAACACGCTATTCTTTCTGAAGATCCATAGGAAAGGATGGCGTTTTTATATGTCTATTTCTGTATCGAAAGAATTTGGAAGTATAACAGATTTCAAACAAGAATTATGTCATAAAACATAGTTTTTTAACCCACTCATTTTACTAATTTATCCTTTAACTCCTCCCTTTTTCTTTAGCTTCATCAATTCTAATAACATGGATTTTTTATTTGTCTGCTTAATGAATTGAGTATATAACTCTGGGAATTCTTTTTGAGCTTCTTTATTTAATACTGTTTTATATTTAATCATATAAATTACTTGTAACAAGGTGTAAGTGTAACCTTTAGAATTGGTGTAGATTATGAAATTATGCGTCACGGAATGCTAATATGGTTACTGTAAGTGATAAAGCTACAGGTATAGAAACTATTAACAAAGCATCTTAATGTTTATAAGATCCTTTGTTAATCGTTTCTCTTCTCCCTAATCTCCTGCGAGACTATATTTTTTTATTGAAATTTTTCATATCTTATTTGATTTATTCTGTAACACCAGATTGGGTTACTTTTACATCAGCTGTTACACGAAAACGTAACTGTTTATAGGATTCTTCCCATTCTTGACTGTTCCATTTTCTTACGTGAGTTCTACCAAGCTTTCTAAGCCCTATAGGATCTGTTCCTTTTTTAATAAATCTCTTTATCAATGTAGTTGCCTTTTTTTCTATTTCTGTTTCCATAATTTTTTCTAATTTTTTTATTTCTTTAGGATTATCTAGATTTTTTGTTTTTGTAAATTCTTGAATTTCAGCTTTAACTTGAATATGAGCATTTACGAATGGATGCTTACTATTTCCCGCCATTTTATATTTTGTTCTAGCCTTTATATTCTCTATCGTGGCGTACGTGTTTGAAGAACCAGGTAGTTTGAATTGGTATGTACCTTGTTTAAAATTATCTGTCAACAATTTAAATACAAATAAATCTTTAGGGTTCACTTTATCAACCATTTTACATCTTTTAAAAAGTGCTATTCCATCTAACTCCAACACGTTACCTTTTTTAGATATCATCGGTAAATAAGAATCTCTCGCATCATCATTAAGTTGATTTAAAAACATAAAAAAATTTGTTTTTGGTTGCGTTCCATTGTCCATATTTTGCTCAAGTAAAGAGGATAAATAGGAAGCAATTTCTTTTTCTTTAGAATAGTTCCCCTTCAATAGTGATTCCCCTTTTACATTTGTAATTGCTAAATAAATTGCATTTCCTACACTAGGATTTCGGTTCAAAGTCTCTAAAATTTCCTGCATTCCCTTTTCAATTATTTTTTCATTAAATATAATAACACGCAATTGCCCCAACTCTAGAGGTCCAGAAGATTTTTCGGATGCTCTTGCAAGAACTTCTCTACCAGTCTGGCCTGATGCTGAATAGATTTTCGTTTCACCTTCCCCGCCTCCTTTATAAGCTGAAATCGCAAAGGTTCCTTTTAGCTTACCTTTTGCTTCGGTATCATATGCCGCAACTTGAACTAAGTCAATGTCATCCACAATTTTCGTTTTAGCACAACCTATTAAGAAGACACTTACTATAAGGAAAAGTATCCATCGCTTCATGTTTATCTCCTTAACTTTATTTTGGCGGTTTGAATTAGCCATAATACAGGTAGGTATACATATATATATATAAAGCCAATTTGACCTGTCCAAGTATTTAATAAGTTGATTTTATTACGGTTATTCAAGAAAAATGATAAAACAAAGATGAACAGGATGATAACTGGTAAAACATATTTTTGCTTTATTCCCAGTGCCTCTTTTATACCACGACTTACTCCCCATAATGTAAAGGAAACGTTAGGTAATATAAAAAAAGCCCAAACAGAAACAATAATGTATTCAAACCGCTCTATAAAGGGAAATTGTATAATTTTAATCATGCTTAAATATGCCCATATCGCGCTCGCTAGTTGTTTTTCACTAAAAAACGCAAGAGTTAAAATCATAAGGTATGTGTAGACAATAGTCGTTACTAAATTTGCATAGTGCGCATATTTTTGAGACGTTCTTGCCTTTTTAATAAATGGGTAGTACAGCAATAACATTTCAAATCCAAAAAAACTAAACATATTTCCTTTCATTCCTTTCATAATTTCTAGGAATGAATGCTGTGCAATTGGAAATAAATTTTGAAAATCTGCATACTGCAAAGGATAAAAAAATGTGAAGATTAGAATGCTTGGGATAACGATTCCAAAGAAGCCGATTCCGGCAACTACCCGAAATCCTCCAGTAACAATGTAATAACATAGACCCAAAAAAGCCCCTGCTATAATCCAAGATGAAATGGAAGGAAACATCCAAACATGTACTACTTCGATATAAGTATGTAGTGTTGTTGCACCTAACAATACAATATAAGATAAAAAAATGAAGTTGAACATTCCACCAATCCATTTCCCAAACACGTTTTGATTGATTGCAATGATATCTCCATTACCCTGATTTAAAATCTGATATATGATCCAAATGATAAGATTAACAGATATTCCAAAAAGTAGCGTACTTATCCACGCATCATTTCCAACTAATTTTGCACTAATCCTTTCAAAACCAAGCATACCAACCCCCATCTGTATAGTAATAATTAAAAAAAATACCATATATGGAGAGACTTGATACTCAATTGGGACCTGTTTCATAATGCTCCTCCCTGTTAATTTCAATCATCAAAATCATTTCGTGATTTGATTTTATTTTTCTCTACCCCTTCTGGATTAAAACGAAAACGCTGTTTAGACCTTGAAAAAATAGGACGTCGGAACATCGCTGAGATTGGCATACGTATAATGCTGTCTTTCCAATCTGTAGGGCGTGTAGGATAAAAAGGGAACAAATAAGGACGTCTTAATGATTCTGTACGTAAGAGGCGTGCTAAAAGTAAAGAACTTGTTAAAACAATTCCTAATAAGCCCAACAGGTGTGCAGCTATTATAAAAGGAAAACGAATTACTCGAATTGTATTACCAATTCGATATATTGGTGCTGTAAATGAACTAAGAGCTGAAAGTGCAACAATGATAATAAGTACGTTACTTGTAAGACTTGCCTCTACCGATGCTTGTCCAATAACAATACCCCCTACTATACCGACAGTTAGACCCACTTTAGTTGGTAAACGTGTCCCCGCTTCTCTCAGTAATTCAATCGTTATTTCTAAAAAAAGTGCTTCAATGACTGGAGGAAAAGGTACTTTACTTCTCGATATGATCAACGTTTCAAGAAGTTCTTTTGGAATTAGCTCATAATGATATGTTAAGATCGCAACATATAATGGAGTCGTTAAAACAGAAAAGATAAAAGCAAAAATCCTTAACAGTCGAAAAAATGAGGCCATAATCCAAGGCATGGTATAATCTTCTGTCGTAGAAAAAAAGTCAATTAATGTTGTTGGAAGAGTGATAGCATAAGGCGAGCCATCTACAAAAAGTGCAATTTTCCCTTCTGCTAATACAGCTGCTACACGGTCAGGACGTTCTGTATTCAAAAATTGAGGGAATATAGAATTCGGGTTGTCTGCAATTAACTGAATCAAATAGGTACTATCCAAAACATGGTCCGTTTTTATTTGACTTACCCGTTTTATAATTTCTTGTAGATTTTGATCATTTACAATTCCCTCAATAAATACAATTGCAACAGTTGTGTTAGAGAGCGCGCCTACTTTCAATTCCTTCATTTGTAAATAAGGTGTTGGAAGCTTTCTACGTACCAAATTTAAATTCACATCTAAATCTTCGACAAATGCGATTTGCGGACCCACAATATTGTATTCAATTTCAGCTTTTGTAATATCCCTTTTTTCTTTCTTTGACACATTTACTAACAAACAATTTAATGTATCTGTATCAAACTGAATAAGTATATAGCCATTTAAAATACTATCCTGAATATCTTCCATTTGATTTGTTATTTTTGAATTCTCAAAGGGTAAGACAGACTGAATATCTTGTAACGAATCGAAGTTCTTCTCTTTTATATAAGTCAAAACCTCTTCATGAAATATATTTACATCGATTAATGTTCTAAAATATGAAATGACTATAGAGGAATTATTAGAAGCAATTTCCAACGTTATAAAATCTTTAGATTTTTTTAGTAATTTCATTAAATCCTGCAAAGATTCTATAGAGTAAACAGATATTCTTTCATGTGGTTTCAATTGATAATACCCTTCCTTTCAGAAAGAAACTATATATAGTTTTCAGGAAATTGCTATTTTTAAAATTAGGGATGGTGATATGTAAGTATACTTATTGAATTAATAATAACGCCTTTGAAAATAACTTAACCAAAATTAGTTAAAAAATGTATTACAAGTAAATATTAGAAATATTTTCAAGCAGAATTACGATATTAAAAACATCCTTTCTTTTGGTTCTAAAGAAAGGATGTTTTTATAACAAGCTTTTTCAAGTGTCTATTCTATAGGGTACATTTACCAGTGTTCTTCTCTTTACTATTTCATTAAGTAACATTAGCATTACATTCTGTATGGTTTCTTAAAAAATTTCAGTAAAAGAATATATTAATTTTGAAGTGTACAAATAGGAAGAGTGACTTCAACTGTAGTTCCCTTATTCACTTCACTCTCAATAAATATCTTTCCCTGATGTGTTTCAATGATTTTATAACAGATCATTAACCCTAAGCCAATCCCCTCTTCTTTAATACTATAAAAAGGTTCTCCGAGATATGGTATACGTTCTTTTGGAATCCCACACCCTTGATCGATAAAACGAATGCTTAATTGATTATTATCAAGTATATTTAATTGAATGAGAATTTCCCCTCCCATCGGCATAGATTCAATTGCATTTTTTAATATATTAACAAATACTTGTTTTAATTGATTTCCTTCACATGAAATCAATGGAATACCAGGGTTAAGATCGATTCTAAATTTTATATTATTCATCATTGCTTGAGGTTGTAGTAGCATTAAAACTTGATCCATTAGCACACTAATATCATTAGGTTGTATTTTTACCACCTGTGGTTTGGCTACCGCCATAAATTCAGTTGTAATGCTCTCTATACGCTCAATCTCTGATGATACTATATTAATATAACCCTGATTATTCTCATTTTCCGTTGATTTTAGTAATTGCATGAACCCTTTCATTGCAGTTAATGGATTATTAATCTCATGAGCCATTACAGTCGCTAATTGTCCTACAACAGCAAGTTTTTCAGATTTTCGCAATAATTCTTCTGTTTTTAGCCGTTCAGTGATATCACGAGAAATACTTAGGAAAACTTTTTTACCATTTAAGTTAAAAACACGAACACTAAACTCAGTTGTTATTACTTTTCCTGTTGGAAAAACATATTCATCTTGCAAAGTGAAGGAAGTTTGTCCCTTTTTAATTTTTTCTAATAACCTTACGATCATTTGAGAATCTTGTGGTACTATATTTGAAAATGATAATGAGAGCAACTCTTCTCTACTATATCCAAATCTTCTACACCCAACAGGGTTTACCTCAATAAATCGACTTGGAGCATTCTCTTCATTCAGCTCTACTACATATACGGCATCAGTTGCTTGTTCGATTAGTGCACGGTATTTCATTTCACTATCTCTTAATTGCTGGTGTAATCGATGCCGTTCTCTTTCTGCTTGTTTCCTTTCAGAGATGTCTCTACATATTGCTGATAAAGCTATCACATTTCCTCTTACATCTAATATAGGAGAAACTGTCAGACTGACATCAAGAAGACTCCCATCGTTACGTTGTCTAACAGTTTCTAATCTAGTAACCACAGATTCTCCTGTTAGAATTTTCTGAATATTTTTAAGTGATTCTTCCATTAAAAAATCTGGTACACAAGGTAATCTCTTACCTATGATTTCTTGTGATGACCAACCAAATATCTTTTCATAAGCTTTATTCGCTTGTAAAATATACCCTTCTCGATCAGAAATGGTAATAGCATCTAGATTGTGCTTTATAAATGATTCTAATAATTCTTTGGTAGCGCTTAATTCTGATTCTACCTTTTTCCTTTCAGTTATATCAACTGTAGAACCAACAACTTCAATAACTTGTCCATTTCGTTTAATTGGCCTAAGTGCAATAAGAATAATAGTTTTATCATTTGGCCAAGGTAATTCAAATATAATTTCTTTTCCTTCCCATGCCTGAAGATAGTACTTCATCAATTGTGGAACTAAATGTGGAGGAATAATAGAAGCATCAATAGTACGTAAGCTTTTTCCTACCACCTGTTCAGAATAAAATCCGTTTTGATAATAAAACTGTCCATCACATAAAGTGTGTATAAAGTGCTTACCCACTTTTTTAAATTTAAAAATTCCTCCTTGAAGCTCATGTACGGTATCTGTAAGTTCTTGCTTCGATTTTTTTAATTCTCGATTCATTTTAGATAAGTCCTGTGTTAAATAATACAATCTCTGGTAGGCTTCCATAAGAAATAGCCCAATTAAAAGTCCTAACGCTATATATAATAAGCCTCCTGTGTAAAGTAATGTAGTATTAAATAATACGCCAACTAACCACTTTATTCCGACAAAAACAGAAAAATATAAAGATGCACTTTTAAAAGGATGAAGGTTTTTAAAATATGTTTTAAAACTAACAAACAGGATACTTATACCTAAATAAGCAAGCACAGGAGGTTCCCAATACCCTCCAATGTAAAAGACACGCATTAAAATTATGCTAATTAACGTAATCCAACCAGCAATACGACCAAAGTAAATAAAAGATAGAATAAGAGGAACAACTCGAAGATCGTAGGAAAATCCCATGTATGGAAAAGAAAAGAACATTAACGTAACTGCAATAATCCCTCCATAGAGTTTTTCGAAATATCGACTAGAATTAATTGTAAACACTTGAATAAATATTGCTGCGCTAACTAATAAAGAAAAAATAGAAAGATTGATGAAATAATCTTTAATAATCATGGAATGTCCCTCCTTGCATTAAGTGTATTCGACAAAAAGACTAAAAATCCTACAAATAGTATAAACAGTTCAGATGCATAAAATCTAGAAAAGTAAATAAGGAACACAGCAGATAAGATATTTTAGTGAAAAATAGTTTAAAAAAGATAATAGCAACCGTTGACTACTATTATCTTTTTTCTTTAAGATATCGTAATATGTCCGAAACTCTAAGGGACGTGGTATGTCATTTCATCGAACAATGATTATATGCTGAGTTCATGAATATAGAAATTTCATCTGTAATTTTTGAAACATAACACAAAAAAACAAAACTGTCTTTAAAAATGGAAAAAGCCTATATCAATGTCAACTAATCTATGTACAAAAACATTCACTTAATTTTGCATAAAATTACTGCACTTAGGAAGCGAAGTAGTTCTTCAGGGTCCATAAGAACACCTGTAGATGCTTCAGGATAACTACATAATTGTATGAGTATGAGTGATGTACTTGAAACCTTTCGGTAAAACCATCCACATAATGCAACTAACTCCTTGGTTCAATATTTACTTTTTCTTTAGCTAAGTATTCTAGGACATAAGGAGATATATGCCATTGCAATTTTTCAATTAACTTGGTGTCTAGTTTATTGTCCAGCTCCAATTACTTCGTTACTTTTCAGATTCAGTTCATTATATTTTGTACTTTGTCTTTATACACAACATATTCTTTACCATCCACTACTGCTACTACCGCAAATTCATCATTTGGATTGAATGAAAGCCAATCAGCCCACATGTTAGTATTAGCCCCTCCACTCCACATATTATGAACAGTGTTTTTAGTTAAATTCATAACTTTATAAGACGCATTTGGCGCATTTGTTCCAGTCTTTATTTCAAAAGTGTATGCGTTATGAATTTTTTTATAAAAGTAGAAAACGTTTGCTGGACGAAACTGATTCAAAAAGTCCTCTTCTTTTTTCTCTGCAATTTTTATCCCTTCTTGCAAAGTGACAACATCTGTTTTTAATGTTTTCCAACTGTTTTTCGCTGCATTCAAGCTAGGGGTTAAGAATTTATATTTATTTTGATCAGCTTTTTGATCAGCTTTATCAATATGTCCCAGTACACCCGAATATTGAGAATCTAAATCCTCCCATTGCGTAGACATATAAGTAAGAGCACTGATAGCACTATCAAGCATACTATGCATATCACTAATATTATGAAATGCAACTCCAACTACACGATTCAATGTTATTTTATAATCTACAGTCTGACGCAATTTTGCTAATTCAGGTTCTAGCCAACCTAACTTACCTCTTGCATCACCTATCATTATGCCACCAGCAATCAAGGTTGGAATAAAGGGGATTTTCACCATGTCTAATCCCTTAGATTCTATGTCTTTCTGATATTTTACTTGTCCTAAAAGGTCCTCTAGACGCTTTTGGTCAGCCTCCACATCAGCACCTTGGTTTTTTAAAATCGATTGCAATGTCTCTTTATGACTTCCAAATGTTCTAACATCTTCTCCAATAGCATTTTTTAATTGAATTAATTCTTCTGTTAATACTTTTGCAGACTTTTGATTTTGTTGAATTCCTCCTTGTAAATCTGTGATCCCTTTTTTTAAAGTATCTCCATTTCCAGTATTGATCGCCTCTACTAATGTTTCATAATGATTTTCAAATTTTGTATCGTATTCTATAATGCCTGTCAATGTATCTAAAAGCTTTTTTTTTACTTGTGTATTCCATGTAACAGCATGTGCTCTTGCATTCTTTTGATCTTGTACAATTTGACTAGGTAAATCTGCATTTCCATTAATAGTTATTCCTTCAAAACTCACATCTGGATTATGAATTAGCAAATAAGAATATTCATTCATAGCTTTTGCAAATAAACCAGCATCTTGCAAAGCTTTTTTCATCTGTTCTTCGTTTGCTGAAAGAGACATATTTTCAGTGTTCGTTTGTCCAATTTCAATTGCAAAAGTTGTTACTGGTGAAACTACATTTGCGGTTATAATAGTTAATAGCGTCGATACAGCGAGTAATTTGTTAGGAATTTTTTTCATCATTTCGTATTCCTCCTCTATAGGGTATGGTTTCAAGTTCTAATCTTATTAAAAAGCGATGTCTTTCAAAATAAGTTCTACATCTTTTATCAGTATCGTTTGAACTTTCTTTAGCAGTCTTCAAATCATTAAGTATTAAAGAAAATGTATATAATCTGCTCCAAATTAATTCATTCTGTTTCAGATTTTAAAAAAGCAATTAAACTACAAGGTTATTCTTTTATTCGAATCATACTTATATATAATTGAAAGGCGAAGTCTTTAATGAGACTCCGCCTTTCTGTTATATAAGGATTTATTAATTACCACTTTTCTGTTTAACAGTGTAATCATAGACTTTCTATGTTTTAGTTCACTTTACAACAGAATTAATATTTCCCTATTTTTGTGGAGTAACAGTTTCTACTTTTAACTCCTTTATTCCTTCTTTTAATGTAACAGCATCTGTTCGTAATGTTTTCCAACTGTCTTTCGCTGCATTTAAATTAGGTTTTAAGAATTTAAATTTATTTTGATCGGCTTTTTGAGCTGCATTCTCAATATGCCCTAGAACGCCCGAATATTGAGAATCTAAATCATGCCACTGCGTGGACATATAAGTAAGAGCGTTAATAGCATCATCAAGTGCCTTGTGCATTTCATTAATATTACTGTAAGCAACTCCAACTACACGATTTAAGGTTACTTTATAATCCACGGTCTGACGTAATTCTGCTAATAAAGGCTCTAACTTACCTAAATTATCTCTTGCTACTCCCACTATGATACCGCCAATTATTGGTAGACCCAAAATAGCACCCTTCATTACATTAAACCCATCAGATTCTAATTGTTTATAATAGTTTACTGATCCTAATACTTCTTCTAGACGCTTTTGATCGGCATCAACATCTGCACCTTGATTTTTTAAAATTGACTGCAAGAGCTCTTTATTACTTCCAAATGCTCTAACATCGTGTCCAATAGAGTCTCTTAATTTAGTTAATTCTTCTATTAGTTGTTGTGCATACTTTTGATTTTGTTGAATTTCACCTCGCAAATCTGTAATCCCTTCTTTTAAAGTTTCTCCATCCCCTGTATTAATCGCCTCTACCATTGTTTCATAATAATTGTCAAATGTTGTATCGTATTCAACAATACCATTCAATGTATCTAAAAGCTGTTTTTTTACTTTCGTATCCCAAGTAACAGCATGTGCTCTTGCATTCTTTTGATCTTGTACGATTCTACCAGGTAAATCTACATATCCATTAATGGTAATTCCCTCAAAATTCACATCCGGATTTTTAATTAACATATAAGAATAGGCATTCATAGATTTTGCAAATAATCCAGCCTTTTGCAAGGTCTCTTTCATTCTCGCTTCATTTGCAGAAAGAGCTGTATCTTCATTGTTCGTTTGTTCAATTTCACTTGCAAAAGTTGTTACTGGTGAAACTACATTAGCAGTTGTAATAGTTAATAGCGTCGATACAGCGAGTAATTTGTAAGGGATTTTTTTTATCATTTCATTTTCCTCCAATTTAGTTTTTAAATTTCAGTTCTACTCCTGTTTAAAAGCAATATCTTTTGAAATGAATTCTGCATCTTTATGAATATCATTCCAACTTTCTTTAGCGGCTTTTAAATCATCTGGTATTAAAGAGAATTTGTGGTCTTGCATAGAATCGATATTATCCAATAAATCTGTATAATTTGCGCCCATTGTATTCCATTGCTTTTGAATATTTGTTAGAGACAATATCGCTTGATCTACAGTCTGATATAAATATGCCAATGTTTCTTTCGCGTTAGTAAGCGAAAGAACTGCTTGATTAGCACGATCTGCTTCCATACTTAATTCTCCAATTTTGTTAGAAATTTCATTATAGGAGTCCATATGCTTAGATGCTGTGACACCAGCCGCAGTTCCTAGACCGATACCAGCTGCACCAAGAGCCGAGAGTCCACCAACAACAGCCGGTGTTGCTGTACCGCCAGTTACAACAATAACTACCGCTCCTCCAATAGCTGCAATAACTAAAATAGCTGCTCCCAATCCACCACCAATTGACCATGCTAATACATCATCAAAATGTTTTTTCTGAGTAGAACGAAGTTGCTCAATTTCAGCTTGAAGTTGTGGAATCGTTGCCTGTTGACCTGCTAATATTGCAGTTAATCCACCTTTCCCATCTGGACCACCAACATTATTTTTAAAATCTGTAGAATTTTGATATAGTTTCCCTTTGAAGTCTTGTAGCATCTTAATCACATCTGTAACTTCTTTTGAATTTGTATTGATTGTAGTAATTAAATCATTTATACCCTCTTTTAGACCTGCCTTATCTTTCTTTTGTACAGTTTCTACTAATGTGTCGTAATAATTTTGAAATTGTTCATCGTAATTTACAATATTACGAGCAGTTTTTTGAATCTGTGGCTTCGCTGTATCTAACCAGTAATTCGCATTGATTCGTGACAGCTCTTGATTAAGGTGAATATTTTTGAGCAACTCTCCCCCCTCTGAGCCTAAATCGATATTAGATAAATTTACATTTGGTTGCTTAATCATTGTTTTTGCGTATAAATCCATTACTAGAATATGAGACCCTGTTTCAGCCAATGCTTTCTTCAGTCCTTCGGGGCCTAATGCATAATTGCCTACTTTTTGTTCTTGAGCAGTCGTTTCTTGTGCAAATGCATGAATAGTGTTACCGGTAGTAGCAGTTATAACAGTTGCTAATGTAGCTAAAGTTAGTACTTT
Source organism: Bacillus albus (assembly GCF_001884185.1). GTDB lineage: Bacteria > Bacillota > Bacilli > Bacillales > Bacillaceae_G > Bacillus_A > Bacillus_A albus. The sequence goes on from NZ_MAOE01000125.1 coordinate 94,736, forward strand.
GAATGGAAATTTTTTCATGACTATTCTCCTTCTTTCGCTAAATGCTTATAATCTTTATATATTTCCGAAAAACGCAATATTAAAATTTATATACTTGTTCTTCAAGGTAACTTATTACATTTTTTAATTGTCTTAATGTATCTTTTTGAGACTGCTCGTTAGTTGTATCAACATTAGTAGATAATTTTGTAATGCTATTATTTATTAGATTTAAATCTTCTTTATAGCGCTTTAGTAGATCCAGTTCTACATCTACTTGATTTGCAAACGTATGCAAATCATTTTGTGTAAGAAGAAGCATTGATTTTTGTAAATCAGCTATTGATAGTTTCGTTGTTAAATCATATATTTTTTGATTTTGTTTCTCTAAATCATCTAAATATGCTCGCTGTTCTGCTGTTAATTTATTTACTTCAGCAAAAACGCCAAATGTTTTCTTAATCTTTTCAGTATCAATGACCTTCATTAGGTCATACTCTTGTGTTTTGGCTGCGGCTGCGGCTGCTATTTCACCTTGTTTGCTTTTCTCAATTGCTTCACGAGCTGCTTTTTTTGCTGATTCAATCTCTAGAGCAGTTTTACCTTGCTCTGTTGCTTCTTGCACTGCTTTTTTCTCTGCTTCTAGAATAGAGTTGTTAATTTCTTTTCCTTTGTTATACGCTGCCACCCCGACTTGAGCAGCTGGTTCAATAATTTCTTTTGAAAGACTATAAACTTCTTTGAATATAGCAAATCCCTGTTCATTTAAAGCCCCTGGTATTAATGCAATTTGCTGTAAATCATTTTGAATTGCTTTTTTGGTATTTAATATTTCATTTTTTAACTGATCTATTTTTCCTGTTCCATCTGTACTTAGTATGCCTTGCGCAGTTGCCACATCAGTATCAAAATCTTTTAATTTTTTATCAAGCTGTAATTTAAGATCTGTTAATTCATTGATTTGCCGTTGCGTATTTTCTTGATTCGTCATAGCCATTTCTTGAAGTACTTCAAGTCTATCCGAAAACCCTTCTCTATCTTCTTTATTGTCTACAAACGATTTTAATGTCGGGTAATAGCTATTAAATTTTGTTACAAATCCTTTACTTTTTGAATTTAATAGAATTAACTGTGGATAGAGTTCCGATGACCATTCCTTCATATCTTGTTTGATTAGGAATTGATTTGTATTTAAAGCTGTGACTTCCTCTAACTGTACATTAGGACTCATTAAAGATTGATCAATATACGTTTGGATTAATTTAGATTGCGCACCTAATTTTCGTAATGAAGAGGAAATATCCATGCCTTCCTGTTGAGTTTCCGCTTGAACGATTGGTGTTGCGAGAGTATTGATAGGAATATTTCCTCCAGTTACAATGGATGTGACTAATAATCCTGTAATTATTTTATTTTTCATTCCGTACACTCCTTTACCATTGTTTTTATAACTTAATTCATATAACTTGTACGACCTCTCTCTTTGTAAACTGGTTAAGAAAGAGAAATCTTTCAGATAGGTTAATATCGTTATTTTTTACTTCTAATAGGATGTAAGGATTTTACTTATCTCTCATTTCGATACTCTATTTTTTCAAATATAAATAAAAGAATTTATTAACTATATTTGAATCAGGCACCCTATAAGTAATAAATTATTAATTCTTCCCTAGAGTTGCGTTTTAACTTCCAAAACCGCGAGAATCAATAAACCAATGCTTACAGTTAAGTTTGTCATAACATTATTTAATTTAAATTTGATAATATGCCTCTTAGTTTTGTCAGTAAACTCCTTACTAGACAACAAAAGGTGAAATTATACTGTACATCGCTTATACTTTTATTGCGGAATAACTTCACTTTTGTTATGCAGAAACTTAGAACACGTTTATTACAAATTTGATTCTTGACCTCTCTTGAATAAATTTACTATTCAGAAAAATATTTTCGACATAATGTTACTTACAACTTCACTATAATTCCTATTAGCGTAACCTTCTCCTTTCTATCTGGTCATACCAGTTATGTTGTTCATTAAAACATTAAATTTTTAATGCGTAAATAGAAAAATTTTGTCGATTACGCTTGATAATTTACTGTTAAATAAAAATATGAACCGAAAAAAATTATATAAATATAGTTATTCATAAATTTCATTTCTGTAATTGTAATGATTACAAATTAATGTGTATACGGTTAAAAATAACTATTTTAGCTCAACCAAGAAATTTTATTTTAGAAAAAATACTTATAGAATAATATAATAGGTCTTTTTATACTTTTTTACCTTTATTTAGTTATGTATAATTGCATAAAATGTAGATATATTTAGTAATATATGTTATATCGTTGATTTTTTCACAAAACATCCTAATATCATTATTAATAAATGTCTAATATGAAGATATTAGTCTATAAACTTATCATCGTTATAAACATAGGTTTTTAATTACAAAAAAGCTGCAAAGCTTCCTTGAAACACTTTGCAGCCTTCTGTCTTTTTGTTTTCTTTAGCAAAATAATGGTTAGTGAATTTTCATTTTTTCGGATACTTACACCCATGTTTAAGTCTTTACATTGGAGACAGCAGATAACAAACTTATATTATTGTATATTTTTCACGGTACTGCCTAGGAGTCATGCTAGTTATTTTTTTGAAAACTCTTATAAAATAACTTTGGTCATTAAAGTTAAGCCAAGCACAGATATCTGATAACGAATAAGTAGTAAGTGTTAATAATTTCTTTGCTTCTTCCACTCGTTCCCTTTGAATATATTCGCTTAAAGTAATTCCCATTTCTTTTTTAAATAGTTTAGACAGATAAGTAGGCGTAATTTCTAAATGATTAGCAAGTTCATTCAGAGATATTCCATCGTAAACATTTTTATTAATATGTTTTATACATGTAGTAACCGCGTAAGAATACTTTTTTGCATTGTATTCTTTCACACGATCTGCAAAGGTACGTAAAGCGTCCCCTGACAAACGCTTTACAGATTCTACACTATCTAATTGTTCCAGGGTTTGTATATATAAAATACTATGAGCAAAAGCAATGTCTGGTGGCAGGTTTCCTTCTATTGCATATCGAGTGGCTAAGGTAATCGCAATAATTCCAAGGTTTTTTTGATTCCTGAGCGGATTCTCTATTAGCATAAGTTCAACATCTTCTTGCGAAACCGCATACATATACTGTATTAACTTTTTTTTATTTCCTTCTTTAATAGTCGAAAAGAAATCATTTACTAATGCCATATTGTGCGTTTTAGGTTTGTTTTGTCGGCGTTTTAAAATATATAAATCAGGTTTCACAATTTTATTAGGAATTTCCTCTAGTACTTTATTTTTTTCCAAGACAATATCTACATCTAACTTTTCATTGAAAATCATGTAATGTAATAAAATTCCCATATCAATTAATGTAGTTTTTTTAATCTCAGATAAACACTGATAATAGGCAAGTCTTTCTTGAATGTTATCATTTGATTTAAATTCTGTCTGAAATTTTATGATCATATCATCTGAATCTTTTGGATGTATAGTAGGACCGATTATAATAGTCCCTTTAATATCATCATGATTTTCTATATGAATTAGAACAAAATTTTCAAGATAGTTGTTACTTCGGAAAAGCGGCAAGTTAAAGGGATCGTTTTCTTGATAAATATCAGTAAGATGTTCTTCTTTTGAAGAATAAAAAGGACTACAAACATTATCAGATGTAGAATGATATAAAATTTTTCTGTCTGCAGATAAAATATGTACAGGGGCATTAAATGCTTTATGTGCAAGATCACACAAGTGTTGTATATCGATGGAAGTATTCATTACATTCTCCTTTATAGATCCATAAAATATAATCTGTTATATATAATTCACGACAAATAATACTATAAAATATCAAATTAGTACAATTCACAACAAAATATTACTATATCTTTTTTATAAAAATCATATATTATTTAATTGTAGTTAGCATCTAAATATCAGAGTAGATAAGTAAATGAAATACACTAAGTTCTTTTCTTAATTCTACAAGATATAATTATTGAACTTGAGAAAACAGTGAAGTACTACAAAATACAGTGGTAGTCAATGCGAGGACCAAGCTGGAAAAAGATTTAAAATGCAGCGAAAGTTACAGGGGATACTGTACCACCGCAAGAAACAACAGTCAAAGTTCCAATTCAATCACTTATACAAATTGAATTCCAAAAATAAATACTGCTAATTTAAATGTGAAACTGAAAAACCACTTCGTTCCAAATTTTAAAAAAAGATAATAACGAAGTCATAAAATTGGAAACAGCTGAAAGTGATAAGGCTATTTTTGAAGCACTATACTTTGAAAAATACAAGGTGGAGGAAATTCAAGTACTCAATTAAACATTTAATTGAGAGAAAGGTCTTTTCATCAACTAAAAATAACGAATGGAATATTCAAGAAAAATGGCATTATATTACTGGTCGCAACATTAGTTTTAATTTCCACAAAAGAGGAAAAAATATATATACTTTACAAATACTAAGAATATCAAACTAGATAGTTTTATTACCGCATCACATAAAGTGAAACTTTAATCAGTGGGGGTTTTGTTCATCCCCCACTGATTATTAGCCCACACCAATCGGGCTTTTACGGACAGTTGATCCCCCACCTAACTTCTTTGTTTCCGCTAAATTTTGAGGTGGGGGTCTTACTGCCCACAAATAGCGGGATAAACTTATTATTAATTTCCAAATACAATAGTTGTTAATCAACAAAAAAACTTCAATAATTAAGGTGCACAGTAAATTGACCTCAAAACAGTAATTACTACAATATCAGTTTTTACTTATTCTATAAAAAAAGAAATATCTCTTAATAATCATTACCTTATATCGATTTAGACATAAAACATTTTATTATATTGGCTTAAGTATTATGGAATTAAAATTGCAAATAACACCAAAACTCTTTTAAGGGCTCATACATCGTTCGTATTGAATTAACTCTCTTTCGATACCTATGTCATTAACACAGCTACAAAAGATTATTACAAAGTAATCTGAGGAGTTTTTTCAATTTCAAATTTTATTTTTTTGTAAATTAAAGGAAAAATAATCCGTATATATACGGATTATTTTCTTAGTGTAATCTGTATTGACCTGTTAACTGTTTTTCAGCCATTCGAACTAAGCGTTTTGTAATCTCTCCACCGATCCGAACCATTTGCAGATGATGATGTATCCGGTCCCAGTGTGACTCCTAGTTCAAAAGCAATTTCATACTTCATTTGCTCAATAGTACTTGTAGTAGCAGAAATAAGAATTTCATTTGTATTACTTTCGTATCTTTGAATATTTATAATTGCACTTCCAATATATTTATAAATAACATGTGCCTACTTATGCTATTCATGCATAAGTAACCTAATTTCTTCCAGTATTTTTATAGGAACCCTTTCCCTCCCCTTATTCCACCAATTAAATTTGAAACACAAATGTACATTACATTTCAATATAACAATAAAAGCTACAAAAGCAACGAATTTACTACTTTAAAGTTAAGTGTTTAACCTTGAAGTACTTAAATTCTTTTTTCCAGATAAAGCATACATTATATCTTGATGCTTTATTGTCCTCTTATAATTATGTGGCATCGGGAATTTGTTTCGGTGTTCTTTCATTATAATTAAAGTTTGAAGTTCTATGCTCAATACTTTTGCGAGAACATGATAGTTATATCCATTGTTTAACAGAGAAATTATGTCATAAAACATAGTTTTTCCGCCTACTAATTTTACCAATCTATTCTTTAACTCATCTCTTTTTTCTTTAGCTTCCTCAATTTCTAACAACATAGATTTTTTATTTGTTTGCTTAATGTATTGAGTATATAACTCTGGGAATTCTTTTTGGACTTCTTTGTTTAATACTGGTTTATATTTAATCATATAAGTAACTTGTAACAATGAGCGTTTTAACAAACTATCTTCAATGAGATACGCTACTTTATTAAATAAATGTACATATTCCTTAATATTGGAATAACTATTAAAATGAGCTAATACTCTACTTTTTATACTAAAAGCCTTGCCTATATAAATAATATTGTCATTATAATCTTTAATGAAATAAATACCACTGTCATCTTTTTCTAATTCATTATCCAGTTCTTCTAGACTCATAAAATGCAATTCACTCATACTTTCCTCTCCTTATTAGTTTTAAATCATGAAAAATAGGCAAGGTTTCTAAAAAAGGCACTCTGCTGTCCTAGGATTTTTCATTTTATTTCTTGCTAAATGTCAAAAAACTGTTTCTATGTTACTCAACTATCAATATGATTATTAATAAAATTTTCTATCGTTATTATCTCGCAATTTTATCATGTAATTTCGAGATCGTTTCCTCATTTAAATTACTGTGTTTTATCGAATAAAGGAAATATATTACTCCCCCAATAGTAATCCAAATGCTAAAGTACACCCATGTCCTTAACGGTAAATTTAGCATTAAAAACACACAGCATACAATTGCAACGCATGGTAATACAGGTACAAAAGGTACCATAAATCCACGTTTTAAATTTGGGTGTGATTTACGGAGAATAATAACTGATAGACAAACTAACGCAAACGTCACCAAACTACCGATATTAACTAAATTAACCAATTCTTTTAAATCAATAAACCCAGCTATTATAGAGCTCCCTATTCCTGCCAATCCAGTTATAAAAGTGGGTGCTCCAGTTTTCTTATTAACTTTCGCAAATGATTTCGGTAACAATCCATCACGACTCATTGCAAAGAATACTCGTGTTGCCGCATACATATTGGAAAAAATAACAGCCATAAGGCCAATTACAGCTCCTACAGCAATTGCACCAGCGACCTTTCCTTGTCCTACCACTTCCATTACATAAGCCATTGCCTCAGGGACATTTAATTCTTTATAGGAAACCATTCCTGTCATAACAAGGCATACCATAACATAAATAATTGTACATATGATTAATGATGCAATAATACCGATGGGAAGATTACGCTTCGGATCTTTTACTTCTTCTGCTGAAGTTGCTAATATATCAAAACCTGTGAAAGCGAATAAAATAGCTGCTCCACCCGTAAAAACCCCACTTAAACCGTATGGTGCAATTGGTATCCAGTTCATTGGTTTTACATAGAATATACCAACTGTAATAAACAACAAAATCATACCAATTTTAATCAATACCATTATATTATTGATTCGTTTACTTTCCCTTGTACCACAGGATAACATCCATGCTAATATCAATGTAATGATTACTGCTGGTAGATTCACAATACCACCATGTGAAGGGATCGTTACTAGAGCTTTAGGTATCTCTAATCCAAACCCTTTTATTAAATTGTGGAAATAGCCTGTCCATCCAGCAGCGACAGCCGCTGTTGCCACAATATATATTAACAGTAAAGACCAACCTACTAGATGAGCAACAAACTCACCAATTGTTGCATATGAGTACGTATATACACTACCAGACGCCGGGAGTGTGGAAGCAATTTCTGCGTAACATAATGCTATAAATCCGCATATAATTGCTGCAAGTACAAATGAAAAAATAACTGCTGGACCAGCATCTCTTGCTGCTACTAATCCAGTTAACACAAGAACCCCCGTTCCAATTATCGAGCCTACCCCTAACATAATTAAATCAAATGCTCCTAATGTTTTCGTTAAGGCCTTACTTTGATTATGCTCCAACAATTGTGTAACGGATTTCTTTTTTAATAACTTACTCATATTCTCTGTATCCCCTTTAAAATAAGGTTTGTTCTTCTCATTATTGTTGTATATAAATTTACTTAGTTATTAGATAGTCTTATAATATTTCTTTTACGTTAAATAAATTTGAAACATTCTATTTTTTTCTTTCCTCCACTGTTCAACAAACATCAGCTATAATGTGTTATAGCTAATTCAATTTACCTCCAAAGATATAAATAAAAGATTTTTTCATTTCAAAGAGATAATTAGTTTTGTATGCCCGATAATGGTATGATAAACAAAAATAATTTATTTATTTAATTGAGTTTCACTAGAACTTAAGGTATTTTTCTTCCGTAATACACTAACAACATACCCACATACACCGCCTATAATAGCCGGAAATCCCCACCCTAAACCTACACTATATAAAGGAAGAAAGTGCTCAAAAAAATTATGGATTATTTCGCTTTCTATTCCAGCAGCTTTTAATCCATCTAACGAACTAAAAATAAATGTCAATATCAAACTCCCTTGATATACTTCAAATCTACCATTGAATACAGAGTGTAAAAATGTTAGAAATATTAAGGTAATAGCAATTGGATACATAGTTATTAATACAGGGATTGAAATCTTAATTAATTGTGTTAACCCTATATTCGCAACTAGTGTACTGAAAACAGACAAAATAATAGCAAGTTTTTTGTAAGAAATCTTTGGAAATAATTTATGAAAAAAAGAAGAACAAGCAGTGATAAGTCCTACGCTTGTGATTAAACATGCTACTATAATCATTACACCTAAGAAAATTGCACCATACGAACCAAAGTAATAGCCCGAAACTTTTGCTAAAACTTCAGCCCCATTATTTAAATGACCTAGTTTTTCTACACTAGAAGCGCCCATATAGGAAAGGGCAGTATAGATAAGAGCTAAGAGTGTAGCAGCAATAGTCGTTGCTTTTACACAAACAACCATAAGCTGCTTTTTAGTAGTAGCCCCTTTTTCTCTAATTGCATTCACAATAATAATTCCGAAAACAAAAGCTCCAAGAGCATCTAATGTTAAATACCCTTCTTGAAAACCTTTAAAAAATGCATCTGATGCATACACTTCACTAGGTGCCTGAATTCTTCCAATTGGGTGAATAAAAGCAACAACTACGAGCATCCCAATAACAGTCAATTTGATAGGAGTCAAAATTTTTCCAACTATATCAACAAGTTTTGTAGGATTAAGGGATAATAAGCATGTAACTGTGAAAAATAAGATTGTAAATACGGTTAATGCAGCAGGACCTGCATCATTTGATAAAAACGGTTTAATTCCAATTTCAAATGATACAGTTCCAGATCTAGGGATGGCATAAAAAGGACCAATCGCTAGATAGAGAACGATCGCAAATACAATACCAAACACCGGATGTACACGACTAGCTAAAGATTGCAAATCACTTTCACCTGAAAAAACAAATGCTGTTATTGCTAACAATGGTAAACCAACTCCAGTAACTAAAAAGCCTGCATTGGCTATCCATACATTATTTCCAGCCATTTGACCAAGCATAGGTGGAAAAATTAAATTTCCTGCTCCAAAAAACAATGCAAACAGCATCAATCCTATAATAATGATAAAAGAAGTAGGAACTTTATTTGACATAACAACTCCTCCGATTATACATTTGTATACGCTCTTTATTTTTCAAATAATATATATTAATCTAGTTTATTCCAGCCTAGAGCACCATTGTGAAAGGCAATTTTATGCCCCGCTCTCTATAAGAGAATAGCAACAAGCTTTTAATTTAAATAATAGCTTACATTAATGGATATGAAGTTACGCCTAAACAAATCTTCTCACTTACTAGTTAAACGAGACATTTCCATAGATTTTTTCGTACAACGTTTCATAGCTGAAATGATAGCTGTTCTTAAACCTTTTTCTTCTAATGTTGCTACAGCTTCTATCGTCGTTCCCCCTGGAGAACAAACCATATCCTTCAATTCACCTGGATGTATTCCCGTTTCCAATACCATTTTTGCAGAACCTAATACAGCCTGAGCCGCAAATTTATAAGCCTGTTTTCTCGGCATACCGTCAAGTACAGCAGCATCTGCCATGGCTTCTATAAACATATACACATATGCTGGAGAAGAACCACTAATAGATGTAACAACATCCATTAATTTTTCATTTACGACCTCCGTCTGGCCGAAACTATTAAATATATTTAGTACCTCTTTTATATCTTTTTCTGTAACCATTTCATTAAAAGATAATGCAGACATTCCTTCCCCAACAAGTACCGGTGTATTCGGCATTACTCTAATAACCTTTAACTTTCTATCAAATTCATTCTCAGTGCTCTTAATACTTTTTCCTGCAGCAATAGTTACAACAATTACATCATTTTTTATTTGGTTTTTTATTTGGTTAATTACCGATGTGTATAAGTCTGGTTTAATTGATAAAATTAAAATGTCGGCACTGTTAGCAACTTCATTATTGTTAGTAGTTATAGTTATGCCATATTTATCACTAGCATTTTTTAAATTACTGACGTTTAAATCTGAACAAATTATTTGATTTGGAGACACTATATTTTTATTAATCATCCCACCTATCATAGCAATACCCATGTTTCCACATCCGATAAATCCTATTTGTTTATTCATAATAATTTGATCTTGCTCCTTCTATTCTAAACTTTATTGATTTTGAAATTATTATTCTAAGTTAGGGCTATTACAATTACTGGGTTTATCAATAGAATTTAAAAATTCTCCTTCCTATAATGAGTTATGTTTTCGTATGTACTTTACAAGCATGCATTTTAAAAAATGAAGCGACTTTCTATTCATAGAACTATTAAAAACAATAGTAAAATGGTGATAATTTTTCGGAATTAATATTCTTTAACTATTCACCATTTTAAATAGAGCTTACATATTCCTCTAATAATTACTTATTTTCAAAATTTATAGTTACGCTCAAGAAAATGTATTTAAATTCCAAATAATTATCCCCATAGATAATATGAAACAAAGTAATGCAGGAATTGCCATTAAAATAGATTGTTTTGCTCGAAACATATGAGCATGAATGGCTCCGACCATGAGAACTGCTAATAACGTATTTGCTCCTAGCGCTAAGTATTGATTCCAAATACCACCGATTATACCTATTGCTCCAATAATTTCAATAAAACCAATTATAGACATAAACCATAATGAATATTGATATTGTCGCCAATGTTCTACCTGAAAAGATATACGGAAAATTTTTATGAATCCCCCTACTACAATAAAAATTGCTAAAACTACCTGAAGAACAATCATCATTTAAACTCGCTCCTTTTAAGACTTTGTTAATTTTCATACTTCACAAGGAATAAATATATGCGTTTTACAAATATCAGAAAGGGAGATATACATAATTTAACTTTTTATACGCTAAGAACTAAGTAGATAACCTTTACTACATAATATTTTCTTAAGAAAAATATTTATTTTAATATATTTACCTCTTTTGTTAACCTGAATAGATTGTTTTTAATTTCAGACATGCTGATATTTTTTCTTGAAACACCGGTTTCCACTGCAGCACGTGCGACAGCATATGCTACATGTGGCACCACCCTAGGATCAAACGGATTTGGAATGACATAGTTGACATGAAGCTCTTCTTCTGAAATTAACTCAGCTATTGCATAAACAGCTGCTAGCTTCATTTCTTCATTAATTTCTTTTGCTTGTACATCTAAAGCTCCACGAAAAACTCCGGGGAAAGCTAGTACATTATTTACTTGATTAGGAAAATCAGAACGTCCTGTACCAACTACTAGTGCTCCTGCTATTTTTGCTTTATTAGGCATAATTTCAGGTGTAGGGTTAGCCAAGGCAAAAATAATAGGATTATGATTCATAGAACGAATCATATCCTCATCAACTACATCTGCAGCTGATACTCCAATAAATACATCAGCATCAATAAGGGCCTCTGCTAATGTTCCCCGCTTCTGTTCTATATTTGTAATACGAGCTATTTCTTCTTTAAGCGCATTCATTCCAATAGGTCGCTGTTCATATATTATCCCTTTTGTGTCACACAAAATAACATTTTTTACATGCATATGAAGTAACAGCTTAACAATCGCTATCCCAGCAGCACCAGCACCATTCACAACGATTTGCACATCTTCAATTTTTTTATTTGTTAACTTAAGTGCATTAATTAGGCCAGCAATCGTTACAATAGCTGTACCGTGTTGATCATCATGGAAAACAGGAATATCACAAGATTTTCTTAGGCGCTCCTCAATTTCAAAGCATTGTGGTGCTGCAATATCTTCTAAGTTTATCCCACCAAAATTTGGTTCTAATAATTTAACAACCTCAACAATCTTATCCGGATTATTAGTGTTTAAACAAATAGGAAAAGCATCGATCTCAGCAAATGATTTGAAAAGTAAAGCTTTTCCCTCCATCACTGGCATAGCTGCTTTAGGCCCAATATTCCCAAGACCTAATACTGCAGTTCCATCAGATATAACTCCAACTAGATTCCCTTTCATTGTATAATCATATACTTTGCTTTCATCTTTATAAATCTCTAAGCATGGCTCAGCAACACCTGGTGAGTAAGCGAGACTTAAATCTGTTGAATTTTGTACTTTAACTTTAGAATAAACACCAATCTTCCCCTGTTTTTCTTTATGCATTTTTAATGCTTCATCTCGTAAAAGTGACATATAATTTCGCTCCTATAATTAAGTTAAGAATTAATTAAATCAATATTTTATTAACTCTATATTAAACTTGATATTGTATGATATAAGTAAGACTTCTAATATAATCATTATTTATTTTTATAACCTTTTAACATATCTTTTGCATAACGATTGGGGTATAAAGTATTTAACATATTGTATGGACTTCCCTTCCAATATCTTCTTAATGGTGTCCATAACTTATGTTTAATTAACCATCTTTGTGTGTAAATAGATAGTAATTGCCCCTCTGTTAGTTTTTCCTTTTCTTCAATAGTCCACTTCAGCGCCTCTAATGCTTTTTTTTCAGTCCAAAATCCGGTAGGTGTGAATTTATATTCCCATTCTTTATTTTGACCAGGATATAAGTCATTGATCATGGCGTACGGACTGTTATTCCAGAATATTTGACAAGGAGAAATTAAATTATGAATAGTAAGCCATTTTACACTGTAAACTTGTAATAATTGAAAAGAAGTTAATTTTTCTTTTTCTTCAATAGTCCACCTTAATGCTACCAATGCTTTTTCTTTAGTCCAAAAATTGTTAGGAGTCATACTAAATTCCCACTCTTTAAATTTATTAGGATATAAAGAATTTATCATTGCATACGGACTACCATTCCAATACATAACTAATGGTGCACTGAGTTTATTTTTCTCTAACCATTTTTTACTATAGAATTTGAATAGTTCTACTTTACTTAGTTTTTCTTTTTCTTCAACAGTCCATTTTAATGCTTCAAGAGCTTTTTCTTTAGTCCAAAAATTTAATGGTGCCATACCAAACTCCCACTCTTTAAATCTATTGGGATATAAGTCTTCAATCATCTTATAGGGACTATTATCATAACTATGTTTGAGCGCGCCGAGTAATCGATATTTTATAATTAAAGGCGTATTCCATTTTTGTTTAATATCCTCTTCATTCCATTTTAAAATTGTTTCAATTAAATATTTTGTGACCCTTTTAGATAGCTCTCTATTGCTATCTTCTTTCCATGTATTCGGTGGAAACCTACTTCTTTTACCGTCTAATATTTCTTGATAGATTTCTTCTATTTGCACTGCTTTCGCTTGCACTTCAAACTCCCTCCTATTCAAGACATATAGCGATTCCTCTTTCCTAACGTTAAATAGTAACTATTGTGATCTACTTTTATAACGCAAAAGAAACGTATAGGGTAAAATCATTTCTTTAATTTATAATAAGAAGGACATAAAAAAACAAAAAGTTACAAAAATTTTTAAATTAAATTTTTTGTAACTTTTTGTTTTTGTGTAAATATAAGGTCAATTAAGACGTCTCACCGTTTTAAACTTGACGCTCCATAATCTTGTATAGTTACATTTATATGATATTTAATCGGTACCTTACTAAATGTTCGATCCCAATCTTTTTTGACTTCCTCCCATGTTCTCGGGTGTTTAATTCTTAATTGGTTGCCAAAACCCGCAATATCGACTTGATATTCTTTTTGTATTTTTTTTGTAACATGATGTACTAAATGCTTTACTTCATTTTCAATAGCTTTTTCTTCCCTTTTTAAAAATTCATTTTCAAAATCTTTTCCTGGTTGCACCCAATTTTCAGACAAACGTCCTTCTGATTCAATGTTTACATCAAAGGAAATATTATTTCCGTTAACATGTGGTATGATTTTGCTTTTTATTGACTTTATTTCGTATATAATGAGTTTCTTTGATTCTTTATCAAAAGTTTTTACCACACCACCATTCCTTTTTCCGTTTATCCATACTACTCCTTCCAATTCCTGTTCATTTAAAAAGCCCATCAATTTTTTTGTCTTCCCTTTAATTACAGCAGCTCCTGCAAATTTTGTTTCCCCATTCATCGAGATTACATTTTGCAAAAGAAAACTGGACCCTGACCGCATCTTTCCTTCTAATTTAGCGAGCGATACAGGAGGTAAAATCCTTGTTGTTCTCTTTCGATTATCTGCAATTCCAGACAAACGAAATGCTGGGATTTCTCCTTTTTTGTTTGATTCCAGTACCTCCTTCGCTAGACCCTTGCTAATTAAGATCATACAGCTAAGCCGAACTTCATTGTCGCGGAGATACTGTTCAAGTAATTGTTCTAAACTGTATGTACGTACAAGACTATCACTAATAACAATGTTTTTTAAATGTGGGCTGAACATTGCGCTCTCTCTTTTCAATGAAAACTCACGAACAATTTGATGAATGGAATCACCGGTCTCAGAAACATTTATATAACGTTTTTGTTGTCCGTTTCCTTTACTTTGTGCTTGCGAACTGACAATTTGATAAGTTGCTGTTATAAGATTTCTTTTAGGATAACCTCCTTCCTCATCCTCTTTCTCAATTGTTGAATCCTTCCCTTTATCTAGTGCTATACCTGCAGTTAAACTCAACTCTTCTACTTCTTTACTGCTCCAACATCCTGTTAAAAATAGAAGCAAAAGCGTACATAACAAAACCAAATAGAACCGCATATAATTAAATTTATTTTTCACACTACTCCTCCTTTTAATCGCTTAATAATAAGAAGAAGCAGTGGCAGTAAACCAAATAAAAATAAAGCAGCATTACCGAGCATATCCCCCAGTTTAAGCAAATCATTTATATTTTTCGAAGTCATAGCAATGATGTAAATGATTGGAATCAAAGCAAAAATAAACGGATGAATACTCTTTTTAAAGAGTTGTGCCAATCCTAATGCAGCTGCATAGTAACTAATTGTATAGGTAGCAAATATTTGCATAATCCATATTACAAGCAGTAAAGATTCAAAACGTTCAAATATTAAACCAGAAATTTCAAAACTGCGCATAAGGTCAATTGTCGGCCATGTTCTTGTTACAACCCCATCAATTGATAATGCACCAATGACCATTACAACAGTTATTACATAAAAGATTAACGGAATAGAAATTCCAACTAAAATAGCTTTTACTGCTTTCTTTCGTTGTTCCATAAACACCAAAAGAATTAACATAATTTCTGGACCTGTATATGCGAGAGACGTTGTTTTTACCCCATCTAACACCGGTTTAATTCCCAAACCTAATACGGGACGGAGATTATCTATCTCGAATATCCCTATACTCATAAAGGAAATGAGTAAAAAAATAAAGAAAGTAATAGGAAATATTATTTCAAACATCCGTGCAATCGAGTTAATACCACTCATAATCAAATAGAGACCTATCCACATAAAAGGCATAACAATAGCCCATGTGGGGGTTCCTTCTAGCAAAAAAAAGCTTATTACTTCTGCCATTGAACGAATTTGAAAGGCTGAAGTTGTAAGAAAATACCCTATAATAAGAAAACTAAGCAACCTGCCTATCCATTTCCCTACAATATCTTGACTGTATTGATAAAATGTTTTATCTGGAAACTGCTGACTTAGTTTGACCATAATTACTCCTGAAACCATTGCGAGTATCCCACCTAATATCACACTTAACCATACATCTGGTGTTTTCACTTTTTCTACAGATGCTCTGGGCAGAGTGAGGATTCCTGTTCCCAGTATGTAATTTACAATAATAACAACTGCTTGTGCAGTTGTTATTCGGTCTTTAGGTATAGTAATCACTGAAGGCCACTTCCTTTCGTCATCAGCTACCTTTTGCGGTTAGTTTTTTTGGTATGCATTATTTTCGGTCGACGTCTCATTATTTTTAATGGCATGCGAACCATAAAATCTTTCCAATCACTAAATCGGTACGGAACAGCAGGGCTAGTATAAGGAACGCCAAAACTTTTCAGTTTCACTAAATGACTGCAAAGTAAAAGAAAGAAGAGAATAACTCCATACAAGCCAAATATCGCAGCACAAAACATAGCTACAAAACGAAGAATGCGTAACGTAATTCCCACACTATATTGCGGAATAGTAAAAGAAGAAATAGCTGTTACCGCAACAACGATAACCATTATTGGACTAACAATGCCTGCTTCTACGGCAGCCTGACCAATTATTAAACCGCCCACAATTCCCATTGCAGGTCCAATTGGTTTAGGCAGACGTAAACCCGCTTCTCGTAAAACTTCGATAGCTACTTCCATAATTAACGCTTCTATTAAAGCGGGAAAAGGAACTCCTTCTCGCGATCCGAGAATAGAAATAGCGAGCTTAGTGGGAATTAATCCTGGATGAAACGAAATGAAAGAAATATACAGTGCTGGAGCAAATAATGAAACAAAAGCTGTCATGAAGCGTAATAAGCGGAGAAGCGTACCAGGAAGCCACCTTTCATAATAATCTTCTGGTGATTGCAGTAGCATACTAAATGTAACTGGAGCAATTAAAACAAATGGTGTTCCATCTAACAAAATAGCTACTCGACCTTCCATCAAAGCACTAATAACACGATCAGGTCGTTCTGTATTTTGAATCTGCGGAAAAGGACTTAGATAATTATCTTCAATGAGTTGCTCAATATAACCAGATTCGAGTACACTGTCTATGTCAATTTTCTGAATTCTGTTTTTTATTTCATCCACCAATTCTGTACTAGCAAGATCTTTAATAAATGCGACAACTAGCTCTTTCTTTGCACGCTCTCCTACTGGTAGCTTTACTAATGATAAGTTTTCATCCGCACAATGCCGTCGCAAAAGTGAGGTATTGTCACTTAATACTTCAGTAAACCCCACCCGTGGACCTCTGACTAATGCCTCCGATACTGGTTCTTCCATGTTTCGTTTATTTGCTTTTGTTGTACCAAGAATAAACACATCTGCTAAACCATCAATTAAAAGAGCTGTTGAACCTATCAATACTTTGGATATCACATCTTTTATGTAATGGACTTCTGCTACTTCACTAATTGTAAGAACTTTATTTTTAATATATTCTTTTGAAACAGTCCCCTCCACATAAGAAGATTCATTTTTATATTCGTCAGAAAAATCATCCATTAGTAATTTCATAATATGTTTGTCAATGATCTCTTTATCTGATAGACCATCAACAAAAATGATCCCAGCTTGAATATCTGTGCGTCCAATATTAAACTTCCGAAAGCGAACATCAGAATTATGTCCGATTTGTTGCTTTATAAGTTCTAAGTTAGAGGCAAAATCATTCGTGAAATGAACAGTTGTATTTTGAGAAGGTTTATGCTCTTGTTTCGTTTTACTTTGAATATTATTTTTTTTCACTTGTTTATCTCTTGACTTCCACCAACTCATTCTTCCCACTCTTTCTCTGACATACGAACCCAATGAAAAAATCTTGAGATAGTATACGGAATTAAAAACAAGATAAAAGCTTGTACAAAGACTTTCCAATCTGGAAGATAAGAAGTAATTATGTTCCACATGTTTATCACCTAATTTATATACTCTGCTAGGATTGAGACTTCTAAAGAACGGTATGTACTTAATAAAAAATAACTATAAGATTAAAGAGCAGAAAAGCAAGACATTATGCTTATTTAGTACCAATAACCTAATTAGTATAAAAACATTTCTGACCTAAAATACAATTTCCAATTATAATTTGTTAGATATTATCTCCTTTTCCTTTATTTATATGCCCGCATTTGAATTTAAAATAATATAAGTATCAATGATATTTCCTCTTAAAGAAAAAAGATGCTAGAAGATAGCATCTTTTTTCTTTATTCAACTTACTATGTATTTATATCTTATTGTGAAATTTTTTATTTCCTTTAACGAATATTAATATTTAAAAATAGAGCATACACATTTTTTTGTTCTAAGTTAATATATTTCCACTGAATCCATACGGAATTTTCTGATTTTAAAACCAATATGAAATAAAGGAAAATACTCTCTTAGAAAAACTATATAAAACAAATAACATGAAAACAACTATCAATCTATTAATTGAAAGTAATAATGAGCAAGAGTTTATCATCGTAATTCCAAGTGTATTCGTTTTGCTTCAAAATAAAGAACTTGAATAAATTTTTTCGTATCAATACGAGCAGGTACTGTTGGTTCATTATTCAATTCTGTCATCTTTCTCCTTACGGTAGTAAAATCAAAAAATCTAGAGGCATAATTTTCGAACTTCGGGTTTAAAAAATCAGTAAGTCCAAGGGATGCTAAATGGTTTAATGATTGATAAATTGCTCTCCGAATCCGTTGTTTGGAAGCTTCTATGAACCTTTTTAATTCGGTATCTTCAGCTGAATCCCCAAGTTTTTTTTGAGCTAAATTCATAAAAATCTCTTTTAGTGAAGGAAAACCTTGTTCCAACGTGTTATCTTGTTCATATTTATATAAATAATCTAGCATATCCATTAAATCTTTACTTCCACTTTCACTGGCTATTCCTAATTCAGACAAAAGAAAATGAATGGAATTTTGAAAGTGATTAAAAGTATTTAAATGTTTTTCATTACGGTATTTTTCTTGCGCACTTGAATTACTATCCAATTTTAATACCATATTAAGCGATTCTTGAATGTTTTTTATCGATTTTTCCAAACGAATTCTTTCAATGACTTTCCGAACAACTGTTAATACTTCAATCCGGTTAATTGGCTTAATAATATAGTATTCAACGCCAAGCGAATAAGCTTCAGCAATTAATTCTTTTGATTCTACTTGAGAGACCATGATGATTTTCCCTTTAAACGAAGGCTTTATTTGACGAATTGTTTTTATTCCATCTTGAATCGGCATTAACAAATCGATAAATAAAATATCTATCTTTTTAAGGATTGGCATGTGTTGCTCTAAAGATAAACCATCCTCAGCTTCTCCTATAACCTCTCCAAGATCTTCATCCTCGATAATTTGAGCCAACATTGAGCGAACCGCTTTTTCATCATCTACTATATAAAAATACATAGAATCACCCTTTCGAAATTATATGATCAATCCCTAATCTAATTATAAAAATTGATCCTTTTCCTTCGGTTCTGTCCTCAAGCGTAACATCACCTTCTAGTTGTTCGACCATTTCTTTAACATACGATAGTCCGATGCCTGTCGATGGATTGCCTAAATCATCATATTTAGAAGTAAAACCAGGCTCAAAAATTGAATCTTTATATTTTGAAGAAATACCTGGACCGTTATCTCCTACTCGAAATTCAACAAAATGATGGTCTTTATTAATGTCAATTGTGATGATTCCCATACCTTGGATAGCTTCTACAGCGTTTGTTACGATATTATTTATAATAGATAAGATTGTATAAATATGATAATGAGGATGCACACCATCAATTTTATACACAAATTGGATGTCTTTCTCTAGCAACCGTGCATATTTCGTATTTGCCCGTATAATGATGTTTACCAGTTCATGTACAGACATATAATCTGTAAAACTTTCATCAGATATTAGTTTTGAAAGTCCCGCAAAAATGCGTTGGTTATCCTTTTTAACGTCATGGACCTCGCCAGCAATTTGTAATGCCTGTTGCCTTAAATCCTCAAACTGAAAATTCATCTGTTTGTGCTCAAAAGAGTCTAAGGTTTTATATAAATCATAGGATTTTTTTGTTATATTCTCAGCATCTTGTAATGTTTTTTTTAAATGAACAGCATCTTCATATAAATTAGAGATGAGCATGAGCATGTGTTCATTTTGTTTCTTTATGTGTCTCTCCCTTGATTGCGCTTCATACAATTTCATCATATTGAAAAAGCTTAGAACTATAAAACTATGGGAACATGCGATAACAATGATCTCATTTATTGCCTCGGATGTGATTGATGTTTTTAATACGAAATATTGAATCATTAATTCCACACAGTCTGACAGTATTTCAATAATACAACCAATAAAACCAATCATTAGTGGTTGATGATAAAAACGTTTGATTTTTGCTAAATGAAAGAGATACGAATAAGTAAAATAAAAGAAAAAACTAGGATAGTGCGTATGAAAAGCAGCTAGCCAATCCATATTTCCCTTTATAATGACATCCATTGAGATACGAAATACTACAACGACTATTGCTGTTAAAAAACCCGGTAAAAATGCTGGAACTCGTCGAAATAATAACAAAAAAAAGAAAAATGTTGGTGCACCAAAGCTCATTCTAAATGTTTCATTTAAGGGAAATGACTTTATTTCACCTACTAAGGGTACTGTAAGTATCATTAAAACGAGAATATAGATGTCTTTTTTTACTAAATTACTAAGATTCAAAATAATCACTTCTCACTTTCGCCTAACAGTCAGTATACAAACCTATTTGCATTAATACAATACTTACTCTATTTTTTTCAAAAACTGATAAATAAGATATAAACGAAAGCATTATAGATTGTGAGTATTCATTACACTCTTCTACTTTAGAAAGATACTTTATAACTCAAAAATGTTCAGACACAATATAAGGTCTGAACACTTTTGGACTCACTCTAACACCAAAATATCTGTGCTCCTTTTTAAAATATACTTAAATCCCATTCTTTTGCAATATGTTCTAACAACATAATTCCTGGTAAACTATTCCCATACTCATCAATGGCTGGTCCGTAAATACCAATACCACATCCATCTTGGAACGATAAATCCTTCCTAGATTTTGAGGGAACAAGTGTCATAATTCCGCCAGATACCCCACTCTTAGCTGGTAATCCAATGAAAGCAGCAAATTTTCCAGAAGCATTGTACATTCCACAAGTAAGCATTAAAGCTTTTGTTAACCTAGCCACTTCTTTAGGGAGCACTTGTTCTTTGCGAATAGGATGATATCCATCATGTGCTAGTATAAGCCCTATTAAAGCAATATCTTCTGTATTTATTTCAATCGAACATTGTTTTAGGTAAACCTCTAGTGTCTCCTCCACATCTGATTCTAGAAAACCATTTTCCTTTAAATAGTATGCTAAAGCTCTATTACGATGAGCCGTTTCCCATTCGGATTGAAATACTATTTCATTAATAGCAGGACGCTTCTCTATCATTTTTTCAATTAATACGTATAGAGATTCTAATTTTTCTTGCACCGATTTCCCTGGCAAAAGTGAAGCTATCGTAATCGCTCCAGCATTAATCATAGGATTAAAAGGTTTTCCTGGTTTATGTATCTCTAAACGAATAATTGAATTAAAGGCATCTCCAGTTGGCTCTACGTCAACTCGTTCTAATACATAAGAAATACCGCGACTTAAACAAGCGGCTATAAAACCGATTACTTTTGATATACTTTGTAATGTGAAAGGTATCTCCCAATCTCCTGACTTTATCATTGTTCCATCTGGCTTTACTATACAAATACCTAACTGCGATACATTTATTTCCCCCAGAGCGGGAATATAACTGGCGCTTCGTCCCTTAGCTGCATACGTTCGATAATGGGCTACCCATTGATCTAAGCAAACTTTTTCTTGACCCTCAATTTGAATGCTATAATCTTTTATCATTTAAAAATATTCCCCCGTACTATTAACTTTATATAGAATGATTTTTTCTTTACTATAATCAATAATATTTGAACTAGAACCAAGAAAGATATTCAGACATATTGCAGTCTGAATATCTTTCTTATTACACACTTTTCTTTTTTGAATTTTTCTGATAATTTTCCCAACATTCAATATTTTTAAGCCCTTTAATGTTTTCTTTATAAAAAATAGGATCTTTACCAGCTTTTTTCTGATTTATATAATCTTGTAACGCCGCAAATGCTACTTTTGAAAGTAAGGTAATAGCAATTAAATTAATAATAACCATAAAGCCCATAAATAAATCCGCTAAATCCCATACAATTTGAACCTTTGCAACGGAACCAAATACAATCATAGCCAACACACTTATTCTGTATATCATTAACCACACTTTACTTGTATGTAAGAAGCGAATATTTGTTTCACCATAATAATAGTTGCCAATTAACGCACCAAATCCAAATAAAAAAACAAAGATAGCAAGACAACCCGATGCCCAAGAACCGATGTGTTCACTTAATGCTGCTTGTGTAAGTGCAATACCATTTAACCCCGGTTGTTTATATGCATCAGAAAGCAAAATAATAAAGGCAGTGCTAGTACAAATGATCAGTGTATCCGTTAATACACCAAATGCTTGAATCAGTCCTTGTTTCACCGGATGACTTGTTGTTGCTGTTGCAGCAACGTTTGGTGCACTTCCCATACCAGCTTCATTTGAAAATAAACCACGTTTAACCCCATTCATAAGTGCTGCACCAATTGAACCTCCTGCTATTTGTTTAAAACCAAATGCGTTTTGAACAATAAGAGAAAGAACTTCCGGCATTTTTGATATGTTGGTAACTACAACAAATAATGCAACTCCAATGTATAATACCGCTAAAAATACCACTTTGTATTCAGCCATTTTTGCAATACGTTGTACACCACCAAAGATAATCGCAGCGAAAGCAATGGCCATGATTATCCCGACTGTTAGGCGATCTGTACCAAATGCATTTTGAAAAGCAATTGTAACTGTATTTGATTGTACTGAATTGAATACAAGACCAAAAGTAATTGTGATTAAAATAGAGAATAATACTCCCATCCAACGTTTATTCAACCCTTTTTCCATATAATAGGATGGACCACCGCGGAAGCCAGTTTTATCTTTTACTTTATATATCTGTGCTAATGTGCTTTCAACAAAACTGGATGCCGAGCTAATAATAGAAATAATCCACATCCAAAATACAGCTCCAGGCCCCCCTAATGCAATCGCAATCGCAATTCCTGTAATATTCCCTGTTCCAACGCGAGCTGCCATACCAATACAAAACGCTTGAAAAGGGGAGATTTGATCTTTAGAACCACTTTTCCCCTCCATTAATACACGGACCATCTCTTTTAACATTCGAAACTGTACAAAATTCAATTTAAATGTAAAATAAATTCCGCAAATAACAAGCATAATAATTAACAATTTAGACCATAAAAAATCATTCGTTGACCCGACTAAATCTACAAAAAATCTTTCCATATTATCACTCCATACCAAAAATTTATCTATCATAATCTATATAAAATCACCTATATTCCCTGGCATAAATACCTCATTCATATTCAAATACAACAAGGATAAAAATTTTCTATATTAATAGGATTGGCCTGTTTAAGCAAACATCACAACATGTAACTGTAAAACTGAATTTTTGAAGAACTTAACGCTTATACATACGGTGCTCTATCCCCTTCTGTAAAACTAATATTCTTATCCACTAATATTGTTGTACTATTATGTTTGTTTCGTTTACCGGTGATTTACATTTAAATCATAATAATCAATAGTGATTAACTGGTTTTTTGTTAATTTTCCCTAGAACATGGAAATATCTCCTTTCTCACTACTAATCTCAAAAATAGGCTAGGTAAAAAGTTCATAGAAAAACTATGAAGCGCTTTCAATCTTCAACTAAGAGAAGCTTATTTTTAATTTATAATCAAAAGTACAGAATGTTACGAAAAAGTACAGATTTTTATAAAAACCAAAAAATATTTTAAGGTTTTTTCATCTAAAAAACAGTGAGGTTTTGTGAATTTTATACAGTATCCAAACATCACGGATTCCGTTCTACCTAACTTTTGACAAGTCTCTATTTTCTTCATAAAAACATGCATACTTTTTCTCTTTTAGAACTTCATATAAAGTATTTGAAATCAAGAATCGATAAGTTATTATAAGAATATTAAAAAAACAAAACATTTAATTTATTTATGGTATCATACAAAAAACATTTGTTTTCTCAATTAATCCCCCTAGTGAGATTTGTTGAATATCTATTATTAAATGTATATTTCCTTTGCGTTTCATTCTACTAACATAGATTACAGGTGGTGTATTGTGAAAGAAATAGTATTCGTTCAAAATAAAAAAAGACTCCTTATGAAATTCGAATTTTTAAAAAAGGATTTAGTACTTACCATTTCACTGATACTAGCAATTGTAAGCTGCTTAATACATTCGCCAAAGATCGAATATATTAACTTTGAAGTGTTAATTAGCTTATTTAATCTAATGGTGGCCATTAAGGCCTTGGAACAGCTAAAGATATTAGACAAACTTGCCGTTGCGATTTTAAATAAATGCAATAACAGCAGGTCAATATCTATTATTCTAATTTTGTTATGCTTTATTTGCTCCATGTTTGTAACAAATGATGTCGCTCTCCTCACTTTTGTTCCAATAACACTTGTCATTAGTAAAAAAACACAAATGAACATGATGGATACAATCATCCTGCAAACAATTGCGGCAAACATCGGCAGTAGCTTGATGCCTATGGGAAACCCACAAAATTTATACTTATATTCTTACTATGGAATTAAGCTCATCCCATTTTTAGGTTCAATCCTGCTTTTAGCTGTACTTGGAATCAGTTTGTTATTTATATTTACTCAAAAACTTCAAAAAACAGATTTAAAAATAGAACTACCTGTTATTACCGTGAAGAATCGAAAAAAAGCTACCATCTGGATTTTGATACTTATCACTATCATTGCATCTATTTTTGGTGTCATTAATTATTACATTGCGCTAATAGTTACATTGATGGCAGCATTTACGTTAGATAGAAACTTACTATTTAAGATCGATTACTTTCTTCTAATAACCTTTGTCTGTTTTTTTATTTTTATCGGAAACATTTCCCATTCCGATGCGCTGGAGACATTTGCTCGCGCTAATTTAAGAGGAGATACTTCAGTCTTCTTTAGTTCCATATTCTTGAGTCAATTGATTAGCAATTTTCCTACTTCAATTCTTCTATCAAACTTTACTTCTGATTGGAAAGCTTTATTACTAGGAGTAAATATTGGAGGGCTTGGAACAATTATCGCATCTTTAGCCAGTGTAATTTCCTATAAACTATTCACTCAGGCCAATGGTAAAGAGAGTAAGGCGTATTTAATTAAATTTAGCATTTACAACTTTTCATTTTTAATCATACTTACATGTATACAATACTTTATCTTTAAATTTCTAAAAATTTTTTAAAAAATTGATTACTTTAAAAAAACCCAAATATCTCAGCATTAAATTGAGAAATTTGGGTTTTAATATAGGTATGTTTAAAGAGATACAACAAAGTTACCATCAATTTAATGTTTTGAGATGTTCTCAAAGCGAAAATCTTTTAGCTTTTACGTTATTTATTAGAATTCAGTTCATTTTTTATGTACTCAGTTATATAATAAATAACTGAATTTATAGGGTAATAACTTTCAATTAATAATAGAAATATAACTTATTACAATGTTATTTCATTTTTGAAGTCCTCTTCACAAAATCCTTAATGTCCCTCAATTTTTTTCCGCTAATATTATCTTTGATCGTTGAATCTATGTCATTTTCAATATAAAAAGTTTTATTCTTAACCTTTGTTTCAAATTTATATTTATTTTTATCCCAATTTATTAGATTGCTCTTTAGGTGTGCAATATTTCTTACATCAAATTCAATCATAAAAGGTTCTAAAGCTGGATAAAAATGTCCAAGTTTATTATTTTCTTTTAAAAAAACTATATATGTCTCCTCAGATTTTGGTTTTATATACAATGGATCTTTATTTTCTACTTTTTTAGTAAACACTTTCGTAGCACCTTT
The DNA here is from genome assembly GCF_001884185.1 of Bacillus albus. Lineage (GTDB taxonomy): Bacteria > Bacillota > Bacilli > Bacillales > Bacillaceae_G > Bacillus_A > Bacillus_A albus. Next base: position 120,748 of record NZ_MAOE01000125.1, read on the forward strand.
CAGAATGATTCCATTTTTATCAATGATTTCATTACTTTCCTCTAATACGAGATTTTCTGAATATCTATGATTTATTAAGATTTCATTCTTTACATAGTCCCCTTTTAAGATTTCTTTGACATGAAAACTAAACAAATGGCCTTCAACATCTTCACTTTGAATCTCATGTGATGAACTGTTTGCCATATTCCATTTAGAGTATAAGCCGTCATATTCACCTAGTACAATTACGTCTGCTTCTTCAACCATTTCGCTTAAATGATTTGTAGTTTTGAATGTCTTATTTAATACTATAGTTTCAGAATTCGATGACACGCTAGACACTCCTGCCACATCTATACTGGACCAAATTGTTTTACCAATAATAATTAAAAAAGTAAATATGAATAAACATAGACACCATTTCATTGCTTTATATTTATACATTATAATAAAGTCTCCCTAAATTATATTTTCTCAATACAAAATATTCTAAATGTTAATTAAATATTAATCCAAAAGAAGAGAATGGTGCTATAATTCTCTTGTTAAAAATAATCCTTGGAGGGATAATATGAATTTTAAAAAAGGGATTACTGCATTTTTATTAGGTACTGTGTTTGTTTTTTCAAGCGTTGGCGTTTCAGAGGCTTATGTAAAAGAAGGATGGAAGCTGCCTTCAAAATCAGCTACATATAAATGGGGAGACAGATTAGACGATGGTTCAAGTATCATCAAATCTGGTTGGCAAGCTGCCGATTCAGCCTGGTACACTGCTTCTCGTATTAATTTTACAGTTTCCTCTTCTTCTGTGAACACATTAAACTCTTGGTTTGAAAGTTCCTCTACTTATTATGGAAGAATGAAGACATCTTATAATACATCCACTAAAAAAGTAACGAAATTTGCTGGTGATATTAACGCAGGTAATACAAATATTACAAAATCAAATGTTGCTAAAAGTACAGGAGTCCATGAGTTTGGTCATGCAATAGGAATAGGTCACAACAGTGGTACTTCAATTATGAACAGCAATCGTAATCGTACTACTATGCATGTCCCTCAAACTGACGATAAAAATGGTGTAAATGCAATCTATTAACAGAAAAAGGAGATGATTTCTTAATGTTAAGTAAAAAAGCAAAAACTATGGTAATTGCAATACCTTTGGCTACAGTAATTGGTTTGGGAGGATATTCAGCATTTAATAGTCACTTCTCCCCTGTTGCTGAAGAAGATAAGAATACCGAAACTGTTATTCTCAGTAAAGATTTCCCTGCTACAAGTGATTTAAATCAAATGATTAATGAAGCAGATCTAGTTGTAATCGGTGAATATGAAGGTCTTGACTCTAAGTGGAATATGGCACGTAATCCAAGTAATCCATCGGAAGAGGACAAAGAAAATTACGTTGAAGGACATCTATATAATTTCAACATTTCCGAAACAATTAAAGGTGTGAATGAAAATAAACAAATAAAAATCAATCATCGTTTCGCTGAAACTGTAAAACTTGAAGATTCTAATGCAGTTGTTGCACCAGATGGCACAGTTACAAAAAAGGCTACTAAGATAACTACTAAAGAGGTGCAAAATAAGGATCCTTTATATATCGAACCTATGGTTAATAAAAAATATATGATGTTTTTGAAGAAGGATCAATTATTTGGTAACTACTACGGAGCAATTGAACCATTCGCAATTACCTTTGATGAAAATAACAAAGCAGACCTTCAGACAAACATAGAAACTATTAATGAAAGTAAAATGTCTTCCAAAGCACAACTTGCAGGAAAAACAATTGTATTAAAAAATGAAATACATGAAACTATTACTGACAATATTAGCGGTAAGACCCTTGATGAATTAAAAGAACAAGTAAAACAAAAAAACAAGTAATAATTATAACTTATATTGATTTTCCCTATTTCATAAGATAATTAAAATTAATTTATAACTGTTATTACAGATTAAAGAAAAATCATTTTTTCACCCAAAAGCAAAGCAACTGCCTATCAATTTTTTTAGTAGGCAGTTGTTCAATTATTAAAATAAAGTACCATACTGTTTAATTAAATACTATTTCCAAAACAAAAAAGTAAAGGTTTTCAATTCACTTGAGCTTTCTTGTCTCTAATTCATATATTCTTCTAAATTTATTTTTTGTATATCCCCAAAAAAAATCCTACATAGCGCATGTACCAAGATTCATCTGCATAACTAGTTACATTCTCCTTTTTCTATTGTTAATAGCTTCACAATAAAAGCTGTTAAACGGAAAAAGTGCGAAGTCTTAAATTAGACTTCGCACCTTATATAAATTTACAATTAGTGACAATACCCATACAAATACAATAGTATATATAATAATCACTCATTATATGTGTTGCTCTTTTAACCGGCCAATGTAACCCCTTAGCCATCTCTCATGATTGGTTTGATTGTTTCTATATACTTCATCCCCTCTATACTCATTTCAAGCGATAATCCATTCCGTTTTAAATTACAAATGACAAAATTTATCCGTTTTTCCTTTTTACCTACTTGCTAAATTCAGCAAGTAAAATATCTTTAAAAAATTCCGGATTATTAATGTTTAAACTGTTCGCATTGATAGCAAATGTACGTTTGCCCCCAAGTGTTCCACCAGCAAAAGTGGAAAACCCTGGAACAGCACCCCTGTGTCCCCATACCGTAACACCGTTCGGAAGCTTAATTTCAAGAATTCCAAGGCCATATCTAGTTCCCTCTCTTTCTGTAGGAACTGTAGTAAGCATTTGTTTTAGTTGCTGTTCCTTCAGTAGTTTGCCACTGAGTAAATAAGAGAAGAATTTGTTTAAGTCGTCAGCATTAGAGATCATATCTCCATCCGAGCTACCTGGGTTAATATAAGTAACGTCTTTTCGCTCACTTGCTCCGTCTAGTTGTAAATATCCACGGGCATGCTTGGTTCCTGGAATCACGCTTGAATTGCCAGGTAAGAATGTATTTGACAAATCAAGCGGTTCAATGATCCGATTTTCAACCTCTTCCGCATAGCTGTTTCCTGTTACTTTTTCGATAAGGATCCCCAGTATTACGTATCCTGTGTTTGAATAAGACCAACCCTTCCCTGGAGCAAAATCTGGGGGAAGAGAAATCCCCATCTTTACAAATTCTTCAGCCGTATACGATTTTTTTGTATCCATAATATCAAAGTCTTTTGAATTTATATAGTCAGCAATACCACTTGTATGATTCAATATTTGCCGGATCGTAATCTGGTTACCATCATATCCGTTTCCTTGAATAACACCAGGTAACCATTTTTCAATGGAGTCGTCTAGATTCAAACGGTTCTCTCCAGATAATTGAAGCAGAACTGTTGCAATGAACGTTTTCGTCACACTGCCAATGCGAAAGCGAAAATCTGCTTTCATTGGTTTCTTAGTTTTCAAATCCGCTATCCCAGCACTATAACTCCAAGTTTTACCCCCCTTAGAAATTTGAGCGAGTATTCCCGGGTATCCAAGTTGCAGTTCATCTCGCATTGCTTTCTTAACGGAAGTACGATCGCTTTTCGTACTTGTTTGTAACGAACTAGATACATTTTGCGTAGATTCTGCTTTTACAATTGATGTTGGTGTTATGTATAACAGGGAACTTCCACCAATTAAAAGTGCTAGACTTGCACATGTAATTTTACTGCTTGTTTTCATAAAGAATTCCTCTCTTCTATTTAAATTGTATTGATTGTTGATAGCTATGTCATATACTAACCACACAACTATCAACTCTCCCAATGATAAAAGTCAACAATGAATTTGCAATTATCTTACTAATCATTATTTTCACAAACACCATTGTGTCCTAACAATCTCTAAATCACTCTTTTTCCATATGCATATTAACCATAGAAATTACTTCTTTTCCTTAAAACACTCTTGTTACTGATTATTTGTTTTATATGTAGGCCGTACTTATTCCCCCTTCACGCCTCCTCATATTTTTATCCTACACAATGAAAATCTCTTTTTCCTTACCTATCCCTTACGAATTCCTTACATTTGAAATTGTTTCTATAATGATAGGATTGAAGTAGCATCTGTGCCCGAAAGCGCAAAAAACACCGATGCTTTTCGCTTCAGTGTTTTTTGCGCTTTACATATTGAAGATTCATTTTACTCTTAACAGGTTGAATCTCTAATTTTTTCCAATACAATTATTCTTCTTACTATATAAAACAAAATTCATAGTATGATATGAAACACTTCTCAAGTTGTCATTAAGGCACATGATTCTAAATTTATTGATGTAGTTGAGATGGACTCACTTTTTGAATTTGAACAAGTATATCAAACGTTTTACCTAATGATATATCAACAGTTTTTGGTATATCAGGCCCTTCGGTAGCTATTCCAGCGAAAATTGGATGTTGTTCGTTTAACCAAGTTTTTGTCACGCCGTTCGCCTTACGTAAATCAATAAAAAATTGATCTTTTTTGACCTGTCCAAAAATGTAGTTATAACTGTTTGGATCATCCGATTTTAATGTTCCATATGGGCCAAATTCACCATTGCTATTCTTGACATTGTATTGTCCTTCATAAACTGACGTTCCAATAGATACGTATCTTTTTCCATAATATTCTGCTAAATGCTGTCCAGCTACTTTAGGATATATAAAAGGAAGCATATTTGTTTTCGAAACGTGTCCATTATGTGCCCATACAATGGTTTTTCCTAAATGTTCTTCAGTCCACTTCGCATTTTCATACATTGCAATATCATGTTTCAAATAAAAATCCGCTGGTTTATCAGGAGGCGTCGCTAACATTGTAGTAAACTGTTCAATAATACGAGCATTTTGCTTTATCCATGCAAACTCTTTAGATTTTCCATTTAAATAGCTTTTATTTTCCTCTAATAAAGCACTAATTTGTTTAGCATCTAAAACATAATTTTCTTTTTCTTCTTTCGTAAGGCTTTCAAAAGTATTCATATCCTTTGTTACAGGAATAAGACCTTTTATCTTCTCTTCTACTCTAGGCAACAGTTTTGAATTGTTCGCTTTAATATATTCTATTATACTATCATAGACATTCTCGTTTACTGATTGAATGTCCATCCCGATGATACGTACTTTCGATTTATGTTTTGGATTAGCATTATATTGTCGAATCCAATCAAGTAAATCTAGCATTTCTTTCGTCTTAAATGTAGGTGATAAATGTTGGCTTGGGTTTCCCTTTCCAGTAAGAACATATCGATCAAGTTCCAAAGCTCTGTCCCATCCCTCTTCTAAAACTAAGTTGGTAAAGCCCTTTTCAGATACTAAATACTTAACAATACGGTGTTTCATTGTAAAAATCTCATGAGCCCCATGCATAGCTTCACCTAAACCTACAATTGAAGCTGAACCTACCATATTCTTAAGTGGTTTCAAATCATTAAGAGATGCAGTTGGATTAGTTGTTTTTAAAGGCTTTGCATGTGCTTCTAACCATTTCGCTATTTGATTTGTATTGTAGGGAGCTGTAACAGAAACCTCTGTTTTCGAATCTGCATAAGTATTTCCTACAAAATGAGTCATTGTTATAGCAGAAGCAACAATTGCAATAATTATTTTCTTTTTCATAAAAAACCTCCTGAAATATTTACTTATAGCTTTTTGACATACTCTGCTAACTTCCATTTAAAACATTCATTTTCTTATTACTGTTAAGATACATTTATTCTAATTCCTAAAACTCACTTATTTCTTAATAGGTTCTTAAGAAATTCTTAATTCACTCATACGAATATAAAACTACATGAGCTTCAATCCATTGTAGCGCAGTTAATATTGGGCTAATAGGAAGTTCCAAATTTTGTTTTTTTGCAATGTATTCTCTTTATCATAGAGTTAGTTTAGGGTTATTTTTTTGTTTACTTCATTTTTTTCTGCACTCTGCATCTAGACGATATACCCATTGTCCACAGTAAGACTTTATTTCAAACCCACAAAAAATAGATTACCTGCACACTAAAAAGTTTAGCGCACAGATAATCTAGTTGTTTTTGAGATTAATAAAAACCTAATTTGTTTTTTGAATTCTTCCATCAATAATAGACTGAATTGGTTCTTTTGATTTTTTTATATAATCTACTAACGCTTCAAAATCAGTTGGCCCTGTTTCAGCATCTTTACCGTTTTTAAAGGATACAAATCCATCTCCACCTGAAGCTAAAAATGCGTTAGCAACGACGCTGTAAGTTTTAGAAGGAATAATTTCTTCTCCATTTGTTAAGCGAATACTTGTTACTTTTTCTCCATTAGGCTTGTTCGCATCCCAAGTGTATTGGATCCCTGAAATTTGAAGCATTCTTGTTATGTCTTTTTGCCATTGTTGATTTAAAATATCACGAATGTCTTGGCCTGTTAAATTTACTTTTATTAATTGATTTCCGAATGGTTGAATACCATATATCTCTCCCCATGTTATATCACCAGCATCTAAGTCATTACGAATACCACCAGGATTCATAAGTGCAATTTGAGATTGCATTGTTGTACGCTGGGCATCAGCAACTAAATTTCCAAGAGTAGATTCACCAGCCGTATTGAGTTTGCGATCTAGTGGAGCAATAGATTTACCTACAACTTCATTAACAAGAGGTGCGATTTTTGCTTGATATTTCTCCATCTTCTTCTTGATTTTTTTATCAGGCTCCATGCCTTCATGGTAAGTTGTAACAATTTCTGCTTTTTTCTCAACAATATCTTGTGTTTTACGATCGATCTTTACATCAACATCAGCAAAAGCCATACCATAAGAATTTGCTTGTACGACAAGTTTATTATTAACAGTTCCATTTACATAAGTGTGGCTATGCCCACCAAAAATAACATCGACTTCTGGATCAGTCTCATTTGCTAATCGGACGATATCACCATTTGTTACGCCGTTCCCATCTGTTATACCTCCGTTATGCGCAAGAACAACGATAGATTTAACGCCTAGTTTTTTTAATTGCTTTACGGATTTATTAATAGCTTCAACTTCATCTGTAATTTCTACATTCTTTAGCATAGTAGGCATAACAAGGTTAGGAACATCCGTTGTTACGACTCCGATGAATCCAACAGGAACTCCTTGTACCTTTTTTATAGTGAATGGTGGTAAAAATAAACGGCCAGTGGATTTATTATAGAAATTTGCGGCAACATATGGGAATTTTGCTCCTTTAAAATTCCCTGTTTTCTCATGGTATCCACCATAAATAAGGCGGTTCATTTCCACAACACCTTCATCAAATTCATGATTTCCTATAGTCCCAACATCGAATTTCAAATCATTTAGAAATTCAATCGTAGGTTCGTCTTGTAATAATGCTGAAACAGGAGTACTTGCTCCAACAACATCTCCAGCATGTACCTTTAATGTATTCGGATTTTGTTTTTCACGATCACGTAAATAAGCCCCTAAGTACTCAATTCCCCCTGCATCTTTATTGTTAATCTTTTTTACAGTGTCTAGTTGCCCATGAAAATCGTTAATACCGAGCATTTGCACATCTATGTAGCGGTTTGGTTCTGTACTTGCTTGTGCTGAAGGCGCAGCAAATACACTAGTAAAAGTAACTGTACTTATTGCTAAAGCAACTGGAATGATTTTTTTCAACATAAAATTTCTCTCCCCTAATTAAAATCTGACATAATACAATGTTATTTTAATATATTAAGAGAATTATTTCTATAAAAATTCTACCAATTATAAAAATTAATAAGATTTTATTGTTTTCTGACAAGATATTTCTTCCTCAAAAAAAAATGTACATTTCTTTTTTTGAGGATTATTCAAAATATTATCTTGATAGTAATATAACAATACTTCTAAGAAATCTAAAAAACTCTAATCAATACATTTTAGCTGTTAAGAAGAATATTCAATCCAAAACTACTGGAGATTTATCAACCTAACATCTCAATATCACCATTTAAAAAGATGCTCCTGGATTTATCCAAGAGCATCTTTTATAAAGCTTTATTTTAACTTGTTTATAAGTTATCAATTAACAATTATATAGTTGTAATCAGTCCTTTAAAAATAATAGGAGTGCTTCATTAAATTCTTTGGCATGCGTTGCATTTAGCCCATGTGGACCACCCTTTATTAACGTTACTTTAGAATTAGGAATTGCTTCATGTGTTAATTTCCCACTATATTCAAATGGTACAGTCGCATCTGAATCACCATGAATAATAAGGGTAGGTATATTAAACTTCTCCAAGTCTTTTCTAAAATCTGTCTTACTAAAGGCGGTAATACAATCAAGTGTTCCTTTAGGTGATGCACTGGCTGCAATATCCCAATTATATAAACGGAATGGCTCACTAACTAAATCTGTTCGATTACCAGCCGCGAAAAATCCCTTAGTAAATTCATTAAGAAATGCAAGGCGGTCATTTATCACACCACTTTTGAATGCTTCAATTGTTGCATCATCTAATGCCCCTTCAGGATGATCCTCTGATTTGTATAAATATGGAGGAACTGCCCCAGCAAAAACAGCCTTTTCAATACGATCTGTTCCATACGTACTAATATACCGGGCTACCTCGCCTCCACCCATAGAAAAACCAACGAGTGTGACATTTTGAAGCTCTAACTGTTCTAATAGTTGATGTAAATCAGAAGTAAAGGTATCATATTCATACCCTTCCCACGGCTGAGATGATTTTCCAAAACCTCGACGATCATATGTTATAACTCTGTATCCAGCCTCAACAAGAGCGGGAACTTGGTATTCCCAAGATCGACCACTTAACGGCCACCCATGAATGAGTACAACCGGTTTCCCTATGCCATGATCCTCATAATATATCTCAACTGGTGCTTGATTTTCGGTTCCTACAGTAATTTTTGCCATTGTCCTACCTCCTTTAATATGTATCCTTTTCTTCAATAATTCGGATGAATCTCATAACCTATTTATACACATTTATATTGTGAACTCTAAGCTTGAAACTCCATTGTTCCGAAGAATTCATTTTCTGTTTATGGAACAATTCCTCATCTTATACCTTTTTCATCACGAATTATTTACTGAACATTCCTCCTATTCAATTCTAATAACAAAAATAGGTGACTATCAATATCGTTCTATCTATAGGATGTATAGGTAAAACCAATCTATTTTATAGTGAAAACAACTATAGTTACGACCTATGCAAATTATAGATAATTTAGAATTGATTAACGAATCGGTTTTCAAATACTATAAATTTGTATAGCACTTCATGTTCTGTGAAGGCTGCTATAACCAATATTATTGGTCAACTTAGTTATAAACGAAGAAACTTATGATAGTATTCGACTATTTAAACTTTCTTCGATTACTTAATTTTTAGGAGGAATACATAATGACTGATCTCTATTCTCGTATTAACAAAGATGATGCTGTTGTGCTTTTAGTAGATCATCAAACTGGTCTTATGTCCGGACTAGTACGTGACTATGGTGTTGATGAATTCAAGAACAATGTTTTAGCTCTTGCTCATACTGCTAAGTTTTTTGATTTACCAGTTATTTTAACAACAAGTTTTGAAAACGGGCCTAACGGACCTTTAATGCAAGAATTGGTTGATCTCTTTCCTCACGCACCAAAAATAGCTCGACCTGGACAAATTAACGCATGGGATAATGATGATTTTGTAAAAGCAATCGAAGAAACTGGAAAAAAACAACTTATCATCGCGGGCGTAGTTACGGACGTTTGTGTTGCTTTCCCGGCACTTTCTGCTATAAAAGCTGGATATGAAGTATTTGCTGTTACTGATGCTTCAGGAACTTTCAGCAAACAAGTTGCAGATGCTGCCAATACGCGTATGGCACATAATGGCGTACAACTTATGAACTGGTTTAGCGTAGCTTGCGAATTACAACGCGATTGGCGCAACGATGTTGAAGGTTTTGGCAATTTGCTTGCTAGTAATCTTCCAGGTTATCAAAATATAATTGGAAGTTATATGGGAGCTCAGCGCGATCTTAGTAAACAAAATGTATAAATGTATTTCAAAGAAATAGCTTTCAATTACTTTTTTAAAGTAGATAGTATAGATTTAGTGCTGATTAAATCAGCACTAAATTTTAAATTAAAAAGTATAGCAAAGCTTTTATTTATATGGTTACAGCTTAAATTAACTTTTTGAAAATAAAAAAAAAGGAGCGTTTTATTATGAGTAATTTAGAATTATTAAACCCGGAGAACAGTGCCTTAATTTTAATTGATTTTCAACCTCAAATGACTTTTGGAGTTGCAAGTATTGATAGACAAACATTGATTAATAACGTTATGATGCTTGCTAAATCAGCAAAAACTTTTAACGTACCTACTATTCTTACTACAGTTGAGACACGCAGCTTTTCTGGTTATTTTTGGCCGCAAATTCTTGACATATTCCCAAACCATGAAATTATAGAACGCAGTTCAATGAACTCTTGGGAAGATCCAAAATTTGTTGAAGCAGTTAAAGCAACAGGTAGAAAGAAATTAATATTTGCAGCACTTTGGACTGAAGTTTGCCTTGCATTCCCTGTGCTTGAAGCAATTAAAGCTGGCTATGAGGTGTATGCAGTTGATGATGCTTCAGGTGGCACTAGTTTGACAGCACATAACGCTGCTATGCGTCGTGTAGAACAAGCTGGTGCAATTCCAGTGACAGCAATTCAAGTTTTACTTGAATACCAACGTGACTGGGCACACAAAGATACTTATGATGCTGTAATGGAGATTGTAAAGGAACACACTGGTGCTTATGGTCAAGGTGTAGAATACGCATATACTATGGTGCATGGCGCGCTTCCAAGCAGGAAAATATGAAACACGAAGGAGTAGCTGTCGAAGAGACTCATACAGGGAACACGATGGATGTTGCCGATCCAGTAACAACGATTGTTACATGGGAAATTCAACAAGGGAAAGAAAAACAGTTTGAAACATGGAGACATGAAATCGAAGCTGCCGCTACTAAATTCCCAGGGCATTTAGGTGTAAATCTAATATTCCCAAATAACGAATCCAGAGAGTATACTGTTATTTTTCGCTTTGATACGTATGAGCATCTACGTGCTTGGCAAGAATCAGATGTTCGCCGAGATTTGTTAAAAAAGGCAGAACAATTTCAAGTTACTAATCCAAGTTACAAAACTGAACGTAGTTTGGCTTATTGGTTTGTTACTCCGAAAACGCCAATTCCACCGCCAAAATGGAAAATGTCTATTGTTACCCTTCTGGGTGTATGGCCTCTTAGCATGTTAGTTCCTAAATTGATAGGACCTATTATAAAACATATGAATCCTATTATGTCCGCTTTTTTTGTTTCTGTATGTATAGTGTCCTTGCTATCATGGGTAGTTATGCCGATTTTCGGTAAATTATTTCATCCATGGTTACAAAATAATAGGAAGTAGACGAGGTGTGAATATGAATTTACCGGATATGATCTTATATAACGGAAAAATTACTACCCTTGATCCTTCTCAACCTGAGGTGTCTACTATCGCCATAACTGATGGTTTAATAACTGCAGTAGGTGGAGATGAAATTCTTAATAGTGCCACAGAAAAAACAAAAAAAATAGACCTTAAAAGAAAGAGAGCTATTCCAGGTCTGAATGACTCTCATATACACGTTATTCGTGGCGGTCTTCATTATAATATGGAATTACGATGGGAAGGTGTGCCTTCACTTGCCATAGCTCTCGAAATGCTCAAAGAACAGGCAAGGCGTACACCTGCTCCTCAGTGGGTAAGAGTAGTTGGAGGTTGGTCTGAATTTCAATTTAAAGAGAGACGGTTGCCAACTTTAGAAGAGATTAATGCTGTTTCTGAAGACACACCTGTCTTTGTGCTACATCTTTACGATAGAGCACTTGTAAATCGTGCTGGGCTGCGTGCACTGGGATACACAAAAGATACCCCAGACCCTCCAGGCTGCTTAATTGAGCGAGATAAACGAGGTAATCCAACGGGCCTTTTAATTGCGAATCCTAACGCTTCTATTCTTTATTCAAGTTTGGGTAAAGCACCAATACTTAATTTTGACGACCAAATTAATTCAACTCGCCATTTTATGCGCGAATTAAATAGATTAGGTATTACAAGTGCTATTGACGCAGGTGGCGGATTCCAAAATTATCCTGATGATTACAAAGTTGTTGAACATTTAGCCGAGAAGGAACAATTAACTTTGCGTATTGCTTATAATCTATTTACGCAAAATCCTAATCATGAATATGAAGACTTTGCTTCATGGGCCAAAATTGTTTCTCCAGGTCAAGGAACTGATAAGTATAAAATGAATGGTGCCGGAGAAATGTTAGTATTCTCGGCAGCCGATTTCGAAAAATTTCAAATGTCACGTCCTGAACTAGCTACGATGATGGAAGCTGACTTAAAGAAAGTAATTTCTCTATTAGTGGAAAACCGTTGGCCATTCCGTTTACATGCAACTTATGACGAGTCAATCACACGATTCTTAAATGTATTTGAGGAAGTCAACAAAGAAATCCCTTTTAATGGTCTACGATGGTGGTTTGACCATGCAGAAACAATCTCAGATCGTAGTATGGAACGTGTTAAGGCTTTAAATGGCGGTATTGCCATCCAAGACCGCATGGCTTTTCAAGGTGAATACTTTGTTGATTTATATGGAAAGGAAGCTGCAAAGCGTACTCCTCCAATTTATCGGATGTTAGACCTAGGTATACCTGTTGGCGCTGGTAGTGATGCAACTAGGGTTTCCAGCTATAACCCTTGGGTCGCTCTTTACTGGATGGTTGCCGGAAAAACCATTGGTGGACTTTCGATATACGATGAAAAAAATAAACTTGATAGAAAAGTAGCCCTGGAATTATATTCAAAAGGAAGTGCGTGGTTCTCTGGTGATGAAGGTAAAAAAGGAACCCTTGCAGTAGGTCAGTTTGCTGATCTTGCTGTATTGTCTTCTGACTACTTTACTGTGCCAGAAGAAGAAATCAAGAACCTTGAATCATTACTCACCATTATGGGTGGGCAGGTTGTTTATGGAAATGATGAATTTAAAAATTTATCACCTGAATTGCCACCAGCATCACCTGATTGGGCACCGACGGGAGTTTATGGCTATGGTGGTGCTAACCTAGCCAACACTATACTTTCCCATGATTCCCATGATAACAAGTTACATAGTTGTAGTAACCCTCTCCATCAACACACTCATACCGTAATAGGAAAAGATGGAACTAAATGGGGTATTGGTTGTACTTGCTTTGCTTTCTAAGTCAAAACCACCGGTATAATGCCGGTGGTTTTCTTTATGCAATAAGAATATGTAAAAAGAAATAGCAGTATATCCCTAATGGAATCTATTACTATGCGATAAGATCAAAGAGTTAATTGATTAACTTGACTTGTTTTTAACAGCCTTCTCTCCTTGCAAAGTCTGCCCTTTTCCCCTTAAGTAAAAGTCCATGGTATTCCCTTTTGAAGCGACTACACCACACATATAAATCTACTTACCCTTTGACTGTAATTTAGGTCTTCTCCCAAGAATTATGTATCATTTTTAATTCTCACACTATAATCATTATTATTTTTATTATACTAATGCTTTTTCAGGATTATTTAACTTCTGCATAAAGATACGTGCTGCAAAACTTAAAAATTTATCATCAAAGTGAATAAGATTAATATCTTGACTTGGTGTTGGATCAGTAATACGAACTATGCTCAAAGTATCATTATTAACAAAGTTAACCAGTGAAAGAGGTATTATGGCAACCCCATGTCCATTGTATACAAGGCTCAATAAAGAAATAGAGGATTTTGTTTCTATATTTGCTTCAGATAAAGATAACCCTAAACTCTCACAATATATCTTAATAGATTCACGACAACTACATGAAACCATTACTCTACTGAGCCCTACTAATTCTCGAAAAGAAACAAATGATGTTTCATTCAAAGGATGATTTTTTGGAATTACAAGGACGAGCTCTTCACTATACAAAAGGGTGTTTGTTAATGTGTCTGGAATTTGAGCACTACGTGTAATCCCGAAATCAATATTTTTGTCAACGATTTGATTTACAGCAACTTCGGATTCTATAATCTTTACTACAATGTTGGGATAATGTTGTTGAAACTTCATAATATAAGGTGTTAAATAAGTGAGATCCTCTAATAAACCTCCTATAGTAATCACACCTCTTTTTACACCCTTTAATTCAAAAATCTCATTATAAACGTCATCAAATTGTTGCATAATAAATTTTCCTTTATCAAATAGCAGCTTACCTGCTTCTGTCATTTTGATACCTCTTCCAACTCGATGAAACAAGGGTGTATCAAGTTCACCTTCTAAAACACGTATTTGTTGACTTAAAGTCGGCTGTGAAATACCTAGAACTTCCGCAGCTTTAGTAAAACTATTATTATTACAAACTTGAATAAAATACTCTAAATGACGTAATTCCATTCTTGATACCCACTCTCCGCTTTATGAAAGATTTATAATGAAAAGGACGATATGTATACGTTAATATAACAACTTTATTCCCTACTGTACTAATTGAAATTATACGATTTATTCATTTTGTATTATAATACATTTACTACCACTTATTAATTTTTCCTCCTATTTATTTAATTTATATTTAATTAGGATATTACTAAACAGAAATAGCCTCTACAAACTTACAATTTCTATGCGTAATATCCTAACTTTTTCAACTGTTTCATTACCATTTTTTCTCAATATAGTCCAAACTACCAAATATTTGCCGAATCCCCTCTTTATGCTGAGGAAAAATAATATTCATTGATTCAATACCTTCTGAAGTAATTGACGCATACGTGATACTACCACTTGCAAATAATATTTTGTCTCCAAGTTTTTGTATAGGCTGATCGCCTTTACTGTATAGTAGCTTAAGCACTGCAAATTCTGTTGGATGAAGTCCATAAATTTTTATATCCTTTTCAATACGTTTAGTGATTGACTGTAATTCCTTTGATAATATAACAAATAACTTTAAAGATAAGCTCTCATCGTTAATCACGCTCGTAATTACCAATCCTTTACAACTTATCTTGAATTCGAGATTTATTATATTATCGTCAAAATATTATGTCAATCATTCATTTTAGCTTTATCAAGCCACTTATAATTTATTTCTCAACATAAGACATATGGAATTAGAAGAAAACAATTGTTACTATATAAGTATCTCAATTACGTTATTTCTTTTAAAGAGAGCTTGTTGTCTAACGCAAGTTCTCTTTTGTCATATTCTAAATTGAATCGGAACAAATTTCAGATGATGCGTCTGCCTATGTATATGATATAGTTTTAAAAAAAGATTAGAGCCCTCCTACAAAAAGGAGCGCTCTAATCTTTCATATAAAGTGAAACTTTAATCAGTGGGGGTTTTGTTCATCCCCCACTGATTATCAGCCCTCACCAATCGGACGTTTACGGACAGCCCGACTCCCACCTAACTTCTTTGCTCCAACTGAATTTTGAGGTGGGAGTTTTACTGTCCGTTAACGCGGGATAAAATTAGTACCTCACTTAAGAAGTTTTAAAAGACAAGCTTGTTAATGATGCTCCAACACTTAAATCGTCATTTAATACGAGGGATAAACAAGCTACTAATGGTAATGTAATAGTAATTGAGCCATCAGAATTAATCACTATACTAGGACTAGATCCACACTCTTCTCCACCACTTACAATTGATTCTACCCCGCCACTAGGAGTAAACGTAACAATAAGACACACATCGATACAAATATCATTTAAAGTATATGCCATTACTTATACCCCTCCCTAAAACAATTTATAATAAGCTATGTAGTAAAAAGGGCTAATGACACAAAAAATTTTAGAAGAAGGCGCATTAAGGTGTTTTTTCTATTTTCACAGAGACCTGCTCAATTCATCCTTAAAAACACAAGGTAAAGTGAACCCGTTAAAGTCTATGGAATAAGCTCTAATCCCCCCTTATCTAAAGGAGGAACTATTATTATGGGATATGATTATAGTAAGCGGTGGTACTTTTGAATTTGATCAAACCATTGTAAATCATAAAAACTATACAATTTCAAATGTAAATACATAAAGCAATACAAAATAGCCCCTTCTCACCAGCAGCGGCTATTTTATATGAAAATACTTCATTAGTTTATATATCCTAAAACACTTACAATCTTACTCGCTTTTAAATTAT
This sequence comes from Bacillus albus, assembly GCF_001884185.1. Classification (GTDB taxonomy): domain Bacteria; phylum Bacillota; class Bacilli; order Bacillales; family Bacillaceae_G; genus Bacillus_A; species Bacillus_A albus. The sequence continues at coordinate 136,961 of NZ_MAOE01000125.1, forward strand.
GAATATGATAATAAATTTCTAAACCTTTTCGCTCAGCTCGTAACACTTTACCCTTCATTTTTGATAAATGTTGTGAAACTGTCGATTGTGGAATATTCAGCAATTCTGTTAATTGTGTTACATTACACGTTTTTCTCGTACTTAATTCATTTACAATTTGTAAGCGGATTGGATGCGCCATAATTTTCAAAATATCTACATCTTCTTCTGAAACTAAACTTTTTCTCATTTCACTTGTATATGTTGTCATAGGACATTCCCCTTTTATATGAACTCCTTTTATTTTAATCTATTTCCAAAATATTTAAAACTCCGATGTAAAACCTTTATATAAAAATAAAGGAATTTTAAATTTTTAAAAACAGAACGAAATACAATTCACTTTATTTATTCTTTCATTACATATGAATAATAAAATATTAATATGTGCTCTATGTGAAGTTAGCCTAAATTTATAATGAAGATTTTTCAAATCATTCACATGTAACTACCGATTTTTCTGCTTTGTGTTTCCCTTCTATCTTTGTTGTTTTCTTTCCTTGAGCTTTTCATTGTTTTCTCTAGGTGCAGGAGTGTTGGTCATATAAAGATCGATAATACTAAGTCGTTTACTACGAGGAGAATATTTCCTTCCTTTCTATTTTCTTGTACAACTTAATCCTGTACTCGTTTTTTGTTGTTCTTTGGTTAATAGATGAACGCTCACACGAGATGAGACTTTATTGGTTATCAAAGTTGGTCCGCATCAGGATCTAACAAATGAGTCCAAGTAATTAATGCTGTCAACATAACAAAAAGAGTCCTGATTGATACGGACTCTTTTGTGAGTTTTTACAAAAGTAAACTTTTAAACACATAATTACATTTCTATTATTTATTTCAACACTTGAACAGATGCTGGTTTCCACCCCTGATTCTCTACCCAATCAATATCAACCTTATATTTTTTATTACTTTGCTTATCTCGTACATTACCGTAGGCTTTATTATCACCATTATTCCCAATAAAATCGAAAATCAATTGGCTCTCTGGAACATCAACAGCATAAGAAATTGCTTGTTTCATCTCACTCCAATCTACTGTTCCTTCTTTAAATTTCATTTCAGGTTTTGCTCCTTGCACTGTACCAATTGGCTTCCAAGAAGGATTAGTTTGAGAACCTTTTTCTTGAGATGCCGTTTTTTCTCCCTCTTTATTTTCATTTCCGTTCATTTTTACCGATTTTTCTGCTTTTTGTTTCTCTTCTAACAGTGCTGCTTCTTTCTCCTCACGTTTCTTCTCTTCTAGCAGTACTGCTTCTTTCTCCTCACGTTCCTTCTCCTCTAACTGCGCTGCTTCTTTCTCTTTACGTTTCTTCTCTTCTAACTGCGCTGCTTCTTTCTCTTTACGTTTCTTCTCTTCTATCTTTGTTGCTTTCTTTTCTTGAGCAATTGCTTTCTTTGATGTATCAGAAGGGGAAAACAACTGGTATGTCACTATACCAACTGTCACTAATACCAAAGTAAATGCAATATTAAAAACCACCTTTTTACGACGATTTTGTTGTTTTTCTTGAAACCTGCTTACTTGTACCATTTTTTTAAACCCCCGAATTTATTTTCTCTTCTAATCTTTATGCATCATTCTTATAATTCTTAATATTTTTATTAAACGATGGAAATAAATCACAATTCCCATACAAGATTTCATATCATAATAAAATTTGTATTGTTTCAAGTATCTGACATATGTTATTCAAAAATATTTTAATACATTAAAAATTGATAAACTCCTATTCGTAAGAAACCTTCAATTTTATTCAAAGATGATTCCAATTACGTCCACATTAGATCTCCTGTAGAAATCTTTTTAACAATTAAGCCCCTTCTTCCCTTATTTATAATTTTCAAATTAAACTGCCCTCTATGGTACAATAAAGATGTGTTGTTTTCTACTGGGATATGTCGTAAAATCAGAAGGGATTTTATCTCTTTTACCTTTTTTTCAGAGTAACTTTCACCACTAGGAAACTCTATTATTCCTAATGTAATCTTTAATTCACTTTCATCAAAAGTCCAATCCTTATTAAGTTCCCTTATCTTTTGTATAAAGCTTCTTTTGGTTTTTCCTATATAGATCAATGTTTCATTATTAGCATATACTCTAGAGATTGCAAATATTCCCTTCTTAAAAGCTTCTTCTCTATTATAAAAATCATTTAAACTATACAATCCATACCATTTAATATGTACTGTTTCTATTAACCTCACCTCATTTTTAGATAATATTATAATTTCTGAATGTTCAAATTATTGTGGATACATAGCCTTGATTACTTGAATTATAAATAGTGCTTTTCAATAATACATTTTATTATTACTAATTTCAATAATGAATATGTATATCTCAACATGAATTTCCTATCATTGGTTTCGTCAAGTAAGGCTCATAATTCTCTTCGATAATTTTATCGTACTGTGGTGGGAGAATCCTTGTACAGTGGAGATAGCTTGTCAGCCGGATGAGTTGATTTTTCGTTTTCTAAATACCTTTTCTTAAAATGATATGCGGTGTTTTCACGTAAGACGTCATTTGCATAGAATAGCGTACTTTTTTGTGGGAATTCGAAAATAACACCTTCACAGGAGTCGGACACTTGTCGATAAGCGACACGCCCCCTCTTTGATACATTTTGTTTGCTAAATTGATAAGCATTTCAAATTCCATCCCATCCCACGGCTTCCTAGTCCCATTGTTATTCCTCGCTTCCTACTTGTAAATTTCTACTTCAATAAAATATGCAATATTTCATATTTTATTATTATAATATTGATTTATTATTTATCATTTTCGATCCTATCATTGAAATTCATTAATAAACCAACATTTGTAATTTAATTCCTGATGTTTAATTCTGTTATAACACGTTAATTTTATATATTAAAATAATTATAATAGAATTTCTTGTTCTGTAGATCTATACTTGTTTTGTGTATTATATAGCGGAAGAGTAAGGTAAGAGTTACTCTTTGCTATTTTAGGAAAGGATTATTTTGTTAAAAAACTTATTTCAATTTATAATCGCTATCTTTTTCTTTAATTTTCCAGTAAAATCAAATGTAAATATTTTAATTACATAGGAGAAAGCAATGCAACATAACATTAATCTATGGTCCTTTATTTTTTCTTTTATTTGCATTGGTTTATTCCTCTTATATCTTGAAATTGGTTCGATAGCCTCATATGAAACGAAATTGTTTATTATGAATTCGCTACCTATCCATCCTTTATTTTTTTTACTAGTTTTAACAATAGGAACTTTTTTTGCTGGTATGAAAGGATTTTCTATAATAGATAATTGGGTTGCTATGCTTAGAAGCATAGCGACAGTTCTACTAACACTTTTATTATCAGTGTTTTTAACACTAACTTTGATCATTGGCTATGCATTGAGTTAAACGTCATTCCTTGTGAATAAAACTAAATATTCCGTCAACACTATATATGACATTAGATTTTCTCCTTGTTCCCCCTTAGAGAACCGAGCAGTTAGCTTTTGCTTGATACTTACTAGTTCGTTTAACAAATCCTATATTTTTAGCTAATTGCTCTAAAGCATCAGGTAACATATATCGTTGTAACTCTTAGGAATACAATGGCAGCTCATCATGAATTGAAAAGCACATTATAAAAACATCGTTTCTTTTGATTCTAAAGAAAGGTTAACGCTTTTTCCATTTTTAAAACAGTTTTTTTCGAAGGTTTTAATTTAATCCTAATTATATTTTTTATAAACAGGATTAATTAGATTTAAAAAAAGATTTTTTTTTCTTTACTCGTAATAAATCACCTGTCCACCCTTTGAATCGCATATACAAATACATGCCACCTGTTGTGAAAATAATAAATAAGAGAGCGATTAAATAGCTATATTTCCATTCTAGTTCAGGCATATATTTAAAATTCATCCCCCACAATGCTCCTAAGGCCGTCAAAGGCGTACTTACAGCAGTTAATACAGTAAGAGCTTTCATAATTTCATTCCCACGATGAGAAGAAACAACTTCTTGTAAATGAATCATCGTGTCTAATTCTTCTTGGTACTCTTTAACAAGTTGTAATCCACGCTCTAATTTTACGTGTGTTTGTTTATAACAAAGGGTGTTCGTTAGGTTTTCTAACCAAGCTTCCTCCAAGCCTTGTAACACTTCTTGTATTAAGCGAAACACATGTGTGTTCATAAATAATTCATGACGAATATGATAAATTCTTTCTAAAACTGCTATGTTATTATGATGATAAAAATCCCATAATACATTTCTAAAATTGTTTTCGAAATAATCAACCTTTCGCAAGTAATGAGATATAAAGATTGATAAGATAGCACATAATCCTTCAGCGGAACTATTACAATTTTTCACACTAAAAGAGGAATTATCTATTAATTTTTGGAAATCCTCTTCCTCTTTTTCCTGAACCGTTATCAGTATTCCATGAGCTACGAAATAATGAAGAAATTTTTGAATTTGGGCGTCCTTTTTATCTTGATCATATAAAAACGAACCATATACACAAGTTTGACTTGGTGATAACGTATAAACATATAATCCATTTTCACAAGGAGAACTTATTTTCTTTATAAATTGAGAGAAATAAGATGTTACATCACGAGGGATTATAGAAGAAAGTTTTTCAAGTTCACTAGTTTTCACATGATACCAATCCCATTTCGGCATTTTTATACATTCCACATTATTCTTCCTTTCTGAATAGTTTTATGTTTCATCGAATAATATCCGTAATATGAAATTTATATGTAGGTATTCATGTCTTGGAGGAAAAGTTTTTAGATCCTCTACATTACAAACTAAATGGCATAGGAGGTCTTCTTCTGTTACACAAGGAAGACCCCCTATATATTAGTTATTTGGATTCTAAATTTTAAACATTTCCTCTATACAAGCACTTTTTATCTTTTCTTATTTATATGTGGCACGTCTATTTAACGAACTCCATTTCGGTCGTTATTATAATTTAGATTCATATGCAGATTGATTGGTGATGTCGTCAAATACTTGACTTCCAATCATATAGTATCCATGAAGTGCAGCCTCTTTCGAAGCGTCTACCATACGGAAAGAAGCAATTTCACCTTGCATTTTTTCAATTCGTTTTTTGTGGATATCTACTATCCCTCCTGTCCAAATAATAGTGTCATACTGGTCTAACTTAAATTGTTCTTGTAATACACGCATAACGTCTTGGAAGTGTGTATCCAACTCTTTTTGAATCAAAGTATCAACCTGACTTGTCTGAGGATTTTCTTCTCGATCCCCATATCCTTTTTCTAATACTTTTGGCATGTCGTTAATATGCAAGTGATCACTTTCTCCCGCCTGATTCTGCAGGATATTCTTAATATTTTTCAAAGGCTTGCTACATCCTAGTTCCGTCTCATAATGATTTAAAATGACATTCTGTTTCATATCTGTCATTTCTAATGTACGAAATCCACCATCAATAATTAAGATACGATCTTGTTCCTGAATGATTCCCTCTTTTAAGAAATAGGCATGTAAAGCGACCGGTTGCTGAAGAATCAAAACATTTTCCACCGTAATATTAATAAATTTCCCATCAATTTGTACGGAAGTTTCTTTTTTTAGTGCACGTTGTAATTGCTCATGCTGACTACCAAAACAAGTAACGGGAAGCCCGGTAACAACTAAAGGTAACACGACATTTTCTTTATAATCCTTTGCAATGCAACCAAATATTTGTTGTTTAAACTGTTCGCTTTCATAATATTTTTCTATTTCTTCGTCAAATGTAGGAAGAAATGAAGCGTCAGATTGATGCGCTTCATTTCCCATGTAGTATGCAAAGTCTAAGTCTATAAAACTTACCTTTGTTAAATCTTCACTTTCAGCATGATTAGTTACAGGGGCTAGTGTGGAAGCTTCACTCTTAATCGTCACCTCAGAATCTACATCCTGTCGATATGCCCGCTTAGTAAAACCAATTCCTACATCAATTGCATACAGAGATTTCATACTTTTTTCCTCACTTTCTCTTTTTAGAATTAAATCTAAGCACTCTCTTCTTTCCCTTCTTTCATATATTTCTTTTCATTTTTCGTTTTTTCTCCGTCTATGTCTTTACTGTTTTGATTTATTTCGTTATCCTTTGCACCTTTTTTCTTTTTGTTATTTTCGTTTTCTGTTAAATCTTTAATAGTAGAAATGACAACTGGTGTGGCTGTAAGCAGTTGTGGTAATGTTTGTTTAGCAACATTAGCTGCAGTTACAGAGAATTGTTTACTTGTCTCAGTTACCTTCTCCAATGTTTCCTTTATGTTTCCTTCTTGTAGTTTGTCTTTTACGCTTTTTCCTTTTGTTTGTATAGCATTCCGATTTTCTTTTTTTAATAGGGAGACCATGACTCCGGTCGCAATCCCAATCACAGCATATTTAAATATTGTATGTTTCATTTTTCTCACCCTTCTCTACTTTTATTTTCTTCCATGCTACAACCTAAAATAATTAACTTACCTATTTATCAGATGTTGCAATCTATTAGAGAGAATGATAGTTTTGCGGCTTCCTATCACTCGCCGTTGGTATTTCATCTGTTACTAGAAGTAAAATTCTACCTTGATCTAATTTTTCTTCATATAAGTTAGCTTCCTCCTTCGACAACCCCATTTCCTCCATTTGATTTCGGAGTTCGTCCCCTTTTTTGGAGAAAAAGTTGATAATACTTGTACCCAATCCTTGTTCTTTTACTCCAATCGTATTTGTGTTTGTATCATCCGCAATCTTTTTTGTTAGATGTTTTTCATGTGTTAAGACGTAAATGTCATCTTGGTGAATCCCTTGCAATTCTAGCTCTTTTACTTTCATAACTACTTCATGTTCATTATCATATTCATGAACCACCGGTTTTCTTTCATTCTTATGCATTGTATTTTTCCTCCCTTAGTTTTTTATTTTCTTATTTAGTTGTTATGTAATATGTAATACACCTATTTTAAAGATGTTAAACCTAAATTTTCAAAAAACTTCATGTAATAGGTTATTAATGTTTTTGAATATCAAAGAAATGTCACGAGCACTTTGCTTTGATAACAGTGTTACAAATAACAATTTATTTGGAAGACAAGCCTCTTTTTTTATCATTGAATTTTCCAATGACATAGAAGCACAGCGCTGCATTACATGTAACTGCCCCATGGGATTCTCTACTTCAAAAGAAAAAAGCATCTCACTAGATGCTTTCTTTCATTGTTCGCACTATAAATGTATTTAGATAATTCTCTTATTACTATAAAATACATTTATTCTAGTTCCTAAACCTCACTTATTTCTTAATTCACTCATACCAATATAAAAGCAAATAACCTACCATTAGGATATCTTAAGGAAGGGGAATTCTTTCGATCACTTGATTACATTCGCTATCATTGTTTTAACAACCATTCTTCAATTACTTTCACTGTTTCATCTTGTTGTGCTTTTGGCGTAATTAAGCTCGCATTATCACCTTTTTGCTCACCATACATGCCAAAATGAGCATGGTTTCCACCTTTTATCATGTGCATAGTTGTATTCTTTGACATGAACTTTTTATTGTTCTCTATTTTTTCTACTGTTGCTAAAGCATCTACTTCCCCATAAATTGATAACATCGGAATCGATTTCGTAGAGAAATCATCTGCAGGGTACGAGCCTAAGAAAATGATCCCGTCTACCTTGTCTTCATGTTGGAAGGTATACTTAGAAATCATAGCTCCCCCCATTGAATGCCCTGCAACATACCATTTTTGAACTTTAGGATACTGTTCCCTTACACTGTCTACTGCATTGATTCCAAGTATCGCTAAATTTAATGGTAATTTAGGCATTACTACAAAGTGCCCATCTTTTGCAAGAGCTTCTCCTAAGTAACTATAAGCCTCAGCTTCTACTTTAGCTCCTTGATAAAAAATAACCCCTATTTTAGCATCTTTCTCTCCAAAAACTATATTCTCTCCATCTTTTTTATCATCTACTAACGACAAAGCCTCTGTCGTCGGTTTATAAGTAAACTGAGACCAAACAAAAAAACTAATACTTCCTATAAGTAAAATACCTAGTAAAGAGTACAGAATAATTTTTATCCATTTCTTCACAAAGATGACCTCCCTAAGATGTATATATTCTATATTTTAGATTGCCATTCATACACATAAAAACTCGAGCATTTTTATTATGCTCAAGTTTTCATTTACGTCTTTAATTTATACTATAAATTGTCCAAGATAAATATGTAGCAAATGCAGACCATAAAAAATATGGAATTAGCAACCATGTCGATACTTTAGATAATTTGGAAGAAACCGCTATGAGAAGTAACGTAGTAATAGCGACTAGTAAACAATCTACTGTTGCTAAAAATAAATTTTTTTGACTGAATTGAAAGTAGCTGAACGCTTGATTGCACATGTAATTTAAAAGGAATACAAACCAAAATGTTTTTGGCTTACATCCATATTTGTTGTAAATAATTGTAACCGACAATGCAATAAGTCCATATAGTACAGCCCAAACTATTCCGATTGTCATACCAGAAGGTGTCCAAGACGGCTTTTCTAGCGCATCGTACCACATACAATCGATAGGAAATAAAATACTAGAAACATAAAACAAACCATATGTTAGTAAAAATACTAGAATACTAGATTTTTTCATAAACATTCTCCTTTTTACTAGAAGATTATAGAAACTTTATATGATTAGTATGTCCCTTTAATGGATAAAATCCTAATATTAAAATACAAATACATATTGTTTAATCTATTTTATACGAACTTTTTCATACTTTTATATGCACAAAGTGCTCTCTCCCGTGCTGCCTTATGATCAACAATTGGCAAAGGATATGTATGACCAAGCGTTATATTGGCCTTTTGTAAAATATGCTCAGGTGCTTCCCAAGGTTTATGTATATATTTATTAGGCATATCTCTTAATTCTGGTACCCATTTTCTTATATACTCCCCATCTTTATCAAACTTTTCTCCTTGTGTGATGGGATTAAAAATACGAAAATACGGTGATGCATCTGCCCCACTTCCAGCAACCCATTGCCATCCCATTGTATTATTTGCAATATCAGCATCTAGTAGTGTATCCATAAACCATTTTGCTCCTTCTTGCCACGGAATTAACAAATGCTTTACAAGAAAAGAAGCTACAGCCATTCTTGCTCGATTATGCATAAAACCTGTTTGCCACAGTTCCCGCATTCCCGCATCAATAAACGGATAACCAGTTTCACCCTTCTGCCATACTGTTAATAACTCCTCTTCATTATTCCACGGAAAATGTTCAAAGCTCTTATTAAGAGGTTTATATACTGTAAATGGATAATGATAGAGCAAATAATAAGAAAACTCTCGCCAAATGAATTGACGTATAAAACTATTCACTTGTTTTTCAAAAAGACTACATTGTCTTTCGTTACTTTTATTTATTAAGTAATGATACATCCATCTCACTGATATTTGGCCAGATGAAAGATACGGTGCCAACATCGAATGAGCATTTTCATTCGGAAAATCTCTTCCTTCACTATAAGAGGCTAATTTACTAGAGAAAAATTTCTTACATGTTTTGTATGCCCCTTCTTCTGTAGGCTCCCATATTGATTCCATATGAGATGGCCACCGTATAGTCGGCAGCAAGTGTAATTCTGAAACAGATAAGCTTGCTGGTAAAGAGTTTCCTCCTTTTATACGCTGCACTTTACTAATAGGTTTAGGTATTACCTGCTTTTGAAATGCATTGTAAAAAGGCGTAAACACCTTATATTCAGTGTTATCTTTCTTTTTAATAATCCACGGTTCTAATAATAAATGTGAATTAAATTCCTTACAAATAATACCTTTACCTTCTAACATCATTTTCATTTTTTGATTAGATTGTAATCTGTCCGGGTCATAGCAAATATTCCAATATACAGCCGTTATACTTAATTGTTCTATGAGAGAAAATATTTCTTTCTGTGTATTTCCTTTGCGAATTATTAAAGTAGAGCCCAATGCCTCGAGTTGCTTTTGGACATCTATTATAGCATGGTGTAACCACCACTTTGACGCACTTCCCATTGAAAAAGTTTCGTCATGTACATATACCGGAACAACCTCACCGGACTGAGTAGCTTCAAATAAAGCTGGGTTATCATATAAGCGAAAATCTTTTTGAAACATAACGAGAATTTTATTTTGCATGACTACCTCTTCTGATTCTTAAAATATAATAAAATTTATTATACTACAGCGATTTATACATAAAAATTTATTTGTCTTTCATAGATTAATTAACTTTTTCAACTATTTTATTAGTAGCAATTTTAACAACCAGTTCTTTTTCACCTGTTCTATCAATCATGAAACCATGAACTTTAATATCAGAAGGTACTAACGGGTGATGACGAATCATATCTATACTCTTCTCAATATTTTCACTAACATTTTCTTGTCCACTTAGCCATGCATTCAAGCTACCACTTGAAAATTCAGGCATGCAATTTTTAAAGAGATAGTCTATTTCTCTGTTTTTTTTTATGAAATCACGTTGAATTTGTAGATTAACTATATCAGTTTCTTTATCCTCTATTCCGACAACAAAAATTTCTTCCACATTTTCTTCATAAATAGCAATAATAATAGATCTCATTATATCTCCATAAGGATGTACAATTACAGAATCATAGCTGTGTATAGTCAATATGTTTTCTTGTTGAATGTTAGTTACTTGTTGGATAATAGGCTCTATTCCATGTTCAATGTCTGTTAATACTAATACTTTTTTATTCTTTGAATTCATATGGAGCACTCCTTCTTCATTATCGTATTTATGAAACTTTTAAACTAGTAACGATAGTTGATTATTCATGACATGATTGTTACCAATTTTTCCATTGTCCTTCTGGATCAACACTTGCTAGTCTAACCCATCCATTTTGAACTTTTTCTCGAAATGTGAAATCCTTATTTAGCAAACGCTCTATATATTCAATAGGTGCTTGAATTACAATCAGTAAACGAAGTGGTGAATGATACGTCTCACTATCTGACTGCATAACGGATTGCCAAGGTAAGCCTGGCAACAGGTCACTTGCATTCCCTTGCATAACACCGAGACCTGCCGTTACAGTTTGGGTTGTTTTGTTTCCACTACCATAATAATGAGGAGCTACAGTTGAAGCGTAATATTGGAGATTTATCCACTGAGCTACTGTTCCTGGTCCTGCAATGATGCTAGCTAATATATCGCCACTGTCATCCTGTTTCCAATCATAATTATGAAGGAAAGCCCTTCCTTCTAGGTCACAATCCTGAGTTAATTCTCGTTGTCCGATAATAAAAGATGCATTACGGGCTAATCCCCATTCCGGACGTATTTCACTCCAATCTTCTGCAAATCGATGTGCCTCTTTACTCGGATTATTTATTTTCATTTTAAAATTAGGTAATTGCATTAAACGCTCTCTATTTGCATGTTGGCTAACATTCGGCATAATTGATTCAATACAATCAAATGCTTCTTGCGCAGTTTCCGAAAGTTCTGGGACGTAAATCCATTCCAATTCATCCACTGTTGTTTTATGTTCAGCTGCTGCAAAAATGGTGTCCTCCGGAATGTTAATACCTTCAGCAGACAACGCCTCTCTTACTTCTGGAAGATTACATAAAGTAGCGAAAACTTTTGCATTGAATCCTCCTGCTGCTCCGCCACAAGCACCACACTCAAGCGCTGCAGCATAAGGGTTGTTCGTACTTTGACTACTGTGTCCGCACATTACAACTAAAGGTGCGAATTTTTCTGTCAGTCCCACCATTTTTAAAGCTTGACGCACATAGTTCACTTTTTCTTCTTTCGTAAAACCGATAGGTATTTCACATTTTGTATTATGAACATGATTAAGTGAGAATGTTGTATCAGGTTTTTGTAACATCGTTTTACGGAGGTTACGAATGAAACTACCTACTCTTCTTGGCACAAAACTCCTTGTCATCATTTGTAGACCAAGTAAAGGACCACTTACCTCAGGTAATAGCATACTTGTAAGTACATTTTGTTTCATCGTTTTAAACGTATAACTTACTGAGCTGTCTATCTTCTTACGTTGTTGATAATTTTTAAATTCATTTTCATCCGTGAGCTCTTTTATTTGATGTTTCGGTTTTAATATAACTGGCAAAGAAGGATGACTATCATTACTACCTAGTTCACTAGTCGCGATTGGTAAACCAAAGAAACCGGCTATTCCAAACGTTTCGAACGGACCTAATTTTTCTAGATGGCGGCGAAACGGTTCTGAACGTACATCAATACAAAATGCTAATTGAGCTAATACACGTTTTTTATCATTAGTTGCACGTTGCTTAGAAACAATCCTTTCCCTTAATTGCTCTGCATGCGTCTGTTCCCAAGCTTCTAGCCAAAGTTTCCTGCGAATATTTTCATCAAAACGATAAGCAAATGCTAATAATTCGCTTTGTTCAGCTGCAGACATTTGTGACCATTCCAGGGTTGAAATATTCCCCCAATAGATCCAAGAAGCTATAAGCGGAACAATCGCAACTTTTTTCTCAGCCTTTTGATTTGTTATAGGTAAATAAGGTTTGACAATGGCCAGCTCCATAGAAATTCGAACTGCTAAATATTCAATCATAAGTTCCTGCTCCTGAGTTGACTGTTGGGAACGCCATCTTATCATTCCTGCCCACCCAGGCAAAGCAAGCAAGTGACCTTCAAGGTAAGCTTGCTTGTTAGATTCAGAAATTCCTAATTCAAATAAAGCTCTTGTTAAAGCTACCTCGGCATCCTCTGGCCAATCTTTTAAAACGCTACGCTCATTTTTACTGAGCGCTGGATCAAATTTAATAAGGTGATGCCATGCACGATACAAACCTTTTTCTCGATTTGGCATCGTCCAACTTGACCCGGAGTCATCAAGATATAATTTACACCATTTAATAATATGATAATTAAGAATATCAGATAGGTTGTCACCCTTTTGATTCTCTATCAGTGTACTTACAGGTTGCATAGAAGAGTCTTTCATACTTCCTGTATTTATATAACTCATTTCTTCTGCCAGTTTATTTAATTGTGGCGATGATAATAAACTAGAAGGTAATTTTTCTAATTTTAAAGCTGCTTGGCAAAACTGCTCCGCTTTCTTTCGCGGGATATGAAAAGATTGTGAATCAAGCCAACGAGACAAGCCACTTTGTAAAAACGATTCCTCAATCTCCCTTTTTGCCTTTGCCGAATGAATCATAGCAGCACTCGGATATATATCCACATTACGAATTTCTTTTAACCAATCTGCAACTTGTTCAAATGATTGTTTTTCAAGTCCCATCCAAGGGTGATGAGCTGCAAATGTAGCGATCGGCCAAAGTGGTGCAATCACTCGGCTAGCAGATTCAACTAAATCATTCATATTCTTTTCTTGTATTTCAATATTTGTATCTTTCTTCTTTAAAGTTTCTTTCGTTAAGATTGACTGTATGCTCATCACTGATTACCTCCCTTTGATACATAATGTTTAAAATAGCTTGGATGACTTTCTACTGACTTTTGTCTCGCTTCACCTATTCGAACGAACCAAAGATACATTACAGCAAACATTGTAGAGGATTGATTACGAGTAACGAGAGTACTAATAGCACTACCAAATAATAAGAGACATATAACAAAAATAACGGCTGAAGCTGAAGGTTGAACATTTTGATACATGTCAGTATGCAACCATTTATAAAGAGAATTATGAACGGTAAAGTAAATGAGAGAAAATCCAACTAAAATAAATACGCCAACAATTCGTCCCATTCTTCCCTCTCCAAAAACAACAAGCTGTTTCCATGAAAAGTATAATGACCACCCTAAAATGAACGCACTAACTAATTCATACCCTTCTCCAGAAGTCGTAAACCAGAAAGTAATTGCTATAAATAATCCTAAAACACGCCCAACTATCATCCATAAATTGGACATCTTTTCATTAGATTGTTTCACTCCCTCAAAATGTTGCACGGAAGAACCAGCTTGTAAAAACAGTGTGGCTTTAAATAAACCATGTAAAATTAAATGAATAACAGCCGCCAAATAGGCTCCTAATGCGCATTGAATAAGCATAAACCCCATTTGTGCAATAGTTGATCCCACTAGCTGACGTTTATAATCAACTTGAACTAGGCTAATTCCTGTTCCAATTAAGACAGAAATACTAGAGAAAATTAGTAAAATGATTTGTGCAATATCATCATGAAAAAGAGGTGAAAATCTAGTTAACATGATACCGCCAGCATTTACTAAACCCGCATGCATAATAGCAGAAACAGGAGTTGGAGCAACAGCTGACTCAATTAACCATCTTTGAAAAGGCCATTGTGCTGCTGGAATCATCACAGCTACTATAATCAATAAGTTAATTCCTGTTTTCTCCAACGTTCCAAATTGAGCTACATTTTCATTCGTTAAAACTGATGTTAACTGCCACTGTCCAGTTATTTGAAACAGCCAAATGATAGCTGCTAGTAAGGCAATCCAACTTATTGTAAATAAATAGCCTGAGATTTTTGTTGCTTCACTAACTACTTTCCACCCTTTATTTAGCCCTATGAGTAGAACCAATCCTATAAGAGTTGCTCCCCAACACATAATCATGAAGCGAAGATCATCGCTTAACCATGCAACCGAAGATACACCTGTGGTACATGTAAAAAGTGCAAAGTATTTTCTATATGAGCGGTCTCCCAGTAAGTAACGTACAGAAAAACGCTGAATGATTAAACCAATTGTAAGAACAAAGAAAGCCATGAACCAAGCTAAAGTATCTAGATGCCAAGGCCCCACAACTCTATCTTCATTGTGATTAACAAGTGCGAGTAAAGAAACCAATGAAGGCAAAGCAGTGATACCAATATGGATATGAACAAAACGTAAAGGCATCCTTGCATGTAAAAACAATAATCCACTTAGCCAAGAAGCACTAAGCGCCGTAAAAAATAATGTTAACAGTGTTGATGAACTCAGCGAAATTAACATGTACAATACTCCCTTCCCAACGAAAATAACCTATAAAAATTTCTTTTAAGATAGTTTTTTAATTTCAATTTCCATTCACTCTTTTTAGTACATCGTTTTTTCCATAAAAAAAACCGACAACTTCCATAATTCAATGATTTTATATCATCATTGAATTATGGAGATTGTCGGTTTCACTTCAACTAACTTCAATAAAGTTTTTTGAAGAGCTCCCATTTTATAGAGTATAATGTATGTATTACTCCTGTTAAAAAGAAAAGTATATTTCTGATCTCCTAGATTATGCAATCAATATATCAATTTATGTTATACGCTATCTTTTCATTAAGAAACTTTTTCATTTAGTCAATATGACATATTAAAAAAATGCTAAAGCCTTAATTATAGCAAACTGTTAAAATGAGCATCTATCAATTTTTTAAAACAATTATAAGATAAACCATATTAAGCAGTCTGTCAATTTATTTATCCGTTTTCCGAATCAAAATTCATTATACATAAATAATTTCAATTTTTCTTGTTTTCTAATCATTACCATACTAATAAAATCAAATAAAGTGCACAACTTGTAGGTGTCTTAATTATCTCACTGCATTTTTAATTTATCTTCCACAAACCCTAAGGTGGTTTTAATTTTTAAAATTTCTCCTCAAGATTATGAAACAACTTAAAAATCATTACTCGCTCACCTGTACGCGAACTTATATCCGTATGAAAACTTTTCACTTTTTCTCCAGTTAATTCTAGTATGATCTCTTTCAAATCGTCAATTCCAGATTCAACTAGCTCCGAACGATTTTTCTTTATCGTTAGCATACCGTCTTTCGTTTCGCAAACAGTATACTCAGCCGGTGTTAAAATACCTTGTAAATTTACGATAATCATATCTCGTAATATATCTGTCTTAACGGATATAGATCCACGTCCTAGGTAGTCCTTTTCCCAGTGCGTAATTGCTTTACTTATCTCTGATTCAATAGAGCCTTTTGAGTTTTTCATTTATGTATCCTCCTTTAATAAAATAAATTTACAATAACAATATAATAATCTGGATTGATTTTATTTTCAATTATTGAGAAGAATTTATTGGGATTGTTGTAAGGTATCCTTTCATATCATAGTGTTTTTTTATATTACAATATAGATTTTTTTGATTATTACCAACAAAATACTCTTACTATAAAGGCTCTGTTACATAGATTTCTAAAGGAGACATTCCGGAGAAAGTAAGGGAGTTCTTGTGACATAATACATAAACGAAAGAGTCGATTTCTTTATAAAATAGGAAATCGACTTTTGGCTTAATTATTGATTTAGTAATAAAAACACCTTTTTAAAATAACTATGTTTATACTATAGACGTTGATCTTTCTGGAAGTTTAGACGAAAATGTTCCTCGTCATTGTATACTCCAAATTCATACTCTTGCTCTTTATAAAATTTAATGATTTCCGGAAGAGCTTGTAATGATAGCCTTACCATTCAAATTCTATTATAATTTTGTAATCGGAATGAATTTGAATCAAATAAAGTGAAACTTTAATCAGTGGGGGTTTTGTTCATCCCCCGCTGATTATCAGCTCCCACCTAACTTCTTTGCTCCAACTGAATTTTGAGGTGGGAGTTTTACTGTCCGTTAACGCGGGATAAAAAACCAAAAGAAATACTATGATTTGGAGGTATCACGATGAGCCTTTTAATTAGAGAGTTAGAAACAAATGATTTAGACAATCTCCCGGAGATTGATGACAGTTTTATAGTGAATGCTCGGTTAATTCTTTCTCTTTCAAAAGTAAATAGACGAATAGAATATACAGTAGAAGACGTTCCAAGTTATGAAAAAAGTTATTTACAAAATGATAATGAAGAAGTGGCGTACAATGAATATATAAATAATCCTAATCAAGTAATTTACATAGCACTGTTACATAACCAAATCATCGGATTAATAGTATTGAAAAAGAATTGGAATCACTATGCTTACATAGAAGATATAACGGTGGATAAAAAACATCGTACACTCGGGGTTGGTAAAAGATTAATTGAACAAGCAAAGCAATGGGCAAAAGAAGGCAACATGCCCGGTATCATGCTTGAAACGCAAAATAATAATGTTGCTGCGTGTAAGTTCTATGAAAAATGTGGATTTGTAATAGGTGGATTTGATTTTCTTGTTTATAAAGGTTTGGATATGACAAGTGATGAAGTTGCAATTTATTGGTATTTTCACTTCGAATGAAAATGTTCTTAACGTTAAACAAACTCAAAATAAAGACCCCAATCTCTCTACATTAAAATTGAGAAATTGGGGTTAAGTTATTTAACAATATTTTTTATTTACAACAAGTAACTAATTAATAATCCTGCTGATAATAAGAAGCCGAAAATCGTATTTGTCATCGCTGTTGATTTCATGGCGATGCGCATATAACCGGGATCCTTTGCTCCTTTTTGGAAACTTTGAATAGCAGAGATTGGCTTTCTCAAACCTAGGAACATAACTAATGCC
Source organism: Bacillus albus (assembly GCF_001884185.1). Classification (GTDB taxonomy): domain Bacteria; phylum Bacillota; class Bacilli; order Bacillales; family Bacillaceae_G; genus Bacillus_A; species Bacillus_A albus. Next base: position 154,554 of record NZ_MAOE01000125.1, read on the forward strand.
CAAGGGCTTATATAACCCATTAATACAATTACGGCAATCCATAAATAAGCAATGAAAAAAGCGATCGCTAGTGTTACTATTGCTTTTTCTCTCCCAAGGAGGATTACTAATGTCTTTCTTCCACCTTTAATATCTTCTTCGATATCTCGGATGTTATTCGACATGTTGATTGCACCGACTAAAATTCCAATTGGAATGGAAATCAATACACTTTCAATTGTGATCGTATTCGTTTGAATAAAGAAAGCGATGAGTACAAAACATGTCCCCATTAACAATCCAGAAACTAATTCTCCAAATGGAGTGTACGCAATTGGTAATGGACCACCTGTATATAAATAGCCAACCGCCATCCCAATTAAACCGATGACGACTAACCACCAGCTGCTATTCATACAAATATAAACTCCAATAATTGCTGCTACTACATACAATAAAAGTGCAACTGTTAACACGTTTTTTGGTTTCAATCCGTGACGGACAATTCCGCCACCGATACCAACAGAATCAGCGGTATCTAATCCACGTTTGAAATCATAGTACTCATTAAATAAATTCGTTGCTATTTGCAATGCTAAACATGCAACCATCATCGCAATAAATAAAAGCCAATGAATGTCTGTAACATAAAGTGATGCTACTGTTCCTAAAATTACAGGAGAAAACGTCGCCGTTAATGTATGCGGGCGCGTCATCTTCCATATTAATTTAGCGGAACTAATTTCTTTTTCATTCCCCATAACTCTGTTCAATCTCCCTACTTTAAGTATAAATTACTAGCAGTTTCTTTCTATCTATTTCCTGCCACGCATCTATTATAGCAAAAAAAGAATTGATGATAGAACTGTAATGCTCTTGCTTTCACGATAACTTTGCATCAAAAGATTGTTTTTCTAATATGGGGTACAGACGCATACCCATCAACTTAAGAAAATAGATTCACCCCAAAACGAAAAAATGAGCTTAATTCTTATATATAACTGTCGAGAGGTAAAATTTTTGTTTTGGTGGTGCTTCAAAATATTAGCTTGATGGCGATGGGACTGCCCCCCCTAATACTTTATTTTAATAATGACTCTTTTCATGAAATAAAACTCAGTTATCAGTCTAAACCATTTTTTAGATCTAACAATAACAAGTGTGCTTCTTTATCTTTCAGATAGTCTCTATTATTTTAATTTCTTCATTTCTTTCAGCCATGCTATCTCCTTTTCTGAAGCATTTTCTATTTTATACAGTTCATAGCTCCCCTTTATCTCATCTATCACTACAAATTCAACTTCATTTCGAACATAGCTTTTAGTTTTTCCCTTTTTATAACCAATAACATTATCTAATATAGTTTTTCCACTATCTTTTTTATATAAATTATAGCTAACAGGTGGACGTCCAATTACATACTTATTATCAGAAAATCCGACTATATCATCCCTTCCTAATCCTGTCGAAACACTCCAGACAAAAATAATCTGAAATATAGAAAAAACAACAATACCACATATGAAAAAAAAATAGGATTGATTTAAAAAATAACTTTAAAGATATCCTGCCCAAAAATATTCCCTCCCATTTCACCTCGGGATAGCAAGAACAAAACGTGAATTTTGTACGCTAAGAAACCGAATTTTTTAGATTTTTGAAATCAGTCCCCCGTCAGTGCCATAAGAAAAAGAGTTACCGCAGTAACCCTATTGCTTATAATATACGTCACTAGGAAAAGCTATGGATGAATAAAGTCAATCTATGAAATTTCCCACAATCTTTTAACCTCCACCAATTCCTGTCCATTGAATTCCATTATATATATATATCTGGCTTTGATGTCTGTAGTAAAAAATTCAAATCATACTTACTGTCATAATACCCCATCATCAACGTCATAATAGCTCCATGAGTGCCTACTACTACTTTCTGTCCTCGATAGGTGTTTAATAATTCTTTTAAGACTTTTATAGCACGTTTCTGACAGTCGACATTAGACTCTCCTCCCGTTAAAGCAAAGTCGGGGTCTAAAAATGACTTTTCTATCAAAGGAAATAATTCTTTATCCGACATTCGTTCCTCTTCAGCAATAAAAATTCTCTCTTTTAATTCTTCAAATACTAAAACTTCTTGTCCTATTTGCTTCGCTAACTGCTGAACAGTTAGAATTGAACGATTGTATGGACTCGAGATAACAACGTCGATTCCCTCACCTTGTAATATATCTGTTATTCGTTGAACATCTAATTTCCCTTTTTCGGTTAATCCTCTTGATGCTTCTTTTCCAAACTTTGGTGAATCTCCGTGTCTAACCATATATATGAAAGTTTTCATAATTACCTCCAGTTTTTTTAGGTTTCTTTATTCTGTATATAGCTTATATTAATTAAAAAGAACTTTCCCAATGACCATAACTAATAATTACTATAAATCCTTCTGCATGCGATATCTTAAATACATTCCTTTACAATTCCGTGAATGTAAATGTATGAAAACAAAAGAACACGTAAAATGGAGAGCTAAAAAATACGAGTTCTGTTCTAGTTCGTATTTCATTTTCTAATTAATAATTCGTTCGCATATTCACGAGCCCAATGATCGGCGTCTAATACTGTTTCCAAATCTGGATTTGCAATGCTATGATGAGCTTCAAGAGTAGAATAAATTGTTTTTTCAATATCAAAAAATGAAATTTTATTTTGTAAATATAGCGCATTTGCAATTTCATTTGCTGCATTCAAGACAGCAGGTGTTGTACCACCAATTTTTCCTGATTCATACGCATAATGTAAGCAAGGGAATTTTTTGAAATTTGGTTTTTCAAAGTGTAGGCTAGCTATCTCTAGTAGATTTAATTTTTTATAGCTTGATTGTAATCTAGTTGGATAATGAAATGCATACTGAATCGGCATTCTCATGTCAGGGGCACCGAGCTGTGCCATGATGGATCCGTCTATAAATTCAACTAAGGAATGAATAACACTTTCTTTATGAATTAAAACATCAATTTTCTCATACCGGATATCAAATAACCAACGTGCTTCCATGACTTCAAAGCCTTTGTTCATTAATGTAGCTGAATCAATGGTTAGTTTTGCTCCCATTAACCAGTTGGGATGCTTTAAGGCATCTTTAGCTTGTAAGATTTCCATTTCCTCACGCGTTTTATCTCGAAATGCACCGCCTGAAGCAGTAACAATAAGCCTCTCAATTTCTTGAGTATTTTCCCCATTTAAACATTGAAAAATGGCAGAGTGCTCACTATCTACTGGAATTAAGCGGCAGCCGTTTCGTTTCGCTAAATCTGTCACAATATGCCCTGCTGCAACTAATGTTTCTTTGTTCGCAATTGCTATATCTTTTTTCGCTTTTAATGCTTCAATTGTTGGAAGGAGACCAGAGACACCGACAACTGCAGATAATACAAGATTAGAACCAGGGTAAGTTGCAACTTCAATTAATCCATCTGTTCCATATGTGACTTTTGTGTCCGTAGAAATTTGCTTCCGAAGTGCATCTGCTAAATCTTTTGTGCTTACGCTTACAATCTGAGGGTAAAATGTATGTATTTGTTGTTCGAGAAGGTCAATATTGTGATTTGCTGTTAAACCAATAATTTTAAAATGTCCTGGATGAGAAGTGACTACATCTAATGCAGACGTACCAATTGAGCCAGTTGAACCAAGAATTGAAATATATTTTACCATGATAATTCCTCCAAAGTTGTATAATCCCTCTTTACACACTTATTCTACGATTCTATAGAAAGAATAGTGTATATTTCATTTTAGGTATTATATTATATTGAAATTTTATTCAATCTTTCCTGTAATTGACTACTAGTTCTAACAAACAGACCGTTATATAGGAAAAATGCCCCTATTATTACAATCATACCAATATAAACAGACATCATCGTAGGAATTAAGAATGCACCGACGATAATAGTCATTCTTGCAATTAGGTCCGCCCCAATATCTGATAGGCCCGCAAAGGCTGAATATGATCCTCTCTTGTCAGCCGGAATCATATTAGCTTGTTCTGCATTTCTGATTGGTGAGTAGACAAGTTCACCAACAGTAGCAATAAAGTTAAAAATAATTAGTACGTACCAAGTGTTTGAAGATGTTACTGCCACATAGCCTATCCCATAGAGCACAAGACCTAAAAGTAACGCTTTTTTCCCACTTATATGATCTATAAATCTATTTATAATAAATGTTAAACATACTACTAAGAGCATATTTTGTATGTTAAGAATACTTAGCATCCTCACTCCTACTATTTCAAAGTTCCCAATGCTTATTGGATTGAATGTTTCTGAAAGTCGTACACCAATATAACTGTTTAAAGAAAACTCTGCTGCAAATATGCAGGTAGACCCTATTACAACTCTTAAAAATGCTCTATCTTGAATAGCAATTTTATAATTTTGAATTAGATCAAGTACTATATTTTCCTGCCTTTTTTCTAAGCATTCTTTAACTTCTGTAACTAGCCAAATTTTATAAGCGATCGGTACTGTAGCAGAAACACAAGTCAGTAGTATAAACAACTCTTGTTGATGATTAATGTATAAAAAACCACCTAATGCTGCACCAATTGCCATAGAAAGATTCATAAGCCAATAGTCAATTGTATAGACAGCCTTTCGATTTTCCGGTGTAGTTGAGTCTATGATGATAGCCTGCATGGATGGACGCCCAAGACTGCTAGTTATTATAAAACCTACATAAGCGATTGCAAATAACCAAATCATCTTATCTGTCGGATATAAGCTTAAAGTCATGAATAAAAACATCAAAGTACTAGAAAAAGAAGTTAACAATAAGATTTTCTTTCGTTGAAATCGATCTGAAATGTAACCTCCAATTAAATTTGAAAAAAAACTTAACATAACTGTTAAGATTAAAAATAAACCAGCCCATACTTTATTTATTTCTTGAGCAAAAAATAATGCCATAAACGGCATTACTGCTGATGTAACAGCACGATTAAAAAATGATGTAATTAAGCGTACTTTTATATTTTGTTCAAATTCTTTCCAATTCATCGTATCTCCTCCCCTTGTCTAATGTTATATTAAACTAGACTTATCAAATTAAAAATGGACACCTTCAGAAAAACATGTCCACTTATAAAAGGAGATAGGAAAATGGATAAAACTTTACTGAATCTATGGCAATCATTTTCTTCTGGAAATATAAAAATACAAAACCTAGCAGATTTTTTAAATTTAAGTACAAAGCAAACCGTACGTTACTTACATAAATGGGTGGATGAAGGTTGGCTAACTTTCATTCCTGGAAAAGGTAGAGGAAACCCCTCCTCTCTCCAATGGTTGAAAAATGTAGAACAAATCTATGAGTCACAAGTAATGGAAATTATGGACCAACAGCCTGTTGAAAAAAGTAGTAAATATTTACTATATAATTGGTCTCCAAACAGTAAACTACGCTTAATGACTAAGTTTCATTCAAAATTTGGCTATATACATAATTCAGATGACAAATTAATTATTCCTAGAAGGAAGCCCCTTTTAACAACACATCCGCTCAAGGCTGCCGATGTACATAGTGCACATATTGTTGCGAATGTTTTTAATCGACTTGTTTATATGGATGAAAAGGGGAACATATTCCCTGAAATAGCTCACAGTTGGGATTTAACTCCATCTACGCTTAGACTATATTTAAAAAAGTCTATAAAATTTCATGATGGCTCCATCTTAACAGCGTCTGATGTGAAATTATGTCTCTCAAAATTACGCAGTCATACATACTATAAAGACTTATGGGCACCCATAGAAAAAATAGAAGTTGTATCACCACTAATTATTGATATACATTACCCAAAGGGGTGTAGTTATTGTTTACAAATGTTATGTATGATAAATACAAGTATTTATAAAGAAAATAACGGTCAAATCATAGGAAGCGGTGGTTTTTATATAGGAGAGAATAGCCTGGAGAAAACATCATTGACAGCATTTCATGATTATTTTCAAGAAAGACCTTTGCTAGATACAGTAGAATTCATTCAAGTCCCTCTGGAATTTGATACTATTTATCAATCTTCCAAACACCATAAATGTAATTCTACTTTTCAAGTAGAAAGGAATTCCGGTTTTGGCGTTATAATTATGAATGCTTGGCGCGATTCTTCCATTCAGCACATAGATGTTCGTAATTACTTACATTCTATTATCGCTAACAATATAAATCATATTCATGAATATGATTCTCAAAAAATCCCAAATATTAAAAGCTGTTTAAAAGACATAGATCATCAAATCAATATCCCAAAAAGGAAACGTCCTGAATTTAAAGAACCACTTATTATAAAAGCTACTCAGTATACAGAAGCAACCACAAAATGGTTAATGAATATCTTAGAAAAAGAAAATATACCTTTTCAAGTTAAATGGGTTCCATTTGAAAACTATCTTAGGGATGAAAAACTTAATGAACAAGTAGACCTTTTTATTCATGGTGAAGTATTCGAGATGAATCAAGAAATATCATTTTATTATTTTTTAACAGCTAGATATTCACCATTGGCTAAAGTTTTAAAAACAAATAAATCACTAAGAAACCAACTATCTAAATACAAACATACACATTTTGAAGAGTGGCCTTTATTAAATAAAAATCTTGAAAAAGAACTGATAGAATCCTCTATTATGATTCCCTTATACTATGATACACGTCAAATTCCTTTTTCATCAGATTTAACGAATATTAAGATGAAATATTTTGGGTATGTGGATTTTTCTCAACTTTGGATAAGACCTTTAATTTAAAATTCACAAGAAACCTAATCCAATAGAAGCAGGCGATTTTTGTTTACGTGATCTTGGTTACTTCAATTTAGGGGACTTACAAACTATTCATGATAACAGGTCTACTACATCTCGCGGTTGAAGCTACATACACAGATTTATATCAAGAACCCTGAGCCAGTTTTGAGCATTAGGCTTACTTTTCCTCAAAAACTTTTTGGCCTTATAGCTAGCTTTAATATTTCTATTTACAAGGAACTGATTATGACAACTACATTCAATTTTCCAAAAGAAAATCCGTTGCTCAAATGTGAACAACGGACCTTCTTTATTTGAACCAATGTAAAACATCCTCGGCAATCTCTTCTGGTCTATCCCAATGCATTAGGTGCCCTGTATCTGTATACAGCTTCGTCGTAATATCAATATGCTTCCTAAATTCCGCAATCTGTAATTCTCTTATTTCTAAATAATTATGTGGAAGATCGCAATACAACAATAAAATATCGTTTTTAATTTTATGCGATTTCAACGTTCTATACACCGTATATTGAAACTTAATTACACTTCTAGCGGTATCGCCAGTAGCATGCCATTTCACTTTATTATCTTCTTCTCTCATTAAATCATAAACTGCACGCTCTATTAATGGCGACCATCTAGTGTAAACCATTTTTTCTGATTGAATGAATGCTTCTTTACTGCCAAAAATATATTCATCAAAATCTTTCTCGTAATGGGTGATTTCTTCTTCTAATGACCGAGGTGGGCACTCTCCTTCTTCCGCACCTTTATATAGTTCCGCAAAATAATTTGCATTCATTTTACCATGATGATAACCACCATCTAACAAAACCATCTTGTTCACTTTTTCTGTACATTCTGCTGCATAGTGAAGCGCAACGCTTGCTCCCCATGAATGCGCTACTATATGAAATGTTTCTTTTCCTATCCCCTCAAGTAATGCTACTACCCATTTTGTTAAATGAGATGCACCGTAATCTTCATCCTTCCCAAAACTTGGTGTTTTCCCATGTCCAGGTAGATCAAACGATACAATATGATATTTATCCTGTAAAAGTTTCGCAATTTCTATAAAACTTAATTTTGTACTTCCTAAACCATGAAAACAAATGATTTGAGGATTACTTTTATCCCCCCATTCACAAACACTTGCTTCATATTCGCCAAATTCTACAAAAAAGTGATTCATTTTTAATCTCCTCTAATTATTAGATATAAATTAGTTTGAATGTAAAATTGTTTTTTTAGAATAAATAAATTCAACAAAATTATCCAAATTCCTTTTTCACAAATGATTTTTATAGAATACGAGATTTAGAAAGCACCAACCACCTATCATTTAAGTTAATGGTTAGACTACATCTTCACGTCTATGAAATTAATATAGTTTAATAGTTGTACTATACGTTTATCATATGTGTGATTTTTCAAAGTTCTATTCAGCCCATTTTTTGCTATTCTTTTTCTTTCTTGTACATGTTCCAAATAATACTCCGCTTTTTGTATAAACTCCCGTGCACTATTAAAAGTTTCTATTTCAACACCTAGTATGTAATGCTTTGCTACATCTGGTCGTATATCAGTTAATTGAAAAGAACCTACGGCATTAATTTCAAACGTCCTATTATTTACTGAATAGGCTTGGATATTTGCAGCATTACAATTCAATTCTTTATCATTTGGTGAACGGTGTAAATTTATATTAATTTTAGTAGCTACGTAATATTGCAATGCATCCTCATACTTCGCAAGTGGCAAGACATGTATTTTATCCTTTAATCTTTCATAATTCTTTAACCTCTCCCAACCGAACCCCACAATTTTTATATTTTTTCCTGCTAAATACTCTGAAATAGAATCAACAAAGGTAAGTCTATTTTCAAATGCTGTGCCTATAAAACTAAGATCATACTTATATGTATCTTCTTTCTGAGAAGGTTTAAACACATCTTGATTTGCTGCTAACGGCAGATGAAATACATTGTTACATCCCAACCCTCTATAAAATTTGATACAATTTAAATCTTGCGTAAATATGTAATCATAGTACGGCACAAGATGTTGTGTTACATCCGTATAATACGGATCATCTGTCAGCCAAAGTCCAGTAGTAAAACCTGCATTCTTTATTACTGGCATGACACTAATAATTCCCTCGTTTAAACCACCGAGTACCAAAATAAAATCCGGTTTCATTTTTAATGCGGTTTCTATCGCTCGTTCTGGGTTTACCATAATTGTATTACTGTTTACCTTCTGTAAACTATTCAAAATTGCTTCTTCGATCATTGGATAATAAAAAGGAATGCCTGATTGAATAAATAAAATTTTCTTAGGCGTATTATCTTTCATGTCATCTCCCCTATTTCTACATAATCAAAGTGCACAAAAATTAGCAGTCTTTATTCATTTTTATGACATCTTATTTTACATGTATAAGCAACGTTTATGTCCATTATGTTGAACTTCCCTCATTTCACAGGCTAACGATCATACTTTCTTTATTCATATCCCTATCATGATATATCTATAATTTTTTATTACTTATACAACTTCATACAAGAAAAAACAAAGTTATTTTTCTCCTTTTATTATCAGTTACACCATTTCGTAATACAAAGTTGCGCTTTTTACTCATGCTTCTATATATATCAAAAGATACACTTTATATATAAATAGACGAAAAGGAGTAAATCAAATGAATGCATTAGTATCTGCAAGGAATGTAACAAAGATTTATAACAAAAACCAATTACCTGGACTTAATAAAGTTTCATTTGATATTAAAGCGGGCGAATTTGTAGGTATCATGGGGGCCTCTGGATCTGGAAAAACGACTTTATTAAATATTTTATCCACTATCGATACACCTACAGATGGCGATGTTTTTATAAACGGGGTCAATATCCAAACGCTTAACAATAATAAATCTGCTGATTTTAGGAAGGATTATTTAGGTTTTATTTTTCAAGAGTATTTTTTACTTAATAGTTTAACAGTAAAAGAAAATATTGCTGTTCCACTTACGCTATTAAAAAAATCTCCAAAGGAAATTGAATCCACAATAGAAAATTTAGCAAAGCGTTTTGGTATATTTGAGCAATTAAGTAAGTATCCTAGTCAATTGTCGGGTGGACAAAAACAAAGGGTTGCAGCTGCAAGAGCCCTTGCGAAGCAGCCCAGTATTTTATTTGCAGATGAGCCAACAGGCGCATTAGATTCAAATTCTGCAACAGAACTACTTCAAAAATTAAAAGAGGTAAATGAGGAACTTCGAACTACAATTTTAATGGTAACTCATGATGCCTATGCAGCTAGTTTTTCTAGTAGGATTTTAATATTCAAAGACGGAAACATTGTAAAAGAATTAAAGAAAAACAAACAAAATAGAAAAGAATTTTTCGAAGAAATATTAAAAGAAATCTCTAAAATTGATAAAAATCGATATAACTAGAAATATGAAAGGAAGTTTGAACTGTGGGATTATTTACAATCGCAAAAAAGAATTTTAAAAATAACTTCTCCTTCTATTCATTCTATTTTATTTCAGTAGCTTTTGTACTGATGGTATTTTTCTCCTTTATCTCTTTTTCCATGAACGACATTGTTATGGAAAAAATTTCGTCTGATGGTAGAGTAGAAACAATGTCCAAAACAGTGGCCATCTTTGTTATGGCATTTGTACTATTCTATATGTCATACTCTAATACATTTTTTATGAAAAAAAGAATGAACGAGCTCGGCATTTATTCTCTTTTAGGATACAGAAAATCAACAATGCTAAAACTGTTAACTTTTGAAAATATTATCATTTGCTTTGCTGCCCTACTTGTAGGAGTTATTTTTGGTGCTATTGCTCATAAAGGAATTGTAGGAGTAATAATTAAACTACTAAAATTACAAATAGATACTTCTAAAGTACCATTCATTAACCTTGATGCAGTACTATTCACTTTTATTTTTATCTTTGCTGTTCTTTTTGTTTTATCTTTATCAAATTGGATTATTCTTCGAAAAAGTTCCTTACTAACTTTAGTACGTATGGAACAAAAGGAAGAAAAAAAGATAAAAATCAATACAGTTTTTTCACTACTAGGATTATTTTTCATTTTAATTGGCTATTTCTTAGCAATCGATATTACAAGGGGCACGAAATCTTTGTGGAAAACAATTGGCTTTTCTCCAATCGCTCTCTTAACAATGTTCAGTGTAATATTAGGGACGATCTTCTTTATTCATTCATTTTTACCATATGCGATTCAAAAGCTAAAGAAAAATAAAATATGGTTTTATAAAGAATCCAATATTATCGTCATCCCAAACTTTATATTTAAAATTCGTTCAAAAGCAAAAACATTAATTTTGTTAACCTTATTAACCGCTGGAACTTTAGCTATTTTCAGTTCTACTTTACTGACACTTTACTATCCTGTTGCTGCTACAGAACGGATCGTACCTTCAGCTATTGAGTTCCCTTTAGACGATAAGGACGTAGCGAATAAAGCACTACAAACTGTACAAAACACTGTCGATAAAAAAAGTATAAACTACACAGAAATAACCATTATTAACGTGACATCTAATTCGGAGAGTTTACCGAAAGAATATAGTATAAAAAAAGAACACGGATTTGATCTCATCTCTGAGTCCGATTACAAAGAGTTAATCCATATTCAGAATAAAAATGTAGAATTTAATCATTTGGCTAAAAATGAAAGCATTCTAGTAAAATATCGCCCTGAAAAAGAAAATCTAGATAAAGGGAAAATATATAATTTAAATTTAACCCCTACAACTAATATAGACGTTAAAGTAAAAGATACTACATTACTTAATCCCATTGGATTTGCAAATAGTGTAGGAACACTTATTATCTCGGATCAACTTTATAAAGAAATAAAAGCTTTAGAATTACCCCAAAAAACGATAGTGAGTTTTAATGGATTAGATATGAGGAGTAATAAAGCAGTTTATGAAAGCTTAGCTCCACTATTTAAAAATAATAGTTATTTTACAAGCAGTTACCAGAAAAATGATTATATTATTCAGCAAAATAGCTCAACATTTTTGCTCATTAGTTTTATTACTATCATCTTCTTTATTGCAACAGGCAGTATTCTCTATTTCCATAACCTTTCAAGTGTAATGGCAAATAAAAACGAATTTATTATTTTAAATAGAATGGGCTATAATAAAAAGAAGATAAAAAGAATAATAAGTAAAGAAATTTTCACCTTGTTTAGCATTCCTTACATAATAGGATTAGCACATAGCATTTTTGCATTAATAGCTTATAAAACAGCTTTAATGGATGACCTATTAGGAGAAAGTAGTGCTTTTATATTACCGATTCTTTTTGCAGTATTTATTTTTACTGTTGTATATATCGTTTATTATTTGTTAACAAAAAGAGCATGTTATAAAATTATATTTAACAATAAAAAATAAACACTTAAAAATAAAGCTGATGATATATAAAACATCAGCTTTATCTGTATGTAATCTAGCAAAGGTAAGTGATTTTATGAAAAAGTATTATGAGCAAAAACAAATTTTAATTTTAATTAATCAACTTTGTATGATTATTTTTCTATGCTACGAATTTTCAATAGGCAATATTATAGGGACAGCAAAATTCCTCCCTTTACTGCTTATAACGATCATGTCCATTTATGGATCATATATTAGTTTTATCAACTTTAAAAAAAATACTCTATTATCACAGTTTTCGAGTTTACTACTTTTTACTTCTTGGCAGTTTTTACTTACACTGAACGCTGAACAGATTTTTCGTACATTCAGTACACTACTTAGTGTATTCATTCTATATAAAATCGTGCAATTTATACTCCTATTCTTTTTCCAAGATTCTACTTATAGTTATAAAAAAGAAAAAGATTGGATTTTACGAGTTACATGTTTACTAACATTAGGTGCATATTTAATAAACGATAGAGTATTTTCTGTTCTATTTTCATTTCAATGGCTTATCAGTGTTAGTTGGATTACTTTTCTTTTCCTACAGCATCACAAACGAATTAAATTTGTTTTTAAAAGTGAAAAAAAGCATTTACTTAAATCTACTGCAATTCTTATCTTTCCCTTTATCGTATATGTTACGTTATTTGGGAAGAGTCCCGAATATGTAAATAATTTAGGATGGTACATAATAATTCTGTTCCCCCTATTTAGTATTCATGCAATAGCTTTTAAAAATCATATGTCTATGAAACAATATTTCCCCTTAAAAAAAGGTGCAATTACTTTTATGTTTGTATGCATTTTTATTTTTATGAGTTCACTTGGGGTACTATTTCAATTTAATATGATTACTTATTTCATTTTTATACATACAATTATTTGGTTCGTTCAGCTTTATTTCACATTATTATTTCAAGATACAAAAAACACTATCTCAAATTTGAATACAAAAGAATTAAAAACTTTGCCAGACAGTTCGTATGTTCATAACTTAGTACAAATAGTAAAAGAAGAACAATTAAAAAGTGGATTTTCTAATTATTTACATGATGAAATACTACAAGACATATTAGCTGTTAAAAATATGATGAACAAATCTAGTAAAAAAGAAATTCATGACATGATCGTAGCGACACTGGACAATTTAAGTCATACAATACGCATTGAAATGCAAGAGTATCATCCAACTCTATTAAAAACACTTACATTAAAAGAAAATTATCGTAATTTAATCAAAATGATGCAAAAAAAATATGAAATGAAACATGTTAATATATCCTTTACGTGTAACGACGACTTGTTTTTAGTAGAACCCTATCACCTTGTCGTATATCGAATTTTAAAAGAACTAGTAACGAATGCATTCAAACATTCAAAGTGTTCAAAGTTACATTTACATTTAGTACAAGAAAATGGGGAAATAAAACTTATTGTGAAAGATAATGGCAAAGGTTTAACAACTACCGAAACAGACCTTTTGAATGGACATAAAGGATTGAATTCAATTAAAGAACAGGTATTTTTATTGAATGGTAAAATGACCATTTCAAATAGTAATCCTTCTGGTTTATGCATTACTATTATCATTCCTATGAAAGGAGACGATTCCTATAAACATTTTATTAATAGATGATCATGCTTTGTTTGCAAAAAGCTTGGAAATAGCCTTAGAAGATTATCCTGAAATAGATGAATTCCATTCATTACAAAATGTTGAAAATGTCGTTACAATTATCAATCAGTTTAAACCAGATATTATTTTATTAGATATTAATTTAAGTAATATAAGTAGTGAAGATGGTTTAGAAATAGCAAAAATAATTTTGGATAGTAAGTGTGATACAAAAATTGTTATATTAACCGGTTATGATTTACCTGTTTACCAGTATGAAGCTCAAAAACTAGGTGTAAGTGGTTTCATTAATAAAAACATTTTACCTGAAGTATTGGTACAAATATTAAATGACATTAATAAAGGGGCGTTTCATTTTCCAACCTCTACAGAAACAATTGAAGAATTGACTCATAGTGAGAAACAAATTTTACAATTACTATGTGATGGCTATAAGCGCAAAGAAATTGCTTCTATGTTATACGCTAGCGAACGTACAATTTCCAATCACATTCAACACGTATTTGATAAATTAAACGTTTCCTCTTCTTTAGAAGCTGTCACAAAGGGAATAAAATTAGGTTATATTCAGCCCAATTATTAATAAAACATGATACATGAAAGAAGAGCCAATTCACATGAGTTGGCTCTTTCTTATCGTATAAAATTTCAATAGTTACACTAGCTAGATTTTATTTCTGTAACCCATTAATAATGGTATCTGTATTCCATTTCATCATTTTCAAGTAAGTATCTCCATCCTCACCTGTTTTACCTAGTGAGTCTGTAAAAATTGTACCTGCAATTGGTACGTTTGTTTCTTTTGAAACAGTTTCCATACTACGTCGATCTACACTTGTTTCGACAAATAAAGCCGGAACTTTGTTTGTTTGAATTAAACTTACAACATCTCGAATTTGATCTGGTGTACCTTGATTTTCTGAGTTTATTTCCCAAATGTATCCCGTCTTAATACCATATGCTTTTCCAAAATATTTAAAAGCACCTTCACTAGAGATTAAGAAACGTTTTTCTTCAGGGATTTGATGAATTCTGTTTACCGTCTCATCATGTAATTTTTGAAGTTCTGCTACATACTTATCGGCATTTTTAGTATATAACTCTTTATTTTTAGGATCTTCTTTAATTAATGCTTTCTTCACATTTTCAGCGTATACAATACCATTTTTAATATTCATCCAAGCATGTGGGTCTGGTTCTTTTTCCAATCCTTTTGTTTCTAAATAAATAGCTTCTACACCTTCACTTACTTTATAAACCGGTGCATCTTTCTCTGATTTATTTGCCGTTTTCAATAGTTTTTTAAACCATGCGCCGCCCTCTTCAAGGTTTAGCCCATTGTAAAACACCATATCTGCATCTGTCATTTTCATAACATCTTTTGGTAGCGGATCATATTCATGCGGGTTAGCTCCAATTGGAACAAGACTATGAATCTCAACTTTATCTCCACCAATTTGCTTCACCACATCGTATATAATGGAGTATGTTGTTACAACTTTTAATTTTCCACTACCCTCTTCTTTCCCATTTGTGTTACTAGAACACGCTGTTAATGCAAATACGAAAATACAAATTACCGATAATAAAATATTTTTTAATTTCATCATTATCCTCCAATCAATTATGACAACTCTGCTCTATTTTTTCTAATTTTAATAGCTCTCCAAAACAAACCTTGTGACGGTGAGAAAAAGAATGCCAATGCGAATAAGAATGTTGCAACGAGAACAATTGTTGCACCTGAAGCAAGATTATAAGAGAAACTAAAATATAGCCCTACTACAGATGAAAGTGCACCAATTCCTGCAGCTAAATAAATCATGACCCATAAACGGTTTGTTAATAAATACGCTGTAGCCGCTGGTGTAATAAGCATAGCGACAACTAGAATAATTCCCACAGTTTGTAATGAAGCAACTGTAACCATTGTAAGTAAAATCATTAAACCGTAATGAATCCATTTGTTCGGCAATCCATAACTTTGTGCCATCGTTGGATCAAAAGTGGATACGAGTAGTTCTTTATAAAACAAAATCACAAGACCAATAATGACAACTCCAATAATAAGTGTCATCCACATATCGGAAGAGCGAACTGATAGAACATTCCCGAATAAAATATGATACAAATCCGAACTACTCTTCATAAAGGTAATTAAAATAATCCCTATAGCGAAAACAGATGTAAACATAATCCCTATCGCCATATCATGTTTAATTCGACTATTTTGACTTACAAATCCGATTCCAACAGCAGTAATAACCCCTGTTAAAACCGCCCCTATAAAATAATTCATACCAATCATATAAGAAAGGGCTACACCTGGAAGAACAGCATGTGAAATTGCATCTCCCATTAAAGCCATACCTCGTAAAATAATAAAACAGCCAATTACACCGCAAATAACTCCTACCATAACGGAAGTTAATAACGCTTTCTGCAGAAAACCGTACTGCATTAATGCATCTATAAATTCTATAATCTTCATGATGAATGTACCTCCGCTGCATTATTAAACAATATGCCATGATTTACATACGCTTTTGACATAACAGTTGGTTCTAATACTTGCCTTACTTCTCCGTAATGAATTAAGCTCTTATTCAATAATAGTAATTTATCAAAATAGGACTCTGCTTTACTTAGGTCGTGATGTACAACAACAATTGTTTTTCCTTCTTTACGTAATTCTCTAAGGATTTTAATAATTGTCTCTTCACTTGTTACATCAATTCCAACAAACGGTTCATCTAAGAAAAATATCTCCGCCTTTTGTGCTAATGCTCTCGCTAAAAAGACACGTTGTTGTTGTCCACCTGAAAGCTCACCAATTTGACGATTTTTAAATTCCTCCATACCGACTTTTTTTAGACATTCAAAAGCCCAATCTCGATGCTCTTTCTTCGGTCTTTTCATCATCCCTAAAGATGGATATGTTCCAATTAGCACCACATCTAAAACTGTGATTGGGAAATCCCAATCTATATCACTCCTTTGCGGTACATATGCAACATGCTTTCTAGCACTCCGAATATCCTCTCCAAGAACTTGAACGTATCCCTTATCACTTGGAATTAGATTTAAAACAGCTTTCATTAAAGTAGATTTCCCCGCACCGTTTGGACCAATAATTCCAACGAGCTTCCCTTTTTCAATATCGAAGGAAACATTTTGAACTACTTGATTCCCTTGGTAAGATACAAATAAATCTTTGACAATTATAGCCTCATCCATTTTTTATGCATTCCCCTTTCTTTTTTTCGTATATATAATTATTTTGCACTATGGCAACTTTTAAACAAAAAAATATAACGCGAATGTAAATTCACGATAAAGTTTCCTTAAGGAAACTTTTTTATATGAGTCAAATTATATAAGCTATATACAAATTTGTAAACTTAATTTTACTAATTTATAAATATATAATGAAAATAATTATCAATGTGGAACAAAATATATTATCTATTTTATGATTTTTAAAAAAAGATATTACTGTGAAAGACAAGCAATATAGTATAAAAGAGAAAGAACCTACTCGTATGAGTTGGATCTTCCTCTTTTATACTATTTGATACGCTCTACAGCAAAAACATGGTTAAAATTAAATCACTTCCAAACAACACCTCGCAGCTCGTATTCCATTCTATTTTCAACAGCAGCTGCAATTTTAGGACTTGCAAATCTTTCCGTGATCCAAAGTCCTAAATCAAGTCCTGAAGTAACTCCTCTTGCAGTAATAACATTCCCTTGATCTACAATTCTGTAAGGAAGAAGTTCTGCTCCATATTCACTCATTTCACTCTGCGCCAAATGATGCGTTGTTGCCTTTTTATCATTCAATATACCGGATGCAGCTAGTAACATACCTCCAGTACAAACTCCCGTAACAATCGTTCCTTCGTTGTGCATATCTCTAATCATTTTAGTCAGAGTACCAAGCTCTGCTTGCTTTCGTGCCCCGTGCTCAGCTTTATGATTCCAGCCACCACCAGGTACAATTAACAAATCTGGGCGATTATCCATTCGTAAAAAATCATGTAGTGTAACCGTAACTCCAAACGAGGTAGTAACTTCTTGTTTCGGTTCACTTGATACGAGTTCAACCGTAAACGGAGCCCCTTCTTCTATCGCTCTTTTCAATACTTCAAAAGGTGCTAAAGAGACAAGCTCTCCAAAACCATCAAACAATACAATTTGTATTTTCATTTTTTGAACACCTCATATACTTTCTTTTTCGCATCCAAAATTAGAAGAATAAATGTTATCTACAAATTAACAATGACGACAGTCTTTCTCCTCTTCTTTTATAAACTCTCAAATGTTCTACTAATGCACTCTCGTCACCTATTAGGCTCAACGTCTTTTTAACAAAGTTCCAATTTAAACTGCCTGATAACCACAGCAACGAAGAAAGTCTTTTATAATCATTTGAATTTAAAATGTTATTAGCTTTATACCCTTCTAAAAATGCTCTAGCAACTTTCGAACATACTTTATGCGACTGTATTCCTTCTGTCCGGGAATACCATTTTATTAAAAAGGCTAATCCTTCAATACGATCAACATATGCAATCGATTCAAAATCTATAATTCCTTTTACACATTGATTTGAATCCCATATGACATTTAAAGGATTTAAATCAGTTTGTACAATACACTCCAAATCACTCGTATGTGCGCATTCTATATGGTACTTAGCGAAATCTATATACTCTTTCAATTCCTTACTTGTACAACCATTACTTTCTAATAGCTTGATAAACTCACCATATCCATCTAAATGAGATTTCTTTTGAAAAGCCGAGCTTTGAAACGTACTAGAAATATCATGTATCTTTCTTGCTTCCTTTCCAAAGACTTCTGCCATCGTTTCTGTACAATGAATAATATGTTCTCCTTCAATCCAAGTAGACAATACAAACCGGTACTGTTCCTCATTCCAAGTGAGTAATGTAAAGTAATATCCCGCCATATTCTCCTTAATTTCCATAAACGGAATTCCATGCTCTCGTAAATAATACGTAAACCGTACTTGCTCTTTCAATTGTTCATTAGATAACGTCCCAAAGGCTGGATTGATTGTTCGATCGCTATTAATAAACCGTGCGGAATACCGCTTTCCATTCACTATAATTTTGTAGTGTAAATCTGTATTCCAACTGTTCTTATGTAGTTCTTCTTCAACTAGTAGTGAATGAATTTCTTTAAAGTAGTTTATTAATATGTCTTTTATTATTTGTTTCATCCTATTCTCCTTACATACAAAAATTCATTTTTGTACTTCCGAATAAAACCTTTTAAAGTGAAGATTTTTAAGATATAACTCCTACTGTGAGTAATAATACAGTTATGTAATTTTGCCGCCAAAATTATAGTAGCCTTCTATCTATGTAGATGAAAGAAGGCTACTATATCTTTTTAAAAATCTAGTTATTTCATAGTGAATGTATTATTGATTAAATAATACATTTGTTTAATACAAGTACTAAATAAGAAAAATTAAGCGTCATAATGCAATTAACAAGTTGAGGATTTTCATTTAAACTTTATAAAACTCAAATGTATTTTTTTCTAAACATATTGTTTCATCAGAATTTTTGATAATTATATCAAAACGCTGACTATACGAATGCATAAATACTTCATATTGAATCCGGCGTTCTTCATGAGACTGCCTTAAATAATTTATATCGGCTCCCCTTTCAGCTATATCCCTGCTTGATCTTCTCATTAGTTCCGTTTCGCCATCTGTATAAAAATAAATTTTCAAATCAAATAAATCAGGATTAATAAATGCGGCGCTCATTCCTTCCACAATCGTTACTTTATTTTCCGAAGAAATCAACTTACTTTTCATATAATGCGTATCTATCGTATAAAAATCTAGCCCCGCTCTAACCATATGAATATCTCTTTCTAAAGCTGCCAAATGGTGCGCCGCTGGATGACAAGCTGTCATTTTATAACGATGATTTTCATTTTGATATGTATAGTGAATCACTGCATGCTTGCGGATATCTGAACTAACAATGTAAGGATCTGTATTAATATAATTTACTTCATTTTGATTTAGTAGCTTTACGAGTCTATTAGTAAACGTTGTTTTTCCAGCTGCACCATGTCCTGAAATACCGATAACAATTTGTTCATCTCTCATCTTTAACCAATTTATAATTTCTTGTAACAACTTATCCATCATTCTCCCCCTTGCGCTAATATACTACCCTTTATTTTAATATCCGAAAATCCTTTTATTTAATTATACATAAAAAGAAAAAGATAGTGTGATTATTCATCATACCATCTCTAATTCTAAACAACTTTATTATCTTTTAAATGACTTTATTATTTGTGAACACCTACATGATTAAATACACTTCTAACTTTATCAATCCAATAGAACATCCTCTATTTTCCAGTAATTTATGCGAACCAATGCAGTCATGACTAATAAAAAAGAGCCAATCCCTATACGATAGAAGATTGGCTCCTTCCTTTATTTACTCCCCTGTTTCAGCAAATTGCTTTATACGTTCTCCAATTTCATCACGGACACGTTGAAATTCAGACCACTCTTTTCCTGCTGGATCATCGAATCCCCAGTGAACACGATTTACGTGCGGAGGTGTCGAAGGACAAACAGAATCTGCATGACTACAAAGGGTAACAACTATATCAGCTTTATTTAAAATATTTACATCAATTACATCCGAAGTTTGATTTGTTATATCAATATTTACTTCTTTCATCGCTTTAATAGCATTTGGATTTACTCCGTGTGCTTCGATTCCTGCAGAATATACATTCCACTTATCACCTAAATATTGTTTCCCCCATGCTTCTGCCATTTGGCTTCGGCACGAATTTCCTGTGCATAAGAAATAAATTGTCTTTTTGTTTTCCATGTTGTTTTCCGCCTTTGTTTTTAAATTATACTGGTTGATCATTAAAATATTTACGCTTAAACCAAAAAGCGACGTTTACCAGGGCAATCATTACAGGTACTTCCACTAACGGCCCAATAACAGCTGCAAATGCTGCACCTGAATGAATACCAAACACACCAACTGCTACAGCAATCGCTAACTCAAAGTTATTACTACCTGCTGTAAATGCTAACGTTGTAGTCACTGGATAGTTTGCACCAATTTTTCTTCCCATAAAGAAAGAAACAAAAAACATGACAATAAAATAGATTAATAACGGAATCGCTATTCTTACTACATCTAATGGTACGCTAACAATCATTTCCCCTTTTAAAGAGAACATAACGATGATTGTAAATAGTAATGCAAGTAATGTAAGTGGACTAATCTTCGGTATAAACACCTTTTCATACCACTGTCTTCCTTTTAACTTAACTAGTAAAAATCGTGTCAACATACCTGCTATAAAAGGAATTCCCAAATAGATAAATACCGATTTTGCTACTTCAATCATTGTAATATCGACAATAGCACCGTCAATCCCTAACCATTCTGGAATTACAGTTACAAATACGTATGCATAAACCGAGAAAAAGAGCATTTGGAATACCGAATTAAAAGCAACTAAACCTGCCGCATACTCTTTATCCCCATCGGCAAGGTCGTTCCAAACAATGACCATTGCAATACAACGTGCTAATCCAATCATAATAAGACCAACCATGTATTCTGGTTTATCAGGAAGAAAAATAATTGCTAAAACAAACATAAGTACCGGACCAATAATCCAGTTTTGTACTAAAGATAGAACTAACACTTTAACATCTTTAAATACTCGGCCCATTTCCTCGTAACGAACTTTCGCTAATGGTGGATACATCATTACAATTAAACCAACAGCAAGCGGGATAGACGTTGTTCCAACTTGTAATGTATTCAGTCCGTCTACTACACTAGGAAATACAAACCCTAAACCAATCCCAACAGCCATAGCTAGAAAAATCCATAGTGTTAAATATCGATCTAGAAAAGATAAACGTTTCATTTTATTGTCCATCTCCTATTAACAACAAGAATTTTGTTCTACTACGTTAGAAGTCGTGCAACAAGATGCCTCTTCTATTTTATGAACATCACTCTGTGCTTTTGTATAAAAGAATTCCCACTCGTTCCCATCAGGATCCGTTACCCAAAACTTATCTTGAACCGCATAGCAACAAGTCGTATCCATCTCATCACGCGCAAAGAAACCTTCTTTTTCTAATCTTTCTTTATGTAACGTAATTTCTTCAGCTGTATCCACTTGGAAACCGAAATGATTTACCTGATTTCCCTTCACTTCATCTCGTACGTTTAGCGTGAAATTAAGTCCTGGCGTCTCTAATAAAAATTTTGCATAATCCGTTTTCACCTTAACTGGTGATACACCAAATACCTTTTCGTAAAATTCAATAGACTTCTCTAAATTCGTAACATTTATACCAACGTGAACATATCTCATACCTTATTCCTCCTCTTTACATGTTATTAATCAAGTTTTTTTGATTAATAGTGCAAAATTTTAACAACAGCTTCCTTTTCCTGTTTTTCTAAAGATACAGCACAATTCTTCTGATAATAAATTATTCACTTCCGCATCATTTAAATCATAATAACTCCACGTACCTTTTGTTTCTTTTACAATTAAACCTGCGTCTAATAAAATCTTCAAATGATATGACAGCTTAGATTGCGTCATTTCAAAAACCTCTGTTAAATCACATACACACGTCTGTCCCCGCTGACAAAGCTCATACATAATCTCTAAACGCTTTTGATCCGCCAATGCTTTAAACTTTTTCTCATAGAGCTGGAAATCTTGTGCCACTGTAGTTCACTTCCCTTCATCAACTTTTTTTGATGTTTATAGTATATACGCTGTTTAGTTCTTTATGCAACTAATTAATCAAGTTTTTTGATTTACAAAAACCTCCCTCGCATCATATCTTTGCTACAATTAAAAAGACCATAGCTTTTTCAAAAATGAAAAACTACGGTTCTTTTTACAACTTAATAGTTACAATATTTCGGAGGAATGGAGTCTCTATAACTGTTTTAAATTTTAATTTGACCATTATAGAGTAGTGCCCATCACTATCAAGCTAAGAAAAACAAATACCCTCAAATGAAAAAAATCGATATAACTCTTCGGTAAATAAAGATAACTCTTGTTTTTGGTGCATATTCATAAAAAGCACTTCACACTTTCTCATTAACATAAGAGAATAGTAACGTGCTTTTAATTTCAAAAATAGTCTAAATCCTTAAGTTGATGGTTGTGGGGCGGGACCCCAATTAGAACGGTATCTAAGGTTGTATGAGAAGTGTTAGTTCCATTTCAAAGGCCTCAGCTGATGATTAACTCAAGTACCGATTTCGGATGACCCCCATGTGATGAAGTTCGTGTCCTGCGATGCCGTACGCGAGGGCGCGCACCGTAATGCTTAGGTTGTTGGCTGTGCCCTTACGGCTCCACGCCTCCACCGGTAGCCCTCGCAGCAATGTGATTGTTGATTGCCGTACGGCCCGGTAGTCTTCGGCCAATTG
>NZ_MAOE01000126.1 GCF_001884185.1 Bacillus albus
AATGTGGTGAAAACCAAGCCAACGTTTATTACAGTGGAAGATTTGAATGTGAAAGGTATGATGAAGAATAAACATTTATCTAAAGTTGTAGCGCAACAATGTTTTTATGCTTTTAAAACATGGTTATTAACTAAATGTAGGGAATATGGAATTGAACTACGGCAAGTGGACAGATTCTATCCATCTTCTAAAACATGTTCATGTTGCGGTCAAAAAAAGTCGGATTTAAAGCTGTCTGACCGAGTATATACATGTGATTGTGGAAATGTAATAGATAGAGATTTAAATGCATCTATCAACCTTTTACAAGCAAAAAAATATACAATACTAACGTAAATAGATTGTATATATGTACGGTGGGCTACATCGGAATTTACGCCTGTGGAGTGTCACAGCAAACTGTAGTAGCAAGTGATTAGCGAGGCAGGGCACGTAGAAGCAGGAATACTCTAAGAATATACATTTGTCTATATTTTTAGTAGCAG
>NZ_MAOE01000127.1 GCF_001884185.1 Bacillus albus
GCTAATCCTGGGGAATATATGGTGAAAACAGTTATATTATATGACAATGCTAATCATGCTAAAGTATACTGGGGTGAACAAGACTTTAACGTTTTCTTCAATGTTATAAAAAGTTAATACGATTTAATAATTTTAATAATATGTTATAGAGCTTTTCTTTGATATAAGTATAAGTAACCGATCAGGTAAAAGGCTATTCATTATTTAATGAGGAGCTGTAATCTGATGGTTACTTTTTTCTATTTCTGAAAAATTAGAGATAAGTAGGTAAGAGAAGAAAAAGAGAGGAAGTTGTTTCATTAGACTTATTGTTTTAGGGGAATGAAATTTCTGTGTTTATTAAGTAGGAATTTTCTGAAAAACAGTTAGTAATTATGTGATTTTTATATAGTTATTTAGGGGATTATTTTATAGGTATAAAAAGGTGTTAGAAGTTTATTGTTATTATAAAAAATTATATTATATATGTGTTTATAAGTTAAAGGATAAAAGTACGAAATCAATAAAATAGAAACATAGCGCTCATTGAAAGAAGAAATGAATGTTTTGGGTTTTAAGGGCAGTGATATTTTTCAAATTCAAATGATATGGTACGATCCAAATAAAGATAATAAGAAGCAATAAAAAGTAAATAGGGACTTGTATTTTTAAAAACGTATTGCTATAATATAAAGGTAATAGGATTTTATAATAAAATAAAAAATTAATCAGTTCGCATATAAGAGAAGACCTCAATATGCGCCATGTCCTTAGGGGATGTGTGCGTGTATTGAGGTCTTTTTGCGTTTTGCGAGCAAAAACACCTGGAGGTGCAGGAATTATGTTGAATTGGTTGTCTGCAAAACTTATGACAACATCAGTAGGAGATTTTTTACTGGCAAAAGGTAGTTTTACGAAGGGCCTTGGTGGTAATGGTGGTAAAGGCGATGCTGCAACTGTCCAAAATAGTATGAATACCCTTGTAAAAACATTAATCGGTTTTGGTAGTATTTGGGTAGTTGCTTGTGTTGTATTCGCAGCTATTAAACTTTCTGGTGCGCAAGGGAAGAACCCTGAAAACCGTACACAAGCTATGATTGGTTTAGCTTGTGCGGCAATTGGAGGCTTTGTCATGATTAAAGCGTACGACATCGCTGCTTGGGTTGCAACAATCTAACATAAGAGTTTGTACAAGCTCTCCTCCATTTGGGGAGAGCTTCTCTTATACAAGGGAGGAAACAATATGAGAAAAGTAACTGTTCCTGTTGACATGACTTCGGAACAAAAAACGCTGTTAGGAGTATTAAGTAAACGCCAATTGATTTATCTATTAGGTGGCGGGGCGGCTCTTTATTTATATGTACCATTTTTATGGCGGCTATTTGTACCTATTGATGCGGTAGTAGCGTTTTTTATTTGCTTAATTTTAGCACTACCAATGGTAGTAGGTGTAATAGCGTTTGCCTTTATTTATAAAGAAAAACAACACATGTATCTAGATAGATTTTTACTTATCAAAATGCGTAGCCGTTCCGAAAAAGGGAAGTGGAGAAAAGGGTACGAGCCAACTACATGGGTAAAGGAGAATTTATAGATGTTGGAAATGATATATTTTGCGGCGATAGCCATTGTAGGATTTTTCTTTTATCGGAAAATGAACGGAAAACCGCTGTTTGGGTCTAAGAAAAAGGGGAAAAAGCAAGGCGGAGTAGAGAAACACACTGCTGAAAAAAGTGGAAAGAAAAATAAAAAGAATATGCCTGCTGAATCAGAAGTTGATGAGGATAATGTTGATTTCTTTAACGCTTTTGTAGAAGACATTAAGGAAATTGATAATCATATGATTCGTTATCATGATGATACATTTGTCTTGATTGCGGAAGCGCATCCAGTTAATTATTACTTGCTCTCCAATATGGAACAAGAAGCAATTGATATCAAAATTGAATCATGGTTAACCACATTAGAGTTTAATACAAAAGTATATATTCAAAGTAAGTTTGTAGATTTAACAGATCCTGTACGAAAAATGACAGAAACGATGAAAGGTGCGAAGGACCTTACACCAGAGACAGTACTATATGGTCAAGAAGTTATCGATAACTTAGAGTACTGGCAACGTTCGCAACCTCGATATGAGCAAAAGCGTTATTTAATTTATCCATACAAGGTTGATATTAGTACGATTACTGCTGATACAGAGGACGAGTTAGAAGAAAAGATTGTAGATAAGGCATTTAACGAATTATATCGTCGTTATAATGCTTCTCGAAATCTACTATCAAAAGCAAAAATTAATGTAGAAATGTTAACGAAAGATAAATTAATAGAGCTTTTATACGTAGCGTTTAATCGTCGTAAAGCTGTAAAAGCGCGTTTCCAGGACTTAATTGAAAACGAGAATTTCTCCCTATATTCAACCAGTGAGACAAATGAGAGAAAACTAGAGTTACTGAAAAAAGTGCTAGCGGAAGAAAAGACAGAAAAATCAAACAACGGGGTGGCGTAATTATGAAGTTATTCGGAAAAAAGAAAAAAATAGAAGCAAAAGAAAAAGATGAATTGGAACTAGAGGAGGAAGAGTTGGGAGAAGAGGAAATACCGACACAATTAGACAATCAAACTACAGTATTTGATGTCATTGCTCCAGAAGGAATGAAAATTGACGCAGAAGATTATGGAGTAATTAAACAATCCTTAGGAAGTAATACGTTCTTTCGCCCGTTTTATATTCCACGTGATGGGTATCCACGTATGATGCAAACCAATTGGCTGAACATGTTAACTTCAGCTGGGGAAGTAGATGTCATGATTGATATTCATAAAGAACCAAAAGCCAAAGCAATGCGATCATTAGATATGCAGCTTACGATGTTACGTTCGAATCTTTCTTTCCAACGTACACGTGGAAACATTGACCAAGAGAAAGATTTAGATGCAAAGATTCAAGACACAAACAATTTAATGGATGAAATCCAGTTTAATGAAAATGACTCCTATATGGTGAGTACAATGGGTGTTGCGTATGCCGAATCAAAGAAAGAATTGGACGTTTTATGTGAGTATATTGAAGATGAAATGCAAGCATCTCACTTTAAGATAGCAAGTACTTGGAATCGTGTGAAGAGTGGTTTAAAAGCTGTTATGCCGCTAGGGGCACCAAATACTCTGCAAGATACCTATCGAAATATCGATAGACGTGCGTTGTGTACATTTGCACCTTTTGTGTCAGGTTCCGGCAGGTTTAACGGAGGTATACCGATAGGAAAGAACAAAATTACTGGGCAAGTAGAATTTTTAAATTCTTTCGGGAATGCAGATTATCGTCCACCAAATTATAACATTGGTGTGACGGGAATCTCAGGTTCCGGGAAAAGTTTACTTTTAAAAATGAAGCTCGCTCGTGAAACATCACTTGCAGATACGCATGCAATGATTATCGATCCAGAGGGAGAATTCGTAAAAATTACAAAACGTCTAGGTGGTATTAATTTAAATATTTCACCAGAAAGTAATATCATTATTAACCCTTGTGCAATCGCAGTGACAGAACTTCAGATTACAGATAAAGATGAAGAGCTAGAAGCGCTTGAACAATACGATAAGAAGGAACTCGTAGAGCGTGATGGCGTAAAATATGTAAGGTTTGTGCCGATTTTAGAGAAAATCAATGAAATACTAGGATTCTTTGACATTATTATTCGCGGACAAGATTTTGATCAACCGGGATTAAATGTCTTCCAGCGTACGATGCTAGAAGACGCAATTCGTGAAGTGTTTGATAAACATGGTATTACCTCACATCCATCCTCCTTATATACAGATGAAGTGAAAAAGGTAGATGGACAATTAATTCAGTCTCAGGTGAGAAAGCCAGAGCCAGAGTTAAAAGAAATCTATGATGTCATAGTAGAACATCATGGGGACGATGTGAAAGCAGAAGAGTTAATTGCCGCGATTCGTCCATTTTTACGTGATGGTTCAAAACCATTATTTGATGGACAAAGTCATTTTGGTCGTGGTGTGGAAACACAGTTAAATGAATCACGCGTTGTTAATTTTAATATTAGTCATTTAGAAGAAGGCTTCTTAAAGCCAATCGCTTTCCACGTTATTTTGAACTATATTTGGGAGCATTGGATTAAGAGTCCAGAACATGCTATCAAACGAAAAGTACTGTATGTGGATGAGATGTGGCAGTTTATCGATTATGAACAAACGGTTAACTTCTTAGAAAAAGTAGCACGTCGTTCACGTAAAAGAAATGCAGGTATGTGTTGGGCCAGTCAGGACTTTGTTCGTATTTTAGAAAATGTGAAAGCGCGTGGTATCTTGCAATCTACTTTCTCTTATTTCTTCTTAGAACAAAATAAGATTGATAAGAAAAAAATCCAAGAGAATTTTAACTTAACTGCCGGGGAGCTTGATATTATTCTTAACAACCCAGGAAAAGGGGAAGGAATCTTCCGTGTAGGGGATAGTTCAGTTTGGATTCAAACAGATCCATCTGACAAAGAAATGATGTTCATTGAATCGAATGAAGCGGTACTTCAAGAGCTTTTAAATAATATGAAGAAAGTACAAGGGTACACAGGATAATAGCGTACCTTTGAAAAGGAAGGTGAAAATATGCTTGAGAAAATAATAGATTGGGTCGGTGGCCTTATTATCCATATGGTAAAGACCCTCCTAGCGCCTATTTATGGATTTATGGATACTATTCCAGTTCTAGTCTTTGGTGGAGATAATGCTAATCTAGATTTTTTATATGAAAAGAACGCGGTTACAAATGTATTAGATACCGGTATGCCTGTCATGTTTAAATTTGTTGCTTTTTGTGTCCTCGTCAGTGTAGTGATTACAGCAGCAAAATACTCAGCAACGGCTATAAATCCAAATAATCGGACGGCATTAATTGAATATGCAAAAGACTTAATGATTATCTCGATTTGCCTCTGGCATTTGGATTTCTTTTATAATTTTGTATTTGATCTAAACAATTGGATTACATTAGAATTTAAAGAGGCGATAAATGGAGTAAATAATGGGAATTTCAACCCGGATCAACAAATACCTTTGTTAAAGTCGGGGCTGTCTGACTATAAGACAATTACAGAGCTCTCAATGAAAGGTCATGAAAACGATTATATGTTTATCATATTCGGACTATTTATTGAAGCTGGATTAATGATATGGGCAAACTTTTATTATTTAATGCGTGCGGTGACACTGTACGTATTAATGTTACTAGGCCCTGTAATGGTAGGAATGTGGTTGTTCCCACAAAAGAAACAACAGACGTTATATTGGATTCGTGAGTTTATGGGGGCAGTATTAATCCAAGCGATTCACGCAATTACCTTATGGTTAGTCATTACACTTATTGGGGGGGCACAAAATCCTATTATAAAATTAGTATTGCTTGCCATGTTTATCCCAGTTGGTGAGATTGTAAAAAGCTTTATCGGCCTTAGCACCAATGCATCTGCTGGTATTCATAGAGCAGGTACCATGATGGGTATGGGTGCTTTAGCAAGTGTGGCTGGGCTAGTTAAAGGTGTTCGTGATGACTACCGTAATTCAAAAGCAAAACCTGATGATAAAAGGGATAAAGAAAAGACAAAGGAAGATGCGGATAACCCGAAAGATGCATTAGGAGCGAATTTAGGGACAGATGTTGGTACAACATCTCGTGCAGCTCGTATGTTAAAAGCAGGTCAAATTGGAAGTTCAATGGGTAAAGCAACGACAGGACTTGCAGGTATGGCAGCAGGAGCTGGTCTTGGACCGGGAGCGATGGTAGTAGGCTCGCAAGTTGGAAGTGCATTAGGTGGTGCTCCTGGTGCAGTGGCTGGTAGAAGTGTTGCTGCAGTCGGTGAAGGGGCTGTAGCCTTAGGCAAACATATTGGTTCGAGTGTAAAGAAGGGTGCGGACACGTATTCAAATCTAAATGGCGAATCGTATCCGGAACTAACCGATGAAGATATCGCACAGGATTTAGCTACAAAAGATTTTGAAAATTGGAAAGCGGATAATCCTGATTCTGCAGTTGCAAGTCGCTTAAAACAAGCATTCCCTAATGCTTCCGATGCAGAGATTGCTAAAAAAGTAGCGAAAACAAATAGTGATCAAATGTCTCGTTTCACAAATCAGCGGAAACAAGATTTACAAAATATGAAGAAAACCGCTACACCATATGGAAATGCTAGAGATTTAGTTAACGCTGCAACGAATGCATTCCAAAAGGGCTATGAGGCAGACCATAAAGATACGTTTATGAGTCAGTTACCAGAAAATATGTCAGCGGAAGAGAAAGAGAAACATTGGAACGACCATCTGAACGCAAAAGTACAAGGATTTAGAAACCACGCAGAACAGGCGGCCATAAAAGCAGGAGCCATGCCAGTTGATGCGAAGGATAAGCAAGGAAATAATCTGTTTGATAAGTCCTATGTGAATAAAGATGCGTTTGCTTCTCGACTTGCATTAGGAAAAATCGGAAAAGCAGTTGAAGGAGTAAAAGGAGAAACGTTAGAAAGTGGCCATCAAAATATGGGACAAGTTGGTGCTCTTGTCGGTGCTTCTACTGCTGCATTCAAGAAAGCGTATAGTGCAGACCATAAGGCTGGATTCATGAAACAATTCCCTGCAGATATGCCGCAACAAGAAAAAGAATCAGCATGGAATAAACATTTAAATCAAAAAGTACAAGGATTTAAAAATCATGCACAACAAGCGGCAGAATCGGCTGGTATTGTACAGCAAAAAGACGGTACAAACTATGCGAATAAAGAAGCTTTCGCTTCTCATTTATCACAACAGTTACAAAAAAATCCTGGCTTAAATGCTATGGGTGTATCCAGTGCAGCAGGCATTCAGAAGGCAGTCAACGATGTGAAAACACACGGTTTGACAAGTGGAGCAGGAAGCCAGAAAGCGAAACAAGTAAGTAATGTTGGGAACCTGGTTCAAGCCTCTACAGAGTCCTTTAAACAGGGCTATGCAGCAGAACAACAGGCAAGCTTTATGAAAAAGTTGTCTCCAACTATGTCTCAACCGCAAAAAGAGCAAGCTTGGCAGTCACACTTAAATGAAAAAGGAAATGAATTTAAAGCAGTCGCACAACAAGCGGCAGTACAAGCGGGAGCGATGCCCGTACAGGCAAAAGATACGAGTGGTAAGAGTCTACATAATCAATCGTATATTAATAAAGATGCCTTTGCTTCACAATTAACGAAAGGTTTACAAAGTCATGCAAGTCTTGGAACGGTGAGCCAACAAGTAGGTTCTGGAATTACTAGTGCGATTCAAGGTGTTCGTTCACATGGCGTTGCGACAGGTGGCGCAATTAATAAAGCCGTATATGCATCGACACAAACGCAAGCGAGTATTGCACGTGCAGGAAATCTTTCCGTTGCAGAAATTGAACGCTCTTATGCAGATGCATCAACTAGTGTAGCGAATATTGCACAAAGCGCTGGTAAAATGTCTATCCCAACTTCAGCAGTGGGACGTATGACACAGCAAAGTACAAAACTTGGCATGAGTGTAATGGAAGGTGCAAAACACCTTATGCTTGCGGATCGTATTGATACAGTATCAAATGCATACTTTAGTGCCGCGAGTGCTGTACAACAATCCGGAGGGAATGCAGTACAAAGAGTGATAAGTGGGACTAATGCTGCTGTT
Source organism: Bacillus albus (assembly GCF_001884185.1). Classification (GTDB taxonomy): domain Bacteria; phylum Bacillota; class Bacilli; order Bacillales; family Bacillaceae_G; genus Bacillus_A; species Bacillus_A albus. The sequence goes on from NZ_MAOE01000127.1 coordinate 7,669, forward strand.
AATACATCATTAGGTGGGAATGCAGCAGAACGCCATTACAATGTAACAAAAGGGTTAAGTTATGCAGCTGGTGTAATTGGTGGTGCAGGTGCTTATCAAGCGACTGCACGTATGGTAAGTAAACATAACCCGTATAACAAAGCTGTTCAAACAGAAGCAAAAGAAATTCAAGAGATTCAGAGAATGGTACCAACAACCACAGACCATACAGGAACGCAATCTGTTGCTAAAGGGGCTGTACGTTTAGTTACGACGAATAACAAATCATGGATTGAAGCAAAAGATTCCAGTGGGATGACACAAGTTGTATCTCGTTATGGTAGTGGAGATAGTAGCATTCGTTCCGGACAAATGGTATACCAAGATTTAAATATTGCAGATGGGCAGTTGACACAGTACCGAAATGGTATGAAAGCTTCACCAGCGTATATTCAAGATTCAAGTGGTGGAAAAATCAGCATTAATCGTTCCATTAATGTAAATCCAAATCAATTGGTAGGAAATCAAAATCCAAGACCGTTACAACAAAAACCAGTGTTTAATGAACCACCACTTACGGTAAATCACAAAGTAGACAATGGTCACTTCTATATGTCTGATTTAGACCAAGGTGGCTATAAGAATGTACAAATGGTCGTAGAAAGAGATCGTAGTTACATGGTTGCGACAACTACAGACGGTACAGTGTCACGTATTTCGCCATTCGGAAAAGGAGATACGCGCTTACAAGCAAACCAAAGGATTGAAAGAGCTTGTGAAGTGAAAGACAGTAGTATTAAGCCAAGAGAAGAAATCCTAGTAACACAAACACAGGACGAAGTTGTTCGTACAGAGACGCACCTGAATTTATCAGAACATGACCCACAAAATCTGATTCCATTTGCGCCAAACCCTCGTTTGGCACAGCGAAGAGGAAGAAATTCTCAAAATGGAAAATATGGTGTGATAAGTCTATGAGTCAAAATTCTAACGATCCAAATGAACAGAAAAAAAGTAACCCTTTAAAAGATGTAGCATCCCACTTTATTAAGAAAAAAGGGATGCAAGCGCGCGGAAAGATGGCAAAATTGGCAGGGAAAGCAGGAAAGGCGGCAGCGAAAGCTGCTGCCAAAATGCTAAAAGCAGGTATACTAAAAATTGTGGGTGCTGTTGTGGCAGCAATTGGAGTACCTGCTGCTTTAATTATGGGAGTAATTATTGCTGTGTGTGTGATTTTAGTCTCTTTTATACCCTTTACCGATGATGAAGCTAAAACTGAAGAACAAGTCAAAAAATATATGGAAGTCTCAATGGCTCTGAATGTGGATTGGAAAGAAGTTGTCGCTTTTGATATGGCGAGATATGATAATGATTTGACTGGCAAAGATCCGCATGATGCTATATCATATTTCTTGGATATCCAATATGAAGAATATATGGAAAAAGAGGTATGTGAAGCAGGACCTAATGGTCCTTGTGAAAAAAAGAAAAAGGAGATGCAAAAAACAAAATCTGAAAGTTACTCCGGACCAGATATAAAAAAGATATTAGGAGATACAGATTTCAAGAAAAAAATAGATGAGATTAATGCGAGTGGAAGTAAAAAAGTGACAACATCTTCTCATGGACTAGAGAAAGCCATGGAACTGGCAAAGTTTAGTAAGAGTCAAAAAGAGCGTGCACGTGAGATATTGGAAGCTGGGTTGTTAGAGGCAACGTATGGACACCTTGCTCCTACTACTGGTGGATTTATTGGTGGTATGTGTGTAGGCTCTGTTAGTCCTGGCGGAGAGCCTGTTAACCTTAATGCAAAAGTTACAGGATACCTCCCTAAAATTAAAGAAATGGCAGAAAAACATGGTGTTGCTGAATATGTTGGTATTTTGGCTGCCCAAATGATGCAGGAATCACAAGGAGAGGGAAATGATCCAATGCAGGCTTCAGAAGGGCATTATGGAGATTTAAGTTCATCTTGTATAGGCATAAAAGGAAATGCGCGTATGGGTTGCATTAAAGATCCGAATATTTCTATTGAAGCAGGTGTATTAGAATTTAAAGATGTTTTAGGACAGTCGAATGGAGATATAGCCCTTGCCTTACAGTCTTATAATTGTGCGACACGTTCTTAACTGAAAAGGTTAAGCACTGATACGAAATCAGGAGAACTACTATTTCG
>NZ_MAOE01000128.1 GCF_001884185.1 Bacillus albus
TGAACTGACCCCATAAAGTTAGACAGGTCGTTTCATTAGGCAGCCTTTAGGGCATGAGTTCGATATTGTACCGGACTCATGCCTTTTAGTTTTGCCTTAATTCTTTTGTGGTTATAATAATCGATATATTTTTCAAATTCTTGTTTAAAGTGTTCTATGCTTTCAAAATCTTTTAGGTAAAGAAATTCAGATTTCATAGTACCAAAGAAGCTTTCAATAACCGCATTATCGTAACAGTTCCCTTTACGAGACATACTTTGCGTAATCTTGCGTTCCTTTAAGGCATGACGATACTTCTTCATTTGATAGTGCCAACCTTGATCTGAATGAATCAGAAGATTGGCTTCCTCTGGCAATTGTTGAAAAGCCTTCTCTAACATTCTTGAGACAAGTGAATAGGTTGGCCTTGAATCAATTGTATAAGCAATTATCTCTCCGTTAAATAAGTCTAACATCGGTGATAAGTAGAGTTTTTCACCGCATAATTTAAATTCTGTTATATCTGTAACCCATTTTTCGTTCGGCTTTTCAGCCTTAAAATTACGTTCTAAAATATTGGGTGCAATCTTACCTACACTCCCTTTATAAGAACGAAATTTTTTAATACGGACTAGGCTTTTTAGATTTAACTCCTTCATAATTCGTTGAACCTTTTTATGGTTGATTTTGTATCCTCTGTTTATTAGCTCATCGCGAATGCGACGGTATCCATAACGCCCTTGATGTTCATCGTAAATGTTTTGAATCAAGAGTGTTAACTCTTGATCTTTATCTGGACGATTCGAATTTCTTATCCAGTAATAATATGTACTTCGTGGGAGTTCTGCTAATTTTAAAAGTGCCTTCACCGGAAAGGTTTTCCTTAGTTCATAGATTACTTGTGCCTTATCTTGTTTGGTGATTTTTCCTTGTTTTGAACTAAGGCATTCAACTTTTTTAGATAAGCATTCTCCATACGCAAACGCTCTAATTCAGCTTGTAATGCTTCTACCGAATCTCCTGTTTGTGTTTGTGCCTTAATTGATTTTTGATTGTCCTTAGTCATAGGTTGACGCCCCTTTTTCTTCGATTTAAGGGCGTCTACTCCTTTTTGATAGAGCTGAATGCGCCATTTTCTAATAAGTCCAGGTGAAGAAATATTGAAAATAACTGCCGTTTCGTTTGGAGACGTCCCATTCTCGATCATATAATTTAGTACGTCTAGTTTATACTGTGCAGAATACGTTGTATAGCCTTTTTCGAATGCTTGAATTCCATGATATTCAAATTGTTTGATCCACATACGTACTACTTCATGATTCGCTCTCAATGATTTCGCAATATCTTTTATACTTTCACTTCCATCTTGATAACGTATAACTGCATTCATTTTGTCATCTGAAGTAAATTTAGTCATAAAAAAACTACACCTCCAATTGTTAGACTGTGTCTAACAATTGGGGTGCAGTTCA
>NZ_MAOE01000129.1 GCF_001884185.1 Bacillus albus
ATATATATATATATATATATATATATATAGTAAAATTAAAAGATTTAAGAATAGATAGTGAAGGCCTCCTTATAAAATTATATAAGGAGGCCCTCACTATTTATTAATTTAATATTTTATAGTTTTTTGTATTAAATCATTATATTATAAGAATTTACTGTTTGACGGGCGTTTGTTTTTTCTTTTTTAAGCCTTTTTTGTTGAAATAGAGTTATATTCGAAAATAATATGCAAAATGATAATAATATATTTTTCTTTTTTTCTAATTTCACAGTTATGTTCTAAAAGAATTCTATAATAAGAAAACTGTAATCTTTAAGAAATTTTCAAATCAAATTTCATAGGAGGGATAATATTCCCACTATAGCTGTTTATATATATTGGCATAATTCACATTTAATTGTTTCCGTAATTCTTTATTTTCGGCTTCTAATTTTTTCATACGGCGTTTTAAGGAAGCAATAACAGCATCTTTATTATTATTATCCATTTCTCGTTTCACCTGTTTCGGAGTAGGTACTTGTGATTGCTGTTGCCTAAGTGTTTCAATTCTATTTCTTAGTTCTTCTGTCTTATAAAGTGTTGCTTTTGATACACCAGCTTCTTTTGATACACTGTTAAAATTTATGCTTAGATTTGCCCGTATAAGTCTTTTAATACCCGCATCCACCTTTTGGTAGGTAGATGCTTTCCTAGATATATGGATTTCCTTCAAATGCTTTGCGCGGTTGTAATCCTTCATATTAGATACCTAACCTTCTTTTCATTCTTTCTTGTCTACCAAAAATAATATCGCCCTTTTGAATAGTTTTCAAAATGTCTTCATAACGTGTTAAGTTTCTCTCATATTTTTCTAGCATTTCACTGCGCCCTTTTTGTCTTGCTAATTCCATAGTTTTAGATGTTGTTTTTATAAGTAACTCATATTTTTGTACATCTAATTCAGAAAATCCGATAGCCAAATCCCTACAAGGGCTTCCGCCATTACAAGTTAGACATGGAGGCTCTTCCATATGAGGGCAATTGCCGTTTAGACGAGCGTGACATGTCCCATACGGATTATCCATTGCATTTAATTTATGATCTTGCCACAATGCATCTAAAATATCACTAGGTATGTTTTCAGTTGCTGTAATCTCCTGTATTTCTCCATTTAAATTAAAACTAAATACTCCTTGATTAATTACAGATTCAAAAGCTTTTCTTTTAGTATCATCTAATAGTTTTGCGTATCTTAATGTCATTTCTGGAGAAGCATGAGCTAATAATTCTTGTACCGTTAATATATCTGCGCCACCATTCAGCATTTTCACAGCATAAGTATGTCTAAATTGATGAGTTTTAAAATGAAATAACTCACCATTTTCATCGACAATGTTTGATTCAATTGCTAATTGATTTAACCTCCCTCTAATATAACCTTGCCCAAAGGGCCTTCCTTTTCTAGAACCACGATATCGTATAAAAATAAATCCTTCAGGATTATTATCTTGATTACTATTTTCTAATGATTTTTCAGTTAACACTGCAATCATGTCTGCTAATTCATGATCAATGGGAATACGATGTCCTTTTACATTAGTCTTCTCAATATTAGTCATAATAGAATATTGACCATTTAAAACCCTTAAACAATCAGCCTTTAGGCACAGTACATCCGAAATACGTAAACCAGTTTTAAACGCAATCCAAATAACCGGAATGATTTCTTCATTTAAGCTGTTAATGTTAGTAAATAATTGTTCTAATACTAAGTCTGGGATGTAATCAATTTGATCAATAGGTTTTTTCTGAAGTTTCGGGAAATCTTCTCTGAAGATTAACATACGTACATCAGTTTGAGGGGCGATGTCGTATTTGTATAGTTGTATATCATTCAAGAATTTAGAAGTTATGGTTAAAGACTTATATATATAGTGTTCAGGATGTGCATTCTTATTTTTTAAGTTTTTTTTACAACATTTCCGTAACCATTGGATGTATCCTTCTATGTGTCTGCGATTTAATTTTTTAATATCTATCCATGTAGATTCTACGGAAAAAATATAGAGAAAGAAGTTCGATATATATATCATGTAGTTTATTGCTGTAGAAAATCTAAAATTATTTCCGTTCAACAATCTTAGTTTAATGTATCTTTTTGCTTGTTCACGAATATTTTCATGCTCAATTTTAGTAAAATCAATATAATGTGAAGCACTACTTTTGTTATATTTAAGTCCGTATTGTTCATGAAGAATTCTAATATCCCATCGATCTTTTTGCCATTCCTCACGAAAATCCGTCAATATGAATAATTTTGAATATAATAGACGTAAAAACGCTGCGGCTTTAGTCTTTACATTAGAGACTATCTTGCCGTATCTTTTTGTTTTACAAGTCGTACTTCTCCCTCTTTCATTGAGCCAAAATATCCATTCTCTTTCTGCACTTTCAATATCTAAATGAAGTAAGGATGAAAGTGTTGGATACTTTCGATTGATGAATGTTATTAATAGCCTTAAATACTGCTCGACCCCTTTAAATGCGGTATATAGGTTCCATTCATCCTTGAAAATCCGTTGATAAAATATATATTTTACTTCCAGATTGACTGAGGGACTTTTAAATGAAAAGGAGATATTTTTAAACTTACTCTTTAAACTCATATACTTTTGTAATGAATCACTAAATTGTTTTATTTGACCAACACGTTCAATATCCCACATATCATTAATCAAGAAATACGAATCTTGAATTTGTTGTATTACTACTGAACCATCTTCATGAATAGTTTTCTCTGGATATGTTAATAACTCCTGTTGTAATCGTTCATGAAACCCTATTTCACCTGTAATTATCCGCTGAGTATTTATCACATCCTTAGTCCTTTCCTTTTTTTATATTAAGCGCAAATGCTTCTTGTGCTTTCTGCCAATCTTTCCGAATTTCTTCATCAGAAGGATGAAGATAGAGGTTCATTGTAGTTTGAATATTAGTGTGTCCCAATCGTTCTTGTACCTGTTTAATATCCTTTGTCTCTTGATAATATAATGTGGCATGTGTGTGACGGAATAGGTGAGGATGAACAGCCAGACCCGTTTTTTTTCTTAATCGCTTAAATAGAGACTCAACATCTCCATATGTCATCGGTCTACCTTTATTTTCTCCCCGTAGTTTTACAAAAACAAAATTTGTATCAATATCTAGTTCATCAATAACTTCATATTGATAATCATCATACAAATCCATTAGGGATTGTGATATAAAAATCATACGTTCACCTGTTTTTAGTTTCGCTCCATTTTCTAACTCTCCACGATCTGTTAAACGAATTTTATGCCCCTTATAATCGAATATAAAATCCTCTATAAATAAAGAAAGCACTTCTCCAATTCGCAAACCTGTTTCAAATAGAAGTTGGATAAGAAAGGAATCTCGAATATTCGTTGTTTCCAATATAATTCTTTTTACATCATCTTTTGTCAGTGTATTAATTCTCTTACGAGGCTCTTTAACCTTTAGAACGTTCTTTATACAAGGTTTATCTTTATTTATATGATGAAGAAAACTCCTATATCGTTTATTTCCTCCGGTAAATACATATCGCATCAGCATATCCTTTGTATTTTTTGATAACTCCCCATTACGGTATAGATAATCATAAAAGTTTGTAACTACTGTAACTATAAGGTTTATTGTCTTTTCGGTTTTTCTCGCCTTTATAGGCTGAATAGGTGTGACTTTGTTATTTTCATATGGACTCCTTATCCAACCTACAAATTCTACTAAATCCTCCAATTGTATCTTGTTATAATCTTTTTTGAATTCCTGTAAATACACAAAATATTGTTTTAACGCATAACAATAAGTTTTTTGTGTGTTACTACTTTTCCCAGTATTATCTAGATATTTCAGGTATTTCATTGCTGCGAATACTGGGATACCTGTGTCATCGATTAACATATATCGTTTACCTTGTTCTAAAGTGACTTCCTGTACATGCATAGTTAATCCACTCCTTTTTCACATTCAGTTAAAAACCTCGATACGCCTCCCTACTGCGAAATATATCCTCTACTATTCAGTGAATAACTAACTAAATATTCTGTACATAATAGACATACTCCTCTATATCCGTATAAGGAATCTATTATATAACAAGAAAGTGGATACTATGCTGTATATTAAACATAGTATCCACTAATAATCTTAGTACATTTAATCCTACGGCGCGGAGTGGGTTTTTTGTTGTCCTTATCCAGAAGTTGCTTCCGCAAAAAATACGCTGAAACTTCGCGCACAGTCGCTTTGACAAACTCTTTTACAAGGTCAAACAAAAAGTCCATATTATCACCTCCTTTCCTTCCAAATAGAAAGAAGGGATAACCACCCACCCTCACAATACGCAGTTAACTTTATTTTATCAAATGATTGTAAAGATATTATGTAAATAAAACAAATGAAATTTTATATGGAAAAATATGAGTTTATATTATTTTCATTCTCTTCACTTAGATTACTTACTGAATATAGTCATACAAATTTTTTGCTAACAATAAACAAGTTACGGTAATGAAAAGAGCACGAACATACCCGCTTCCTTTTTTTATAGCAAATCTGGATCCGGCAATTCCTCCAGCAATTTGAGCAATCCCCATTATAAAACCATACACATAGTTTACTTGCCCTACATACATAAACATCAACAATGCACCAACGTTACTTCCTAAATTAAGAAACTTCGCAGTACCTGCTGCTTTTAAAAAATCATACCCAATAAATAAAAGAGAAAACATTAAAAATGAACCTGTACCAGGACCTAGAAATCCATCATAAAAACCAATAGCAAAAATAAAAAAGGTAAAAATAATGACGTGTCGACCAGACAATTTTTTATGAGTGGAAATACTTCCCCAATCCTTCTTGAATATCGTATAAATAGCGACTGCACCAAGCATTACCAGCATCAATGGCTTCAGTACTTCTGGATTCATTAAATGAACGGTCCATGCCCCTATTATGGAACCTATGAAAGTGATTGGAAATAATTTAAACGCCGATTTCAAATCAAGATTACCAGAACGATAAAACACAATATTACTAGTTGCACTCCCCATTGTCGATGCTAGCTTATTTGTGGCTACCGCACTTGCTGGATTCAATCCTGTAAATAATAAAGCTGGTAAGGCAATCAATCCACCACCGCCTACAACTGAATCAATAAATGCAGCCACAAACCCAAAAACAATCAAAATCATTAATACAGATGGGTCTAAATAAAAATCCATACTAGTAGCCTCCCCTTTAGTCACTATTGTAATAGTAACTATCAATTTGCTAAATGTAAAGAGTTATTGTAACGTTGAAATATAAAGTGAAACTTTAATCAGTGGGGGGTTTTGTTCATCCCCCACTGATTATTAGTTGAACCAATCGGGCTTTAACGGGCAGCCCGACCCCCACCTGACTTCTTTGCTTCCGCTGAATTTTGAGGTGGGGGTCTTACTGCCCGTTAAAG
>NZ_MAOE01000130.1 GCF_001884185.1 Bacillus albus
CGGGATAAAAGCAAACATCGGAGGAAAAAAAGTGGACTACATAGTGCAACAGCTTAAAAAAATTGGTTTTAATGAATATGAAGCTAAATCTTATGTATCTCTTGTTAAACAAGGGCCTGTCACAGCCTACCAAGTGAGTAAAGATTCGGGTGTCCCAAGAGCGCGAATTTATGAGATTTTAGGTAACCTTGTAGAAAAAGGAATTGTCATGAAGGAAGAAATAAATGACACCACTCGCTATTCACCTCTACCTGTTGAAATCTTTTTACAGAAGGCTCAATCAGAATGGCAGTCTACTTATGAAGGAATTAGTGATTCATTAAAGAAACTAGAAACTTCCGAGGAAAAAACGGATAATCGAGTCATTACTTTAAAAGACAATCAAACAATCATTAGCTACTGTCAAACATTAATAAAAAAAGCAGAACGACGTATTGTCATTTCGATGTGGGATGAAATGTATGAAGCGTTAAAAGAGGACCTAGCTGAGGTAGCTGATAAAGTCACAGTACAAGGCATTACCCTGCATGTTGAAAATCCTATTAAAAATCTAGAAGCCCATCGTATAACAACTTATACAGAAACCCTCTCTACAGAACATTGGTTTATTTTATCAATAGATTCTAAAGAAATGATTTATGGTCCATCACTTGAAGAGCGTAATATTGCTTTTTATACAGATGACCCCGTTCATATATACTTACTAGAGGATTATGTATGGCATGACGTTTTAGTAAATCGACTTGTCCGACGTAGCCAAGACGACTTGGAGCAATGGATTACTGCAGAGAGAAGATCTTTCTTTATGGGGAAATAAGAAACATATTCAAAAAATAAAGCATAAGTGAATGAAATAGAACTCTTATGCTTTATTTTATATGCAAAGTAATACTCCAGTCTTTTCACTATTTCCCCTCCACAAACCGCCCAAACTCCTTCAAAAACCGCAGTTTAAAACTCCCCACAGGTCCATTCCGATGCTTCGCCACATGAATCTCCGTCATCTCTTTCTGCACCGTTTCCTTATCATAATAATCCTCTCGATACATAAGCATAATGACATCCGCATCTTGCTCAATTTGTCCTGTCTCTCTTAAATCAGATAAAAGAGGACGCTTATCTTGACGTGCTTCTACAGAACGAGACAATTGTGACAACGCTACTACACAAACATTTAACTCACGTGCTAATACCTTAAGTTTACGAGAAATCTCACTAATCTCTTGAAATCGATTGCCCTTATGCTTCGGATCACCCGTAATAAGCTGCAAATAATCTACAATGACTAAAAGCTTTTTGTCTCCATGCTTCCTCTTTAATTTACGAGTTTGCATCCAAATATCTTGCACCGTAACACCTGCATTGTCGTAAATCTCAAATGGCAGTTCACCAATCTCCGCAAATGCCTTACTCACCTTTTCCCAGTCCTCTATCGCAAAACGATGCTTCGGATTTTTCAGCCTACCTCCTGACACCTCGCCTACGCAAGACGCCATCCTTTTTAACAATTGCTTACTACTCATCTCTAATGAAAATAGGCCAACCGCCGATCCAGACTTCGCCGCATGCAGTCCAACATTTAGCGCAAACGCAGTCTTCCCCATAGAAGGCCGTGCACCAAGAACGACAAAATCACCTTCCTGCAATCCGCACGTCATTTTATTGAGCGATGTATAACCAGTCTCAATACCAGTAATCTCTTTCGCATCTTGATGAAGCTCTTCATATAAATCAACTAGCGCATCCTTCAAATCAAACTCACATACACAGTCCTTTTCCTCTAACTCACAAAGTGCCGTAATCGTCTCACCAATAATTTTCTCACTCTTCTCCGCAATAAGGCGCTCTCCCATCTTGTGCCCGAGAACACCCGCCTGATACATTTTCCAGGCACCTCGAACAAGCCCCTCATAATAAGAGAAGTTGGCAGTTGTAGGCACACCATCCATTAACCCTATAAAATACTCCATTCCCCCGATCCCCTCTAAAAACTTCGGATCTACCCTAGAAATGAACGTCACAAGATCAATCGGTTGCCCCTCTTCTTCCATTTTTCGCATTAACTGAAATATAGACTTGTGCACTGACAGAGAAAAATACTGCTCCGTCAAACGGCACTCCTTAATAAGCTCTCCATCAAGTAATAGAGAACCTAACACCGTCTTTTCCGCCTCCACATTTTGAATACTCATGGCCGCCACCCGCGCTCCGCTAAAAAGCGCTGCAACTCTTCCTCTGACGGCGCATTCTTCTCCCACTCCTCGCACCTCGCCAAAAACTCCTCCGTCTCCCCCGTACTAACAGACGACTCCTTCTTCCTAAACTTAGCCGTATCCGCCTCAACCTCAGATAATTTCGTAAATCCTTTCCCGTGCCAACCTCTCAAAATCCCCTTCACATAAGCAACCGTCCGCTTATTATTCTCAAACGCAATTTGAAGGGCCTTCAGCACAAGCTCCTCTGACAAATCTTCCATCCACGCACTCAGTTCCTCCACAGTATGAGGAGACAAACTACCGAAATGTTGCTCATAAAAAGAAAATACGCGACTTCCCGTCTCTTCCTCTATAACCTCTTCTTCCTCTGTCTCCTCACAAACTGGCTCAACATCATCCACAGCCAAATCACTCGGCATACCGAAATGCGCTAAAAGCATCGGAACATTCAGCTCCTCCTCTACACACTTCTGAAGAAACATATGTACAAACTCCTTATTCTTCACACCCTTAAGCTCACGAAGCACACACTTCTCCACATTCGTATTCGTCACAGGATTATAACGAAGCCAATTTAACACGAATAACTCACGAGTATCCGCATCATAAAGAATCTTCCCATAATCAATGAAGCGCTGCACAAGCTTATCAACAGTCTCCCGATTATAACCAGTCTCCATCTCAGCTAACCGCTTCGGAAAAGGAAAAATCCCACACTGCGTCGTCTTCGAACAAGTCAACAAATACACATAAAAATACCGCTCCTCCGGCGTCAAATCCAAAACAAAATCATCCTGCCAAAAATTCACCTGCACAGTACGATACACCGCCATCCTAATTCCTCCCGTCTCCGTTCAAAAGTGAAAACCTCTTCATAATATATATGGGAGGATGGCCGGGTTTTTGGCGTGTTATTTCAAAATTTTTTTCGACTCCTACTACGGTGTTTGTTGGTGTTTTTGTTTTGTTGTGTTTTTTCTTAGTGATTTATTACTTGGTAGGGGCTTGTAAGGGGCTTAGGAGGGGCTAGTTATCGGTTACTTCGATTAGAAAGACTCGATCTGAAAAGCCACCTCGTTCTTCTGCTTTCTTTTTTCGGATGTTGTTGATTTCTTCTAGAGTTGTGTCTTCGTGTTCTGCTAGGGCATTTATTAGTTCTAGTAGGTCGGATAGTTCTTCTAGTTTATGTTCTTTTGTTGTTGCTTCTAGGTATTCAGTTAGTTCTTCTTCTGTTTTCTTGCAGAGTTCTTTTATGTATTCGTCTTTGGGTAGAATTTTTGTTGTGGGTGTTTTTCCGTTAGCTTTTATGATTTGTGGGATTTTGTTTCGGATTAGTTTGTTGTAGGTTGGCATGGGATTTCCCTCCGTTTGGTTTTTCTTCTATTATAATAGAAAAGCAGTTTAACTAGGTGTTAAACTGCTGCATTGCTTCTTTTATATAGGTTTCTTCTTCAGTTGTGAAGATGGTTGGGAATTCGGATAGTGGGAGGTTTGATTTTTGGATTATACTCTCTATATCACTTGGAGGTGTCTCAAGATAGTTCGTTACTTCTTCTATTACATTGAAAAATTCCTTCAAGGTAACTTGAACATCTTGATGACTCGGATTCTTCTCTTCTACCTTATACTTTTTCAACTTGCCTATCACATCCATAAATCGCCGATCGAACTTTTCTTTTAGTTCCTTATCATTATAAAACCTTTGAATACTCTCCTCTGAAAAGTGTTTCTCTAGCCATTGTTTATTTTCTTTCTCCCATATAAAAGTTTTCAAAAACGAAGAAAATAAAGCGATATCCACTCGTTCTTCCTTTTGAAACTTCTTCGTCATCTCATCCATATGCGAAAGCACCTTCGCAATTCTTTCTTGCTCTGCCAAAAGCACTTCCCTTTGAAAATGCATTTGTCCTAAAAATTCTTCCGTCTCTATATCACGCTGCAATATAATATTTTGAATTTCCCCAAGCGAAAAACCGAGATGCTTAAACGATTGAATTTGCTGCAGCACATACAAATCATCTTTCGTATATAACCGATGCCCGCCCTCAGTATAATCGCTCGGCTTCAATAAATTAATCTTGTCATAATAACGAAGCGTCCGCACCGTAACATCCCCAACACTTGCAAACTCACTAATCATCCACGCCATATCATCACCTACTCCGCTAACTTCTCTTTCACATACTGAAACATATGAGAAAAACTCATCTCATTCTGCCTACAATATTGAAATAAACCTACAACAAGTAATACAAAAGGAACATTACCTCTATAACGATGTTCATACTCACTAATACCGTCATAAAAGTACTCATACTTTCTTTTTCGTAAAATAATATAAATCGCAATAAACAACACTGCAACCATAATAAAAATTCGCTTTCCCCTTACCTCCACTTCTTGTTTCATCACCTATTCTCCTTCCACTACATACTTATCTTCTTTAAACAACGGAATTTGAATGAAATAACGATAAGGCTCGTTGCGTATTATTTTCCACGCAACAGTGATCACTTGAACGACCTCAAGGGCAAATACGATCCAAAACAAAACATCACTAATACGTGAACTAATATTAAATAGAAGAAAAATTAACAAATGAAAGTTAAAAGCCTTTCGGCAGTGGTATTTGTATACCTCATTTTTACGTGCCAGCGTGATGTACATGAGTAGTGGTGAAAAGATTCCTATTGCGGCTGAGAGTAATAGCATGATGATGGTGTTTCTTTTTTCTTTTGTGGTGGTTTTCATGATTGGTTTGGTCCCCCCTTTTTGATTTGTCTTCTTTAGGTTAGGGGGTGACGTTGGGGGAGGTGCAAGAATGAACTATAATTTGTTATAAAAAATAGACACAATGGAACCTCTCACATACTCCATTACGTCTATTTATCTTATTAAAAATTAATTATCTATCAAAAAACATTTTAAATACATACTGCAGCCAAAATAACATACATGTAATAAACATCCCAAACGCTATATTTTCATTAAATTTCTTAACAATAAAATTCCATTTAACAACAATATATTGATTCACAACACACCAATAGAGAAGAAATAAAATTGAAATACCGGTCAAAAGAATCATAAAGTTCAACACTCTTCCTCCTTTCAATTTTATGATTCTCTTATTATACCCCCCACTAAATTAAAAGATCAACTATATACCTACTCTTTAAACACTAAACTTTTCTCTAATTATGAATTCCCCTCACCTTTATCTATATAAAAATCATTCAAGAATTTTAGAAGACTTGACAAGGAAGACCTTCTATTATTTCTAAGTTTCAACATGATTAATAATACAAAAACCACCTCAAACAAATATACCGTCCAAGGTGGTTTTCATATCACTATTAAATTACTACTACAATCTATCCTGCAACGCACTAATATTAATGATCACAGGACTACCCGACTTCAACGTACCATCTTTTTGTAACATTGGTCCCGAAGTGATACATTGACCTTTCTTCAATGTTGCAAGTCGTTTTTCCCATTCTTTACGTACAGCTGAATCTTGAGCAAGGTTTGATGCAATAGCACTAATTTCATTTTCTGGTGGCATGAAATACACTTTTTGACTTGAATTCTGTAGTCGTGAAATTTCATCCATTGTAAATTGCCCTTTTAATGATTGTGTTGCATACCAACCTGACCAACCAAATTTTCTTCCTTCAGTTAAAATTTTGGCACTTGGTGATTTTTCTCTATGATCAAGATTTTGCGCTTCATCTAATATAACTGGGAATGGTTTATTTTTGTCGCCATGATGTAATTGATAGTTCCAAATATCCCATAAGATAAACTCTGTAATCATGAGCTGTACATCTCTATTAAAGCCCGTTAATTGTACAATAAACACTTTACCTTTTTGGTTCAGTATGTCTCCCCAATCATATACAGCATTATGATTAAATGGATTCTTATCAATAAACGGCTTAATTTGTGATTTTGCTGTTTTAGCCGGCCCAGAAGTATCCTCTTCTAATTCTGCTAATAAATAATTTAAATTCATACCTTCGCCATATTTATCTAAACCGCGCATTACCGCTTCATATATAGCGTTTTGTTGCTGAATGCCTAAATCTTTATATACAGCTGAAAATACACTTTTAATTCTTTCAGCAACATCTGTATTATCTTCATCGATATAAATTCCTTCATCCAATTCTTTTTGATTTCGCTTAAATGGATTTACTGGGAATTTATCTTTTGCTACTAGGAATTGTTCAATATTATCTTGGAGCTTCTCTTTGAATTCCGGTTCTAACTTAGAATTCTTGAATCCATCTGTATAGTCAAATATCATACTAGAAATTCCATTTTGCGCCAGCTCAAGTAGTAAACATTGAATGAAGTAACTCTTACCTTGTCCTGATTTACCCGAAATTAAAATATGTCTATTTGCTAGCTCTGGATTTCCGAATTCCCAATATATTTCTTGAGTCGATCCCTCTACTGTTCCTAACAAAACGCGGATGTCTTTTAATTCTTTTGTTCCTTCCGTTCCTTTTTCTTCTCTTTCTTCTTCAGAATGAGGTACAGTTGGAACGACTTTATTGCTAGTTTTTTTTAAGACTTGATTAGAATCATGATTCTGATTCAATAATCTATCTGGATTAATATCGGTTCCACCCGAATGGATTTTCATTTTGAGTGCTTCAATTTCTTCGATTACTCCTTCATATCCATCCTCTTCGGTTAATTCCACTAATAAAATATCTTCTTCTATTTTGATAGATCTCCATGATTGTTCCTTTTTGAATGATAAAATTGCTCCTTTTCCGATTTTATCATCCAAATATCCACTCATTTCGTAATCATCATTTAATAATCTTTTCTTTAGTTCTTCAATTTTCTCATAAGATTTTTCTGGCCAAATGTTGTTTGCAATAAATTTCTCGGCATTTGCTAGCAATAATTGTACAAAGAAGTTTCGGAAAAACTTATGTTTAAATACATGTAAACCATCTTCACTTGTTTTAGAAAGTTGCTTATCAAATAGTTGCTTAGTAGCATTAATTTGCTCTTTTGCTTTTGCAATAGCACTGTCTTGATTTAAGCCGATTTTCACTTCCACTGGATAATAATGCACTGATAATTTATCATCTTGCATTTCTACTCCGATTAACAGTAAATCGTCACTATGTGCACCTTTTCCGCCTAGATTTTTCGCAGAAAATACACCTTCACTTTTCGTTAATTTTACCGCTCCAGCAACACGCAATATTTCTTCTAATGAGATAGGAACCCATAAAATATTCTCATGATCTAAAGCACTTAATATATACTTCACAGCTGAAATAATACTTAACTTTTCTCTTGAGAATTGTCCCTTACTTCCTATAATTCGTAGTAACCACTCACCATTTAAACTATTGAAGGCTCTAATAGCTGTATTAATCTTTTCAGGTGTCGATACAATTTCTTTTTCCGCTAAATACTGTTCAATAACTGCTCGGTATTGTCTCGCTTTATCCGTTACTGTAATTGCATCATACTGGCTTGATGAAGAATATTGATCACTATAATGAATAACCAATAAATTACGTGATGAATCTTGGAAGAAATCTAAACCTACATTAGGTTCAATAAATGTTACCCAATAAGAAGATTCATATAAATGTTCTAAAACTTGTTCATCATAGGTAGATGTTCTCGTAACAATTGTTTCGTTCTTACGATAAGGGTTTGTACCATCATTATTTAAATTACTTCCTAATTCATTCATTCCTCTAGCAGTTTGAATTAACAAATGTTCATTATTCAATACATTTTTCAATCCAAATCCTGTACGATAATCTACTTCTGTACTAATAGATGATAGAGATGATAACATTCCATTTAAAGATAATCCTGTTTCAATATCTTCCATTGTACTTTTCGCATGCTTCTCATTTGAAATCATTTTATAGAATGAAATATGAGCGTAACCATATTCTTTCGTACCAATAAGTTTATAATAGAAAACATTTTCTCGAATCAGCCTTAATACGTCTACAGCATCGAGATTCTTTGATGCTAACGATAACTCAAAGAACTCTTCGAATTTTTGAACATCATCATATATAGAAAATTTTTCAAAGGCGCTTAGTATATTACTCTCATGATATAAAGCAACCTCTACTGGTATAATTTTGGACGGCCCTTTTTTATCTATCTGCTTCTTAATAAACTGTACTAAACCTCTTACAACTTCTTTATCATTATTTATATTAATCACATTGATTCGTATCGGAGACTTAGATTGTTGTAAAAATAAGTATTGGAAATGTTCCACAAATTGTTGAAGCTTTTCTTCAACTACATTAGCTAAAAATGCATTAGATTCTCCAATCGCAACCTTATGAAGTGGTTCATAAACAGTCCATTCAGGCGCTTCATTTTGAGAAACTGGTCTATACAATTCATCATTCTGTCCATATATATATGGCAATAGATTGTTAGGATGCAGACGATTTAAAATATGCATCTCAACTACTTCGTTTTTAATTTCATCATTAACACTTAACTGATAGGCAACATTAAGCGGATGCAACGGTGTTAGTATGACCCTTTGTTCCTCTTCAATAACTCCCAATTTAAACAGATTCTTTTCTTCTTCTTTTAACATTACATTTTCTTGTATATGAGCAATGCTTTCATTAAAAGTCTTCAAATATCTTATTGATAGGTCTCTTAATTGATCATCCACAAAACAAAGACTAGGAAGCGTATTATTAAACTTATAGTAATTTAATAATTGCTGATACGCATCTCTCAATGATGGGTTCATTAATAATTCAACCTTATTTAGGCCTGATACCCCTCTAACTGCAAAAGCGATTTCATTTTCAATCCATACTCTCTCGTCTTGTAAATAATTTCGAAATCCTTCTCGTGCTGAAAATTCCCTTGCACCTTGTTTTAATTTATTTGTATCAAAGTTATATTCAAAGCTTTCTTGATGTTCTCTTTTTAATTTCCATACCCTTTCTCCTGATACTGGAACAGTCTTTGCAACTTGCTCTCTAATAAGAATAGGAATTAAAGAGGTTTCAATTTGAACAGAAAATGATAAGCTATCGTCATTCCATGCAGGGGAAGATTCAGAGACTTCAAAACTTCCACCTTGCCAATCTATAATCTGTGCATCTTCCTCAATAAATACTTCTTCTGGCTCATTAGAAATATCTCCAAAAATAATACGTTCTTCAGCTTTATTCATAACTACGTTTTTCTTATTTACATTTACTTCATAAATTGTTTGAAGCGATTGTAAAAACGCGGCTTCACATTCTACAACAGCAATATGAAACTCATATTTCGACTTAGATTGCATCTTATGCGTATATACAACTTTATGGAATGAAGTCACATTTTGCTTATGCGTTAAACTAACAGTTAGTTTTTTCCCAGCTATCCCACAGAAACCCTGTGAATTTTTATGAATGTATTCCTTCTTCAACTTTTCTTCAAATTCAAAGTTCAGGTTGATATCTTCTATCTGTGTAGGATTAAAAACGATAATATGGCGTTTACGTCTCCCAGCCTTTGTCTCAGCTTGTGCTTTTTCCCAATATAGCAGACCTTCTTTTGAATATTTCTTTGGTGATTCGATATATTCTAATGGGCGATCTATCTCAGTCATTTTGTCGTAAGAATCTTTAACAAGAACATAATCCGCTTGCTGCCAATCTTCTTTCTTCAGGCGAGAAACACCTTTCTCATCAAATAATTTTTCTAATTGACTCTCTAAATGTTCATACTCGTGCATCTGTTGAACTTTCTCAAAGAATGAAGCATTTTCTTCTAGCCTTTTTTTCATTTGAGCTGAAGTAAATTGATTTAAATTTTCATCATAGAAAATACCTAGATTAGAATAATCTTCTCTCGCAATCTCTTGTTTTGATAAAAATCCAAGAATTTCTTCATAATCCCAAAGAGATGGTCGCACAATTGTATCATCTAATTTTTTACGTAAATAAAATGAAAGTACTTCCTTCTCTTCTTTATTTAAAGAAGAAGTTTCAATTTCTTCTTTTAATGTTTTCAAAATTGATTTCACATTAAATGGCATACCTTCTTTTTGCAAATCACTGCTACCACCCTTAATACTGTCCAGTGTCTCATGACATATACTAAGTAAAGCTGTTTTCTCCCAAACATCCTTTTGTTCACCGACTTCATTACGAAGTGTTACTAAAAAGTCCGGAGTAACATTTGCCGATGTAGTCGCAACAACTACTTTCATCTCCTCTGAAACCTTAATAGCAATCGTTTCGTATGGAGTTCCCTGCTTATGCTGATAATAAAACGCCTGCGATAAATCTTGTTCTTTTAATGTGTCATAAAATGCTTGTACTTGTTCATGATTATCAAATTGAAGGTAAAATCGCTCTCCACCTCTAAGATTTTCCGATTGTAAATAATTTATTAGTTTATCTGAAAGATAATTATAAAATTGGTTTAACATACTGTGCATCACCGCTATCACTTTTTTTGTCTATTAAATTCAGCTTATCAAATAACTGTACAATTTCTTCTTTTGAGTAACGATCGAAGAATAAACCTCTAGCCTCTAAATCTATAAATACTTGCTTCAAAGGTTTTCTTTCCTTTTTTAAACTCAATGCTGTTAGTAGCAATAACATATCTTGACTAATATTAAGCATATAACCAAGTGAACCTCGAGTTTTTAAGAAATATTTTTTCCCAACCTCTTCTATTGATAAAGAGTATCTATGTCGAGGGCCTTGCATCGTATCTTTTTCATAGGCTTCTTCTATACTACGGAATAAGGATTGTACAAGCGTATCATATTCTAATTCTAAATTTCCTTCATAAGCCCCAAGACCTAAATGTCTTCTATATTCCATAACCCAATCACAAAGCATCTCTAAAAATACTTTTTTATCCTCATTGGATAATTGCTGATATGTTTCCTTTAATTCAGGATAGCCACCTGCTTTTTGTACTCCCATTAGGAAATTTAAATGTTCTAAGCAATTAATATGTATTAGTAAATGTCTACCTGTATCTTTAATCATTTGATAACCATGAGTATACCCTTTTCTATTCTTACTCGTAGACTCCCAGTCAAGTGTAAAATAAACTTCGTTGTTCTCACTAAAGTTCGCTTTCCCAACTTGTGAAAGCTTTAAAGTTAATTGAGTAATATATAAAAAGTAATAATAACTAAGAAACAAATGATAATGGGTTCTAAAATAATCTTTATGCTCCGCTAAAAATTGAAAATCTTCTTTGAATAGCTTCGAGATAAATGGAATTTGATTAACATAACGACTTTCTTTCTCATCTTTCTCTAAATGATTTAATTGCTTTAAAACAAGACGTGACATTAAATCTGTTGAATCGCTTTTTCCAAAAATCTCTTTTACTGTTTCTTCTTCACCTAATAAGACATCTAAAAGGAATCTAGCAATATCTTGCTCTCCTTTTTTATCAGCCTTATCACTTAATGGTAAATATTGAAATAAATGCAAATGAAAAATTTTAATTGTATTGTCACTATCTTGTAGAAAGGTACGTAGTATTTGTTCAAAGTGCGACTTATCTTGCTTTGATACATCAACAGATTTACTAATCTCTCCAATGAGTTCTTCTAGGTTAACTTCCATTTTTAACTTATTTCCGCTAACAAGACGCGTAAACTCTCCTAATACTCCCTGAAACCCTTTTACGAATTTTGCCCGCTCTGTTCCTCGGGTAGAGAAAGGTAACAGAGGAGCTTTTTTATTTATTGTATGTTTTAATCCTAACTTTTCTGGTTTAATACTCAGCGAACTTTTTAAATCCTCTAAATTCTCTCTTACAATCATTTTCTAATCCCTTCTAAACGTAAATTCTTCAAAATCTTCGTCATATGTTAGTCTAAACATTCCATTTTCATTAGATTGAACAAACAATAATTCTTTTTCTCTATTTCCTAATTTCATTATCTTATCCACAAATTCGACGAACTGAATACAATCTTCTTTATCCTTTTTATTCGGGCGATAACCTTTTGAAAGTTTGACCATCATTTCATATAATGGATAATCAATTTCTAAATATACAGGAGCTACTTTATCTTCATTGGAAAAAGCAAGTAATATATTTAATTTAAATCGATTTAAAACCTCCGGTTCTACCCCTTTCAAATGTCCTACAAACGGCTTAATTTTAAGAGACTGTGCAACCTGAGTAGTATCATTTGAGTAATCCATAAATACATAATCTGACTTCGGACTTCCGTTCCATAAGAAAATTGATTTTCTCGCTAAATTATACATATCTTTTAAATCAGATCGATTTCCTTTATTAAAAGCATATAAATATTCCATATATTTTTTATAATTTTCATCCCCAAATATTTCACTTAAAACCGGAGATAAAAATAACGACATACGTATTAATGTTTTATTGAATACCTGTCTAGATGAATCACTTAGCTCAAAGAAAGAACCCATCTCTTCTAGCCCTTCTATCCATCCATCAAGTCCATGTAAATTCAAATGCTTTTGGAAAGTATTCTTCATATTTACTGAATTGTTTAGCTCAATTAGCATTTGGTCTACACTATTTGATCGTAGATGAATAGGATCCATTTTAGAAATAACTGCTAGTAAATTTGATTTTTCTTGACCATCAAATAATAAATTCGGTAATAAGGCTTCGGTTTTTTCCATCATACCTGCCCCAAGAAAATCTTCATTGCCATGAGAAGGCACTAAAATATCATAAATAAAATTAAGCATGGAACGTGTCGAAATAATCATCTTATGCTTAACTATTGCTTCAATTAATATACTTAAAACACCATCTCGTATTTGTTGTTGTTGCAATAACTCATAATTCACCATAAAGAATCCATTTATACCACGTTGCTTATCCTTCAAATAAGCTTGATAGAATGGATTTTTTTCTGAATCAACCACAATTCGCTTTAAAATAGATGAAAAGTAATCTGATTTTGGCCCTTCACTAGTTAATTCAAAAGGTTGATAATCACTAAAGCTAATCAAGTGGAAATTACCGCTTTGTTGATTAGTAGCAATTTCATTTGCCTCGAATATTCCTGATTCCTCAATAAATTTTGTTAAAATTTGATAGTGCTCTTTTGCATAATCTGATTCAATAAAGTTATGCAGAACTCCTAGGTTAATAGCTAAAATTAGCTTGAATCTAGAACCATCAATCTCACTATCACTATATGGCTTTAATACTTCCGCTAATGTATCAAGGGAGCTCTTTTGTGGATTAAAACTTTCCGTAGCATCATTATGCACCGAAAACTTTTCCATCAATTCGGGATATTTATTTTTCACATACGATAATAAATGTGATTTCCCATCTCCAACGCTACCACACAAGAAAATTAATTGACTTGTATTTTTCCCAGCTGCTGCTGTTAGAGCAGACATCATATCGTTCTGTATCGTTCTTTCTACATGTAAATAATCCTTGAACGAACTAAATTCATTAGGATTTTCGATAGCCTCTTGAGATGATTCTTTCAGCTTCGAGAGTTCTGCTAGTAAATAACTCTCTCCTTCTCCTAAAATAAAATCATCATACACAAAATTGTTATCTGCTTCTTCTTCATTATCCACAGACTGTTTATCTTCAATTTCTAACCCTACCGCAATCTCAGCGTTATTTATTTCTGTTAATTCCTCAGTTTGATTTGATGTATTTTGTTTACTTGCAATCTCAATTAGCATTTTTAACTTTTCTTCTAAACTAGCAGATATCTTTTCTTCTAATTTCTCCACAATATGTACACTACTCTTCGGCTGTGGATGTTTGTATTTCGGGGCAATAAACTCATAACTCCCATATACCTCCATAAACCATACTGCAATTTGGAATAGATTTTTATGCATTTTAAAAGCACTCTCTACCCCACTTTCAATATGTTCATGTGCCGCTTTATTTCCTAAATAGCGAACAGTATCAAATGAACGTGAAATTTCCTTTGATAAAATATCTTCTCTTTCTAATTTTTGAATACGCTCTACTTGCTTTAAATATTGTACGTCATACAGTTCATGCTCTTCCGCAATGCGTTTTGATAATAGCTCTGCAAATATTCTTCCCTTAATTAAAACCGATTGGGGATCTTGATAAAAAACATTTTCAATATCCCTACCCATCTCCGCTAGCTCTGGGAATATCTCTTGTAGAAAATCAAATGTATATTTCTCCAATGATGTAACACCTCTTAATCTAAAAATACGTTTCGAATATATTCCATATTATACAATATCTATAGAGGAATTGTTTGTATTAAACAAAAAGGAAATTAGCGGATTATTATTCCACAATAAAATTGATTATTCCCCTATTAACCCCTTCATTCTCAATTCAAAAAAAATAACCCAAGTCTATAACTATAGCACCCAGGTTATCCCAATAATTTATTATTTTAAATATCTCATAAACATGTGTTATATATGCTTCCTAAAACAAACTCAACTGCACAATACTATCCATCTTCTCTTCTTCTTCGTTAATCTCTAAAATCCTTTGACCCATTCGCTCCACCAAATCAACCACTAAAGCATTTCCCATACAAAAGTACCTGTTTCTTTGTGGCATTCCTGTATTCGTCCAGTCCATCGGGAAGCCATTTAACAACTCACATTCAACTGGTGTTAAATATCTTAGTCTTTTTGTATAAGGATCTTCGATTACATGTGAACTCCTATTACATGTTCCTTCACTTGTTAACATTGTACGTCCAGGCTTATTTAAATCATCAGGGAAAGCCATTCCTCCCTCAGAATAGAAATATTTATGCCCTGTCGCCTTTGATACTCTTTCTTCTTTTTTAGGACCTTTAAGATACTTAAGTTCCTCAAATTCAGTTCTGCCCTTTTTGTTAACCTTATCCATTTTCAAATAATATGATTCATCTGCAGGACCAAATTTATCATATACCTTTTGAACAACTTCACCTAAAGTCTCTGGACTTTCAGTTACTGGAACTAATTCTTCCGTATATACTTGTCCATCCATCATTACGCCAGAATTATAGTATTCAGCTTTAAATGTATCAGAAACCTCAATAATATCGACTGGCAACTCAAATTGCCCTCTTTTTTTGTTTTCTTCAGGTGCTTCATGCACATTAAAAATTGGAGCGAAGAACCCATTTTCACACAATATCTCTAACGGCTTCATTTTACTTTGAACAGATGTGAAATGAGATTCTTTTAAATACGCAAAAATAAATACTCTTCTTCTTCTTTGTGAATTCCCATAATCCGCAGCGTTAATGACTCTCCATTCCACTACATAACCTGCATCTCTAAAGCTAGCCAGCATAATAGAAAAATCACGACCTCTTTGTTTTGCTGGTGACTTCAATAATCTATCTACATTCTCTAACAAAACAAATCTTGGCTTGCGAGAATTAACTATGTTCATTATTTCCCAAAAAAGAACACCTTTTTTCCCTTGTATTCCTTTTTCATTTGATAAAGTACGTGCTACAGAATAGTCTTGGCAAGGAAAGCCTCCTACTAATAAATCATGCTCAGGTATTTCCGGCCAAGCTTCAGCTATATCTCTATTTACATGTATTCCTTTATTTTCAAAGCGAGTTGCATAACAATTAAATGCATGTTGTGCTTTAGTTGAGGGTTCCCACTGGTTTCCCCAAAGAACTTCAAAGTTTTCGTTTGCTTCTAGTCCTAATCTAAAACCTCCTACTCCCGCGAAAAGTTCTACTACTTTCACCATAAATACACGAACATCCTTTCGGTATTTTATTTATCTATGCTTCATTATAATAAAAAGTGAGGAAAAGATCAACTATAACATTTCAAGAACCGTACTTTTTTGTATTTCCTTGTTTGGCTTGTACCAATTAAGAAAACTGTTCGCACTTTATCAATATTATAAAGGACATAACTCATATTGAATAAATTCAATATGACTGTTATCTAATAATATAAACTATCTTTTCCCTCTTATAAATTTTTACTTATATAAATTTGAAACAGCTTTTTATTATAGCATAACTTTAATATGTATTGTTTAAAATCATCAACGCAGCACTGGATACAGAAAGGAGATTATTATGGACTACACTACAATAGAAGAACTAATGAAAAAAGCACATGAAGCTGAAGGAAAAACATTTGGTGAAATTGATACAACTAATCGACTCGCAAATGCAAAGTCAAAAGGTGGACTAGGACAAGTAATCGAGGAAAGCTTTTTTGGATATGAAATAAATTCAAACGCAGAAGCTGACTTTAAACACCTTGGTATTGAACTCAAAGTAACTCCATTTAAACAAAATAAAAACGGTTCATTATCAGCCAAAGAACGGCTAGTCTTAAATATTATCAACTATATGGAAGAAGTTCATACACACTTTGAGACATCAAGCTTCTGGAAAAAAAACGAAAAGCTACTACTAATGTTCTACGAATGGGTACCTGGCGTAGACCGTAAAGATTTTCATATTACAAAAAGTCTTCTGTTCACCTATCCTGAAGCTGATTTAGAAATAATTAAGCAAGACTGGGAAACCATCGTAAATAAAATTCGTGCCGGAAAAGCACATGAATTATCTGAAGGTGATACAAACTATTTAGGAGCTTGCACAAAAGGCTCCAATAAAAATTCACTTCGTTCACAACCTTATTCTGAAATTCAAGCCATGCAAAGAGCTTTTTCATTAAAGCCTTCTTATATGACAGCACTAGTTCGTAGATATCACCTAAACGAAGAACTAGTAAGTTTTACAACAACAAATGAACTAAAAGAAAAATCTTTAGAAGAAATCCTTTACTCAAAATTTGAAAATTACATAGGCTTAACTGATCAAGAAATCGCTCAAAAATTATCTATTGATTACAAACCTACAACAAAAAGCTTTGTTCCACTATTAGTAAGCTCTTTACTTGGTATCAAAGGAACTCGACTCGATAAAATTGAAGAATTTGCGAAAGCTAATATAGAATTTAAAACAGTTCGTTTAGAACCCAACGGTAAACCCGAACAAAGCATGTCATTTGAAACAATCGATTTTCATCAATGGACAAACGAATCATGGGAAGAAAGCGAAATTAGAGAACGCTTCTATCAAACCAAGTTTTTATTCGTAATTTTTGAATTTAACCAAACAAAAAAAGAAAATCCAAATCGTAAACTCTACTTTAAAGGTATTAAACTTTGGAACATGCCTGCTCCTACAATAGAAAAAGAAATACGTGGACTATGGGAAGAAGTTAATAAAGTAATACATGAGGGTATTCAAATTGAATATAAAAAACGTGGTGACAAAGTCGTCGAAGCAAATAACCTACCAAAAATAAATTTCAACGGTGTCGCGCATATTAGACCAAAAGCCCGAAACGGTGCAGATAAAGTAACTTTACCTGATGGTCAGCACATTACAAAGCAGTGTTATTGGTTGAATAATTCGTACATTGCTCAAATTCTTAACAAGATGGATAAATAACTATTCCTTCCTACTCTTTTCCATTAAAAAAATGGATTATAGCTTATCCAGCTATAATCCATTTAATATACGCAAATCATTAAAATTATCTATGCCTTCATTATCATTGAAAATACTTCTGATAATCCTCTTCATTTTTAAATTCAATCGGCCCAACATCCATTCGGAATTTTCCATTCTCGTACAATAGTGGTGAGGCCTCTGAATGGTCTTTTGAGTAGCTTTCTACATGTGAAATTTTCATCTCATTTGAATTGGTGAAATCAATATGAGCAATGCACACCCAATAAGCGTGGTCATTTATTTCTAATAATGGTGCTGTTACAACGCTTCCCATATGATTATCGACAACAGCTTTAGCCTTCATAGAATAGAAACTACCTATTCCATTTCCAACAGCACTATATGCAGCAAATAAAACATATTTTAAAGCTTCTGGTCGATAAATACGAATTGTTTCTTTTCCTGATTGTTGCGAATCACCATCCAGCACAATATACGGCGACACTTTAGACGAACCTAGATTTTTATAATAAACCTTTCCTATCTCTCCATTCGTTGTTACGTAAAAACAATATAAGTCTAAATCTTTATTTGTTTCCCACTCTAAAGTAGCTGTTACCATTTTAGATTTTTGTATATTGATAGATTGTTTTTTCTTCAATTCAACCTTCACTGCGTTAATAGTTTTTTGTACTGGAGGCTTAGTAGGAACTATTTTCTTCTCTACAGGAGGAGTAAATTGTTTTTCATCTTCTGCGATTTCTATTCCAAAACTTGTACATAATGCAGCTAACCCACCAAAATAGCCAGCTCCAATAGGATTGAACTTCCACCCTCCTCCATGTCGATATAGCTCTCCAACAATAATGGCACTTTCATCTGTAAATGGATATGTAATAGGAAAATGAATAATTTCTAAACCTGATTGTGCGTTACTTATTTTCAATTGAATATGGGAAACATCTCGTAACGCCTGTTTCTTCTCTTCCGCATTATGAATTGTAATCGAAAAGACAATCTTTTGTACCTCATCTTTTATATGAGTACAATCTATCGAAAATCTTTGTTTACTTCCATTTGTTTCATTTTGATTCAATTGAACAGATCGACAACTAGAATAAGGTTGTCCATAGAAAACGAAATCTTCTTCTTTAGTAATTTTCCCATTAAACCCTACTAAAAAAGCTGATGCATCTACATCCATATTCATCGGGGCATTCCAAGTTAAATCTACCAGTAAACCTCTAATCTCCGGATGATTATTAGTGACGTCTATCTTTTGTCCCCTTACTAAAGTATGTATCATCATAATTCCCCCGTCCTATACCTTTAATGTTCTATCATTCAGTCCAATTATACTCCCCTTTAGATTTTCCTTTCTATCTTAAATATGAAACCATAATAATGAATTATCATTATAAAAGGAAAAATCTATATAAAAACTTATTGAATCAACTCTAGCTCCACCAACCATCCCCCCATACCAACCACTACTCTCCTCCAAAAACCCCCTCGTCTCCCCACTATCCTTATAAAAACTCTCCCAACCCCGCTCCCTCAAAATCCCCTTCCAATTATCACTCTCCACCATCCTCTTAATCACATCATCCCAATAAGCAACCTCTTCCTCCGTCATATCTTTCGGGCCCATAATTCCTTTCCAGTGCTGGAATATGACGTTGATTCCTTGTTCTTTCCATGTTGGGATTTCTGGGAGTCGGTCTAGTCGTTTTGGTGCGGATACGGCTAGTATTTTTATTTTGCCGGCTTTGTATTGTTTTTCGGCTTCGGATAGGGTCATGGTTGCGGCGTTTATTTGTTTGTTCGTTAAGGCGTTTATGATTTTTTCATTGTTTTCGTAGACGAAGAATTGTAGTTCGGCTGGATTCATGCCGAAGGCTTTGCTTACTTGTACGAAGGATAGGTGATCGTCGTTCCCTAGGCCGGGGGCAACGCCGATTTTGAAGTTTTTCTTGTCTTGTTTTAATTGTTCCATTAGTTCGTTTGCGTTTTCTATATTTGATTCTTTTGATACAACAACGACTTCCCAGTCCGACGCTAGCGTTGCGAGTGGTGTGAAGTCTTTATATGTTAGTTTACTGTGGCCTAGTAGGTTGTTCGTTATGAGTAAGCTTGAGTTAATCGCAAGTACGTGACCACCTTTTTGTTTCGTATATTTCCATCCAACATCACCGCTGCCACCTACTTTGTTTGTGACAGTGATTGGTTTTGTGAAGATCTTTTCTTCTGTTAGTGTTTTTTGCATCGCTCGTGCTGTTAAGTCCCAGCCTGCTCCTTGAACGTTTGGCGCAACGATTTCTACTTTGTCGATGTTTATCTTTTGGGATTTTTCCGAGGAACAACCAGCTATTACTCCTGTCATGATCCATATACATAGTAATAATCGTTTTTTCATAGCCCTCGTCCTATTCGGTACTTTCGTTCTGGTCGTCCGATAATGCCGTATGTGTACTCTACTGTACATTCGTTTGTCGCTACTAAATATTCTAAATATCTTCTTGCGGTTGTTCTGGAAGCACCCATTTGTTCTCCCATTTCTTCTATTGTAATGCCCTCTTTGAATCCTTTTATAATCCCTTTCACTTTTTGCAATGTTAACGGATCTACACCTGTCGGTAAGTTTTTTATATCTTGTGTTTGCGAAATGCCGAAGAAGTTATCGATGAGTGCTTGATTTACTTCATTGTTACTATGTAATAGTTGTTTCTTTCTTTTATAGTCTTCAATTGTGCGAACGAATTTTTCTAGCGTGACCGGTTTTATAAGGTAGTTGCTTACGCCGTTTCGAATTGCTTTTTCTAACATATGGTTTTCATTCGCTGCTGTTACCATAATGACGTCAACGTCTGGAAAGTCGGCGTGAATTTTCGGTAATAATTCTGTTCCGATTCCGTCTGGTAAATAATTATCTAATAGAAGTAAATCGATTTCTTCCCTTTGTAGTAGTTCCATCGTTTCTTTCGCGTTCAATGCTTTTCCAATCACTTTTACGTCCTTTATTTTTAATAAAAACTCTTCCTGAATTTGTGCGACGCGGAAATCATCTTCTGCAATTGCAACCTTCAACATATGCCCATCCTCCTGTTTGTCATATACTTTCTCTCAATGTTTTCGGAAGGTAAATTGTAAAAATTGCTCCCCCATTTTTCTCGTTTTGAATTTCAATTGTGCCCTCTAGGACATCTACCATTTCTTTTACATTGGCTAGTCCGTAACCACGATCATTTCCTTTCGTTGAAAATCCTTTTTGAAAAATGGTCGTTATTTTTTCTGCCGGTATCCCTATCCCACTATCTATTACTTCAAATACAATATCGTGCCCAATATCCGTAACAAAGAAGGAAACATTCTTTTCCTCTTGCCCACTCACCGCATCAAATGCATTGTCGATTATGTTTCCAAGTATCGTAATGAGGTGCGAAACTTTTATATGATCTGGTAATGGATGAAGTGCACTATCTCCTTCAATATGAAAATCAATTTTCTTCTCAGACGCTGTTCCGATTTTCCCTAATAAAATAGCTTGTACTTTCGCATCATGAATTTGATGGAATAAAATATGGTTTTGGTTTTGATGAATATTAGATTCTTGTTGGATAAATTCAATCGCTTCTTTGTAATGTCCTAACTGAAGTAATCCTGATAAGACGAAAAGCTTATTTGTAAATTCATGTGTTTGAGCACGTAAGTCCTCTGAATACTTTCTTACCTCAGATATTGTGTTCACAAGGTTTTGCAGTTCTGTTTTATCTCGAAAACTACATACAACACCTACCGTACTGTTATTTTCGAGTATCGGTGTCATGTTTAAAATAAACACCTTATCTTGAAATGCGATTTCTTGATCGTTTTCTAGTACTCTCTCCATATGAAAATCCGGTAAAACCTTTGAAATGTGCCGCTGCATATAATCGCCATTTACATGAAGCATTTCTTCTGCCGACGTATTCATCATCGTAATAAAACCGTTTTGATCAATGGCGATAATCCCTTCTTTTATAGATAGTAGTATCGCGCTTCGTTCCCGGTATAACGCTGCGATTTCATTCGGCTCTAAACCGAGTGTATCTTTACGAATGCTACGTGCTAAGAGAATGCCACCCACAATTCCAGCTAGTAATACAGCTAAGGAAAAGAGTATAATTTCTTTCGTTCTGCCCAGTATGTTAGATTCAATACCTTTTATTAAAAACTCTACTGTTACAACGCCTACGACTTAATCGTAGTCTCCGTTATGAACAATAATGGGCGCCTTCGCCATTAAAGCAGGACCACTTTCACCATTTCCTTCAAGCGTATAGTATCCTCCAAAAGTAAGTGCTTCATAGTTATATGGATTGTTACTCTTTGTGCCAATTAACTCCGAATTAGAATGGGAATACATCACCCCAAAGCGATCTTCTATAATGACATAATCTGCACCCGCTTGCTCACGAACTTGTTCCGCAATGGATTGAATCGTACTTTTATGTTCGTTATTTTGAAAAGCATCTTTTATAGCTGGCATAAAAGAAAGCGACTTCGCTGTTTGCAGTGCTAGTTGCTCCACTTGGCGCTTCGTATCAACGGACTGAATGTACACAAATATTCCCGCTAATAGGAGAACGACAAATAAAATTAACGCGATAATTAAGCTTACTATTTTCGTTTGTAATGACACTTTGCGTGATTTCTTCATACTTCATATCCTTTGATAAAATATTCAAAACTATCAATCTCCTTTTTTCTATTATTATGACAAAACGAATAATGAAGCAACTATTAAAACTATCCATGTACATAAAGTACAAAAAGAATAAAATTGTCATAATATTGAGATTTCACTCTACAGACAGTACAATTCAACTATAATGAACACGCTTTCATAATTATCATTTTATTTATAAGCACGAGGAGGAATGATTATGGCTCAAGCAAAATCTAATCGAGTCGCCGGCAATATTTTCAAAGGTTCAGTCGGCAATTTAATTGAATGGTATGATTGGTACGTTTACTCTGCTTTCGCTGTTTACTTTTCAGCAGAGTTCTTTCCTAAAGGAGATCCAACGAGCCAGTTACTGAACACAGCAGCTATTTTCGCAGTTGGGTTTTTAATGCGCCCTATCGGCAGTTTATTAATGGGACGCTATGCGGATCGGCACGGACGCCGGGCAGCGTTAACGCTTTCGATTACAGTTATGGCTGGTGGTTCTTTAATTATCGCCTGTACCCCTAGTTACGAAAGCATCGGTATTATGGCACCCATTATTTTAGTTCTTGCCCGTTTACTACAAGGATTATCACTTGGCGGAGAGTACGGAACATCTGCCACATATTTATCTGAAATGGCTAGTAGTGGTCGCCGCGGCTTTTATTCAAGTTTCCAATATGTAACGCTCGTTGCTGGGCAAATGGTTGCGTTAGGCGTTCAAATTGTTCTTCAGCAATTACTAATCGAACCAGATATGAAAGCATGGGGATGGCGTATTCCATTCATTATTGGGGCGATGGGCGCAGTAGCTGTATTATGGCTTCGCCGCACGATGGATGAATCGGAGCAGTTCGCAAACATAAAATCACAAAAACGCGAAAGCGCAGGAACCGTTCGCGCTCTTATGAAACACCCGAAAGCAGTATTAACAGTAGTCGGCCTAACATTAGGAGGCACTGTCGCATTCTATACGTACACAACATATTTACAAAAGTTCATGGTAAACACAGTCGGTCTTCCGAAAGAAGTTGTAAGCTGGATTAACTTTGTCGCACTACTTATTTTCGTCGTACTTCAACCAATTGCGGGGCTACTATCCGATAAAATTGGACGCCGCCCACTATTAATGGCTTTCGGTATTCTCGGAACGTTACTAACAGCACCGATCTTCTTCTTCCTAGAAAAAACGACAGAACCAATCGTAGCATTCTTACTCATGATGGTCGGTCTTATTATCGTTACTGGTTACACATCGATTAACGCAATTGTAAAAGCAGAACTCTTCCCGACTGAAATTCGCGCACTTGGCGTAGGTTTACCGTATGCACTAACCGTTGCGATATTCGGCGGAACAGCCGAGTTCATCGCTTTATGGCTAAAGAGCATCGGAATGGAATCACTATTCTACTTCTACGTAGCTGGATGTATCGCGATCAGCTTTATTACGTATTGGCGTATGGATGAGTCATCGAAGACTTCGCAGATTGAGGCGGAGCTTGGTGGTGGGGATACACTAGCTAATAATAAGTCTAGTTAAAATTATGTATTCTATAATCTTCGTTTATCTGAACTCGATTTGCTTTATCTAAAAAAGCATAATTCATTCATATATAATTTAAAAACCTCTACTTATATGTAGAGGTTTTTGTATGACGAAAAAACACGTATTATCGACAATTGCAAAAAGCCGGAGATTTTGCCGATGTAGAATCCATTGGTACTCACACCATGCGAAAAACCTTCGGCTATTGGTTCTATAAACAAACAAAAGATGTGGCTATGTTACAAGAAATTCTTAACCATAGCACACAACACATCACCCTGAAATATATTGGAATTAATATAGAGGAAAAAGATAATATTCTTGATGCATTTCAAATTTAATTTACTTAAAATTACTATTTCAATCATCATAAAAAATAATGAAACTGTATAAAAAAGACCTTTTATTTTAAAATAAAAGGTCTTTTTTATACACATATATGTATTAAGATTTATATTTTTTTACTGTACAAGGAATAGTTACAATGTACAAATCTATAGCATAGATTGTAACCCAGATACCTTTACCTTCAGCTTCTAACTTTTTATCTAGTTGAGACAAATGCTCTGAAACTTTTCTTTTTCCCCATCTTCTAGGAAACCATTGAAAAACCTTAGGAACATTATATTTTTTATTATACCAAGTATTCAATCTCCAAAAAATGAAAAAAAACAAAACAATAATTATGATACGAAAAATATCAGAATATAAAATTCCTAAAACCATATTATATTTTCTCCATTTCCACTAAAACTCAGATAATTTACTTCTTAATTCTAATTCATCCTCTGTTTCGAAACCCTTAAATAATAAATGAATTATTTGATTATGATTAAAAAACACATTATATTCTTTTGATAAATTACCATGAGGATATGGGCAAGAAACATAATCCCATAATTTATTATCAGCTTGTTGTTGCTTTCTTCCATAAATCATAAGAGGTTGATTAATTTCTTCTATGTAATCCTGTAAAATTATATTGTGGAAATTCCCCTTTAAATCCTTAATGATTTATTCATATTTTGAATTCCCCTATCACATAAGTAATATCATTTCTTATTAAATTTACTGTGCACTAGTTCAAATAATTTATTTGCACCAAGTGAAATTGCGCCAATAATAAGAACACCCATAATAAAATAAATCTTTTTAAATAAGTTGTAAGGAGATAAAATAGCAACTACAAGAAGTATTATAATTGCAACGAATGTGACTAATTTCCCAACTTTAAATGCTTGCATATCAGCTTTCCTCCTTCTAGATAAAAACAGCCAATATAGTCATACATCACAGGTTCTTTAACCATAAGTTTTTGTTTCCTTCCATAAATCACAATACTTAAAATTCAATAAACCTCTTTAAAAGGTTTCATGTGTTCTACCCCCATCTTCTATATGCTTCCTTAAATAATAATACCTATGGAGTTCCATAATGAAATGAAACAACATAAACGAAAGCATGGAATATACACACATTAATACAATTGCTACCATCTTTTGTGTTGCAAAACCAAGACTGATATTAGCAACGAGTTGACCCAATCCTATAAAAGCCACTACTCCAAAGCCAGAGTTTTTTTTCGATGACTTTGATTTTTTGATTGGTCCCTGAAGTTTTTTAATATGATTTTTATAATAATAATTCAAAGCAAAAATATACAAACCAACTGAAAAAATAAAATAGACGGGAGTTTGTAATCCTAACATTCCATATGCAAACTTTTGGGTTATAACTAATAATCCTACTGAACATACGATGCCAAATACCCCACGAAATAGAGTATATTGTAATTGTCGCTTCCTAGGATTTATAACAATCCATATTGCCCATACATTTAAAAAAGCAACTGGTGGAACTATTATGTACATATATATCGGTTGAACAGGATTCGCAAAAGCAGGTAAAAGCACAAATATATCTGCTATCCCAATCACAAGAGTAATTATAGTCGATCTTATATCATTTACAGCATAAAGAGCCATATAATATTCAAAAACTTTTTTATTAAAATCTGTATTTTTTTTCATGTTAATTAAACCACCCCGCTACTGTTAACCAAGCTTTTTTCGAACTCGTTTTCACCCTATCCTTAATACTATTATCTTCACCATCACCATCTAAATCAACATCCCATTTTACACCTTCTATGAAATATTATTCCCTTCTCGAAAAGAAGATCAACCCATTAATAAAATCTAGGCTTATCAAAAATTTCAAAAAGCCAAAGATTTTGCTGGTATCGAATCTATTGGGACTCACACCATGCGCAAAACTTTCGGCTATTGGTTCTAAAAACAAACAAAAGCTGTCACTATGTTACAAGAAATACTCAATTATAGCACCTCATAAATTACACTGAAATATATTGGTATCAATAAAGAAGAAAAAGATAATGTCCTTGATACATTCCTTGTTTAACCCCTTTAAAACATAGCTTTATTAAATAAATAATAGATTAAAAAACCACCTTTAAAAGTGGTTTTTTAATCTACATCAATATCACGTCCTTCTGTCACCACTTTATCTCTCCAAAGCAAAAGTAATCTCCTAAATTCTGAAGTTTCTAATTTACATTGATTATTTGGCGGACTAGTATAATAATTAATCGCAATTGTATATTCAGGTTCAATAAATACACCTGCAGCATTATATTCTAATTCAAAATTAGGGTGTTTTCCTTCTACAACATGATCTAAAATCTCTATGTATTCATCCACTTCATCTTCATATAGATTTTCTATAAAGTCAGATACAATAGCAATCTCTTCCGGTAAACGAATTCTTAATCCACCAAATGGATCACGCCAAAATTCATGTGAATATTTCATTGATATAGCCTCACTATCTTCTCGTATATTTTGGATAAGCAGTAACAATTTTTTAATTGAGAAGGCCTTATACTATCATCCGAATATATAGGCTTTTTACTTTCACCATTTTTCCATCCTCTAAAGTTTGTCCCTAACAAATAACATAATTATAAATTTTAAAAATAAATGTTATAGTCACCCAAAATAAAAGGCGTGAGCTATCTAGCCCACGCTTAAGAAGAATCTTAATTTAAATGTTTTTATAAAAATTAATTTTTCAATTGTTATTTTTATAAATTTTTTTGTGCTTCTCCCCATATCTCAATTAAATCTCTAAGTTCAGTTGTTTCTATTTTACATATATTGGGGTCATGGTTAGAATATAAATCGACTAGTAGAGTTTCTTCTTTTTTCACTTGAACTGCACATAAATTACCTTGGAATTCATTATATTCTTTTATATTGTTTAATACTTCATCGATTTGTTGTAACCACCATTTAATGGGAATCCCTTGGATATCATCTTCTAAAAATATGGCTACAATTTCTATTTCTTTAGGTAATTCTATTTTTAAAGAATCTACATCTTCATATTTTGTTATTTTATAATCATATTTCATTTTTGGTACCTCACCATCTTTAGTACTTTGGATAAACAGTTATAATTTTATCATTAATAAGAACAAATCTAATTTCCATTCCCTCAGAAGTCTTACCAGAATATACATTGCCATGTCGATGTCTTTTATTATTAAAAGCCTCATGAATGGCTTCCATTACTTGAGTTCTATCCCAATGTTTTGGGAAAAAGGTGGATGGTGATTCCTTTAGAACCCCATTAACTTCGATTTCAGCAGTATATACACCAAAACGATTAGGTGGTGACTCAGTTCCAGGTTTTATTTTTCCACCTCCCATCATACTCTCATGATGGTACCCACCAGGTTCTCTATTTCTATTAAAGTTTCCATGAAAAAGATGTTCAACAGCTTTATTATTCAAGAAAACAGAATTAGGGTGTGATTTGAATTTATCGAAGAATAAAAAAGTATCTTTAGCTTGTGTAAAAGTATCGCCTGTAATATTCGATTTTAAAGTAGTTTCACCAGCAAAAGCAAATTGGTCTTTCAATGGTATTTGATTCGAAACGGAAGAGATACCTTCTGAGAATTTTGCTAGATTCGAGCCTTCACTGAGTGTAGTTATTCTCCCTACTCTACCTATCCCTTTATCCCCAATCCATCCTATCCCAACTTCCATAAAAATACTTGTTCCCCATTTTGCACGACTTTCTGCATCACCATGCCAAAAATCATTCATAAATGAATCAGAAAAAGTATTATACGCAGTAAATGCTGTCTCTAGGGGATGGCCTATAGCATACTTAATATTTTCTTTTGTTACTGTATCATCTAGTAAATTGATAATTTTAATGTTAGTTGTTAATACTCATAGAAAAATTCATTATGCAATGAAAATTGAGAAATCAAGAATTATAAAAAACTTATAGTATCTTTTGTAAATATATGTTTATAATTTGTATATTAATATGTTATAATTTAATTTCTAAAACTACCAAAAAAGGACTGCCAGTAATGGTGGTCCTTTTTTATATTGGTAAGATTGTACTAGGTTGAGCAAAAAAAGGAACCAAAAAAGTTATTTCTAATGAGAATAGCCTTCTTATGATGAAGTTTCATTCAGTGGATCTGCAAGCAAACATAAAAGAAGGAAAAAATTACGATTTTACTTTACGTGGATATAGAGTACCTATACTTTCATGGTTTTCAAATTTAGATGGTGCCGAACCACAAAATTAGCACTATTCTTTAATATTAATTTGTGCCATCATTTAATATGCTATTTTTAAATGATTTCCAAATTTGATAACTTATTATATAAATTTCTAAATTCTATACAGCACTATCAATTAAACAATTATTAAATATATCTTCTATCTAAAACATCGTATTATCATTAGCTGCTTCACTTGGAATCTCTTGAATTACATCCCAGTGTTCGACAATCTTTCCATCCTTGATACGAAATATATCCACTATAGCAACTCCCTTATCTTGAGAATTAGTATGAGAATGTACATGAAGAGCAACTGTATCCCCTTCAGCTACTACACGTTTAATCTCTGCAGAGGAATTAGGATTTTTAACAAAATCCTCCTTAAAGAAATCCATGAAGGCTTTTCGTCCATCAGCAACAAAAGGATTATGTTGCTTATAATCTTCGCTAACATATTTAGGGATAATATCGATATTATGTTTGTTAAAAACTTCATTATAGAAATCAACTACCATCTTTTTATTCTTTTCATTTTCTTTTACTTCTTTTGATACAGAAGCGACATTTTCGCTCTTAATTGAGTTACCTTTGTTATTACCGGTGGAAGCTTGATATACCAAAGTCGAAACTACTCCTAAAATAAATACAGAAATAATTGTTATGATTAAACTTTTCTCTAATTTCATATATACCTACCTCTTCTACTTAAATAAGTTTTCTTCTATAAAAAGCTTGAAGAAGGAGAAACCTTCCCCAAAATGTAATGTCAGGGGTAATGTTAGAAACGATTAACTCTAACTTAATACCTCATTAACAGTTGCACTGTCCACAATTTGAATAAACTTCTTAACCTTATCGTTCTCATCAAACTTATAAAGATGACAAAAATCTGCTACAAATGACTTCCCTGTAGCTTTATATGTTCCACTATATTTTCCATAAACGATAACAGTATTGTTATTAAAAGTATAAATTTCATCTTTAGCGCTATAGTCATTCCATTCCGTGCCAAGACGTTCATGTACGTTTTTCACTACTTCATCTGGACCTATATAAGTACCTGCATATGGAAACCCAGCAGCTTCTGTCCAAGATACATTTTCACTTAAATACGTTTTGAACGCATCCAATTTCCCTTCGCCAGTTAATACATACGTTTCATGTAATAGTTTTTGATATTTATTCATAGCATTAACCCCAAGGCATTTCTTTTGTTACAACTTTTGCGCTCAATTCTAATACACCTTTATTTGCATAGCCTGGATATGCTGCGTCAAGTTTTGCCACAAAATCTTTTGAAGTTCCATTTTCCTCATAAGCTTGAACCGCCGTTCTTAGATAATCTATTGTCGCAGTAAGCGCTTGATTATTTAAGGATTTTTCGATTGATCCATGGCTAGGTACAATTATGTCAGCATGTAATGCTTGTAACACTTTCAAGTTCTCAATCCACGCCTCCATAGCCGCTTTTGAGCTAGTATCCGCTAAGAATACATGTATTTCGTTAAAGACATCAATACCACCAATTAATACTTTTAGTTCCTTATTAAATAGGCTAGTTCTGTAATGATCTAAGCCTACTAGTTCAAATGTTAACCCCTGAAAATCAATCGCTTTTTCTTTAAATACTTGAGGTAATACCACGTTACTTGGTGCATTTTCTCCAAGGGCGTCTTTCCAAACTTTTAATTTCCCTAAGACAGAATGAACGATATGTTCAACAGTAGACTCTGTTGCATACGCTATAGCTTCTGGGTAAACGGCTTTAATGCTCTCTAATCCAAAGTAGTAGTCTGGATCCCCATGAATAATAAAGATTTTATCTAAAGATAAGTTGTTTTTTTTCAGATACTCAACAATTTCTTTCGAATCAGATTGAGTAAATTTTGAGTTTATTAAAAATGCATGTCCTGCTTTCTCAACTAATGTTGCTGTGACCATAAAGCTTTTTTCGTCCGAACTAAACACCGTTAATTTCACATCTTTTTGATTTGTATCGATTGTTTTAAACATAGTATGTTATTCTCCTATTGTTAAAGTTATTAACTAATTATCATATTTTTACCTTGTTCCGATAAAGTGAAACTTTAATCAGTGGGGGGTTTGTTCATCCCCCACTGATTATTAGTTGAACCAATCGGACTTTTACGGACAGTTGATCCCCCACCTAACTTCTTTGCTTCCACTGAATTTTGAGGTGGGGGTCTTACTGCCCGTTAAAGCGGGATAAAATCTCCCACTCCCATTTATCTGAAATTGTAATAGTACTGGCGAATATTCTGGAGAAGAATGTCAGGTGGCCTAAGATAACATGTTTGCTACTATATCCTAAATTTTCTTAATATAAATTTTTAAAACGCGCTTCAATTTTATCCGGCGTCATTACGCCACCACCAATAGCAATAATTTGATTATCCTTTTGTAAAAGTAAGGAAGGATAGCTATTAACACCAAGCTGTCGAACTTTATTGAAATCATTTTGGACATCTATTATTGTTTCTTGAGCGTTTAAACGTTCTAATACTTGTTCAGGGTCCAAACCATGCTCGATTGCAATCTTGCGATATGTTTCTGGATCACTCAGACTTTGGCCCTCATAATAAAACGCTTTTTGCATAGCCGAAGTGAATTCTAATAAACGGTCTGGCGCTAATGAGCGTAAAGCTGAAAAGCCAATTGCAGCATCTTTCGAATTCATTTTAAAAGTCCCTTCCTCCACCAATTTTTGATATGAAGGACCAAATTCAGCACCTGTAAGTTGATTAATTCTTTTATTTCCTTCTTCTATATATGAGAAGTTTTTCATTGGTAAATTATCTAAAAATAACCCTCCACATAAAACCGTTAATGGTACTTCAGTGTGGTTTTTGTAAAATCCTTTAATACTTTCTGAAAAACCATAGCACCATCCACAATATGCATCCCATACGTAAATAAGATTATCTTGTTTCGTCTCCATTTAAATCTCCTACCTTTTTTTTATTATCCAGCTCAACTAAATTTTTGGTTTATATAAGTACATATTTTTATACCTTGTTCTTTTTTAGATACCTTACTATATTTCCCCAAAACTAATATTTCCAAAGAAAGATCCACCAAGGTTTTTAATAAAAGATAACGTTGCACCTTATTGCCCCGTAACAGAAAATACTAAAGCTTGGAATATGCATTGATTTGAATGTGTTAGTAACTTTCTACACCGGGTGGCAACGTATGGACCACCATCCTTAATTAAATATATAAATCATATTTTTAGCAGATATTAGTTGTAACTAAATTGATTACATCTTTATGTAACTATTTTAGTTACAACTAATATAGAAGTCAATTCTTTTTTCCGAAAACATTAAATTTCTACATTATAACGAACTTTTGTGTTAACTTATAACAAAAAAAGAGGAGCCATCTCCTCTTCATAAATAATCACTATTTAATTTGTTCCTTATACTCACGGTTAACAACTACATACCATTTTCCTGTATCAAATTTTTCCTTATTAATCACGTAAACTTTATTTTGTCTCCTTACCTCCCCTGGTTTTAATTCCTTAGTAATACTAGAGGTCTCACCTTTTTCAACCTCATAACTACTAGCTGCCAACACATCACTTTGGTAAGCATTATCATTTTCATCCACTAAATCCACTGATGGTAAAACAGCTAATTTCATCGATTCGTTTGTGATATTTTTCCCTTCTGCTTCTACAACAATAAAGACATGTCCATCTTCAGGTTTTTGGAATCCTATACTCTCTTTACCAACCTTATCTCTTTCTACAACTCTTTTTACAGTTACATCAAATTTAGGTGTATGAAAATCCTTGTTTACAGCATACTCTTTTTCTTTTATTTTTGATTTCTCTTTTGTTTGTTCTGTATTTTTCTGCTTTGTATTTTCTTTCGTTTTCGCCTCATCAGTTGTTTGCACTTTCTTTTCTTCTTGTTTAGAATTGGTTTCTTTAGATTCTGAAGAAGTTTTGTCGGATGTATTGCCACAACCAGATAAATTGAATACTAAAGCGCCACCTAAAATACATGTAGTAAATTTTTTCAACATCTTTTTTTATCCCCCAATAACACAATATGTAAATTTCTTACTTATCATAGCAAAAAATATGATCTTAAATTGTTGCATCTTGTCGAATGATTAAGAATAATCAAGTTACTCCACGTCCTCTTTTATTATAAAGGTAAATATAACGTCTATATTGGGGTAGCACCAACATAGACTTATACGTTCTATAAAACCTGCTATAATAGGTTTTTACACCCTTAGTGTACAATTTTTCACTTTCGGTAATGTGCCCCCTATTTGAAGGGTAATTGAAATATTAAGACCAACTGATAGAGGTGTTTGTGTGGAATTATTTGAGTATTATAAAAAAAAGGGGAAGTTTAAGTGTTTAATTGGAACTGGGCTTTTTCTTTATGGATCAATTGGTATGTATAATACTTGGGGTAATATTAATTGGGGACCAGTAATCTTAATTATTATAGCTTCTCTTGTATTTTTTAGTATTGGATTTTGGCAATTAAGAAAAGGAAATTTACTAGAAAAAAATATAGTTAAAAATGATTTAACATTTTGGGATATTGATACTTATGTTTTGTTAGAATTACCCGGCAATAATAAACATTTAGGTTTATATACTCCTGATGGAAGATATGTAGCAGGAACAAAGATGATTTCTTCAACATTACCTATTTTAAAAAATAAAGAAGTTTTTGGATTAGAAGCAAGTGATGGAGAAATTCTTGCATATTTTCAAAGTGAAGTTGAAAATTATGATTGGGCTATTTATGATTCGAATTATAATTGTGTAGGTATGTTTAAAGAAAATATGATACAAGGATTTGGAATGGTACGTGGTTCTTTGATGAATGAAAAAGAGATAAAAATTTCTGAGATAGAAGTGGAATTTGATTTTTTCGAAACGTCTTTTCATACAATGGATGATCGTATATTAATAAACTGCAAGAGGGGATATATGCCTTTAGAATGGAGTGAAAGATTTGGCTTAAATGTACCGATTATTAAATTAGGTAATAATATTTCTAATGCTGAAAAAATATTTGGTTTAGGTATTCTTCTTTATATTTTAGAAACAATTAAAGTAAGAAAAAGTAGGATTTTTAATGATTAGAATTAAATATTTATATTATAAAATTTATTAAATCTTTTATTAGAGATTACATCGCCGAAAGTGAAATATTGTATATTTTAGAATTACTTTACGTTTACTTCTTAAAATTGATGAGCATTTGTTATGCCAGAACCAACTGGAAATGGAAACGGCAAGCGAGTATGCTCCGCTTGCCGTTTTTTCATAGCTTCGTATGTATTTGAATTTCTTTCGCTTTCTCTTCTTCACCCTTCACGCGTACAATTAAATCATATGATCCGGGTTTTGGCGCTTCAAAAGAAAGCAAACCTTCTTTTTGAGAAGTGACTTCTTCTTCATAAATGACCTTATCATCTTTTGTGACTTGCAATAAAATCGTACCTTCTTCAACTGCTGCCTCATAAGGAATTTCCATATTTCCTTTTTCAGCTTTAAGCGTTTGTAAATCGTAATACCCCTGCAAAGAAAAAAGCACCAGGTCCCCCCTAGTGCTCTCCCTCTAAAACAAATGACAAGCCACCTCATGCCCCTTCGCAATCTCTACCATCTTCGGTACTTCCTGTGCGCATTTTTCAG
The DNA here is from genome assembly GCF_001884185.1 of Bacillus albus. GTDB lineage: Bacteria > Bacillota > Bacilli > Bacillales > Bacillaceae_G > Bacillus_A > Bacillus_A albus. The sequence continues at coordinate 34,245 of NZ_MAOE01000130.1, forward strand.
TGGCGAATTTGCAGCGTGTTCTGAATTTGCAGCCGGATGGTGAGTTGAGTGTGCTTGGTACTTCTCCCTCTAGAATGATCCGATTTCCCCCTGTTTTTGTTGGATCTGGTTCTGGCATGGATGAGAGTAGTGCTTGTGTGTATGGATGTGCCGGTTTTGTGTATAGGTCTTCGCTGTCGGCAATTTCTACTATATTTCCTAAGTACATGACTCCGATTCGGTCTGATATGTGTCTTACCATGGATAGGTCATGTGCGATGAATAAGTATGTGACGCCTGTTTCTTCTTGGATGTCTTGCAGCATGTTTACGACTTGTGCTTGGACTGAGACATCTAGTGCTGAGATTGGTTCGTCGCATAGAATGAAATCTGGTTTTACAGATAGTGCGCGCGCGATGCTGATGCGCTGGCGCTGACCTCCGCTAAATTCGTGCGGGTAGCGGTATAAGTGTTCTTCTTTTAAACCTACCTTTTTTAGTAGGTCTAAAATGATTTCTTTTTGTTCTTCTTTTTCATAAGATCCATGAATATTCATTGGTTCGCTAATAATTTGGAATACGTTCATCGACGGGTTTAATGATGCGTATGGATCTTGGAAAATGATTTGCATTCGTTTTCTATATTCTTTTAGTTCACTTTCCTTTAAACTTGCGATGTCTGTGCCGTCGAATAAAACGTTACCTGAAGTGACATCGTGTAAACGAATAATGCTTCTTCCTGTCGTTGATTTTCCGCAGCCAGATTCGCCTACTAATCCGAATGTTTCACCCTTTTTAATTGTGAAGCTTAAGTCGTCGACTGCTTTTAATTGCTCCGTTTTTCTGCCGAATAGTCCTTTTTTAATAGGAAAGTATTTTTTTAAGTTCCGAACTTCAATTAAGTTTTCTTCATGCATGTGATTCACCTACTGTCTTATCGTTTAACCAGCACATGGAACGTCTTTCGTTTCCGATTTCAAAATATGGCGGACGTTCTTTTTCACAAATGTCCATCGCATGCGGGCAACGCTCTGCGAATGGGCAACCTTGTGGCGGGTTTAATAAGTTTGGCGTTACACCTTGAATTGGCGCGAGTCTTTCTTTTACGCCGTTCGATATTTTCGGCAGAGAGTTTAATAACCCTTTCGTATATGGATGATTCGGCGATTGGAAAATATCAAGTACAGGTCCTTCTTCCATAATAAGCCCGCCATACATAACGATAACGCGTGTACAGTTTTGCGCGACTATTCCTAAGTCATGCGTAATAAGAAGCAACGCCATGTTCGTTTCGTTTTTTAAGTTTTTCATTAAATCTAGTATTTGTGCTTGTATCGTTACATCAAGTGCTGTTGTCGGTTCGTCCGCAATGAGAAGGTCTGGGTTACAAGACATCGCCATTGCGATCATAACTCGCTGCTTCATACCGCCGCTTAGTTCATGCGGATATTGTTTTACCCTTTCTTCTGGTGAAGAAAGACCGACTTGTTTTAACAAGTTGACCGCGATCTGCTCTGCTTCTTTCTTTTTCACTTTTTGATGCCGTATAATTACTTCCGTCATTTGCTTTCCAATTTTCACGACTGGATTTAGGGCAGACATTGGATCTTGGGATATAAGTGAAATTTGATTTCCTCTAATAGAACGTAATTCTTTTTCAGATTTAGAAAGGATATTTTCATTATGAAAAAGGATTTCCCCTTCTTTCACTTTCCCTGGTGATGTAACGAGAGACATAACAGACTTCGCCATCACACTCTTTCCGCTTCCAGATTCCCCAACGATACCAACTACTTCTCCTTTATTTAAACGAAATGTAACGCCGCGAACTGCTTCTACTTCTCCGCTTTCTATGAAAAAAGAAGTCTTTAAATTATTCACTTCTAATAGTTTTTCAGACATGCTTCTCACTCCTTTCACATAACACTTTAGTTTTCATTTCCAGCTCCTTTTGGCGCGAAAGCTTTCTTCAATGCTTCACCAATTACGTTAAAACTAAGTACCGTTAAAAGGATAAGGAATCCTGGGAAGAGCGTTAAATACCAAGCTTCGCCAATATATCCTTGCGCATTGTTTAGCATGCTGCCCCAAGAAGAATCTGGTTCTCTAATACCTAATCCTAAGAAGCTAAGTGATGATTCCATTAAAATCGATGTCGCAATTGTTAATGTCGCAGCGATAATAATGGTTGATAAAATGTTAGGAATGATATGTCTTACAATAATTGTTAGTGATTTTTGTCCTGATACTTTTGCATATAAAACGTACTCACGCTCTTTTACCGATAACGTTTCTGCCCTTACAATACGAGCAGTGTCCATCCATGTTAGTAATCCAATAATAAGAACTAACGTCGTAATTCCTGGTTTTAAATAAGCATTTAATAACAGCATTAAGAAGAATGATGGAATTGACATAAGTACTTCCACAATTCGCATTAAGAAGTTGTCTAACTTTCCGCCATAATATCCACTAATTGTTCCAACTGCGGTTCCGATTGTAATAGATACAACCATTGCAAGAAAACCAACCGCAAGCGAAACGCGTCCGCCATATAATGCCCTCGTTAAGTAATCCCTTCCGTAATCATCCGTGCCGAAAGGATGACTCATACTCGGTTCTTGTAAACGATCTGGAATCGACATTTTGCTAGGATCGTATGGCGATACGAATGCAAAAATGGATGCGATCGTTAAAACCGCAAGTATAATAACTCCCATTAGTACAAACTTATTTTTCGTAAAACTACTTTTTATCGTTTGAAATCTCCTATTATTCATTCCAAATCACCCCCTCATTCGAATGCGCGGATCTACTACGCCATATAAAATATCAGCAATTAAGTTACCGAGAATTAACATGAATGATGATAATAATGTAATTGCCATGATAATCGGATAATCAAATCTAAAAATAGCATTTACCCCGAGCGAACCAAGTCCCGGCCATGAGAATACTGTTTCCGTAATAAACGCCCCGCCTACTAAACTTGGAATAGATAATCCGAAAATTGTAATGATCGGTATTAATACGTTTCGAAGTACGTGATTAAATAAAACGGATTTCTTTGAAGCACCGTACGCATATTGAATTTGTACGTAATCTTCCTCTAATTGCTGAATTGTACTTGAGCGAATATATCTCATATAAACAGAGACGTTTTGGAACGCTAATACCATACAAGGTAAAATGCCGTGCTGGACAATATCCCAGACGGAATCTTGACCGACTGTGCGCATACCCATGCTCGGAAGAAGGTTCAACTTTAAAGAGAATAAGTAAATTAATAGTAAAGCGAACCAAAAGACTGGCATTGAAATTCCCACATAAGAGATAAAGTTCACAATGCGATCAAAGATAGAATTCTTTTTCACACCTGTAAGTAGTCCAAGCGGGATTGCGATTACAAATGAGACGAGTAAAGACGATCCCATTAAGCCGATTGTCGCAGGTAACCTTTCTACAATAAGATCTAAAACAGGACGATGGTTTTGAAGTGAATAACCAAAGTTCCCTGTTACAATATTTTTTAACCATAAAATATACTGCATATAAATTGGTTGATCTAACCCTAAACTTGTGCGAATACGCTCAACATCAATTGGGCTCATATTCGGCGTGACAAAGTTTCTAACAGGATCACCCGGTGCTAGTTTTATTAATAGAAAAGAAATAATAGAAATAACAAATAAAAGCGGAATTGCATTTAAAAGCCTCTTCCCAATTACTTTATACACAAACTTCCCCCCTCAAGATAAAGAAGCTGATTTCCACCAGCTTCTTTACTGTTTGTTTCTTATTTCACTTCATAAATCTTAGATAGATCTTCAAACATTGTAACTGGAATTGCTTTTGCTTCTTTCAATCCATCAAACTTTTTATCTACTGCAATAACTGCTTTCGGATATGCAATTGGTAGATAAGGTAAGTCTTCTCTCGCTGTCTCTTGAATTTTATGGTATAGTTCTGCGCGTTTCGTTTTATCTGTTTCAACTGCAGCTTCTTCCCATAACTTATCGAAATCAGCGTTTTTATAGCGTGCATAATTGTATTCAGCATTACTTAAGAATAAGCTCTTATATGAATCTGGCTCAGGTCCCATTATGTAACCACCGAATGTAATATCATATTCTTTATTCTCTTTATCTAAGCCTTTTTCACTTGCTGCACTAGCATCTAATGCATTCAGTTCAACTTGTAAGCCAACTTCTTGTAATTTTTGTTGTGTATAAAGCGCTAAGCTTTCCATAATTTTATTATTCGTTACATACATAACGCGTACTTTTTCTTTATCTTTCACGCCAGCTTTCGCTAATAAATCTTTCGCTTCTTTCTTATCATACTTATAATCTTTAATGTCTTTTGCATAATACATAGCGTCTGGCGTTAAGATTGAATTTGCTGGTTCTGCAAATTGACTCGAAACGAATGCAGAGTTAATCATTTCTTTTTTATCTAACGCATGCGCGATTGCTTGGCGCACTTCTTTTTTCTTCATTAGATCTGTATTTTGGTTATAAGATAAGTAGAATAATCTACCTTCTGGGAATGTCACCATTGAGAAGTTCCCAGTGCTATCTAATTTCTTAAAGTCTTGCGGCTCAATCATCTTCATGTTGATTTGACCATTTTGTAGTGAAACATTTGCTGTATTACGGTCTTTTACAACGCGATATACGATAGAGTCTAATTTCGCTTTACCACCTACATAATCATCGAATCGATCTAATGCAACGTACTCATCTGATTTATATTCTTTAAACTTAAATGGACCTGATCCTACAGGCTGTAAGTTTTTCTTACTCTTCGCTAAATCTGCTTCCCCTTCAAATACATGTTTCGGAATTGGGAAGAAATCATTCATCACACCTTCAAAAGATGCACTTACTTGTGGTAACACGAATTGAGTCGTTAGCTCATCCACTTTTTTCACCTCAAGTGGTTTTCCTTTAAAGATAAAGTTTTCACGGCTTGAACTATTTTGCTTCTCATCTAAAATGGATTGGAATGTAAATGCAATATCGTCTGATGTAATTTTCTTACCGTCATGCCATTTCAAATTATCCTTTAGTTTTAAAGTCCATGTTAATTGATCCTCTGAAGGCGTAAAGCTCTCAGCAAGAACAAACTTTTTCTTACCGTCTTCCATATGATACAGCGGTGCATATAAAGCTTGCTGCACAGTTAACGACACACGATCATTCGCATAAAGCGGATTCATCGTATCCGGGTTATCGCTAACACCAATCGTTAACGCTCCTCCATCTTTCGGAGTCCCTGATTTACTAGTTCCTGCTTGCTTCGAATCTTTTTCCCCTGAACAAGCAGCTAATGCAATAAATAATAGTAGGACAAATGGTAATACAAACAACTTCTTCTTCATATTTCGACCCCTCTCGACTATTTAAACCTATAAGAAAACTCGGGATTAATACCGAGTTTTCTTATAGGTTTTAAATTACCACTACCCGTATGTATTGTCAAACTTTTTCGCAAAGGTAGAAAGTTTGTAATCTATTCATGCATTCTGGCGATAAAGTGAAACTTTAATCAGTGGGGGTTTTACGCGCAGTTGATCTCCCACCTAACTTCGCCGAATTTTGGGACGGGAGTCTTACTGCCCGTTAATGCGGGATAAACTATATTTATGCGGAGCGGAAAATAAAAATACCACGAATAAGTAGCCTCATAAAATGAGTTAAAAAACTATCAACTTACAGAAAACCCCTCTAAAATGATTGTTATATAGGATCGAAAATGTAGAATGAAATTAAAGACAAAAAACACATTTAGGAGGTTATCATGACATTTGATGAATTGAAAAAAAACAAACCAACAACCTCATGGGTTGAGTACGATGAAGATGGGGAATTTTTCACTGAAGAAAATATAAGCGCAACAAATACGGTTCTTGACACTTACATTAACAATTTACAGCAATTAGGTGAGAATCCAACCGAAGTCGAAGTCATGCAAGTTGTTAAAGAGGTAGTTCTTAAAATAAATGAACTAAATGACGAATATGACTACTTTATCGAAACAATGGAAAGAGAAGATCTCTATGAATTTATCGATGCAGCTGCACGAATAGCTGGCTTAGAATCTGAGGAAGATATAACAGAGGAATGGCGGGAGTGGTAAAAAAGCTGCATTTACTCCTTCATAAAACTTTGTCCCTTATTCTCCAATTGGAAAATAAGGGACAAACAAAGACAATCTACTCAGCTCCCCTAAGGTTTTAATAGTTTAATAGTTTAATATTTGATTTTCAAGTTTGCCTTCACAAATTCCTGTTAACACTGATAATAAGAAAAACAGGCCGTAAAACGGGCGATCAATTTGATCATAAAGATCATACGCTTCGCCAAGTGGAACATCCGAATCATGTGGTTGTTCACCCTGTAACAATTACTAACAGTGCGTAGAAAAAGTTTCGGTAAATAAGAAGCAAATCAATGATTAAAAGATTGTAACCCCTACTATAAGAAATACTATTATTACTAAAGGAAGAATGATAATCATAAAGGATATTATTATTGTTAATAATGCTTTCCATGCTGAAAATTGGTGTGCTTCTCCTAAACATTTTAAGGAAATAATGATTGTCCAAATTCCAATAACTATATCAATTATGGCAAAAATAAGAAATAAAATCGTTAAAGTTATGCTACTATCCATTTCCGGTGTCTCACTCGTAAAGTTTTCTATCCCAAACAAGAAAAATGAAGGCACCCAAACTAATATAAGAGAATAAACGTAAGGGATATAAGAATAGGCAACTGAGTAACGTGTTTTTTCAAAGGTACCTTGTCCACCAAGTTTTTTTGCCACCCAATTAAATAACGCTGGTAGCAAAAAATAATAAATTAAGAAAGCAACGAAGGTACCGAATATAACCATTGAGATTATTGAAACTGGACTACTTATTGAATCCCCCACATTTCTAGAAGATGCTCGATCTAAAGTCTGTACGAATGAGCCTAATAAAATGAGTAAAAACACATTCTTAGGTTTGGATATAAAAATTTCTTTCATTGTATCACGTGGTTTTGTCCAAATGGAGAACCAAGGATTAAGTGCACGTTTAAATTGATTTTCTGGAGTTTCCATATAAAAAACATTCCCCTTTCTTAAAACATATTAAATGTAATTTCCTAATCATTCCAGTTATGTACATATAAATATTAAAGCATAAATAGTCGATTATTTAAATGTAAATATTCAATCATTTAATTTCATCTGAAACTTAGGGGGATTGCTTCTTAACAATCCCCTCCATATTGCCTTGCATTTTTAACTATGGGCTGAGTAGTTACTTTCATTTTTGAGTACCTCACATTCTTTAATACACGGGATAAACAGTTATAGTCTTGTCATTAATAAGAGCAAACCTAATTTCCATTCCTTCAGATGTTTTACCAGAATATAATCTTCCACTTATACATCTTTTATTGCTATAAGCCTCGTAAATGGCTTTCATAAGAAGAATGCGATTATATACTTGAAATGCAACAAATCCTCTTTAAAAACCTATACGTATTTTCCCTCCATCTTCTATATGCTTCCGTAAATAATAATACTTATGGAGTTCTATAATCATATAAAACAAAGCAAACGAAAACACTGTGCATGCACACATAAATACAATTGCCCCCATCTGTTGTGTTGCAATGCTAAGAATTATATTAGCAATTAACTGCCCCAATCCAGCTGCAATAGCTGCTATTTTTACACCACCAGTTCCTTTCGATGATTTTGATTTTTTTCTTGGTTCCTGAAGTTTTTCAATATGATTTTTATAAAAATAATACAAAGCAAAACCATACAAACCAACTGAAAAAATAAAATAGATAGGAGTTTGTAATTGTAACACTTCATAAGCATATTTTTGCGTTATAACCAATAATCCGACTGAACATATGGTGCCATATACTCCCCGAAATAGAGTGTATTGTAATTGTCGTTTCCGGGGATTGATAGCAATCCATATCGCCCACAAATTTAAAAAGATAACTGGAGGAGTTACTATATATACATAGAGTAATTGAAAAGGATTCGCAAAAGCAGGCAAGAGAACAAACACATCTGCCCCCAAAAGGACAAGAACGATTACGTGGACTCTTATTTCATTTACAGGATAAAGAGCCATATAATGTGCAAAAGCTTTCTTATTAAAATCTAGACTTTTTTTCATGTTAATTAAACCACCCCGCTATTGTTGACCAAGCTTTTTTCGAACCTGTTTTCTACCATATATCATCAAAGGTTGCTCCCATGTTTTAAATTTCACAACCGAACCAATTGGAAGTAATTCTAACTCTAAATTTTACCCCATCTTAGTTTCCCCTTCTTAAAATAGCCTTTTTTATAATAAAATAAGTAATGAAAAATAATAAACAAGTACCCATTGTACCAAAAACTGCAACTGAGATGTTACCTGCTAATGTTTCATTTGGATCCAATGCATTAGGTAAAATTGTACCAAAAATTGCAATACAAGCTAATATAATCATAAAATATTTAAATTGTTTCACTTTTTTATTCATACTACTTATCTCCTTTATTCCTTAACATTAACTTCTAAACCAAATCCCCATAAACCTACACCAGGATCAAATGGCACATGGAATTTGAATCCACTTTTTCCAGCTTCAAAAGATTCCCCGAGTGTTCCAAGCGATGCTGATCCCCCAATTTGTAACTTTTTATCCATAAATGGAATAGGAATTTTTATAGCACTCTCATATTTTACTAGAGTAGCTTCAGATCCTATTCCAAATCCTTTAATATTCTCTTGTTCTATCCCGGCTTGGGCTACTGTAAAACCAACCATTTGGTAATAGTTTCATTGATAATTTTTCCTTCTAAATATTAAATGAATTTTACGAATTATAAATCTACTATTTTTTCTTATTGTCTATACGTTTATAGATATACTCTACTGTAAAGTATGCACTAACATTGCAAATTAGCAGCAAACCTATCAGTAAAAGTTTATCTTCTAACCGTATAGTAGAAGAAGCCCCAATTAACAACATAAACATAATACATACAGTAAAAGTCAGAATTCTATTTATTGTACGCATATCTTAATTACTCCGGTCTTATATTAATCCCGTTTTTTTGTAAATTTATCATAAAATTTCTCTTGCGCCCACCGTCCGAATTTTAAAAAACATATTAAACCTGCTCCCAAAAGAATGAGAACGATAGTTCCTAACAACTTTTCCCACCAATTGTTGGATGGAGTAATTATTAACCCTATAATAGATACGGATATTACGACATAAACTAAAATATATAATGGTTTATACGATGGTGTTTTCATATCATTTTTTCTCCTCAGGTTTTTCACATTTAAAACTACTTCCCATAGTAAACCCCTCTAAAACAGGAACTGTTATACCAGTTTCTTTTCCAACACTACCTTTCAAACCTATTGCACCCAATCACAAGAGTAATTATAGTCGATCTTATATCATTTACAGCATAAAGAGTCATATAGTATTCAAAAACTTTTTTATTAAAATTTATACTTTTTTTCATGTTAATTAAACCACCCTGCTATTGTTCCAATCGGTAAAAGTTTCATAGCTATTTATTCTCCTTTTTTCTAAATTTATCCATAATATTATGAGCAACTATATTCCATAGTAAAGAAAGTACGGTAACAAAAAGTACAGCTAAAGAAAAATAAATCCTATCCTTCCATGTATCATGTACAATCATGCCCAGTATAATCATTATTAACGCACCAACACATATAACTATTTTTGAAAATTTTTGCATTCTATTATCTCGCTTCCTTCTCAAACTTAAATGAAACTCCTGCGGAATCTATAACCATACCCACCTATTATAATCTCACCTTTGACACTTCTATCATAATCACCTAATACAGGTATATAATCAGGTATCTTAATTTTAGTAATTTCCGCTTCATATGTTTGCAATACTATCAACGTTTCAAATGTCCTTTATACATTCCTTATTTAACCCCAAAATATTAAAATATGAATATTATAAAAATTAACTACCTACTTCCCATCAAAATTATGGTAATCCTATTAAACCTGGGGTTACCCCTTCTACCTTTGCCCATTCAAACGAGCACTCAACTAACATTTGATTCTTACACTTAATTTTTAATAAACCCTCTTCTTCTATCGTATTTATTTCAAAATAATCAATTATATTTTCTGTACCTAAACCTTTTATTGTTAAATTATGAATAGTAAAGAAAGATATCTCTACATAAATTACATCCCACTTATTCCATCGCTTTGGCTTGTTTTCAACATTTTCCTTTGTCATCAATTGAATAACTAAAGTCGGACCATCTCTTTTAAGACGCACCTCTAATAACTCTGATTCTTCCAACTTTGGTATTTTCCCAAAAATACTAATTAACACTTGTGGATTTAAAAATTTAAATTGATCAATCATTTTTATACTCCCTATTTATTATTTCTCTTCTCAAAATAATAATGATCCTCCATACCATCTACCTGTCCTGTTCGTGTATTATATTCAGGTCTTACATTATGATGCGGTGGATGATCTCCAACTCCACCTTCTCCAAACTTATGAGCCTCTGAATGATCTTGATTGACCTTTTACTTCATATGTAAATTCTCGAGTCATAATAGGCTGTTTATTATCATTTAATATCCTTTTACCATTACTATCTGTTAATGGTACCATTTTTTTACTAATCGGGTGTTGAAATCTAGGTATATTTAATTGTCTTTTAATTTCTTTTAAACTAGCCCCCCTAGATTCATGAGAATTTTCCCCCTCAATCTTCTTAACTTGGGGATAATATTAAAAAGACTTATGCGTAATTCACATAAGTCTTACTTTTGTTACTCATAATTAATTATTATTTGTCTTTGCAATCACATAAGCTAGAAAACACTTCTTAAAAGGACGAACCAATAATGCACACTCTACAAAATAGAATTGATATCTATTAAATATAATAATCAGGATTTTCATCCATTTTAATTAAAAATTCTTCTAAAGAATCCGCTATTTTCGTTGAACCATAATATATAGGACATTGACCTAATTCATTTTCCTGCTTAAATTTAATTGTTAAAAAGCTAATCTCTGATACTTCAAAAAACACTAATGATTCATCATCATCTACATCATCTAGGTTGGGATTATATTCATAAATATCTTGCCTTAAACGGAAATCTGCAACTGAAATCGGGTCCATAAATCTGTTGAAAAACGTTCTTGTATCAGACTTTAAAAAACCACAACCTATTTCTTGATAAAAGCGTTTCAGTTCTTTTGGAAGTTCCATTTGTAATAAGCTTTCTGCCTCATCTATCTCATCTTGATATATAGGATAGAAAATAGTTTTTTGTTTAGAACGGACACTTCTGTCTGCTACAACATATTCTTTTAAAAAATTAAACATAATTTTTAATACCCCATATTAAAGAAGGGTTATTTTTAACGCTTCCTCAAGCATTGTATTAAAATCATTATATGTGTTCATTACCGTACCAGATGGTTTATCAAGTTCTAAATAAGTACCGTCTGATAAGCTCTTACAAAACCACGCAATATTTGAATCGCCAAAGAAAAGATACTCTTTTTGAAATTCATTTTCATACCAAATCTCATTGGTTTCTATAAGCCCGCAAATTGATTCGTCCCTTTCTGTATCTAACAAATAAGAGTCAACTCCATAAAGTACTAGCCCGTTAAAATCTAATCCATTTACAGTTTTAAGAAACTCCTCATATTCACTCGGTAGGTCAACATTATAACTCTCTTTCATGCGTTCTCTTAATTTCTGAACTTCACTATCTGTTGCTGGTGTATTCAGTTTATCATTAAAACTTTTCTCTATTTTTTCAATTTCTAAAACCAGATTTTTCCACATATAAAAATTCCTTTCTAAGTTTATTTATTCTCCCTTAGGGTAGATGTTATGTTTTGGTATAGGCCAGCTTACGTCTACACTATCTCCCTCTTGTAAGTGTCTAGTTAACGTACGTTGTGTATTAGTTATAGCTTTATGATATGGATGATTTTGTATTAATGTTAAATTTCCAAAATCGTTTGTTCCTCCATCATCTAAAGGGAGGTTATGATGTACTTGCCACCCTTTTGGATTGTTTCCTCTTTTCATCCTTTCTATATCAGCATCTGTTATTCCCGCTTTTTTGAGTTCTTTCAGTTTAACAGGATCATTTACCAATGCATTAAGAAAATCTTTTCTCACACTCCTATCAAATTCCTTCCGAAGTTGTTCAGCTTCTTCTCGAGTTCTCTTAGAGTAAGTAATTTCATCAACTTTAACATCTTTAAGAATTACATCTTCTCCATATAATTTACCAACAAAAATGTCACCATCCGTAGTCCTTTTAGTATATTGATAAGGTGATAGCTTATCCTTAGCTGTTTGATAAGTATCAATAAAGCTAGATTTTAAAGAACTTCCCCCAATACCAGCATAAGCAAAACGGTTTCCAATGTTTAAATTAAAATTATTTAATACGTTTATTGCATTTCTATATGTAGCAGAATTAGTTACTCTGGACATACCTTTTGTTAGATTTGCAGTAGTTGCTACCTTCGATACTTTACTTAATCCTTTATCACCAATAAGTCCTAATCCAACTTGTGTTAAAGCATAACTTCCCCACTTTGCCCGACTTTCTGCGTCTCCATTTATTACATCATTAATAAATGAATCTGACAATGCATTATACATGGTACTAAGGGTATCAATAGGGTGCAAAGCAGCGTTCCCCATGTTTTCCCACGTTTCCCAATCCCCTAAAGCTTTTATTCCGTCTATTGTATCGCTAACTGCTTGTCCCGTACCATCTACAATACCGTCCCAAATTTTTTCACCAGTAGATTTTTCAGGTAGCTTACCACACATTTCACCTTCTTCAATTGAATTGGTAGCTTGTCGTGCCCTCTCTTCTGTAATCGCTTGAATTGAAGTTGTCCATTCCATATTCAACCCTTGCGTACTAAATGTACCACTTACAGGACTAAAGCCTTTTCCACTTTGAACTTCCGCTAAACCTGTCGCAATACTCGCTGCTAGTTGAAGTGCTATATCATAATTACTACTAGAAGTATAATTAAATTCATATAGATGCTCTAGTTTTTCTTCAAGTTTTTTTCGAACCTGTTTTCACCATATCTTTAATACTATTCTAAATCAACATCCCCTTTTACACCTTCTGTGAAATATTATTCCCTTCTCGAAAAGAAGATCAACCCATTAATACGATCTAGAGGCTTATCAAAAATTTCAAAAAGCCAAAGATTTTACCGGTATCGAATCTATTAGGACTCACACCATGCGCAAAAGCTTTGGCTATTGGTTCTATAAACAAAAGATGTTGCTATGTTACAAGAAATTTTAAATCACAGCACACTACAAATTACACTTAAATATATTGGTATCAATAAGGAAGAAAAGGATAATGTCCTTGATACACTCCTTATCTAATTTTTAAAAGTAACTTTATTGAAAAATATAACAGTAAATTCAAACTATATATTAAAAAAAGTAAAAGCGGACTCATAAGAGCCAACTTTTACTTTTTATTTTTTAATATATCTTATGAAAGATTTAAAATTAATTCTGCTAAACTATCACAAATAACTTCGAAGCTTCTGCTTTCATAATCTTCTAATTTTACTTGTCCATTTTCATTATCTACAACTACCAAGAGACCATTAAATTCCATACCAATAGGAATATTATTCAGTTGATTATCATGTGCGCCTCGGTATCCTTGTAAAGATACATAAAAATCATGTAGTTCAATTCCTGGTATAACAGGATTTAATTCAAAATCATAACCTAAATAATTACCTCCTAAGTCTAAAAACCAATAAGAATTATAATATTCTTTAATTGAATTATGTAATTCTATCCCCAAATCTTTTTCTATATCAGAAAAATCATGAATTATATTTTTCTCTAAAGGTTTCCAAAATACGTACCCCTCTGTATCAGGTTCTCCTTCATAGATAAAAGCCTCTGCTTCTTCTATCCATAAAGATTTTGGCAATGAATTATTACAATCTTGCCACTCTCTAATTATTTTATCAAAACAATTTTTCATTTCATTTTTCATTTTTTATTTACCTCCTAATTTATGATGTTCAATAAATTTCTGAAGCATTTCTGCATATTCTGCATCTTTTCCCCATGCTCCAATCACTTTTTCTGCGTTATGAATCCCTCCAAAACCAGGATGTAGTGGCATCGGAACACCAACAGCTTGACCACCACCACCAATATGGTGATGAACTAATTTAGTTCCACGTAATCCTGTAAAATCATATTGTGGAAATTTCTCTCTAAACATTTCATCATTTACTGGTGCCTTCATTCTTGGAATTTTACCATTAATTATTTGTTTATTAAAATCACTAAAAGCCTCTGGATGTTTTTCCAACATTTCATTCCAGTAGTAATTAGAATCACGCAACCATCCTTCAGAGTTAGCATTACGCTGTCCTTTACCTACAAAAGGCATTTCAACAATGAGATCAGGATCTGCCTTAAATTTCTCATCCAGCTTTGCTACATCCGTACCCCGATAAGTCCTAACAGGACTATCTTTACTTGAAAGTAATTGATCAGAAATTTTCGTATTAACGGTTTTTCTTTCATCTCTAGAAATTTGATAAATTTCATCACTTACTTTTACTTCTGTAACAGTTGTCCGCTTTAATCCCTGACTTTCCCCACTACTTGATTTAACAAAAAAATCCTTAACTGTAACAGTCTCGTTTTTAACTGAGCCCATACCTGAAAAAGCAAGACGGTCTCCCATTTTTAAATTACTTGTAACATAGGAAAAACCCTGTGGGAATTTTGAAATGTCTATACCTTTTATCAATGTAGTTGCCTTACCCGCTTGACCTAATTTACTTGCTTTACTTAATCCTTTATCACCAATAAGTCCTAATCCAACTTGTGTTAAAGCATAACTTCCCCATTTAGCACGACTTTCAGCATCTCCATTTATTACATCATTAATAAATGAATCTGACAATACATTATACATCGTACTGAGGGTATCAATAGGGTGCAAAGCAGCGTTCCCCATGTTTTCCCACGTTTCCCAATCTCCTAAAGCTTTTATTCCGTCTATTGTATCGCTAACTGCTTGTCCCGTACCATCTACAATACCGTCCCAAATTTTTTCACCAGTAGATTTTTCCGGTAGCTTACCACACATTTCACCTTCTTCAATTGAATTGGCAGCTTGTCGTGCCCTCTCTTCTGTAATCGCTTGAATTGAAGTCGTCCACTCCATATTCAAGCCCTGTGTACTAAATGTACCACTTGCAGGACTAAACCCTTTTCCACTTTGAACTTCAGCAAGACCAATAGCAATACTAGATGCTAGTTGAAGTGCTGTATCATAATTACTACTAGAAGTATAATTAAATTCATATAGATGCTCTAGTTTTTCTTCAAGTTTTTTTCTCATCTCAACTAAAACAGCCACAAGTGCATCTATTCCAGGCATTGGTGTAACGGCATTCATCATTTCTATACTTGCAATCGATTGATTAATTTCTTGAATTTGTTCTCTTATTTCTTGTTCGATAACATCCGTTGAAGCTACCTTTGATTGAAATTGACTTGGAAAGGCATTGTTTTGGCGGATTAGTTCTTCACATAAGTAAATAATACCTTGCGCTAAAGGACGAAAGGTTTGTACAAAAAATGATTTTGCACTACTATATGTTTGTCCTTGTAAAACAGTATCAACTGCAAAAGCGTCAATCGACTGAATTGCTTGTTCCATACCTTGAATGGTGGCCGTACATACAGCATTCATACTTTGAGTTTGGTTTTGTACTTCTCCCAAATACATATTTAAACTCATGAATTAGCCTCCTTTACTAATTGTTGTTGCTGATATGAAAGATCATTTTCTAAGTCACTAAGATCTCGTTTCTCTTTAAACAATGTTTCTTTTTGGCTTTCCAATTCAAATGTAAGTTTTCGTTCTATGTATTGTGCTTCTTGACGCATATCCATAAAAAACAATGACATTTCTCTATCTTTATGCCAAGTTCCTAACATACGATCAAACAAACGATGGTTTTGATTCTTCCATGCATGAAAATCTTCTTCTACTTTTTCCTGTTTTTGAATCGCAGATTGATTTCGGTCCTGCTCTTCAAATACACTTCGTAACTTTTGATTTACTTGATTAATTTGTTTTTCAATATCTTGACTCATCATATTCCTCCTACTATTTTACTTTACGTAGGTTGTCACATTAGCGAAAAGTATTGTGAAGTTCGTTATCCATTCTCTCAAATTCATTAGATACCAAATGAATATTATCAACCGCTTGTTGAAAGGCGGCGGAAAATTGTTTCGTCAAGTCTAGAACTTGCTGATTCGCTTCTTGTGATTTGAAGTTAACAGACAACGTTGTACGCGTCGCCTTTGTTATAGAACGACTGGTTGCACTTTGAATCCTATCAGAGGCTGATCCCATTTTCGTAGCAATTTGCGTTGCTTTTTGTAAATTACTTTGAAATTGTCCCATTCTTTCAAACCCTTTCTATAAGTCTTCCAAACGCATCAAAGAAATCTCATTAAATATATATCCCTATCAATATGACTCGCTAGGCATACAATCAAATGAGCCATACAATATAAGCTGTATGGCTCATTTGAAATGCTTGTTATATAGAATAAAGCGTTTTTAATTCAAACCGAAATTACGTGATAATTCTTCATCATGAGAAGCAACAGCCTCTGCAGTTTTATTAAGCTGCATATTAATTTCTTGTAATAACTGTGCGAAGTTTTGTACTTTTGGCTTTAATTGATTGAACTGTTGATCAAAACCTTCGAAAGCACGGCCTTCCCATTCTCCTCTTAATTCATTTTGTAAGTTTTGTAATTGACTTAAAATGTCCTCAATTTGATTTGCACCTTGTCCATATTGAGTCGCTTTTGATTTAAGCTCCTCTGGTGACATACGAATTTGTCCAGCCATTTTCATTTCCCCTTTAATACATAATGAGCAAAATATAAATTGGTTAATTTTACTAAATACAATTATAATATTTTATTATGAATTTTTAAACATTTTATCTTTCTATTGAATATTAGAATATTAATATTCAATTTTTCTTGCTTCACAAAATTCCATGCAAAAAAAGACCACCAAAAGGCAGTCCCTCAAAACTCAATCTTATTCCCCACCCCACTCTCCACCGCTTTCTCATACAAATACTTCGCAACGATAATATCTACTACTGCCAAACCAACTGATTTGAAAATAGTAATCTCTTCGTCGTTTTCGCGGCCGGCTTTTTCTCCGCTTATGATTTGGCCGAGTTCGGCGTGGATGTCGCTTGCTTCAAATAAACCTTCTCGCACTGGAACTTGAAGGTCACCTGTTTCTTCTAGTGCTGCTTCTTTTGATTCGACTACTACTTTGTTTGCTCCCGCGATGGCGTGGGATGGTAGTTCTTGCATGCTTGGTCTAAATGAGCCGACGGCGTTTACGTGGACGCCTTTTTGTAGTTTTTCTGAGAAGACTGGTGTGGATGCGTTCGTAGTTGTGACGATGATGTCTGCTTCGCTTATTGCTTCATTTGCATTTGTGTGAACATATGCAGGTTTGTTGAATCTCTCTTGTATATATTCCGCAAATGCATACGCCTTTTCTTCTGTTCTATTGTATAAAATGACTTTTTCGATAGCTCTTACCGCAAATACAGCTTCAGCAATTCCCTTCGCCTGTTCACCCGTCCCGATGATACATAACGTTTTTGCGTTATGACGAGCTAAATATTTTGTCGCTACTCCTGATAAGGCGCCTGTTCGAATCATCGTTAAGTAGGATCCTTCTAAAAGTGCGAGCGGTTCTCCCGTTTGAAAGTCTGATAGCATCACAATCCCGTTTATCGTTTTCTTTCCTATCTTTTTGTTCTCTGGGACTACTGTTACTACTTTTAAGCCAAGTGCCTCAAGCCCTTCCGCTACTGAGGGCATAATTAATGCCGTATTTTTCTCGTTCGCAAATGGCAATGAGCCTCGAATTGGCGTGATCGTTCTTTCTGCGGAAAATTCTTTTAAAGCAAGCGCCGCGTATTCAATGACTTCGTTCATATTTACTAAGTTTCGTTGTTCGTTCGCGCTTATGACTAGCATATCTTTTCACCTCCTCCTTCTATCCTAACAAAAACCCTCGATTTAAATCATCTCTTGGGTCTACAACGAACTGATGAAATCCTGTAATAAATGCATGCCCCGTTACTTTCGGAACGACAGCTTCATATGTATCTACTGCGGTTACCGACAATACTTCCCCCTCGAATTCCCCGTCAGTAATACATTCGTGGACGAAAATTTCTCCCTTTTGTAAGGCATCTTTTTCAAAAAGCGTTGCGATTCTTGCGGAAGTTCCTGTGCCGCAAGGAGAACGATCTACTTGTCCATCAGCGAAAATCGTTACATTTCGTAAAGTTGCGCCCTCTCCTTTCGTTTCATCTGAGAAAATAACGCCGTATATTCCTTTTAAATCTTCTTCAAGTGGATGCTTCACTTCCATCTGGCTCTCAATGTAGTGCTTAATTTTACCGCCCCACGCTTGAATGACAGGTAAGTCTTTAAAATCTACCTTCAAACCAAATTCTTTACTATCTACTACCGCATAAAAAGCTCCGCCAAATGCGATATCTACTTGAAATTCATAGTTATCTATTTTAATAGGAACGTCTTTTTTGTATACAAATGAAGGAACATTTTCAAATGATACGGACTCTACTTCGCTCCCGTTATATTTTGCGTACGCAATGACTTCCCCAGCAGGGCTATCAATAATGAACTGTTGTTTCTCACCTGTCACTTCAAACATACCTGTTTCAATTCCGACTGTAATAACAGCAATAATGCCATGACCACACATCGTACTCCATCCTTCGTTGTGCATAAATAATACGCCAAAGTCAGCATGAACACTTGCAGGCGGTGTAATGATACAACCGTACATACCGTGATGTCCTCTCGGTTCATACATAAGAACTTCGCGAAGATGATCCAAATGTTCCATGCAGTATGCGCGTCTTTCTAGCTGCGTGTCTCCTTTTATTTCCGGCACGCCGCCTGTAATAATTCGAAGCGGTTCCCCAGCTACGTGAGCATCAATTGTCGTGTACACTTTACTAACCTTCATTTCTATCTCTCCCCTATATGTTGATACTATTTTCATTGCAAATATCATGCCAACGCATAGGATATAAATTTGTATACATTGTGTAAAAAAGCATACAGTACTGTCTATTTTTTTATACACTGTCCGGAAATTATTTTATGGAACACCCTGATACAGCCAGGCTTATTATTTTCAATGGAAAGTTACTTCCACCCCCAACATATACTGTTCAAAAGCAAAAAGGAAGTGATCCAATGTACTACGGAACAAAAGGCTGGTACGTAGCCGAACTAAAAAAATTAGGCGTGCGCTATCACGAAGGACGAAAACTAGAAAGTTACCGCGGACATATCTTACGTAATTTACTAGTCGCACAACAAGAAAAATTAAAAGAACAGTAATATACTAATGTAGCGATATCGGCGATTCGACATAGGATATCGACTTACCGACAAATCACTCCTCCATTCCACCAACCAATCACACAGCAATACAAACCCAAAAAAGGTCACCCAAACGGGTGACCTTCTTTTCTTATTCACAAACGAGAATTTGTCTAGTAAATGATCCTTTTCTTGTAACACAGCGATCTGTAATTTCGAATCCTGCTTCATGGATCATGTCATCCATTGTTTCCATCGTGACAACGACTACTTTTTTAGCGATGCGGCGTGCACTTGAAAGAATAGAGAGTTGGTCTTCTGGTGTGGCGTGCGTAAATAAGTCGTACGGCATATCGATAATGGCAACGTCGTAGTTCTCAGTAATTTCCTCGATCGGCCCTTTTGTTACTGTTCCTTCAAATCCGAAATGTGCGATGTTTTTTCTCGTTCCAAGCACTACAAGTGGATTTATATCTCTACCAACGATGTTAATTCCCATAGAAAGTGCTTCTACTACTACTGTTCCAATACCACAGCACGGGTCAATTGCTCGTACTCCCTCTGGATTTGGTACAGCGATATTTGCAACTGATCTCGCAACACGCGTGCTAAGAGATGTCGAATAACTATGCGGTTTTTTTATGTGATGATACCAAACTGGCTCGCTTTCTATATAGTGTCCGAAGTACCAACGTCCTCCAAGAGGAACAATTCCGAATACACGCTCTGGATTACGAACATCCGCTTCTCCTTCAATATGCATGCCGAGGTCGCGTTCAATGAGACGTCTTTCTCCATATTCAATTTTATTCTCTCCAACGAGGTCATTGATTTTAACGAATATAACTTTAAATGACGCCCCCGCCAAATCAATTTGTTCTACTTGTTTTAAAATGCTTTCTAAGTCGTCTCCTTCATACATAACCTCAACGCGCTCTTTTATAAACGCACTTCTACTCGGGTCAATTTTGACATCACTTTTCAAAATATTAACGTGAGACTCCGTTCCAAAGAACGAGCGCATTTCCAAATAACATAAAGCACGCTCCTCCTCGCGAAATGCGTACGTATATATACATGCAGGTGTTTTACTATGATTATTCAATCTATGATCATCCTCTATATCGTTATAATTACAATTACTACAATACTTTTTCTTATAAAATTAAATGATATCATATGCCGGAAATAAAGAGAAACGTTAATAAATAAAAGAGACTGCCTATTGGCAATCTCTTTTGATTTATTAGCGGTAAGAAGATACGTTATTACCCTTTGCTTCGTAATAATCTAAAATACCTTGATAAATCGCTTCTGCTGCAGCTTGTCTCTGTTTTGGTGTAGCAATTTTATCCGCATCACTTTTATTATCTACAAATGCTAATTCTGTTAATACAGCTGGCATTGTATTTTCTCTAGTTACGTATAAGTCCTGATGTTTTATACCACGATCTTTTGTTCCAAGTGCTGCTACAAGACGGTCTTGAATTTTTTGTGCTAATAACTTACTGTCTTCTACATGCGGATTCGTTACTTTTGCTCTTGCTGACTGATAATATAATGTTTCTGTACCTTGTCCATTTTTCTCTGCAGAACCATTAGCATGAATACTTACAAAAATATCTCCATTATGTTCCTGAGCAAACTCTACTCGTTTTTTCAATGAATCTGTTGAGTTTACTCCTGGACGTGTATTATCTGTACGAGTGAACATAACAGTAAATGGTGCCTTTTGCTCAAATATTTTCTTTAATCGTAATGATACATCTAATACCGTTTGACTTTCTTTCTCGTAATAACCAACATTACCCGAGTCAATTCCACCGTGACCTGGATCAATAATAATCGCTTTACCTTCTAAGAAGTTACCTTGCTTCACTGGGTTTAATTGATTTTTATCAACCCATTGGAAACCACTATTTGTACGGATACGAATCCAGCTATCTTTTTCTTCAATAACTACTACTTTTTGCGCTTCACGTTTCGCTAGCACTTTAGAAGAATGTGACGCTTCTGCATATGTTGTAAATCCTTCATTAATAACTTCTGTTTTTTCTTTTAAAGGTGTCCACTTCTCACCTTTGCTCGTTACAATTTTAATCCATCCATCTCGCTCTTCTTTTACTACAACTTTTTGTGGATCATGTTGCATGTCAGTAATTCCTGAAGATAAAGATGGTTGGTGATATGTAATGAACTTACGATCTATATACATTTCCTTCGTTGTTTCTTCTGGTTTGCTAGTGTTATCATTATTTTTCTTTAGCTTGTCTGCTTTATAAGTCATTTGCGCTGCTTGCTCACGTGGTATAGAAAGATCTGGACTCCAAATTGTTTTCCCAGTACCAGCAGAAATCTCTAATGCTACTAAAATATTTGCTGCTTCTTTACCGAAATGACCTTCTAAATCAGTAAATTTATTTGTAATTGGGGCTTGTACTAAACCTTGTAATTTATAAGCCTTCACAAGCATAGAAGCCATTTCAGCACGCGTTACTTTTCCATCAGGATCAAATACGCCTGCTCCTCGGCCTCCAATAATATTTTCTTTTTCAATTGCTGCAATAAACGGAGCTGCCCAATGATTTTTTGAATCATTAAAAGATGGTTTCCCAGCTGGATCCACTTTTAATCCAATTGCTTTCGCTATAATTGTCGCTGCTTCCGCACGTTTTAAAAGACCTTTTGGCGCAAACGTATCACTTGCCATACCGCTAATTACATCTCGCTCTACTAAATAGTAAATTGCATCTTTTGCAAATGAATCGTCTGCAACATCTGAAAACTTCTTCGTTTCTGCTAAACTACTAATTGGATAAGCTAGTAAACTTGCTGCTAACATACCAGCAGCTATTGCCTTGTACTTCATAGAAATTAAATCTCCTCTCGAAATCTCACGTTATACAATTCTCTTAATCAAACTAATATTAAAAATATTAATTGGAAAATAACTCCTATAATAGTTTATAACATTCTACCACTGTAGTAAATATGTTTCCTGTCCAAATTATTAAAGATGAATATATAAGGAACAACGAATATAAAAAGTGATTCATTACCTACCAAATGAAAAGCTGATTAAAAATAATATTTTCAATCAGCCCTCTCTATTTTCTATGAAATTATGCTTCAATTAAATGGGACATTACATATGCATATACTAACGCTTCTGTATGTGCAATCGAACTTTCATGTGTACGCTCAAATGCATGGGAAGAATCAATACCCGCTCCAATTAATGCATGTTTCACATCAAATCCAGCGCGAATCGCAGCTGATGCATCTGATCCGTAGTACGGATAAATATCTACTTTATATTCAATATTGTTCGTTTTCGCAAGCTCTACTAAATGTTTACGCAGTGCATAATGATACGGACCGCTAGAGTCTTTTGCACAAATAGATACTGTATATTCGTCAGATGCTTGTCCATCACCTAACGCTCCCATATCAACCGCTAAATATTCAACCGTTTCTTCTGGAATGTTAGAATTACCACCGTATCCAATCTCTTCATTATTAGAAATTAAGAAATGAGTTGTATATGGTAATGTTACGTTTTCATCTTGTAATCTCTTAATTAATTTTAATAAAATTGCAACACTTACTTTATCATCTAAATGACGTGATTTTATGTATCCACTGTCTGTAATTTGAACACGTGGGTCAAATGAAACGAAGTCTCCTACTTCAATGCCTAATTCGCGTACTTCATCAGCTGAAAACACACGCTCATCAATACGAACTTCTATATTTTTCTCATCTCGTTTCGCTTCACCTGCATCTTTATATACATGCACAGATGTTTGATGCATTAAAATCGTCCCTGTATATGTCTTACCGCTTGATGTTTCAATTTCGCAATATTCCCCTTCTACAGAGTTCCAGCGAAATCCACCAATCATAGAAAGACTTAGACGACCGTCAGGCTTAATTTCTTTCACCATCGCACCTAACGTGTCAACGTGTGCCGTTAATAAACGGTGCTTTGCATCATTTTTTCCTTTTACCGTTAAAATAAGAGCGCCTTTATTGTTACGCTTCGTTTCTACGTTCCACTCACTTACGTAGTTTTCAATAAAACGAATAATTTTCTCTGTATTTCCAGACGGACTCGGAATAGAGACAAGCTCCTTAATCAGTTCCATCGTTTCTTTCGTATGATGTGCCATTGTCGTTTCCTCCTCATTTTCTCTACTATTTAGTATACCGAATTTACTATAAATCCTCTACTAATATAGTTTAATTTTCTAAATTATATTAAAATTCACTTTAACAAAAAAACATAGTGTTATTCATGAACACTATGCTTTCTAGCAACCTATTCTTCTGACACATCTAATAAATAAATGCCTCTCTCAAAGCCACCGCGCTCTATTTCTTTTTGCTTGCGAAGACGTTCTACATCTTCAATTGTTGCCCCTTCTGCACGCGCTAATGAAATAATTACTTCCAGTGCATCTGCAAGAGAATCAAGTGCATGTTCACGTTCTTTCATAGAAGCAAATTCACGAATTTCTTCCGTTCCAATTTTCGCTAAAGCTTGTATGTATGCTTGTCCTGTTAACTTTTGTGCTGTATATGTTTTTCCAGACATTAAAATTTTCTCCGGAACACGATCTCTTACTAACTTGTTATATGCTGACATCATTCATCCTCCTATGTTTAATAACATCCGAGCTCTGCTGTATAGAAAAACCATTTTTTCTTCGCGCATGCACTAAGCATATCAATTCCTGATCCATGTGCCCTTACATGCGGAAAGAAATAGTGCTCTGATTCTTCTTCCTTGCCATATAAAGTTTGGTATTCGCCTGGAATTGCTTCTTTTTTCACATCTGTTTCTTTCGTCACTTCGCCAGAAAACGCAACGCTTGGATGTCCTTCAAAAAACAAAGCAGTTCGCACCGCCATAGATGGTGTACTATGCAACGCATAATATGCTATTACAATTATGCCGATAACACCGATAATTTTTTTCATATATTACTCCTTAAAAAAAGTGCTAACACAATTATACTAAAATGTGTTAGCACTTTCTCCCCTTTACCCTAAATTAACGGGTAGTAAAACTACCATTCATTAAAGTTTCACTTTATTCCCCTTTAAACGCTGGTAAACGTTTTTCTAAAAATGCAGCAAGGCCTTCTTTATGATCCGCTGTTTGTCTCATCGCATATTGGCCGCGTTTTTCAAGTTGCAATGTTTGTTCTAAGTTAGAACGATTAACTTCACATAAAATTTGCTTCGTTTGAACCATCGCTTTAATCGGCTTTCGTGACCATTCACTAATTTTTTGCTTCACAGCCGTTTGGAAATCCTCACCGATTACTTCATCAATTAAACCGATATCAAGCGCTTCTGTCGCTGATAATTTCTTTCCTTCCCAAATAATTTGCTTCGTCATATTTTCACCAACGCGCTTTTGCAGGAAGAAATGGCCGCCGCCATCTGGAATTAAAGCGATTCCAATAAAGTTCATCGCAATAATGGATGAAATATCCGCCATCACATAGTCAGCTGTTAATGCAATACTTAATCCAAGACCAGCAGTTGGTCCATGAATCGCACTAATAACAAGCTTTGGCATCGTATATAAAGTCACGACAACTTCAGAAATAGTATTCATAATACCATCAAACTTACTTTCATCGTTACTTGAAAGCATCGATTTAATATCTCCGCCCGCAGAAAAACCGCGGCCATTTCCGCATAACACAACAATATGTGCAGAACTCTCCGCTACTTCTTTCAATTTTTGTAATAGCTCTTTTAACGTTGGCTCATCTAATGCATTTAACACCTCTGGGCGATTGACCATAACCGTTGCAACGTGCCCTTCATATTTCACAATGACAGATTCTGTTTTACTTGTTACTTCCATTATATATACCCCTCTTTTCTACATAAAGATTATACTTATATAATTATAGAAAGACATTGAAAAACCCTTCTTTTTTCTTAATTTTCTGTCTAATAATTGCGTAATTTGCATATAATCTTGTATAAAACATACAATTCCGTTGAAAAATATAGCAATTAAAGTCGGTTTATCCATACTTTTCATCTATTTACCATTACAATGAAATGGTGTATTCTTAAGTTTGATATAAAAAATCAAATATAGAAATTCATTTTCCTTCCTATTATATAGAAGTGCTGAAATAAAGGAATGAAGAAATGGAGGCACATATGGTTACAAAGTTAAAACAGACGGCTAACTCCTTCCCGCATTTCCTACTGCTATTCATTGTGTTTCAACCAATTTTAGATTTATTAACATCTTTTTCAATCTATGTATTACACATGAGTGCAACAGTCGGAATCGTAGTCCGTTTCGTCTTTATGCTTCTTGCATTAGGTTATCTACTTCTTCACCATAAACAACAAGGCGCGAAAAAGTATATTCTTTATTTATGTCTCTTTGGCATCGTACTCGCAATCGGCCTTGTGAATAATGTAATGGTTAAATCTCCAGTTTCATTTGGAGAAGAAGTGAAATTTATTTTGAAAAGTGTATATCCAATTGTACTACTGTTTGGATATATTATCGCACTAAAAGAATTAAAAAATAATGAATATGTATTTCATAAAATCATTACGTATTTCTTATATGCAACATTAATTTTGAGTATTTCACTCATTACAGCAATGGAAACAGGTACAGACTTCCAAAGCTACCCGCACTCAAAAATCGGTTCAAGAGGCTGGTTCTTTGCAGGGAATGATTTAAGTGCTATTTTTGCAATTATGTTCCCAATCGTTGTCTTATACTCAATTCATAAAACAACGTCTTTCTCAAAATTCTATTACTGGATTCCAACTGTACTCGCGATGTATGCAAGCCTTATGGTCGGAACGAAAGTCGGATATGGTGCAATTATTGTTACGCTCGGTGTTGCACTACTATTCTCATTCATTCAATATATGATGCATCGTAAAAAAGAAGGACAAGGATTCACATATCTTGTAAATACAGTCGTTGCTGCTGTCGTATTAGGTGGTTTACTCGCTCTTACACCGCAAACTCCTATCGCAAAAAACATGAGCATACACTTACAAATATATGAATACAAAAAATCAGTACAAGAAGAAAAAGACCGAAAAGAAGGAAAAGAAGTTCAAGAAGAAGAACATAAGCAAGGCGAACTAACAGACTCTGAAATGAAAAGTTTAATTTATAGTGATCGCGACAAGTTTTTAAACGTATACAAACAATACTATAAAGAAGCACCACTATCTCAAAAACTATTTGGGATGGGATACGCTGGGAACTATACAACGAAAATGAAGTTAGTCGAAATGGATTTCCACGACCTATTCTTCGCATTTGGTATTGTCGGATTCCTTATGTACTTACTGCCGCTTCTTTATTTCGGTATAAAAATATTCATTCGCATCATCACAAACTTCAAGAAACTATTTAGCGTAAAACATATGCTACTAGCTAGCACACTCGTCCTATCACTCGGGATCGGCTTTATGTCTGGACACGTATTAACAGCACCAGCCGTAAGTATATTCTTTACTGTCATACTTGCTTATATGGTTGTTGATTTGGAAATTGAATAACATTGAAATGCCATGCCCCTATTTTAAGGGCATGGCATTTTTTATACTTCATAACAATCAAACAGCATAAATCTCCCGCTTGCAAATAACTGCATTATATAGAAAAACCCCTTGTAGGAAATTTCCTACAAGGGGTTTTCATCAATAATAGATATAGAATCTATTATTATTTAGCAACTACAGCAGTTGATGCAGTTACGTTACCAAGTGATAACTTGTTACCTGCAGCATCTGTAATATTGATTTCTGGGTTGTATGCACCTTTTGGTACTACACTAATTGTTGCAGCTTGAGCAACGTTTAGATCTTTTTCAGTTGTTAAGTAAACAACATTTTTCTCTTTTTCGCCGCCATGCTTAATACCTTTAACTGCTGCATTGTTGCCATTTACAACAACTTTTAAGTCATTGATAAATTGAGCGTCATCTGCAGCGAACTCTTTAACGTTTTCATTAAATGTAACTTTGATTGTGTTTGAAACTTCAGCTTCATTCGTAGCTTTCACATAAACAGCGCTTGCTAATTTTGGAGCTGTGTTATCAGAGAATTTAATTAAGCTTTCAACTGGAGCTTTTGTTTGAGCATTAGCTACTACTTTGCTTCCAGAAGCAGTTAATACGTTTGTGCTAATTGTAAATTTAGCATCTTGAGCTTTTGCGAAATAGTTTTTAGGTAAAGAAATCTTAACGATTTGTTTGTTACCAACGAATTCTGCAGTTGTACCTGCTGGTAATGCTTTACCGTCAATTTTGTAATTCTCTACATCTTTCGCGTTACCGCTCATGTCTTCACCATAATTTACAGTGATTACATCGCCTGCGATTGAAATAATGTCAGCAGTTTTTTCTACAACAGGTGTTACGATACCTGTTTTACCAACAGTTGTAATAAATGCTTCGTTGCTATTTGTGTTTACAGAATAAGAAGCTAACTCCTCATTTTTAGCAAACTTAATAGCACCAGCTTTTAATTCTACTGAGTAAGGCTCATCTGTTACTTTACCATTATTAGGAGTAACTTTTAATACGTCACCTTCAGCTACGAAAGTAGATTCTACAACTACTCCGCCTTTGTCACGTACTACGATTTGATTAGCATCATTCACAGCAATTTTACCATTGAATTTAACTAGTAAGTTATTACCTTCAATTTTGTTTAAGCTATCAGTAGATACTTTTGGTGTAGCAGTATCTTCAGTTAAAGAAACATTCATATCAACTGGTTTACCAAGTAAGTTTACAGTATCTTTGAAGTTTTTAAGGTTAACACTTAAGTCAACGTTCTTTTCACCGCTTGCATATAATGGGTTACGAGCATCCTTTGTATCTTCTTTAATAGAAACGATGTATGAAGTTGCATCTTGTGGATCAATTGTAAATTGTACTACACCGTTACCACCAACCGTATCATATGCTGCTGTCGGGAATGTGTAGTTACCTTTTTTCACAGTTACTTCTGGGTGTTGGCTTAATGGCTCAGAGAATGTAACTTTGAAAGAACGGTTGTTAATTGCTTTAACTGATTTCACTTCTGGTGCTGTTGTATCAGAAGCTACAGTGTATTTTGTAGTTAAGATTGATGCTTTATTAGCATTTACGCGTAATGTATCTTCAGCATCGTATACAACTACTTCATGATCGCCTTTTGCGAAGATTCCTTTATCAGCAATTGCAGAAGTTGTTAAAGTGTATACACCTGGTGTTTTACTTGCAACTTTTGTACCTTCGATTTTAACGCCGTCAATTTTAACGTCAGCAGTTTCTTTTACTGGTTTGTTAAATGTTAATTCAACTGCGTTACCAACTACGCGTGCACCTAATAATTCTGGAGCTTTTGAATCAGAGAATGTCTTTTCTGAATCAAGGTATTTTTCTACAGGTTTTGAATCAGCACCTAATACGCCTGTAGTTGAATGTACTGCATATTTGTCAGAGTTAGCAAATGCTTTGCCAGCTACTAATTTGAACGTTACGCTCTTACCGTCTTTTGAAAGAACACCTTTTTTACCAGCTTCACCTTCAAAATCAGCAGATGTTAAATCAGCACCATTTTGTTTGAAAATGTAGTTACCTTCGTTAATTGCAGATTTTTCATTTACTGGGTTTGTGAATGTAACTTTAATTTCTTGCGCGTTGATTGCACTTACAGATTCAACTTTAGCATCTGTTTTTACTTCTGGATGATAGTTCATAGCATTGTAGATGAACTGAGCAGCTTGCTCACGAGTTACAACAGCGTTTGGATTGAATTTGCCTTCACCTTCACCAGCGATAAGACCTAGGCTTGCAAGAGTTTCAATTGAAGATTTTGCAGTTGCCCAAGATAAACCATCGATGTCATTGAAAGTTTTTTTGTTGTTTTCGTCAGCTTTGAAACCGTATGCGTTAACAAGAAGCTGTGCCATTTGTGCACGAGTTAACTTATCTTTTGGACCGAATTTATTGTCGCCTAAACCACCCATGATTTTGTTAGCTTCAGCAGCTGCAACGAATTGAGCATACCATTCTTTTTCATCTACATCTGTAAATGGAGTTTTTGTTGAACCAGTTTCGATACCTTTCGCTTTTACCATGAAAGTAGCTACTTCAGCACGAGTTACATCGTTACCAAATCCGAATAGGCCATCACCAATACCTGAGACAATACCTTTTGCAGCCATAGCGTTGATCGCATCTGCAGACCAATGTGCTTTAGGAACATCTTTAAATGCACTTTCTTCTGCTGCTGTAGCAACTGGAGCTACTACGCCAGCCACCATTGCAGCTGTCATTGTACCAGCCATTAATTTGTTAAAAGACTTATTTTTTGCCATTGATTTATTTCCTCCTTGAGAAATATAATACTAGCTTTAGAAATATGTATTTGAAAAACTAGTTATTTACTAAATTCATATATTAATTTACAAACACTTTTTGAAAAATAGTAATTTATCAGCCATAATAAATACTATCTTTTTCCAAAAAGTTAAACCATGTATATAATACGTCATAATTCTTTTTTTTAAAAGATTTTTTTATCGCATAATTCGACAAATTTATAATGTTTGTCGAATTGTATATTTATCAACTTTTCTAATATGTAAACGTATATACATCGTTTGTATTTAATATACAAATAGCATTATAGCACATAATACAAATGAAATGACAATTTACACTTTTTAAAATTATCGACATCCTTCGACAACAATTCGCTTTATTTTTGTTATTTTGTCGAATTATTTGTTATTATTTTCTATAAAACGGAATTTTTTTCATATAAATGTTATTAAATAGCATTTTACTCATTCTTGCATCTTATTCGACAAACAAAAAGACTGATCACCTAAGTGATCAGTCTTTTTGTTTTCTTTATTAATGTTTTACGTACTGCACATTTTCTTTTGCAACATACGCTTCATTTACAGCAGGATCATCAGAAATGATTTTAACCCATGCTTGTCCATTTATCGTTTCTTCGCCTGTAATCGTAACAACTTTATTTGCCGCTAAGTTATACAGTCGTTCATTCGACGTACGAGGATCTTTTTTCGCTTCTACCTTATTCGTTACACGTGCAAGCTTATATTTGTTGTACTCTTTTTTACCTAAGTACGAATCAAAACGGAACATATGCCCAGCTACTTTTTTACCCCAGTTTGCATCAGATGCATATTTCATATTTAAACCGCCTGCTTTATCACCTGTATATGTTGCAGTATAACGCCAATGTCCTGGATTTAAATAACCTTCACTCATATATACTTTTGCAGCATGTTCAATACAATCTTCTTTTGAATTAAATGATAGACCGTTACCAAATGGACTATTATCTGTTGCATTTAAGCCAAATAAATTATTTTTTTCTCGCGCAAGCCTACTTGTCCCAAAATCACTCTCATGAGCTGCTAATGAATATAGGAATAATGCATTTACATTATACTTACTTTCTACTTCTTTAAATTTCGCACCTAAACCGATCAATGGAGAATCGGCTTTAACTGATTTTATATAACTATCTAATTGTTCTGCTGTGTACTCTGTTTTAGAACGTAATGATACGTAATTAAAATATTGATAGAATGTTTCATTTCCGAATGTTTTTCCATCTACACTATACATTGATTGCCCTTGCTTCATGAACGAAGGGGCTGCACCAAATCTATATTCTGTATATTTAGGCGTGCTTGTATTATACGTGAAATATCTGTGATATAAATATCCATCTGATTTTACGTAATAAGATGACTTCTTCATTTCATTTTCAGGAATTAAAGTAACTTCATTTTTCTTTACATAACCAGTTAGGTCAGAGAGTTGTACTTTCACACGATCTTCTCCAACTTCTAACACTTTAAATTCCGTTCCATACTGAATGTACGTATATACTGTTTGTAAATTATCACCGTACACATTAATTGTATCTCCAGAAATTTGCTTCGCCGCGGCAAAGCCACCTTTAATCCATACGTATTCATTTTCATATTTCACTGCATTGATGCCTTTATTTTGTGCGGCTGTAACAGCTTCTTTATATGTAGTGTAACGCTCTACTATTTTGCCTGCATCATTTAACAATACATAATTCTTTGTTTCTACTGGTGTTTCCCCACCGTTATTTCCAATTTTATCAAGCATTAAGTTCAGCATCGCCGAAGCCATACCTCTTGTTGCTGATAATTGTGGTCTAAATGTATTATCTTCTGGGTATCCACTAATAATTTTAGTAGCTACCATAACTTGTACATGTTCTTTATAGTTAATACGATTTGTATCAGCAAATGTAAGTGGGTTTACAGTTACTTTAATATTTTTATAGTCTAGTGCATGTTTTACCATTACTGCCATTTCTTCACGTGTAATCACATCGTTTGGTGCAAAAGTCTCAGGACTACGCCCTTTAATAATTCCTGCTCCGAATGCTCTACTTACACCGTCATATAAACCGTATGATTTAGGCACATCATTAAAATTCGAATCTGCTTGTGGAAGTTGCAGGGCTTTCGCTACTAATGTAGCAAACTCTGCTCTCGTTATCTCTTTGTCAGGTAAATATACATTATTTCCATACCCTGACATGATCCCTTTATTAATAAGAGTACGCATATGCTGCTCAAATAGATGACCTGTAATATCATCACTCGCTGCATAACTTGAAATAGGAGTTAAAAGCAATGACCCCGTTAACGCAACTGCTGTAATACCTTTTGAAAATTTCTTCACGGTTATGTAATCCTCCTCGTAATCTACGAATTTATTATTCCAACACCGATTATATACTAATTATATAAACATGATAAACAAAAATTAACATACAGCCATTTTAAAATAAGTATTTTGTTATACAAAAATAACATATTCCCTACTAACCTTCTTATGTATCCCCCTTCCTTTTACAACCGTGAAATCCTTTATGATATAATGACGTAGTTATTTCTGTTTATATGGAAATAACTACAAAGATATTACATACGACGGAGGATCATTATGCCTAGATTATATGCATTTGCATTTAAATCACTGCAAATATTAACATTGTTATTTTTTGTAATGACTCTTATATACTCATTGCAATTTTTAATAACTGAACCGAAGTACGATCATCCCTATTTCCTTATAGTGGCACTTATCATCGTTCTAATCGGTATTATATTCATGTCTATCATCGTGAATCGATTTTTCACTCAAACACAATTTATCATATTTCTTTGTTTACTAGCATTCACCCTTCGTCTCGCATGGGTGTTAACAGTTCAAACAAATGTCGTACAAGATTTCGAACAAATGTATAACGGAGCCGTTG
The DNA here is from genome assembly GCF_001884185.1 of Bacillus albus. Classification (GTDB taxonomy): domain Bacteria; phylum Bacillota; class Bacilli; order Bacillales; family Bacillaceae_G; genus Bacillus_A; species Bacillus_A albus. The sequence continues at coordinate 67,152 of NZ_MAOE01000130.1, forward strand.
ATGCAGCAAATAACAATTTCTCATTCGCAGACAAAGCATATTTTACTACTTGGGTATATCAATTAGGCTTTACAATGTACCAAGCTGGTGTCATCAAATTGTTTGGTGAAGGTGTACTCGCGATAAAATTATTAAACATACTGTACTGCACTGGCATTACGTACTTTATATACCGCATAGCTACGCATCTATTTAATGAATTTAGCGGTAGAGTTGCCGCACTTATTTTCGCAGTGTACATTCCTAACATTATGATGACTTCTGTACTAACAAATCAGCATCTCGCAACATTTCTATTCTATGCTGGTTTTTATCTTCTCGTAAAAAAAGGAATCTCGCATTCATATGCATGGATATTCGTTAGTATCCTTATTGCATTTGGCGATATTATGAGACCGATTGGTATTGTTATTTTACTAGCTCTCATTCTTTTCTTACTAATCGCTCATATAATTGGTGATCAAAAATTGAATAAAAAAATGGTTATATCAAAGCTAATTGGCATGATTGGCATTTTTTATATCGTGCATTTCATCTGTAGCTATACATTAATCGCTACAGGGGTTACACAATATCCATTGTCTAGTAGAGACCCTTATTGGAAATTTGTAGTCGGATTCAATCCTGAAACAACAGGTGGATTTTCTTTCCCTGACCATAAACTTGTTTTTCAATATCCAATTGGCGAGGAACGTTTCGAAATTGAAAAACAGCTCATTAAAGAAAGAACTTCCGATAAAGGACAACTATTATTGTTATTCAAAGATAAATTTAAAGTTATGTGGGGGGATTATGACGCAGCCATTTATTGGGGATTAGAAGGACATCCAAAACCCGAATTATCAAAATTACTGTGGACGTTAGAAAGATTATGCTATGTAAGCATGTGCCTATTCGCTTGCATAGCTTCTATGAAAACGATAAAAGAACAACGAAATAAAACGTTACTGTTCTTCTCATTATTAATTTTAGGTTACGCAGGCGTGCACTTCTTCATTGAAATTCAATCGCGCTATCGCTACTTTATCATACCGACATTTATGATCATACAAGGTTACGGTGTCTATCTCATTACACAATATACGAAAGAAAGATTTCGACGTAAAGAAATACACTAACAAAAAAAACACTCTACTTTTTCTGTAGAGTGTTTTTTTCTATATGATAAATAATTTTCTGAGCCGCTTGTTCTCCTTGAAGTTGCAGCTCATCTACTCTTCTTTGCAGGGATTGCTGTATTTCTTCATGCTGCATCACTTGCTTCTTCGCAATTTTATATAAATCGTCAGCACTCCAGTCTCCATCCACACTTCCTATAACCGGTTGGTTCACTTGTCTTAAAAATGAATCGATTTTTGGATCGTATGAAATTCCAACCATCGGTGTTTTCGCGACAGCCGAAAAAATAAGAGCATGAAGACGCATACCAATTAAAAGGGTACATTCTGATAGAATAGATATTTTCTCATCAATATCCATTTTATACGGAAGCATATACGTCTCTTCCCCCATTAAATCCACTACATCACGCGAAGCATTTTGATCAAACGGGCCATGCATCGGGACGAATAAAATTTGGTACCCTTCTTGCTTTAATTTTTTTAAAGCAATCGCTAACTTTTTTATATAATCTTCTTTTGCATTCCAGTGACGCACACTCACTGCAATTATTTTCCCATGCAGAGAATGTTTTTGTAGCCAATCTGATTGTTTTTTTCGTTTCCATGTTAAAACTGGATCTGGAACAAGTTCAATATCCCTTTTCATGCCAAGTTCTTTTAAGTATAAAAATGAATCCTCATCTCGAACTGATATATATGCAGCTTTCGACAAATGCCATTTCACTAATAGTCGATTATGCCTTTTGGTGATTGGACCTATTCCTTGTGAATAAATGTAATATGGTTTTTTTAACATACGAGCAAACCCCATAATACCCGTATAGTACAAAATACTTTTTATACTCGTTTTATCTTGGAGGAGGCTCCCTCCGCCACTAATAAGCCCGTCACTTTTTTTAATTGCATCATAAACCGATTTGATACTCCAACGATCCACCGCTTCTACTCCGTACATTTTCCTTGTATAGTCAGGGTCATTTGACAGCACAACGAGTTCAATATTCGGATTCTCTTTATGTAACGATTCAATAATCGATTGTAGAATAGCTTCGTCTCCAACGTTATAAAAACCATAATATCCTGATAAAACTAACCGCACTCTTAATCTCCTCCAACATTTGGTAACCAATTATTTCACACGTCATAACTGGCACCAACTCCTTACCTAAAAAAGCATCATCACAATAAGCCCGTCCGAATTCCAATCCTTACATTTCATATTTCTATATTTATTTTTTCAAAAATGGTATTTGTTTTGTTGATATCCAATTTAATTTCAAAGCACATACCGCATACAAAATTATTGCAATGGTAATTGCTATACCACTATATAATAACGCAATAATTCTTGAAGATGTAACATCTATCATAGTAGATATTTCATATAGTCCTAATCCTAAAATACAAGATACACCTATTACAATAAAAAATCTCCCTATATGAACAGAATAGGAAAGATATTTTCGAATGTACAGATGATTTATGATGCAGATTAACACATATATAATCAATGTACTATACGCCGCTCCATCTATACCAAACTTTCTTGCTAACACAATGTTTAACAATACTTTCACAAAACTTGCACCAATAACAATCCATGCAGCTTGGGCAGAGCGGTTAATTCCTTGTAAAACTCCTATTGATAATACCATAACTGACGTGAAATACGAACTACCAATCATAACAGCTAACATACTGCTTCCTTTCGCATCTGTAAACAATCCCACATTTAACGGAACCGTTAATGCCATTAACCATATCGTTAACGGGGCTGTTAACACATGCATAAGTGAGTTCGTATTTTGAACTGTCATTTTTGCTAAATTCATATCTTTTTTTGCTAGCGCAGACGTTAATAATGGTATTAATGGGAATACAATTGCACTTGCAAAAACAACAATTAATTGTGTAAATGCAGAACCACGGCTATATATACCAAATTGCGCTTGAATTTCGGCCGAAGATCCTTGTAGCACGTGCGGCACTGTCAGCGAATCTACCAAATTTAACAATGGCATGGATAAAGCTCCAATAGCAATTGGAATAGATACTTGCAATATTTTCTTTCCATCTTTTCTCAAATCTCTAAGAGAATATGAATCTCCCTTATAATGGTATGCACTCTTATTATACGTCATACGTAAATAGATAAGTGAACTTATTACCCCAAGAAAAGATCCAATCATTGCCCCACTAGTAATAACAGCACTACTTTCATTCCAATATACTAATATATAAGCGATGATTAACATAAAAAATACTCGTACAAATTGCTCAATGACTTGTGAAACTCCCGTCGGTTTCATATCACCGAAACCTTGAAAATATCCACGATAAACCGCCATATACGGTGCAACGAGTAACGCCAATGACGTAACTAGTAAGGGCCCCCTCGTTTCTTGTCCACCAAGCATACTTGCAATTTCAGTAGAAAATAATATAATCACCAAACATCCAAATGCACCGAAAGCCATTCCTATAATCGATGCAGATTTAAATAACTTTGCAATTTGTTTTTCTTTATTTTTTTCTTTTAACTCTGCAATCAATTTTGAAATTGCTAGCGGAACACCAGCTACTGACAATGTGAGAGCAATCATATATACAGGAAATACGAGGCGAAAAATACCAAGCACTTCATCTCCTGCAATATTTTGTAACGGAATTTGAAAAAAACTACCAAGTAATTTCGACAAAAAAGTTGTAATTGTTAAAATTGCTGCACCTTTTACAAACTTCTTATTCATGTACCTTCTCTTTTCTTTTATACATATATTCTTAAGCGTATTGTTACAAATTATAGAGACCGTATTTTATCTCATTAAATTATCATACCAAATTTCTTATATATTGAATACTTTCTTTTTTACAGCAATTTGAAAGTATACTTACTCCAAAAACGAGTTCACTCAAACTTCCTACCACTTTCCATTTCTACTTTTTTCTAGTATAACTATACTATAATGTATCTATTGTCAGTAAGAGGAGTGTTACAAAAATGCTGAATTCGGTCAAGAAATTATTGGGAGATTCACAAAAAAGAAAGATTAAAAATTATGAACAACTTGTGAATGATATTAATCAATTAGAATCTGTAATGGAAACATTATCAGATGATGAATTACGCCAAAAAACTGTTACTTTCCAACATATGTTACAAAATGGAAAAACAGTTGACGATATAAAAATAGAAGCATTTGCTGTCGTTCGAGAGGCTGCAAAACGAGTGCTTGGTCTTCGTCACTACGATGTTCAGTTAATCGGTGGCCTTGTATTACTAGAAGGAAACATCGCTGAAATGCCTACAGGGGAAGGAAAAACTCTCGTTTCTTCTTTACCTACTTACGTACGTGCTCTTGAGAAAAAAGGTGTTCACGTTATTACAGTAAATGATTATTTAGCAAAGCGTGATAAGGAATTGATTGGACGAGTTCATGAATTTCTTGGGTTAACAGTTGGATTAAATATGGCACAAATGGAATCTATGGACAAAAAACGCGCTTATGAAGCTGATATTACATACGGAATTGGCACTGAGTTTGGTTTCGATTATCTTCGTGACAATATGGCATCATCTAAGTCACAACAAGTACAGCGCCCCTATCACTTTGCTATAATAGATGAGATTGATAGCGTTTTAATTGATGAAGCTAAAACTCCTCTTATTATCGCTGGGAAAAAATCAAGCAGTTCTGATTTCCATCATTTATGCGCGAAAGTAATGAAATCATTCCAAGACACTTTACATTACACTTACGATGCAGAAACAAAAGCATGTAACTTTACAGAAGATGGAATTACAAAGATTGAAGATTTATTTGATATTGATAACTTATATGATATAGAGCATCAAACTTTATATCATTATATGATTCAAGCATTACGTGCACACGTAGCTTTCCAACTAGACGTCGATTATATTATCGAAGACGAAAAAATTATGCTTGTTGATATTTTCACAGGACGTATTATGGATGGTCGCTCTTTAAGTGATGGGTTACATCAAGCACTTGAAGCGAAAGAAGGCTTACCAATTACAGATGAAAATCAAACGCAAGCATCTATTACTATTCAAAATTTCTTCCGTATGTATCCAGCCTTATCTGGTATGACAGGTACTGCAAAAACAGAAGAGAAAGAATTTAACCGCGTATACAATATGGAAGTTATTTCAATTCCAACGAATCGTCCTATACTTCGTGAAGATAAAAAAGACGTCGTATATGTAACAGCCGATGCGAAATATAAAGCTGTCTGTGCAGAAGTAATAAATATACATAAGAAGAAACGCCCTATATTAATTGGTACGATGTCTATCCTTCAATCAGAAGCCGTTGCTCGTTATTTGGATGAAGCGAATTTACCTTATCAATTATTAAATGCAAAAAGTGCTGAACAAGAAGCTGATTTAATTGCATTAGCTGGCAAAAAAGGAAAAATTACAATCGCTACAAACATGGCAGGACGCGGAACGGATATTCTATTAGAAAAAGGTGTTCATGAGCTTGGTGGTTTACATGTAATCGGAACCGAAAGACATGAATCTCGCCGCGTCGATAATCAGTTAAAAGGGAGAGCTGGACGACAAGGCGATCCTGGGAGTTCTCAATTCTTCCTTTCACTAGAAGATGAAATGATGCAACGCTACGCAGGTGAAGAGGTAGAAAAGCTAAAAAAATCACTTAAATCTGATGAAAACGGTTTAATTCTAAATACTAAAATTTATGATTTAATTAACCGTACACAATTAATTTGTGAGGGTAGTCATTTTTCAATGCGTGAATACAACTTGAAATTAGATGATGTCATAAACGACCAACGTAATGTAGTTTATAAACTTCGTAATAACCTTTTAAACGAAGAAGTAAATATGATAGAGATTGTCATTCCAATGATCAAAAATACACTAACTGTTATTGCTAAAGATCATTTATTAGAAGGAATGCTTCCTGAAGAATGGGATTTCACTAAACTAGTAGAAGCTTTAAAAGAAGTTTTATCTACCGAAGAAATTCCAGCATTATCTGCTAATAACGTTCATTCCGCTGAGGACTTACAAGAGCTATTAAAAGATACTCTTACAAGTTATATAGAGCGTATTAAAGATTTAGAAAGTAATGAAGATGCACAAGAAGTATTACGTCAAATTAGCTTGCACTTCCTTGATTCTGGTTGGACAAACCATTTAAGTGCAATGCAACATTTAAAAGAAGGTATTGGCTTAAGACAATACCAACAAGAGGATCCGGCACGCCTTTATCAAAAAGAAGGTTTTGAAATCTTTTTACACACATTTAGCCATTTTGAAAAAGAGGTTGCTTTATATTTAGCAAGATATATAAATGTCCCACAAAATATATAATGAGGTGAATTGCATGCTATCATTTTTAAAAAAGGCAAGAAAAAAAGGTAGAGACTCTGTAATTTCTGGTTCTCAATTATTAGGAACCGAAGAAAATAGTAATCATACAAAAAACGTAAAACCTAACTTATACTTCCATCCTTCTTGGAATGAGGTTTCACAAGAACAGAAGTATATTTATCAATTTTTACACAAATCTTTGCCTACCTTACAAGAAAATCAAATTTCACTAGCTGGTATTGAAAGTAAAAAACATGAAAATGCTTATTATATTACTACCTTCATTCGTAGCAGTGTAAAACATCCAATTCAATTTGAAACTCTTACTCTCTCTTTATTAAATAAAAATGGAGAAACGTGTGCGCGTCAAACATTTGATTTATTACACTTAGAAGAAATCCCATCAAATGTAAATATGCCTTGGACTTTCGTCTTTGAAGAAAATTCAATTACGGGAGCAACGCTATCAGCTGAAGACTGGCAACTAGTATTTGAATTAAAAGGAAAACATTCATTAGATTTAGATCCTATATGGCAAGAAAAGCTACCTGCAAGTGCAATAATAAAATTACAAGAAATTGTTGCTAACTTAAATCCACCTGCAGAAGATGAAATTAACTTCCAAGGGCTAAACGCAGTTGTAGAAGAAAACGGAGATTTGAACGCAACTATTTTAATTCGTAATGGCTATAACCAAAATATAACCCTTGAGCAACTTCCATTGCATATTTCAGATCGCTCTGAATCTACCGTTGCAGAAAGAATATTTGTATTAAAAGATTTTCAAATTAAGGCCAATTCTACGAAACCTTGGACCTTTACATTCCCGGCTGATTCAGTATCAAAAGAACCAATCGATTTATCTAAGTGGAAAGCCTTTATCCCACAATAACCGTCATTACTCGCTAAGCGAATAATCAAAAACGCGTCGTATTCTTTTATGAATACGACGCGTTTTCCTATGTAAACTTTTATGTAATTCAACTACAAACGTTCAATATGATACGCTGCTTCCAACTTACAAAAATCCTCTATATTGTTTACTTCGTGATCTTTTAAAATTTTCAATTGCTCTTCAGTTGGCTCTTCATTAATAAGCTCGTTAATTTTTTCATTCACTTTCACTGCTAACGCTTGATGGAAATCTGGATGTTCTTTCAACTTGTCATCTACTTTATTAATCCAAGTTGACTTTGTATATAGATATTGTTTCCACTGTTCAACAAATTGTTGTATGTCAAACTTTGCTTCGTTCCATTCAATTTCCTTCATATACTTCTCAAAAGAAGCAACGATTGAACGTGTAATCCCGACTTTTACTCCATGTGGTAACTGTTTGTACATCAAATATTCCCTCCAGCTTAAAGCGATTTCTTTTCAGTATAAAGAAATCTTAAAATTCTTACACTTATTATGATAGCATACTGCTAATCTAAGATGTTACTATACTGCTAAGTGTAATAATTGTCAACAGACGTATAACATCCAGATATTCAAATTCAATACATACATATACGAATAATCAAAAACCCTCACATTTTATCACGTGAGGGTCCTTATCTCTAACTTGTTTTGGCCGTTAAAAATTGTAATTGATCCCTCTGCTCAGCACTTGCCATCGTCACAATTATTTGTTCAATACTCGGATGCACTTGCTCCAGCGTCACATTCGCACCTACTTTATCCGATTGCTCAACAAAGTTCAGCAACGCCATTGCGCCCGATACATCCATATAGCGCACATCTTTCATACGTAAAACAACCGGAGACTTTACGTCTTGTAAAGCATAAAAAACACGATCCACTGTTAGGAATGAAAGTGGGCCTTTAATTTTATATGTTGCTTCCTTCTCTTTTACAATAGAAGCTTTACGTTCTTTACATTTCACCATGTATATAATGAACGAAAGAATAATACCGAACGCAACAGCAATCATTAAATCAAACTTCACTGTGACAACCATCGTTACGAGCATAACAATAACATCACCTTTTGGTGCTACATGCATTTTCTTCATGCTTTCCCAATCAAACATACCAATACCAGTTAAAATTAAAATACCTGATAACACAGCAAGTGGAATGTATTGCACGACTGACCCAAGTCCCATAATGAAAATAAATAATATAACACTATGCATACTTGCTGAAAGCGCCGTTTTACCGCCGCTTCTTATATTCACGATAGACCGTACAGTTGCTCCTGCCCCTGCTAATCCGCCAAACAACCCGCTCACCATATTACCAATACCTTGTCCGACCAGTTCTTTATTACTTTTATGACGTGTCCCCGTCACATTATCCATTACAACCGATGTTAACAACGAGTCAATCGATCCTAATAAAGCAATACTAAGCGCTGGTAAAATAAGTTCTGCGATGCCTGTTCCACTTAAAGATGGAATATGAAGCGTCGGCATCGCTTCTGGAATCGTCCCAATCTTCTCAATCACCTTATTTAATGACAAGTTTCCGATAACCGGTAACTTCACTGTAAGCCCTTCTAACGCCGAAGAAAATAAAGGAAGCATAGTTGTCACACCTACTAATGCAACTAAACTAGATGGAATCGCCTTAATCCACTTTCCAGAAACAATCATGACAATAATCGTTAATACTACGAGTAGAAAACTATTTTGCACATGCTTTATTTCACCTAAAATAATAATTAATGCGATACCGTTCATAAATCCTGAAACGACAGAATATGGGATATATCGAACGTAAGAACCAAGCTTACATACACCAAATAAAATTTGAAACAGTCCCGCCATCATAAACGCTATAAAACTCGCCTCTAATCCGTGCGTTGCAATAACTCCTGTTGCGATAACGGTAATCGGTCCAGTTGGCCCTGTAACTTGTCCAGGTGTACCACCAAATAACGCCGCAAATAAACCTGCAAAAATCGCACCATACAATCCGACTAGTGCACCCTCAGACGTTCCCGTTGCTGCAATACCAAATGCAATGGCAAGTGGCAACGCAACAATCGCAACAGTAAAACCTGCTAAACATTCCTTTGCTATTTTTTGAAACATATAAATAACCACCTTCACATTAAGTCCACATTCCATTGTACACCTAAAAGAATACATTCGTTAGTCCACTTTTTACAGTATCGTGACGTAAACGCATTCAATTATAGGCCTCTCCTTACCTTTGGAAACCATTATAACTATGCTATAATAGATAAATTAAATCTTTTATTATATATTTGGAGGCACTATGCTAACTTTTGAAGAAAAATTATCAATCATTGAATCTTTCCCTGAATTAGAAAGAAAAAACGTATCATTAAAACGCGTGAACTTTCACTTTGAAGAAAGTCGTTTAGATAAAAAGAACGTTGTTTATCACTTACATCCAAACGGAAATGGGTTTGTATATGCAAGTGGTATTAAAGGTTACAAAACGGATGATAAAGGTATGGTTAACATCCGCGAGTTTTCAGCAGATGAATTACGCTCAGTAATTGAGCAATCAATTGAATTACTTTCACAGGAAGAAGTAGTAATTCCTGCAGAACCTGCGAAAGAAGAAGAATGGCATAACGAAGACGGTCATATCCTTACTCTTATCTCAGAGGACGATATGTGGAACGTGTACGCTGGTGTAAACTTAGACGGTACATTCAACTCTTATCCAGAAGCTGCGGAATACCTTGATGAAGAAGGATTTTCACGTAAATAATAAGATTCAAGGAGGCTGTCCCATTTTTTAGGGACGGTCTCTCTTATTAAGTAAGTAGGCGCCTGTATGGCATCAAAACTTCTTATTCTCACTATCCCCTATAAAAATTTGAATTTGACAACTATACGTCTCCGCATTAAAAATATCACTAACTAACTCCACTTCAATAAAACTCTCCACTTCGATATTATTTTCTCTTATATATTTAATCATAGTATTTCTACGTTCTTCTTCATTCTCTTTACTATACGCTAACGTTATATATTTCCCGCCCGGTAATACTTTTATATTTGGCATCTCTTCCATATGTACATCATCTCGTACTTTATTAAAAACATACTTCGGCTCTACATCCCAATTTTCATTTACATTGTAGAGAATCCCCATCTCCATTGCCATTTTCTCTTCATAATCTTGCACGATTTTCTCTAAATCGGAATAATACAGTAACTCCTGTAAACTCCCTACTTCTTTACAAGGCGCAACAACGACATAACGCTGTTCAAAAAATTGAATAGAGATTTCATCATTCTTTAATATTTCCTGCGAACTCCCTACTTTCGCGTGTAATTCATCAATCGTGTCCATTACTTCTTTCATTTTCTTTATATGTTCTTCTGCTTCTTCTCTCTTCACTTGTAAAAATCGCAGCAATTTATCCGTATTACATTCCTTAAAAATCTCCTGCAGCTCTACTATGCTCGTGTTCAACTCTCGACAGCTTTTTATAATATCAATGTGAATAAATTGATCTATAGAATAATATCTATAACCCGTTGATTCATCAATATGTTTTGGAATAAGAATTCCCATCTTATGATAATATCTTAGCGCTTTTATCGTAATATCCTTTATTTTTGCAACTTCTCCGATAGAAAATAACTTTTTCATTTATATCTCTTCCCTTATATTTTTTCACATGTAACTATTGACCCTCCCCTTAGAGGAGACCTTACTATTTATAATAAGTCATTTACATTAATAAAGGGAGTATACAATTATGAACACAGTAAAATATAGAAGTCTTGTTAAAGAAGACTATGAGCCTATAAAACATTTAATTGGGGAAGCATTTGGATTTAATGAATTTATCACCGATAAAAAATTTTTAAATTCCGTATTAAACTTTTATTTACACAGTTGTATTTTAGGAAGTTCCTTCAGTAAAGTAGCTGAAAAAGATAATAAAGTGATCGGTGTCATTTTAGGCGATTCTGAAAAAGATAAAAACCGTTTAAAGAGATTTCATAACACCGTTAGCTTTACCTATAACACGCTGAAACTATTCCTAACGAATAAAGAGAATAAGGAATTCTTAAAAGCATTTATACAAGTTAAAAAAACATATAAAGAACTCATACAAGGAAAAGAAGATCAATTTCAAGGCTGTATACAATTATTTATCGTTTCTGAAGAATCGAGAGGTCTTGGTGTTGGAAAATATTTATTAAACGATTTGTTCCAATACATGAAAAAAGAAGAGGTAACATCTTTATATTTATATACAGATAACGCATGCAACTATGCATTTTATGACAGACAAAACTTCCAGCGTATACAAGAAAAAGCAGTTAATTTTGGACCAAAAGAAGATTTCAACGTGTTTTTGTACCGCTATAACTTTAACTCATAGTAATATGTACACTCCCATGCTCTTTGCTACTTAGCAAAGAGCTATATTAAGTATGAACGCTATTATTGGTTCAAGTCGATTTAAATAGAGAGAACTCACTTAAAAAGGAGAGCACAACATGGAATGGATTCACGAATTATTTCAGCAATATGGGTATTATGTAGTACTTGTCGGTTTACTTTTAGAATATATTGCACTTCCGTTTCCAGGTGAGCCAACCTTAGCCTATGCAGGATTTTTATCACACCAAGGTGATTTGAGCTTGCCAATTTTAATTGTATTATCTTTCATTGGGACAAGTTTAGGTATGACATTCCAATACTTTGTAGGAAATAAACTAGGCATGCCCTTCATTCAAAAGTACGGGAAATATGTATTTTTAACTCAAAAGAAAATTAATTTAACAAAAATGTGGTTCGATAAATACGGCTACTTTTTAATCTTTATCGCCTTTTTCATCCCAGGTGTCCGTCATTTCACAGGGTACTTTGCAGGCATTATCAACTTACCATTCCGCCGCTTTGCGATGACAATTTATTCAGGGGCTCTATTTTGGGTATCCTTCTTCTTGATCGGCGGTTATTGGTTAGGTGAAAATTTAGATGAGATCTTCCAAATACTCGGGCAACACATATGGAAAATTCTCTTCGGTATAATTATCATTACACTAATCATCCGATTTCGTAAAAACATAAAGCATATAATTTTAAAACGTATCAATTCAAACAATACTTAATAAAGAAAATTCAGCTTAGCTACGTACGAAAATAAAAAAGCGGAGACCTATAGTCTCCGCTTTTTTTACATACATTTTGTTTCCAAACGAACTCTCATGTTCATTAGTTTTTCTGACGTCTAAACAACATCGCTCCGAAAAGTAATAAGAACATACCTGCCATAACAGAAGTAGCTTCTGTTGATGCTCCACCTGTTTGAGGAAGAAGTTTTGATTTCTTATTATTTTCTCCACTCGATGATACTTCAGATTTATTTTGTACTTCTACTTTACTGTGTACCTCTTGCTTGTTTTGCACTTCTACTTGTTCTTGTACATTTGGTTTGTTTTGCACTTCTACTTGTTCTTGTACATTTGGTTTGTTTTGTACTTCTACTTGTTTTTGTACATTTTGTTTGTTTTGTAATTCTACTTTCTCTTGTACACTTTGTTTGTTTAATACTTCTTTTGTTTCTTCTTTTGTTTCTTCTTTTGTTTCTTCTTCAACTTGCTCTTCTTCTGGCGTTACATGAATTTCCGGTTTTTCTGTAACTTCCGGCTTCTCCGTAACTTCTGACTTCTCTAGCTCTTTCGGCTCTTCTGTTACCTTAGGTTCTTCCGGCTTCTCTTCTTTTATTTCTTCTATTGTTTCTTCTTCAACTTGCTCTTCTTCTGGTTTTACATGAATTTCCGGTTTCTCCGTAACTTCTGGCTTCTCTAACTCTTTTGGCTCTTCTGTTACTTTCGGTTCTTCCGGCTTTTCTTCTTTTATTTCTTCTGTTGTTTCTTCTTCAACTTGCTCTTCTTCTGGTGTTACATGGATTTCCGGTTTTTCCGTAACTTCTGGCTTCTCTAACTCTTTCGGCTCTTCTGTCACATTTGGTGTTTCCGGTTTCTCTTCTTTTATTTCTTCTGTTGTTCCTTCTTCAACTTTTTCTTCTTCTGGTGTTACATGAATTTCCGGTTTCTCCGTAACTTCTGGCTTCTCTAACTCTTTCGGCTCTTCTGTTACCTGTGGCGTTTCTGGGTTAGTTGGAGCTTCCAGTTCTTCTATCGATTCTTCTTCACCTTGTTCTTCCACTTCTGTTACTTCGTGGATTTTTATATTTATAATATCATATCCGTTAACTTTCGATTGATATCCTGATACTGGTTGTTCTTTCACTTCATACGTATGAGCTTTTCCTTCACTATCAACTGCTGGTAACTTTCCAAACTCATATTTCCAACCATTTTCTGCCGTAACTTCTTTCGTTGCAATGACTTTACCATTTTGCAGTAAATCTACTTTAATCGTTTTTGGGCGATCGTTTACTTTATCGCCTTCCCACGTTTTCGTTCCTGCAACAAATGTAGTTTTCAACTTATTTGGAACCATAAGTTTTATTCCGTTTGTAGCATCCGTCTTAATTGTAAAAGGAATTTTCGCTTGTGGATCAAACTCTACATAGTTCGGAGCAGAAATTTCCTGTACGTAATAATTACCTGGAGCAAGGTTTGGCGCTTCAACTATTCCGTCTTGATTTGTTGTATAGGAATCACCAATTTGCTGACCTGACTCTGTAAACAATTTAAAAGAAACACCTGGAATAAACTTATTCTCATCTCCTTCAATATGTTTAACAATCTGCAACGTTCCTTTTGCAGGTAAAACTCCTTCAGCCCCGCCGCCAAATGATATATTTTCAACCTTTACACTATTAGATTCAGAAGTAGGCTTCTCATATAAAATTTGATAGTCAAGTTTATAATCATTTTGTAGAAATTCTAACTTTTTCCCACTCTCAGTTATAGTTGATGTATAGGCAATAGTAAACGAAGTGGCGTTCCCCATATGTCTATAAACTACAACTTCAAATGAATTATCGCTAGTAAACTTAATATATCCATAACCTCGCTGTTGAAATTGCTCAAGAGACAAATATTCTTTATTATTAATCGTTATATAGAAACTACCTTTATTAAGCATTTGTCCTTCTTGTAACGTATCTTTTAAAACGATATTGTCATGTAAATATTGTTTCTTTAAATTTATATTTAAAAACCAACGCACTTCATTACTTTTGTCTGGCTGAATATCACCAGACTTATAGAAAAACATCCCTGGTTCTGTACCCTCTCCTTTTGGATGCGTAATACTTACCATTTGTTTTTCTAAATCTGTTCCTAAATTCGTTTGTACATCTTTCGTCTTTCCTGCTTCAACATTCGTACCTTGAACAGTGAAATTAAAGTTCCCTCTAATATTTTCAAGCTTTTCTACCGTATCATTAAATGTACAAACCACATTATTTGCATTAATCTGGCACGTACCAAAAATACGCCCTGAATCATCCTTTAATGCAATTGTGCCACTATAACCTTTTAATTCTGGCGGAAGTGCTAACGTTAATGTATCCCCAGACTTCATCTTCTTTCCAGGTTTTTCACTAAAGTTTACATGTATCGTAGTCTTTTCTCCATAATTTAATTTCGTCTTTTCAAATGCAAAACTATCAACAAATCCTGTCGTATTTAATTCTTGAGCATGCCCTATGATAGGCATGAAAATTTGTCCAATAAGAACAGTAAAAATAAAACAAATTAAAGATATTCTTTTTAAATATGTACTCATAAAACCTCCAATATTAATTGTTAATCTTTTTTGCCGTGAGATCCATTCCACCCAAAATACCCCTTAAACTAAGGGGGTACGGACTAAAGATTATTTGCAGCATCAAACCATCGTTAGTTCTACACATAAAGTAATAAACAACAAAATTCATTAACTTATATTGCGTTCATTTCTACTTTTTTCGGGCAGCCAACAATAAATACTAGTCCCAATAAAAATACATTACAAGACTGTTCATTTACATATTAATTTGTTACTATATTCATGCTACCAAAATATACTAAATGACCACTTTGTCCACCAGGTCATCTGATGACTGAATTTCTTTATCTTTTACCGATAATTCTCCTTCATGACTTCATTCCACTCTTATTAAATTTATTATTTCAACATCTATAAAAATCACCTAAGTAATTTACGAAACCCTTATTCAAAGCGGAATATACGGCGTTTCCAATCAAGGTGCAATGCCATAAAAAGTATTTTAACATAATAACAAAAGAGAATTTAACTAGAAGAGAGATACCATTTTTTTAATCATTTAAAAAAAACAAAGCTATCTTTTCTTATTAAAAAAGATAGCTTCATCTGTATAGACGACTGCTCTACTCCCTATTGTTTTGCGCTTTTCAACGACTCTCTCAGCACAAATTTTTGTAATTTCCCACTCGCATTACGAGGAAGTTCATCCACAAATAAATAGTGGCGTGGACGTTTATAATCTGCTAATTCGTCACTTTCTTTACAATACGTTTCTAAATCTGCCTCTGAAATATTTTTATCTTTCTTTACAACGACCGCCACAACACGCTCTCCCCATAATTCATCTGGCTCGCCAAGCACCGCAACATCTAATACACCAGGATGACTATGAAGGAAATCTTCAATTTCACGTGGATAAATATTAACGCCGCCACTAATTACCATATCATCCACACGATCTGCGACGAATAAATAGCCATCTTTATCGAAGTAGCCTAAATCACCAGAGTGATACCATCCTTTATACATCGATTTTGCATTTGCTTCTTCTCGGTTATGATAACCAGCCATCATAGTTGGGCCGCGTAAAATAATCTCCCCTACTTCATAAGGAGGTAATACATCATCTGGTTCTGCGGGTGCATCCTCGCTTGGTTTTACAATTCGAATTTCATGACTAAAGCACGGTGTTCCCGCTGAACCTGCTTTCGCAATTTGATCTTCTTCTACGAGAAACGCAACAACCGGTCCCATTTCTGTCATTCCGTATATTTGTACAAGATCAATATAAAGACGTTCTTTACATTCTTTCACTAGTGCTGGAGCCATCGCTGCTCCTCCATATATACCAATCTTCATCGAAGTTAAATCGTACTGCGTTAAATCTTTTTGCAACAACATATTCCACATCGTTGGTGCTGCAAAAAACGTCGTAATCTTCTCTTCTTGAATCGTATGTAATACTCTATCCGTATCAAAGTGATGTAAAATTACATTCTTTCCACCAACTTGAATACGCGGAATAATTCCAGCGTTTAACTCACCGCAATGATATAAAGGCGCCACTACAAGCCCAGCACTATCTCTATTATATTTTAAGAAATACGTACAAATCATACTATGCTCAGCCATTTCACGATGGCGATGTAGTACGCCTTTCGGATGACCTGTCGTACCGCTCGTATATAGCATAGAACAATAATCCATTTCATCAATTTCAATATCTACTTTGTCAGAAGATGCTGCATTCACTTTTTCATGGTAAGAACTAGCATAGGAAGGTGTATCGTCTTCTACATACCAAAAAGACGAATTTGGAAAATCTCGTTCAATGATAGCAACAGTTGATTCAACCGCTTTTTCAAAGACTACTACTTTCGAGGCTGCGTCCTGGAGAATATACGATAATTCTTTTGCTTTTAAACGGAAGTTAATCGGGTTAAAGATTGCCCCAATTTTCGCACAGGATAAGTAAACGTTTACAAACTCACGGCAATTATATAAGTAAACAGATACAGTATCTCCCTTTCTTACCCCTTCTTTCAATAAAGCTTGCGCCGTTTTATTTATTTGCTCATCCCACTCTTTATACGTCCAGCGAATATTTTTTTCCGGCTCTACTAACGCCTCTTTATTCGGATACTTACCAACAGCTAAATCGAATATTCTCCCTATCGTCATGTACATGCCAACAATTTCCCCCTTTTCTCTTTCATAAATCTATCATTTCGTCCATAAGTAGACATTGTCCTTTAATGATTTGACTAATTTTTCTGATTATTATCGACATAGTTTTACAAAAGGTCCCGCTTGACGGTAAGTGAAATTATATCGGCGATTTTTTGAATATATCAACCGTAACTTGAAATATATCAGCGATTTTTAAAATATATCGACCGCAACTCCATTTATATCAGCGATTTTTCGAATATATCAACTTACCGACAAAAACTGACAAAATAAAAAAAGAGGCTATTCCAAATTGGAACAACCTCTTTCTTCTTATACAAATAGCTCTTCTAAAATTTTTAGTTTATCTTCTGTATATTTTACGAAGCCATCGTTATATGATTTTGGATCTTTCGGATTTGCGAAGTGCGTAATTGCACCTGTCTTCGGATGAACAAATTTACTTGATGCACCACAGCCAAGTCCGATAATTGATTGAACTTCTTCCATAATAACAATGTTGTAAATACTTTCTTGCGTCGGCATTGCATAACCAACGTTCTCTAAGTTACCTAAAATATTCTTTTGACGGTATAGGTAATATGGTACGTAATTATGCTTTTGCGTCCACTCTTCTGCTTCGTGCATCATCGCTGTAATTTCTTCGCGACCTGCTACTTTATATTTACGTTTGTTTTGTGTCATTTCAGAAGCACGTTTGAATGATAACGTATGAACTGTTAACGATTCTGGCATTAACTTTTCTGTTTCATCTAACGTATGCTTGAAAATATCTAACCCTTCACCAGGAAGACCAATAATTAAGTCCATATTAATATTGTTCATTCCCATTTCACGAGCTAAATGATACTTCTCAATTGTTTCTTCTACTGTATGGTGACGTCCAATCGCTTTTAATGTCTCTTGATGGTATGACTGCGGATTAATACTAATACGGTCAATGTTCCATTTATTTAACACTTCTAGCTTCGCTGGCGTAATTGTATCTGGGCGACCTGCCTCAACTGTTACCTCACGCACATTTTTCACATCTGGGAACGCTTCATACATTTCTTCATACAGCATATCCATCTCTTCTGCTGTAATACTTGTCGGTGTACCGCCGCCGTAATAAATCGTCGTAACTGTTACACCTTTTTCTTTTAAAAACTTACCAATTTCACGAACTTCATAATGTAAACCACCTAAGAATGAATCAACAGAGCCTTGGCGTCCGTTAATTGCATACGCCGGGAATGTACAATATGCACATTTTGTTGGGCAGAATGGAATACCGATATAAATACTTACTTCCTCTTTTAAACGATATAAATCCGGAACTACCGCTAATTGGCAGTCAACAATACGCTGAAGAAGTTCAATTTTCTCTTCATGAATTAAATAGCTTTCACGAAGTTCTTGGTGCGCCTCTTCTTTTGACATACCATTTTGAAGCATTTTATGAAGAAGTTTCGTCGGACGAACTCCCGTTAAAATACCCCAGCTTTGCTCAATACCAGTTAACTGCTGAAGAACAGAAAGATATACATAAGAAACAACGTGCTTCACTTGCTTCATACGCTCTTTCTCATCTGTGAAAGCAGATAAATCTTTTGCGAACGTTTCTTCATACACATTTCCAGTCGCAACATCTGTTAAACGAGCTGATGCTTTTACATTCTCTTCAATGTGTATATCAACGATAAGATTTGCTTCCTCTTGTTCAAATCCAATCGTACTCTCTTCAAAAAATAAGCCGCCAATATTTTGCAGCGGACGTAAAAAACGATCATCTTGTAACGTTTTAATTGAAATTAACAACATTATCACCTTTTCATTTGCAAACTCTCTTTAGTTTACTTGAAGGGCGTTTGCAGGTCAATACAGAAGGTTTTACCTTATTTCTTCTATTTAAAAACTTAAAGGCAGAAAAGATAACATTTCTCTTCTGCCTTTTATAAACCTATTAGCCATTTTTAGTCATAAATCTTAAACGCATTCCTAATAACAAAAGAATTACACCTATAAATGGAAGGTAATTTGTATTATGCCCTGTAGCTGGAAGTTTTTGATTATTGGAACTGCCTTGCTCTTTTTCTGGTAAGTTAGGCTTTCCTACTTCTTCACCTGACGTTTCTGTTCCTTCACCCGGTTTCTCTGTTTCTTCACCTGGCTTTTCTGTTTCTCCACCTGACGTTTCTGTCTCTCCACCTGGCTTTTCTGTCTCTCCACCTGACGTTTCTGTCTCTCCACCTGGCTTTTCTGTCTCTCCACCTGGCTTTTCTGTTTCTCCACCCGGTGTTTCTGTCTCTCCACCCGGTGTTTCTGTTTCTCCACCCGGTGTTTCTGTTTCTCCACCCGGTGTTTCTGTCTCTCCACCCGGTGTTTCTGTCTCTCCACCCGGTGTTTCTGTCTCTCCACCTGGCTTTTCTGTTTCTCCACCTGGCTTTTCTGTTTCTCCACCCGGTGTTTCTGT
>NZ_MAOE01000131.1 GCF_001884185.1 Bacillus albus
ACCTGGCTTTTCTGTTTCTCCACCTGGATTCTCTGGACCTTTGCTTGTTTCTTTTTCATTTGTAATTTGAAGTTTTACTACTTCAATTTTTTGATTAGAAATCGTAAATTCAATTTCCTTACCAGATAACTCATAACCTTCTGGCGCTTGAACTTCTTTTAAAACATAATCTCCTGGCTCTAATTCTTTCGAAGTTGCTTTACCATTTTCATCTGATGTTAATGTGTCTATTTTTGCTCCATCTTTCAAAATTTCAAACACTGCGCCTGCTAATTTTTTATCTTTATCATTAGCATCTACCTTTGTAATTTCTACTTGACCTTTAATCTTTTCTTTCACTTTTTCATTCAATACTTCTTGTTTCGCTACTTCATTTGCTGCAATGTTTACTTCCACTTTCACTTCTACTGTTTTGTAACCTTCTGGCGCTTTCGTTTCTTCTAACGTATACTTACCTGGTACTAAGTTTTCGAATTGTACTACACCGTCTTTATTCGTTGTTTTCGCTTCTCCAACTACTTGACCATTTTCGTTCTTCAGTCTAAATTCTGCGCCTTCTAGAACTTTTCCACTCTCTGCATCCTTTTTGATTACTTGTAAGCTTCCTAGTTCTTTTGCGTTTTCTACTTGTACTTCTACTACTTTGTTTGCTTCCACAACGACTTCAATTTCTTCTTTTAACAACTTATATCCTTGTGGTGCTTTCGTTTCTTTTAATGTGTATGTTCCTGGTTCTAATTTCTTAGAGATTACTTTACCAGTTTTATCTGTTCGTAACGTCTCTACTTTTTTACCATCTTTGTACACTTCAAATTCTGCATCTGATAATACTTTCGCTTTATCTTCTGCATCTACTTTTACGATTTCAAATTGACCTGTTACTTTTTCAACGATTTTTTTATTCAACACATCTACAGTCACTGTATTATTAGCAGCTACATCAACATGAACTAAACTAGATGATAGTTCGTAACCTTTTGGTGCTTCAACTTCTTTTAATGTATATGTTCCAACTGGAAGTTGTTTTGATAAAGCTTCACCTTTACCATCTGTAATAATTGTTTCGACAACGTTCCCATCTTTATCTATAACATCAAATTTTGCACCTGGTAAAAGTTGACCAGATTCACTATCTTTTTTCAATAATTTAAATTGACCATTTTCTACTTTTTTCGTATTCTTCATAACAAATTCAATTATGTTTGTATTATCAATTGTTACTTTTGCTGGTGTATCAACTTTTATATATCCTTCTGGTGCACTAATTTCTTTTACAAAATAATCACCAAATGGTAAATCTTTAACTTCCGCAATACCCTTTTCGTTTGTTGTAACAGTAGCCACAACATTATTATCTTTGTCTATAACATCAAATTTTGCGTCTTTTAAAACAATGTTTTCATTGTCTTCATCAACTTTTTTAATTTGTAAATTTCCTTTTTCAGCTGCCGGCTTTTTCCACTTTGGCCAGTTAAATTTAAAATTATGAACCTCAAATCCATCTCTTTGGTGTAATCCACCAACAAAGGCTTGTCCATTAATTGAACCACCCTTTGTCTCTACAACTGCATTAGGTGCAAATACACTTCCTACTACACCATATCCTTTAGTTGTTATCTTTTTAGCATTAGGGAACACCCAAATGACTTTACTAGCTAACTCAGTGAAGAAGGAATTAGGGTCATATGCTTGAGAGGTATTAACTAATGTGAACCCGCCCTTATCTGTCGTATCATACAGGATTGCACCACCACCAAAATTAACTTCTTCTGCATCTGAATGAATAACAATAAAATCTTTGTTATTTACATTTGGAAGATAAACATCCTTTACATTGAATGGTTCTTGCCCTTCTAATCCTGAAGAGACATAAATATTAGAATTATTTACATCTTCACCGATTCCAAAAGTCATACCCGGTTTTGGTTTATCAGTATGTAATTGACCCGCATCCTCAATTACACTATTAACGTCTTTTCTAAACTCTTTAAATTTAGCATCAATCTCCGCTTGCTCTTTATACGAGATACGGTCATATGATGATTTCATTGCACCTTCTGGGTCACCATCTTTTGTCATAGCCACTGTTCCATCTTGGATAATTACTTGTCCTGCTCCCGCTTTCGTAAATTGACCGCCTAGTAATAATGACGGATATCCTTCATCTACCCATTTCGCTCCAGCTAAATTATTCGCTCCAGTTGCAGCCGCTACGACTGTATAACTTGATGCATTCATATTTTTTTGAACAGCCATCGCACCCTCAATATCCGCACTCGTTGCACTATGATCTCCAAAAATGATTGCATTATAATAAGATACATCACCTAAACCTTTTAATTCTGTTGTAGCTGCCTCTGCTTTATACGGTAAATGGATTAAAAAATTCATACATACTAGTAACACAACTATAAAACTACTACTTAATTTTTTTATTTTTTGATTAAATGATTTCCTCAAAAAATTCATTCCCCCTTTTATAATTTCTAAATTTACGAAATGAAGCACATTTCATATGTATCAACCCTTACTCACATTAACTTAAAATAATCCATTTAAATAAACCAAAGAAAATCTAGAACAAATTAATAACATTACTACAATTCATTTTTGAAATACTACGTGAACGAAACTAACATGCGAAGTGTTTTTTACGTATGGGATCTCAATAAAATTAACCTTGAGAATATTTCATGTGGTGTAACTATCTTGGCAACATCATCCACTTTACAACAGTTTTCTAAAGGATTCAAGTGAATTGTATAGATTTCAGACACAATTCACCTTAATGAAACGCTTTCATTCCTAAAATAAAACGAATAAAAAACGTAGCCAAAAAGCTACGTTTTTCTTTCATCGTTTCGGCGTATTTTTATGATTCTTCAAAAACGGAAGTGGAAATTGCTTACGGAAATGTTCTTTAATCATATACTCTACACCGTTCTCACTATTTGAACGTGTAATCCAGTCAGCTGCTTGTTTTAACTCTACAGGCGAATTCCCCATCGCTACCCCGAGTCCTACATTTTCAATTACTTCTAGATCTTCTAAACTATCTCCAATCGCAACCATTTCGTTTAGCGAAATATTTAAATGCTCTCCAAGCAATTGTAATCCACGTAATTTTGATACATTTTGCGGCAAAATTTCTATTCGTTTTGAATCACACTCAACATACTCTAAATCTTGGAACGCTTTTCTTAATGTATGGAGCCCTCGTTCTTTTTCACCTTTCGTTTGGAAAATAACATCAATTTTTGGCGCTGCTACTGGATGATCACGAAGCGCATCACCTAACGAGTCTACAAATTGAACTGGATAAAATAATGGATCTGCGCTTGATAATACAGTACGTGCAATTAAGTTTGGTGTATTTCTCTCACGATTTCCGATTGAAAACCGTTCATGAGAAATGCGAACGTTACAATCAAAGTGCTCTAACACTTGCACAATGTTAAACGTCTTCTCTTCCGATAATCTTCTTTGAGCGTACGGCTTATCTAACGTCGCTGAAACGAAAGCACCGCCATGTGTCACTAATATAGAATCTAATTTTAACGCCTTTGCAACTTTATGAGCGGATTGAAAATTACGACTCGTAAATAATGTAACGTATACATCTTTTCTTTTCACAAATTCAATCGTTTCTCTTAATCCTTTTGCAATTTTTCCGTTGTTGTATAGTAGTGTCCCATCTATATTAAGAGCTAGTAAGCGATAAATCATGTCGCACTCCCCCTCTTCGCTGTTGTACTCTATCCATAATTTATGAAATAAATGTAGCAAATAGAACGAGTTAGAATTACTACTAAAAATTTGGTTTACTATATACATATACACTTAGCAAAGGAGATAGTACAATGCAGGCACCACCTTCCTTTTATGAAGGCGATACGTTAGAAGTCGCAAAGAAATTACTCGGGCAAAAACTTGTACATATTGTAGACGGAGTAAAACGAAGCGGAATCATTGTAGAAGTAGAAGCATATAAAGGTCCGGATGATAAAGCCGCGCATAGTTACGGCGGCAGACGAACGGATCGTACAGAAGTCATGTTTGGCGCACCGGGACATGCTTACGTATATTTGATTTATGGTATGTATCATTGTTTTAACGTCATTACAGCGCCAGTTGGCACCCCGCAAGGTGTTCTCATTCGAGCCCTTGAGCCGGTAGATGGAATAGAAGAAATAAAACTAGCACGCTACAACAAAACCGACATTACAAAAGCCCAGTATAAAAATGTAACGAACGGCCCTGGCAAACTATGCCGTGCCCTCGGAATTACTTTAGAGGAACGAGGCGTATCCTTACAAAGTGACACATTACATGTTGAACTCGTTCCAGAAGAAGAACACCTGTCATCACAATATGAAATAACAGCAGGACCTCGTATTAACATCGACTATGCAGAAGAAGCTGTACATTATCCGTGGCGTTTTTATTATGAGGGTCATCCGTTCGTTTCAAAGAAATAAACATATGTAAAGGGAGAGACTATGAGGGGCAAACCTGAACAAAAAATAGAGTCAGAAAAAGTCTATAAAACGAAGAAAAATCCAAATGGAATGTTTGTAGCGAGAATACTACAAATTCCAAAAGATGAAGATAAACTAGACTTTGTTCTTATTTTGCAAAATAAAAAAACGAAAAATATTATTTATAACAAAGTTTTAGTAACAACAAATAACGACTATTATTCTTTCCGACTCGCTCGTGGGAATATTGAATGGTCCTCCTTACATACTGTTACAGTATGGGATGGGCTTGGGCATCAATTGGTAGAAGTATCAGCCTTAACTGGTAAAGAGAACTATTTCATTTCTGATGAACATTGTTCCGCATATCGGGATTAATCAAGAATAAAAGGGAAGCCGAATCGGCTTCCCTTTTTACTCCGCACCTTCCGCAGTCGCTATATTATCCTCTAAGTTTTCTCTTGATAATTCCGCCGCCATAAAATCAGCTGTTTCTGGAAGTGCTAAATGCATATGAGCTTTTTGACAAATTTGGATCGTACAGTTTTCTATAACATAATCGAAAACGTGCCCGCCCCCGCTTCTTTCATCATCAATATAATGTAAGTGGAAACCAGCTACACCAATACCTTGCGCATAATCTGGTGTCCAAAATCCAGCAAGCGTACCTTCTGTATGTTTAAACGAAAAGATCGGCTGAGATTTCGTCACTTCAACGAGCGGTGTATACGGTTTTTCTTGTCTCGGAACAGTTCTCGTTCTTACTTCACGGAATGTACCGTCCATTCGAATCGCATAAAATAAGTTTTTACTCGGCATTAATTCATGTAATAATGCCTCAACTTCTTCACGATTCATCGGACGCTCTACTGTATAACTCATTTCTTTTTCAAAAAATGTTACAGTAGCAAACGGTGTTGTTTCTTCTGGCTCTACTTTTTCTGCTGAACCGTCTGAACGTAAATGATAAAATTCGTTATCAAATGCAATCATTTCACCATCTAATTGATCAAATGTGCCGATGCCGAAATCACCACGTTCTTTCAATTCCTCAAAGCTAATTACACCATCATATATACCATCTAATAGCGCAAGCATTGTAGATGTTTGATATACTTCATTGCTCATTTTCGTTTTTTTTGCATCAATATCGATTAATTGCGCAACAGTCATCTCAAATCTGCCTCCATTAGTTTAATTGGTTTGGTAATAATTTTTCGCTTAATTTAATGTTATCACGGTAGTCGATTGGAATATCAATAATGACAGGGCCATCTGCTGCTAGTGCCTCTTTTAATACACCTTCTAATTCATCAGGCGTGTTAACACGAAGACCTAACGCCCCGAAACTTTCCGCATATTTCACAAGGTCAACATCGCCAAACTCTGTAGCTGATGTTCTGCCGTATTTCATCATTTGTTGGAATGCAACCATATCATATGTGCCGTCTCTCCAAACAAGATGGACGATTGGAGAATTTAAACGTACCGCCGTTTCTAACTCCATCGCTGAGAATAAGAAACCACCGTCACCTGATACGGAAACTACTTTTTTACCTGGTTCTACTAAAGTAGCAGCGATTGCCCAAGGAAGTGCAACACCTAACGTTTGCATGCCGTTACTAAATAATAATCTACGTGGTTCATAAGAACGGAAACATCTCGCCATCCAAATAGAATGGGAACCGATGTCACATGTAACGGTTGTGTCGTCACTAATTAAAGAACGAAGTGTACGAATCACTTGAAGTGGATGCGTAACACCTTCTGAAGGACGATTTGGAACTTCTGCTTGTTCTGATAATTTCGCACGTAATCGTTCTAATACCGCTTCTGATTTCGTACTTAATACAAGTTTCGGTAATTTCTCCGCGATGCTATTTACCGTTAAGGCAATATCACCAATTAATTCACGCTCTGGTTGGTAATCATGGTCGATATCTGCTTGATGGTCGTCAAGATGAATAATTGTTCTGTCGCCAAGTTTATTCCAGAACTTTGGATCATACTCGATTGGATCATAACCGATAGAAATAACAAGGTCTGCTTCTTCTAGTAAAATATCACCTGGTTGGTTACGGAATAGTCCAACACGGCCGAAGAAATGATCTTCTAACTCACGTGAAATGGCACCAGCCGCTTGATATGTTTCAACTACAGGAAGTTCTGTATCCGCAATTAATTCACGAACGGCTTTCGTCACTTCATTTGTGCTCGCTCTCATACCGAGTAAAATAACCGGTAATTTCGCTGCTTTTATTTTATCTACTACATATGTAATATCCTGTGTGGGAGCGATTCCAAGCTGTGGCTTAGAAAGCGCACCGATAGACCCTACAGTCGTTTCCGCAGTCATAACGTCTTGCGGCAGACTTACTAAAGTAGCGCCTGGATTTGTGGAAGTCGCACTTCGAAATGCATTTGATAGTGCTTCTGGCACATTATCAGGATGCTCTACTTCTACGCTATATTTTGTGATTGGTTCGAACAGTGCAGCGTTATCCATAGATTGGTGCGTACGTTTTAATCGATCCGTACGCGGAACTGCACCAGCTAAAGCAACAACGGGATCACTCTCCGCATTCGCAGTAACAAGACCTGTCGCTAAATTTGATGTCCCTGGTCCTGAAGTTACAAGACATACGCCCGGTTTCCCTGTTAATCTACCAATAGCAGCTGCCATAAATGCTGCGTTTTGTTCATGACGACAAACAATTAACTCTGGTCCTCTTTCTTGCAGTACATCAAATACAGAGTCAATCTTCGCTCCTGGAATACCGAAAACATGTGTAACACCTTGTTTAATTAAACAATCAACAACAAGATCTGCTCCTTTTGTTTTTGTCTTCACGTCGTTTGCTTTTACATCTGTACTCAAACTAATCATTCCTTTATTTCATAATGTGTGTAATAAAGATTTTTTAATTTCACCTAGTTAATTAATGTGGTGAAGTATCATTTATCATTATAGTACAAATGCATTATTTTTCCAAGAATATGAATTTGACAGTATTTTGACAAACAATAAGGAATGCGCTTACAACCCTTTACTTATCCTAAAATAATATTTTTACATCTCCTCTAAAAATGAACAAAAACTTCCATCTCATCATAGTATTAAAAACTTCACAGTACCTTGCAAAGAACACTAGTAAATGATATATTTGTAAATATTGGAATAACCATTAATTGGAACGCACTTTATAATTCGTATCCCCTTTTCAAAAGATAGCATTCTCAGCTGTAATTCATCATTCTATAAAGGAAAGTGATTGTTATGAACAAAAGTGAATTTTTGGAACAACTTAGTTCTTCCCTGCAGAATATGCCCAATGTAGAAAAGAAAGATATTATTTCAGAGTATGAAACTCATTTTATCAGTGGTAAGCAGGATGGGAAATGTGAAGAAGAAATTGCTAGAAAACTAGGAAATCCTAAAACGATCGGGAAAGAACTTACTGTTTCCTATGCAATAAGCAATGCTGACAAGAAACGAAGCTTCAAAAATATAATAACTGCACTATTTTCTGTTATGAGCTTAAGTGTTTTAAACTTTGCCTTTATCATTATCGCCTTTTTCGTACTACTCTTTTTATTACCGATTATTCTAGCACTTATCATTGCCACTCCATTATTAATCATTTCACCTATTTTATTAATAGGATTAGGATTTTTCAAAGGGTTTCATCAAATCAGTTATTCTGATGTTTATAATGTGTTCATCGCTTTTTGCAGCGGTTTACTTATATCCGTCATATGTTATCAAATGATTAAACATCTATACACAGCTTTAGTTAAGTACTTGAAATGGAATGTAGCTATTTTACAAAGATACTAATGCAAAAGGAGATTAAGATGAAAAAGTATATTTTATACCCACTCATATTACTTACATTTTTATTGCTATCAGCTTGTTCAAACAGTGCGCAACCTAAAGAAGAAAACGATGTACAATCTATTAAAGATGTTGCGATTAAAATTCCAGAAACTATATTCACTTCCTCAAAAAAGAATGAAGCGATTAACGAAGACGAAATGAAACAAAATATAAAAACATATTTAGATTATAGCGGAGAGTTAGACGAAAACATCGTTCCACTTTCATCAGCCATGTCTGACGAAGAAGTCACAGAATCCGATCGGGAGAAATTAAAACAACTAGTAGATTTAGCGCAACAAAACGATGCGAACTTCCTTAATTTTATTAGTAACAATACGATTCCTGATGATTACAAACAGCCTTCAAAGAAAATTCATGATTACATTTCATCGTCTACAGCACTTTCAGTAGAACTAGAGCAAGAATTAGACAAACTCGCTCAAGATGGTAACTTATTCAAAACTGATTTTTCTTTTACAAAACGCTTTGAGAAAGTGAATGGTAGGAAGCAAAAAGAAATTGAAACATTTTTGAAGGAAAAGAATATTGAAACGGAGTATTTCCGCAAATAACAAACAAAAAAGACGCTCCATCCTAGGGGCGTCTTCTCTCATTACGCTTGTTGTTGCGCGTTATATAAATCTTCAAGTGGCTTCATGATAATTTTGTTAACGTCAGTGATAACAATGTTTAGGCGTTGCTCAGTTTCCATTAACTTTGTGATTTTAGCATCTTGTTGAATGCGAGCTACAACTTCTTGTGCTTTTTGGTTATCTTCTTCAGTGATTTCTTGACCTTGCATCATTTTTTGTTGTAGGCCAAGTTGCATTGTGCGGAACTCATCGAATAAGTTCTTTGAAGCTGCGTCACCTTGTACTGCTGCGTAGCTTGCTTTTAATGTTTGGAAATCTTCGTTTTCAGCGATTGCTTTTTGTAATTCATATGCAACATCATGAATGTTTTTTGTCATTTTATTTTTCCTCCTTTAGAAGGCTAGCACTTTTCATACGCACTGCCTTTTACGTGCATTTACATACGCACCTCTTCTTACCATATCAAACTATGCAAGAGATGTGAAGAAATTTCACTTTTATTTGTATGTACGTATCTTATTATTTAAGAAACAACAGTAATAACCCTTGCACGATTCCAATCATTCCGCCTAATAAGGCACCTAAATACGTAATCATTTTTAGTTCATTTTTTGTAATGGACAGAACTAAATCTTCTAGCCTCTCCGTTGAAAATGTAGACACTTCTTGCTGGACAATTTCTGCAAGATGTAGATTGTTTAGAATGCTCTCTACGTTTTCCGTCCCCCACTTCAAGCCTTTCGTTACTACGCCTGGGACTACCTTTTCCATAATTGTTTCTCGAACTGGCTCACATACTTGCTGCACAGATTGATTTAAAAATGTACCCACTGTTTCCTCAACTTTAACTGCAGACAATATGGAGCTTGCAATCATTTCTTTTTCTACAAACGTTTCTAATTCTTTTACATCTCTTCCTTTTAACTTTGCCCACTCTTTTTGCAGTACTTCAGTTAAAAGCTGCTTTGTGCCATCCTGCCCTAAAAACTTAATAACTTCTGGCTGCACACGATCCACTACACTTACATTTCCTAAAAACATTCCAACTAAGTTAAGCAATGCTCCTCTAGAAGCAAAGAAATCATCAATCATTTTTGAAAGACGAGATTTCCCTTCTTCACTTTCAAAAAACTGAGTTGCTCTTCCTAAAATAAACGCCGAGACATTTGGAATCGTATTTTCAATTTTTTCATGAACAGAATGAGGTAAAGCTTGTTCCCATGTATATGTACAGTACTCTTCTAAAAATGCCTGAATCTTTTCTGTAATCACCTGTTCGATTTTCTCAGTTACTTTTTTTTCTACATGCGCTACATCCCATTTTTCTAACATTTGTCGCAGTGATTGTTCATTCATCATTACTTTGTCCACTTCTACTTGTGCCCAGTGGATTAAACTTTTTTGAAACTCTTCATTCGCTAACTTCTTTCCGATTCCTTCTGGCGTTAACAAATGCTCCACAACCATTTTTCCTAATTGAACCGCAAGCTCATCGCGGCGCTTCGGAATTAATCCTGGTGTAAATGGAACTTGAAATTTCCCAATATAAATAGGACGGTGAGGACGAAATAACATTTTTATCGCTAAATGATTTGTAAATCCTCCAATAATTGCTCCGAGCCCTGTCGTCGTTAACATACTTAACCATATATTCATTACAATCAACCTTTCACTTCTCCAAAACTATAGCATATCATCATACGGACAAAAGTATAATGGTATAAAAACGTATTTGCAATATATAGCTTCGCCTATTGTGCCAACATTTTGTTAGTAAAGGAGTGATTTCGTTGGTTCTCGGTATTTTAACTTCTCACCCTCATTATGAGCAAACGTATTACACCGAAATCGCTAAACGCGCTCGACTTTATCATAATGTCGTTGCCCAGTTTACGCCATTTAGTATTGATTCTAAAACAGATCTTATTTCTGGTCTGATTTATGATACTGATACAGGAAAATGGAAAGAGCAAATATTCCCTATTCCTTCTTATATATATGATCGTTCTTCTTTTAACGAAGAAACAAACTTCGAAAAAGCAAAATCAATTATTCACTCATTACACAACCGTCCTACCACTACCTTTTTAAATAACACACTCATTGACTTAAGCGAACTACATGATGTATTTCTCACGAACAAAAAATTATCTCCTTATATACCAAAATTTGAAATAGCGACGATACAAAACGTTTTCAAACTGTTATTAAAAACAAAAGATATTATTATACGTCCTACTAACATACATTCCAATGAAAGTCTGTACCGGGTCGCTTATAAAAATAAAACGTTCCATATCGATACGATCAATGACGCCTATCATACTTCTGCTCAAATGAAACGGACCGATGAATTTATATCTTGGTACAAACGTAACATACGATCAGCATGTTATATTACCCATACAATGCTGCAACCACCAAATCAATTAACATACCCGCTCCATATTCGAACCATTTTACAAAAAAATAAAGAACAGAATTGGAACGTTATCGGTCAATTTATACAAAAAAGCTCATTTCCGAATCAACTTTTATTTTCGGTAACGGATGATTCTTCGCTACATTCATTTTCAAAAATTAAATACGTATTATCTAGTACCGGTGTACAATTATTACAAGACGCTTTACAAGACATTATAAATGAAGTGTTTCAAACATTAGATCAATCTTATTCTTCTTTATTCGAGCTAGAGCTTTCCACCATTATGGATCAAAAAGGGGCCATTTGGCTTATGTATGTCAACACGATTCCCCCGTACGAACATTACATTCGTCATAGTGATTCATTAGCCGAGAAAATATATCACGGACCACTCAAATTTAGTCGCTTTACACCATAATGAAAGGAGGTAATTTCATTTTGAAAGAGCACATATATACATTAAACATTTCAGATGAGCATCCAAATAGTATTACTTTACCTTATATATTTTCCATTACACCACCGATTACATCCCTTTCCTTCGGTATACGCCATGTTGCAAGTGAAGATGTAAAAATTCATTATTCCTTTACTCGTGAAATCATTATCGGACAACAAATTGCAGAGAAACTTTTACTTCCTCATTCCACTACTATCCATGCATTCACGCAAAATGAAACGATTATTTTCGGACCATTAATTGGGATTTTCACAACTGGTTTTAACGATGATTCTTCTAATCCTTTAGGGAACCGCTCAACTTCTCTTGGCGAGTTACTCACGCCCCCATTCACTTTGCGACCATTTGTATTCGTTTTTGGTGTGCAACATATAGACTGGGAAAATGAAACAATTGAAGGATATTTCTTTCAAGAGGAACAATGGATAAAGAAAAAAGTACCTTTTCCGAATGTTATTTACGACCGCTTACCAAATCGGAAAGCCGAAAATTATAAGCCAATCGTAAGAGCAAAAAGAAAATTAGAGCATGACTATGCGATTCCATGGTTTAACCCAGGGTTTTTTAATAAATGGGAAGTGCATCAACTTCTTATGAAAGACGAATCAATCATGCCGTTATTACCAAACACAGAAACATTTCAGCACTTCGAACAAGTAGAACGATTTCTCGGTACGTATAAATCGATTTACATGAAACCGATTCACGGCAGCTTCGGTAGAAATATTCATCAACTATTTTATTCTCAAGCAGAAAATTGCTATTACTGTCGTTATCGAGAAAATGAAGAAAACAAACTAAGAAAGTATCAATCATTAGAAACACTTCTAAATCATGTGTTAAAAGGACATGATTTAAAAAAGTTTATCGTACAACAAGGTATTTCCTTACTTCGCTTTGATGGGCAACCTGTTGACTTCCGCATTCATACAAACAAAAATCATTTCGGTCAATGGATGGTCAGTGCAATCGTCGCAAAAATTGCTGGCAAAGGTAGCTTAACAACGCATGTAAATAGCGGTGGTGATACGAAATTACTGCAAGAACTTTTTCCCGATTCAACGAAACAAGTTCAAATTGAAAATAAGTTAAAACATACAGCTTTACAAATTAGTTATGCACTCGATGAACAAGTAACCGGAAATATTGGAGAAATCGGTTTTGATATCGGTTTAGACACACAGGAAAACCCGTGGCTCTTTGAAGCAAACTCTAAACCTGGGCGAACTGTATTCCAAGACGCCAAGTTAAAAGAACAAAGTGAACTAACGCGCCAATTATTTTACGAATATGCAATCTACTTAACTGAACATTCTTTACGCGATGCAAAAGAAAAAATGTCTCAAATAAAATCAGAAGCTTCCTCAACTACTAAGCATATCCCGTCCCCTATGATTCACTCACAAATACGAAAACAAAAACTTCCACCTCATTCATAAGGTGGAAGTTTTCTATTTACACAAGTTTTACTACAACCTCTGTTTCCACATTACATACTCCGCAATAAAAAATATGATTACAGTATTCATTTGAATTATTATTTGTTAATCCATCTACTGCACTTAATAACTCTTGGTCCATATACGCACTATAATCGTCTATGTAATCTACAGTTTTCCCGTAATCTTGGAGTATACTTTGGCAATTTTGACAAGAATATGTTTGTGATTCTAATGCGTTACAAAGCGGGCAAATTCCCATCACGATTCCTCCATGCATTATCATTTATAAGCTGATTAAAGAGAGCATCTAGCCGTGCATAGGAGCATTTTGTCCCGCTCCTATTCAAAATAGAGCTATAAAATGATTTGTCCCACAATAGCGGGATACAAAAAACATATTTCATATCGCTCTTAGTTTTACCTTCTTTCTAAAAAATACAACGATTACTCTTATTTCATAATTTACGAAATCACTAAGATTTTTTTACAAAATTTACAAATTATTATTTCGTATATCTTTCTAGGTAACATCCATACTATGAGTACAAACTTAATTACCGATGGATTAGCGCCAAACGGGGCGATAATCTGGTTCAACTCCAGCTAGTCCAACCAAAAAAATTTTTATAACTCTAAGGAGGATATATTCCTATGGCAAACCAAAATTCTTCAAATCAATTAGTAGTACCAGGAGCAACAGCTGCAATCGACCAAATGAAGTACGAAATCGCTCAAGAATTTGGTGTACAATTAGGAGCAGATTCTACGGCTCGTGCTAACGGTTCTGTTGGTGGCGAAATTACAAAACGTCTAGTTGCAATGGCTGAGCAAAGCCTTGGCGGATTCCACAAATAAATATATATGGCAAAAAGGTCTCAAGGCATATGCCTTGAGACCTTCCTTAATTTATTGCAACATTTGTAAAAACTTCTTCGTACGTTCTTCTTTTGGATTTGTAAACACTTCTTCTGGTGTACCTTGTTCGACAACGACACCGCCATCCATGAAAATAACGCGGTTTGCAATTTGATGTGCAAAGCGCATTTCGTGCGTTACAATCACCATCGTCATACCTTCTTTAGCAAGTTCCTTCATTACTTTCAGAACTTCTTGAACGAGTTCAGGATCAAGTGCTGACGTCGGCTCATCAAATAGTAACACTTCCGGCTCCATCGCAAGCGCGCGAGCAATTCCAACGCGCTGTTGTTGTCCGCCCGATAGTTGGAAGGGATATAAGTCTACTTTATCCGCAAGACCAACTTTTTCAAGGAAATAGTTTGCTTTCTTCTTCGCTTCTTCTTTCCCCATCTTTTTCACTGTAACGAGCCCTTCCATTACATTTTGAAGTGCTGTTAAATGCGGGAATAAGTTATGGTGCTGGAATACCATACCTGTTTGCGTACGAAGATTGACAATATCTTTCTTCGTTACTTTTTGAGAGAAGTCGAGTTCTTTATTACCGATGCGAATACTACCAACGTTCGGCGTTTCTAACACGTTGAGACAACGTAAGAATGTCGTTTTACCCGATCCAGATGGCCCGATAATAACAACAACTTCCCCCTTCTCAACTGATAAATCTATATGCTTTAGTACGGTATTATCTCCGAAACTTTTTTGTAAATGCTGAATTGAGATCATAAAAACAAAAACTCCTTTTGTAAAAGGATTATTTTAATGTGTAGCGTTCTGAACGCTTTTCTAACATCTGTTGTACGATTGATAATAAGAAACAAATAACCCAATAAATAAGACCTGCTTCGAAATAAACAATTAAAAACTCATAGTTCATTGCCGCAATTTCCTGTGCTTTTCGGAACATTTCTGTTACTAAAATTAACGATGCTAATGAAGTATCTTTCACTAAACTAATAAATGTATTCGACAGCGGCGGAATGGATACGCGCGTCGCTTGTGGTAAAATAACACGTTTTAACGCTTGCGGATACGTCATTCCAATTGTGTAAGCTGCTTCCCACTGCCCTTTCGGAATAGAAAGGATAGAAGCACGAATAATTTCAGATGCATATGCACCGACATTTAATGAAAATCCAATAACTGCTGCTGTATATGGCTCAACTTCAATATTAAGAGTTGGAAGACCATAGAAAATAATAAATAATTGTACAAGAAGTGGCGTTCCGCGAATGATAGATACATAGATACGAGCAATCCATTGTAAAATACGACTACCTGAAATACGTGCAAGCGCCGTTAACGTCGCAAGTATAATCCCGATAATAAATGTAATAAGCGTTAATGGAATTGTCGTAAGAACAGCTTCCTTCAGCATAGGCATGAAGGAAGACTGCATAATATCTATCCAAGTAGACAATCGATCTGAAACCAATGCACTACTTAGATACATTTTCACCGAACCATTTTTTCGCTATTTTATCGTACGTACCGTCTTTTTTCATATCTTCTAACGCTTTATTTACTTCTTGTACTAGCTTGTCGCTACCTTTACGGAATAAGAATCCACTTTGTGACGCTTCTTTTTCTGTATCTACAATTTTAATTTTTGCATCTTTTTTCGTTTCTAAATAGTTTAACACTGATAATTTATCATTGATTGTGAAATCAACACGGCCAGTATTTAATAATTCTGCTGCTTGGCTAAAGCCTTCTACATTCGTAATTTCCGCACCATTTTTCTTAGCAATATCTGCATAGTTACTTGTTAAAGATTGTGCTGCTTTTAATCCTTTTACATCAGCAAATGTAGCAGGTTTATCTTTATCTTTTGCAATAACTAATACCGCTGAAGATGAAACGTATGGACTAGAGAAGTCATATTTCTTTTGACGATCTTCACGAATACCAACTTCATTCGCTACCATGTCGAAACGTTTTGCATCTAAACCAGCAAGTAAGCTATCCCATTGTGTTTCTTTAAATACAGGTTTTACTCCTAAACGTTTTGAAACTTCTTCTGCTAATTCAACATCAAATCCAGTTAATTTATTGCTTGAATCGTGGAACGTAAATGGTGGGTATGTACCTTCTGTACCAATTACAAGTTCACCGCTTTGTTTAATCTTTTGTAACGCGTCTTGACTAGCTGTATCTTTTTTCTCTTCTTTACCGCAGCCCGCTACAATCCCGATCGCTAATGTAGTTACTGCAAGTACTGAAAATAATTTTTTCATGATTGTAATCCTCCAAGTATTCTGATAGGAATTTAAAAACTATATTGATTGTATGCAATCTTGAACAATTTTTCAATGAAAATGTTCTTATTTAGTTTATCCTTTTTCTTCATAATCAAACAAAAGGGAAAAATAACGCTACATACAAAAAATAAGTAACATTTTTTAATATAGCATTTATTGTAGGAAAGGTAAAATAATACTTCTTATTTAACTGCCCTGATTCACTAAAAAAAGAACTTGCGAAAATCGCAAGCTCTCCCCCGTACCTATTAAGCGCTCTGGTTTCCTTCCATTTGCGTTTTATACATATCGTAATAACGCCCGTGCTTTTTCATTAGTTCATCATGAGAACCTTTTTCCAAGATTGTTCCTCTATCGAGTACAATAATTTGATCTGCGCTTTTAATTGTAGAAAGTCGGTGGGCAATAATAAATGTCGTTCTCCCTTTTTTCACGACTTCTAGCGCCTGTTGAATCATCGCTTCTGTCTCTGTATCAATACTAGATGTCGCTTCATCTAAAATTAAAATAGCTGGATCAAATGCAAGTGCTCTAGCAAACGATATAAGCTGACGTTCCCCGGTTGAAAGTGTACTTCCTTTCTCCGTAATTTCTTCATTTATATTGTTCGCAAATCTTTCCGCACCAACATCGCGCAATGCTTTTACGATGCGATCTTTTGAAATGTTTTCATTCTCTAAGCTAACATTAGACGCCACTGTCCCGCTAAATAAAAACGGATCTTGCAGTACGATTCCCATATGTTCACGAGTTGCTTGTTTCGGCATCTCTTTTACATCATGTCCGTCAATCGTAAGCTTTCCTTTTTCAAACTCATAAAACTGAAAGAGTACATTCATAATGGAACTTTTTCCTGATCCAGTATGGCCGACAAGTGCTACTGTCTCGCCTTGTTTCGCTTCAAAAGAAATATTTTTTAACACTTCATCTTTTCCATTATAAGAAAACGACACATTATCAAACTTCACATTTCCTTGTAAGCGAGGTATACGTTCCTCTTCTACTGCTTCCCCTTTTTCCTCTAACAATTCAAAAACACGTTCTGATGCAACGCGCGATTGTTCTAAGTTAGCAAGCTGATTTACCATATTTGTAATCGGTGAGAACAATCGTGTTAAATAATCAACGAACGCATACAGTATCCCTAGAGAAATGACGCCTGTAGCACTTAATGAAGCGCCACCGAAATACCAAATCACACCTGTGAAAGCGATATTTCTTAATACACCTACTAAGTTATGTGAAGTTGCTGCATTTAAATTCAAAATTTTATTTTGATATTTAAAATAATCGCCATTTAATTCATCAAACTCTTTCTTCGTTTCATGCTCTTGACGGAACGCTTGAATAATTGGCATCCCTTGAATGGATTCATTCACTGTTCCGTTAATATCAGATAAACGTGAACGCATTTTATGATTGTATACAGACGCATACTTTCTATAAAGAATGGCCCAAACGATTAAAATCGGGATAATAAGTAAACATATCGTTGCCAATTTTACATCGAGTAAAAATAATGCCGCAAATATCCCGATAATATAAATGATACTAGAGACGAATGTCGCAAGTACCGTTACATATAAATCACGAATGGCTTCCGTATCATTCGTGACACGCGATACAATTTTTCCTGCTGGTAAATGATCGAAATAACGAATCGGCAACGTTTGAATATGAGAAAAGACATCTTCCCTCATAATTTGAATAATTTTGTTCGCTGCCTTCTGTAAGAAAAATTGCTTTCCATATGCAAATAATGAAACGACTACTAATAAAGCGAAATAGCCACCACCAAGTAATAATAGACGGTTTATTTCTGGTTTATAAAACGCAAACACTTCTTCTTTCGTTAATGCTTTCGCTTTATACACTTGCACCGCCTTACCATTTTGAACCGTAATCATATCATCTTTTACAGAACGTGACCCCTCAATATTCACTTTATTCGGTACAAAGTA
Organism: Bacillus albus; assembly: GCF_001884185.1. Lineage (GTDB taxonomy): Bacteria > Bacillota > Bacilli > Bacillales > Bacillaceae_G > Bacillus_A > Bacillus_A albus. The sequence goes on from NZ_MAOE01000131.1 coordinate 18,416, forward strand.
ATATTGAAAACCGACTTGCATCACGCGTGCTTCTTCTCCTTTTTTCTCACCTTCCTGGAAGCGATCGCTTCGCTTATAAAAGGCACCATTATACGAAACAGCCTCTTCACTCTTTTCTGTTTCATACCAAGGCTTCTCTATTCCAACGATATGATCGTCAATCATCGTTTTCGCTACGAAAGGACCCGCAAGCTCTGCGATGACGAAAATAAATAACATTAACATCGCTGCAAAAATCGTACCTTTCACTTTCATCGCATATTGAAACAATCGTTTTGAAACGCTCATATTTTCACCCCACTATCCGCACTTTCACTTTCCCCTTGTTGTCTTTCAAACTGCTCCGCATACCAGCCTCCGCTTTTAATAAGCTGATCATGCGTACCTTCTTCTATTACTTGCCCGTCATCCATAACGAGAATCCAATCCGCATGTTGTACAGCCGATAAACGGTGCGTCGTAATAATCGTCGTCTTTCCGCTTCTTTCTGTTCTTATATTGTCAATGATCGCTGCTTCCGTACGAGCATCAACAGCTGATAAAGAATCGTCCAAAATTAATATTTCCGGATTTTGAATAACAGCTCGCGCAATCGAGATTCTTTGTTTTTGCCCTCCTGATAAAGAAACACCCTTCTCTCCAACGAGCGTTTCTAACCCTTCTGGTAAAAACTCTAAATCCTTTGTAAAAGCCGCGATTTCAATCGCTTTCTCGAGTTCTTCTTCCGTCGCTTCCCTATTTCCGAATAAAATATTTTCCCTCGCTGTTTTTGAGAACAAAATATGTTCCTGAGGTACATATCCAATCCAACCAAGCACATTTTCATTTGTCATTTTATCTAGCGTCACATCAGAGACTGCAATATCCCCATCTCCCAGCGGATATTGACGAAGAAGCTGACGGACGAGCGTCGTTTTTCCGCTTCCTGTTTTTCCGACAACCCCAAGCGTTTCCCCTTGTTTTAATGTAAATGAAACCTTTTTTAAATTTATTTCAGTTGATGAAGGATATGAAAAGGTAACGTCATCAAACTGAATATAATCCGGCTCTTGTACAAGCTTTGGATTTTTCGGATCCTTTACATCTGGTTCATACGCCAACGTTTCATTCACACGGTCTAATGAAGCATTTCCTCGTTGCATAACATTAATTAATTCGCCAATTGCAAACATCGGCCAAATCATCATACCTAAATACACGTTAAATGAAACGAGTTCGCCAAGTGTTACCTTTGATTGAAATACAAGATACGCACCATACACTAAACCAATTAAATAACTAAGACCGACAAGCATTTTCACAGTCGGCTGGAATAACGCATCAATTTTAGCTACCTTCATATTTTTTTCGTAGACGTCATCTCCTAAATGATGAAATCTTTCCTCGTCTGCACTTTCTTGTACGTATGCACGAATCACACGTACACCAGCGATCGATTCTAGTACTTTATCATTCATATCACCGAACGCATCTTGCGCAACTGTAAATCTTTCATGCAATTTCTTTCCATATATATTCATTGCATACGCCATAATCGGAAGCGGGATAAGTGCCGCAAATGTAAGCTCCCAACTAATTGTAAATCCCATCATAAAGACAATCGTAAGCATATATAAGCTCGAATCCACGAGCGTTAATATACCGAAACCAGCTGTCATAGCAATTGCTTTTAAATCATTTGTCGCTCTCGCCATTAAATCACCAGTACGATTTTTTTGATAAAACGTCGGTGTCATTTTAAGTAAATGCCCCATAAATTTGGAGCGCATCGTCTTCTCCAGTACGAATGCACCACCAAACAGCTGATGTTGCCAAACGAAAGTAAGACCGTATCCAACGATCGTAACCCCTATTAAAATAAGAATAGATTGCATAATTGCTTCATTCGATAACGTTCCTGTTTTTATGTTATCAATCGTAACCCCTAACACTTTCGGGGGAATGACTTCAACTATATTTACAATTAAAAGAGCTCCAATGGCGATACTATATCTCTTCCAATGCTCTTTAAAAAACCATTTTAACTTTAGTAATACTGATAACAATGTAACCTCTCCCTTCTCGTTCTCGTTTCCCTCTCATTTCTTTATCCGCTATCCAGACCCATCACATTTACATTTCGTAACCCATACAATCTCATCACATTTTTCCACCTTCCAAAGTTTTTATCGGAACTAAACAAGGGAAAATAAACAAAAAAAAGCATACCGTCGCTTGACGATATGCACAGGAATGCATAAAAGCGTACGTTACGATATACGCAACGTACGCTTTTTATAAGACAAAGATGCCCTATATATCCGTACGGGTTGCGTAATGATATGAATGTTTTCTGCCATTTAACAGAGCTAAACCCATTACATTTACGATTACAATCATTACGCACACCCCCTTCATTTATTTTCCATATATAATCTTACAACTTTATTGAGTATTCTGTCAATTGTTTTTTTGCAAGCCGAATGAAAATATACGCTACATCATTTTGAAATAAGAGAATGTTCTGTAAGAAAGGGCATACAAAATAAAAAAAGAATAAGAAATCGTTTTCACAAACATTTCATTTGAAAAATGTTATCAAACCACCTACAATCACCTTATACTCACTCTTACAAGTTGCTATTTTAGGAGGACTAATCATGACAACTAGCAATACGTACAAATTTTATTTAAACGGAGAATGGAGAGAAAGCTCTTCAGGAGAAACAATCGAAATTCCATCTCCATACTTACACGAAGTAATTGGACAAGTACAAGCAATTACTCGCGGAGAAGTAGATGAAGCAATTGCATCTGCAAAAGAAGCTCAAAAATCATGGGCAGAAGCTTCTCTACAAGATCGCGCAAAATATTTATATAAATGGGCTGATGAGCTCGTAAATATGCAAGATGAAATTGCCGATATCATTATGAAAGAAGTCGGTAAAGGATATAAAGATGCGAAAAAAGAAGTTGTTCGTACAGCTGACTTCATTCGTTACACGATCGAAGAAGCTTTACATATGCATGGAGAAAGCATGATGGGCGATAGCTTCCCTGGCGGAACGAAATCTAAACTTGCGATCATCCAACGCGCACCACTTGGTGTTGTATTAGCAATCGCACCGTTTAACTACCCAGTAAACTTATCTGCTGCAAAACTTGCACCAGCATTAATTATGGGTAACGCTGTTATTTTCAAACCAGCAACTCAAGGTGCGATTAGTGGTATTAAAATGGTTGAAGCACTTCATAAAACTGGCCTTCCAAAAGGTCTTGTAAACGTAGCGACAGGACGCGGTTCTGTCATTGGTGACTACTTAGTAGAGCACGAAGGCATCAATATGGTATCGTTCACAGGTGGTACAAACACAGGTAAACATTTAGCGAAAAAAGCTTCAATGATTCCACTTGTATTAGAACTTGGTGGTAAAGACCCTGGTATCGTTCGTGAAGATGCTGACTTACAAGATGCTGCAAACCATATCGTAAGCGGTGCATTCTCTTACTCTGGTCAACGTTGTACAGCTATTAAACGTGTACTTGTACACGAAAACGTAGCAGACGAGCTTGTTAGCTTATTAAAAGCGCAAGTAGCTGAACTATCAGTTGGATCTCCAGAACAAGATAGCACAATCGTTCCATTAATCGACGACAAGTCTGCTGACTTCGTTCAAGGTTTAGTTGACGACGCTGCTGAAAAAGGTGCAACAATCGTTATCGGTAACAAACGTGAGCGTAACTTAATTTACCCAACATTAATCGACCACGTAACAGAAGAAATGAAAGTTGCTTGGGAAGAGCCATTCGGCCCAATCCTTCCAATCATCCGTGTTTCTTCAGATGAACAAGCAATTGAAATTGCTAACAAATCAGAGTTCGGCTTACAAGCAAGTGTCTTCACAAAAGACATTAACAAAGCATTTGCAATTGCTAACAAAATCGAAACTGGTTCTGTTCAAATTAACGGACGCACAGAGCGCGGCCCTGACCACTTCCCATTCATCGGTGTAAAAGGTTCAGGTATGGGCGCACAAGGTATTCGTAAGAGCCTTGAGTCTATGACACGTGAAAAAGTAACAGTATTAAACTTAGTTTAATCTTATATGTAGAAGCTGATCTAGTTTTAGATCAGCTTCTTTTTATCTCACTTTAATGGACAGTAAGACCCCCACCTCAAAATTCAGCGAAAGCAAAGAATTTAAGTGGGGGACGGGCTGCCCATTAAAGTCCGATTGGTGAGGGCTGATAATCAGTGGGGGATGAAGAATCCCCCACTGATTAAAGTTTCACTTTATATACATGCTTCCCAAGACAATAGCGTGTTTATTTCACATTCCGATTTGGTTTTCCAAATCGAACTAAAACATGCCATAATAATTTTAATTCCTGAAGCACCTCTTCATATGTTCCGCGATCACTCCAAGATAGTGGATTCCTTTTCAAATCCACTACAGCAGAGCCGATTATATGTGCATCGATACAATTATTTCGTGCAATGCGTCTTGCTAAAGATGGCATTTTTGAACCTCTAAAATCCATCGGAACTTCATCCACCGTAAGTACAAAACCCATGTGCCAATACAAATCAATAGAATACTTCAGACAAATTTCTTCTAAAGTTCTACCTACATTCGTACCCTTAAATGAAGGATCTACAACAAGTGCTTCCACATCTTCTTTAAGAGAAATATCTCCATGAATCTGTGCTTCAATATAATGATTAAGATTACGAGCTGACTCTTTGTTTACGAAATCTATAAACGGCCTTTCGAGGTTATCCAGTAAATGATGAATGAGTCTTGTTGGAGTCAAATTCCCTTCACCAATTGCAAAATCTCTTACGAATGTCTCTTCCAAAAGTGCAGCTAAAATCATATCAAACTCTTCATAAGTACCCTTTTCTTTTGGATCTTGATGCGAATCTAAATACGTATATGTAGAGCGATAAGAAACTTTTGGAGATAAGAGAAAATAACATGATCCAAAACGCGGGGCAGGCCCATCTGGATGTAACATTACATTTAGTGCCCCGTATTTAGGCCGTTCATTATTCGTTACGCCTTCCAATTGATATGCGCCTCTAAATATTTTCTGTTCCCAAAGGTCACGCTCACCACCCGGATAAGCAGATACACTCCCATTAGATAGCAATGTTTCAAACTGACTTTTATATATGCCTTGCTCAAAAAGTGCTTCAGCAATATTTTTCATATTCGAATCTAATCTGTCTGGATGAAAGTGTAAAGCAATCCTTGCATGAGATTTTAAATGAATGACAGCTTCTTCAAACATTTCATCTGTAATATTAGACATTTTCAGTATATGATTAATGGTTGATTTAGCCTCACGTTTTTCGTTCTCTGCATATTTTGAAATATACTGTAAAGCAAATAATTGAGATCTTGATAATTCCATAATCAAACCTCTCCTTTCATTGAAATGACCTTAATCATTTCAATGAAAGGCTTAATCTTTCCTTCTTATGGAACGAACCTGTTTTATTAAAAAAGTAATTTAATAAACCCTAATTATACATACGTGCATTTTTCATGGGCAAATGTACATATTCTACAGAAATTTGATACCCTAACCATCTCTCAGCAATATGTTCAAATGATAAGGCAGAGCCTGTTGTAAAAAATCGATGTTTCGGATTAAGATTGTCAGACAGAATTCCTTTGTGCTGTAAAATTGTGCTTAACTCTATCGCTGTTTCTTCTGCCGAACTAATAACCGTCACAGCCTCTAACTCCTTTTTTATATAGGACTCTAACAGTGGATAATGCGTACACCCAAGAATTAGCGTATCTATATCTTCTTTCGTTAATGGCAGTAAAGCTTGTTTCACTTGCTCCGTTACATATGCTGTATCTTCTAAATGATTTTCTACAACTGTAGCTAAAGTCGGGCACGCATGACTATGCACTTCCAAATATGTATCAAGCTCGTGTAATGCTTTTTCGTACATATTAGATTTTATCGTACCTACAGTTCCAATTACCCCGATTTTGCCTTTCTTCGTCACTTTAATTGCAGCTCTGGCTCCCGGATGTATAACGCCAATAACTGGAATAGAAAGTGCTTCTTGCAAATCAGTCAATGCAGCAGCTGCACCAGTATTGCACGCTACCACTAGAGCTTTTAATGGAAACTGTTTGAGGAACTCAACCATTTCAAACATGAAAGATTGTACCTCTTCTACACTTCTTGGCCCATACGGACAACGCTCATTATCACCAATATAATAAATGCTCTCTTTAGGCAATTGACGTATAATCTCACTCGCAACCGTTAATCCCCCAACCCCTGAATCTAGTACACCTATTACGGAATTTTCATTACATACAGACATATACTTCATCCCCTTCTCAATCTTCTAGTGCCAATAACATGTATTATATTACGAAAATTCAAATATTGTATAACAATCCCTCTCACTTTTAATCACAAACTCTTCTCTATAATCTGATTATTACTATATCCATTGACGTATAAAAATTCATTTGTTACTCTTAAAGACGTTAATTTAATATTTAAATCCTCATTCGTATCTCGGTGAGGTAGAGGTTGCAATCATTAAGAGTATCATTTCAGGAGATGTAGTGGCATTGATGAAGGAATGAGAAAGGAATGATTGCCGAAGTAAGCCCGTGTCCACCATGCACGCTTGCTGGGTCTGCATTTAATAAGTGCAGAACTGTCACAAATGAAACGTTTCGTTTGTGGAGAGCTATCGAGAGGTATGTCGTGGGTTTCTTATAAGATAGAAAGCATGTAGCGGCAAATTACGTGCTTTTTTTGTTTTGTTTGGAACTTCTCTTCTCTACTAAGAAGACATACATATCTCCTCGCTTGACTTGGTTATACTAACTTTGGAGGTATTTTCTATGCAACAAAAAAAATGGGGCTTTTGGGTACTAACAGCTTTCGTTGTCGGTAATATGGTTGGCGCTGGGATTTTCATGGTGCCAAGTACGTTGGCACAAACAGCAAGCCCTCTCGGTGTCACACTAGCTTGGTTAACAACAGGGTTTGGTGTGTTAATGCTAGCTCTTGTTTTCGGTAATTTAGCAATTCGTCGTCCTGATTTAACGACAGGGCCACAAAGTCATGCATATGCTTTATTCTCATCACCAAAAAAGAAAAAAATGGCTGGTTTCAGTATGGTATGGGGATATTGGGTTGCAAACTGGGCAAGTAACGTTGCCATCATTACATCATTTGCGGGATATTTATCACTCTTCTTCCCAATTATGAAAGATACACGACTATTATTTTCAATCGGTTCGTTTAACGTAGAAGTCGGAAAACTAATTACATTTACGATTTGTTCCATCTTACTTTGGGGAACTCATGTTATTTTAACAAACGGTGTAAGCGGCGCTGGCAAGCTAAACTTCTTAGCAACAACAACGAAAGTAACTGGATTCCTTTTATTCATCGTCGTTACGTTATTTGCATTCGAAGCTTCTAAGTTTGGACAATGGTACACACCGATGATTGATAAATCAGGTGTATCACACGGCCTACTTTCACAAGTAAACTTAGCTGCTCTTACAACGCTTTGGGCATTTATCGGAATTGAATCCGCGGTTCTTTTATCAAACCGTGCTGTTTCTCCAAAAACAGTAAAACGTGCAACAGTTGCGGGATTACTTATTACCGTTGCGATTTACTTAGGAATTACAATTTTAACAATGGGTGTACTTCACGTTGATACATTACAAGCTTCTGAACGTCCATTAGCAGACGCACTAAATGCTGCAATGGGTCATGGCGGCGGGAAACTAATGGCATTACTTGCTCTTACTTCCCTATTCGGTTCTATCTTAGGCTGGATTTTATTAAGCTCAGAAGTACCATATCAAGCAGCAAAAGAAGGTTTCTTCCCTTCCTTCTTCGCAAAAACAAATAAAAAAGGAAGTCCAATTTACTCATTACGATTAACAAACATTATGTCGCAAGTGTTCTTATTCTCAACATTATCAGGAACCATTGCGGAAGCTTATACATTCGTTATTACCGTATCAACATTAGCCTACCTCATTCCATATCTCGTTTCACCAATATTCCAGTTAAAACTAGTCGCTACTGGTGAAACGTATAAAAATGAAATGCGGGCAAGAATTACAGATGGCATAGTGGCAGTGATCGCACTTTGCTACGCACTATGGGTTATTAAAACGGGCGCAGCCGATATAAAAACATTCCTTCTCGGAATTGGTTTATTCGTAATCGGCTTTGCCTTCTATCCATTAATGAATCGTGATCAGAAAAAAAATAACGAAAAGAAAAACGGGCAAGTTGCATAACGCAATTTGCTCGTTTTTTCTTTTGTAAAACATATATAATAGAACAAAGAGGTGAAAAACATGTCAATCGAATCGCTATGGAGCAGTCGCTTCCAACAACATATGCAAAATATCATTACATACTTTGCACGTATGATTAACGGTTTACTATATAGCTTTATCTTTATTTCATGCGTTGGCGCATACTACTATGCTCAGTTTTTAAAAGCATCTCCTTCTAAAGGAATAGCTTTACTACTCATCACGATTATACTTACATTCATTATAACGAGATGCCCGATCCGTACATTTATTCAAAAACCTGATGCTGTCTATTTACTCGCATTAGAAGAGAAACTAACATCTTATTTTAAAAAATCTCTTCTATATAATTACATCATGCAGCTTTTCCCATTATTGTTCACGTTCCTTATTCTCGTTCCACTTGCCATGCAATCATTACAAGTAACAGTACCTTTCTTATGTACAATCTTTATCGTTTTAATGATTACGAAAGCTTGGAACATGTACATACATTGGATGTGGCGTGATAGTCATGAAAAAAGCATATGGCTAATTATTCGTATTATTTGTAACGCACTCATTATTTACATGTTGTTTTACTCGGCACATGTTCTCATATTAGGCGGATTGCTCTTACTACTTGCTTTCCTGCTTCTATATACGAAAAAGCAACCTACAAAACGAATTCCGTGGGATTACATAATTGAACAAGAAGAAAAAATGAACGTTCGTTTTTATCAATTTGCTAGCATTTTCACCGACGTTCCGCAACTGAATAAGCAAGTAAGTAAAAGAAAATGGCTTACAAATTGGATTGAACCTTTATTACATAAAAAGCAAGCAACTTTCTTCTATTTACATACACTCGCATTTTTACGTGGGAATGATTATTTCGGTATATATATCCGCTTAGGATTGATCGGTGCCTTCGCCTTATATTTTATACCAAATATATACGTAAAAGGCGCTATCGCATATATCGTCCTATATATGATTTCTATGCAACTCCGTTCCCTGTGGAAATATTTTTCGGGAAATATTATTGTAGCATTATATCCAATTGATAATGAAAAACGAATGAATCAATTTCTTCGCTTAATCTTTATATTACTAAGCATTCAACTCATTGTATTTTCAATTGTTATTCTCCTTGCTACAGGTCAATTTTTACATAGCCTTATCATTATGATTGTCGGGTTACTCTGGATCAAATTTATTATTGTACCAAAAACGAAGCAACGCGTTTCCTCGTTTTAACGAAAAGAATTATCTTAAAAGCCAAGGAAAAGAATAAATTCTCTCCTTGGCTTTTTTATTTCTCCTTCTCAAACAAGAATCACCAGCACAATCGATATTTTATAATTTTACATACAAAAACGATAATACATGTTTACGTCCAAATAAAAAGGGTATGTATTAAATTAACAGGGCAAAGGAACTGAAGGGAATGGAAAAATATGAATTAAAGTTTCACTTTATAAAAGACATTGCTCAAGGATGATTCTGAAATCGATAATACAATATAAGGAGCGGATGAGAATGAGTAAAAAAATTGCTACTTTAATAACAGATTATTTTGAGGACACAGAATACACAGAGCCAGCAGAAGCTTTTAAACAAAAGGGATATGAATTAACAACTATTGAAGCAGAAAAAGGTAAAACGGTACACGGTAAACAAGGAAAAAGTGAAGTTGTAATTGATAAAGGTATCGATGATGTTTCTCCAGAGAACTTTGATGCCCTCTTCATACCAGGCGGATTTTCCCCAGATATACTTCGTGCAGATGAACGTTTCGTTCACTTTAGCAAAGCATTTATGGATGCGAAAAAACCTGTTTTTGCTATTTGTCACGGACCCCAATTACTCATCACTGCACAAACACTTGAAGGACGTGATGTGACTGGCTATAAATCCATTGCGGTCGATTTGAAAAATGCCGGCGGAAATTTTCATGACAAAGAGGTTGTCGTATGCCAAAATCAGCTGGTCACAAGTAGACAACCAGAAGATATACCGGCGTTTATTGAAGAATCGTTGCGTATATTAGGATAGTTACTTTGGCTAACCTCATTTTATTTGTATGAAAAAAATTTAATCAGTGGGGTTTTGTTCATCCCCTACTGATTATTAGCCCTCACCAACTGGTCGTTTACAGGCAATCCGACCTCCACAAATAGCGAGATAAATAAAAAGAGTGTAATCCAAAAGTGCAGTTTTAATGACCTTTTGGTTTACACTCTTTTCTCGTCCCAAAATTTCTAATCACTTTTCATAGGCATTTTTCATATAGTGAAAATGACTATACGATTCCTATCCATAAGTTAAATAATGATTTTGCACATATATAAATAAAAAAATATGGGAGCCTTAATCATGAATAACAATCCACCTTCAACGCCCCAAGACAACTCCGAAAACAATAGCCGTGACATTACACTGCAAACATTAAGCGTCATCGGACTCGTCGTCCTTATTAGTGGTTATATCCTTGTTGCGCTCTCTGAAGTAGTTGAGCTGAAAGTCTTATTAACAAACCCAAATAGCAATCCTGATTTAGCTGAAGTTGATCCGTTTTAAAAGCCATATGAAAAGCGATTTCTAGCATCGCTTTTCATATCGTTTTATCCAATCTGAGAAACCTCCCCCTCATACTTCTCTCTCCCAATCGCCTTCATAAATAATAAAATACTGCTCATACCAACGATAAAGTACAGAGCACTCATGCCCCAAGATGCAAACTACTATTTAATTACTCCATCTAGGTGATCTTTCAAGTTCAATAAATATTGCTCAATATTCGGATTCTTCACCACATCATAACAAGCAAAGCTCTTTAACGGACTCATGCCAAGAAACTTTTGTACGCGATGTAAGTGGCTAAGCGCTGACTCTAAACTTCCCCCTTCAAAGAACTTCGTCTTATCTCCAAATGCTTTCTCAGGCGCATTCCAAGTTGTAGAAAACATATACTCTTTCTCTTTTAATAAACCACCTGTTCCATATTCATCAGCACCTTTAAAGAACAAACCGTATTCATATACTTCATCCATATACGTTTTAAATAACCCTGGTACACTAAACCAGTAAATCGGCGTTTGATAAATTACAACATCAGCCCATAAAAACTTCTCTTGTTCTTCTTTAATACTATAGCCCTCTTGGATCGTTGTTGTTTTCACATGATGCTTCTCACTTAATACCGTTACCATATAATCAACTAATGTTCTATTTAATCGTCCTTCTTTCGTACCGTATTTTTCATGTCCATTTATAATAAATATATTTTTCATCACTTTTCTCTCCCCTATATAATTTACTCTTCAGCTATTAACGCAAGTTGTTGTTTCAGCGTAAGATTATCTTCTAAATGCCAGTCTTCCGTTATCTTTCCGTCTTTCACATGTAAAATATCAATAGCAAAAAAATTGATTTTCTTATCATTGTGCGTTCCTATAAAAGAAAGACGAGCTGTTACTTTATCACCGACGACTAATAAATCTTCAATCTCGCAATGTATATTCGGAACAACTTCACGAAAATTTTTCGCTGCAAACTTTAATCCTTCCGTACCTTGTGGTCGCCCTTTCGGCAATGTATGATCGAAAAAATTTTCAGTAACAGTCTGCGGAATAAGCTCCTCTTTACCTGTATCCCAAAATGCATAAAAACGCTGCGCTGCATGAACCATTTCGGTCGCTTCCTTTTGACTTAGTGAGGGGTCAATTGTCATTGCTTTTGGCTTTGGCATTTCTTTTAATAACTGGACTTCCGTTTTTTCTTCTGCGCCGCATGCTACAAGTACAATACAAACAACAAACAAACTAAGAAATCTAAACAAATTTTTCACCCACATGAAAATCACCTCCTCTTCATCTAAACCCTTTGTATTTCGTATTGCTATTGTATATTCACTAACTTTCTTTATGGAAGTAGTGATATTTTTTTCATATAGTTACCAAAAGTATAGTTTTGTGATACTATAAAGCAAATTCATCCAAAAAAATTTTATGGAGGCTAGTTCCATGAACAATATAGATCCAGTTGAATTAACGAAAGGTTTACCTGGCATACCTTGTCCCATCGCTAAAACGCTTGATGTAATTCGTACAAAGTGGACGTTTTTAATCATCCGTGATCTTCTTATCGAAGGAACATTACGCTTTAGTGATTTACAAAAATCAATGGACGGGATTAGTCCGAAAACATTATCGCTTCGACTAAAAGAACTAGAGTCTCAAGGCATTATCACGAGAAAAGTATATCCAGAAGTTCCGCCTCGTGTAGAGTACACATTAACGGATAAAGGCAAACAATTAGAGGGGATTTTCATTGAATTAAAACGATTTGGATTAAGTTTATAAAACAAAAACCCCTTACCGTCGTAAGGGGTTTTATTACTTCGCAAAACTTTCAGCTAGCTGTTTCTCTCTCCACATAAACGTGATACCGAGACCAACTATTAAAACAACTCCTGAGAAAGCATATGGATAATGAATATTCATATCAAATAATATGCCGCCCATCGCTGGTCCTGCGATATTTCCTAAGCTCGTATAAGTCGAGTTCATACCAGCAACGAACCCTTGCTCTTTTCCAGCTGCTTTTGATAAAAACGTCGTTAAAGCAGGACGAAGTAAATCAAATGCTAGGAAAATGAAGCACGTAACAAGAAGGACAATCCAATAATTAAAGACTACAGTTGAAACAAACGCTAATACTGCACCTACAATTAAACATATTTGAATTAACACTTTTTCACCGAATATATCAACCAATTTACCAAACATAAATACTTGCACAACTACCCCAAAGATTGAACTAATTGTAATGATTGCCGCAATATCTTTCGGTGTGAATCCAAATTTATGATCAGAAAACAGACTAAACACAGTTTCATACGCTGATAATCCGAATGCGAGTACAAATACGATAATAAATGCAATTGCATACATTGGATGTAATGATTTCTTTAAATCACCAATAAAACTCGATTCTTTCGTGTTAGCAGAAATCTCTGCAAGCTCTTCTTTCGTTAACGGCTCTTTTAAAATAAATATAGAAATGACACATGCTATAAAAGCAATTGCTGCAGCTACAAAGAACGGCACACGTATACCGTATTCTGCAATAAATCCGCCAATTCCAGGCCCTATAATAAATCCAGTACTAATTGCCGCAGATAAATATCCCATCGCCTTTGGACGCTCTTGCATAGAGGTAATATCCGCAACATATGCCGTAACACCAGGCATAATAAACGCAGCACTAATTCCGCCTAACACCCGTGCCACATAAAGCATCCACACATCTTTTCCTAATCCAAAAAGAAGTTCTGAAACACCAAAAATAAATAATCCAATGATGATCATTTTCTTCCTACCGTAAAGATCGACCCACCGGCCTGTAATAGGTGACGAAATGAGCTGAGCCATTGCAAACACTGCAACGAGATATCCCATCGTCTTCCCTGTTAAATGCATATCATTCATAAAGGACGGCATAACCGGAATGATTAATCCAATCCCTAAAAAAGCGATAAATATATTACTCAAAAGAATGACCAGTACCATCTTTTGTTCCTTTATCGGTTTCTTCACTTTTTAACACCTCTTCCCGTAAGCTCCTCTCAAAAAAATAATGCCCAAGAAGCTTTTTCTTTATCCTACTATTAGTGGGCTAATCATGAGTAGAGATGCCCCTACCCATTAGAATTTTACTCTATCCTTCCACACATACATAAGTATTAGGTGAATGACTATCATTCATTTTTCCTCAAAAATAAACCTACCTTTTCAGACAGGTTCATCTTACTACTTCTTTATATGTAGTGCATGTGTTAAAAAATCTAGTACTTCTGCCTTTTGTAGCTCGACTTGCTCATCATCTTTATGATCATATAAATAAACTTGTTCCGCTGCTGATTCAACTAGAGCGATAAATAACTTAGCTGTTCGCTCTGCATGAACCGAATCGCGAATTTCACCAGCTTCTTTCGCCTCATTTAAAAATCCACTCAGCCACATATAAAGAGGCTCATACACAGCTTCCCATTCTTTTATATGTTCTGTAGATGCAAGACCTGCATACATTAAAGCTTGTATTTCACGATACTCAGCTATGAAGTGAAACACCGCATCTATTACTTGCGTAACTTTACTTGAGAAAGGCGCATCATTTTGCACTTTTTCTTTCACTGCAAGGATCATCTTTTCAACCATCACTTCTGCTATTGCTGGCATAACAGATAACTTAGAAGGAAAATATAAATAGAAAGTTCCTTGTGCAATGCCAGCCAATTTCACGATATCAGAAATCTTCGTTTTTTCAACGCCCTTTTCCTGAAACACTTCAATCGCTGCATAGACAATTTTCTCTTTTTTATTCATCATCTAAACCCTTTCAAACGCATATTGAATGACTGTCACTCATTTTATAAAATAACTAGCTGTACTGTCAATTATCGTGCACTTTTTATAGTAAAAATCTCCTAACGACTTGTTAGGAGATACAGTATATCTTTACGAAAGAGCCTTTAATCCTGTCACTCCGCATACAATAAGAGCCACACTAATGATACGCGCTTTACTTTTTGACTCACCAAACAGGAACATGTTTAATAAAACGGCACCTGCTGTTCCAATACCAATCCAAACCGCATACGCGACACTGACTTGTAAGAATAAGAAAGATGTATACAAGAATGCGAAGGATGTAGCAAACCCGCCTATATAAAGTGCTCCATTTGCTAACGTTTTATCTTTACTATACATTTTCAGACCGATCACACCGACTATTTCACTAATTGCAGCGCAAAATACGAAAAACCAACCCATCTTTAAGCAGCTCCTTCCACAGTTTCTTCTTTATTATCAGCTAGCTTTAAACCAATAACGCCAGCTACAACCATCACGATAAAGAATAATTTCCCTACACTAAAACTCCCGCCGAATAGGAATACGTCCATTAAGAAAGTACCTACCGTACCAGCTCCGGCAAAGATGGCATATACAGTTCCTGTTGCAAGATGTTCACAAGCTTTAGAAAGGAAGTAAAAATCAACAGCGATAACGCCTAAAATAACGATCCAATGCCACCAAGTATTGGCCGTATTAAAACCAAACACCCAAAAAATTTCAAAGATACATGTTAATATGACATATAACCAAGCTCTATTTTTCATACCTCTCACCTCTTATGACTGACTATCAGTCATTTTTGTTTTAAAAAATATACTTTCATCACTACTATATATAAACAACTATCATCCTCATTTACCGTTGTATTTGTTCAGTTGCTAAACTCACTACATCCTGTTATACAAAAATGACTGAATGTCATTCATAAGTATTGTACATGAATATCTTAAAAGCTGTCAATGCCGACAGTTTATTTAAAATTTATTTCATCCGGTTTGTATATTCCCTAATAATCTGTCAATACTGCTAGTAACATAATATTTTCTCCACTCCCCCTTGGAGAGATCCCTTGAATAGAGTAGTTAGCTTTTGCTAGCTGCTCTTTTTATTTTTCACCTTCCATAATCCCATTCCATCGCATGTTCACTTGATCCAAAATACATATTTGATTATGTAATGCTATCATGATATCCCTCGCTATGAACTCTCAAAAATTCATTTAGGATTCATTCTAAATTAGTAATAAGCTGTTTAAATTATTCAAAATGCAAGCTGAACATCCTTGTCTACAAAATAACATTTTCACTTTTTTGTTCCACAATTCAATATGCAATATTTCATATTTTATTATTTCAATATCACTTTATTAACCATCTTTTCATATAAATGGTTTCCCGTCATGCGGTAAATCAACATTTGTAATTTAATTCCTCTTTTAAATCATCTATTTTTATTTTTAAACAATATATTCGAATAACTATATTGGAATTTATTGTTCTACACATCTAAATACTTCTTGTGTATTATATAGGAGAAGAGTAATTAAAAGACTTACTCTTTGCTATTGAGGGAAGAGTCTGAGAGCCATATCAGACTCTTCTTCGTTTATAAACTTACATGTCGGAAATCGCAGTTTGTCTACTATAATATTCCTCCGCCAACCCGTTTAATAAAGCAATCACTTATCTCATTATTTCTCCTATAACAGTGAGAGTTTTTTCTCTCCAAAAGCTTCACCCAACATACCGAATCATTGCCACCTCATCACAATAATCAACCTTCGGACAATGCCTACAATCAATCCATACTTTTTCTGGTAACGCCTCTCTATTTACAAAATCAAACCCGCACTTTTGAAAAAATTCCGTTTCATATGTTAAAGAAATAACTCTATTCACTTTTATTTTCGCTGCCTCATTTATTACATGGTTCACTAACATACGCCCGATTCCTTTTCCTGCATATGTATGCGAAACGACTAATGATCGGACTTCTGCAAGGTCCTCTCCTAACACATGTAAACCAGCAACTCCAACAATCTTATCGCTTTCTTTCACTACATATAAACATTGTAAATATTGATAGAGAGATAAAAGAGAACGCGGTAAAACTACTCCCTCTTTTGCATAAGCTTCAATAAGACTATAAATTTCTTCCACATCACTCGTAACTGCATTAAAGATTTTCATATTCTATCCCCTTGCCCACGATATTAATATTTATAAACCTAAATGAATTTTAATACATAATTTTATATAATAATACATCTCTCCTTTCTCCCCGTCAATCACTTTATACAAACAAAAAACCAAGCAATCTAATCGTTGCTTGGTTCCTCATTTCGTATCGGCAATACCGTCGAATATTTAATTTCACGAAGTGCTAAACTCGTCTGTATCCTTGTAATACCAAGCTTATTTAGCTTTCTAATAAACTGCTCCAACTCTTTACGATCACGATTTGCAACTTTTAATAAATAATCATACTCTCCTGTTAAACAGTGACATTCTAACACTTCAGGCATTGCTTCTAATTCTTTTTCCAGCACTTCCAGTTTATCCGATTGATGAATATTCGTACTCATAAAAATAAAGCATAACAAATCAAAACCAAGCTTTTCTTGATTTAAAATGGCTACTTGCTTATCAATGAACCCTTCTCCATCTAATCTTTTTATTCTCGCATGCATCGCAGCTGGCGATAAATTAACGCGTCGCGCAAGCTCTGCATTACTCACTTGAGACTCCTTCTGCAATATATCTAAAATTTGTACGTCTAAATCATCTAACACTTTAATAACTGACGACTCCATCAAAATTCCCCCTTTTTCTTACCGATGATTATTCGAAAAAACAACTTATAACCTATATAAAACCGAATATCTTTCTATAAATATCACTCAAAACAAAATATCTTATCGACTTTTCCCTATTATACAAAAGAATATATTACACAATAAAGAAAAATGCTAAAATTATTTACAATTCATATTGATTACAACAAAGGGGATTTTTATATGCCTTATTTTTATGTCTTTTTATTATTACTAACGAGCTTATTATGGGGAGGAAATTTCGTCGTTGGAAAATCGCTCGTTGATCACGCGTCTCCGATGACACTTACAAGCTTAAGATGGATGATTGCGATCGTTTGTTTATTACCGATGGTATGGTTTAAAGAAAAGAAAATCATTCCACCTCGCGCTGCCATACTTCCGTTAATACTCATGGGAATTTCAGGGGTCGCTCTTTTTAACATCTTTCAATTTCTAGCACTAGAAAAAACATCCGCAACGAATGTAGGACTTATTTCTACATTAAATGCGATTTCCATTGCACTATTTTCAGTATTATTTCTAAAAGAAAAAGTAAATACACTTCAAATTCTATCCATGATTCTTTCATTCTTTGGGGTTATTCTTGTCCTATTAAAAGGTAACTTTGCACTTTTATTTTCACTACATTTTAATAGCGGCGATTTATGGATGATTGCGGCTGTTTGTATTTGGGGAATGTATTCTGTTTGTAGTAAATGGGCAACAAAAACAACGACACCGCTCATGGCCACATTATACTCTGGTATTTTCGGCGTTATTTTATTATTGCCCTTTAACATCGGGAGCTTCACTGTTACAAATATAAATGCTTCTTTCCTGACATCTCTTTTATATACAGGGCTTATTTCTACCGTTCTCTGTATGGTGTTTTGGAATATTGGTGTACAAAAATTAGGAGCTACGACATCCGGGATTTTTCTAAACTTCAATCCGATTTTCACAGCGATTTTAGCATTCCTTTTCCTCGGTGAAGAACTAACGTGGATACAAATTGTAGGGACAATGATCGTTGTCACAGGATGTTATTTATTTTCTCATTTCAAAACGGTTACTGTTCAGCCAACTAGAGCTTTCATGCGAAAGCATTCTTAATGAAAAAACATCGTCACCTGAGTTGGCGATGTTTTTTATTTATTCTTCATTTCTTTTATATACTGCTTTTCCTCTTCTGGTGATAAACGTTTTGTTGCCTTGCCAGTATCTCCACCTTGAAGACTCCATAAAAAGTTGTGCTCCTCAACAGTTTGAGAAAAATCTCCTTTTTCCCATCTATTTATAATAGAAAATAACTTCATTTTATATTGAAAACCTGTACTATTTTCAATATCTCTTTTCACATTAGAAATTTCCTTATTTGTCATTTCTACAAATCCCCATTTTTCAGAGGATTTTACCTTTTGGTGTACCATTTTGTGCATAGTAGAAATAATTTCACCTTCACTAACTTGTGGGGATTCTTCTGCAACTTTCTTCTCTTTTTCGTTTGCCACTCGCTCGGTTTGAATATTTTTATTTTCTTTTTCCACATATGCAAGCAATTTTTTTCCGCCAACTATAGACGAGAAAATTACTATAATTGTAATGCATATACTTACGATCCATTTAAAAAGCATTATCTCTTCATCGCTTCTCTAACAAGATGACTATCTACATACTGCTTAAACTTCACGATTTTTCCGTTCTCCAGTTGCCATACATGAACGAAATCTGCTTCAAATGATTTTCCCGTTTCTTTATAAGCTCCTGAATAAACACCTTCAGCAATAATCACATCTTTTCCGCTTACTTCATGGTACATATTTACACTCGCTTTATAATCATCCCATTCTGATCCTAATCGGCTAAATACATTTTTCATTATTGCTTCTACACCTATATAAGTTCCCCCGTATGGGAATCCTGCTGCCTCTGTCCATTCTACTTTTTCAGAGAGGGCTTCCGCTAAATGTTTTGCATTCGAAGAAACAGATCCTTCATATGTACTTCGAATCACTTCTAAATTTGATTTAGGCATGTTACTTCCTTCCTTTCTATTTATTTTTTACACAAGATGTAACCTATATTGTTACATCTTGTGTAAAAAAATATTTAAATTGTTTTATTCTTAACCTACACGTTGTAATCATTATAGTTACATTAATGATTCAAGTCAACAATTTATAAATAAGTTTACTTCGTTTTCATTACTTTCTCTTTTAAGAAACGATCTACATACCCTTCTGCTTTTACAACGAATAAATACGCACCCATTGATAATAATGCAAGATCTAATTCATATCCTGGATTCTTTCCATCTCCTAATAAACCTGCTGCTCCATTTACCTTTACGATAGCTCCAGCTAAAATAAGAGCGAATAACAATCCTACATATTTTACGCCTAAACCGATAATTAATAATATACCACCAACTAATTCAACTGTTGCTACGCCGTATGCAAGACCACCTGGTAAGCCGATGCTTGTAAACCATCCTGCTACGTTATCGATACCTGATTGAAACTTCGCTAAACCGTGCGCAAAAAATGTCACTCCTAACACGATACGAATAATTAAATTCCCAATATATTGGTTCATTTTGAACTCTCCTTTTTGTTTTGTTATGGTGAACTTTTATTTACAAGTCAAAACAATACGGTATTTTATTTCATTCGTCAAATACTTTTTTTAAGAAAACAAAAAACATTATCCCTTTTACGGATAATGTTTTCCTACAGAATAGTGCCAATTCAAGCTTTTACTCTATTACACAAAAAAGTTGAAACATTTTTCCAGCGCCAACATACGGCAATAAAGACAAGTCCTCTTCTACAACCATCCCAACAACATTCACTTTCTCATCTACAGGCAAATCATGTTTGGCAACTTGCATCTCTCCTGCATATCTACCGTACAATTCATTATCAATTGTAATACTACCTTTCTTTCTTGAAATGGTATGCATTGGCTGTAACACGACTTTATTTTCTTCTCGTGATTCTACTGAGCGAATGACATCACGAGCTGGATCTAGTCTATTTGTATGCACTTGTTCTACCATTTTTAATACTTCACTTTTCTCTATCAATGGCTCATACCGCAGCGGAATAATTCCTCTACTCGCACTCGCTATCTCTTGTACACTTTCTATACTTCCGCTTATATCCCCAATTAACACCTTATCGACACCACAATCTTGTACAAGTTCTAAGTACGCTTCAAGCGGGCGCATATTGCGGTGCTTTTCTAACGTTGGTAAACCTTCACATAGCGGACCACGTTTTTCACCATCTCCCGGAATAAATGCCATCGTTTTTATTCCGCACTCATGTAAGTATTCGTTTTGTTTTTGTAAGAATGATTTTGCTAGTCCTGTTTCTGGGCGCGGGTAAAAATTATGCCACGCTTCTACATTCTCTGCCTTTATATGTTCTATGATTAACTCTTTCCAAAATGAATCTGTAATCGTGCTCGCATTTAAAGCTACTTTCATCTTGTGAGATACGCGTGCGATTTCTTTTGGCGCAATCCCGTAGTCCATTCTTAAGCCTGTAATGCCCCAGTCCAATAGCTCCTCCACATTTTCATACGTCATCCCTAAATGGTGTAACGATTTTGGAGAAACATCGACCATTAATTCCATTTCATTTTCAAGAGCTTGTTTCCCAAGTATTTGAATTAGCTCTTTATACGTACCAGGGTTATCTTCAGGAATGTGCAATGATGTAAAAATAGATGAAAAATCGTTTTCCTTCGCTACTTTTAGCCACTCTTCTTGCTTCTTTACTCGTTCTTTTGCAAGGTAAATTGAAACTCCAATCATATGAATCTCCCTTTCTATGAATAGAAAAAGAGAAAGGAATCCCTTTCTCTATATGTTTTCTGCCATTTCTTCTTTAAATCCGAAGAAGTACGTAAAGATAAATCCAAAAGTATATGCCACTACTAATCCAAGGAAATATAGTAAATATTTATTATCAGCAATTAACGGAATTAATGATAATCCTGATACACCGATTCCAAGCGCGGCTGTTTTCATAACCGCTTGGAATGCACCGCCAACTGCTGCTCCTAAACAAGCTGTAAGAAACGGTTTCCCAAGTGGTAATGTAACCCCGTATAATAACGGTTCGCCAATTCCTAAAAAGCCAACTGGTAATGCACCTTTAATTACGTTACGAAGTCGTTTGTTTTTTGTTTTCACATAGATGGCAATCGCTGCTCCTACTTGCCCAGCTCCAGCCATTGCGAGTACTGGTAATAAAGGCGTTACGTGCGTTTGATTAATAAATTCCATATGAATTGGTGTTAAACCATGATGCAAACCGACCATAACGAGTGGTAAAAATGTTCCCGCAAGTACTGCTCCAGCAAACGCTCCACCAATACTTAAAATACCATTAATGCCGCTTGTAATTCCTTCAGATAAGAAACCTGCTACCGGCTGAATCGCTAACATCGTTACGATACTCACCACTAACACAGTAATAAGCGGCGTTATAATAATATCAACTGCATTTGGCACTGCTTTTCGAACTTGTCTTTCCACTACAACCATAAGCCATGCTGCAAAAATAACGGCAAACAATCCGCCCCGTCCAGGTACGAGCGCTTCACCGAATAATTTTACGTTCGCCATCGCCGGGTTAAAAATTAAAATACCAGCAATTGCCCCAAGAACTGGTGTCCCGCCAAATTCTTTCGCTGTATTCCAACCGACTAAAATTCCTAAAAATGTAAAGATACCCCCACCAATAAGTAATAGCATTTGTAGCCACGTTGCATTCGGATCAGCACCTGCGTTTTTCGCAAAGTTAGCGACCCCGTTTATAATACCTGACGCAACAAGACCAGGAATTAACGGAATGAAAATACTTCCTATTTTTCTTAAAAAGTTTTTCACTGGTGTATTATTTTTCTTCTTAATCTCTGACTTCATCTCTTGCCCAAGGTCTTCAAGGTGATGATCTGCCACCTCACCAATTCGCAGTCCTGTTAAACCTTCCATTTCAGCTGCTACTTTATTTACTGTCCCAGGCCCAACAACTACTTGAAGCGTCTCATCTTCAATAACGCCCATAACCCCTTCAACCTTTTTCAAAAGTTCCATATTCACTTTACTTTCATCATGAAGTGTTAATCGCAGTCTCGTCATACAATGAGCAATGCCGCGAATATTTTTTATTCCCCCAAGTTGCTCTGAAATTTCTTTGGCCATTTTCTCTTCTTTCTTCATAATAGAATCCCCCTCCCTATTATCTTATAGTGCCTTCTTCACAAACCCTTTCGCTTCTTTTAATTTCTGCAGTGCTTCCCCTTGCTCACACTGTAATAACACCATAACAATCGCAGCTTTCACATTACGTTCTGCCTTTTCATAATACTCTGCCGCTACTTCATAACTAACACCTGTTGCTTCCATAATGATTCGTTTTGATCGTTCTACTAATTTTTCATTTGTAGATTGCACATCTACCATTAAGTTTTTATATACTTTCCCAACACCAATCATAGATGCTGTCGAAATCATATTCAGTACTAATTTCTGCGCTGTACCAGCTTTCAAACGTGTTGAGCCTGTTAAAATCTCTGCGCCTGTTTCTACTTCCACATTTAGTTGTGCATATTTACTTATTTCAGCATTTTTATTACAGGAGATACTAGCTGTACTCGCTCCTACGCTATTTGCGTACTTCAAGCCGCCAATTACGTAAGGAGTTCGGCCACTTGCTGCAATTCCAATCAATGTATCTTTCTCGTTTAATCCAATACTTTTTAAATCTTCTTCTGCCAATTCTTCACGGTCTTCGGCACCTTCTACCGCTTTAGTAAACGCTTTCAATCCACCTGCTATAAATCCTTGCACCATTGTATCATCTGTACCAAATGTCGGTGGGCATTCAACCGCATCTAAAATACCTAAACGGCCACTCGTACCAGCCCCAATATAAATTAAACGGCCCTCTTCTTCAAAGGATTTAATAACAATCTGTACAACCTTTTCAATTTCTTCTATTTCATTTTCAACCGCTAACGCAACAGTTCGATCTTCTTCATTCATACTTTGCAACACTTCTTTTATGCTCATCTCATCTAAATTCATCGTCTTATCATTACGATGTTCTGTCGATAAATTTTCTAACATATTACCACCTACTTTGAAATTTTATTTCATACTTTCATTATAACTTCAAGAAATTTAAAATCAATATTACTTTATTATTTTATGAAATTTAATTTCTTTTCATGACGAATTTATCCCACTTTAACTGGCAGTAAGACCCCCACCTCAAATTCAGCGAAAGCAAAAAAGATAGGTGGGGGATCAACTGCCTGTAAAAGTCCGATTGGTTCAACTAATAATAATTGGGGGATGAACAAAACCCCCAATTATTAAAGTTTCACTTTATGTCGATACGAAAAAAAGATGGGTTTCCCCACCTTCTCATTTCAGCTTCCGTAATCGCAAAGCTTCTTCTCTTGTTTCCATAAATTGATCCAGCACTTTATTACCAATGCGATTAAAAGTAATCACATATAGAGCATCTATCATATTGAGTTGCGTCATTCTTGAAGCAATACTTGCAATACGATGATCTTGTTCTACATCTGGCATACAAAGACGAATATCCGCTTCTTTATATAACGGTGATGATTGATCAAGCTTTGTAATCGCAATAACTGTTGCACCTTGTCTCTTCGCATATTGCGCCATTTCAAGTACATCTTTCGTACGACCAGATGTTGAAATCGCCACAAATATATCGCCTTCTTTTAAATTCGTCACAAGCGGCAACATCATATGAAAATCAGATAGCATCATCGCTGTAAATCCGAGCCTTGTAAATTTATAAGCTCCGTCCATCGCCGGAGTAGCTGATCCGCCTACTCCGTAAAAGATAATTTTACCCGCATTTACAATAAGATCCGCTGCCTTCTCAAGTTCCTTCTTATCTATAGCTGTAACGCTTGCCTCAATTGCAGCTTTATTCACATACGTAACTTTATTAAACAAGTCGTACGGTCCATCTTCCGTATTCATCACTGAAAAATCATTAATATTATAATCAGCAATCGTTAATTCACGAACGAGCGCAATTTTAAATGCTTTAAAACTTCCGATTCCAATCGATTTACAAAAGCGAACAACACTTGCTTCACTTGCGCCTGCATTCGTTGACACTTCTTTCGTCGTTAAGTTCGGAACAATCTCTGCATTCTCCATTATGTACATGGCAACCTTCTTTTCAGCTGGTGAAAATTGATCCATATTACTTTCAATTTTAAATAGTAACGTCGAAGCTTTCACTATTTAACCTCCACTTCTTACGGTTGCGTATATTCTCTACTATCATTTGTATCATATAGATAAAAACCATCATCGACAGGAGGCTGGTGAACAATTACAGTTCGATCCCCTTTTTTATATGAAGTTATTTCACCTTCAGATCGCTGTTTTTCCCATCCATGTATCCAAATTGCAAAGTCAGGTACAAAAGCAGTGTACTTATAGTCTTTCGGGTTTTCGTCTTCTACATAGGAAGAAAAAATAGAAACTGGAAAATCTTTCACTTTTGATTCTTTCCATGCAGTAAATGGTATACATAGTGCAATAAGTATGATTACACCGATAACCTTCCCCTTCGTAATCCTCACACATTTTCTCTCCTCGACTTATCATATACGTAGATTTTACCATAATTACAACCTATTCACGCTATATGACCATTGCTTTTTTCCAATAAAAAAAAGCTTACCTACATGAGATAAGCCCTTCCTCTCTATACAAAATACTTCTTCAAAAGCGGCGGCGTAATAATCGTCGTTAATATAACAACAATAACAATCGCTGTGAAATTTTCTTTCGCTAATAAATTTGCCGTAAGTCCATTCGCAGCGATGATAAGTGCTACTTCACCACGCGATACCATCCCTGCTCCGATACTAATAGAAGATTGAAGGTTGAACCCTGTTAGTCTTGCTCCTAAACCTGATCCGATTAACTTTGTAAAAATCGCAATAAGCGTCATAATGATAATGAACCAAAGCTGGCTTCCGATACCTTGAAATGTAATTTCCATTCCGATACTTACGAAGAACACTGGCACAAATATCGCATATGCAATCGGTTCAATTTTATGTTCTACTTCGTGCTTATACTCTGTTTGAGAAATGGCAATTCCAGCTGCAAATGCTCCGATAATACCTGCAATCCCCATCATTTCACTGTAATACGAAAAAGAGAAACAAATAATAAGAGCTGCACTAATCAATGCCTCAGTTACACGAAGTGGCACAAGCATTTTCATAATCCACGGAACAACTTTCCATGCGATAAAAACTATGCTGACGAAGAAAATAATTTTCTTTACGATAACAAGTGTTATATTCACATCTTGCGTTCCTAAAAAACTCATAACAAACGCTAATAAAATAACGACGATAACATCATCAAATACGGCAGCACCTAAAATCGTTGTACTTTCTCTCGTATTCATTTTCCCTAAATCCCTTAGCGTTTGTACCGTAATACTAACTGATGTTGCGCAAAGTAATAAACCTAAGAAAATTGCATGAGATTGTATTAATCCAAACAACAATCCTGTTACATAACCACCGATGAAAGGAAAAATAATTCCACCAGCCGCTACTGCAAATGACGATTTCAAATTCCGATTTAACTCTTCTAAATCCGTTTCAAGTCCTGCCATAAACATAAGTAGCAAAACACCAATCTCACTCAGTTCATCGATTAATTCAGAGCTATTAATAATACCGAGTACAGCCGGACCGATAATAATACCGACAATTAATTTACCAAGTACAGAAGGCTGGCCGAGTCTCACGCTAATATCGCCAGCTAATTTCGTACAAAGTAAAATGACAACAAGTTCAAAATAAAATAACATAGCATCTGCTCCTACTTTAACTTTAATGAGTGGGTTATTAACCCTCGTCCATTCCTGCCAGTAGTTTCCCCTATTCATCCGCATATTATTTGTCATATTTTTATTTGACAAAATATTCTGAATTATATTAAGATTAATCCAGCAATTTTAAAAAACTACATACCATAACTGTACCTCCATTTACTTACATACTCTTTTCTAGTGGGCTCCTACTATATTCGCAGTTATGGAAATGAAAACGGGGGGAGAGTCCAAAGTGAAGTCATTATTACGAAAAAAAGCGCTTAGTACTGAATCACCACGGCAGTTAAATAGAACATTAACTGCACTTGATTTAACGTTTTTAGGAATTGGCGCCGTAATTGGGACAGGAATCTTTGTATTAACAGGTATTGTCGCAGCGAAACATTCCGGTCCTGGTATTATGCTATCATTCCTTATTGCTGCATTTACTTGTGCTTGTGTAGCCTTTTGTTATGCTGAATTTGCTTCTTCTATTCCAGTCTCAGGAAGTGTGTATACTTACGCATATATGACAGTCGGAGAAGTCGTCGCCTTCATCGTCGGCTGGTGTTTAATGCTCGAATATTTACTTGCTGTCGCGGCAGTAGCTGTCGGTTGGTCTGGTTATTTACAATCTTTACTACAAGGATTTAACGTCCATCTGCCCGCCATAATCGCCTCGGCACCTGGCGTAGGAAAAGGTGGTCTTATCGATTTACCAGCTGTTTGTATTTTACTACTCATTACTGGTCTTTTAAGTTTCGGTATACGCGAAAGCGCACGCATTAATAATATTATGGTTCTTATCAAGTTAGCTGTTATTATCGCCTTTATCGTAGCAGGTGCAAAATATGTAAAACCTGAAAATTGGACGCCGTTCATCCCATTCGGATACGACGGTATCATTACTGGAGCTGCCACTGTATTCTTCGCCTTTTTAGGCTTTGATGCAATCGCAACCGCTGCAGAAGAAACAAAAAAACCACAGCGTGATTTGCCAATTGGCATTATCGGTTCCCTTCTTATTTGTACTGTTTTATACATGATTGTATCTTTCGTTTTAACTGGTATGGTTCCGTATACACAATTAGATGTTTCTGATCCAGTTGCTTTTGCCTTACATTTCGTTGGTGAAGATACAATTGCTGGACTACTCGCTGTTGGAGCGATGACTGGAATGACAACCGTTCTCTTAGTCGTTATGTATGGACAAGTTCGCGTCTCTTATGCGATGAGCCGCGATGGCCTACTTCCAAAAGCGTTAGCACGTGTAAATAAAAGAGTCAAAATTCCTTTATTAAACACATGGATTACTGGCGTTGTTGCCGCTTTATTAGCAGGACTTTTAGACTTACATTTACTAGCTAATTTAGTGAACATCGGTACGTTAACAGCCTTTACATTCGTTTGCTGTGCAGTACTTATTTTACGAAAAACACACCCTGACTTGAAACGCGGATTCCGCACACCTTTCGTACCTGTATTACCAGTTGTCGCAATTCTTTGCTGTTTATATTTGATGGCTAATTTATCTAAAACGACATGGATTAGCTTTATAGCTTGGCTTATAGTCGGTTTATGTTTCTATTTCTTCTACTCTAGAAAACATAGTCATTTAGCTTCTGAAAAAACAAATGATGAACAGAAAAAAGCATAACAAAATAGCTCGCCGTTTTAGCGGCGAGCTATCTTTCTGTACTATTATATTTTTTCGTTAACGATTGTAAAATGAAAAATATGCCGATGCAAGCTGTAAACGATGCCCAATTTCCTATTGGCGTTCCGTATTTAATAATTCCAATACCTACAAGCACTAAGAAAATAATCACCTGATATAGTAGCTTCCACTTTTGCATATGTCCCCTCCTTACTTCGTTCCCTTCTTTTTCTTCTTCCATGCATTTAAACTATCAAAGAAGAAGTTAATAAATAACGTGCCTAAACCCGCTAATAAAAACGTCATTAAAAATAGAACCCATATACTTTTTTCTTTTAAGAAATAATATCCTACAAGGAGCACAACCGCGATCCATACATATTCAAGAATTCTTTTTAGCTTTTTCTCTTCCAAATTATTCGCTCCTTCATTCTATGCTACTTTTAGTATAACAAAAAAGAAGCCTATCATGATAAGCTTCTTTTTCTTCTCTCTTATTTGTTTATGCTTTTTTCAACGAGTGAAATTGCATACTCTACCGTACGATTCATCGTTTCTACTTGTGCATCTTTTACTTTCGCATCTTTTAACACAGATTCTGCCACTGTAATTTTTTGACTCAACGATTTCACTGAACCGTCCGTTACATTTGCAGCTTGCGCTTTTTCCACTACTGCTTTTGCAGATGCAATATTCATTTGTAATTTTTCTTTCAGTGTTTTCGGTTGTTCTTCTGCCACTTTTGATTGTACAAATGTTACATTAGCTGTTTTTAATTCATTATACGTTTGAACAACTTGTTCTCCAGTACTTCCTACATTTTCAAACACTTGCTTTGCAGCGTTATAGCTTTTCTCTAATGCTTGAAATGCTTCTTTTGAATATTGACCTGGCTTATCACCAAACTCATACGTACCAGCTAACACTTCTTTCACTTTCCCAAGCTCTTCATATAACGCGTGTACTTCTTCTAACTTTGTACGATTAGAAAACTCATTATACGCTGCTAATACTTCTGAAGAACTTAACGCTTTACTATATAATTTCGCAAGCGCAATTTGTCCATTTAACGGAATACCACCATTCCCGTTACTATCAGGGTCAGCACCAAGTGCAAATGGTACGTTCGGGTGATATACTTTCCCTGTAGCTGGTTGACTATTTACTTTTTTACCATCTACGTAAATTGCTACTTCACTGCCGTTATACGTTCCTGTTAAATGGTATGTTTTGTTGGCCGCTAATTGAACGCCAACACGTTTATAGCTACCGCCAATATGAGCCCATAATTCTACATAACCACTTCCTGTAGATTCAAAGCCAATTCCGCCGCTCTCTGTATTTTGCAAAATACCTTGTCCACGGAGTTCATTCATTGAAAATACAGTTTCTAGCGTAAACGTATTTGCTACTTTCTCTTTTTGTGCTGCTGAAAACGGAAGGTATCCAAATGTATTTGCTTTTCCATTTAGCTTCATAACATTCTTTTTCAATGCTTTATCATATTCAATAGTCACATTGCCCTTAACATCACCTTTTGTACCAAATGATGAATTGTCTTTAAATGTACCATCTGCAAAGTTTACATCAAAAACATCGGCCTTTGGTACTTTCACATTCGGATCAATATTATCTTTTTTCGTAGTGATCTCTGCTGTTAACGGCTGTACACTCTCATTGCCAAATGAATCAATCGCAACAACTTCAAGTGTATATGTTTTCCCGCCATCTAAACCTGCAAGTGTAAATGTCAGCTCTTTCGGTACTGGGTCACGATAAAACTCTGAGAATGCTAACAATTTATTCTTTATTTCACCTGTTTGCTTATCTTTAGCTTGTACACGGTAAGAATGAACAAGAAGGTTGTCCAACGCTTGCTGGAATGTTACTGTTGCTGCATTTTCTGTTACATTTGATACTGATAACTTCGCATCTTTTGCAAAGTAAGGCTTTTCTTTATCACGATCTTCTACATGTGTAAATGTTTCTTTCTTTGATGGCAACTGAATTTTCCACGGTTCGCCTGTCCAAGAATTTGTATGGAAATCACGGCGATTAATCGTTACTTCTTTATCATCCACTTCTACTAATAAACCTTGACTTAATGTACTTGCGCCTGATGGGATATTCCCTTGTACTTTCCCACCTTCCACTTCCATATAACTTACAGAAGATGTACCAACTGATGTAAAGTCTTTTTGATGAATTGATCTTGGGTCATCTAACGGATAATGCGAATGCCCTGAAAACGTAATAACCTGTGGGTATTGTTTTAATACCTCATTAATTTTTGCACTATCTTGCGTTCCCCATTCTTGACTACCGTATACTGTATCTTTAATGTGCTGATGTAAAAATACGAAAATTGGTTTTTCTGGATCATCTTTTTGCGCTTTTGCCATCTCTTCTTTTAACCAATTAATTTGCTTGTCTGAATAATATCCATGAGTTGTCCCATTCTCTGGAGACATGACAAGGAAGTGATAACCCTTTACCACTTTATGATAATAAATTGATTCCATGCCTGTCTTTTCTAAGAAACGCTTCTGTGCTCCCTCTACAGATAAACCGTTCCAATAGTCATGATTACCAAGAGAGTTCATTCGTACCGCATCTTTATTTGCATTTTCATTATATACTTGCATGAAACGATCATACTGCTGCACTGATCCTGTATCTGTGAAATCACCTACAATAACAAACG
This sequence comes from Bacillus albus, assembly GCF_001884185.1. GTDB lineage: Bacteria > Bacillota > Bacilli > Bacillales > Bacillaceae_G > Bacillus_A > Bacillus_A albus. Next base: position 49,217 of record NZ_MAOE01000131.1, read on the forward strand.
CATCTTGCTTTGGTGCAAGCGTATTGAACTGTTCAATCGCTCTTTTCCAGCGAAACGTATCATCCGTTCCACTATTTTTAATATGTACATCACTTACGACTGGAAAAACTATTTTCTTTTCACTTGTTGCCTTTTCTTGCTTCTTCTCTTCCGCTTTGACTGATGTACTCCACGGAAATGATACGAATGCTAATACAAAAACCATTAATAATCCAATAAGACCTTTTACTTTTCGTAAAACAGTTCTTTCCACGTGAATCCTCCTCATAATAGTTGATTCATTACAAGGGCTATTTTATCTAAAACATATTAATGCCGTTTAAATGACAAATTAATTTTATTAGACTTTTGTAAATATACAGTTAATTAGAAGTTAAGTCCAACATTCCTTGTATTATTGTATACAACCACCTTTTGTCTAACAGAGTCTGATTATTCTTTTCCTATGACTATTTACATATAATCTTTTCTATAACACTAATGATAAGTTAAGGTTTAAGCCTATTAGACAATCTTAATTTTTAACATTTCCTTCTTTTTTTAACACATCGGCCATGCTTCTACATTTAATAATAGTAAAAGACTACTTAAAAGGAGGGGTTGTATTGAAGAACAAAAAAAGTATTGGCTGCTTCGCTCCTTTATCTATTATTTTCCCAAATCCCTGTCCACCGCCCTCTCCTTCAAATCCAAATTACGAACTAGTAACAAATGAATTTGCAGGAAATTTTCTTATAACGAATAACACTATTTCCTCTGCCAAACATAAATCACAACCAATGATACTGTGGCAAAGTGATGGAATACTACTTATATCAGGTACTGTCTCGGTTTACAATAGTACTAGTAGCACAGAAGCGGTTACAATTCAAATCGTTGGAGCAGTAACTAATATTTTCACTGTTTTTCCTGGTAATACGATATCTTACACAGCAAAAGACTTACAATCTGTCAGTATTATTAATATAGAAAGTAATCCTTCATTATATTTAGAAGGTAAGTACTGTTGCGAATTTACATGTCGCTTATAGAATGCCAATTTCATCACTTCCTTAACATAAAAAAAGCATACCATTTACGGTATGCTTTTTTATGAAATCGGATAACGTACAGTAATACAAAACTCTCCTTGATTAACAGTTGTGCCTGTCGTAGTAATTCGAACAGTTGTAAAATATCGTACAGTGAAAGTACCACTACTTTGCGGTTGAACAGTAACAGTATCAACTACCGTAGCGCCTACTAAAAAATCAACTGTAATTGGAGCCGCCCCTACATCATATTTCTCGTAACCTGAACCATATACTTCTTATGTAATATTATTCGTATATACAATTTGAGTACCAGCACCTGTAATAGACCAGTCTGTACATACTTGATCTTGCACAAGTGTTTTATTAGAACAACAAGACAAACTGGAACTTCTCATTCCCATTTTGATCCTCTCCTATTCTGCTATGAAAGTGGATAACGTGTTGTAATACAAAATTCTCCTTGATACGTTCCAGCAGGTGTTGCGGGTAACACGACTTGTATAATATCAAAACGACGATACGTAAACCCAATACTCGTTCCTGGATTTAATGTTTGTGTATCTATTACAGTACCAGCAGAATCAAGCGCCTCTACAGTAATTGGGCCTGGTCCAACATCATATTTAACAAAACCAGTACCAACTACGTTTTGGTTAATATTATTTGTATAAAGAACATTATCGATTGCTGTTGCAACTACAGTAGCAGACCACGGACTACACACTTTATCTTGTACATAATTTTTATCTGGACAACAAGTTAATGCAGCCCCTGAGCACTCACAAGACATAGTTGTTTCCCCTCTCTCTTTTCTATTCCCTATATGTGTATGTCCTTTAGAGTCTTTTGCCTGTACGATTCATCTATTTTCAAAAAATATTCAAATGACTAGATAGATTCTGTTCTGTTTCTTTTTTTCATAAATTTATAGATGAATATACCACCTACAACAATAACTACGACCGCTAATATCGGTAACATATATTGTCCAACAACATCCGCAGCCTTCTCCCAATGCGGCCCTAATTTCATTCCAAAATACACATATAAAGTCGTTAACGGGAACATCGCTACAAATGTATATATGCTAAATTTCCATATATTCATTTTCGCCATACCACATGGAACAGAGATAAGCGTTCGAACTCCTGGTACAAAACGTCCAACAAATGCTACAACTGGTCCATATTTCTCAAAGAAATCATCTGCTTTTTGAATTTGTTCCTCTTTAATAAAGAAGTATTTTCCATATTTTATTAATAGCGGACGACCACCGTAATAACCGAGTGCGTATAGCGTTAATGGTCCTGTCGTTCCGCCAAGTGTCCCTGCTAATACAGCTAACCAGAAATTCATATCACCCTCGTATACCCAATACCCAACCATTGGCAACACTACTTCTGCTGGAATAAATTCAAACGTTAATGCTAACACAACTCCAAAATAAGAAAACTGCTTTAAAAACTCGATTATATCTAAAATAATTTGCTCCATATTTTTTAACTCCTATCCTACGTTTACGTTATGCTTTTCTTGTAATTGAACTGGCGCCATTTTTACAATTCGGTTCAAAATAAATAACACAATTCCAATATCATCTAAAATACCGATAAACGGTAAGAAGTCTGGAATTAAATCGAGCGGCATCACTACATAACCAACTAAAAAAGCAATGGATAAAATTTTCTTCTTTATTGAAACCTCTTTTGAAGTAAAAAAGTCAAATAGGAATGGAACAAATCGGCGAACATGAAATACAACTCTTAATCTACTAATAAGTTTTTTCATTTTTATATCTCCTCTCTTTGTATACAAAAAGAACCCTACCAAATATGGTAAGGGTCCTAAAATAGACAGAAAGGGGCCTTTACCATTGCTGGTAAAGGTCTCACTAACAACGAAACGTTGCCAATAAAGCCGAGGGTTTCTCCCTGTAATGACGACTTTACTGTAATAAGTTACTCCCCTTTATACACAATTTTATACACTCACATTAAAATATTTCAGAGGGCTTGTCAATACATTTTATACCCCAAGCCCTTCCGTAAAAAACAAAAAACGTATAGGAAATTTCTTACTATCTCATAATATACATAATCATTTTTGAACGAAAGGAGATGTTTCATTTGCATACCGTATGGAAAGGTGCACTTTCACTTGGACTATTAAATATAGGAATCAAACTATACAGTGCCGTAGAAGAAAACGATATAAAATTTTTAAGTCTCCATAAAGAATGCTTAACACCTATTAAATATAAAAAATTTGCTCCTGATTGTACGGATGAAGAAATTGATGATACAGATATTGTAAAAGCCTATGAATATGCACCCCATAAATACATTATTATGGATGAAAAAGAATTAGCTGCGTTGCAAAAAGCTCACGAACCACGATCCATTCGTATTATATCTTTTGTCCAAAATAACGAAATCGATTCTGTTCTTTATGACCGTTCTTATTTTATAGGCCCTACCCCAGGACATGAAAAATCATATTTATTATTAAAAGAAGCTCTTGAACGCACAAATAAACTTGGGCTTATTCATATTTCTATTAGAAAAAAACAACATTTAGCTATTATCCGTAACTTTGAAGATGGGCTAATGTTACAAACCATCCACTACCCTAATGAAATTCGCGATATAACAAATACACCTAACTTACCAAGTAACGAAAATTATCCTATACAAAAACAAGAACTCACCGCAGCAATTAATTTAATCCACCACCTTACAAATCCTTTTGAACAAGAAATGTATACAGATGAATATAAAGAAGCCCTTACCGAATTAATCGAGAATAAAATTGAACAACAGGAAAAAACTGAAACAATCTCTCCAGCTCCGAACATCATTAATATTATGGAGACATTACAGGCAAGCATTGAACAAGCAAAAATAAAAAGAGAAAACAAAAAAGAAAAAGAGGCCAAATAAAATTGACCTCTTTTTTCTTTAAAGCGGATTACATTTCGGCATTTCAAGTCCAGACGATTGAGCTAGTTTTAATAAGTAGTAACATTCCTCTCTTGCCATATGATCTGCCATTCTAGCTGATAATACACTTAATACTTCATTCGATAACTCGAGCTCTTCCACTTCATGTAAAAAATGCGAAAATAATTTCAATTCAAGTGAAACATCTTTTGTAAACTTCTTTAATGCTGGAAAATGATGAAGTTCCGTTCGTAAATATCCAGTCATCTCAACTGCCTTTAAGTAAAATTGTTCAAAATGCTTCGTAAATTCTTCGCTTTTCTCTTTCAATCTTTTTTCAACAAGATCTAGCCCACCAGAAATAGAACCCGCATGACCAGCCGCATCCGTTAACCAAACGAGATGATAATGCAATTCATGAAAAACAGGCGGAACTTCCCCTTTCTTCAAAAACTCTAAAACTGTTATATACTCTTCCACTTCGTTTACCATATGATTAATAAAAGTTGGCGTAAAATGAATAGTAATTTTCCCTTCCAACTGCTTCTGTATAATATTTAATTTAAATGCTCGAATTTCCTTAGCAGCTTGTTCAGCCTCTTTTGAGAATGCCATCAGATTTACATTCCGAACTTTATTTAACAGATTCGTAAATGTTTCAACAAAGTAAGTAGCTTGCTTTATATCCTCTTTTTCCTTCGGAGCTAACGCATCCAGTAAAAATTGTGCATGATCAGTAAGTACCTTTAGCCAAAATTGATGCTCAAACAACGCACTTTCTTCATAATTTCTCTCCACTAAATCCCCTCCGCTTATTCATCCTTCTCTACCACTTGAAGTTTATATCCATCCGGGTCTTGTACTACAATACTTTTCTCACTTTCTTTTTCTTTATATGGAATTTTATAAAATACTAACCTCTTCTTTACATTCTCTATGTTAGAAATTGAAAATGTTAGAACATCAACTGAGTCCGTAACACTCTTCTCACGCCCGCCCAAACTGCGATTCATCACAAAACTAATTCTCGTTGAATCATTATCATACCAAACCCCTGTAATATCTAATTGCGGCCTTTCTGAACTAGGTGTTATCCCTAAAATCCCTTCATAAAAATACAGAGTTTCCTTTAAGTTCTTTACTTCCAATACAATGAATTGTTTCACAGTCTCCATATTCATTCCCCCCGTACCTATTACTTTTTTATATGTGTCATAAATGCTCATTATGTCTGAATACAATACGTAGTAATGAACATGTAAGGAGGTTTATTCGTGAATAAATATATGAGATCATTCGTGCCCTACCATAGCCCTCTCGATCCTTGTCCTCCTATCGGAAAAAAATATTATTCTACTCCTCCTAATTTATTTTTAGGCTTTCAACCGCCAAACTTACCACAATTCACACCAAAAGAAGCGCTACAAAAAGGGACTTTATGGCCTGTTTTTTACGACTATTATGAAAATCCTTATAAAAAAGGGCGGTGACTACTGACGTGAATCAATCGCTACCAGAAGAATACTATGAGCTTTTACTGGAGCTTCAAGAACTGGACTTTGTACTAGTTGAACTCACTCTTTATTTAGATACACATCCAGATGACACCGCTGCGATTAATCAATTTAATGACTTTTCCTATAAACGGAGAGTATTAAAACAAAAGATGGAAGAAAAATACGGACCACTCCAACAGTTTGGAAACAGCTATTCGAATGCCCCTTGGGAATGGAGCAAAGGTCCTTGGCCATGGCAAATATAAAGGAGAGAAACTATGTGGATTTATGAAAAGAAATTACAATACCCAGTTAAAGTGGGAACTTGCAATCCAGCACTTGCAAAATTATTAATTGAGCAATACGGCGGTGCAGATGGCGAGCTAGCTGCTGCACTACGTTACTTAAATCAACGTTATACAATTCCTGATAAAGTCATTGGCCTACTTACTGATATTGGTACAGAAGAATTTGCTCACCTTGAAATGATTGCTACGATGGTTTATAAACTAACGAAAGATGCAACTCCTGAACAAATGAAAGCTGCTGGACTTGATCCTCATTATGCTGACCATGATAGCGCACTTCATTACCATAATGCAGCTGGTGTTCCATTTACTGCAACGTATATACAGGCTAAAGGTGATCCAATCGCCGATCTATACGAGGATATTGCGGCCGAAGAAAAAGCAAGAGCAACATATCAATGGCTCATTAATTTATCCGATGATCCAGATATAAATGATAGTCTACGCTTCTTACGTGAACGTGAAATTGTCCATTCACAACGTTTCCGAGAAGCAGTTGAAATATTAAAAGAAGAACGTGATAAAAAAATATTTTTTTAAAACACGTATCCGATCGATATGTGTTTTTTTTACGTTCAAAGTTAAATCCTTCCTATTGAAGATATAAACAGTATATTTATTCGATTTAATGCATTATTTTTTAATATTTTCAAAATTCCCTATTGCTTTCTAGTCATCAGACCTTTAAAATAGTAACAGTTACTCGACAAATTATTTGAATTTTCGACAAAAACACTCATTAGGAGGATTTTCTTTATATGCGTACAACTTTAAAACCAGCGCAAATACTTTCGATTAGTTTATTACTATTCGCAGTTTTCTTCGGTGCTGGTAATATGATTTTCCCGCCCCTTCTCGGTCTTTCTTCCGGAGAAAATATGTGGATTTCCATTACAGGATTTATTATTACAGACGTCGGTTTATCTTTACTTGCTATCGTCGCTGTTGCCCTTGCCGGTGGTAGTTTTAACACTTTAGCAAGCCGTGTTCATCCAAAGTTCGCAGCAATATTCGCTATCATTATTTATCTTTCAATCGGCCCACTATTTGTTATTCCACGAACTGGATCTGTATCTTACGAAATTGGGATTGCACCACTTTTCCCGGACCAATGGTACTCTATGTTAATCTTTAGCGCGATTTTCTTTACAGTCGTCTACTTCTTATCATTAAATCCATCAAAATTAGTAGATCATATCGGAAAAATATTAACGCCAATTTTACTTGGAATTATTGCAATTATGGCAACAAAAGCGATTCTTTCACCAGGAACGTTTGCAGAACCTGTTGGTGACTATAAAGAAATTCCATTTTTCAAAGGATTTCTTGAAGGATTTTTAACATTAGATGCAATTGGAGCACTTGTATTATCAACGATTGTTGTAAATGCAATTCGCCAAAACGGTATACAAGAGAAGAAATCAATTGCGAAATATACAATTATTTGCGGTAGCATTGCAGCTCTATTTTTAACAATTGTTTATTTCTTACTCGGTTATATCGGTGCTTCAAACGGCAACTTAGGTCAATTCGAGAACGGTGGTCAACTATTAGCTACTGTTATGTACCAATTCTTTGGGACAAGCGGTAATGTTTTATTAAGTATCGCAATCATCTTCGCTTGTTTAACGACAGCAATCGGCGTTGTAAGTGCATTCGCCAACTATTTTGCAACAGTATTAACAAATGTTTCATATAAGAAACTCGTACTATACGTTTGTATTTTTAGCTTCGTGATTTCAAACTTAGGATTAAGCTTACTAATTAAAATTACATTACCTGTATTAATTATTTTATATCCAATTACAATCATTTTAATTTTCGTATCATTTATTGATAAATATACGAAACGTAAACCTTCTGTCTACATCGGAGCAATGATCGCAGCATTCATTATTAGCTGTATTCATGCACTTGATAATGTGGAATTGATACCAAGTTTTATCGCTAATATCGTACACACTATTCCGTTTTATAACTTAGGAATCGGCTGGATTATTCCAGCAATCATCGGTGGTATAATCGGTTACTATATTCCGCAAACAGAAGCTGAAGGTGAAGTTTCTACAAAATAAAGAAAAGAAGCAAGCATGAAATACATGCTTGCTTCTTTTCACATCGTATGTTTAAAAGTAAATAACTCTTCTTTTGACTGCACAGCACATTGTTCCTCTTCTACAACGTCCTTCTTTACCTCTCCTCCTAACCTTACTTTCATCATCGCTTCTTCTATACTTTTTACAATCATATTTCCTGAGAAAATAGTAAGTCCAAAAAAATCACTAGGTTATGATCCTAGTGATTCTTTATGCGCATGCCCTTCTCTTTTCGCAAACGGCATATACAAAATAAAACATCCAATAAGCGCAGCTATTTCTAATGAAATAATATAGTAAGGGTGCGGCCCTAACATATCGAGTAATGAAGCAGTTTCTGGCTTACGAGCTAAAAACATATAATTACCACCTGTTGTGTAGTTTACAAAAGAAACGATTGGAATTACTATGTTCAAAAATATCATCGTACGCTTAATCGATTGCAAGGTCGGTCTATATCCTTCTACCCAAGTCATAAAGAGTGGTGCCCAAATGAGCAATATATGCGCGATAAAATATTCAATGAAACGAAAATGCGGAAAAGCATATTGCAAGTTCGGCGTTAACATAGCTTGTGATGCACCAATAATTCCCGTAAAAAATACAATCTCATATATGCGGTAACTTTTCGTTACAATCATAATCGATGCTAACAATAAACTAATCGTACATAACTCAAATGGTAATGAAGTGCCTAGTTCAAATATCCCTGCTTTCCATTCCCACATATGAAGTCCAATCTCACTTCCAATAAATAAAAATGCAATGGCATATCGAACCGTTATATTCCACTCACTTTGCCGTAATACATCTTGGTATTGATACAGAAAAAATATCCCCACCAACATAATAAATAATATAAGGACGTGTTGCCTTGAGTATGGAATAAATGGTTTTAATGGATGCGCACTAAAATAAGCTTCCATCTTCCTTCCTCCTTTCCTCCATACAATATTATTGTAAGAAAGAAACAACGAGTCAATTCATTTGCTTACACTAGGACAAGCTCTACCTTACATTTATATATACGTACCTTACAAAACTGTAAGGTTATTGTAAGCTAAAACGATTTGTCAGATTCTTTACCTCTTCTATACTGAATGTAGATACTAAAACGAACGAAAAGGTGATAAATAGATGAAGAAGAAAAATAAAGTGTTAATTACTAGTGTAGTAGCAATCGGTATTGCAGCTGGATCATATTTTGCATTTGCTGGCGGCGGTTCAGAAGTGGCAATGGCATATAACGGATATAAAGTAACAGAAAAACAAATTGAAAACGCACAAAAATTTGGCGGTGAAGTCATTCCAAACGGGATCGAAACAATTTCATTTGATCCAACAAAAGGTACGTATGAATTAGCTGTAAAAAAAGGTGATGAAGTGAAAAAAGGTCAGCTCCTTTTTAAATATAACGACCCTACTGCGAAACAAGGTGTAACAGAAGCAGAAATGCAAAAGAAAATCGCACAAAAAGAAGTAACATTGTTCCAAAAGCAAATTGATGCTGCGAAACAAAAATTACAAAAAGATAAAAATGCAGGCCTTCCTGCTGAAGCATTAAAAGCATCAGAAATTGAAGTACAGCAATTAGAATCACAACTTGAAATGAAGAAGTTTGAAGTTGAAAAAGCTGATGAGATGATTAAAGCGGCAAAAGAGAAAGTAAACACACTTTCTGTAACGAGCCCTACTGATGGCGTAATTGATGACATCGTAAAAACTGCTGATGAAAAAACAGGTATGAGCGGTATTACACTTCGTCACGCTGGTCCATTTAAAGTAAAAGGTCAACTTTCTGAATATGAGCTTGCTAATATGAAAGTTGGGCAAGAAGTAACTGTTTCCTCAAAAACGGTCGCTGGTAAGACTTGGACAGGAAAAGTAACAGAAATCGGTTCTACACCATTAAAGAGCATGGATGAAAATAAAACTGTTTCTAACTATCAATTCACTGTCACGTTAGATAATAGTGAAGAATTACAAAACGGCTTCCACGTATACGTAACAAGTAAATCTGGCGAAGCAACTGGTACGATTGTTCCGAAAAGCAGCATCGTGAAAAAAGGTGACAAAAATGTTGTTTTCGTTATAAAAGACGGTAAAGCGAAAGAACAAGCGGTTACTGTTGAATTCGAGACTGATAGCGAAGCAAAAGTTTCTGGAGTGAAAAAAGGAGAACAAATTATCTCTAAACCTGAAAAAGACTTAAAAGATGGTATGGAGGTCGTCGCCCGATGATTAACTTAAAAGGCATCACGAAATCTTTCCAAAATGGTGCAGAATCCGTTCAAATATTACACGGCATTGACGTAACACTAAACCAGGGAGAATTTACTTCTATTATGGGACCATCTGGTTCTGGTAAATCAACATTAATGAACATTATCGGTTGCTTAGATAAACCGACGACTGGTGCGTATGAACTAGCTGGTCAAAACATTTCAAACATGTCTGAAACAGAACTTGCACGCGTTCGTAATAAAGAGATTGGATTCGTATTCCAAAACTTCATGTTATTACCGAGACTTACAGCACTTCAAAATGTAGAGCTGCCTCTTATTTACGCTGGAGTTGATAAAAAAGAAAGACGTGAGCGCTCATTAGCTGCTTTAAAAAAAGTCGGTTTAGCCGATCGCGCTACTCACCTACCGAACGAATTATCAGGTGGTCAAAAACAGCGTGTCGCAGTCGCACGTGCAATCGTAAATAATCCAAAGTTCATTTTAGCCGATGAACCGACGGGGGCACTTGATACGAAAACAAGTACACAAATTATGGACCTCTTTTACGAATTAAACAAACAAGGCTCAACAATCATTATGATTACCCATGATCGTGAAATTGGGGAAGCTGCAGCACGTCAAATTGTAATTCGTGACGGAAATATCGTCCAAGATTGGAGAGGTTAATTTTGAACACGAGTGAAAATATACGCATGGCCCTTTCCTCTATCTTTGCCCATAAAATGCGTTCCATCTTAACGATGCTAGGAATTATTATCGGTATTAGTGCCATTATTACTATCATTTCAATGGGTGATGGTACGAATGCAAAGTTTAAGGAAGAACTAGGCCAAGGAAAAGATAATGAAATTACCATTTACTACAACAACCCTGATTACGGAACAGATAGTGCCAAAATCACACCTGATATGCTAAACCGTCTTCAAGCTGTACCAGGCGTTAAAGATGTGTATCCAGACGTAAGTATGAAAGTAAAAGCATCTGCTGGTTCAAAAGATGTAAATCTTGATTTAAAAGGTGGAACAGGAGCCTTTATGACAGATTCGAAAATAAAATTAGTTCACGGTCGTGAATTAAATGACAGTGAATTAAACCAAGCAATCCCTGCTGTTATATTAAATGAAGAAGCTTTCAACAAATTATTTAGTAATGGTTGGGAATCAAATCAATACACAGATATAAAAGGAAAGCCGTATAAAATAGTCGGTGTATACGAAACGAAAAATGACTTTGGAATGCCTATGCCTGAAGGTTATACATCACTTGAAAACGCGCCTGTCATTTCAGGAGTAAATGAATACGACTCTGTAAGATTAACAATGACCTCTCCAACAGAACGTAAAAGTGTAGAAAAACAAGCAGTTTCTGTTTTAAACGAAATGAAAGCTCCTAAATTTGAGCACAAATTCGAAGCACAAGACTTAGGTGAATTTACGAAGCAATTAGACGAATCTATCGGTATGATGAAAATGGTATTCGGTGGTATTGCCGCTATCTCCTTACTTGTTGGTGGTATCGGTGTAATGAATATCATGCTTGTATCTGTAACAGAACGTACACGTGAAATTGGTATTCGTAAAGCACTTGGTGCAACGCGTGGTAAAGTATTAACACAATTCTTAATTGAATCTTGTATTTTAACAGGTCTCGGCGGTTTCATCGGATTCATGCTCGGTATCTTCTTCGCTTGGATCGTCTCCATCTTTGCCGGATGGCCACTCGTTGTCTCAAAAGAACTTGGACTTCTTGCAGTAGGTATCTCCATGTTAATCGGTATTATATTCGGTCTACTACCAGCTAACAAAGCTGCCAAACTGGATCCAATTGAATGTTTACGATATGAATAAACAAAAACGTAGGAATTTACACTCCTACGTTTTTTTATTTATCTATTAAATCGTGTTTCTTCTATTATATATGTTTCACGTTATACATACCTTTCACTATTTCAAAGTACTAAAGCTATTACAGAATCCTATTATTGCAAAAATAATATGTAAAAGACTAAAATCAAGGCGTAATTTTTTCCATACCTCGACTTATTTTGTAACAATTATAGCGATATTTCATTGATTTTCACCCCATTTATATTTCTCCGCAACTAAAGTAGTTATTTTTATATAACTACTTTTCTGTTTCAACAGCAAAATACGTCGATTTTGTAACAATCAAGAAATAATTACGTAACTCTACAGAAACAATATTAATCAATTAGAAATTGAAATACTTTTCTTTTTATGCATCATACGCTCTAACCTCCCCTATAAACTATAAGAAAGCGCTTTTAGGATATTACTGGAATTATTACAGAATATTAATGACCCGTTACGAAACCTTTGTAATTTTATGTTTTCCGCAAATAAGAAAATAATGGTTGCTATAATGAGGTCAACGAAAACAAATGCAATGGAGGCTATTATGAAAAAATTTATGGGTATAGCAACAGCAGCGGTTTTTGGTCTTGGGATTTTCACAACATCTGCTAAAGCAGAAACGATTGTAACAACTGACGTACTAAACGTACGAGAAAACCCAACTACTGAATCACAAGTTGTCGGAAAATTATTAGATGGATATAAAGTTAACGTTTTACATACAGAAAACGGATGGTCAAAAGTGAAATTGAACAGCGGTAAAGAAGCTTTCATTAGCGCTGACTATACAAAAGACACTTACTACGTAACAGCAAACGTATTAAACGTACGTGCTGGTGCAAACACTGACTCAGAAATTCTTGGTAAGTTGAAACAAGATGATGTAATCGAAACAACACACCAAGTTGAAAATGATTGGATCCAATTTGAATATAACGGAAAAACAGCTTATGTTCATGTTCCTTATTTAACAGGTAAAGCTCCAGTTAAAGTTCAACCAGCAGTTAAAGTTGAAAAAGCAACGAAAGTTCAAAATACAGCTAAAGCAGTGGAAGCAACTAAAGCTCGTGAAGTAGCTGAAACGCAAGCAAAAGCTAAGGCGGAGGAAGCAACTAAAGCTCGTGAAGCAGCTGAAGCTCAAGCAACGGCTAAAGCCGAGGAGGCAGCTAAAGCTCGTGAAGCAGCTAAAGCTCAAGCAGAAGCTAAAGCTCAGGCAGCAGCTGAAGCTCAAGCAGCGGCTAAAGCCGAGGAGGCAGCTAAAGCTCGTGAAGCAGCTAAAGCTCAAGCAGCAGCTGAAGCTCAAGCAGCAGCTGAAGCTCAAGCAGCGGCTAAAGCCCAAGAGGCAGCTAAAGCTCGTGAAGCAGCTAAAGCTCAAGAGGCAGCTGAAGCTCAAGCAGCGGCTAAAGCTCAAGAGGCAGCTAAAGCTCGTGAAGCGGCTAAAGCTCAAAAACCTGCTACACAACAACCTGTTGCAAAAGAAACTGAAACAAGTGCACCATCATCTTCTCGTGAATTACGCGTTGTAGCAACAGCTTACACAGCAGATCCACTTGAAAATGGTTATAAAGCAGGCGACCAAGTAAAATCAGCTATGGGTCATAACTTAACAGCTAACCCAAACATGAAACTAATTGCAGTTGATCCAAGTGTCATTCCATTAGGTTCAAAAGTATGGGTTGAAGGTTACGGAGTAGCAATCGCTGGTGATACTGGTGGAGCTATTAAAGGAAATAAAATCGACGTTTTAATGCCAGATAAAGGCACATCTAGTAACTGGGGACGTAAAACAGTTACAGTGAAAGTATTAAACTAGTTCGTACTAAAAAGAGTCAGTCTCATTGTTGAGGCTGACTCTTTTTTTATGATTCTTGCATTCCTTCTCCTTCTCTCCCGTCCAAATTAAATCTATCTCTTTGCATTCTATATACGATAGATTACTATTTCAACAAAAAAAGAGGATGCCATAGCACCCTCTCCTGCCCTTCCCTATTCCACACAAGTAAACTGTGTCCAAGCTCCTACATAATCTAGTAAGAATAACTCTTCTTCTGCAATTGTACCGACAATATTTTTCCGTTCATCTATCGGCATTTCTTTTAGAATGATTTGCAGTTCACCTTTATACTTACCAAATGAGTTGTTCCCAATTACAACTTGCCCTCTTTCCTGTAATACACTTTCGCGCACTGGGAAGTCATAGTCTTTATACTTTTTACGTACTTCTGTAGAGCGCACCATATATTCTGTTATGTCGCCGCGTCTTACGTGTAATTCTTGCAGCGTGGCTCTCTTTTCTACTTCCGTCGCTTCGCCTACAAAGTTTACCTTTAGCTGTAACATGTAACGATTTAAGTTTCCTAGTTTTTCTAACTCTTCTTCACTCGCATAAGCATTTCCGATAATAACGTCATCAATAAGCCCTGTCGCCCATAAATGTTTCGCTTGTACTTCAATCGGTAAGTTACGATGCTGTTCTAACGTACATAATCCGTCATTAATATCCCATGGACCGATGTTAGCTGCATGTGACGTAATAAATGCTGCCGTACGAATACCGTGTTTTTTAAAACGTTCACTACAGCGAATGAAATACTCATACGGAAGACCAGTAAACTTTTGCGGATAGAAGTTATGACAACCAATTAATGCTGGCTTATTCGCCTGATGCGAAAGAATATTTTCTAAGTATGCAATATCATTACTTACGTTCAGTTCAATTTTTAAGCCATACGGATTATTCGTCATTTTTGCTTCTGTTAATCCATCAAAACCTAAATCTAAACGAATACCGTCTGCACCTAACTCTGCAAAGAACGATAGATCGCTATAGCTAATACCAAGTTGATCAAATACTGCCGGAGCTACATCTAAAATAACTTCCATATTATGATCTTTTGCATGATTAATAATTTCTTTAAATTCAGCTACAATTTCTTCTTTCGGACGATTCACAGATAATAGACATGTGAATATTCTTGAAAAACCGTGGCGTGCCGCTGCCGAAATGTATGCCATATCTTGTTCTTTCGTTGAATGCTCTGGATAAAGTGAAATTCCTAATTTACGCTCCATGCTTTTGCATCTCCTTCACACGTTGTATTAATGCCATGCTTGTAAATCTATATTTTGCAGATAAACATGTTGCACATAAAATCGTTGGTACAATAATTACGTATGGTGATTGTAATCCTAACATTACATAAGCACCCATTGAACAACCGATAAATAAAATTGATACGAGTAGTAAAACTAATAAAGATTTACTTTGTACCCATTTTGAATAATGTGCAATACACTGCCCCACTATGAATGTAATTAAGATGATAATTGCTCCGAGCATTTTTCTTTCTCCTCTCCTGCTACTTGTTGTTTCTCATACATTTTGAAGAACGGATAGTAAATAACGAATGAGATAACAAAGTTAACAAGTACAAGTACACCAGCCATAATTGTCCAATCCGTACTAATAACCGCTGCAATTGGTGCTAACATCGTAAATGGCAATTTCGCCATCATCAGCGGAATCATCCCTGAAACAACTGCGAAATATGATACTGTCGTTGTCACTAGCGGTGTAATAACGAACGGAATAATTAAGATTGGGTTCATTACAATTGGTGCCCCGAAAATAATTGGTTCGTTAATATTGAATAAGCCTGGCACAAATGATAATCTACCTAACTCTTTTAGGAACTTAGATTTAGAGAACATAAACATAATAACTAAAGCTAACGTTGATCCTGATCCACCGATCCATACGAACCATTGAATAAATTGCTCTGTAAATAAGTTTGGTAATTGATGTGCATTTCCTGTAGCTGTGAATACTTCCATATTTTCAAGAATTGCTGAATCCCACATCGGACGAATGATTGGTCCTAAAATCGCAGGACCATGTATACCGAATGACCAGAAGAACACGATTAAGAATACTGTTAATAAACCGCCGAATAAATTATTTCCTACTAATACTGATTTTAGTGGTGCGATTAAATATGTGATTGTTGTATTTACATCAAATTTTAAACCGTAACGAATACCCCAGAATAAAAGAATAACGACTAAAGTTGGAATTAATGCTGCAAACGAATTTGAAACTGCTGGTGGTACACTATCTGGTAATTTAATCGAGATATTATGCTTAATCATAAAGTGATAAATTTCTACTGCAATTAAGGCTGTAACAATTGCTCCGAATAAAGATGTTGCACTTAATGTTCCTACTGAAATGTATCTACCTGCATCAATAACACCTGGTACAGCTTTCGTAATTTGAATTGGTTCAACTGATGCTAGTAAAAAGGCGAGTACAGATAACAACCCTGCACTTAACTGATTGAGCTGATAAAAGTTGGCGAGTGAAGCTCCTACCCCAAATGCTGCGTATAGCGCCATTAAACCTACTGTAAATCGGAATGGAATATCTAAAATATGACGAAACGGTGCAATCCACTCCATATATGCATCAATTGGTAAATTTAAAAAGATAACGAAAAATGATCCGACAATCGTTAACGGCAATGTAGAAATAACTCCGTTTCGAATTGCTAATAAATGTCGTTGTCCTGCAATCTTTTGCGTTGTTGGCATAATCTTTTGTTCCATAAAACTCATAAAACCATTCATCAATACCCCTCCTCTTTTTCCTTACTATGAAAGAATGAAATAAAGTTATAACATTATAATGTTTATATTTAAAAAAATATAATTATGCAAAAACTAATTGTTCTGCTTGTTTCAATACTTTCAAACCGTCACACATACCATAGTCTCGCTGTTCTATTATTGCGACCGGTATATCGTATGACTGCGCAAGAAACTGTACTGCTGGAAACAAATACTTCACCTGTGGTCCGATTAAAACAACATCAGCATTTCTTATTTCCAGTTTCACAAGTTCTGAATCAACTGCTTTAATTTTATAATCCTTCCCTTGTTTCATTGCCTCTTCTTGCATTTTTCTTACAACCATACTCGTTGACATGCCTGCTGCGCAACATAATAAAATGTACATTTTATACTGTCACTTTCTCTTCTATTCGTTTATGAAGAGTGATAAATTCTTCAGCAAGTTCTTTCACTGTAATTGCATTCATTAAATGATCTTGTGCATGCACTAACAGTAAACTGATTTCTGCATGATTTCCTCTTGCTTCTTCTTGAATTAAGTCTGTTTGAATGCGATGAGCTGCTGAAATTTCTTCACTAGCAAGTGTCATCTTTTCACTCGCATTCTCAAAATCTCCTTGTCTTGCAAAAGCAATTGCTTCAAGTGACGCGCTTCTCGCGTTGCCACCATGTAAAATTAACGCAAATGGAGTTTGCATATCAGTCATTTTAAATTCCCCCAAGCTATCTTTTTTCTATATTGTTATCTTATTATGAAAACGCATACAATTAAACATAAAAAACTTCCGTTGTGTAACGGAAGTTTTTATATACTTCTCTTATAACGATAATAATATCTCTTGAAAATCTTCAATTACTTTAGCCAGAGCTAATTTCTCTATCGTATTTTGATTAGACATAATATCATATAAAAAATCATAAAGCTTTTGTAAATCTTCATTATTATTGCGCTTTACACTAAATAAAATAATAACTTGTACTTTCTTATCTCCCCAGTCAACCGCTTTATTAAGTGTACAAAACATCAAAAATGTTTTCTCGCTTAATAACTGCATCGGATGTGGAATCGCAACTAAATTCCCGACCGCTGTAGGAGATGTATTCTCTCTTTCCATAACAGAATCATAAAAGTTTTCTGGTACATAGTTTTTCTCAGCAGCTTTCTCACATAAAAATTGAATAACCTCTTCCTTCGTAGAAGCGCTATGATTTAAAAAGATTAAATCTTCCTTCATATATTGCTGCACACTAGTATTCACATTCGTAAACAACTGCTGACCGATTAACTTAATCTCTTTATCATCAAATATTGAGTTTACTTTTATAACAGGTACAGGCAAACCACTTGGTATATGAATCGTACTAATAATACAATCTATCTTTTCTTTATAAAGATCTTCTACTTTCAATTGATAATAGCCTGTAATCCCTACAATCTCTAATTTATCTCGGAACTGTGATAGAATTTTATATTTCAATAGCTGGGCGCTTCCTTGACCAGTCGCACAAACTAATAAACATCTTTTCTTTTGATTCTGTTCCTGCAAACGACTCATCGCTCCACCAAAGTGAATCGCAATATAACCAATTTCACTTTCCGGAATCGATTCTCCCGTATATTCACCAATTATATCTCCAACGAGAACCGCAATTTCAAAAGCATACGGATAATTCTTTTTCACTTCTGCCAAAAGAGGATTTCTCGTATTTAACTTATACTTCAAACGATTTAATAACGTTTTTAAATGAACACCAAATCCAAATAATAATTCTTCATCATAATAAAAAATAAGATTGCGTTCTTCCGCTACTTTAAAAAGAATATGTTGCATAAATGCATATAGATCTTTCCCTAATAATTCTTCTACATTTTCATAACGATCTTTCGCTGTAACGGCAGTACTTAATAAATGCATCGTCACATATAAAACTTCTTCTTCGGGAAATGAAAGATCCAACGCTTTCTCTAAATCCCCTACAATCTCTTTCGCAATTGTATATTCTTGCTTTATGATAAGTTCAGCTCGCTCCTTATTTAGCCCTTTCATATAATGTTGATCTTCACAACGTTTTAACGCGATCGCAATATGAATGACTAAATTATCAATTTCTATATCTGATAAATATATCGTTCCTCCCTCGATATACTTTAATATAACCGAACGGATAAGCGGTATATGAGGTAACGATACATATGTATCACTCTGCTCAAATTGCTCATGAAACGGAGTATGATCATAACGTGGTAAACCATATTGTGATAAACAAGAACGAATACTAAACTCCTCTCCGACAATACGTATACCATAATACGGTCTCTTTTCAATTTGTAATTGATAACGACCACATATATCTGTAACATCTTTCATAATTAAATTTACAGTCGATTTACTTACATAAATCTCCTCTGCTAACTGTGAAAGCTTCACATACCCATCTGTCGTTAAAATACGTTGCAGGATGTAAGCTATCCTTTCTTCATAAGAAGTTGGGATCTTTTCCGTCTGTTTTTGAAATAGATTCACGCAAAATTCTTCAAACTTCTTCGCTTGTATAATTTCTAGTTCGTATCCAGTCCCTCTTTGCGATTCAATTTTCGCTCCGTTTTCTTCCAATATATCATTTAATAATTTTATATCTTTTTGAATTGTCTTCGTTGATACATGTAAACGGCTCGCTAAAAAAGCTCGATTTAACATCGATTTCTCTTCTAAAAACTCTTCTAAAATAGAAACTAATCGCTGATGCACCTTTGTCATAGCTCTTCCTCTCACAGATATATAAAAAGGAAAAAGCTGCTGAGGTCAGTAGTTTTTTCCTTTTTTATTTAATCTATTTCTTTAATGTAAACCCGAATTTATCCCATGCTTGTAAATAATCTAATAAGAAAATTTCTTCTTCCACAATTCGGCCAACTACATTTGTTTTTCCTGTGTTCACCATATCTTTTAAAGCAATTTGTAACTCACCTTTATATTGACCATACTGTTCATTATCAATTAAAAGATCACCGCGTTTAATTTCGCGTGTATTATGTGGTTTGAATTCTTCTTTCTTATACTTCACACGACTTTGTGTCGAGCGAATCATGTATTCAGATACATCTCCGCGATAAAAATGCGGTTCCTCTAATACAATAATTTTTTCTAATTCTGTTGTTGTATCATATAACTCTATATCAAAGGTTTGTTTTTCTTTATTTAATGCACCTAATGCCTCTAATTCTTTTTCTGATGCATACGCATTCGCAATAATAACATCATCAATTAATTCTGTCGCAAACAAATGCTTCGTCTGTGTTGTCATCGGTAATTCACGATGCTGCTCTAACGTACATAATCCTTCTGTTACTGGCCAAGGTCCGTATGTTGCATCAAATGATGAAATAAAAGCAGCCGTTCTCATACCGTAATCTTTAAATTGTTTCGAGCATTTAATGAAATGATCGTATGATAATCCTGAATAACGATGCGGATAAAAATTATGACACCCAATTAAATTTTCACGATTCGGTCTATGGCTCATAATGTTATCAACATATTTCGTACCGTTACTCATATTAATTTCAATTTTTAAGCCGTATGGATTGTAAGTCATAATCGATTCTTCTAAACCAGAGAACCCAACATCTAAACGAATACCGTACGCACCTAATTCATGGAAGAACGATAAATCATTATATGAAATACCTAATTGTGTAAAGACAGATGGACTAATATCAACTAATACTTGGAACCCTAATGCATTTGCATGAGAGATCGTTTCTTTAAACTCTTCTATAATTTTCTCTTTCTCTCCATCTACAGACAATAAGCATGTGAATACACGTGTAAATCCGTATTTACTTGCTAATGTTAAATATTCCTTATCTTTCTCTACTGTTGAATGTTCTGGATAAATAGAAATACCTAATCGTCTCATATGTACACGCCTCTTTCTTCATTGTTTTGTAAACCTTTTCAAATATATGTAGTGAAAAAGTATATATCCCCTTCTCATTCACTACTTTTTGAATCCGCTTTCTTTAAAGAAAAAACAATTTCTATCATTCATAACAACTACAAGTCTATACATCTATACTTTACAACTTTTTTTCATAGTTGTGTAGCTTTTACACAAATTTGTCAGTTTTTCCACCTCGAAAATTGTTATACGTTTTCAAGGCACCTTCCTTGACTGTTACATTGACCAATACATATACTCGAAAGAACAGAGAAATTTTATATAGGGGATGAATATATGGGAGAGGCAATACTCGTAAAACGAGAACCATTATGGACGAAAGAGTTTGTTGCTTTAATTCTAGCAAACTTATGTATGTTTTTAGGGTTTCAAATGTTAATTCCTACTTTACCTGTTTATGTGAAAGAAATTGGCGGCACAAGTTCCAATATCGGATTAGTTGTCGGTATGTTTACCGTTGCAGCACTTTTTGTTAGACCACTAACGGGAAATGCCTTGCAAAAGTTTAGCAAAAAAATCATTTTAATGATCGGTACTGCTATTTGTTTACTCGCTATGGGTAGTTATCTTTTCGCTTCAACCGTCTTCCTATTACTTGCCGTTCGAATTTTACACGGAGCTGGTTTTGGTATTACAACGACTACATATGGAACTGTCGTTTCAGATTTAATTCCACAAGCTAGACGCGGTGAAGGCATGGGATATTTCGGTCTTTCTGGAACAATTGCAATGGCGCTCGGTCCGCTTATTGGACTTTGGCTTATGCAAACATATAACTTCACAATTCTTTTTTTATGTGCACTTTCCTGTACAGTAGTTTCATTAATATTAACAAAACTACTTCAAATCAAAAAATCGCCACAACCACCAAAACAAACATCTGGTACCTTCCTCGATGGATTTATCGAGCGAAAAGCTTTACTTCCTTCATTATTAATATTATGTATTACATTAATGTACGGAGGAATCGGGAGCTTTATTACATTATTCGCTACCGAAGTCGGAATTACTGATATTAGCCTCTTCTTCTTATTTAATGCACTGGCAATCGCTGTCACTCGTCCGTTTTCTGGAAAGTTATACGATGCGAAAGGTCATACATTCGTTATCATTCCAGGAGTTATTATTACGTTTGTCGGTATTATTTTATTGTCGTATACAACTACCATTCCGAGTTTAATTATTGCAGCAGCATGCTACGGAAGTGGTTTTGGAGCGATCCAACCTGCACTGCAAGCATGGATGATTGACCGAGTAGCACCGCACCGACGAGGCGTCGCAACCGCTACATTCTTCTCCGCATTCGACCTTGGAATTGGTGCTGGCGCAATTATATTTGGATTCATTGCACATTTTACAAACTATGCAACTGTATATCGCTATTCTTCTCTACTCCTTATTGCTTTCCTGTTCATTTACATCACAAGTGTAAGGAAACAAAAGCATGGAGATAAAAACAGAGAAAAAGCTGCTGGATAATTTCAGCGGCTTTTTTATCGTATTTTTGATGTTATAAAACTACATGCATTTCCCTACATATTTTTTTAACTTTCATCAAAAAATATACGATGAACTCTCAGACGCTTCCCTTGATATTTAACTGAAAAATACTATTCTAAAAAGTGTGATTTCTTTACAAAATTAAGATTTATATAAGCTGAAAACCAATAAAATACAGCTGTTTCTTTAAGTAATTGTAAACTTTTTATCTCTTTGTAAAGTTAGTGTAAATTTTACTAACAAACCGTTTACAGTGCCTCAAGGTTCAGTTAATAATTACATCGTACATGAAATTTAAGGAGTGGAATGCGTGGAATATAATGTTCAAGAAATGATCTTCCAATTCATTGGTGGATTAGGTATTTTCTTATTCGGGATTAAATACATGGGCGATGGACTGCAACAAGCTGCTGGAGATCGTCTTCGCGATATTTTAGATCGCTTTACAACAAACCCACTTATGGGTGTACTAGCAGGTATGTTAGTTACTGTATTAATCCAATCAAGTTCAGGAACAACCGCTTTAACAGTCGGACTTGTAAGTGCCGGATTTATGACATTAAGACAAGCAATCGGTGTTATTATGGGTGCGAACATCGGAACGACAGTTACTGCATTTATTATCGGAATTAAAATCGGAGAATACGCTCTCCCAGTTATGGCAGTTGGAGCGATTTTACTATTCTTCTTTAAAAATAAAAAAGTACATTCTGTAGGTCAAGTTGTATTCGGTTTTGGTATGTTATTCTTCGGTTTAGAATTAATGAGCGCAGGTATGAAACCTCTTCGTTCTTTAGAGTCATTCCAAGAGTTAATGATTAGCATGAGTGACAATCCAATTTTAGGAATTATTGTCGGTACAGTGTTCACTTTAATTGTACAAAGCTCAAGCGCAACAATCGGTATTTTACAAGAACTATTCGGTCAAGGTGCAATCGATTTACAAGCTTCTCTTCCTGTATTGTTCGGTGATAACATCGGTACAACAATTACAGCAGTATTAGCAGCAATCGGTACTTCAATTGCAGCAAGACGTGCAGCATTAGTTCACGTTATCTTTAATATTATCGGTACCATTATCTTTACAATTTTATTAGTACCATTTACAAGTTTAATCCAGTATTTCCAAACGTCATTAAACTTAAATCCAGAAATGACAATTGCATTTGCACATGGAACATTTAACGTAACAAATACAATCATTCAGTTCCCATTTATTGCAGTATTAGCATGGATCGTAACAAAAATCATTCGTGGTGAAGATTCATCTATTAACTTCAAACCGCAACATTTAAATCCAATCTTTATTGAGCAATCTCCAGCTATCGCTTTAACTGAAGCTCAAAAAGAGGTTGTGCGTATGGCTGAATTTTCATTACACGGCTTAAAAGAAGCGAATCAATATTTAAATACACAAGATAAAAAGCATGAAAACATGGCTACTCAATTAGAAGGAGCTATTAACAATTTAGATAAAAAAATTACCGAGTATTTAGTTTTACTATCAGAAAAACCACTTTCACCAACAGACTCTGAAAAGCATTCAGTTCTAGCAGGTGTAGTCGGAGATATTGAACGTGTCGGTGATCATGTAGAAAACCTTGTAGAACTTGTAGATTTCCAAATTTCAAACCGTGTTTCACTATCAGACGAAGCACTAGCTGAATTAAATGAAATGCTTGAGTTAACAATTTCAACATTACAAGATGCAATCAATGCTTTAACTAACTTCGACACTGAACTAGCTCAAACGGTTATTGCAAAAGAACGTAAAATTGACCAAATGGAACGTGTTCTTCGTAAACGTCACGTATTACGTCTGAACGAACGTAGCTGTTCAGGTGATGCAAGCATCATCTTCGTTGATATGGTAAGTAACTTAGAGCGTATCGGTGATCACGCTGTAAATATTGCTGATGGTGTTTTAGGTGAACAAGGTAAAGTCAATTTAAAACAATCATTATAATAAGAAAGAGACGCTAATGTAAGCGTCTCTTTTCTTATTTCATATTTACAACAGTTCTTCCCTTTAACTTTCCTTGCAATATAAGTGTAAACTTCTCATCTAACTCTTCTAATGTACATTCTTCTGTATAAGATAGTACCTCATTATTTTTCCATTCACTTGCTAAGAGCGTCCACACATCTCTTCTCACATCCACTGGGCATTGCACAGAATCTATCCCTAAAAGGCTTATGCCTCGCAAAATAAACGGATATACCGTTGTTTGTAATTCCTGACCTGCTACATTACCACATGTCGTTACACAACCACCATACTTTACTATTTTTAAAGCTGTTTCTAATATACTGCCGCCTACAGTATCGATAACCCCGGCGTATATCCCTTTTAGTATCGGTCTTCCTGATTCATCATTCAATTCCGCGCGATGAATCACTTTTTTCGCTCCTAGACGTAGTAGCATCTCTTCCTCTTCCATTTTCCCTGTCGCTCCTACTACGTTAAATCCTAACTTACTTAAAATACTAACAGCTACACTCCCTACGCCGCCTGTAGCACCCGTTACTAAAACATCTCCCATACTAGGCGTGATACCTGCTCTCATAAGCTTATATACCGATAAAGCAGCTGTAAAACCTGCTGTCCCGTACATCATGCTTTCCTTTAATGACATTCCCTCTGGTAAAGGGACAATCCAAGATGCTGGCACGCGAATATATTCTCCGAAACCACCAGAAGTATTCATCCCTAAATCATATCCCGTTACAATGACTTGATCTCCTACCTTAATAGTAGTATCTTCACTACTCACAACTTCCCCTGCTGCATCAATGCCTGGCGTATGAGGATATGTTCTCGTAACACCTTTATTACCAGTAGCTGAAAGCGCATCTTTATAATTTAATGAAGAATAATGAACCTGTATTAAGATGCCCCCCTCAGGCAAACTACTTACTTCTCTCTCGACAACGTTTCTTACAAACTGCTTACTTTCTATTTCGTTCACAACGATTGCTCGGAATGATGTATGATTCATTATGTCCTCTCCTTTATCCGTCAAATTCTTCTTTATTATATAGAAGAAACTAGTAAACCTACTGATTTCTTCTTGGCTATATTTCAACAAATCTTACTTCTCTATTACTTTCTCATAATACATATTTTCATTTCTACTAAAACAACTTATACTTATTCTACATCTCAAAAATAAAATATAGAAAATCTGACTTTTTATAAATAAATTGAATTTTTACGAAATGTAAATGATTTGTAATGTTTTTTTTCGCTAAATTTCATTATAATAAGTGGATATGAGTGTCGTATTTCAATCCAAATGAAGGAGTACAAGAAATGGAGCAAAACCCATCTTTGCAAGAAAATACACGCAGTAAACCGAAAAAAAGTAAGAAAAAAACAAAAATTATTATAAGCGTTATACTATTCTTTTTAATAGTAGGTGGCGGTTATACTTGGTTTTTAGTAAATAAAGCATCTTCTGCTGTTCGAAATGCCGCACATGATTTAGCGCGCGGTGATAAATCTGATTTACGTGATAAAGCTGTAAAACCTATTACAAACAATGTCTCTGTTTTAATAATGGGTGTTGATGAAAGTGATGTCCGGGGGAAAGAATATGGTGGCGCTATAAGAACAGATGCGCTTTTACTTGCAACTTTTAATAAAGATAGCAAAACTGTTAAACTATTAAGTATCCCACGTGACACATATACTTATATTCCAATAGAAAAGAAAAAAGATAAAATTACACACGCTCATGCATTCGGTTCTGCTAAAAACGGAAAAAATGGTGGACCACAAGCAAGCATTGATGCAGTTGAAAAATTAATGAATGTTCCTGTCGATTATTTTGTGAAATTTAACTTTAAATCATTTATAAAAATCGTCGATGACTTGGGCGGTGTTGAAGTTGATGTACCAGTTGAATTTACTGAGCAAGATAGCAATGATAATGCAGAGGCAATTCACCTAGAAAAAGGTGTTCAAAAGTTAAATGGCGAAGAAGCTCTTGCTCTTGCTAGAACAAGACACATCGATAGTGATGCAATGCGTGGACAACGTCAACAGCTCGTTATTGAAGCAATTTTACACAAACTAACAAGCGTTGGCTCTGTAACAAAAGTTGGTAACATCATTGATGATATTAACGGGCAATTCGTTACAAACTTAACATTTGATGATATGCTTTCATTCTATAAGTACGGATCGGATTCAGAAATCGAGAAATTACAAATTCAAGGTGACGACTGCTATATGGAAAAAGGTGACGATACATGTAGCAAATCCGCTGGTGGCGGCCGAACGTATTACTACAATCCAGATAAAAAAGAATTAGCAAAAGTTACAAACGATCTTCGTGCTCATCTCGGATTACCTGCATATACAAAAACAGACTCTGATTCGAAGAAAACAAATACAGAGAAAACAAAAGAATCTAAATCTGAAAATTCAAGTGAACGAGAATCAAGTAACAATGAAGTAAAAAATAAAAATAGCAATGAAGACACAGAAACATCGTCTAACGACAATGAATAAAAAAGAAGCAGTTCTCTATGGAGGTAGAGTACTGCTTCTTTTTATTTATCCGAAAATAAAAATCAGAACTTTCTAACTATCTTTTTTAATATTTTTAAATTATAATAAATAGTAGCAATCTATTCCAATTATCAGGGGGCTCATACATATGAAAGCTGCAGTAAAACATAACATCTCAGATTTTAAAGACTACTTAAAATCAAACGATATATACATGGAAGAAAATATAGATGAAAATGATGGTTCTGTTCACTTTTCAGTAGGATTAGAAACAGAAGCTGGCGCAAAAATTCAACTTATCGCTGCTTTCCAAAACGAACATCCCACTGTAGATATATACTGCTTCAATGTTGCTCACGTACCGGATGCAACAGCAACAAATGACATTTTGCATGTTATCAATGAATTAAACACATCTTATCGATTTGCAAAATTCACATTAAACAAGCAAAATGCAATTGATATTTCAGCATCACTTGCATTCTCAGAACCAAACTTTAATCCAGCACTTGTATTTGAACATACTAGAATGCTATATAAATTAGCAAATGACGAATATAAAAACTTAATGAAAGTTATTTGGGCATAAGTAAAAGGATGGGCTGCAAGCAGCACCATCCTTTTATTTCGATAACATATCAATCCACATCTTAACAGCAGTTCCTACAATCAAAATCGATAACATATATTGCAGTGCTTTTTGATTGATCCTCTTCCCAATTCGCGCTCCAAGCGGCGCAGCAATGATACTTGCAACCGCAATAATAAGAGCTGGAATTACAACTACTTGCCCAGTTATCACTTTTCCAGTCGTAATCCCTACTGAGGAAATAAATGTAATTGCGATAGATGTTGCTATTGTTGTGCGTATCGGCAATTTTAAAATAACTAGCATAATCGGAACTAATAGGAAAGAACCTCCAGCTCCTATAATGCCTGATGCTCCGCCTACAATAAATGCTAACAAACTTGCTAACCATTTATTATATTTCACTTCATCACCATTATTTCGTTTCGGTACGAACATCATAATAGCAGCTATTGTTGCTAACGCTGCATAAACAACATTGACCGTATGTTCCGCTAATACGTTAGCACCAAAACTCCCTATGAAGCTTCCTATTAATATACTAGCTCCCATATATACAACTAGCGTTTTATCCATATCATTACTTTTCCGATAGGCCCATGCCCCTGCAAAAGTTGCAAAGAATACTTGCACCGCTGTAATACCACTCACTTCATGTGACGTATAGCCAGTAAATCCTAGCAATACCGGAATGTATAAGATCATCGGATAATTAATAATCGCACCGCCAATTCCAACCATTCCTGATATAAACGATCCGATAAACCCAATTATAAAAAGTAATACGACTAAGTTCACCTTATATCCCCCGCCTTCTAAAAAGAAGGTGATTTAAATGAATAAGTTCACATTCCCATCTGAAGCATCTGCTAAATATGCTCCGACTCCTGCAAACTCTACCCCTTCCATAATCTCTTCCTCTTTTAACCCTAATAAATCTACTGTCATTTGACAAGCGACAAGTTTAATCCCCTGTTCTTTCGCCAAATCTATTAAATCTGGCAAAGGCATCGCATTATGTTTTTTCATAATACCTTTAATCATCTTTGGTCCCATACCAGCAAAATTCATTTTTGATAATCCCATCTTATCCGCACCACGCGGCATCATCTTTCCAAATACTTTTTCGATGAAAGTTTTCTTTACCTTCACATGCTCATCTTTCCTTAAAGCATTTAAGCCCCAAAAAGTATGAAAAATAGTTACCTCTTGATCGTATGCCGCTGCACCATTTGCAATAATATAAGCAGCCATCGCTTTATCATAATCTCCGCTAAATAAAACGATTGTTGTTTTCTTCTGTTGTTCCATATTGTTCTCCCTCCAATTACCTATAGGGGTATTTTATTATTTATAAAAAGGCTCAAATCATTTATCCCTGTACTATAAGACTTTACCTTCCCACGCTAACATACCACCTACCATATTGATCGCTTGAAAACCGTAGCTCTCTAAAAACTGAACTGCTCTTGCACTTCTTCCGCCAGAGCGACAAACGATAATATACTCCTTCTTTTTATCCAACTCATGCATACGAAACTCTAATAGTCCTAATGGAATGTTACATGCTTCTGGAATTTTCCCCTCGGCCACTTCTTCTACTTCACGTACGTCTACAATATTTACTTCTTCTTTACGTAACAATTTTTCTGCTAATTCTTTTACTGTCATTTCTTTCATTTTAAATTCCCTCCTCACAAACCATTCATACCGCCTGAAACATTGATAACGTGCTGAAACCCTAATTTCTTTAATACTTTTGCTGCTTGCTTACTTCTCATCCCGCTCTGACAAATAACGATTACTTCTTTATTTTTATCTAACTGATTTGCTTTACTAGATAACTCATTTAACGGGATATTTTGAAATCCTTTCATATGATTTCCTCTATATTCACCTACTGTGCGAACATCGATAAATTGTTTTCCCTTTTTTCCTGCTATACGCTTTAATTCTTTCCCACTTATATTTTGAACACCTTTCACCGGTAAAAAACGTGAAATAACAAACGCTGCAGCTAGTACAATGAAAAGCGTACTTAATATTGTATTCATATAACCAACCTCTCTACATTTATAAACATGCTACGCCTTCTTAATCCAGAATTTCAGCACATCAGCTTCTTCTTCATGCTTTACGATGTCATGACCACCTTTATTTGCCCACGCTGGAATATCCTTAACTGATCCTTTATCCGTTACATGTACTTCTAACACTTCTCCAGTTTGCAAAGTATCCATCGCTTTCTTCGTTCTTACAATCGGCATTGGACATGCTAAACCTTTCGCATCTAATACTTGTTTTACATTCATCATCTATTCCTCCATTTTTTATTTATTTTATTATTCATGAACTGCACAACGATTTGGACCAATCTCCATTTCACGCTCTTCATCTACACTTGGATGAATTTTACCCATATTCGTTTGACGAATTTCTTCATATGCATTTGGCTGAGGTGGTAAGTTTTCTGTTACAGTTTTACGAAACTCTCCCTCATCCTCAATATTTAACCCTGCATTATACGCAAACAAATCTTTTAATTTTGCGCTAACAATACCACTTTCGTCCATTTCACTTATTTTTGAATAATGAGCCGGTAACACAACTAAGTTTTGAGATAGTTCTTTATATCGTCTATACAAAGTAGTACGTAAATCACTTACCCAATCTTCAGCTTTCCCTGCAAGGTCTGGACGCCCAATTGAATCTACAAATAAAATATCGCCTGATAATAAATAGGAATCATCTACAATAAATGACGTACTTCCAATCGTATGCCCCGGTGAATATAATGCGTCAATTTCAATTTTAGTACCCCCCACCGTAATAACAGATCCTTCAACAAGTGGTTTATATGAGAACACAACTTCCTCCGCATCCTTTGGCGGCAACCAATACGTACCACCTACTTTTTCCGCTAACTTACGTCCGCCAGAAATATGGTCTGCATGTAAATGTGTATCCATTACATTCATAATCGTAACGCCATGCTCTTTCGCAAACTCTTCGTACGCTTCAACTGTTCTTACTGCATCAATAACTGCTGCTTCACCGTTTGAAATCACCATATATGATAAGCAACCTTTTCCAAGGCGGTTAAACTGATACATACTTCCGCCATCTTTTAAATCTCCCACTTTTATAGGCTTTACATATTCACTCCAAGCCTTCATACCACCAGATAAATAATAAATATTTTCTAATCCAGCCTCTGTTAACTGCTCTGCCACAAATATAGAAGACCCTTCTTTTGCACATACTACTAAAACATCTTTATCCTTAGGTAATTCACTTACAATATGATTTACACCATCTAACAAATCAAAATAAGGTTTATTAATAGAAGAAACTTGTTTCCCTTCAATTTTCCAATCTTCATAATCCTTCTCATTACGAACATCTAAAATAAACAACTCTCCGAATAAAACTTTCTCTGCAACATCTTTCGCTTGTAATGGTTTAACACTCATCTTTTTACCCCCTATGGTATATTTTTATTTAAAAAATTTTATTTTTCCACATTCCCTTGCCACTCTAACATACCTGGAATGACATTTTTCACATTTGCATAACCTTTCTCTTTCAACATGTGGCAAGCTACATCACTACGGTTACCAGTTCGGCAAACAACATAAATTTGCTTCGTCTGATCTAAAGCTACACTGTCTAACTCTCCTAACGGCACCGAAATGGCCGATGGAATATGACCAAAAGCGAATTCCGCTGCTTCTCGAACATCTACTACAATACACTCTTCATCACTTAATAATATCTCTTCCAACTCTGCATTCGTAATTGTATGAGGATACTTTGCTACTTCATTCACTTCATGCTCATGCGCTTTCCTAACGTAATGCATCAAAACATCGCCCTCTTGTTTCGTCCCGATATATTGATGCCCTACTTTATTCGCCCAGCTTTGTATGTCTACTGTAGACCCTTTATCTGTTGCCTTAATTTCAATCACTTGTCCTGATGTCAATCCTTCTATCGCCTTCTTCGTTTTCACAATCGGCATCGGACAAGCCAAACCTTTACAATCTAAACTCATATCCACTTTTATACTCATAGTCGATTCCTCCATAATTTATATACATATACCTGTAGGGGTATATTAAAATGTTTTTGAAAATCTGTCAACAATTACGTTTGACAGATTATCGGCTTTTTACAAGTAATTGAACAGCTTCTTTAATTAACTCTTCATTTGAACCATTACCACTTTCAAACTGTTCACGCAAACATTGCTCTAAATTCGTTCCAACAACAAGTCCAATTGTACGATCAAGTGCAGAACGAGATGCCGTTAACTGTGTAATAACCTCTCGGCAATCTTTTCCTTCTTCCATCATACGAAGCACACCACGAACTTGCCCTTCAATACGCTTTAATCTATTTTTCATGTCTTGATTATATTCCATTGTATAATCACCTCATTACCATTATGTCACTATTTATAACCTATGACAATATATTATACCCTACAGGGTATTTTGTAAACCCCTATTTTTAATTTTCACCTTATACATTCACAAAACACAAAGCGAAACCTTAATCTATAGGCTTTCATCTTCCACCAAATTTTGAAGTGGAAGATGAAAAAATATCAATATACAACACGTTCTGGTACTACCGTTCCATACAATTTAAAACCACCATCTACATTCTTTACCTTGTATCCTTTTTCCATTAACATGCGTGCTGCAACATACCCTCTCATACCGAGTTGACAAGTAATATATATTTCTTTCCCCACTGGCACTTCATCCAAACGATCACGTAATTCATCTAACGGAATATTAATAGAACCTTTAATCATTCCTTGTTTTAGTTCATTAGGCTCTCGAACATCAATAAGATATCCACCATTTTCAACAATACGATCTATCTCATGCCATTGTACTGTTTCCACAAAACCATCTACTATATTACTTGCTGCATACCCTACCATGTTTACGGGGTCTTTTGCAGAAGAATAAGGCGGGGCATATGATAATTCTAAATCTGGCAAATCAATTACAGTTAAATTTGCTTTTATGGCTGTTGCGATAACATCGATACGCTTATCTACGCCGTCACGTCCTAACGCCTGCGCTCCATAAATTTTTCCACTATCTTTATTGAAAATTAATTTTATTAGCACTGGCGTAGCATTCGGATAGTATCCCGCATGCGAATTTGCCTGTACATGTACTACCTCATAGGGTATATTTAATCGTTTTAATATTTTCTCATTTACTCCCGTCGAAGCAACTGTTAAATCAAAAACTTTAGCTACAGAAGTTCCCATCGTACCTTTATATAAAGAATCCGTATAACCATGAATAATATCTGCTAACATGCGACCTTGACGATTAGCTGGCCACGCTAAAGGAATCATCGTTTCTGTTTCTGTAACAAAATCTTTCACTTCAATCGCATCACCAATTGCATATACATGTGGATCCGATGTTTGAAATTTCTCATTTACTTTTATCGTCCCTCTAACTCCTAATGCTAATCCTGCATCCTTCGCTAAACTACTCTCTGGTTGTACACCAATTGCTAAAATAATCATATCTGTCTCTATAATTGAGCCACTTTTTAAACGTACAACATTCCCGCTCTCTTCTAATGCATCTACACCATCTTCAAAAACAAGCTCAACATCGTGATTTTTCATATGCTCATGCACATATGCTGCCATTTCATAATCGATTGGTGGCATCACTTGATTTGCCATCTCTACAAGAGTAACATCAATTCCACGTTCTCTTAAATTTTCAACCATCTCCACGCCAATAAACCCGCCACCAATAACCGTCGCATGACGTGGTTTCTTCTCATCAATATACGCTTTAATACGATCAGTATCCGGTACATTTCGTAACGTAAACAACGCCTTCGCTTCTTCAATACCTGAAATAGGTGGAACAATTGGTTTCGCCCCTGGTGAAAGAATTAACACATCATATTCCTCGTTATATGTTTCATTTGTCGTTACATTCTTTATAGTAATTGTTTTCTCTTCTTTATTAATCTTTACCACTTCACTCAATACACGTATATCTAAATTAAAACGCTTCGACATTCTTTCAACAGTTTGTACTAATAATTTTTGTCTTTCTGTAATGACACCGCCAATATAGTATGGTAATCCACAATTTGCAAATGAAATGTATTCACCGCGCTCAACCATAATAATTTCATCTTCTTCACTTAAACGACGAAGCCTTGCAGCCACTGATGCACCTCCGGCAACTCCGCCTACTACAACTATTTTTCTAGACATATTTTAAACCTCCATATTGTTTATTTTCTCAATGTATCAAAAACAAAAACATATACCCGTATGGGTATATAATAAGATATACAAAAAGTATTTTCAATATATATGTCTTTGTTTCACAAATTCGAAACAAATAAAGTGAAACTTTAATCAGTGGGGGTTTTGTTCATCCCCCACTGATTATTAGTTGAACCAATCGGACTTTTACGGACAGTTGATCCCCCACCTAACTTCTTTGCTTCCGCTGAATTTTGAGGTGGGGGTCTTATTGCCCGTTAAAGCGGGATAAAAAAGAACTTGGACATCTCCAAGTTCTTTACGAATGAAGCAACCCATCGTTCCATTGTCATACTTTCTATAATCTCTTTGTAAAACTATACTCCATGTTCCCGCCTAGCGCTGCCGCTGTATCACCAGTTTCTCTAAAATCATGTGTATATATTTTTTCAAATGAACCGAAATCTACTTGCTTATAAAATTCAAAACAAGGGAAACCATCATGCTCTCCTTGAACATCAATACTGCCGTCCTTTTTCACACATACATTTAATACATAATCCACAGGAGGTGCATATACATTTAATGGATTACTTGCACTCGCACTCATTTTGAATTGTACACCACCGGAATTCCATGTGATATCAGTACACACAATATTTTCTGTACTTGCTTTCCCTGTTCTTTTACTCACAGAACCATCTGGACTTGTAACCTTCTCGGTCGTAATACCCGTGTTCGCATATGAAAACACTTCTTCTTTATAGAAATCAACTACTACCTCTTGCTCAACTCTAGAGCGCATCATATTTACCGCATGTGGTGTAAATTCACGCGAATCACCTTCGAATTGAATTACTTTTCCTGTTTCCATATCCTTCTTAGCTTCTATCCAAGAAATTGGAATAAAGACACTGGCTCTAATTTTTACGATATTAGTCATAAGAAACACCTCTATAATTTTATTTTAGATACTGAATGCTATTAAATAAAACAGACCATAATTTCAATCCTAAAACCAATAGATTTCTCTTTTACTTTTCTATTTCCTTCTAAAAAATAGCGCTATATTTATGTTTAGACTGTCGTTTTAAAGCTATATTCCATCTCTCCAGCTAGTGCTGCTGGAGTTTCATTTGTTTCTCTAAAATCATGTGTATACATTGATTCAAACGGACCAAAATCTACTTGTTTATAAAATTCATAGCAAGGGAAACCATCATGTACACCTTCAACTTGCACAGTACCACTTTTATTAACTCGTATAGCCAACAAATAATCAGCTGCAGGTGCTGCCGCATTTAACGGATTACTGGCACTTGCTCTCATTTCAAATGAAACTTCATCCTCGCCCCATACGATATTCGTACATACAATGTTTTCTGTACTTGTTTCTCCTTTTTGATACTCGGTTGAGCCATCTGGATTTGTAATCTTCACTGTGACGATACAAGCATCTGCATATGTGAAAATTTCTCTTTTATAAAAATCAATATTCACTTCTTGTTCTAATCTTGAACGCTTTGCGTTCACCGCGTATGGTGTAAACTCACGTGCATCTCCAGCATATTCAAACGATCTTCCTGTTGCAGGATCCTTAATAGGTTCCAGCGATGCATATGGTGCAAAGACACTCCCTCTAATTTTTACAATATTAACCATGTGAAACCTCCATTGATTCTATATTATATAAATCATTATTTGTTCTACCAACATAATATAGTCAATTTGATTGACTATATTATGTATAGTACAATAGGTGTTACATGTAGTCAACTTAATTGACTACAAGCGCGGAGGTTATATATATGAATCAAACATTTAACGAGTTAGATCTTACATCGCTTTTATCATTATCATTTAGCACATTAATTACTGAGCTACATGACAAATTAAGTGAATTAGGATTTGAAGATATTAGGCCAGCACATGGTTTTATGTTCAAACGCATCCTTCCTAATGGGGCAACTGGTATAGAGCTAGCTGAGTATTTAGGGATTTCCAAACAAGCTATAAGTAAAATGGTGGATTCTCTTGAGAGTAATGGCTACGTTACACGCAAAACACATCCTACTGATAAAAGGGGTAAAATCATTGTTTTAACCGAACGTGGTTTAGCAGTAATGAAAGCAAAAGAAGAAATAGTAGCTGAAATAGAGCAGCGATGGATTGAAAACATAGGTACAGAACGAATGCAAATGCTAAAAGAAGATTTAACAATATTCGTTACTAAAGAAAATACAGAGAAATTATCATCAAATATACGACCTGTCTGGTAAACAAAAACGAATCCATTTTGATTCATCTTCTTCAAAATGGATTCGTTTTTCTATAGCTGTATTAAAAATCATTAATTTCTTTACATCTTATTCTACTGAATATATTTTTTACGCGTTATATAATTCCATAACTCTCTTCACAACCAACTCCGCTGTATTCTCCTCCGATGGCATCAATAAATTCGTAACCGGTCCATACACAACAGGGTTTAATTCCACTTCATACCCACCATATGAGAATTCTTCCTTCGTTGGTAAGTAACCAATATATCCATTCGTATATCCACCAAAGAAAGCTAATTCATTTTGAAGATTCTCTTTCACTTCTAATGCCGTTCCCGAAAAAGGTTCCATCGGTACACCTGAAAACATACCATCATTAACTTGAAACAGTTGCACTTCTAAATTGATACTTAACTGCCGAATACCTTGCTTATATTTCTCTAAAACGATAGTAAGCCATTCATCCGTATTCACACCCCACTGCTCTTCAGCTAACTGGGCCATGCTTCGTATCTCATCAATTTCAGGAATATCCTTCAACTTCATTTGCATCGTACTCGAAACTGTTCTTACATTTACAATCGGGCTATAAGTAACTGCTGGAAGCATCGTTAATATATGTCCACTAAGTATGTGGGCCATTTGTTTTAATGCTTTCCTTGAACCTCGATACTTCGCATTCACATTACCAGCAGCACCTTGCACAATCATAACAGGACAATTTACGGTCTTCTCAAGAATCTCTCTTGTCATCCCCGGATAGTCTGCTGATAATGCATCACTATCACCTTTTAAAACATTCGGATGCGCCGTACAAAATACTACAATCCCAGATAACTCCTTCGTTTCAGCATCCCTTATTGCTAACATGCCAATTCGTTTATCTACAACACCATCTATATTTGTGCCCATCTTTGCTCTTCCATCAGATGTTCGCTCTCTTCGGTTGACCCCAATATCACCTGTCGTAACACCCCAGCCTACTTCGCATCGCTTCAAGTTTTTATTCGCAGTAACAGCACCGTGTACTACATTATTTACTAAAATCGTTTTATACGACTGTACGAGCGGATTATCACCGAACGTTTCTGGACCAGAGTGGGTATGTGTATAAACAACTGTTATTTGCTCAAATGGAACATGAAGTTCTCTTGCTACTCTCTCACGAATCATATTCGTATCTTCTATTAACATTCCAATATTATCAATACTTATAAACACAGTTTTCATTTCATCTTTTTCAAATACAAAAACCGTTCCATAAATACGTTCTTCAATATTATTTATTCCTGTCTCTCTATGGTATCCGACAAAATCAATACCTATAGGCGGCGTAATATCCACCTTACATACCCCTACTTTGCCCATTTGAACCTCTCCATTTCTCTATGTAACTCCCTTTTTTCAAGAATAGCATATTTAATCAAAAGAACGGACATAGCATTCTATGTCCGTTCTTCCTTCACACATACTTCCGATGCACCATCTTCCCATCATAAGAGAACACAACGCCCTTACTCTCCACAATTGACTCCATATGCACTGTTCTTCCCCACAACTGATGAAGATATGGTAATACCTTTTCTAAGTATTTTAAATCGAGCTCGATTCCTTCGTAACTATGTTTAATGTACAATTCCCCGTTCTTTAAGTAATCTCCATCTTCTACTACTAAGTACGGGAAGCCACCATTTGTACGCATATTTACGAGTTGGTCACGTACATGTTCCCACTCTTTATCTATTACTTTATATTCTTTTCCTTGGCGCTGGAATAAGTACATATCTTCTCTCATTACGAGATCTTTGTTTAAGTAGTTTCTTAAAAACGATACATCCCATTCAATTTCGCGTACTTCAAAGATTTTGTCACGTCCAGATCCTGGTTTTACGCCGCGTCGTTTCATTTCTTCTGTCGGGTTGTTGTAGCGTTCTTCAATATCTTCAAACATTTTAATACCGAGGTAGTATGGATTAATGCTCGTTTTTGATGGCTGTACAACACCCGCATTTAATTTCGCAAATTCAATTGCTTCATCAGATGTTAAGTCCATTTCGCGAAGTATGCGTTGATGCCAGAAGGATGCCCAGCCTTCATTCATGATTTTCGTTTCAAGCTGCGGCCAGAAATATAACATTTCCTCACGCATCATCGTTAATATGTCCCGCTGCCAATCTTCTAGCTCACGGCTATATTCTTCAATAAAGAGGAGTAAATCTTTCTCTGGTTGCGGCGGAATTTTCTTCTTTTTACGTACATTGGGCCGTTCCCTCTTTTTATTGCGATCATCTAAATTCCATAAATCATCGTATTGCGATGCCTTTTTCTTTTCTACTTCTTCCTCTTCTAAATCATCAATACTCCACGCTAGTTTCGGACGCATGAGCGACGGGTCAATATGCTCTTGGATGGCAAGTACGGCATCTAAAAATGTTTCTACCTCTTCTTTTCCGTACTTATGCTCATATGCTTTTACCCGTTCAGCTGTCGCTGACATACTTTCTACCATATCTCGCTTCGTATTTGAAAAGCGAATATTATTTTTAAAGAAATCACAGTGCGCTAACACGTGCGCTACAATTAATTTATTTTGAATTAACGAGTTCGTATCTAATAAAAAGGCATAACATGGATCAGAGTTAATAACGAGTTCGTATATTTTACTAAGACCTAAATCGTATTGTAATTTCATTCTGAAAAACTGTTTTCCAAAACTCCAATGTGAAAATCTCGTCGGCATCCCATATGCACCAAATGTATAAATAATTTCCGCTGGACATATTTCATAACGCATCGGATAAAAATCAAGCCCAAATCCAGTCGCAATTTCTGTAATTTCTGCAATCGCATATTGCAGTGCTTTATCGTCACTTGCTCTCATTATTTTCCCTCCTTACACTTTCCCTTAAGAAAGTGTATGATTGAGAACAAGCTTTCATGAGGATTGATTGCATAATAAAAAGACATCCTCATAAAAACGAGAATGTCTCATCTATTAACCTTCAATAATCTCCATCTTCTCCGTAATCGGTGTACGAGCTTTTCCTTCTGGTGCTTTATCGAAATAGCCAAGGTGAAGAATTCCAACGATGCGTTGACCTCTTGTTAAACCAAGTCCTTCTATAAACAGTGGATTGTAGTTTAATCCACCTGATTTCCAAACACAGCCTAAGCCACGTTCCCAAGCAAGAAGTTGGAAGTTTT
This sequence comes from Bacillus albus, assembly GCF_001884185.1. Lineage (GTDB taxonomy): Bacteria > Bacillota > Bacilli > Bacillales > Bacillaceae_G > Bacillus_A > Bacillus_A albus. Next base: position 88,161 of record NZ_MAOE01000131.1, read on the forward strand.
GCATAAATGCGCATGTTGCAGCGTAATCTTCGTCACGTTGAATTTGACGAGGATCTTCATTTATATACACAACGATTTGTGCAGGTGTGCTTAAGAAACGATCTGATAAAATTTTACCGCGTTTCGCTCTTTCTTCTTCTGTGAACGAGTTTAAAACTGCGTCCACTAATTTCTGACGGCCTTCCCCAATGTATAATTTACAATTCCATGGTTCACGGTGTTTATGATTCGGTGCCCACGTTGCGTCGTTTAATAGTTCAATTAATAACTCTTTATCTACTGCTTTATCTGTAAATGTACGAACAGAACGTCTTTCTTTAATCACATTTGCGATGGAAGTATATGTAGTCATATTTTTCTCTCCCTTATTTTTATCTATATGTATACGTTTATTATTGATATTGATTTTCAATTTCGATTATACCCTAGTTTTTTACTATTAATCAATGTTTTATGTTGGAAAACTTTCAAAAACATCATTTCATACTGTGAATAAAAAAACTTGATTTGTTCACAAGTATTTCACATTTTATGGAAATGATATGTATACAGTTTTCCACATTATCCATCTAGGAGGAATTTATATGTACAAAAAAATTGCAGTAAGTATGACTATGGCAGCATTATTATTCGGGGCAACCGTCCTCCCTACTTACGCTGCCACGCCAAAAGAAGTAACATTCCATCATCATAAACCAATTTCAGAAGAAGAAATGCAGTCGCTCGAAAAACTCGGCTATAACAAACATGAAATTTGGAAAGCTGCTCACATTGCAAGAATGAGTAAAAAAGAAATGAAAGACGTTTTAGCTTACTATAAACAAAATAAATCTTGGGAGAGAACAGCCGAACATTTCGGCGTAGATCCAAGTAAGCTGAAAAAGCATCATATGAATAAAGAGACGAAAAAAGCACTGCTGCAACAATTAGCAAATATGCAAAAATCTACACCAGACGGCCTAAAACAAAAAATGAAAGATTATAATATCGGATTACGTCAGCTCACGGTATTAACAATCATCTCTCAAAAAAGTAATACCCCTCTCGATGATGTACTGAAAATGAAAAAAGACGGAATGGATATGAAACAAATTGCAGAAAAATTAAATGTAAAAAAAGAAGATATACGAGCAGAAATGATTAAATTAGTGAAGTCTATTAAGGAAAAGAAAACAAATTAATACGCCAAAAAGGAAGAGATTTTCAATACTCTTCCTTTTCTTTATGAACTTTCAATTTTCAAGTATAAATTCCCGTCTTTCCCAAAAACTAACATAAGCACATGATATATGTTAGGGGTGAGAAAATGTTCGGTTTATCATCTAAGAAATCCAAAAAGACTAGTACAAAAACAATTTGTTCTATTCCAGAATTTATAAAGACCATGAAAGAATCTAGCGATTTTGTCTCTTATAACGTACTTGAAGATGAAACGTTATGCTTGTTTTATTATAAATCTGTCGTAGAAGCACTTATTATTAAACAGTTTATTTTAGCTCCTATGAAAAAGGAATCAGAACATATTCAAAATATCTCTGACCTATGTAATATTGTCTCCATTGAAGATATTATTACCTCTCCCTCTATTGATGATATTCGTGAGAAATTATTAGGTGGATATATTTTAGTACGCTTAAAAAGCAATTCGAATCCCGATCAATATGCTTTAATTCGTGCCGAAAGTACTGTTTTAGGAACACGATTATATAACGATACAGAAAATGAGTATAGCGTAATTGGACCTAAGATCGGTTTCGTTGAAAACCTTGATACAAATATACACTTATTGCGCCGAAATATTGTAACGGAGCAACTCATTTTCAAAGAAGTTACCGTCGGATCTATGTCAAAAACGAAAGTAGCGGTTGCTTATATCGAAGGGGTTACAAATGAACAATTTATCAATACTGCAATACAACGACTAGAAGACATTGACTTTGATGTCCCATTTGATTCGACTATGATTGAGCAATTTATTAGTGATAATAGCAATTCACCGTTCCCTGTTCTATTACCTACAGAACGATTAGATCGAGCAGTATTTGCATTAATTAACGGGGAAGTTTTAATTTTAACAGATGGCTCTCCATATGCTTTATCGGGACCGACAACGTTACTAGATTTTTTCATTTCACCAGAAGATTATTATTTACCGTGGATGATTGGATCGTTCTTTCGCATTATTCGTTTTTTCGGAGCTATATTTTCTCTTTTTTCCTCCGCTATTTATACAGCGGCTTTAACATATCATTATCAAATGATTCCTGCTGATTTACTAGGACCTATTATTTTCTCGAGAGCGAACGTACCTTTCCCGCCTATTCTAGAAGCACTCTTTTTAGAAATTACAATCGAATTACTTCGTGAAGCGGGAGCACGTTTACCGACAAAAGTTGGACAAACAATTGGTATTGTTGGCGGGATTGTAATTGGGCAAGCATCTGTTGAAGCCGCTTTAACAAGTACAATTTTATTAATTGCAGTCGCTTTATCCGCTCTTGCATCTTTCACAACACCAACCGTAAAGATGTCTTCTACTATCCGGTTATTACGCTTTCCTCTTATTCTTTTGGCTGGTGCATTCGGAGGATTAGGCCTTATTGTCGGATTTGTATTCATTTTAGCTCATTTAATTAAATTAAAATCACTTGGATCACCTTATTTATTACCTTTATATCCATTTCGTGGTTTAGGTACAGCAGAAGGTTTTCTCCGTTTACCGTTTAGCCAAACTGCACAAAGGCCTTCTTTCCTTAGACCAAGATCTAAATGGCGCTATAACCCAAACAAAGCGAAGCAAAAACGTGATGGTGATAATGAATGAAAAAACTCTTACTGTTCCTTATTATAATCTTTTTTGTTCTACAAACTGGCTGTACACAAACGTATGTAGTGGATACGCAACGTATTATTCATGTTGCTGGATTTGACATAAAAAAAAATAAAAACTTCCAAGGAACGATCTTATTTCCAGAGTATACACATGGTGTAAAGTCTAAACCAGAAACTCAATCAACATCTGCCCGTTCACTTGAAACAATCGCTTCACGATTAAATGCGAAATCACCTCACAATGTTGTTGTAGGTCAAATGCGTGTCGTTCTATTTGGAAAAAATTTAGGAGAACAAGGAATAGGGGAGATTATTACTAACTTACAACGTGATCCAAATATCGGGCGTGATGTACAACTAGCAATTGTAGATGGTTCAGCTGAAGAACTTTTAAATTATGGCAAACAAAATGGGTCATTATATATTGCTGATTTACTCGAGCAAAATATAAGAAATGAGAACATTCCACAAACTGAATTAAATGTTTTTTTATATAATTACTACTCTTCGGTATGTGATGCCTATGTCCCTTATATTAAAATGGGTGATAATCATTCTGTCGCTGTCAAAGGGCTTGCTTTTTTAAGAGGTGATAAAGTCGTTATGTATACAGATAAAAGACATTCTGTTTTAGCAAAACTACTAATTAATCCTACAAAAAACGGACGCTACGAAGCAGCGATAAAAAAGAATAAACATAAAGGTATGGTGGTCATACAAAACTTAGCCGGGAAAAGTAAGTATGAGATTGATCAAACTGGTGACATACCAAAAGTAAAAATCCATTTAAAATTAAATGGATTGATTAAAAATTCTCCTAATTGGATTGATTTAAGAAAAAAAACAAATATCACTTATATAAAAAAACAAATTGAACGAAATGTTGAAAAAGACTGCGAAGAGTTAATAAAACAATTTCAAAAAAAGAGAATTGATCCTTTAGGAGTACGCGATGAAATTAGAAGCCATACGAGAAAATGGAATATAAAACAAATCCGAAATATGTATCCGAATGTAGCTGTGGATATAAACTTAGATATTAACATTGTACAATCTGGAATCGGTGAATAGTGAGGTGAAATAAGCAATGCATACATTAAATAAAACAAAAACTGTCTCTCCATATTTTGCATTTGTTTTATTACATTCTCTTCAAATCGGAATAGGAATTTTAGGGTATCAACGTGTCATTTTAAAAAATGCTGGTTATGATGCTTGGATTTCTCTGATCATAGCAGGCATGGCAACTCACATTGTACTGTTTTGCATGCTAAAAATGTTAGAAAAAGATGGAGATTTAATTAGCATTCATACAACGAGCTTTGGAAAATGGATCGGTTCTATCTTTTCCATCATTTTCACCCTATATTGCTTATTATTTTGCCTTACTGTTCTTCGTACATATATGGAAGTAATACAAGTTTGGATTTTTCCTACCATTAAGTTATGGAAACTAACCTTTATGTTTTTATTAGTGACTTGCTATATTATAAAGGGGGGATTTCGCTCTGTAACCGGAATATGTTTTTGGGGAGTCGTTCTTCCTATTTTCGTTGTATTCTTTTTAATTTATCCAATGAAATATGCTCATTTCCGCAATATTTTACCTATTTTTACACATTCACCTTTTGACATGCTTATATCTGCAAAACACTCTGCGCTAGAGTTCCTTGGTTTTGAGACAATCTTAATCTTCTATCCATTTATTGAAAAAGGAAAATCCTTAAAAAGATGGGCTCATGCAGGTATTGTTTTTAGTACATTAATTTATGTAGTTTTAGCCATCGTATCTTTTATGTATTATAGCGAAGGGCAATTAAATCATACGATTTGGCCTACTTTAACAATGTTAAAAATCATTAAAGTCCCTTTCATTCAACGGTTTGAATATATTATTATTTTCGTTTGGTTTTTAATTATTTTGCCAAATCTTTGTTTAACCATTTGGTCATCATGTCAAACGATGAAGCGTTCATTCCATATTCCTTTTAAATTCACATTACCATTTTTCACCTTAATAGTCTTTACAGCTTCCTTATTTTTCACAAACCGTGAAAGTATCAATACATTAAATACGGTGCTATCTCAAGCAGGCTTATATATTGTATACGCTTATATCCCAATTTTATTTCTCTTTCATTCACTGCGATGGCGCTTCAAAAATCAGTCAAAAAAATCTTCAACCGATACACCATAATCTCTGATACAATTTGAGTAATACATTTGTAAAGGGGACAAGCGTATGAAGAAATATGTATTTTCTTTACTTGCAGTACTGAGTTTAATTCTTGCTGGATGCGGAGCTACTAGTACAAATGAAAAAAAATCATCTGAATCAAAGGAAGAACATGACCACACATCGCATACTCAGCAAGCTGACATTCAAGAACAAACAAAAGGTGTCGACACACTTCCTACCTTCTTAGACAAACTTGATCCACAAATGAAAGATATCTACACTGTCGCTGGACAAAATGCAGAGCTATTAGATTGGATTCCATGTTACTGCGGTTGTGGTGATAGTGTGGGACATAAAAATAATAAAAACTGCTTTATTCGTGAAATTAAAAAGAATGGTGAAGTTGTTTGGGATTCCCACGCAACGACTTGCGTCAATTGCTTAGAAATCGCGGTTGAATCTGCTTCCATGAAACAAAAAGGAAAATCAACGCTAGAAATTCGTAACTATATCGACAATAAATACAAAGAGGGCTACGGCAAGCCAACACCTACGCCAATGCCAAAAGCTTAAAAACGGGGACATTCCTCGTTTTTTCTTTTCATTCGCTTTTTTTCTTAACAAATTCTTTCAAGTGTATTTCTCCTTGCTTGTCACACACTATATATAACTCCTCAGTAAGGAGGGTACACAGTGCAAACATATAACGACTATGATAAAGCTCTCTATTACACGTATTGCTGTAATTGGGATAAATTACTCGTTCTTATGGTTCAAACGAACGATCAATTATTTTCTAAGCGTATTGAACACTTTTTACATGCTTATCAATACAGTAAAGAACTACCAGAAGTTGATAAACAATTGCAGCTCCTATTTCAATATATTGACCATGCATCCCAAAAGTCACATATAGATGAAGTAGAGCAAATTCAAATGTAAAATATAGCGCTATTCTCTTTATGAGAATAGCGCTTTTTTAAAATGTTTATATCAATAAAAGTTTCCCCTTATAAAACTTTTATTGATAAACATATTTTTTCTTTCTTTTCTGTGCTACTTCATACTATAATTTAGTATGTAACTATTATAAGAGAGGTATAAAATATGGGACGAGAAAAAAAGCAAGAATATGCTTTACTTACCGCATGGGGAGCTTCTTTTATCGCTACACTAGGAAGTCTTTACTTTTCCGAAATCATGAAATTTGAGCCTTGTGTACTTTGTTGGTATCAACGTATTATTATGTATCCATTCGTTTTATGGCTTGGTATCGCTGTAGCAAAGAAAGATTATCGCATCGCAAATTATTCTTTACCAATTGCAAGTATTGGTGCTTGTATTTCTTTATATCACTATGCCATTCAAAAAGTCCCAGCATTTTCAGCTGCTGGAGCAGCTTGCGGCCGTGTACCCTGCACCGGAGAATTCATAAACTGGTTTGGTTTTATTACAATCCCGTTTTTAGCACTTATCGGCTTTATTACAATCGCTGTATGTAGTTTTATTGTAATAAAAAACAAATAAGGAGATGAAACAATGAAAAAAATGCTTATATTTGGTGGTATTATTATCGCCTTATTTGCGGCAATTTTCGCTGTCACGCAAATGGAAGAAAAAAATGCTACTAGTCAAAAAATTGATAACGCTACTGGTAGTACAACAAATGGTCCTGACTACTATACAAACAAAATCTCTTTTTCAGATCTTCAAAAGAATTTAAAAGAGAAAAAAGAAGAAACAGTATACTTTTATCAAACATCTTGTGTTCATTGTCAAAAGCTATCTCCTGTCGTAGTACCAATGGCTAAAGACTTGAACGTTGATATGAAAGTGATGGATATTGAAAAAATAGATGCTCCTTGGGATGAATATAAAATAAAAGGAACTCCAACAATTATTCATTTCAAAGATGGCAAAGAAGTAAGCCGTATTAGTGGTGAACAGCCGAAAGACAAATTAAAAGAATGGCTTGAACAAACGAAAAAATAACGAGAAAAGGAAACTCCTTCTACACATGAAATGGGCATAAAGTCCCAAACTAATGTATAAGGAGGGGGTTTTATGCCAGAAGTAAGATGCTCTGTTTCCAATTGCTCATTTTGGGGACAAGGTAACTTTTGTCAAGCAAGTGCGATTATCGTTCAGCCAGATGCGGATGAAACAGGTCAAACTGAAAATGAATCGTATACAAGTGCAGTTTTAACAAACGAGACGCTAGAAAGTTCTGTAGCAACAAGTGTAGAAACTTGTTGTCATACATTTAAGCCAAGATTTTAACACATATTCCACCTCATATACGTGAGGTGGTTTTTTCTTTTCCCCTTTTTGTTTACGTCCTCTCCAATTCTCCCTATAATAAAATTAATATTTTTATGAATATGAAGGTGAAATAATATGACTAAAACTATTGCAGATATCGCCAAATTGGCTGGAGTTGCAAAAAGCACAGTTTCTCGTTACTTAAACGGTGGATACGTAAGTGATAAAACAAAACTTAAAATTGAAAGTATTATTCAGGAAACAAATTTCTCTCCCAATACATTTGCTCAAAGCTTAAAAGCAAAAACAACAAATTTAATTGGTGTTATTATCCCCCGATTAGACTCCTTCGCTACAATGAAAACTCTTATTGGGATTGATAATACGTTACAGGAAAATAATTATCAAATGCTTGTAGCAAATGCAAATCAAGCAATTGAAACTGAAATACAAGCAATGGAAAACTTTATAAAACAAAGGGTAGCTGGCATTATTTTATTAACAAAAACTTTAACAAATAAGCATCAACAAATTATTGCTAATTCAAATATCCCTATTTTATTCGTTGGGCAAGAATATAAAGATCAATATTGCCTCGTTCATGATGATTATGATGCAGCTTATGAGTTAGGAGCATACGTATTATCACAAGGGCATAGAAATATCGCCTATTTAGGAGTAGAAAGAGATGATATTTCTGTTGGTATAAATCGAAAAAACGGTTTTCAAAAAGCCATTGAAAATTTAGAACCAACTTGCAATGTTTGTTATTACGAAACATCTTTCCAAATAGAAGATGCCATGAAACAAGTACAACATATTTTAAGTAATAACCGTCCAACGCTTATCGTATGTGCTACTGATAACATCGCACTTGGGGCAATGAAAGTCATTCACTCCCATTCTCTTTCTGTACCAAATGATATTTCTGTAACAGGATTTGGGGGATATGATATTTCAGAAATGGTACACCCTAGCTTAACGACAATTGCATTTGACTATGAGTATGCTGGAAAGCTTGCTGCCACTTCTCTTTCACAGCTTGTCGAAAATAAAACTATACCAAAAATATTACACTCTCGTTATACATTAAAAATCCAAGAAAGCGTTGACAAAATTTAAAGGCACTCTATAATAAAAATAAAACCGGTTCCACATCAAAAAAACAGGATTCTTCACATCAATTCCCTGTTTTTTATTTTAACCGTCAACGGAACCGGTTCCATAAAAATATAGTAAGGGGGAATTTTTATGAATATGAAACAAATTGCAACACAAGTATTACAAAACATCGGTGGAAAGGAAAACATTGTTCGCGCTACGCATTGTGCTACTCGCCTTCGTCTTGTACTAAAAGATGAAACAAAAATAAACGCTTCCGAAATCGAAAACATCGATGAAGTGAAAGGTGCTTTTGCAACGACTGAACAATACCAGATTATTTTTGGAACTGGCATAGTAAACAAAGTATATGATGAGTTTTCTAAACTAATCGGAATAGCTGAACTGGATTCTACAACATCAAATGATATATCTAAGAAAAAAATGAACCCCATCGCTCGCTTAGCAAAGACATTATCTAATATTTTCGTTCCAATTATTCCAGCTATCGTCGCAAGCGGTTTACTTATGGGATTACTCGGAATGTTGAAAGCGTTTAAATTAGTTCCTGGTGATCACTCACTTATCCAATTACTTGATATGTTCTCAAGTGCAGCTTTCATTATTTTACCTATTTTAATTGGGGTTAGTGCCGCTAAAGAATTTGGTGGAAATATTTTCTTAGGTGCAGTTGTTGGTGGTATATTAACTCACCCAAGCTTAACGAATCCTTGGACTCTTTCAAATGCAAAACCAACTGTTTTACATTTTCTTGGTATGAATATTGATATGATTGGCTATCAAGGCACTGTTTTACCAATTCTGTTATGCGTATATGTCATGAGTACAATTGAAAAAGAACTTCGAAAACGCGTTCCGAACTCTTTAGATTTATTAGTTACACCATTCTTAACGATTATTATAACTGGCTTTTTATCACTTATTATTATTGGACCAATTGGATATAAAATCGGTGACGGCATTACGTACCTTTTAAATACAATTTATCAATTTGCAGGACCAGTAGCTGGTCTTATATTCGGTGGTCTATATTCAACAATTGTTCTTACTGGCTTACATCATAGCTTCCATGCTATTGAAGCAGGCTTACTCGCAAATAAAGATATCGGTGTCAATTTCTTACTCCCTATTTGGTCAATGGCGAACGTTGCTCAAGGTGGGGCTACTTTGGCAGTTTATTTCAAAACAAAAAACAAAAAAACGAAAGAAATTGCAATTCCAGCAGCAGCTTCAGCATTTTTAGGAATTACAGAACCAGCTATTTTTGGGGTCAATTTAAAACTTGGTAAACCATTTATTGCAGCAGCTATTGGTGGGGCAATTGGTGGCGCTTACGTTGTTTGGATGCAAGTAGCGGCTAATGCATATGGTTTAACAGGTATTCCAATGCTTACAATTGTTGCACCTCTTGGCATAATGAATATGATTCACTATATAATTGGATTCGCTATTGCAGTTATCACTGCTTTTGTTGCCACATTCATTTTATATAAAGAAAGTAAACAATAACGAGGGGAAAACCTATGTCAAAATATAAAACAATATTGCAATCTGATAAAGACGAATTACATTCTTTATATGAAATTGCAAACCAAGATTCATGGAAACCAATTTATCATATCCATCCATCTTTTGGACTAATGAATGATCCTAACGGAGTATCATACTACAATGATGAATATCATGTTTTTTATCAGTGGTATCCATTTGGCCCCATCCACGGAATGAAGCATTGGGGGCATGTGAAATCAAAAGATCTTATTAACTGGGAGCGTATGCCTGTAGCTATCATACCTACTGAAAGCTATGAATCGCACGGTGCATATTCTGGGAGCGCTATAGTAAAAGACGGACTTCTTCACTTACTGTATACAGGAAATATAAAAAAATCTGATAATTCCCGTGATGCAAAACAATGTATGGTAATAATGGATTCTCAATATAAGATGACGAAATATAGTAATAATCCTATTATTGATGTGATCCCTGACGGATATACAAAGCATGTGCGTGATCCAAAAGTATGGAAACATAACGATATATACTATATGTTACTCGGTGCACAACGCAAAAATAAAACTGGAACTCTTTTACTATATAAGTCACAAGGCCTATACAATTGGAATTTCCAAGGTGAAATTACAACAAACTTAAAAGAATTTGGATTCATGTGGGAATGCCCCGATTACTTCCAATTATCGGGGAAAGATGTACTTCTCTTTTCACCTCAAGGAATTGAAAAAGAAGAAGAAAATTTCCAAAATGTATACAATGTTGTTTATGCTATAGGACATTTCGATATTGAAAATTTACATTTCCATGTTGATTCATATTACGAGGTTGATAAAGGATTCGATTTTTATGCCCCTCAAACTCTAAAAGACTCTACTAGTCGCCGCCTATTGTTTGCTTGGGCAGGATCGAGTGAAATCGCATATCCTTCTGATGATTATATGTGGGCTCATTGTTTAACGCTTCCACGTGAATTAACATTAGAGGACAACATATTAAAACAAAAACCAGTTTCAGAACTAGCAAAACTACGAACAACAAAAAAAGAAATTTCAGGAGATATAAAAGCTGGATTAAATATATTATCAACACTTGATCATAAAGATTCTTATGAATTAATTGTCACTCTCAAAACAGAGAATGCAAACCTATTCGGACTTTCTCTTTTCCATAATGAAGAGGAATGTTTTCCAATTACATTTAATCGGAAAGAAGGTACTATTTCTATAGACAGGAGCAACTTCTGCCATCAATTTGGCGGAGAATATGGTTATGAACGCTATAAAAAAATTAATATTCAAGATACGATAGAACTACAAATATTTGTAGATACAAGCATCGTGGAAATTTTCTTATACGATGGTTCAACAGTCTTTACATCTCGGGTTTTTCCTCGAAAAGACTTGAAACATCATATAGCAATCTTTTCAGATGCAAAACTAAACTTTATCATTACACAATATAAGCTGAAAAGAGGGATTGTATGAGAAATGTCTTTTGTATCGGTGAACTATTAATTGATTTCGTTTGCCGAAATACCAATGTTTCTTTAGTAAACGGTTCAGATTTCGAGAAAAAGGCTGGTGGAGCACCTGCTAACGTTGCTGCTGCTATTACAAAATTAGGTGGACACGCTACATTTATGGGACAAGTAGGAAACGATCCATTTGGTGAATTTCTTGAACAAACTTTACAACATGCACATGTGGACACTTCCATGCTCATCAAGGATAAACAAACCACACTTGCATTCGTATCTATCGACCAAAATGGTGAGCGCGATTTTACCTTTATGCGTGGTGCAGACGGTGAATATCATTTCAATAGCATTGATTTATCAAAAATAAAAACGAATGATTTAATCCATTTTGGTTCAGCGACAGCTTTATTGTCCAGCACGTTAAAAGACACGTATTTTCAACTTCTACAGCATGCAAGAGAAAGTGGCCAGTTTATTTCTTTTGATCCAAACTACCGAAATGCGCTCATTACAAATACCGAACAATTTATTCAAGATTGCTTAACTTTTATAAAACATGCTCATTTTGTAAAAGTAAGTCAAGAAGAAGCGATTACGCTTTCTAAAAAAAGTGATTTACAACAATCTGCACTCAAATTATTAAATCACGGTGCGAAAGCCGTAGCTATTACACTCGGAAAAGACGGTACTCTTCTTGCAACAAAGGATAAACAAACGATTGTACCTTCTATCTCTATTCAACAAGTTGATACTACTGGTGCTGGTGATGCTTTCGTTGGAGCGATGTTATACCAAATTGCTAAAAGTGAACAAATGTTTCCTCATAATTTTGAAGATTTAACAACGTTTATCTCCTTTGCAAATAAAGTAGGTGCTCTCACATGTACAAATTACGGAGCCATTTCCTCTCTTCCATCATTAACAGATGTAAAAGCATACGAATAATCGTATGCTTTTTTACATCCCCCTCCAAAAATCATGCATGATAAAAAAGTACAAAATAACGAGAATAGCTGTCCCGCATAGGGTAATGCGCCGATATATACTCTTCTCTCCTTCTCTTGCTTTCACAAATGCCCAAATAAATCCGAAGAACAATATTAAATCAACATATGGAACATAAAAAGAAAAAATGAGAAACACATACAAATACACGATAAATAAACAGGTCGTTACTAAGAAAACTTTAAAAGCAAATTCACTTTTCATAATGTAACCGCCCCCTATCTGTACTGTATTATATTCAACAAAATCCAATAGTTGCAGTTAAACTCGAAGTAGAAATAAGCTACCGTCTATAATACGGTAGCTTATTACGAAACATTATATTTTCGTTTATATATATTACTTAAAACCGACGAAGGAATTTGCTCATAACGAATTTTTTCTCCAGTTTCATCCACTATATACAAATTGTTTCCTATATAATATATTCCATCTTTTCGTTTTGAATACACTGAATATCTTTCATTTGGCAATACCGTTTTTACTTTCGTTAACTGCCCATTTGGTTCTTGCCAATATATATCGGCGCGATCTACTAACGTAAGCATACCAATTTGCTCTTCTTCTACTTTACGACCATTCCAGCTCACAACGCGGTAGCCAAGCTTATTCGCCTCATATTCAGGGCCCGTATGAAAACGAGAAATGATTACTTTTGTTTGTAATTGCACCCGGTCATATAACCATTGTATATCCCGGTCATGCATGCGAATACAGCCATTCGACTCCCGGCTTCCAATCGTCCATTCCCGATTTGTTCCATGAATCGCATATTCATTTTTATCTAGTCCAAGCCATCTCGTACCAAGAGGGTTATTCGGTGCACCACCAGCTATTTTTTTTCGATGGTATTCTTTATTTTTATATTTAGTTATAATACAAAAATTACCTTCAGGCGTAGGGGTACGATCTCTTCCAGTTGTCACGGGGAATGTTTTTGTATAATTTCCATTTTCAAAAAAAGATAATTGGTTTGTCGTAAGATTCACTAATATTAGATGATCTGTATCAGCAAAGGCACTAACCGGTAGGATGAAAAATAATAGTATGACGAAACATAATTTTTTCATCTATATCCCTCCCCTAGCGCCACTATAATAAGTGGAATTAACTTTACTTTGCTCTTATAAATGAAAACTATCCATTAACAATAACGCCCCCATTTACATGAATCATTTGTCCAGTAACGTAGGATGAATCACCAGACGCTAAATATACGTATGCTGGCGCTAGTTCATATGGTTGACCAGGTCTTTGCATTGGTACATTGCTCCCAAACTGAGAAACTTTCTTCTCATCAAAGCTCGATGGAATAAGTGGTGTCCAAATTGGTCCCGGTGCAACACCATTTACACGAATCCCTTTTTGCACTAACGATTGGGAAAGTGACCTTGTAAAAGCAACGATTGCTCCTTTCGTTGCCGAGTAATCAATTAAAGTTTCATTTCCTTCATACGCAACGATAGACGCCGTATTGATAATGACATCCCCTTGCTTGAAATGAGAAAGTGCTGCTTTCGTAACGTGAAAATAAGAAAAAATATTAATACGAAAAGTCTTTTCTAACTGTTCTGCTGTAATATATTCTAGCCCTTGCTGCGGATATTGCTGCGCGACATTATTTACTAAAATATTTACACTACCTAGCTGCCGGACAGTCTCTTCTACAATATCTTTACAATGCTGTTCATCGCTTAAATCCCCCGGTAACAACACACACTTTACGCCTTCTTGTTCTACACGTTGCTTCGTCTCATTTGCATCTCCTTCTTCATCTAAATACGCAATCGCAATATTCGCTCCCTCTTTCGCAAAAGCGATGGAAACAGCTCGTCCAATCCCGCTATCCCCTCCTGTAATTAATACATTCTTTCCTTTTAACTTTTCGCTTCCTTTATAGTTTGGATCTTCAAACTGGGGAAGTGGATTCATTAATGATTCAACACCGGGCTGTTTATTTTGATGTTGGGCAGGCATTGTTACAAAGTTTTTTTGCTGTGGCATAGCTTCTTTCAACTCCTTTTCCTTATAATATGCGCACAATAAAAACTGAAATTCACACATCGATTTACGATTAATATTCGAATTTAAGACACAAAATATGAATTGTTGTAAACTTTTTATGCAAAACTATTGCAAAATAGTTAAAAAACGAATATTATATATAACTGTTGTGAAAATTATTCGTAAACAGAAAGGATGTTTATATGTTTAACCTTTCAAAACATAAAACTTCTATTAAAACTGAAATTATGGCAGGTATTATTACCTTCTTAACAATGGCATATATCATTGTCGTAAACCCTGTCATCCTTGGGGATGCAGGTGTTCCATTTGAACAAGCATTTACAGCAACAATTATTGCTGCTGTTGTCGGAACATTATTTATGGCAATCTTTACAAATTTACCAATCGCAATTGCACCAGGTATGGGATTAAATGCTTACTTCTCTTACTCTGTTGTAAAAGCTCATGAAGGCATGACTTTCGCAATTGCATTCTCTGCTGTATTCGTAGCAGGTATGATTTTAATTTTGTTATCATTCACATCTTTCCGTACAAAATTAATGGAAGCAATTCCTGAAAACTTAAAACATGCAATTACTGCTGGTATCGGTCTTTTCATCGCCTTTATCGGTTTACGTTTAACAGGTATCGTTACAAAAAATGAAGCAAACTTAGTTGGACTTGGTGATCTTCACTCTGCGCCAGTACTACTAGCATTAGCTGGACTTGGAATTACAATCATCCTTATGTCTTTAAATGTAAATGGTGCACTATTTATCGGGATGCTATTAACTGGTATTATCGCTTTCTTCACAGGACAATTAACATTCTCAAACGGTGTTACATCAATGCCTGGATTACCAGAAGGAATTATCGTTTCAAATCCAATTACTGCTGTATCTGATGTAATTAACTACGGATTATACGGCGTTGTATTTTCATTCTTCCTTGTTACATTATTCGATACAACAGGTACATTACTTGGTGTAGCTCAACAAGGTGGATTTATGAAAGACGGAAAACTTCCAAAAGCTGGACGAGCTCTTCTATCTGACTCATTCTCAGCAACAATCGGTTCTATGTTCGGAACAACACCATCAACAGCTTACATTGAATCATCTGCTGGTGTTGCAGCTGGTGGTCGTACTGGTTTAACGACTGTTACAGTAGCTGTTTTATTCGCACTAGCAGCATTCTTCGGACCATTAGTAAGTGCCGTTTCTGGTGTATCAGCTATTACTGCACCATCATTAATTATCGTTGGTAGTCTTATGATGGGATCAGTTCGCCACATCGATTGGGACGCATTTGATGAAGCATTCCCAGCATTCTTAGTAATCTTAAGCATGCCACTTACATCAAGTATCGCAACAGGTATCGCACTTGGATTTATTTCATACCCACTTATGAAAGTGGCAAAAGGTAAATTCCGTGCTGTTCACCCACTTGTGTATGTATTCGGCATCTTGTTCGCTTATCAATTGATTTTCTTACCACATTAAAATCCCTCATAAAGAGGGATTTTTTTTATACATAAAAAAGTAGCGCATCGGAATTCAATGCGCTACTTTCCTTTTATAACAATCATACGAATTACTTTTAACACTTCTCATTTACTTGTAATTCTTTACTATACTTTTGAATGAACACTGACGAAATAACCATTACCATCCCTACACTCAACCCAACAAGCTGATCCAGTAGCATTTCATCATGAATGAACCAGCGCAATAAAAATACGCCACAAAAAATAAACATCATAGTAAATCCAGTATGCCTAAGACCTTTATATACATTTTCCATATGTATCACCTCTTCACATACTTTTATCCATATTATACCATGATGCTAGACGTGTATAACCGTCATTCGGCATTCAAGCCAATAATAAAAAAGGCTACAGAGAAATTCTTCTCCGCAGCCTCATACTTATTTTTGTAAAAACGCCTGTAAATCTGCAAACTGTCTCTTTGCATCTTCATAGCCTTGCTCATATAGATTTTGTAGTTTTGCTGTATCTTTTTCCATACGATCTACTTGAAGCGGCACTTCTGGGCGAATAACAAATAAATTCCCAGCTTGTTCTTCTTTTTCAATGTAGTGCAGTGTTTCATTATATACTTCATAACGATTCAACATCGTGTTAACAAGGTTCGGATATTTTTTATAAGCTTTCGCCGCTACCCATCCAAACTTTGATTTTTTCTTAGCGTAACCATGATTTCTCGTTAAAATAACGACTGATTTTTTAAATCCATCTTCTTGCGCTTTACGAACTGGAATCGGATCAGAAATCCCTCCATCTAACAATTGTTTACCACGGTAATTTACTACAGGTGCAATGAAAGGCAATGAACTAGATGCTTGTAATAAATTTAGTGCATCATCATTCGTTCCTTCTTTTTCAAAGTAAACAGACTGTCCTGTTTCACAATCTGTCGTTCCTACAAGGAAACGCTCTGGGCTATTAAAGTATGTTTCAAAGTCAAACGGTACATGCTTTTCTGGAATCTCATGAAAAATGAACTCCATATCAAATAGCTGCCGTTTTTTCCATAAATTTTTATACGATAAATATTGTGGGTGTGATGCATAATCAATATTCACTGTTTTATTTCTATTTCTTTGTCTGGAAAGATACGACGCTGCATGACAAGCACCAGCTGATACACCGATTACATATGGAAAATATAAATCTTGTTCCATAAAATATTCTAATATCCCGCCCGTGTACACACCACGCATACCGCCGCCTTCTAATACTAATCCCGTATTTTCAAGCATGTTATTCTCTCCTCTTTATATATTAACTCTTTAATTATTCACCATGTTAAGTATCTTTCTCTATTATATATGAGTTTTTTTAGAAATTATATTCAAAAGGCTTGAAATAAAGGAGTTTTTTCTTCCAATTATATTTCCAAATGATTGGAGACATCCTTTATAAACTTTTGAATAAAATCTTGTTCTTCTTTCGTATATCTATCTAAAAGTAACAACCACTTTTCTTCAGCTTGTTGATGCAATTTATCATGAGCTTTATATATTTCATTTCCGCTTTCCGTTAAGCGGAAGAATATTTCTTTTTGATTATCTAACATTTGCATCTTCTCAACGAATTGCTTTTGAAACAACTTTGTACAAATTTTAGAGATTGCGCCCTTCGTCATACCCATTTCTGTCGTAATAGCAGTTACATTCATCAGACCATTTTTTCCAATACACTCGATCACATGTAATTCAGATAAAGACATACCACTTATACCTGTCTCACGAAAAAATTTCTCATTTTGTTCTTTCAAATGTTCTTCTTTTTTATGTAAAAGTGTACGAATGTCCGAAAGTATTTCCATTTGTTTCGTTGTATGTTCCAATCCTTTCGCCCCCTAAGTTTCCGAAGAAACAATTTAACTATATACCATTTTAAAATCATTTTTTTATATTTACAAGTGAGAAAAACATGTTAAAATAAATTTAGTTTCCAAGGAAACTAAATTACAAGGAGGTTAATATGATGAAAAAATCCAAACTACATTTCATTTTATACGTTGTCTGTATGAGTGCCTTACTCGGTTCCTTCTCTCAAAATATTTACACACCTATCTTACCTATGATTCAAGCTTCTTTTCACACTTCTCTTTATCTAGTAAATTTAACAGTTTCACTTTTCACATTCACTCTTGCAATTATGCAGCTCATCTATGGACCTTTCATTGATACAAAAGGGAGAAAATCTGTCCTTATTCCTAGTTTGATCATTAGTACAATCGGTTCAATCGGATGCGCTTTTTCGGCGAACGTTTATTTATTTCTATTTTTTAGGACAGTTCAAGCTATAGGAATAGCGGCTATACCTGTAGTCGCAGCAACGATTATTGGCGATTTATTTGAAGGAAAAGAACGAGGAGAAGCAATGAGCCTTTATCAAATGTTACTTGCTCTTGCACCTGCGATTGGCCCCCTCATTGGTGGTTATCTCGGTAGTATAAACGGCCATGTATCCGTATTTCTCTTTTTATCTATACTTGGCATTCTCTTATTAACGATAAACATTTCACTACTTCCAGAAACAAAACCAACTGTAAGTCAGCAACCGCAATCAAAAAAGAATCACTGGTTTATCTTAAAAAATAAAACTGGATTTTCTATTACTCTTATTGGCTTTATTCAATTTTATATTTACTTTTGTTTCCTCGTTTTTTTACCGAGCATTTCAACAAATTTATTTCACTTAACTGCAAGTGAAATTGGTCTTATGTTTGTACCTATGTCCCTTTCTATTATGTTAGGAAGTTATTGCTTCAAACTTTTGCAAAAACGCTTCACAACAAAACAAGCTTTATTCATTACAAGTTTCTTCAATATTATATGTGTCACTTTATTTTCTTTCACATATAGCATCAATATTCCATTCATCATTATCGTTACATCTTTGTACGGTTTTAGCATGGGACTTTCTATGCCAACCCACACTACTTTATTAACGGAGGAATTCGTACAAGAACGCGCAACCGCTATCGGTATGTATAACTTCATCCGCTATCTCGGTATGGGAACAGGACCACTTGTAGGTGGATTTCTTGTATTTAATCAAAATTACTTTTGGATTTTCTTCTTAGGAGCAATTATGTTTCTACTCATAATCTTATATGCGATGAAAATGCTACGCTTCCCTACCACACAAAAAGTAAAATAGAGCCCCCAAAAGGTCGGCTCTATTTTAAGCTCTTTGATCCGCAACGATATGAATATCAATATACTTCGTTTCTCTCATAATTTCATTTACAATCGAACCTTTTCGAATTTCTTCCCACCTTGTTCTCGCCGACTGTCCAAGTAAAATTTGCGTTACTTGCAGTCTTTTCGCCACTTCAATAATAACATCCGCTGGCTTTCTTCCGTTCGCTTCTTCTAATACAAAACTCGCATCAAATTGATTCGTTAGCGACTTCCACTCTTCAATCGTTTGCTTTTTCCCCGCTGAAAGAGAATCTATCTTTTCCCTTTCAACATTTAATACATACAATTCGGCGTTTAGCCGATCCGCCATGCGCCATCCCCGTCTTATTAATTTCTCTGCTGTTGAACTGTATTGTACACAAACGAGAATTTTTTCTTTCACGCCAATCGGCTCTATCACTGTTTGGCTAATTTTCTCGTCCATATCATCGGCAACTTCTCGGAGTGATAATTCTCTTAGTGCCCCTAAATTATTAAGCGTAAAGAAATTTTGTAAGCTTTGCTGAATTTTTTCTTCTTTATATATCTTTCCGTCTATTAGTCTCTTCCTTAATACTTCCGGCGTTGCATCGACAAGCTGAATTTCATTTGCTTTTTGTAAAATAAAATCTGGAATACGTTCTCTTACTTTTACATTCGTAATTTGAGCTACAATATCATGAACACTTTCTAAATGTTGAATATTAAACGCTGATAATACGGATATACCAGCCTCTAGTAATTCCTGTATATCCATATAACGTTTCTTATTTTTAGATCCAGGAATATTACTATGCGCGAGTTCATCCACAACAACAACCCCGGGTGCACGTTTTATAATTCCTTCCACATCGAGTTCATAAAATACTTTCCCTTTATAATCTATTTCTTTTAAAGGAACTTGTTCTAAATCAGCAATTGCGTCTTCTGTCTCTTTTCTCCCGTGCGTTTCAATTAAACCAATTACAATATCCGTACCATCCTTTTTCATCTCTCTAGCATCAAGTAGCATTTTATAACTTTTCCCTACTCCTGGAGCTGCTCCTACATACAGCTTTAACTTCCCACGATTTTGTTGACGAATATATTCTAAATACTCTTCTGGTGTTCGCCTTTGAAAAGTTGGTTTATAGTCATCTGCATACAAAACACTCACAACCCTTCTTTCGAAACAACACTACCTCAATCCGTTAGATTGAGGTAGCACTGTTACTATTTCAGTAGTTTCTGTAATTCTAAATTTAACTTTAAGACGTTCACGCGGTTCTCTCCAAATAAGCCAAGTGCCGCACTTTCCGTTTGATCTTTAATCAACTGATTTAACGTTTCTTTCGGAATATTCGTTAATTTAGAGATGCGATCCACCTGTACAGAAGCGGCCTGTGGGCTAATGTCAGGATCTAGCCCTGAACCTGAATTCGTCACTAAATCAATTGGTACTTCTGTCACTGGAACAGCCCGGTTTTGTTTTTTCCACTCTTCAATACTTTTCTCTACTCGTTTCTCTAAATCTGGATTAGACGGCGCATAGTTATTTGAACCAGATGCTTCTGCTTTATATTCAATACTAGAAACACGCCCATGAAAATAACGTGGATCTGTGAAATTTTGGCCAATTAATTTAGAACCAATCACTTCATCTTTATCATTATATATTAGACTTCCATCCGCATTCTCCTTCATTACTGCTTGTGCAATACCAGTAACTACAAGCGGATATACAAGGCCACACAACAGTAAAAATGTAAAAGTAATCCGGATGATTGGTGATAGTATACTTTGTTTCTTTTCCATCTTTTTCCCCTCTTCCTTATATAAACAAGCCGACCATTATATCAATTACTTTAATTCCAATAAACGGTACAATCACTCCGCCAAGCCCATAAATAAGTAGGTTTCGACCAAGTAGTGCATTCGAACTCATCGGTTTATATGCGATACCTTTCATCGCCAATGGAATGAGTAACGGAATAATAACTGCATTAAATATTAATGCTGATAAAATCGCTGACAGTGGTGATGTTAATTTCATAATGTTTAATGCTTCCATTTGCGGAATCGCAAGTGTAAACATTGCTGGAATGATTGCAAAATATTTTGCAATATCATTCGCAATACTAAACGTCGTTAACGCACCACGCGTCATTAATAATTGCTTACCGATCCCTACAACCTCAATAATTTTTGTCGGGTTCGAATCTAAATCAATCATATTCGCTGCTTCTTTCGCAGCTGTCGTCCCACTATTCATTGCTAATCCAACGTCAGCTTGCGCTAATGCCGGAGCATCATTTGTACCATCACCTGTCATCGCTACAAGTTTCCCTTTATCTTGCTCTGCTTTAATAACCGCAATTTTATCTTCTGGCTTACACTCAGCAACGAATTCATCTACTCCTGCTTCTTTTGCAATGGTTGCTGCTGTCAATGGGTTATCACCCGTACACATAACTGTTTTAATCCCCATTTGGCGTAATTGTTCAAAACGTTCACGCATACCAGGTTTTACTGTATCCTTTAAATAAATTAAACCGTAAATACGATTATTCACTGCAACTACAAGTGGTGTTCCACCCTCTTTGGAAATGAAATCTGCTTTTTGATTTACATCTTTCGGAATTGTTCCACCTTGTGACCTAACCCATTCAATCACGCTACCTACAGCACCTTTTCTCACTTTCGTTCCGTCTTGTAAATCGACACCACTCATTCTCGTTTCTGCTTTAAATGGAACAAATTCACCTTGTTCTGCAAGTGCTCTATCATATGATAAAGATTTCGTTTTTACATATTCGATAACTGATCGACCTTCTGGTGTTTCATCTAAAACAGAACTAATCGCAGCCCATCTTCCAACTTGCTCAATCGTTTCATTTCCTACAGGTAATAATGTATGAGCCATCCGATTCCCGAAAGTAATCGTACCTGTTTTATCTAAAATAATTGTATTAATATCACCCGCAGCTTCTACTGCTTTACCTGACATCGCTAACACATTAAACTTTGTCACCCGATCCATCCCAGCAATACCAATCGCTGATAATAACCCACCAATTGTCGTTGGAATTAAACAAACTAACAACGCAACAAGTACAGCTGTATCAATTTGAAACCCTAAATAATTCGTAAAAATCGGTAACGTCACAACGACGATTAAGAAAATAAGAGTTAAGCTCGTTAATACTGTATTTAAAGCAATCTCATTTGGCGTTTTTTGACGAGCAGCCCCTTCTACTAACGAAATCATTTTATCAATAAATGATTCACCAGGATTACTCGTAATAACAATCGTAATCTCATCACTGACGACCATCGTTCCGCCCGTTACGGAACAAAAATCACCGCCCGCTTCTTTTATTACAGGAGCTGATTCCCCCGTAATCGCAGATTCATCAACAGACGCTAACCCTTTTATTACTTCTCCATCACTTGGAATCATTTCTCCTTGTTTTACAATAACAACATCACCTTTTCTCAGATCAGTTGCTGAAACTTGAACAATGTCTCCATTTTCTTTTACAACATTTGCAAACACATCTTTCTTCGACTGTTTTAAAGAATCGGCTTGCGCTTTCCCCCGCCCTTCCGCTAACGCTTCTGCAAAGTTAGCAAATAAAACTGTAAATAATAGAATAAGAGAAACTGTTATATTAAACCATCCTGGTACACTACTAGAATGACTTGGAAGAAAAGATAAAATGAACGTAATGATAAATCCAATTTCTACAACGAACATAATCGGATTCTTTATCATAACTTTCGGGTTCAATTTCGCAAAGGATTGTTTCATCGCATGTGTCACGATATCACGATCCATCGTTTTCGCTTGTCTAACTTCATCTTCTACCGCATGTATGTGTGACTCATTTACTCTTTTTTCTTTTACTACTACCGGTCTCATCATTTACCCTCCATTACTTCAATGTAAGAAATTCTGCAATTGGGCCGAGTACTAACATCGGGAAGAATGTTAATGCACCGACAATTACAATTGTTCCGATGAAAATGCCGCCAAATAAACTATTGTCCGTACGGAACGTTCCGACTGTTTCTGGCACAACCGTCTTTTCTTTCAAAGAAGCTGCAACAGCTAGCATCGTAATTAAACTGAAATAGCGGCCCAAAAACATAACTAAACCAGTTGTAATATTCCAAAACGGTGTATTATCCGCTAATCCTTCAAATCCAGATCCATTATTCGCAGCTGACGATGTATATTCATATACTACTTGCGTTAAACCGTGGAAACCGGAATGAGAAATGGCATCCGTTCCTAAACTTGTTGAAAGAGCTAATGCTGAAAATCCTAAAATAAGCAGTGGATGAAATAGTATCGTTACCGCAATTAATTTCATTTCCTTACCTTCAATTTTCTTACCTAAAAACTCCGGTGTACGTCCAACCATCAATCCAGATATAAAGACTGCGATAATCGCATACATAATAATGTTCACAAAACCTGCTCCAACACCGCCGTATACTGTATTTAACATCATATTTACGAGTGGTACTAACCCACCAATTGGTGTTAACGTATCATGCATCGTATTAACGGCTCCTGTTTCCGCAGCTGTCGTTACTGTTGCGTAAAGGGAAGAAAATACTGTTCCGAACCTTACTTCTTTTCCTTCTGTACTTCCTTGTACATGCTGTATACCCATTTCGTTTAACGCTGGATTTCCATGTAGTTCAGATGTCGTAATCGTTATAAACCCTATTAAAAACACCATGAATAGTGAAACAAAAAGGATGCGACCTTGTTTTTTATTTCCTACCATTCGTCCGTACGTAAACGGAAGTGCTGTTGGCAATAACATCATAAGCATCATTTGCAAAATATTACTCACTTGTCCTGGATTTTCAAAAGGGTGCGTAGAGTTTGCTCCGAAAAATCCACCACCGTTATTTCCGAGTTCCTTAATGGCTACGAATGATGCAACAGGCCCGCGTAAAATACTTTGTTTTGCGCCATCAATCGTTTGTGCCGTAACGGCACCGTCTAACGTTTGTGGTACACCAAGTGCGACAAAGACTAGTGCTGCAATACATGCGATAGGAAGAAATACTCTCGTTAATGCTCTCGTAAAATCAACGAAAAAGTTACCAAGTTCTTTTCCAGCGAGCCCTCTTATAAATGCCATAACGAGTGCTAACGTCGTTGCCGGTGCTGCAAACATTAAAAATGTAATTCCGATTAATTGTGATAAATAAGATAAGCCATTTTCACCGCTATAATGCTGTAAATTTGTATCAGCCATAAAACTAATCGCTGTATTAAAAGCGAGTGTAGGCTCCATTCCTTCAATGTTTGCTGGATTTAATGGCAATACTCCTTGCAATCTGAAAATGAAATATACGACAACGATCATAAACCCATTTAATAAAACTAATGATAGTGCGTACTGTTTCCACGTTTGATTGTATTCTTTCACACCTGTAATTTTAAAAATGAATTTTTCAAAAGGCCCGAATACTTTATCTAGCTTTTTACTACCTTGAAAAGCTTTCTCTAAATAAATTCCCGTTGGCTTTGCCACAAGAATAAACAACAGCATTGTAATAACAACTGCGACCCAGATCATAATGAATGACTCCCCCTAATTAAAACTTTTCCGGATTTAATAATGCATACACTAAGTACACCGTAATTGCTGCAACAATAACCGATAAGGCAATCGTCATGATTGCTTCCCTTCTTTCACAACTTTATCTGACCAACTTGCAAGACTTGCCATCGATGCGACTAACACAACAAAAATTCCGATCATTACAACATCTAACATAGCTATCCCTCACTTAATTTTGTAAAATTTTACCATTAAAATATTAAAAAAGAACACTGAGCTCTACTCAGTGTTCAAAAAATGAACAACAAAAAGTAAACCTCCTCTCTAAACGCTTACGAGGTTAGCTGTCGGATTCGGGCCTAAAGAGTAGCCCTACTTTCAAAACTGAAAGATTCACCCCAAGTGACGATGCACAAAATTGGTTCCCCCGCTCCATTTCTGGAACTCAGCGATTTTAGGTTTTTTTGGAAATTTTATGAATGATTTATGAGAGTAAATATACTCCTCTATTTTTCACTTGTAAAGAGGCAAATTACTAAAAATAAGAAAATATCATCCTATTTAAACGCTTACATTGAGTATTATTAATATCCTTTCGTCTATTTTCTCGTCTTTTCTTTCTTTTTCACAGAAATGATCTTTTAAATACGAAATAAAAAGAGCGAATGACATGAAGTGCATAGCTTGTTGCACTTCGCATTCGCTCTTTTTTCATTCCCTATTTATTCTCCACGCAAAAACGCGCGTAAATTTCTCCCACGAATATAAACTTGTGACAATTCTGCATGTAATTGCTCATATTCGATAACATCTGCTTTTAAATATAAAGCGTCTTTTGATGGCAATATAATATAGGGCCTTGGAAAAATAGGATCAAGCACCACCAACTCTTGAACTCGATCTACTGATACCGCCCAACGATTCGCTATATCTCCTAATAACAAAACCTTCATCTTCTTTTCCCCCACCCTATTCAAAAAATAAAAAAGAAATATTATCACAATTCGTAAACACGACAAATGTAGCTCCAATTGTTTCATAGAGCCTCGCTGGATATCGTTTATTCCTTGTAACAACAGTGATAGGTGCTTGAAAAGAAAAGCGAATATGTTCTGTAAAGAAGCTAACAATTGGAAGCTCATCACCTAGTAAAATCACCTTCTTAATACATTCACAAATACTAGTAAAATCCTGCTCCTTACTACAACTATACGTCCAATCAAACCCGCAATTCCTAACTTCAGCCGCTACCTCTTCATTTACTGTAAAAATAATTAACTCATGTTGAAATGCTACTAAATCTCTTAAACTATTTACCTTACTTTCTTCTCCAACACAAATAAGTGTTAATTCCATGTACCTCATCCTCCTTAGCATAAAAGAACTCAAACATAGATTGATATTCCCCTATACTAATCAGATTGATGAAGTGATGTATCCATCATGGCACCGTCCTCTCTCAAGACGCTTACGAAGTTAGCTGTCGGATTCGGACTTTGAGAGTAGCCCTACTTTCAAAATTGAAAGATTCACCCCTAGTGACACTGCACAAATTGGTTCCTCCGCTCCATATAATTGGACTCAGCGTATTACAAAAAATATATTCTGGCTGATATATTACTCTTGTATTTGGAAAAAGTAAACAGAAAAAAAGCCAGTTATATAACTGACTTTTTTCTACTTATACATGCGCTTTATTCAATTTATATGCAAAATGATTCGTCGGTCCATGACCACTTCCAATATTTAATGGCTCTTCAATTGCTATACTAATAAATTGTTTTGCTTCTAGAACTGCCTCTTCAATTGAGTATCCTTTCGCAAGTCCTGCTGTAACCGCTGAAGCAAATGTACATCCGCTTCCATGTGTTTGCTTTGAAGGAATTCGTTCGCTTTTAAATTCCATAAACTGCTCACCATCAAAGAGTAAATCAACTACTTCATTACCTTGATACTCTGCATGTCCGCCCTTCATAAGCACATATTTTGCACCTAATTCATGCAGTGCTTTGGCTGCTTCCTTACTATCTTCAATATTATGAATCTCCATTCCCGTTAACACTTTTGCCTCAGGAACATTCGGTGTTACAACGGTTGCTACTGGTAATAAATATTCTTTTAATGCTTGTACTGCTTCTTGTTGTAATAATGATGCACCGCCCTTAGCAATCATAACAGGGTCTAGTACAATATTATTCCAGCCAAATTTATTAATATGTTCTGCTACAATTTGAATAATTTCGCTACTAAATAACATTCCTAGTTTCACAGCATCTGGTCTTAAATCCGTACCAATTGAATTCAGCTGTTCCGTAATACCTTCTAACGAAACTGGATATACCCCTTGAACGCCAAGCGTGTTTTGAGCAGTAATTGCTGTAATAGCCGTCATCCCGTACACACCAAGCTCTTGGAATGTTTTTAAATCTGCTTGGATACCAGCACCGCCGCCACTATCAGATCCTGCAATTGTTAAAGCTTTATTTACTTTCATCCCACTCATCCTTTTCTATCCAAAATAGCGATGATAAATTGTTTTTGCTTCGCTTATATCTTTCGTTCCATGTACAAGTACACGACCATCTTTAAAAGCAACTAATCTCTTTTCTTCCACAGAAAATGATAATAAATATGGGTTTACATTTAAATCATTCACACGATCATGCAATAGCTCTTTATATCGTTCAAAATCCATTTCCTCTTTATGAGGTGGCCTAATTTGAACTGTATTTCTCCCGCATAACACTGCTGTTTTCGATGTATTTTCTTTATTTAAATACGGATACAATGCATTCTCTCCGCACGAAGGACAATGGTGTTTACGAAGCTTTTGCACATTCATACATGAATATTCATTCTTCCATACATCAAACGATACAAGTCCATCTCGAAGCGATTCGTAATCTTCTACTAACAGTTTAAGAGCTTCCGTTACTTGATGAGAAACGACGAGAGATACAGCAGGTGATATAATCCCCGCTGTATCACATGTCGCCCCGCCAAGCGGAATCGATTGTAGTAAACATGATAAACATGGCGTTTTACTAGGAAGAATTGTGTAAGAAAGGCCATAACTCCCTACACATGCTCCGTAAATCCATGGAATAGAATATTTTTGTGCTATATCATTTACAATGAAACGCGTTTCAAAATTATCAGTTGCATCAATAATTACATTAACGTCTGTAACGAGTTCTTCTAATTCTTCAGCTGTTACGTCTTGAACGAGAGCTTCTACTCTTACTTCACGATTGATCTCTTCTAGACGTTTCTTTGCCGCTACAGCCTTCGGAAGATTATTTTCCACATCACTCTCTGCATACAATTGCTGCCTTTGTAAATTACTCCAATCGACATAATCCCGGTCAACAATCGTTACTGCACCTACACCAGCTCTTACAAACATCTCTGCATTTGCACTACCTAATGCACCTGCACCGATAATGAGTACATGCTTTTCTCTTATCTTTCGTTGCCCTTCTTCCCCAATTGGAGAAAATAGTTCTTGGCGAGAATATCGATTATTCAACTACACTCATTCCTTCTAAAGGACTACTTGCTGTTGCACAACGTTTACGTGCAATACGACCTGCCTCAAATCCTAAACGGCCTGCCTCAATACCTAATTTCATTGCGGATGCCATTTTAATAGGATCCTTTGCTCCTGACACAGCAGTATTTAATAACACACCATCCGCTCCTAATTCCATCGCAAATGCTGCATCAGCTGGACTACCAATACCAGCATCAACGATAACTGGTACTGTCGCTTGTTCAATAATGAAGCTTAAATTTAACGGATTTACAATACCAAGCCCTGATCCAATCGGTGACGCTCCTGGCATAATTGCATGCACACCTAGTTCTTGTAATTTACGTGCTAATACAACATCATCAGATGTATATGGAAGTACAATGAATCCTTCTTCTAATAACATTTCAGATGCTCTCAATGTTTCTACCGGATCAGGTAATAACGTTCTATCATCACCTATAACTTCTACTTTAATCATGTCGCAAAGCCCTGAAGCTTTTGCTAATTTTGCAATACGAACAGCTTCTTCAGCATTTTTTGCTCCAGCTGTATTCGGTAATAACTTATATTTTTTTACATCAAGTTTCTCTAATAAATTAGGCTGCTTTGCATCGAATATATCCATACGACGTACTGCGAACGTTAAAACCTCAGCCTCAGATACATCAATTGCCTTTTGCTGTACATCAAAATCAGGAAATTTTCCTGTTCCTAATAAAAGTCTAGAATGAAATGAAAATGGTCCAATGTTTAACATAATCAACCGCCTCCTACGAAAGTTACAATCTCAATTTGGTCTCCATCAAAAACAGATGTATCTGTATGATCATCTTTTTGTAAAATATCTTTATTACGCTCTACTACAACAATTCTGTTTTCCAACTCTAAATGTGTAAGTAGCTCAGCTACTGTTTTTACACTCTCTGGCACTTCAATTTGATTACCATTAATTTTTAAATTCAAACTTTCATCCCCTTTCTAAACTGTTTTAGAAAGCAATAAATCTAGCAAGTGATTCTCCTGCTTTCCTTCTATTAAATCCGCCATATACTGACCAGAAACAGGGCTTAATAAAATACCGTTTCGATAATGGCCCGTACAAGCATATAAACCTTTTATTTCTTCATGCTCTCCCATATAAGGAGCTTCGTGATTCGATTGTGGCCTTAACCCTGCCCATGCGCTTTCCCACTCTGCTTCTTTTAAAGCTGGCAATATCGTATACGCGCGCTCTAATATAGAAGTAATACTTTCTGGCTGCACAGTTTTATGAAACGTATGAGGCTTCATCGTTGCTCCAATTACGTAACGTCCGCCGCGCTTTGGTGCAATATAAAATCTTTCTTGGAAAATAGGCGCCTTTAAAAGTGGTTTTCTACTTCTTACCGCTACTACTTCTCCTTTAACTGGATATGTACCCCATTCGCGGTGAAAATAACCTAGTAACTTCGTACTCCATGAGCCACCCGCAATAACCACTTTCTCGCAAGTGATACTACCTTCGCTTGTCACAATTCCAGTCACTTTATTATTTTCAATACGAATATCAAACACTTCTGTCTGTTCATATATATCAGCGCCCGAAAATGCTGCGGAATGTGCGAATGCTTTTGTAAGCTCTGGTGCAATAACATGACCATCTTTTGGATAATATACAGCCCCTATAATTGACTCAGATAGATACGGCTCTTTCTCTCGTAAACGATCTCCCGTTAAAAAGTAAGAATCTTCACCTGTTTTCTGCTGCCAATCCATAATGTGAAGAATTCTTTCCTTCTCATCTTCATTTTGAGCAATGCGATAAATGCCTTTCTCTTCATACCCAATATCGATTCCTGTTTTTTCACGTAAAACTTCTGCAAGTTGTGGAAATATAGCACGGCTTTCTCTAGCAAGTTCAAATAGCGGATCATATTCATCCCATTCTGCCTGAACCCCAAGTAAACCAGCAGCTGCTTTCGAGGCTTCAGATGCAATTCTTTGCTTCTCTACAATCGCTACTTTATATCCTCTTTCTGCTAGAAAATGTGCAACTGAACTACCAATTACACCACCGCCAATTATCGCTACATCATACTTCTTACACATGTTTTTCCGCCCACTTTCTTATTGATTCCTTATAAGATTTCGCTTTGCTATACGGGTTACTACTACTTATAATCCCAGACATAACAGCAATCCCACTGACGCCGTTAGTAAGAACATCTACAGCGTTTTCCGGATTGATTCCTCCAATCGCTGTAATCGGTATGGATAAACACTTTGCAATGTCTGAAATTTCTTCAAGCCCTCTCGCTGGCACACCTTTTTTACAATCTGTCGGAAATACATGACCATAGACAAGTGAATCCGCTCCATTCTTAAATGCATCAATCGCCTCTTCTAAAGAATGCACAGAATAACCGACATGCAAATAAGAAAACTTTTCTTTCACTGACCTTACATCTGCGCTTCGATACCCTAGCTGCACGCGCGGAATGTTTAATAAAATAGCAATATCAATTCGATCATTTATCACTATTTTTGATGCAGGAAAGCCTTTCTTCAAAAGACTTTCCACACCTTCATACAATTCCTTCGTACTTTTCTCACGCTCACGAATATGCAAATAATCAATTTCACTTTCAATTTGCATCGCTACATTCACTAACTCTTCGAATGACATGTGACCATTTGAGATTACATGAAGCTCATTTCTCATATTCATTCGCCTACTTTAAAATGTTTTCGAATAACTCATCGGCTGGAACGATTTCTTTCGTCATTCCTTTATCTTTCAGCCATTTATTTTGTTTCTCCCATGATTCTTTTGAATCTGATAAGAATGGCTCATCTTTCGTTTCCATCTTCTCTAATAAAATTTTCATACTTTCTTTTTCAACTTCTGGTACAAGCGGGAAGTTTTCTTTTTCTTGATGATTTAATAAAATATTTAATGCTTCATCTGGATTTTTCTTCATGAAATCATAGCCTTTTTTCGTACCACGTAAGAAAGCTTGCAACGCTTCTTTATCTTTCTTCAACGTTTTATCACCTGTTACAAATACAAGCTCATGATAATTCGGTACACCGTAATCTGCTGGATTAAAATATGCTGGCTCATGACCTTCATGACGCATAACAGGTACTTCATGGTTAATGTATGCCCCTGTTACCGCATCCACTTTTTTCGTAATTAATGCTGGTACTAAATCAAAGCCAACATCAACTACTTTTACTGTATCTGGATTACCACCAGCCTCTTTTACCATCGTTTTTAAATACATCTCACTTAAAGGTGTTCCAGAATATCCAACTGTTTTCCCCTCTAAATCTTTTGGCGATTGAATGCCTGCTGACTTCAGCGATACAACATGATTTAATGGTGAACGTACGACAGCTCCAATTGATTTCACTGGAATTTGTTCATTTGCTTTTGCCATGACAACATCTGGCTGATAATATAAACCAACCGTTACTTTTCCTGCAGCTGCTAAAGTTAGTGGATCAGTCGGATTAGAAGGGAATTTAATATTCACCTTTACCCCTTCTTCTTTAAAGTAGCCTTTTTCAATTGCTGCATAAATAAAGCTATGTACCGCATTTGGGTACCAATCAAGCATGACCGTTATTTCCTTTTCTTTTTTACTCTTATCTGATGCTGAATTACTAGAACATCCAGCAATCATTGCAACTAATAATGTAAACACAAAGATGCGTTTTAATAATTTCATGAATGCTTCCTCCAACTAATGAATTTCTTTTCTAATATCGAAATAAGTATGACGAAGAAAATAGCTAGTAATGATAACAATACAATGGGTGCAAATACACCTGCTCCGTCTAACTGCGTCATCATTCTTTTACTGAAATATCCTAACCCAGCTTGTGCACCGAGCCATTCGCCAACTGCTGCTCCAATTACACTAAGCGGAACTGCAATTTTTAAAGCTGAGAAAAAATAAGGAAGAGCAGACGGCAATTTTAATTTAAGAAAAACATCTTTTTTCGTTGCCCCGTACGTAACTAAAAGCTCTTCCCATTCTTTTTTCGTACTGCGTAGACCATCATACGTATTGACCGCAATTGGGAAAAACGTAATTAAAACCGTAACAACGACCTTACTCCAAATCGTATATCCAAACCATAAAACGAAGAGCGGAGCAAGCGCTGTAATAGGAATCGTTTGTGAAGCCACTAATAATGGATAAAATGCTCTCTCCATCCAATTACTCGCGTTCATTAACATCGCTAGCCCTACCCCAAGTACGATAGAAATAGCCACCCCTATTAAAACGACATATAATGTTGCCGGCAAATGAACCATAAATAATATATCTTTTAGTTTCCATATCTTCATTACAATTGCAGACGGTGACGGTAAAATGTACATTTCGTCTACAATTCTTGCGCCAATTTCCCACATGACAAGTAAAATACTAGAAAGTGTAAGCGCAGGTAATAACTCCTTCAACCGGTTCATCATACGAGTACCTGCCTTTGTAACATACTAAGAAGCTCATCTTTAAGCGCTAACACTTCAGGCTTATATAAATCTTTTCTTGTTCGATTATGATCAAGCGGTACAACCCTCTCGGTTAAAGTAGTTATCGGTTGCTGCTCTACTACTAAAATTCGAGTAGAAAGAAACAATGCTTCTTCCACATCATGAGTGATAAACAAAATTGTTTTTTCCCACTCTTTCCATTGTTCAAACAGCCATTCTTGTAAAGATGCCTTCGTTAAAGCATCCAACGCGCTAAACGGTTCATCTAACAGCAATATCTCTCCGCCTGTTAATAAAGTTCGAATAAAGGATACACGTTGTCTCATACCACCAGATAAATCTTTCGGATATTTTGTCTCATACCCTTGTAAGCCAAATTTATGCAATAGTTCCTTCGCCTTTATTTGTGCTTCTTTCTTCTGTACACCTTGGCACTCTAACGGCAGGGCAGCATTCTCAATAATCGTTCTCCACGGCAGGAGCATATCTTTTTGGGGCATATATCCTACAGGATGGCTCTTTGTTTCTGTCAGCTCTATCTGTCCCGTACTTGCTTCTTCTAAACCTGTAATAAGGCGAAATAAAGTACTTTTCCCGCATCCACTCGGTCCGATAATACTTACAAACTCTTTATCTTGTATAGAAGCATTTAATTCATTGATGATTGGCTTCTCATCATAATGAAAAGAAACATTATGAAACTGTAGTATGTTCTTGCTCCTCAAATCCCCACATCTCCTTACGGTAGGACATATCCCAGAATAAATATTCAAATCGACTGGAATATAGGAAAATCTCCTCTAATTGATCTAGCTCTTTGTCAGACTTTCCAACTGCCATTTCATTTAATAGATCTATTAACCAAACACAAAGATTGCCATATTCTTCAGAACTATAGCCTTGAATCCACTCACCAAAGAACTCATGATCTCTTGCTCCAGGAATATCATTTAAACGCTTTCCAATTTCCCAGTAGCTCCACATACATGGCAGAAGTGCTGCTATTAATTCCGCAAGTGTGCCATTTTGAGATACAGACATCATGTAATTTGTATAAGCTAAATTTTTAGCAGATGGCTTTGCAGACTCTATCTCCTCTATAGAAATTCCAAGTCTTTTTGCATATTGTTTATGAATTGTCATTTCTCCATTTAATATCCCATCAATTTGTTCAGCAAATTTCCCCATTACTTGTGGATTCGTTGCCTTTACAACACCGATGGCATATAGCTTTGCATAATCTAACAAATATAAATAATCTTGAATAATGTAATATTGAAACTTATCTTTTTCTAACGTGCCATCTCCCATACCTACAACAAATGGATGATTATGACTCATCTCCCAAACTGGTTGTACAGTTTCTAACAATCTATCGCAAAATTTCATTTCCCTATCCCCTTCCGGTATGTGTATATAAATAAAAAACCACTTCTAAATAAGAAGTGGTTACAGCAAATAAAATTATAATTTATTCGTTGTTCCACTTCCCTTCGCTAGTATTACCTAGATCAGGTGTTATAAGGGTTAAGGATTATTCCTCTCTCAGCACAACAAGCACCCCTAGTGGTTTCAATATGAAATTTTTAAACAAAAAAGCCCCGTTTCTATACGCAAAGAAACGGGGACTTATTATTAGTGTCCGAATTGCTTCCCTACGCTAGCATAATCTAGATCAGGTAATAAAAAGGATCAAAGGCTTACGGCCTACTCTCAGCTGGCAACACCAGCTCTCCTAGCAAACTATGAAATTAACACTGTCAGTATAACACCGTAATAAGAC
This sequence comes from Bacillus albus, assembly GCF_001884185.1. GTDB lineage: Bacteria > Bacillota > Bacilli > Bacillales > Bacillaceae_G > Bacillus_A > Bacillus_A albus. The sequence goes on from NZ_MAOE01000131.1 coordinate 122,650, forward strand.
ATCATCAACTGTTTTAATTTTCTCAATTGTCAACAAAATAAAGAAACCATATAATACTTATATTCTATGTTAGAAATTATTATCCTAATTAATTGGATAAAAAGGAATCATTATCCTCAAAAAATTTATTTTTATATTGATTTCATATTACATTTATGTGAATAAACCCACTATATTATATCTTTATACTATAATAAAATTACAACTATACAACTAGAGGAGGTCTCTATTATATGAATATGAAAGCTACTGCTTTAACAGCAACTACTGTCGCAATTGCTTCTTTACTTCCTTCTATGGGAGAAACAAATGTACAAACAGCCAACGCTGAACAATTATCTAATGTGAAAACTGGATATGTAAAAGTTGATCAAGTAGCCTTACATACAAAAGATAACGCAAATAGCTCATCAATTGATACAATTCGCTTTAATACGAAAGTGAACATACTTGAAACAACTAATGGTTGGTATAAAGTGTCTGTTAATAATAAAGTAGGTTACGTACAAAAAGATTCTATTCTACTAAAAAACAAACTTCAATCTAATAATCAATATATCGTTAATGCCAATGCATTAAACGTTCGTTCTGAACCTAATTTAGAATCTTCAATTTTAGATGTATTACCAAATGGGAAATTCGTTACCATTGAAGAAGAACAAGGCGAGTGGTATAAAATTTTACATAATGGCAAAACAGGTTATGTACAAAAAGCATTCGTTTCTAATGGTTCACAGGCTTTAGTGAAAGGCATCACAGTTCAAAATAATACGAAATACACAGTTGCAACACCTAAACTTAATGTACGTAGCAACGCTAGTACAAGTAGTGCACTGCTTGGTTCATTACAAAATGGTACACAATTACAAGTAGTAGAAACTGTAGGAACTTGGTATAAAATTCGTTTTGGTACAGGGTACGGATATGTCGCAAAACATTATGTGGTGCAAAACCAAACGCAATCACAAGCTCAAACGGCTCAACCTACTTCCATTCCAGCAGTTTTCAAATTCCCTACACAAGGAAAAATTAGCTCAACCTTTGATATGCGTTGGGAACAAATGCATTATGGTATAGATATTGCAGCTCCAGGTAACGTCTCTATCCAAGCGGCGGCGGCAGGTAAAGTTGTGAAATCATATTATTCAGCTAGCTATGGCAATGTTGTTTTCATCGCCCATCAAATAAACGGGAAATTATATACAACAGTCTATGCTCACATGAAAGATCGCACTGTACAAGCTGGTGATCAAGTACAAGCTGGACAATTAGTAGGTCATATGGGAAACACAGGTCATTCATACGGGCAACATCTTCATTTTGAATTACACAATGGAGAATGGAATTTTGAAAAAACAAATGCAGTAAACCCACTGCCATATTTAGTTAGGTAAATTGTATGCCACGCAATATCAATATACCTCTCTTAATTGAATACTTAGCCTTTTTAGGTTTAATCAGTTGTTTAATCATTTACAATACAAATACTGTATTTCTGTCTATTATCATTGCTTTTGTTGCTTTAGAAATTATGATGGAATCTTTTCAAGTTCAACTAAAACAAAAAATTGCCCATATTTATAATGCCATCTTTCTATTAAGCGCCCTAATAGCAAATATTATTAGTAATGGTTTTTATTTATCTACCGTATTTCCTGTATTTTTTATGGCTGTTTTATTATTTATAGCTAGATACATTCATGTTCCTAATAACAAAAAACACGAACAAGAAGCTTAGAAAGAGGAGACATTGTGTATCAATCTTTCAAAGATAATCCGCTAAAATATATATTGAATTTATACAAAAAGACAAATACTTTTTTTGGTATACAAGGAAGCTATACGGCACAATTTCTCCTTTATGGAATGTTATTTCTCGTCTTAATTACATTCTCCTTGCTTTACTAATAAAAAAAGGATCTCACAATTGAGATCCTTTTTAATTTATATAGAAAATGCTCTTTATCCGCAAGCATATTTTTCATAAATAAAACTAAGATTATATTTTTTCTCTAAGCTCATTCTTTGTTCATCATCACACCAATAGAACAGAATATCATGAATCGTTGCATAACGCTTATTTTTAAGAAATAGTTTAAAGAATGATGGTAAACAATCATGTAATTGTATAAATATATAATTACGTAATATTTCTTCTTTATATTCAATGCCCTTGCAAATATACAATAATTCTTCACAATAATACGCATGTTGTGGAACTTGAATCATTTCGAAAAATGGCACATATGATAATAGTTTTCCGATGAAATGATCATATCGATCCATTATTCCTATCGTCATGTGCTCCATCATATCTTTCATTACATATAGATAATCATCTACATGAGTAGTCTTGAGTGGGTCTAATCGATCTGAAATTTGAGAAAGTACAGCTCTTTGACAAGCTAACACCGCTTGACTAGGTCCATAGTATGATAGGAAGTCTGTACACTTACGATATTTTCGTAATAAATCATGTGTATATAAGTCATATACAAAAGTATTACAATACATTGCTAGACTCATCATATCACTATTTAATTGCTCTTTTGATAGAGATTTAGCTCTCTTACACATATAAAAGAATGTAAATTCTAATACTTCTTTATGGGATAATAGATGTTTACAGTCCATTATACATTTCTCATTAAATTTAACTCTATCCCAAATTTCTACATCTTCATCAGTTAATTCACCAATACGATATTTAATAATTAAATAGTTTAAAGCAACCGCTTGTGTCAAAAGATCCCACGTTTCATATTCCAATGAAGTGTGAACAAACTCAGCTAGGCCTTGATTTACCATAAAAGTATTCGCTTCTTCATACCAGCCAATCTCTTGGCATAAACGAAGAATACGTACTAAAGTTGGAATTTCATCTTTATGAAACTGTGGTAAATTTTTTGCTTTATCCATTCCATATACGATAAATGCCGCTAAATTTTCTTCTTTATAAAATTCTTTTTCTTTCCACACTAATATAGTTCTTTCTTTCCCTTCACCTTTTGGATGACAAGGTACAAGTAAAGAAAATAATTCAGCGAAATTATTTGGTTCTATATATGTATCTGTAACCAAATTCCAATTTGGATCGCGCTGTATAGCCCTCATATAATTCCCCTTCCCTTTTGTCTACATAGGAAATATTAATCCATTATTACATCATTAATAACAAATATTGTTATATTCGAAATCCCTCATAATACTTATATCTATCAGTATATCATTTTTTCTCTTATTTAAAATTAGGAATGACAAATTTAAATAAACTGTCGAAATTACTAACTGTATACTTATTATATAATGGCTCAGATACATCATGCTAACATATTAGCTTAACCCTATATACTAGAATAATGTATCTGATTTTTATACATAACTTATTCCACTAATTAAAGTCTCACTTCATTCCGTATGCTCTGATATTTCACTTAAAGCAAATCCCGCTTGATCATCTGCCGATTCTTTTATAGCTAAATCTCCTAGTGCTAACATCCCAACGAGTTGACCACTCTCAACTACTGGCAATCGTCTAATTTGATACTGTGCCATTAACTCTGTAGCCTTTTCAATAGGATCATCTGGAGAAACTGAAACAATGTTTGTTGTCATTACATTTGTAATTTTATTAGATCCAGGATGTTTTTCAGCAATCCCTCGAACAACTAAATCACGATCCGTAACAAGACCAACAACTTGTTCATTTTCAACAACCGGGATCAATCCAATCGATTCTTCCTTCATCTTTACAGCGGCTTCATATACATTGTCTAACGGTGTACACTGTACAATATGAGTGCTCATCAAGTCTCTCACTCGTGTCATTTGTATCTCCTCCTTTTTATACATACCATAGCTTTTCCTAAATCCCTTTATTTATTTCAGGAAAATCAGTTGATAAAGGAGAATGAACGCACAATAAAAAAGAGTCAGCAATATGCTGACTCTTTTTTTTATGACCCGTACGGGATTCGAACCCGTGTTACCGCCGTGAAAGGGCGGTGTCTTAACCACTTGACCAACGGGCCATGGCTCCGCAGGTAGGACTCGAACCTACGACCGATCGGTTAACAGCCG
>NZ_MAOE01000132.1 GCF_001884185.1 Bacillus albus
CTCCATTGAATTTGCATACTTAGTATGCGAATTCAGGAGGTGTTTTTTTCATGTACCACTATTCGGGTTCACTTCATTCATGACTGGGGTTTTCTTATATGCTAGATAGCCAAATATCAATAAAAATATTATATAAAAAAGATAGGTTTTATTATAATATTGTAATGGGAGGTTCAGTATGAAAAATAGATTAGACGAATTAGATTCACTTCGAGGACTTGCGGCATTGACAGTAGTCGCACATCATTATTTATTAATATTCCCCTTTATTTGGAATAATACATTTCAGGATAAAGAGTATGCTGTACTAAATTTGGTTAAGTATAGCCCTATTCATTTGTTTTTTGCAGGACATGAGGCAGTAATTTTATTTTTTGTATTAAGTGGATTTGTATTATCATTACCATATTTGAAAAATACAAATATGACGTATTCTTCTTACTTAATTAAAAGGTTTTTAAGGTTATATATTCCATATAGTATTTCAGTTTTAATTGCTACATTTTTATATGTATCCTTTTCTAACGGTTTAATACATAATTTAAGTGATTGGTTTAATAATATATGGGTGTTACCAATTCAGTTATCCAATTTTATTCAACATTTTACTATGTTGGGAAGCTTTAATAATAGTGTAATTAATCCGATTTATTGGTCTCTAATTCATGAAATGAGAATATCAATAATTTTCCCAGTCATTTTATATTTTATAATAAAACATAATTGGAAAATAACTTTAATAGTAAGTTTTATATGGTGTAGTAGTGCATTTGTATTAACCAATAAATTGAATGTATTTAATCAAAGCGATTATTTAATGACAATTTATTATTTATTTATGTTTATAGTTGGAGCTTTATTAGCGAAACATAAAAATGTATTTTTACAATTTTTCTCTGAAAGATCAGTCGGAATGAAACTAATAATTATGATTTGTGCAGTGTTATTATATACCGCTAGATGGTGGGGATATAGCTTTCAATTCATGCACAACATTATCATAACGGATTTTTTAACTATGTTTGGATCTACTATAATGATAGTTATTTCTATAGGCAGTAAGCGTATTAAAAATATTCTTTTAATGAAACCTATAAATTTTATTGGTAAAATTTCATATAGTTTGTATTTATATCACTGTGTTACATTATTAACTTTTTGTCATTGGCTACAATATAAAATAGGTTATCTTTTTATATTAGTACTAAGTTTTGTATGTGCAATGATATTAGCGACTATATCATATTATTGTATTGAAAAACCATCTATTAGGTTAGGTAAAATATTAGTTAGAAAATATAGCTCACCCGCTATAAAAAATGATTTATCAATTAGATTAAAAAAGTGAGACATGTAACTATGGATTGATTTGATTAATAGGATATAAAAAATCCATATTGGGTAAGATTAATTTTGAACATAAAAAAATGACTTTAATTAAAAATAGAACTTTTAGATGTATTCTTAAGTTCTATTTTCTTATAATTCTTTTGATATTATTTGGAAAATCTCTGATGTCAAACATGGAATAAACACGGAAAGTAAAAGAATCTTTTATTGTGAAAGAAAAAAGCATGCATATAATTAAAATAAAGACTAAGTTTCTGAATCTTCAATAATGGTGGTGTGAACATGTTTACTGAAGAGCGTAGAGAGAAAATTTTAGGGTTACTTAAGAAAAACGGAAGGGTAATTGCTAAAGATCTTGCGGAAAGTTTCGATATGTCTATTGATTCAATAAGAAGAGATTTATCTATTATGGAGAAGGATGGTTTGTTAAAAAGAACACATGGTGGTGCAATCGAACTTACTAGAGTAAGGAATTTAACTGCTGAACCATCGAAACGTTATCGTGATAGTTCACTAGGTGAAGAAGCAATTGCGAAAGTTGCTGCATCATACATACAAGAAGGAGATTCTGTTTTTATTGGCGGGGCATCTATTCATTATGCGATGTTAAAGTATTTACCTGAAACATCATTTACAGTGATTACAAATGCTTTAGAAATTGCTAGTAAGTTAAGGGAGTATAAGAATGTAGAAACGTATTTAATTGGTGGAAAAGTGAAATCATCAGGAAATATGACAGATACACTTGCCTCTGAAATGATCAATAGATTATCTATTGATCTATATTTCTCTACAGGTGGCGGCATTTCATTGAATGGTATAAGTACTGCAACGCCAGAAGTTGCTTATTTTGGAAAAACAGTAAGTAAAATTGCTAGAAGAAATATTTGTTTAGCTCCGCATACTAAACTTGGAAGAGATTGCTTTATTAAAGGAGAGTCAATGAGAGAAATTGACCTTATTATAACAGATGAAGAGGCTAGTAAAGAAACGATTCAACAATTTGAGAAACAAGGCAAAGAAATTTTGATAGCATCAATAGACTGCATTTAAAAGGAGTTTGAAATGATTATAAAAGAACAAGAGTTTCATATAAATGGATTAACTTACACAATTCGTTCAGCAGCTGAAACGGATGCGGAGCAGTTATCAAAAATTAGAGTTCAGATCGATGGCGAAACTGAAAATATGGATAGAGAAGCTGGAGAGGGATTTATAGATAAGATAGGTTTTCAAAAAATAATAAAAGCAGATAGTGAAGAGGTGAAGAATCTCTTTTTAGTTGCAGAAGTGCACAACCAAATCGTAGGTTTTTCAAGATGTGAAGGATCAAATTTGAAAAGATTATCCCATAAAGTAGAGTTTGGCGTTTGTATTTTAAGAGAGTTTTGGGGATATGGAATCGGGAAGAGTCTCTTGCAACAATCTATTCAGTGGGCTGATGAAAATGAAGTGAAAAAGATATCATTACAAGTGTTAGAGACAAATGAAAAAGCCATTCAGCTTTATAAAAAATTAGGTTTTGAAGTAGAAGGTATACTAAAAAATGATAAAAGACTGTCGGATGGAAAGTATTATAATACGGTAGTAATGGGAAGGTGTATTTGAATCTGTTCATAAAAAAGGTGGAAATGTATGTTTTATAGAAGAAAGTACTATATAGTAAAGAATGAATTTATAGAAATATTTAATGAGCATTTTAATACCACGAACTTACCTAACCAATTAAAGCATGGTTCCAGGTTAATAGGACGCTGGATGAAAGATAATAATGATGGTACAACTGAAATATTCGCCATATGGGAATATGATAGTTATGAACAGTATAAAGAAATTGAATCGAAAATTAGAAGAGACGAGATGCATGTGAGAAGAATACATGATTGGTATGAAAAACATGGCGGAAGAGAATATGTTTTACAGAAGTACATACTAAAGTTAAAAAATGAAGAGTTAGTATGTACTGTAAAGTGATAGAGGAGTGAGTAATAATGAGAATTAAAACAAAAGTATATTTTAGTTTAGCATCTACCATTTTATTTGCAATAGCGGTGATAGTTTTCTTTATAAACGGCAATCCACAAAAGTGGTTTTGGTTATGTATTTTCTTTGCGTCCATTATACAAAATATAGTTCTACTAAAAAAGAATAAAGAAGCGCATTAAGATATTCAAATTATTAACATATTTGTGTCGTCTTTCTAGTTTTATTGAAAACGCTTTTATTCAGTTTTATAATAAAAGTATGTTTTTATTAATCTCCAAAATAATGAATAGGGAGATGATACAATGTTAGCTTCACCGTTTTACTTACATACATGGAAAAAGTTTGTTGATGAAGGGGTCCTTGATTCGAACCGTATGAACGAAAGAATTTCAGAGTCATGGTATCGATGTAAACAAGCAAATGTGAATCCTCATATGAATAAAGGTCAGAAAATTTTGTCTTCTAATGTTTTTCAAGATCAAAAGAAAAAGAGTGAAATCTTCCTTGATATAGCTATACCTCAATTACAAAATATGAGAAAAACCATTGATGAGCTGCAAATGATGGCATTATTAATTGATCCAGACGGTTACGTTCTATCGTTAAGTGGAAATCAACAAACGTTAAAACGTGCGAAACATATTAACTTCATTGAGGGTGTGAAATGGACGGAAGCAGCTGTTGGTACAAATGCGATAGGAACCGCGTTACAGATTGAAGAGGCTATTATGATAAGTGGTACAGAGCATTATTCTGTCGCATCTCATAGCTGGAGTTGTGCGGCCGCTCCCATTCATAATGATGATGGGAAATTAATTGGTGTTCTAGATTTCTCCTGTCCAATTGAATTTTCACATCCCTATATGCTCGGGATGGTAACTTCAATTGCACATGCGATTGAACGTGAATGTAGTATTCGAGTGCATCAAAATGAACTACATTTAATCCATCGTTTTTTAGATGTAATTGACAGTGAAGAACAAGTTGTCATTTGTAATCATCGTGATGTTATCGTTTCTGCAAGCAAAAAGGTTCGAGAACGAGTTTCTAATTGGTCAAGAATGAAACTTGAAGATTTAATGCAATATGGATTGAAATCTAAATTAGAAGTACCAGTATATGATAATGATAGGATGATTGGGAAATGTATTTATGTAAAGGAAAATAAACAAAGAAATTTATTTTCTACTTCAAAGTTTATAAACGAGATTACTTTCCCCGGAGTTATTGGGACAAGCAATGCATTTCAACATACTTTAGAAGAAATTAAGCTTGTATCTCCAACAGATGCTAGTGTATATGTTTGTGGTGAAACAGGTGTAGGGAAAGAATATGTAGCGAGAGCGATTCATGAAAATAGTTCAAGAAAAAACGGTCCTTTTATAGCTGTTAACTGTGGTTCATTGCCGAAAGAATTAATGGAAAGCGAATTATTCGGTTATGCTGAAGGTGCGTTTACAGGTGCGCGGCGCCAAGGGTATAAAGGGAAATTCGAACAAGCAGACGGAGGGACAATATTTTTAGATGAAATTGGTGAAGTACCGCCAGAGATGCAAGTCGCATTATTGCGTGTTTTACAAGAACGAACAGTAACGCCAATTGGCAGTTTAAAAGAAGTACCAGTAAATATTCGTATTATTACTGCGACACATAAAGATTTACTGCGATTAGTTGAAGAAGGCGAGTTCCGTCAAGATTTATATTATCGTTTACATGTTTATCCGTTATATGTTCCATCATTACTAGAAAGAAAAGAGGATATTTCGTACTTCATACAAGATTTTTGTGAACGAAAGAATTGGAATGTTGTATTTCCGACGAGTATTTGTAATAAACTTTCACAACATAAATGGCCCGGAAATATTCGAGAGTTATTAAATGTGTTAGAACGTATTTACATTTTGTCGCAAGGACGGGAAATATGCGAAAAACAAATCTCTTTTTTATTACAAACTATGATGGGAAATCAACAACAATTGGCATTACAAGCAGAAAATAAAACAGAGCATACATTCAATTTCCGTGAAAAAATACAGCGTGATAGCATGATTGAAGCGCTAGAAAAGACGAATGGAAATGTTTCGTTAGCTGCCAAACTGTTAGATGTACCACGAAGTACATTTTATAAACGAATGCAAAAATATAAACTATAAAGTAGATTTTTGTAATCTACTTTTTCTTTGTGAGCTCATGTTCTGTCGGAATGTGCGCTTACCGGGGAAATAATAGAATAGTTAGAAATTAATTTCCAGAAGGAGGACTTATGTGAAGTATATTGAAATTGGCATCGGAAATAGGTGGTTCGTTCGAACGGAAACTGAAAATAAAGATGGAACTGAATTTGAGGAACGCGGAATTATAAAACCAATTTACTTTGAGTCTTTATATGTACGAATATGGTTTCAGAAAACGTGTTTTATTTTTGATACGAAAGAAGGGTTTAAGAAAGATAAGAAGAGAAGAATTGAATATAAATTTATTGTTGGAATTGTAAGTAGACTGGATAAAGAAAAAGTGGGATAACATGCGAAGTTATAATTTGTCAGGGAATACAGTTATTTATTAATGAAGTGGGAGAGAATTATATGTCGATGTCGCTATATTATAAAAAAATCCGTGAGCAATTAGGCCATGGGCTAATTCTAATACCGAGTGTAGCTGCTGTTATTAAAAATGAGCAAGGGAAAATCTTATTTCAATATCCTGGTGGAGAATACTGGAGTTTGCCAGCTGGAGCAATTGAGCCTGGAGAAACTCCAGAAGAAGCGGTAGTTCGTGAAGTGTGGGAAGAAACGGGTTTGAAAGTGCAAGTAAAAAAAACAAAAAGGGGTATTTGGAGGGGAAAGATTCCGTCATATATATCCGAATGGCGATCAAGTAGAATATATTGTTGTTGTGTTTGAATGTGAAGTTATCAGTGGGAAGTTGAAGTCAATAGATGGTGAATCCTTAAAACTACAATATTTCTCATTTTCTGAAAAGCCTACTTTAGCATTACCATACCCAGATAATATATTTTTATAGATGTAAAATAACACACCTTACTTATTGAAGGTGTGTTATTTATATAATCCTGTCGTATACATCTTAGTTAATGTATGCACAATTTCTTCTAGGTCGATCTTTTTATCATTTTGCACAATCTTCCAAAGAAACATCTCATTCATTGCGAACCAAGCACGTGCTACAATTTCTTTATTTAATTCAGGATGTGCTAACCTATTTTCTTGAGAGTATGTAATATCTTGCGTAATGCTGTTTATAAAGCGTTCCCGAATCTCGTCCCATTTTTGACGTATCTCTTTTGATAACCCGATTGCTTCTTCTACAACTTGTAAAATAGCTCGTTCTTTCTCTGCTAATTGTAGAAATGCTCTAACTTGATTTTGAATCATCATACGTGCTTCTTCTTTTGTTTGAGGAAAAAAGGAGCGCTCAGCAATATCATAAAATTGATTCATGACATCTTCCATTAAAACAATGAGGAGATCATCTTTGTTTTTAAAGTATACATATGCCGTTCCATAACCAGTTTCTGCATGTTTAATAATTTGCGTAATGGTTGTTTTCTGAAATCCGTTATTAATAAAAACAATGTATCCGGAATGTAAAAGTTTTTTTTTAGTTTCTAAGGAGCGGTGTTTTCTTGATGAAAGAGTAGTGTTTTTCAAAGAATCACCTCTTTATACTGAAATATCTGAAAATATAACTGTATTGTAAAAGAAATTCATATATAAAGTCAACTGACATAATATCATTGACGGTATATCAACTAAGGTGATATATTTCAATTAGTTAGAATAAAAAGAAAATTAAGAGAAGGTGACACCATGTATAAAGAACCATTTCAACCAACTTATGAGTATGCGCTTGAATGTGATAAACATGATGAACTGAAAGATTTTCAAACTGAATTTTATAAAAAAGAAGGAACAATATATTTAGATGGAAACTCATTAGGGCTACTTTCAAAAAGAGCAGAAAAATCGTTACTTACTTTGCTAGATTCATGGAAAGAGTATGGCATTGACGGCTGGACCGAGGGTGAGCATCCGTGGTTTTTCCTTTCGGAGAAATTAGGTGAATTGACTGCATCTCTTATTGGAGCTTTACCAGAAGAAACTATTGTAACCGGTTCCACGACAACGAATATTCATCAAGTAATCGCAACTTTCTATGAGCCGAAAGGAATTCGCACAAAAATTCTTGCGGATGAGTTAACATTCCCATCAGATATATATGCACTTCAAAGTCAAATTCGTTTAAAAGGATTAGAGCCAGATGAGCATTTAGTACGAGTGAAGAGCCGAGATGGTAGAACGCTTTCTGAAGATGATATTATTCAGGCAATGACAGATGATATCGCGTTAATTTTATTACCATCTGTACTATATAGAAGTGGCCAAATTCTTGATATGAAACGTTTAACAGCAGAAGCACATAAGCGTGGTATTCATATCGGATTCGATTTATGTCACTCAATCGGTTCTATTCCGCATCATTTCAAAGAATGGGAGGTTGATTTTGCTATTTGGTGTAATTATAAATACTTAAATGCAGGACCTGGTGGTGTTGCCGGCCTTTATGTAAATAAAAAGCATTTTAATAGACTTCCAGGCTTGTCTGGCTGGTTTAGTTCTAGAAAAGATAAGCAGTTTGATATGGAACATACATTAACTGCAGCAGACCATGCAGGTGCATATCAAATTGGTACACCGCACGTATTAAGTACAGCGCCGTTAATCGGTTCTCTTGAAATTTTTAAAGATGCTGGTATAGAACGTTTACGTGAAAAATCCCTACATATTACAAGATATATGCTGAATTTAATTGATCACGAATTAAAAGATTTCGGATTTACAATTGGAAATCCATTAGAGGATGAAAAACGTGGCGGGCACATATATTTAGAACATGCAGAAGCAGCACGTATTTGTAAAGCGCTAAAAGGAAATGGAGTTATCCCTGATTTCCGAGCACCTAATGGAGTAAGACTGGCGCCGGTCGCTTTATATAACACATATGAAGAAGTGTGGAAATCTGTACAAATATTAAAGAAAATTATGAAAGAAGAAGAGTATAAACAGTTTGAAAATAAGCGAGAGGTTGTGGCATAAGCATGAAAACATCAGAGTGGATTGATATTTCACAACCGCTAAATAATGATATTGCTACTTGGCCAGGAGACACACCGTTCTCATATGAAGTTTCATGGTCAAAAGAAGAAAGTGGCTCGGTAAATGTCGGAAAGTTAACGATGAGTATTCATACAGGTACTCATATTGATGCACCATTTCATTTTGATAATGATGGAAAGAAAGTATTAGATTTAGATATTCAAGTTTATGTTGGCCCAGCACGGATTATTGACGTTTCTAATCTTGAAAGTATCGGAAAAAAAGAACTAGAAAGCTTTCACTTAGAAGGTGTAGAACGATTATTATTACGTACATCTTCACATGGAAAATCCGAAGAATTTCCAGTTGTGATCCCTCATTTACGTGCTGATATAGCGCCGTTTCTTTCAGAAAAAGGTATACGTTTAATCGGAGTAGATGTACCATCAGTTGATCCATTAGATGATAAAGAATTAGCAGCGCATCATCAATTATTTAAACGTGGAATTCATATTTTAGAAAATGTCGTACTAGATCATGTAGCAGACGGTGATTATGAACTTATTGCATTACCACTTGCATTAACTGATGCGGATGGAAGTCCAGTTCGAGCCGTTATTAGACCAATATAAGTAGAATGATATAAAAGGGGCGTTTGGCTAATATGAAAGAAAATGAAAAAGTAATTATGGAAAAAGGGATTCATACGGATTTTAAAGAGAATATGACGTATGGGGAGTATTTACAATTAGGTAGTTTACTATCTTCTCAAAAAAGATTATCAGACCATCATGATGAAATGTTATTTATCGTAATTCACCAAGCAAGTGAACTTTGGATGAAACTTATTTTACATGAGTTAAACGCAGCAATTGAATCTATTAAACAAGATAAATTACAACCAGCTTTTAAAATGTTAGCACGTGTATCAAAAATTCAGTCTCAAATTATTCAATCTTGGGATATTCTTGCGACATTAACGCCATCAGAGTACATTGAGTTTCGTGACTCGCTCGGTCAAGCTTCAGGTTTTCAATCGTATCAATATCGTATGATTGAGTATGCGCTTGGCTATAAAACGCCACACGCATTAAAAATTTATGAAAAGGATCCAGAATTACATGCACGACTTCATAAAGCGCTACATACACCAAGTCTATATGATGTCGCGATTCAAGCATTAGTAAAAGAAGGATTCCCTATTCATAAAGATGTGTTAAACCGTGATATTACGCAGCCTTATGAAGAAGATGCAACAGTAGAAGCAGCGTGGTTAGAAGTGTATGCGGATGTGAAAAAATATTGGAATTTATATCAGCTTGCTGAAAAATTGATTGATATTGAAGACTGGCTACAACAATGGCGTTTCCGTCATATGAAAACAGTAGAAAGAATTATTGGACATAAAATGGGTACAGGTGGATCCTCCGGTGTTTCTTATTTAAAACGAGTACTTGATCAACAATTCTTCCCAGAGCTTTGGAATGTTCGTACGAAATTATAAAAATAAACCTGTCAGTTCATTATGGCTGACAGGTTTATTTTTATTTGAGCACAATTATGTTTAAAATGAAGGAACAAGATATAATAAATGGAGTAACTATTTAAATGGAGGTAAAGTTTTTGGATTTCAAGCAACTAGAAAATAAATTCGAAAAGAAAAAAGTGAATACATTTCTTGTTTATCAAAAAGGGGAATTAACAACTGAGTATTATAAAACACCCGAATGTGCAAATAACTTATATAAAATAAATTCGATTACAAAAAGTATCGTATCTATATTAATTGGTATTGCAATTGATAAGGGCTATATAAATGATATACATACACCGATTACAGAGTGGATTGAAAATGTACCTGGGGAAAAACATGATTTAACGCTGTTTCACTTATTAACAATGACTACTGGTGAGGATTGGAAAGAGTTTGGGAATGGAGTAGTATTCCCAAATGACTTTGTAGAATCAGAGAACTGGGTACAGTACATATTAGAAAAGCCAATAATTGAAGAACCTGCTACAAAAATGAATTATAATTCAGGTTCTTCTCATTTACTGAGCTATATTATTCAAGAAGCTACTGGAATGTCGACAGAGCAGTTTGCGAAAAGATATTTATTTGATCCATTAGAAATTACCGAATATGAGTGGCAACAAGATCCGCAAGGCATATATGTCGGCGGTTTCGGTATGAAAATGAAATCTAAAGATTTATTAAAGCTCGGAATATTATGTGTGCAGAATGGATATTGGCAAGGGAATGAAATTGTATCATCGAAATGGTTAGAAGAATCTAGTAAAGCTCTATTTGAAACGTATGAACATGTCGGGGCTTATGGATATCACTGGTGGGTTTTGAATAACAAAAGATTTCACATACCGTATTGTATGTATTTTGCTATGGGATATGGCGGGCAATACATCGTTATCATTCCGCAGCTAGAACTTGCTGCTGTAATAAGTAGTCATATGCCAAAACGTGGACTTGTTCCATTAAAGTTATTTATCGAGCATGTACAGAGTGTATAAGAAGAGGAGGGACTGTATGAGGGATGTAAAAACATTATCTTTATTTAGACTATGTTTAAGCCTTCTAGCATTTAGTGCAATCATTACGCAATTTATAATACGGGCACAAGTGAAACCGTTCAATCCAGTTAACTTTTTTAGTTTCTTCACTATCGAAAGTAACATTTTAGTTGCATGTATTCTCCTTTTAAGTAGTATCGGAACAGCTACATTTGGTCGATCAGAACAGTTTGGTATACTTCGTGGTGCCGCAACGGTATACATACTTACGACTGGACTCATTTATTTTTTATTATTAAGAGGGTTAGAAGAATCACTTCAAACTGCAATACCATGGGTAAATACGGTGTTACATTATATCATGCCAATTGCCATGCTTTTAGATTGGATTTTAAATCCGCCTAGTAAGAAAATCACTTGGAAACAAGCTGCAAGTTGGCTCTTATTCCCGTTTTTTTACGTTGTATATAGTTTAATTCATGGCCCAATCGTAAATTGGTATCCATATCCGTTTTTAGATCCGAGAATAGGTGGGTATGGTAGAGTACTTTTATACAGTATAGGGATAGCAGTTGTAATTGGCGCTATTTGTATATTGGTAAGATTTTTAGGGAATCGAAATTTTAGAACAGAATTTTAGAAATGAAAGAAACCCCGCTGTTATAAATGTAAACAGCGGGGTTTCTTTCATTTTATCTACTCGTTTTCTGAAATGACACCTTAATAAACTTCTCTGTCTTCGTTTCAAATTCTACATCAACAAAAACACCGTATTCTTTTCCATCTTCACGTAACCATAATTTAAATTTTTCAACTGTTATTTGAATGGTTTTCGGTTTTCTACCTATATGAAGATAATCAATTATATCAGCTTTCGGGTATTGTTCTTTCGTCTTTTCTACAGCAAGTTTCCCCCATTTCGCATATGGCGGCTGCGCATGAACAATTGATGAGCCTGTATATATATTTGAACATGTAGTTAGGAACAAAATGACGAGTGCGACACGCTTTAACAATTTTTTCATGATGAACTCCTTTTATATTTTTTTATATTGTTTACATATTTTTTTAACGATATGAGTTTGGATTTTTTTGTCTTCTTTACATAAAAGCGAGGCTTTTACAAAACATAACCAAGAAATCATTTACATAATTAAGGAGGGAAAATTATGCGCCAAAAAGCTATTTTTAAAATAGCAGTTTTACTTGCGTTCATAGGACTATCTTTGATGGTCAGTAGTATACAACTGAAAAATGTAGAAGCCTTTTCTAACCAAGTCATTCAAAGAGGAGCATCTGGCGAAGATGTCATTGAACTGCAATCTCGTTTGAAATATAACGGATTTTATACAGGAAAAGTAGATGGTGTTTTCGGATGGGGTACATACTGGGCACTTCGAAATTTTCAAGAAAAATTCGGATTACCTGTTGATGGTTTAGCTGGAGCTAAAACGAAGCAAATGCTCGTAAAGGCAACGAAGTATGATAAGTCAACTTCTAATAAAGGAAATAGTGGTGGTACTGCACAAGAGAATAAACCATCTCAAAATAAAGGGACAAATGTTCCAAATGGTTATTCTCAAAATGACATTCAGCTTATGGCAAACGCAGTATATGGAGAATCTCGTGGCGAACCGTACTTAGGACAAGTTGCAGTAGCTGCAGTTATTTTAAATCGTGTTACAAGTGCATCTTTCCCAAATACCGTTTCGGGTGTCATCTTTGAGCCAAGAGCATTTACAGCGGTAGCAGACGGACAAATCTATTTAACGCCAAATGAAACAGCAAAAAAAGCTGTATTAGATGCAATTAATGGATGGGATCCAACAGGAAATGCATTGTATTATTTCAACCCAGATACTGCAACAAGTAAATGGATTTGGACTCGTCCACAAATTAAAAAGATTGGGAAACATATTTTCTGTAAATAGAGCGGAGGTGGAACTATGTTACGAGGTATTATCATTGTATTATTAACAGTCGGTGTAGTCGGAACAGGATACTGGGGCTATAAAGAACATCAAGAGAAGAATGCAGTATTAATTCGAGCGGAAAATAGTTATCAACGTGCGTTTCATGATTTAGCATATGAGGTTGATTTATTGCACGACAAAATTGGAACAACGCTCGCAATGAATTCACGTGCATCTTTATCGCCTGCATTAGCAGACGTATGGAGATTAACATCGGAAGCTCGTTCGGATGTAGGACAACTTCCTTTAACATTAATGCCTTTTAATAAAACGGAAGAATTTTTAGCGAATATTGGTGATTTTAGTTACCGCGCAGCCATTCGTGATTTAGAAAAAGAGCCGTTAAATAATCAAGAATACAAAACGTTACAAACTTTATATTCAAATGCAGGGAATATACAAGATGAGTTACGAAAAGTGCAACATCTTGTTTTGAAAAATAATTTACGCTGGATGGATGTTGAGATGGCACTCGCATCAAATCGCGATCCTGCAGACAATACAATTATTGACGGATTAAAAACAGTAGAGAAAAACGTAACATCGTATTCCTCTACAAACTTCGGACCGACCTTTACAAGTGCACAAAAAAATAAAAAAGGTGGATTTGAAGCAGAAGGAAAAGCAATTTCTAAAGAAGAAGCAGCAAAAATCGCAAAATCATTTTTAAATTTAAAAGGAAATGAAAAGGTAGATGTTGAGAAAAGCGGAAAAGGTGCGAAAGAATCTTTCTATAGTGTGAAAATAAAAGATCCAGCAACGAATAATGAGTTTTATATGGATATTACCGGAAAAGGTGGATATCCAATTTGGGTTATGAATAACCGAGAAATTAAAGAACAGAAGATTAGTTTAAACGATGCAGGAAGTAAAGGTTTGAAATTTTTAAAGGACCACAAGTTTAATAATATGGAGCTTTATGATAGTTCACAATATGATAATGTTGGTGTATTTACGTATGTAGTAAATGAGAATGGCGTACGAATTTATCCAGAAGCAATTCAAATAAAAATTGCTTTAGATGACGGTTCTATCGTTGGTTTCTCCGCCAAAGAATATTTAGCCTCACATCAAAAACGAACAGTTCCATCAGCTAAACTAACTGCAGCAGAAGCAAGAAAGAAAATCAATCCAGATGTTAAAGTTATGGAAGAACGTAAAGCTGTCGTAGTAAATGATTTGCATAACGAAGTACTTTGCTATGAATTTGTAGGTACATTAGGAAAAGATACGTATCAAATTTTCATTAATGCAAATAGCGGCGCAGAGGAAAAAGTGAAGAAAATGCAAGCTGTTGAAAAAATTTATGATTAAACTTTAATAGTAAAGTGGTGAGAATAATGAAGATTCTAATATATATGTTGATGCTTTGCTTATTTATAACTGGCTGTAGTATAGGAAAAAAGGACAATTCAAACGAAAAACCAGAGCAAAAAAATGTTAATTACACGAATAAACCAAATAAGCCAAATGAAAAAGCAGCTGACCATTTAGCATCTTTAGCTGCAAGTGTACCAGGTGTGAATGATGCAACTGCCGTAGTAGTCGGTAAATATGCTATTGTAGGTATTGATGTAAAAGCGAAACTTGATCGAACTCGCGTTGAGTCCATTAAATACTCTGTTGCAGAAAGTTTAAAAAACGATCCTGATGGTGCTAATGCAGTCGTTGTAGCAGATGTTGATACGTATGAAAGACTAAAACAAATTGGAAAGCAAATTAAAAAAGGGAAAACAGGCGAAGGTATACTAGATGAGTTAGCTGCAATTGTTGGCCGAGTCATGCCACAAGTTCCAAATGACATGATTGAAAATCGAGAAACGAACCCAATTAAAGATAATGATAAACAATTACCAAAAGAGGAAGAACAAGAACTCAGAAAAGAACAGGATGACCAATCAAATAATCATTTGAATAAATAAAATTAACCTTAACCCTGTACTAAATTGTGCAGGGTTTTCTAATATAATATTAAATATTCAGTTTATTTTTAAGGGAAAATATGGTTTAATTATTATGGGAGGGACAACTGTTATGATGAAAAAAAGCGCATTAATATTATGTAGTTTATGCTTAGGTTTCAGTATGACAGCGTGTGAACAGAAGAAAGAAGTGAAAAAACAAACAGCGACTTCTTCAACTGTGATGGAAAGTGAGAAGAAAGAAACTATTAATATAAATCATTTCTCGAATATAAATGAAGGAATGACTTATACAGAAGTGAAAGAATTAATTGGTTTTGATGGTAATTTACTTATAGAAGAAGGTGTAGAAGATTCTACACAAATTAAACAAATTTTTGCTTGGAAGGGAAGCAATCCAACTGCATTAGTTGAAATTACCTTTTTAGATGGAAAAGTACATTCTAAAGTGCAGCAAGGTTTAAGTTAATAAGTAAAAATGGGAGAGTTTAACATGAACATACATACTGGGGAAATACAATTAGTTCCGTATAAAGAAAAATATAAAGAAGTTATACAAACATTTACTTTACCAAGTGAACAAGTTCAATTCACATCAGATCCGAGCGAATTATTGGAGAAAGCAAAGAGTGATCGTACAAAAAATGTGATTGTTATTTTAGATTATAACGGGATACCTGTCGGTCTTTTTGCATTGCAAACGGGAGATAGAGTACAGGAGTTCACAGACAATCCAGATGCATTACTTTTAACATCATTTTCTATAAATTACGATAGACAAAGGAAAGGATATGCTAAAAAGTCATTGGTACTATTACAAGACTTTGTACAACGTTATTTTTCGATAAAAAATGAAGTTGTACTTGCTGTAAATGAAAAAAATATTCCTGCACAAAATTTATACAAAAAAGTCGGCTTCCAAGATAAAGGTTTTAGAAGAATGGGACCAATTGGTCAACAAATCATAATGCATTTATCTATCATAAAATAATGAGAAGAAAAACTTACTCCTCGCGTAAAACAGTAGTAAGTTTTTTTATTTAGAACGATATTTGAATAAGGAGAAATGATATGACCATTTATATTGCGCTTCTAAGAGGAATTAATGTAGGCGGGCATAAGATAATCAAAATGGCTGATTTAAAACAAATGTTTGAATCAATAGAGTTAAAACAAGTAAAAACATATATTCAAAGCGGTAATATCGTGTTTGAATCTGAAAAAGATATTGATTTTTTAAATAAACAAATACAATCAGAAATTAAAAACGTTTTTGGGTTTGATGTTCCGGTCATGTTAAGAACACGTGATGAATTTATAAATTTGATAAAAAGGTGTCCTTATGAAGTCGATTCATTGCTTGAAGGAGAAAGTATACATGTTGCCTTTTTAGCAAATGAACTTTCTGAAAAAGAAAAGGATCAGCTACTTATGCAAAAAAATGAGACTGAAGATTGTTTTATAGATGAAAATGTAGTGTACGTGTTTTTCAAAAATAGCATTCGAAACTCTAAATTAATGAATCAATTTCAGAGGTTACATACACCAGCTACAGTTAGGAATTGGCGGACTGTGAGTAAATTAAAAACGATAGTTGAAGGAATGTAAATATAAAAAGATGAGATTCACTTAGATCAGATAAATGTTTAAGAGACTATTGTTATAGTATAAATTAAACGAATTAAGGGGTAGGTAAGATGGGGAAATATGTGAAAGATCAAAAGGTAGTTGCCTATACACTATTAGGATTAGAACCTTGTATAGTTGTAAGAGTTGGTTGGATTTTTATTACGGTAAGAGAAGAAGAAACTGGTCATCTATATTCTGTTAGAAAAAGTAAAATGACACCTATAGAGGAAGAGGAATACTATCTTGTAGAAGAAAGTATTGATGATGAAGGGTTATTCGGTATAGGTAGATTGTTTGCTAAAATAGAAACAGAAGACATGGACCTTGCAAAAAAATCATTTGAAGAAAATGAAGACTTCAAGAAATACGAAGATTTTCACAATCCATCAGAAGGGAAACTGTATGGTGGAGAGTACTATACTACAATCAAAACAGGTAAAGAGTTACTAGAACAATACTTTAATCGAGAAGAGCTAGAGCGTAATGGTACTAATTAAATTAGATGCGAAAACAGTTAAAGGCCAAATCTTATATATGTTATGTATATAGACTAAAAAATTTATATTTGATTATTGGGAGGGTAAAATAATGGATTTGGTAAACAAATTTTTAAATGGTTTGAAAGCAGCATTATCAACAGATGATCTCGAAGCACTAAATAAAGCATACGGTGCTACAAAAGAGGATATTGATATATTAAGGTTGAAATATCCGAATTGTCCAGAATCATTAATCTATTTACTTGAAAATATCGATGGTACATATTGGCGGAAATATGGAGAAACCGAAGTCACGGTATGTATTTTAGGTTCAGATGTTGAAGAGTATCCATATTATTTGCTCTCTACACAGGAGATGATCGAGAGTTCAAAAGAAGGAGAAGACGTCTCCTATCTTTTAGAATACCAAGATGAAGAGGATGCTGTTGACTCTAAAATAAATCCAGAGGGGCTTCTCCCTGGCACGTATATTCACTTTTCAGATTGTATGAACAACGGTGGAACATCAAAGCTGTATATTGACTTTAATCCTTCTGACAAAGGGGTATGTGGTCAAATCATTCGTTTTTTACACGACCCTGATGAATATGAAGTGATTGCAAACAGCTTTGATGAGTATTTACAGGATCTTATTGATGATGATTTTAATTTTCTAGAAGAATCTCAATAATTTTTGAAGAATTAAACTTCAACTAATGGGAGCTTTAGTTGAACAAGATTTAAACAAATTTATTATTTATATTTGTCTACAAACTCATTTAAAAGGTTAGAAATCAAACAACTTTAAAGAGCCTTACTACAATATAATTTGTAGCAAGGCTCTAATATTTTCAAATCAAAATTAAATAGCATTATTATCACTTTACAAAATCTCATCTTTTTATTTATATTGTTTTGCGACTATTAGTTCGACAATAGGATAAATAAAGAATGAAGAGCAAAGTGCGATAAAAAGAGGAAGATTCTTTATTTCATCGAGTAATAGGAAGGAGATTCCTTCTGATAATATTAAAATAAAAAACATCAGGCATATAAGTACAAAATAAGCAATTTTAAAGCTTTTATATGTAATTTGCTGTCCCATTTCATCTTGGCTTTCTTCCGATACTCCGTTTGGATCTCCCCAAGTAATTTGATTAATTAAATTGCCAAGTATTAACGAAAAAGCGAATATTGTTCCGCCTAAAATTGAACCTTCCGTTATATATTTATATGCGCCATGTAAGAGGATTCCGATTAATGATATGACGATAATTATGAAAATGATTTTTTTATGATTCAATTTAGAAATGACACCTCCATAGTTGTAAAAAACTCTTTACATCTATAGTATAAAATTGGAAAACCATTATGTCAAATACTTTTTACATGATAAAGAAATAATATGATACTTTGTTTTTGTCTTTTATAAAAAATTACATTACATTTGAATGTAAAAGAATGGGCTCGCATATATTTGGAAGGGATGTCAGATTAATTTAGGGGGTAGTTATGTCTATTCTTTTAAAAGCTGGTGCTGATGCAGGAAACAACGGTTTGAAGTTAATGGTGAAAGGGCAAGATCCTATTTTTATTCCGAGTATATATGCTTTATATATAGGAGAGCCTACTGGATTGTTAGATGAGGGAGATGTTTCCTTATCTGAATTAGAAAATCACATTGACGTGACCATCAGTTCTCCATCGTTAATGTTAAATAACGTGCGGTACATCGTTGGAGAAAAAGTCATTCAAGATCAATTAAAAGGTACTGAGGTTGAGAAGAAATCGAATAAGTCAACTGATGAGTTAATGGTTATTACCATTTTATCTGGTTTAGCGGTAAGTGCTATGCGTCAAAGTCCAACTTCTAGTCATATTAATATTCGATATGATTTATCTGTTGCTCTTCCTATGCAGCTTATTACACAAGAAATAGCTGCGGAAAATGCAAAACGTTATATGGGTAATCATAAGGTTGTATTCCATTATCCTAACGGACGTGATGTGACAATTAACATTTCAATTGAATATTGTAAATGCCTACCTGAGGGCGCTTCTGGGACGTGGGGCATTGTATATGATGAAGAAGGAAATGTTGTGAAACATAAAATAGAATGTGAACAAAATCAAGTATCAGAAATTGATTTTGTTGATAAAACACTCTTATCTTTTGATATAGGCGCTGGGACGACAGAAGAAGTAGTTTCATTAGGTGTTAATTTTAGACCACAATTAAGTAAGGGTTTATCATATGGTGTGAAAGAAACGTTACTACAAATTATTACGAGATGGAACCGGAAATATCCAACAAAGACGATTGATAGCATTACAGAGTTTAACCAAATTTATTTAAATGAAAAGCACCCAAGAAATGCATTATTAGTTGAGGAATCACAACCGGCATTATTAGGATTAGCAGCGCGTGTCGCAACGGATATCATAAATAAAATTGATGATATGAAGGACGATCCATACGTATTTATTTATGGTGGGGGCGCAGTAATTATTAAAAATAGTTTAAAAATGATTTTAAAACAAAAAGGACGACTAACAAATGTAATCTTTGTAGATAATCCTTTATTTACAAATGCACGTGGATTATTAGTCTACACTTGTTCACCAAAATATAGAGAACATAAACAAAAAGAGTTAGGATTTACAAACTTGACGATAAGTTAGTTGGTGGAAGTATGCGATCTAGGCGATATAAACGTGGTGATCGAGTGAAAATCAATATTCATAAGTCAGTATCACCTGAAATGCTTGCATGGCTAAATAAACAATCAAACCCAACTAATTTCTTTTTCTTTGCAGCGCAGCAACTCTTTAAACAAGTAGGAGATATTGATGTATCAAAAGCAATTCCTAGTAGCCATGTTTTCACATTATACGTGGAACCATCATCCTTATTAAAAGTTGAAGTAAATCCCTTTAAAAACGTGCCATTAGAAGCAAATAAATCCACCGATAATATAAAAAAAAAATCGTGGGAAGCTGTTGATCAATTAGATTGTCCGTTTTTTTAAACATATAAAAATATAAGTATTGCCCATCGCTATACATACGGATACAGTGATGGGCTTTTTTACATGTAACGAATAGAAGGGGCACACCATAATTTGTGCCCCTTCTATTCGTTATTTATATTTTAGCTGTATGTTCAGTGACAGCATGGATTATGTCCTCCCAGTCATCTGGATGAATTTCATGTCCAGCGCCTTCAAGGGTTAATAGAACAGAGTTAGGAATTTCATCAATTAGTGCGAGACCATGTTCGAAAGGGAGCGCAGTGTCGTCTGTTCCATGAATAACTAATGTAGGTGCCTGTATGGAATGAAGTACACCTTCATATGCATCATCTCCTTGAAGTAAAGCGTGATTAAACATGCTTAATAAATTGTTAGCTCGTTCTATTTCTTGTATTACTTGTTTATAGACTCTTTTTTCATCAAATGTTCGTTTTGGCCCGCATAATAGGCGAGATCCGGAAACTAAATATTCTGCTACAACTTTATCATTTGTCCAATCTAAATGCGTGCCAATTGCGTGATGTGTTAAAATTCTTTCATCCATTGGAGGTAAATCACGCGTGTTATCGTCAGATCCTATTACACTTGTAGCTAGTAATGTTAATGATAAAATTCTTTCGGGATGTTTTACAGCAGCAATTTGAGCGATCATACCACCTAAAGACATACCAAATAGATGCGCTTTATTAATATGATAAGCATCAAGTACACCAATCGCATCTTCAGACATATTTGTAACTGTATAATTGGAAGTACCAGGTTCATATGCAACAGATCGCCCTACATCACGGTTATCAAAACGAATAACAAATTTCCCCGTGTTAGCCAACTGTTCACAAAACTCTTCATCCCAATAAATCATTGAACACGTAGCACCCATAATTAATAAAACTGCTGGGTTTTTAGGGTTCCCAAAGCTTTCTGTACATATATCGATCCCGTTTATTTTAAATATCTTTTCAGCCATAGCGTTCTCCCCATTTCTTTTGAATTATATTTAAAATATAGTTTTGAAAGATTCTAAGGTGTTTGTAAGTTTCGTTTTGGAACTTGCAACGCTTCTTACGCAATTTACCTCCAAAAATAAGTTTATGATAATTCAAGGGGAAAAATTTTGAGAAATATTTGTATGTTATTAAAATAAACAGCAAGGGGGAGAGGGAATGAAAGCAATTGTTATAGATCAATATGGTAGTGTTGAAGAATTAAAAGTAATACAAGTTTTAAAACCGGTTGTAAAAGATAACGAGGTATTAATACGTATTCTCGCAACATCTGTTAATCCTGTTGAAATGAAGCAGGGGTTAGAGAAGCTCATATTTTGAGTGAAGGTCAACATGTTAGAGGTAAGATTGTAATAAGAGTAGAATGAAAATGATTAAGTATCTTTCGAAAATTCATTATACCCCAAAACAAAAATATTTTGGGGTATTTACTTTTCAGCTTAAAGATATTGTGAATATGCTTTTATAGCTTATAGTTTCGTATTGTATCATGTAATTTTTCTAAACCAATCAACATATCTTTTTCATTTAACATAGAATAGCTAATCCTTAATTGGTTATTATGTATATCGTTATTTAATAGACAAGCTGTTCCTGGTAAAAAAGAGACATCCACTTCATTTGCTTTTTGTAATAAGGTAAAGGGGTCTATCGAATCAGGAAGTGTAATCCATAAATTAAATCCACCATTTGGTATTTCAAAGCTTATTTCTTTAAGTAGTGATAATATATCAATCGTAATATCACGTCTAATTTGTAAAGCTGTACGTAATTTTTCTAAATGATTTTTCATACGTTCTGCACGTAAAAAAGGTAAAAGTGCTTTTTGCGTTAATAAAGGGCTACCGATATCCATTGAACCTTTTACAGCATATAACCATTCGAAAATAGGTCCATCAGCAATAAGTGATGCGATACGTAGTCCTGGTGCTAACGTTTTACTAAATCCTTTTATATATATTACGTGACCGTTTGTATCAAAATTTTTAATCGGAGGGGGAACAGTCGCGCCCTCAAAATATATTTCTCCGAAAGAATCATCTTCAATTATAAAAAATTCATATAGCTCTGCTAGTTCTATAAGTTCCATTCTCCGTTCTTTACTCATTACTGTACCTGTTGGGTTTTGGAACGTTGGATTCGTATACAATAAAACGGGATTTTTACTTTGACAAATATCATCGATTAAGTCGGAGCGAACGCCATAATGATCAAGAGAAATAGGTATGATTTGAGCACCTTTATTGATGAAAATATCAAGTGCAGCACTATAACACGGACTTTCCACTAATACAATATCACCAGGT
The DNA here is from genome assembly GCF_001884185.1 of Bacillus albus. GTDB lineage: Bacteria > Bacillota > Bacilli > Bacillales > Bacillaceae_G > Bacillus_A > Bacillus_A albus. The sequence goes on from NZ_MAOE01000132.1 coordinate 22,329, forward strand.
TTTAATAATGTTTGAGCAATTAGATCAATTCCTTGTTGAGCGCCGCTTGTAATTAATAATCGGGATGGATCTGTCACTAATTGCTGGTGTTCATGTAAGTAATTTGCTATTTCAACTCGCAGTTCATAATCTCCTTGAATTGGCCCGTAAGTTGCTAGAATCATCTGGTCTTTATGAAGTATTTTATGCATTTCGTCTGCCAAGAATGGATTTGGCAATAAACGGGGATATAAAATCGCTTGAGAAAAATCATAATATTTCCGGTGCTGATTCATTGCGTATTGAGAACGCATAACATTAATTGTTTTCGTTTGTTGCCACTGATACGGAATTGGTTTGAAATCTTTCTTTACATGTTTATGTATATAGGCACCTTTTCCTTGCTGGATTCGTATATATTCTTTCTTTTCTAACTGCTTATATGCTTTACGAACAGTTAATAGGCTAATCTGTAAATCTTCGGCCATAGAGCGTAAAGATGGAAGTGAGTCACCATGTGAAAGCATGCCACTTTGTACTCTTTCAACGATTTGCATATATATTTGCCTGTAATACGGTATGTTGGATTCTTTACGAAGGACAATCTTCATGGTTTCACCTTTTTCGTTTTTATTTAATTAAAGCGAAAAATATAAATAGAATCAACTATGATTTTAGGTAACTGTTATATACATAGTTACACTGTTATACACCCTACCTTCTATACTCATGTTAAGAGTAAAAAGGAGGAAGGAAAATGGTCATTATCAATTATGTTTTAGTATGTATTATTTTCGGAACAACATTTTTAACGATAAAGATCGGAATTGAAGCAGGAACGCCCCCGTTATTTTCAGCGGGAATTCGTTTCTTTTTAGCAGGAGTAATCTTGATGATTATATTTAAGTTAAAGCGAAAAGAAATAATGCCACATGTATTTTCAAAACGTATTATATATGCTGGTTTTTGCTTAACGTTTATGACATTCGCAACTTTGTACTGGGCAGAACAATATATTTCTTCAGGGCTAGCTGCTGTACTATCTGCTACGGGGCCGATGATGATTTTGTTATTACAGGCAAAGAGAAATAAGACAAAATTACAAAAGGAGCAACTGCTAGCTTTAATTATTGCACTAATAGGTGTTGTTTTTGTTTCTTTACCAGGAATGCACCAAGAAATAAGTATCATATGGAGTATCGCTTGTTTTGTTTTAATAATAGGAGAGTTATTTTACGGAATAGGATCTATTCACTCGAAAGAAATACTTTCCGATTTACAAAATGTATCACCATTTCTCATAAATGGTATTCAAATGCTTTATGGAGGAGTTTTATTACTAATCGTATCTTTCATTGTAGAACAACCGAATGTAACTGTATTAGCTTCATGGAGTGTACAGTGGCCTATTTTATATCTTATCTTTATCGGATCAATTGGTGGGCACGGATTATATTATTGGCTCTTATCAAAAACAAATCCTGTATTCCCGTCAACGTGGTTATACGTATCACCACTAATTGCTATTATTGTAGGTTATATCATATTAGGAGAACCTTTAAACCCTACAATGGGGATAGGTGCTTGTTTCATTTTAGTTGGTGTATTTTTAGCTAATCGATCCACACTCCGGTCTTATTTCAAACAAGGGAGATTATTTGAGAAAGAAATGTAGTAGAATTAAAAACACAGTTGGAAAAATAACCAACTGTGTTTTTTACTTAATTTACTTTTTTTATAAACCCTTTATAATGACGTTTCACAAGCTGACTTTCTAACGTCTTCATTGTTTCAAGTGCTACACCGACAATGATAAGTAAGCTTGTACCACCAATTTGTGCAGAAGGTGGTAATGTAGCAATTTTTGTGAATACGAGCGGTAAAATTGAAATGGCACCTAAGAATATTGCGCCGATAAATGTTAATCGATATAAAATTTTCGTTACATATTGTTCTGTTGATTTACCAGGGCGAATACCAGGCACATATCCATTTTGCTTTTTCAAATTCTCAGCCATTTGTTCAGGATTTACTTGAATAAATGCATAGAAGTATGTAAAAGCAACGATAAGACCGACATAAAGTGTCATTCCAATTGGATGTGCAAAATCTAGATTAGCAACTAACCATTTTGATACGCTTGAATCAGGGAAAAGCTGCGCAATTGTACGCGGCGTCATTAAAAATGCAGAAGCAAAGATTACTGGAATTACACCAGCACTATTTACTTTAAGAGGTAAATGAGTGTTTTTTGCTCCTTGATATTGATTGTTGCCTGAAACAGCTTTCGCATATTGAATCGGTATTTTACGCACGGCTTGTTGTATGTAAATAACACCGACAACTATCGCTAAAATTACGAGACCAATTAAAGCCATCTTTATGATGTGCATGAATAATTGATCGCCTGCATTTTGAAATTGTTGTAAATAAATTTGGTTCGCAACATTTGGAATCGCTGCAACAAGTCCTGCGAAGATAATCATCGAAATACCATTACCTACGCCATTAGCAGTAATTTGTTCACCTAACCAAAGTAAAAATGCAGTACCTGCAGTTAAAACTGTCGCAATAAATAAGTATGTAGTCCAGCTTTGATCTGTTATTAATTGTCCACCTGCTATATTATTAAAGCCATAAGACATCCCAATGGCTTGTATGAATGCGAGAATGATTGTAAAGTATCGAGTGAATTGAGCTGATTTTTTACGGCCCATTTCTCCTTGCTTTGCCCATTCCGAAAATTTAGGTATAACGTCCATTTGTAGTAATTGTACTATGATGGAAGCGGTAATATAAGGTGTAATACCTACAGCAAAGATTGAGAAGTGTTGCAGTGCTCCTCCGCCAAATACGTTTAGCATACCTAAAACGTTAGCTTGATCTTGTACTTTTAATACCTCTGCGTTAGTATGAGGAACTGGAATAAACGTGCCAATTCGAAAAACGATTAACATCGCTAATGTAAAAAGGATTTTCCTTCTTATCTCAGCTACTCTCATGAAATTTGAAATCGTACGAAACATTATGTCGCCTCCTATATTTGTATCAGTTAAAAAACTGATTATTATATCCCGATGAAGTAACCACAAACCTCCTTCCGCATTAAATTCATTTGACAAATGGATTTACATACATTTTGTAGTTTTCACGGATATAAAAATATAAGGTGTTGTATAAGCGACTAATAAGCTTTTCATAATCATTCAATACACATAATATATCGAATAAATTAACAAATGTACATACATATGCATGAAAAATGGATGAATAGAGGCATTTTTTACATTTATTTAATGATGAATTGATAGGATGTGCATTTAATCGTTAGAAATTTTTTGATAAACGAACGCAAGTGAATAGATTAGATGGAAATTTTAAAAAAGAATTATGTGAAATACATCTAGATTTTTCTCGCTTAATTTATGATGTATATACTAATAAATATTAAGTGGCAAGTTCCTCTGTATGAGGAAAGCACACTAAATAATTATTAAATGATAAAAATAGAATTTTGTAAATTACTAACCGGTAAGTGTGCTTCATATAGTCCTTTAATCAATGCAAAACCTCCTTCATTCTTTTATTATTAATATATCGATTTAAAAAGAATATAGAATCGTGTAAAAGTATGGAACTACATACAACTTTAGTATTGTTTTTATATCGATTCTGTAATTAGAGAATTTGTTTTATTTAGGAAGGAATACATATATACGAGAGCTAAATAAATGGAGTAGATATGTATAGAGAGGCTGATGTAAATGAAAGTTATAATAAAGAATTTACCGCAATTAGAAGTGGCATTTATAAGAAGAGTTGGTAGTTACTTTGAACCACAAGATCATTGGGAAAAGTTACTACAGTGGGCAAATGAAAATAATCTACATCCACCAGAGCAATCATTTATCGGAATTTCATTAGATAATCCTGAATTTGTTGCAAGTCAGAAGTGCCGACATGATGCTTGCGTTACCGTACCTGAAAACTTTGAAAAAGAACCTCATCAAGATATGCAATTTAAATGTGTAGATGGAGGTATATACGCTCTATACCAATTCTATGATGAACCTCATAAATTAAGTGAAGTGTATCGATACATGTACGCAGTGTGGTTACCAAATAGTGAGTATAGTGCAGATTATGATAGGGATAATTTAGAGTTTTGTATGAACAATGTTGCAGAAGACCTAGAAGGAAAATTAAAGGTTGATTTATTTGTACCAATAAAAAAGAACAAATAAAAAGTAGTATAAATTGTAAGAGGTATTAAAATAATTGTTTTTTTAATAGTTTAAAACCCACTCTTAAAAATAGTTGAGAGTGGGTTTTATATTGTTATTGAGAAAAAAGTTTACTTTAATTAATATGAATATTTGTTTATATCATGAATGTACGTAGTAGTACATAATAAAAAAATATTATTTTTTTGTCACAAAAATGAGCATTCTGGTTTCTCTATAATGCAGGCATCAAACGAGAGAGAGGTTTTATTCACATGCAAACAATAAAAAGTGAAGAGAGGAATGTTTCACATATAACATTTGAAGCGTTGTTTAAACAACACTATGCGTATGTTGTAAAACAAATAATATGGATCATTAAAGAACAGACAGTTGCTGAGGAATTAGCGCAAGAGGTGTTTTTGCAACTGTATCATTCGGATTGGAAATCAATAGAAAATTTACGCGCTTGGCTTATAAAGTCTTCTACTTATGTCGCCTATAACTACATTCGCTCTGAAAAAAGACATCAGGCAAGAATCGATAAAGAAACCCAGTATCAAGAAGTTCAAATTGATTCGTCACTAGATGATGGATGGATTAGAAAAGAAGAAATTACAAAAGTACAAATGGTTTTGCGAAAAATGAAAGAACAAGATCGAACGATATTATTAATGAAATTTTCAGGGTTTCGATATAAAGAAATCGCGCAAGTACTTCAGGTTGATGATTCGTCTATTGGAACATTGTTGGCACGAGCTAAACTAAAGTTCCGGAAAATTTTTGAACAAATGGAGGAGAAATAAATGACTTGTTATGAAATGGGATCCATTCAATCATTTATTGATGGCGAGCTTTCCCGTGAGGAAAGAAAACAATTTATAAAGCATTTAGACAAATGTAAGGAGTGTCAAAATTTATTAATTGAGCTAACGGAATTAAGTCAGTGGGAAGATTCAACACTTGCTCATGAGACTCCAGAAATAAACATTGATGTTGAAAAAGCATGGCAAACATTTAAAAATTATAACGAGTCTAATAATGTACTTAGCGTAAATAAAACGACAGAAAGAAAGCATGGGGTATTTTCAAATGTGAATAAAAAATCAAAACGCTTAATGTATACAGCGGTTGCTGCGGTAGGTATTTTTACTATAGCTATGATCCCGCAAGTTCAAGTTGCAGCAACTAATATTGCTTCTTACTTTGCTAATGAAGTTTCTAAAGATGAGGTAGTCAACGAAGGGATAAGAGATGAAAATAATAACAAGGTAGAAGGAATGTCAAATGGCAAGTTCATGCCTCTGGATGAGAAGATAACAGATCAGGGGATTACTGTACATTTTAAAGAATTATATGTGGCAGATGCACGTATATCTGTTCATTATAGAGTTGAAAAAGCCGATGGAACTCTAATGCCATTTGAATTTGATACAAATGGATTAGATATAAAAAGCGATGGAAAAGTAAACGGACAACAAGAAGAAAATCCTGAATATAATACAGGAAATGGTATGTTTTCACAATTATCATTTATTCAAGGTGAAGACAATTTACCATTCGAATTATTGTCAGAAGGAAAAAAGTTAGAGCATGTAGGCATTCGCGATAAAGACAGACCAGAAGGTGTCATTACATTTGTTGAAGGTCCTGAAGGAAAAGGTTCCTTTAAACAACCTTTAACATTAGATGTAGACATAAATAAAATAGGAAAAATAGTTGGATCTTGGAAAGGGCAATTTCAAATTAATCCTAAAAAAGTAAATAAGTAAAACAAATTTATATGAAAAAAAGAATTACACAATACATGTCGAGTGCTATCTTTATCTATTGGTTTGCTTTTATCATGTTTGTTTCTTACATTATTTTAACTCTCTCTTTCATTTACTAATCAAATAGTAACGAAGAATTTTAATGTATTAGATAACGGATTTTTAATGGTTAATGTGCAAAGAAATCACCAAGTAAACAATTAATGAGACGAGCATATACTAATAAATGACACAATGCATTTATGATTTATAATCGTATGTAAAGAGCGCCTTAGGGAGCTCTTTTTTTTATTGAAATTAACCACTTATATGTGTTGTTCTTTATTTATATCAACGTCCTTACATTATGTAATTTTGCATAATGTTACATAAATTGTGTATTTTCCCTTTTTTTCGACAGAAACAGCAAGTATACTTTGTACAAGCTTTCTATTTCAAAAATTATACGAGGTGAAAAAATGAAAAACAAAAAGACGTTAACTAAGGTAGCTTTAACGACAGGCTTAGCTTTAACAGCTGTAGCACCATACGGAGTAGGTCATGCTGAAGAGACAGATCAACTGCAAGTTCAAATTCAGGAAGAATCGTTCCGTTCGGGTGAACTTACACAACCGTCACAAAAGGCACCAGAGAATGTAGTAAAAGATGCTCTGAAGGAGAAAACAGAACAAGCTCTTTCTCCAAAGCAAGTCAATGGAGAAACAGGAGTAGATTATAAAGTTCTTCAAAAACGTGGTTCATATGATGGGACTACACTTGTACGTATTCAGCAAACATACGAAGGAAAAGAAATATATGGCCATCAATTAACTGCACACGTAGATAATAACGGTGTTATTAAAAGTGTTTCAGGTGATAGCGCGCAAAATTTAAAACAAGAAGAATTGAAAAAACCTATTAATCTATCAAAAGATGAAGCAACACAATATATTTATACGAAGTACGGGAACGATATCAACTTTATTTCTGAGCCAGAAGTTAAAGAAGTTATTTTTGTTGATGAAAATAATGGACAAGCTAGCAATGCATACCAGGTTACATTTGAAGCTGCAACACCAAACTATGTTTCCGGAACTTATTTAATAAATGCACAAAATGGTGATATGTTAAAAAATATGGTACAAGAATCTAACTTAAAAGCAAGTGAAAAGCTAGTTGGAGCATTAAAGAAAAGTAAAAAAAGCAATCTTACATCATTAACTGGAACAGGAAAAGATGATTTAGGTATATCACGTACATTTGGTATCTCTAAACAAAGTAATGGCAAATATGCTCTTGCTGATTATACAAGAGGCCAAGGAATTGAAACATATGATGTAAATTATAGAGACATTACTAAAGAAGAAAGCTATTATCCTGGTACATTAGCAACTAGTACTTCGACAACTTTTAGCGATTCAAAAGCAGTAAGTGCTCATTACTTAGCAACAAAAGTATTTGATTTTTATAAAGATAAATATAAGCGTAATAGCTTTGATAATAAGGGACAAAAGGTAGTTTCAGTTGTACATGCTTGGGATTCGGGAGATACGAATGATCCGAAAAATTGGCAGAATGCTTTAAGTGCGAATAATGGAAGTATGCTTGTATATGGAGATCCTATCGTCAAAGCATATGACGTAGCTGGCCATGAATTTACACATGCTGTTACTTCTAGCGAATCTAACCTTGAATACTACGGTGAATCTGGTGCGATTAATGAGGCACTTTCTGATATTATGGGAACATCTATTGAGAAATACGTAAATAATGGAAACTTTAACTGGACGATGGGGGAACAAACTGGATCTGTTTTCCGTGATATGGAAAACCCGGCTTCTGTTCCATCTTCACTTGGTGTACCTTATCCAGATGATTACAGTGAATTTAATGATTTTAATGGATGGGATCAAGGTGGCGTTCATTTTAATTCAAGTATTATTAATAAAGTTGCGTATCTCATTGCAAAAGGTGGAACTCATAACGGTGTAACTGTTAAAGGGATAGGTGAAGATAAAATGTTTGATATCTTCTATTATGCAAATACAGATGAGTTAAATATGACTTCTAATTTCAAAGAATTGAGATCAGCATGTATTCGAGTGGCAACGAATAAATATGGAGCGAATACAGCTGAAGTTCAAGCGGTTCAAAAGGCATTTGATGCAGCAAAAATTAAGTAAGTTAGAAATATAGTTTTCATTCATATATTATTACATTATGAAAAAACAGCTACTTTCATTTTAAAGATAGTAGCTGTTTTTTATGCAGCAATGTATGAATGAAAATAAACTTACTAAGCAATAATTAGGTTGTCTATCTTTATGAAGTTACGATACATATATAAGGTTTAAAGTATATAAAAACAGAAAATTAATAATATATTGACCTCTTAATAGGAAGTACTATAGAATGAAAGCGATAACAAACGATTGCTTTATAATGATTTCCCTGATCTTTTAGTAATTACAAATATATGAAAACATGATCAAATCTATTTTTTTAAACATTAATGCAAACGTTTTCGTTGCAAAAGATCATTGAAATCAATATGGGAAAATAGTCAATATGGGGGTGCAGTAAAAGAGGTTTCTAGATTAATTTAAGTTGTATATTTTAGTACGAGCATAATAAATTGTGCTAACTATTTAAAGAAAGGGTGTATGTGGTGCAAATGATAAAAAGATTAATTAACAAATCAGTTTTATTACTTACTATATTCGTAATGTTATCATCTGTTTTCTCTTTTCAAAGTGTAAAGGCAGTTTCAAATTCGAAAACAACTGAAGTTATCATTCATTACAAAGAACAGTCTGGAAATATAAAGGACTGGAACCTTTGGATATGGGGAGAAAATGCGAATGGTAACTCATATGAATTTACTGGTGAAGATGAATTTGGAAAGTACGCAAAAATTAATTTAGATGGTGACTATAATCGTGTAGGATTTATCATTCGTACGAATGAGTGGGAAAAAGATGGTGGCGATCGTTGGATTGAAAATATAAAGGACGGTCGTGCTGAAGTATGGATTCTTTCTGGTGATGATAAAGTATATAACTCTAAGCCTTCTGCGGACCTATCAATTCAAAAAGCATCTATTGATAGTTTCAATGAAATTACTGTAACGACTAATGTCCCGTTTCATATTAAGGAACGGAATATTGAAATTGAAGGCATTAAAATTAAGGATATTAGTCCTTATGATAGAAACAGTGGGAATGTTACGAATAAGGTTAAAATAATTACGGAGCAGAAAATTGATTTAAAACAGACGTACAAAGTTAGAATCGAAAACGTAGATGATGCGAATACTGAAATCGGTAAAGTCATTCGTAGTGAGGAATTTGATCATTCATTTTACTATGGTGGTAACGATTTAGGTAATATATATACACCACAACATACGAAGTTCCGTTTATGGGCTCCTACTGCGAGTGAAGCGAAGTTAGTTACATATAAAAAATGGAACGATAAAATAGGTACTGAAATAAACATGCAACAAGGTGAAAAAGGAACTTGGCAAGCAGAACTTAGAGGGAACCAAAAAGGCCTCCTTTATACGTATAAGGTGAAAATTGGGGATAAGTGGACAGAAGCAGTTGATCCGTATGCACGTGCTGCTTCTGTAAATGGAGATAAAGGGGCAGTTGTTGATTTAGAAGAAACAAATCCGAAAAAATGGAAAGCAAACAAAAAGCCAAAATTTAAAAATCCGGAAGATGCTATTATTTATGAATTACATGTACGTGATCTTTCTATTCAGCCCGAAAGTGGTATTAAACAGAAAGGAAAGTATTTAGGGGTAACAGAAACAGGAACAAGAGGGCCTGAAGGTGTGAAAACAGGACTTGATCATATGAAAGATCTTGGTATTACGCACGTTCAGTTGTTACCGATATTCGATTATGCATCAGTAAATGAAGAGAATTTAAACGAACCACAATATAACTGGGGATACGATCCGAAAAATTTTAACGTTCCAGAAGGCTCATATTCTACAAATCCATATGAGCCTTCTGTTCGAATAACTGAATTAAAGCAAATGATTCAAACACTACATGATAATAATCTTCGTGTTGTAATGGATGTAGTATATAACCATATGTACAATGCTGCTGAATCTAATTTTCATAAGTTAGTTCCAGGCTATTATTACCGTTACAATGAAGATGGAACATTTGCAAATGGAACTGGAGTAGGAAATGATACAGCTTCAGAACGAAAAATGATGAGAAAATTTATGGTGGATTCGGTCACATATTGGGCGAAAGAATATAACTTAGATGGATTCCGCTTTGATTTAATGGGCATTCATGATTATGAAACGATGAATGAAATACGCAAAGCTGTTAATCAAATTGATCCTTCTATTATATTGCATGGAGAAGGCTGGGATTTAAATACACCTCTTGCAGCTGAGTTGAAAGCAAATCAAAAAAATGCTGAGAAAATGAAAGGGATTGCTCATTTTAACGATAATATACGTGATGGATTAAAAGGTAGTGTATTTGAGGAGAAAGAAAATGGCTTTGTAAATGGAAAGGAAAACATGGAAGACCGTATTAAAAAAGGCATTACGGCAGGCATTAACTACGATACAAATTCGTCTACTTATAAAGATCCGGAGCAGGTATTAACTTATGTGGAAGCACATGATAATCATACATTATGGGACAAACTTGAGTTGACTAATCCAGATGACAGTGAAGAAGTGAGAAAACAAATGCACAAATTGTCTTCTTCAATTTTATTAACATCACAAGGTATTCCATTCTTACATGCAGGACAAGAGTTTATGCGCACGAAATATGGTGATCATAACAGTTACAAATCTCCTGATTCAATTAACCAAATGGACTGGTTGCGCCGTGCTGCATTTAATAACGAGGTAGAATATATGAAGGGCTTAATAGAATTACGCAAAAAGTACTCAGCTTTTCGAATGACATCTGCAGAACAAATTAATAAACAAGTATCATTTATTGATGTTCCAAAAAATGTTGTGGCTTATTCAATAGATGGAAAGGGCAATGGAAATAAAAACGAATACTTTATGGTGGCCCATAATGCAAATAGGGAATCCGTTGACATAACGCTTCCATCGAAAGGTCCTTGGAAAGTGTTAGTAGACGGTAAGCAGGCAGGTAGTAAAATACTTTATGTTGTCCATGATAATAAAATTAAAGTTCCTGCGTTAAGTTCATTAGTTTTAAAAACAGAGAAACCGATTAAATAAATACCAAAAGCGAAGTGAAGGCTGTTTTCACTTCGCTTTTAAAGTTAATGTAATATAATTTCACATACTGTAATTATATTACAATTTAATACAAAAAATAGACAGGAGATTATTGTTATTGTAACAGTGGGGGAGAAGATGTCTTTGCGTTTATTTATAAAATTATCTGAAATACATTCTTAATTTCTATAATTTTTATTACATATTCGAACATATAACGGACTAGAGGTTCGAGTTGTATTAATTCCTACAACTCGTTTAAAGATAGCAAAGGCGTAAAAAGTATATCGAATTAAAATAAAGAAAAGACACCATTCAAGGTGTCTTTTCTTTATTTTAAATACGATATGTAAGTGACTCACTTGTATGTAATAGTATGTTATATTTTTACACTAACTTTTAAAGAAAAATTTAAAACTCTTTTCTTAACCTATCTGTAATAAATTGCATCAGAAAATTTTATCGATATAATAAATAAAACTTTCTCAACATTATTTGATTTAATAACTATATTCAACCGCTCTCCAATCCATTACAATAATTTCACATTGGAAATACGTGAGTATTCTCAATGTTCTAAATGGTTTATACCTTATAGGATTACTATGGGAAAGGATGTGAAATATCTAATAAAAAATCATTTTTTATGATGAAATAAAAAATTTTAATGAAGAAAAAGTTATTTCATTATTTTCAAGTTTCGTTGAAGTTCATGTATTTATAATCACTATGAGACAAGGAGCAGCATCTAAAAAATATTTTTTGTAGATTTGAAAATTGCATTTCAAAAATAAGTTAAACGTTTATGGAGGGTTATATGAGCGAGCAAATTTATTACTGGTCTCCTATTAAACATTGGGAGAAGTTGCATAATGAAGTTTTGATAGGGGAAATGAGATTTACAGGCATTCTGTCTGAGTGTTTTCCTGAGTTTTATTTTATGGCTCAAAAAGGTGTAAAAATTAGTGAACTAGTAGAGCGCTTTTCGTTAGGAAATATAGAAGAGACACAAAAAACAATAGAGCTTATGATAAAAAATCGTGTGTTAGTAAGTAACATATTACACCCAAGAGAAGTATTTTCTACACAAGAAAAGATTTTTACAAATCCATATAGCGACCAGATTCGCTTTTCTAAAGAAGAGTTAGATAAGTATATGAATGAACAATTAAATCGCATGCACGTTGCTGCACGGTCAACTGAAATTCAACTTGAAACAACAGATGAGGTACCTACTATAATCAAGGAACGTAGGTCTTGTCGTCAATTTGATATGGAAAAACATATTAGTTTTTTAGAATTTTCCCAATTCATATCAACTCTAAAACAGGTTAGGAAAGAAAAAATATACTATCATTACGCAAGTGCAGGCGGGCTCTATCCCATTGATATCTTTGTTTATATAAAACCAAAACGTATAGAAGGTATAAAAGGTGGGTTTTATTATTATAACCCATCAAAAAATAGTCTTGTGATTGTAAACAACATTGATCAAGTAATCAAAAGTGATCATGAATTAATTAACCAGGATTTATTTACTCAATCTGCTTTCTCAGTTTATTTGGTTTATAATGCGAACGCTTCCATCCCGAAATACGGTTCAGATGGATATTTATTTGCTTGTATTGAATCAGGCATTATCACTGCTACCTTAAATATGGTTGCTGAGACATTAAATTTAGGCGTTTGTTCAGTTGGTCATATGAAAATTGAAGAGATTCAGCAATTTTTATGTTTGGATAACCATCAAGTATTTCTCCATGGGCTTGAAGTTGGCCTGAAAATTAACGAATAGAAGAAATGAATATTAGGGGGATAAAGATAAACATGCACATTAAAGATCGAAGTTCTATTCATGGAAATAAAGGGGTAGGAGCGTTTTGGAAGGAGCAATTATCTTCCGAGGTTCTTGATTTTTCTGTATTTAATAGTGATTACCAATTAAATACAGAAAATTCTTGTGAGCACGTTCAAATCATAATGAATGTAGAGTTGAGTAAAAGTATACAAAAAGAAAGTAAGTCTCAAGATTTATTATTATTTAGCTGGTTACAGGCCGCGTTAAGGATTTGTTTGGCACACTATACAGATCAAGGAAGAATTACTATTGGTATTCCTATAATCGAAAAAAATCTTGAACAAAGCGAGAATCTTAATAAATGGATTCCTATAGGAAGTGAAATCTATCCGCATCATAGTTTTAAACAAGTAGTGAATCAGATTGAAGAAACGACTTTATCCGGGTATGACAATCAGGGTTATCCACTCTCTGAATTATTAGTGGAACATCCTTTAACTCCTTTTCAAATTGTTATTGGGATGGAAGGGTTACATAATAAAGATTTGATAGAAGAATATGCAGAAAATAATTTAGCGGTTTGGATAAGAAGAAAATGGAATGAAATACATAATGAATTTGAATTCGAAATTTCTTTCAAATCTCATTCGTTTTCTTCTTTGCAACAGTTTGCAAATTCGTATCTTTATATTTTAAAGCAAGTATTAAAAAATCCGAATTTGGCAGTGAAAGATATTTGTATTATTGCAGAAAAAGAAAAAGAGTTGTTAGAGGGATGGAATAACAGTCAGACAAGCATAGACTTGTCTCTAACATTTCAAGATTTGTTTGAAGAACAAGTGTTAAAAACCCCAGATCAAATCGCTGTTGTTTGTAATGATCAATATTTAACATATAAAGAATTGAATCAGAAAGCAAATCAATTGGCTTCTATTCTTCAAAGTAAAGGTGTATCCAATGAAAGTATTATTGGGGTTATGGTAGACCGGTCATTAGAAATGATCATTGGCATGATGGGCATTTTTAAAGCAGGTGCAGCATATTTACCAATTGATCCCAACTATCCAAATGAACGAATTGAATATATGTTACAAGATAGTCAAGCAAAATGTTTATTGAGTAAGCGAACGGAAGCAGATTTACCGCAATTTGCTGGTGAAGTGCTGTATCTTGATGAAGAACATCTCTTCCAAGGTGAAGAAAGTAATTTGATTCGGAAAGGCGATCCTAATGATTTGGCTTATGTCATTTACACATCAGGATCAACAGGAAATCCAAAAGGAGTAATGGTGGAACAGAAATCTCTTGTTCATTTTTTAAGTGCAATGAGAGAAAAAGTAAAAGATAATCAATCATTCTTGTTTCTTGCTAGTGTTTCTTTTGATATTTCCTTGTTAGAAATATGTCTTCCTTTAACACAAGGCTCGAAAGTAGTCATTGCTACAGAGGACCAGTTTGCAACAAAAGAATTGGCTCATTTAGTCAAAAAACATAAGGTGGATTTATGGGAATCAACGCCATCGCGAATGGAAGTGATTTTGAGTGATCCAGAAGGGGCAAATTTTCTAAAAGATTTAAAATCTATTTTATTAGCAGGAGAAGCATTTTCCATTGATTTGGTTGAAAAAATTCGTTGTATCAGTGAAGCAACAATTTTAAATATTTATGGTCCCACAGAAACAACCATTTGCGCAACAGTAAAAGACTTGAGCACTTCCAAAGAAGTTACGATCGGCAAACCAAATCCGAATTATCATTCCTATATATTGAATAAGTATGGCCAATTAAAACCATTTGGAATTCCCGGTGAACTCTGCATTGCTGGAGTAGCGGTAGCACGAGGGTATCTTGGTAAAAGTAAACTGACAGATGAAAAATTTGTACCGAGTCCTTTTATGGCAGGGGAAATGATGTATCATACAGGTGATCTTGTTCGTTGGTTGCCTAATGGAGAACTTGAGTATTTAGGTCGAATGGATCATCAAGTGAAAATTCGGGGGTATCGGATTGAATTAAGAGAAATCGAAACTCAATTAAGGGAATATCCAGAAATAAACCAGGCTATCGTTGTTGATCAAGTGTATGGAAATAGGAAATTATTAGCTGCCTACTATGTATCGGATAACAAGGTGTCTTTTGGTGAAATCAGAAAATATTTAAGTGATAAATTACCTGAGTTTATGATTCCTGAAAAAATGATTCAGGTAGAAGAGATTCCATTGAATCCAAATGGAAAAGTGGATAGAAAAAGGTTATTGGATATAACACAAACGGATTATGTATCAATTCCATACGTTGCCCCGCGCAATGAAATTGAACAAAAATTGGTGCATGCATGGGAAAAAGTTATGGAGATTGAGGGAATCGGTATTCATGATAATTTTTTTGCTTTAAAAGGAGAATCGATTAAAGCGCTTCAGGTAATTAATTTATTAAGAAAAGACTGCTTAAAAATAAGTACAACAGATTTTTTTAAGCATCCTACGATTGCTCAACTTAGTTCTTGTGTAGAGGTAGAGCATAAAGAGAAAAACTTTGAAAATAGACCAACTCATGTTAAAGATTTGTCTAAGTCATTTCCATTAACAGAGGTTCAGACAGCGTACATGTTAGGGAGGAATTCACAGTTTGAATTAAGTGGTATTTCACCTCAAACATATTTTGAATATGAAACAAAATTGGATATTAATCGTCTTTCAAAAAGTTTTCAAAAGGTAATTCATCGTCATCCAATGTTGCGAGCTGTAATTTTACCAGAGGGAGAACAGCAAATATTACAAAGCGTTCCTGATTACGAGATTGAAATAGTTAGTCTCATAGACTTAGATGATAGGAATCAAAATGCTCGCTTACAAGAAGAACGTTCTCGAATGACTAACCATGTATTCCCTTTGGGGCAATGGCCTTTGTTTGAATTAAAAGCCTTTCTTTTAAAAGAAGAAACGTATTTATTATGTTTTCGATACGATGCCTTATTAATGGACGGAGCAAGCATGAACATAGTTGGACAGGATTTGTTGCATTATTATTATAAACCAAATCAAAAATTAGAATCTCTATCTTTTGATTTTCAAGATTACATGTTTATCTATGATGAAATGGAACAAAGCGAAGAATATAAAACAGCAAAAGATTATTGGACAAGTAAGCTTCCTGACTTTCCATTTGCACCTTCTTTGCTGTTAAAAAAGGATCCGGCAGAGATTGCTACTCCTAAATTCCAATCACTTACTAAGATCCTGGACAATGAAAAGTGGACAAAGCTACGAAAGTTAGCACAAGAGAAAGAAGTAACTCCTTCCGCTCTGCTTTGTACAATATATGGTGATGTGTTGGCATATTGGAGTAATCAACGTAAATTGGCAATTAATTTGACTGTATTTAACCGTTATCCTGTTCATGAAGAAGTAGAACAGATTGTGGGAGATTTCACATCTCTTATTTTGTTGGATGTTGATGTAAAACCAGAGCAATCTTTCTTTACTAGAGTAAAAGAAACGCAATCTACTTTATTAGATGGCCTTGAACACCGTCATTACGATGGAGTTAACTTTATTCGAGATTTTACTCGATACCACCAAATGACGCCAAAAGCAGTTATGCCAATTGTTTTCACTTCGATGCTAGCAGGTGCGGGTGCGTTTGCTTGGGAACAGCTTGGTTCTCTTCGCCATATTCATGCTCGGACTCCACAAGTGTATTTGGATAATGTAGTAATTGAAAAAAATGGAGAGTTATTAATTAGCTGGAACTATGTTGAAGAGTTGTTTGATGTTGATGTAATAGAAGCAATGTTTTCCCAATTTGTTGACTTATTGGAACAATTGGTGAAACAAAGCGACGTAACATCTTTGCAGATGAAAGAATCGGATCAAACTTTAATTGAGCAATACAATGAAACAACAGAAAAAATACCTTTAACTACCCTGTATCAATTATTTACAGACCAAGTAAAACGTACACCGGATGAAGTAGCAGTGGTATTTGAGCAAGAATGGTTAACATACTCGGAACTTCATAAACGCTCCAATCAAATTGCGCATTTCTTAAAAGAGCAAGGCATTGGTCTAGGTGACAAAGTGGGTCTTTTAGCAAAAAGACGAGTTGACACAATTGCTAATATGATAGGTATTTTAAAAGCAGGTGCCGCTTATGTTCCGATTGATCCCGATCATCCATTAGATCGCCAAACATATATTTTAAAAAATAGCTCATGCAAACTTTTATTAGAACCTAGTCTTTATGAAGAAAAACATTTGTCATTATATACAATAGAAGATATGCCCGCTATTGCTGGTCCAGAAGATCTTGCCTACATTATATACACTTCAGGAAGTACAGGGAAACCAAAAGGAGTAATTATTACTCATCAAGCGGTTGCAAATACCATTCAAGACATTAATCAAAAATATGAGGTAAATGAAGATGATCGTATTATTGGTATCTCTTCCATGTGTTTTGACCTATCTGTATACGATATTTTCGGAACGTTAAGCACAGGTGCGATGTTAGTAATGATTCGTGATCCAAGAGACATGCAAGAATTAATCCGTACCGTCGAGCGTAGAGGAATTACAATTTGGAATACAGTGCCTGCAATCATGGATTTGGCATTGGATCAAGTAGGTTCTCATTTTGAACATTCTTCTTTGCGTTTAGTTTTACATAGTGGAGATTGGATTCCACTTTCTTTACCAGAAAAAATAAAACGACATTTTCCGATTGCGGAAGTAGTTTCACTAGGAGGAGCAACAGAAGCATCGATTTGGTCAATTTATTATCCGGTCAAACAGGTGGAATCACATTGGAATAGTATTCCATATGGGATGCCTTTGGCAAATCAAACGTATTATGTGTTGAACTATGAAAAGAAAATGTGCCCTGTTGGTGTAATTGGGGATTTATATATTGGGGGAGTGGGCCTTGCTAAAGGATATTTAAATGATGAACAGAAAACGAATGACGCATTTGTATCACATCCTGATTTTGGTCTTTTATACAAGACAGGAGATTGTGGGAAAATGCATCCTGAGGGATATATTGAATTTTTAGGCCGCCAAGATTATCAAGTGAAAATTCAAGGATATCGAGTAGAGTTAGAAGAAATTGCCCATTATCTTCTAACTTACAAACAAGTCGAACATGCTGTCGTAATTGATCAAACAGATGAGAATGGAATAAAATTTTTAGTTGCATATGTGGTAACTGAGCAAAATATTAGTACAACAGAACTACGAAAGCATTTGCGAGATCACTTGCCAGATTACATGATTCCTTCTTATTTTGTTTATTTGGGACAATTACCCTTGACTCCAAACGGGAAATTAGATAGAAAAGCGCTCCCTACTCCAGAGAAACAAAAAAATGAAGTATTTATTGCTCCAAAAACTGAAATGGAAAAAATATTAACTAGTGTTTGGCAAGAAGTACTCAAAGTAGATCGAGTTGGGGTAAATGATCATTTCTTTGCCTTAGGTGGAGATTCGATAAAAGCAATTCAAGTGTCCGTTAGACTGTATAGACAAGGATTTGAGCTAGAGCCAAAAAATCTATTTTCATTTCCTATATTAGGAGACATGGTTCAATTTGTTAAAAAGCTAGACCATCTTTCAAGTTCACAAATAAATGATGTAAACAACATGAACGATAATAAAGCTACATTACTAAATGTTAAAGATAAGCAACTTAATCAACATACGCTTACCAAAATACAAGAAAAAATGCCGGATATAAAAATAGAACGTATTTACCCATTAGCACCTTTCCAGGAGGTTATTTATGAACATGCCGCGACTGAACCTGATACAAATGCATATTTTGAACAAATAATTTGGTCACTTGAGGGGGAACTGGATATTGATCTCTTTATTCAGTGTTTCCAACAATTAGTTAATCGTCATGATTCTTTAAGAACGATAATTGTGCAAGATGAACAAGCAAAACCTTGGCAAGCAGTTCTACATGATGTTCAAATGATTTCAGAGATAAAAAACTTGATTAAGATGACGAAACAAGAACAGCAAGAATTCCTAGACCAGTGGATGAGTGAAAATTTAAGTCAAGGATTCAAAAATGATGAACTCATGAACCGTCTCTGTATATTCCAACTAGGTAATAACGAGCATAAGGTGGTTTGGAGTTCGCATCATCTATTATGTGATGGTTGGAGCGTCAGCATTTTAATAGACGAATTATTCCAGCTCTATGAAACAAAAAATGCCGGAACTACGGCGGAGTTACCTATGGTAAAACCTTTTGAAACATTCATAAATTGGACTTTAGCACAAGATTATAAGAAAGCACGTCATTTTTGGCGAGATTATTTAGCAGGATACAATCGAAAAACTAGTATTCCTAAAAGGAAAGTGCCAACTAAAAGTGAAGGGTTAAACTTCACTTTTATGGATTTAACATTAGATAAGGATTTAACTAGTCAGTTACAGACATTTGTAACTAAAAACAATATAACTATGAATACGGCATTACTAGCTGTATGGGGAATATTGCTTGGCAAATACAACGGAACGAGAGAAGTAGTATTACCTAATCTCGTATCAATCAGACCTCCTGAAGTAGAAGGAATTGAAAATATGTTCGGTCTGTTCACAAATGTTTTACCTATCCGACTAGCATGGACCGAAACGCAAACTTTTGTAGATTTCCTGCAAAAAGTACAACTAGAAACATTGAAATGTAATGAGTATGCATACTATTCATTTGTTGATATACAAAAGCAAAGTGAATTAAAAAATCAGTTAACTGACCATCTTTGGGTTTTTGAAAACTATCCAACTAACCAAGCTATCTTCTCCTCAAATGAAAACAGAAATTTTGCTATCACAGATTACGAAGTTGTTGATGAACCGCATGTAAAGTATGGAATTATGTGCTTCCCTGAAGAGAAACTTGCAATAAAGTTTGGATATGATCAAACCGTATATGAAGAAGCAAAAATACAAGAAATATTGAATCACATGCATCAGTTAATCAATATGATTCTTCAAAATCCAATACAAGCAATCGGTGATTACAAATTATAAAAAATGAAAAGGCGAGCAAGAACTCGCCTTTTTAAATAGAATAGGAGTAAACTATATGACAAAAAACTTGCAGTTATCAACCGAAGAGATGCGTCAGTTAGGATATCAAGCGGTTGACTTGATTGTTGATCATATGAATCATTTAAAAAGTAAACCAGTTTCGGAAACAATTGATAGTAATATTTTTAGAGACAAGCTAATTGAAACGATTCCAGAAAAAGGATCTAATCCAAATGAGTTACTTCATTTTCTTAATAACAATGTGTTTAATCAAATTACTCATGTGGATCATCCTCATTTTATGGCTTTTGTGCCAGGTCCTAATAATTATGTTGGTGTATTAGCAGATTTTTTAGCAAGTGGGTTTAATGTATTTCCTACAGCTTGGATAGTAGGTGCAGGTGCTGAACAAATTGAATTAACGACAATTAACTGGTTAAAATCAATGCTAGGATTCCCTGATTCAGCTGAAGGACTATTTGTCAGTGGCGGTTCCATGGCTAATTTGACTGCACTTACTGTAGCGAGACAAATTAAGTTGAATAATGACATAGAAAATGCGATTGTTTATTTTTCTAATCAAACTCATTTTTCTGTAGATCGAGCACTTAAAGTATTAGGTTTTAAACAGCATCAAATTTGCCGAATTGAGACAGATGAAGATTTAAAAATTTCAGTTAGTACTTTAAGAAAGAAAATAAAAGAAGATCGATTAAAAGGGAAAAAACCATTCTGTGTTATTGCGAATGCAGGGACAACGAATTGCGGAGCGGTGGACTCCCTCGATGAATTGGCTGATGTATGTGGTGATGAAGATATATGGCTACACGCGGATGGGGCTTATGGGGCTGCAGCAATTCTCAGCGAAAAAGGAAGAGAGTTGTTAAGAGGAATTCATCGTGTTGATTCTTTGACGTTAGATCCGCATAAATGGCTTTTTCAGCCTTATGATGTTGGTTGTGTACTCATTCGAAATAGTCAATATTTAAGTGAGACGTTTCGAATGATCCCAGAGTATATTAGGGATACGGAAACCAATATAGAAGAAAAAGTGAATTTTGGGGAGCGTGGAATTGAACTTTCTCGTAGATTTAGAGCATTAAAGGTATGGCTTTCTTTTAAAGCATTCGGAGTTACAGCTTTTCGTGAGGCAATTGACCATGGCATTATGCTAGCTGAACAAGTTGAAAAGTTTTTAAGGAAAGAAAAAGATTGGGAAGTAGTAACACCTGCCCAATTAGGAATTGTTACTTTTCGTTATATTCCATGTGAGCTAACATCTACAGATACAATTCATGAAATAAACAAAAAATTGGTGGAAGAAATTAATCAAAGAGGATTTGCTATGCTAAGTACGACTAAATTAAAAGAAAAAGTAGTAATTCGACTTTGCTCTATCAATCCAAGGACAACAATAGAAGAAATGCTTCAAATTATGATGAACATAAAAGCAGTAGCAGAGGAAATAAACACTTCGTCTAAACATCTTATATCTGTTTCTCAGCCTTGATATATTAGGTGGATTTTACATAGCAATAGCCGATTCTAAATAAGAATCGGCTATTGCTAATAGATAATAACACTCACTAATGTATGCTATTTATGAGTGTTTCTCTTGTAAAGATATTAAGCCTCAACCTTGGATACTCGTTTGAAACCAGTCTTTATTGCTTGTACGATTTCGTTCACAGCATAAATAGATACATCGGCATTTGGATTTAACCCTTCAAACCAGTGATAGGCATTTGGATATAAATGAAACTCCACATCAACACCAGCTTGTGCTAGTTTGCTTACATAGGTTAATGTTTCGCTGCGGAATGGATCTAATTGACCAACAAATGTGTAAGTATACGGTAAGTCACTATAATCTTCAGCTCGAGAAGGTGCTGCATAGGCAGGGATTTGATCCGTTCCATACATTTCTCCTAAATACATTTTCCAGCCAGCTTCATTTGCCTTTTGGTTCCAAACAAATCCCTCTTTAATTTCATTCGCTGAAGGTGTATCATTTCTGTCATCAATCATTGGATATAGTGGCATTTGTAAACAAATTGAAGGATATTTTCGATCTCGGGCTAATAATGATAATGCTGCTGTTAGCCCACCTCCAGCGCTTACTCCTGCAACCCCAATTCGATTCGAATCAATGTTTAATGACTCTGCATTATCAGCAATCCATTTTAAAGCTGCATAACAATCCTCGATTGGTGCTGGATAAGGATGCTCAGGAGCTAAGCGATAGTCTACAGATACGACCACACAGCCAGCTTCTTTTGCAAACCTCATACAAGTATCATCGTTATCATCTATAGAACCTAAGATATAACCACCACCATGTATCCATAATAAGACAGGTAAAGATTCATGATTTGATTTTGGACGGTAAATTCTTAATGGTAACGGATTAGCATCTGGTCCAACAATGACTTTATCTGTTAACGAAAGGGAGTCATCAACAACGGTAGGTGGTCTCATTTGGGCTATTCCTTCTCTGATTGATTGCAAGTTTTCCGGGCGTAAATCGAGATCCGGAAACATCTCTAACCCTTGTAATAATTCTGGATTTACTCTATTTTTCATTTTAGCACCTCTATTTGTAATTGTTTTCCAATAAATGAAGTGTATTCTAAGTAGTTTAATTGTGAAAGAACACCACAATTAAATTGTAAATTGAATATGTTATCACAGTCAACGAAATATTCAGAAATTAAAACCTTTCTCAAGAAGGAGTTTCACGCAACCAATAATACAAGTAGTGGATTTAGGAACAAAGTGTTTTCATGTCGTTGTACTTATGTACACTTAGTTTTCTAACTAAACCAAGTGAGGATCTTTTTTATTTTAATGACATTTTAATGGATAAAAGATTAGCGGAATTAAACAATTTGAAAGTAGGAGACAAAGTTAAAGTGCAATCAGGGGATAAGAAGGAAACCCTTGAAGTTGAAATTATCGGTATTTACGAAACGAATGAGCAAGCAATAGCTCAACATACCCTAAATTAGTGATTTGTTTATATCCTTTTTGAACACCGCTATCTGTGCATGTTCCTGTGAACCACCATACACCGCTGTATAAGGGCTCTTACCAGTATAATAAGTATCAGGATTAAACGCCGCTTTAGATTCTTCAGTAAACATGAAAAATGACAAAACTGTAAGAATGCCCGAATGTTTGTAAGAAAGTTCGATGTTTTCCTTTTTCTTTTTTTATTATAGTGAAAAAGAAGAAGGAGATGTCATGCTCATGGTGATACTTATTTTTATGAAATTTTAAAAAACGTGGGAGGGGCAGGAAGATGACGTCTTCTCAACTCGTGTTTATAAACGTTAGTCGAAATTTACGAAGGTATGCCGCCTATTTTTTAAGTGAAAACGTCATGTTAGAGGAAGAAAACAGTACACTCACATAGTTAAGAAGTAGTTAAGTCCCATTTAAACCTTTTTTCCCATAATAAAATTATAAGCGTACAAGAAGGTTGGTATTTTTAGATTAGTACAATAATCAAAACTATTCATGTAATGAAGGTATATGGCAATCAGTTAAATACCTTATTATAAAGGAGGGGTTTGAAAATGTCTTTTTCTCAATTCAATATTGATAGTTTTCGAGCAATTAATGATTTAGGTAAACAATATTCATTCCTAAACTCAACCATGATATTTTTGGCAGAGTATATGGTATATATTTTAGCTTTAATTATTTTAGCTTATTGGTTTACTGGACCTAGAAAAAGTAGGATGATGATTATTCAAGCGATAGTTGCTTTTGTAATTGCTGAGGCGATTGGAAAAATAGCGGGGAAATTTCATCTGAATTATCAACCGTTTGCAGTATTGCCTGATGTGAATAAACTTGTCGACCATGCTGTAGATAATTCATTTCCTAGTGACCATACAATTCTCTTTTTTTCAATTTGCTTTTCGTTTTGGCTTGTTCGTAAAAAAACTGGATGGTTATGGCTTATACTTGCATTTTGTGTAGCGATCTCTCGTATTTTGGTAGGGGTTCATTATCCATTTGATATTGCTATAGGGGCTTTAATAGGATGTGTTTCAGCAGTGTTTACTTATTGGTTAGTACCGAAATTTTCTTTTATCAAGAAATTACTTACTCTATATGAAAGAGTAGAAAAACATGTTTTATTATCCAAAAACAAATCAAAGGGATTGTGAGTATACTCCTGTCTCATCCTCATTACGATTTTCCGCAAGATGCAACTTATTTATATCCACAACGGTGATAAGGAGTGGGTGTACGTCCAAGTAACATAATATCTTATTTGATTTAAACATGACTGTAAATCAAATTTGTACAATTACAAATGTGTCTAGCGCATCTTATACAGAAAGTTAATAGAAATGAACAATTAGCTAATCTTATTCTGCTAAAGGGGATTTTTAAATGGTTAACGAAATCATTATTATATGGAAGTTTATTTAAAGATAAAGAGGAGTTGGTGGGCTTCATATGACTGCCGAAATAATCTTTGCATCCAATAAATTAGGAATAATAAATGATGATCAATTACAATCGATGCTCAATAAATTTAATTTGGGTAAACTCATTTCATCGAAAAAAACAGCAAATGGAGCGATGGGCCAAACTATGTTTGTCTCGTCAACAGAAGGCGAGTATGTTTTTAAAGGAAACCCACTTTATGCTGGTCAATTGGTTGAGGAAAAGTTCTTTGTAGAAAATATCCATAAAAGAACAAACGTTATTGTCCCTATGCCATATATAAATGATGATTCGGATGAAATTTTTGGTTGGAGTTATTCACTCATGCCTTGTCTTCAAGGCGAACATCTAAACTCAAAATATTTGAAAGCTACTCTCAAATTAAATGACAAGTTTAAAATAGCCGAATTAATTGTTAAAACATTATCTGAATTACATAATTGGAAAGTCAGCGAATTTGGTGAACTTAATACGGACAAACTTGAGATACTTCCCTTTAAAAATTCATACACACAATGGCTTTTCAATAGAATACTATTTTGGTTAGAGGATGCCAAAAAATACTCGAAAATTACGGATAAGGATTTCAAATGGGTGGAAGCTTTATTAGACGATTCCAAGGGGGCTTTTGAGAATTTATCTACTCCAACTTTTGTAATGGGTGATTTTAAGCCTGGAAACTTCTTAATATATTTAGGTGATAATGGATGGGAATTAGGTGGTGTTTTTGATTTTACAAATTCATATTTTGCAGATCCCGTTTCTGATCTAATAAAGATGATTACATACTATATAGATAACAATGAAGGCAATATCGCAAAACATTTAGTTAATTTGTATTGTAGAAATTTAGAAGGGAAAGAGGATATAAAAAAACGTATTAAAGTACATATGCTTCATCAAAGACTTCTAGATTGGGGTTGTGCAAAAGCAATGCATATGGTCACCTGGGATAATGAACTTCCATTTTATGAATGGGTAGAATCGTACACGAATTCAGTAGCAAGTATTATTGAGTAAAATAGAAATCCCCTTATTACGCAATCGTGACTTTAATAAAACAATGAAGGATTTGAGGTTACCCATGAAGACGAAAAGGAATAGATTATACGTCTAGGTAATAAACTATTTTATTACTTAGACGTATAATCTAAATAATTTCCCGTAAACATTTTATAAGTATTGTTATTGCAGAATTAAACCTACAGTCATAATTAAACTAAATAGTATCAACCAACCAAACGCACAATAACCGAAAATTCTAATCCATTTTGGTAATTGATTCATGTTAACTTTTTTTGTGGGAACTCCCTGCATTGAAAACATCATTTTTTGATCTCTATCCCTATTATTTTGTTGTTCATACATAATATCATCACCTTTCTAGAACTATAGTGTTTATAGTATATCAGTCTGAAGAAAATTATGTATAAGGGCTAGTTTGCATCTTATGTGGTGGATTTTATAAATATCGAAAAAAAGTCCTACATAAATAGGGCTTTTTTTCTTCAATTATTAACTTATTGGATATGCATTAGAACCAAGATAACGTTCTTTTATAATTTGTAGATGATGAAGCTCATGACCAGCAATGATGTATGCTAATGCACGAACTGTAACTGCAGATTTGTTCGCATTTCCTCTTTGTAACCAAGCGTCTTTATCTAAACTTTTAAGTAAATGTACGGTAGATTGGCGAACAATCATTAAATTCTCAAGAAGATCTTGCATAGATTGCTTGTTGAAATCAGCTTTAAGAACATACATATCATCGTTATAGCCTGGAAGTTCTGCTGTCTCTCCTCGAGCGATAGATAGCAATCGATACGCCGTAATACGTTCTGTGTCCGCTATATGACCAATTACTTCTTTTATACTCCATTTACTAGGAGCATATCGGAAAAGTCCCTCACTATCAGAAATCTCCTTTAATAAACAGTTCGTGTCCTGTATCTGTTGTTCTAGAATATGTATGATATTTCCGTCTGATATCAAGTTAATATACGTTGCATAATATGGGTTATATTCACTTGACTTTGGTCTTATTTGCATACGAATCCTCCTTTATTTTTAATCTTTAAGTACAGATTATCACAAAAGAGTTTTAAATTAATCTGAAAGTTCGAAATTACAATTAAAAAATTCATCTATTATCTTAGTTGAAATAGTGTACTTTCACATCAATTAACAAACAGAAAAAGGATTTTTGATTTAACTCTTCGAATATCGTTCTATTACGAGTTTTTTGATTACTTTTGATAGTATCTAGGAAATAAAGAAAGGTTGTGAAATTATTTAATGAGTTATAAAGCGATGCTATTTGATTTAGATGATACGTTACTTGATAGGGATAAGGCAGTAGATAACTTTTTTTTATTAGTTTTAGAAAAGTGTTATGAGGATGTTAGTGATACAGTTAAAAACACTATGTTACAGAAATTCAAAGAATACGATAAAAGGGAATACGGTATTAGCGATAAAACGATAGTTTTAGAATCATTATTTGATGAATTCGCGCCGAAATATAGATTGCCACACAATTACATCCAAGATTTTTGGAATGAAAATTTCCCTAAATGTTTTTCAATAGACCAAAATACTATTCATTTCTTAAATCAAATAAAGAAGCAATTTAAAGTTGGCATTATAACAAATGGCTCAACTCAGAGGCAAAAGGCTAAAATCATTAATACGAATTTAAACAATTACTTTGATACAATCATTATTTCTGAAGAAGTGGGATTGAGTAAACCTGATAAACGTATATTCGAACTAGCATTAAATAAGCTAAATGCACAGCCGGAAAATACCTTATTTGTTGGGGATGACTTAGAAAAGGATATTGCTGGTCCTCAAAATGTAAATATAAAAGGTGTGTGGTTTAACCCTCAGAAAATCAAGAATACTACCCAAATACAACCATATGCCGAGATTAACACTTTGGATAGTTTGTTAAGTTATGTTACTCCACAATATTTTTATAACAAGTAAAAGCAATTTCATATATATATTCAAAAATATAAAAAAGAGAAACTATCTATGATTCATACGAAGTTTTGTAAAACAATTTTACTCATACTGTGTACATTATAAAGAGGTGGGACTATGGAGATAAAGAAAGTAGTAATCGATGGAATCAATATTGCGGTCATTAGAAACGATAAGGTATTAATATCGGATGTTCAGTCTGCATTAGATACTATGGCAACAGTTCAATATGAGGTAGATGCGAAACATATTATTATCCCAAAATCTTTAATAAGCAAAGACTTCTTTGATCTAAAGACACGTCTTGCGGGCGATATTCTTCAAAAGTATATAAACTACAAGGTTAAGATTGCTATCATTGGAGATTTCTCTATGTATACTAGTAAAAGCTTAAAGGATTTTATTTATGAATGTAATAAAGGAAAAGACATTTTTTTCTTAGCAACTGAACAACAAGCAATTGAAAAACTAAGTACATTGAAGTTTTAATAATACCCCAGTAAAATCTCTTTTTTTCACGTCGCTTATTATTTACAACATATAAGAACTGATGTTTGTGATAAACTAAGAGGTGAATAAAGGGGGATTTTACTTGAACAAATTTAATGATGTAATCGTAAATTTAAACAATATAATTTACAAACCTAACGAATTAATAATCACGAATCTAAAAGAAGAACAACAAAACGCAGAATATGCGGGATGTTTATTTTACTTAAATCATAAAAGCATTCGTTTTAGAATATCAAAAATTACCCCTAATAAAATTGGGCAATTTGTTTCTTTTTGGGAGAAAGATGACAATATGCAAAATCAAGCTTTTTCTTATGACGCTGCTCCTGACTTATTAGTTATCACTTGTATTGATGATAATAAACTAGGACAATTTATTTTCCCTAAAGAAATTATTCTTAAAGAAAAAATATTGAAAACACAAAGTCAAAAAGGCAAGATGGCTATGAGAATTTATCCACTTTGGGATACTCCTGTTAGCAATCAAGCGAAAAAGAGCCAAATGTGGCAACTTCAATATTTTGTTGATTTAAGTGATCCTAATAATTTACCTATAGATAAATTATTAAATTTGTATTTGTAGCTTCTTTTCTTATGTAATCTTGTGAGTTGGACTTTTTGTACCGGTACAGTTAAACGAAATGTACATTGTTTCAGTACCCCCTCAAATTTACAATCAGCATATACTATTTTAACTTATACATGTTAAGGGGTGCTGACTATGACAGGTCTACAACATAAGCTTTTTACAAGATTGAATCTTGCAAACCGTACTGAAGTGAAGTTTGAAGAATTAAATACAATTCTCTTTGCATTTTCACACACTATACCATTTGAGAATTTAGATGTGATAACACGTAATGCGAATACAATTACTATGGAAAATTTACAGAATAAAATTTTAACTACATCCCGCGGCGGACTTTGTTATGAATTAAATACTCTTTTTTACTACTTTTTAAAAGAATGTGGTTATGATGTACAACTTGCCCTTGGAACCGTATATAAAAATGATATAAACGCATGGGCACTTGAGGATGGGCATATAACGATTATTTTAAATTATGATAACAAACGATACTTAATTGATGTAGGTATTGCTTCATTAGTACCTTTAACCCCCGTACCTTTTACTGGAGAATCTGTTTCCTCTAAAAATGGTTCGTATCGAGTGAGAAAACGAGACACAAGTAAAGGAAATTACATTTTAGAAAGAAAAGATACGAATGGAGATTGGAAAGTTTGTCATGCTTTTTATAATCGTATCATTGATGAAGTAGTAGTGAACGATGTTCAAAAAAGAGTAATAGAAGATGAGAAATCTGTTTTTAATAAGGGACCAATTGCGGTGAAATTGACGGACTATGGCCATGTCTCTTTAACGAATACTAGTTTAACTGAAATGATTCGTGAGGAAAAAACGAAACGTGTAATTACAGAAGATCAATATGGAGAGCTTTTATATACTTTATTTGCTATTGAGTTGTGATGTAACCAATAGCTAGCCGGTTCTTATGCAGAATCGGCTATTTTATTTTAAAACTACTATTAAAGTTTGATTTTCTTAACAGATATAATACACTAGAACAGTATGAACAATGAATTTTGAATGTAAAGGAAGATTTTTATGTCAATTATTGATAAATTGAAACTTAATAAGTATACAAATATGGTCGTGATTAATGAACCAAGTGATTATGACATTTTTACAGGGAAAGAAACTGCATTTTCCAAAGATCATGATGCGATTTTTATTTTTGTAGAAACACTTGATGAAATGGTGAAACAAACGAATTTTATTGTAAGTAATGAAGAATTACTAATTGAAAAAGGTTATATATTCTTCGCATATCCGAAAAAAGGTAATCCTCGTTACAGTACGTTTATTCACCGTGATGAAATGTTTCCTGCATTAAGCGTTGGCGAAGATGGGTATGTAGGACAGAGTGATATTAAATTTGCACGAATGGTAAGTATGGACGACGTCTTTACTGTTGTAGGCTTAAAGCGTGAAAAGAAAAAAGAGAAGAAAACGCCTGCTATGAGTCAATGTGTCGCTGATTATGCAGATCGTATTAAAGATGTTGAAGCATTATTGGCTAATCATCCAAATGAACTTACGTTTTATCAAAGTTTAACACCTGGATATCAAAAAGATTGGGCACGTAATTTATTTTCTGTAAAACAAGAAAAAACACGCGATAAACGTCTTGAGAAAATGATTGAAATCCTTTCACAAGGCTATAAAACAATTGAACTATTTCGTAAGAATAAAAAATAACGATTAGGAAATTCACAATGATGCAACAATTAATTATGCTTAGCACATTGAAAAAAGTATTCCTTTCAGTATACTAAAGTATGTTCTTATATTTAAATAATTAGCAAAAGAGAAAAGGTGTTTGAAATGAAATCGTATATTGTAGTTGGAGCTGGTATTTTAGGAGCGTCTACTGCTTATCATCTAGCTAAAGCAGGTGCGAACGTTACTATCGTGGATCGCCAACAATTAGGTCAAGCAACTGATGCAGCAGCTGGTATTGTATGCCCTTGGCTTTCACAGCGTCGTAATAAAGCGTGGTATAAAATCGCTAAAGGCGGTGCGCGTTATTATTCTTCTTTAATTCAGCAATTAGAAGAAGACGGTGAAACAGATACAGGATATAAGCGTGTAGGTGCAATTAGTTTACATACTGATGAGAAAAAGTTAGATAAAATGGAAGAACGAGCTTACAAACGACGTGAAGATGCACCAGAGATTGGAGAAATTACACGTTTATCTGCTAAAGAAACGAAAAAATTATTCCCGGCATTATCAGAAGAATACAGTTCTGTTCATATTAGTGGCGCTGCACGAGTAAACGGAAGATCATTGCGTAATGCATTAATAAGTGCTGCGAAAAAACATGGTGCAACTTTTATTAAAGGTGATGCAGAATTAGTCTGTGAAGGTAATCTTATTACTGGAGTTAAAGTAAATGACGAAACAATGGTAGCGGAAAAGGTAATTGTAACTGCAGGCGCATGGGCGAATGAAATATTGAATCCATTAGGTGTTAATTTCTTAGTTACGTTCCAAAAAGGACAAATTGTTCACCTGCAAACGGAAAATACAGCAACAGGCAATATGCCAGTTGTTATGCCACCAAACGATCAATACATTTTAACATTTGACGATGGTCATGTCGTAATTGGAGCTACCCATGAAAACGAAACCGGCTTCGATCATCGTGTAACAGCAGGTGGTTTACATGAAGTATTCCATAAAGCATTAACAGTTGCACCTGGTTTAGAAAATGGTACTATGCTTGAAACGAGAGTTGGATTTAGACCATTTACGCCAGGATTCTTACCTGTAATTGGGCCACTTCCTAACTTTGAAGGTATTCTCGTTGCGAACGGATTAGGTGCTTCAGGTTTAACTGCCGGCCCATATTTAGGATCAGAATTAGCTAAACTAGCACTTGGTCAAACAATTGAATTAGATTTAAACGATTATGACGTTGCGGGTGCAATTGAATAATAAAAAAGATTAGGATTCGCTCCTAATCTTTTTTATTTACAGCTAACTCTTTAATTGCTTTAATAACCTTTTATTTAATTCCCATAATGCTGTTTTGTTACTATCCCACTTTAAAAGCGTTACTGCTTCCTCAAAGCATAACCATTTATAATTGGAGTGTTCTTTGGATAATGAAATGTTTTTTGTAGAAACTTGGACTCCAAAAGAAAATTCTTTTATTACATAAACATCATCTCCCCAAAGAAATTCTCCAACTACATCTTCTACTGGTAGTGAAGACACAGAATCTAATTCTATATAAGGAAATTCTCTTAAAATACCAGCTTCTTCAAACGCTTCCCGTTTTGCTGATTCAATAGGAGTCTCACCATCTTCTCCACCACCAGCAATTCCTTGCCAATAACCATAATCACTTCGGTTAAAAATAGCGTATTGAATAGTATCTTCAGTTATTATATAAGGAAATATTAATACTTGATATGGCGCTCTCATTGTATAACCTCTTCCTGAAAATAAACTTTAAATAAATATGAATAATTGTTAATTATTATATGGAGTGGGTGTTCTTTTGAATATAAATGCCACGGATAAAATAAAGATTACAGCCTTCAAACTTCCCCAATACGGATATACAGCACGATCTGTTAAACTAGCATATTGAAAGATATTCTCTAAAACGAAAATTCCTATCATGACTGCTAAGAGGAATGAAGTTGATCCATATGTGCCATTGCGATAGAGGGTAAATAAGTATATTGCACATGTAAGTGGTACGATGATTTGTAGTAAGATTGCCATGGATTGTCCCCCTAATTTTTATTCTATACTTTTATCATATCAAAAAATGTAATAAAAAGGTATATAAGTTAATTGATGTTAAACAGAAAACAGGCTTGTACGAACAGAGATATTACGACTTCATGTCTATAGTTTGATACTAATTGAACTACTCTAATCATATTCTTCTATATAAAAGAAATAAAAAAGGGGGGAAGTTAATTGACAAAAATTAAGGTTCGTTTACGGCCCATCGTTCATAACTTAAATTTACCGACTGTAATAAAAACAGCTATACTTCCAGGTGAAACGACCGAAAGGCTATTTATCGCAACTCAATTAGGAGAGGTTTTTTACATAGGAGACGATGCTATAAAGACATTTTTAAATATACGTCACCGAATTATTAAATTAGGTACATTTGAAGAAGGCGTTTCTAGTAGCGGTTATGATGAACGCGGCTTACTAGGACTAGCGTTTCATCCGCAATTTAATCACAATGCCTTATTTTATCTTCATTATTCAGTAGCCGGGACTCAAGGGCCAAGAGCGCTTTCAAAACAATTTAAACCGAATCCTTGTGACGAGAAAACTTTAAACTTAAAGTGGACAAATAGAGATACTCAATATGATCATATCGATACAATTGAAGAATGGATTTTACAATCAAACGGTAAACCTCAAAAAAGAAGAACTTTACTTAATATAAGAAGGCCATTTTTTAATCATAACGGCGTAAACAGCTTAAACTTTTCACCTGAGACTGGAAAACTTGTTTTTACAAATGGAGATGGTGGTTCTGGCTATGATCCGTTTAATTTAAGCCAGGATGATTTAGAAATAGCGGGTAAAATAATTGAAATCGATGTAAGTAGAGATACATTCATAACCAATCCTCCAGTAGTTACACGCTTTAATGAACTTCCTTTATCTATACAAGAAACACTTACAGTCATTGCAAAAGGCGTTCGTAATATTACAGGTATTTCATTTCAAAGGTTTCATAATCAACATATCAAATATGCCGGTAACGTCGGACAAGATATTGTAGAGTCTATTTTTTCTTTTGTTCTATATAAACCAATACCAGTTACCGAAATCGTTCAAACTCATTTAATGAGAGGTACACTTGATCAATATGGATTTATTAATTTTGGGTGGAGAGGATGGGAAGGAGAATTACCAACTTCTTTTATAAGACACTGTTCTGAGAATCCAACTTTAGATGAGAGAATAATGGCTTATTATAATGAAACTATAGAAACATCAGTGCAGCGTATACAGCCTCTAATTAGTTATTATCATAAAGATTCCAGACCAGATAAATTTGAAGGAACTTCCCTTACTGGAGTTCAGCCGTATATGGGAACTGCCATTTCTAGTTTGACTGGTAGTATTGTGTTTACTGATCTTGCTAAAAAAGAAAAATCGCAGTCTTCAGTAAAAGGTGCGTTAGCTTATTCTAGAGCTGGTACGCACGGTAAACATACTGACTTTCATATTATTGAAACACATTATGATTTCGGTGAGCAGGAAGCTTATTATATGAGTTTAGGAACAAATTTGGATCAAACTAGATTATATTTAGGAGTTTACGGTTCTATGAAAGTAACTGATTTTAACAAAGGTACTATTTTTGAAATCGTCCCTTAACATGATAGACACTCTCGGAATTATTCATTATATAATCGTCCACTGTATAATTAGATATCTTTAGGGGGATTTTGATGAATCACTTTAGAAACTATTGGTATCAACCTATGATCGCGTATGATACCAATTTTGTTCATAATAGAAAGATGACGCCAGCAAAGAGGTTAGTGATTACATCATTACTCGGTTCACTTGCTGCTATTTTACAATCTGCAGGGAACTTAATCCCTGGTATCGGCTTATTTATTAGTCCTTTTGCTACTCTGCCGATTTTTCTTGCTATTTGTTATTCTATTCGCGAGGGAATACTCTCGTATATTATTACTATTCTCCTTTTATTTATTATTGAGCCAAGTGAATTAATTGTCTTTCCTTTTACTACAGGTTTATTAGGTATAGCGTTAGGAGTATCTTTTATACAATTCAAGAGAAAGATTTTGGTTGTTTCCTTTTCGGCGATATGTTTACTTATAGGAATTATGGTCGTTCTTGATGTCTTTCGATTTCCTGTATTAGGTCCTACTGTTCATACAACTTTGGATATAAAAATTATTCTATCAATATTTATTATGAGCTTTCTATACTGTTGGATTTATGCAGGCTTTTGTAGAATAATGTTGAATAGAGTATATAAAGTATGGACTTAACAATTTCTCATATATTTTCAAAGATTGGAGATTTAATTCGTGTATAACGTTAAAATTAGAAGGCCAAATAAAGATGATGTAGATGAATTAAATTTGTTTTTTCGTCTTGTTATTACTCATACATTTAAAAATGAGGGGTTATCACAATTATTGGATGACATAGAAAATGAAATACATACGAAAAAACAGTATTTGAAAAATGATGTGGAGAGTAACGGAGAAAGTCGTTACTTTTTATTAGCAATTGATACAAGTAACGATAAAATCATTGGAACAATTGAAATCGGTCCAGCAAGTACATTGATTCATAGTTGTACAGGTGGTGTTCTTAAAGATTTATATGAAATAGGAACAGTATTTGTATTACCTGAATATCAACGAAATGGCATAGGCAATGTATTGCTAAACGCAATGTATATTACGTTACTTAGCAGAGGGATAACAGAATACTGTTTAGATAGTGGATACAAAAAAGCGCAAAGTATATGGGCGAAGAAGTTTGGAGAACCTAGTTATGTACTGAAGGATTATTGGGGAGAATCAAGTGATCATATGATTTGGAAGAAGAGTTTACATGATACTCCTATAATATTTGAATTATAAAATGAAATATGCCTCTGAACGTAGCTTTTCTTACATATGTATGCTATTATTTATCTTTATAATAAAAGAGGACGTGAATGAACTTGATTAAAATTAATATTCCTGAAGCTGATGTTTCAATTACTGAACGTAAACAAGTTATTAAAGGAGACGAGCCAATAATCACTCCAATTAATGGTTTTATTGATTTCCACTTGTTCCCTAGAGATAAAGGCGGCATTTTTATGTTTTACAATATTAATGACGAACTTCTTTTCGTAGGTAAAGCTCGTAAAATTAGACAACGTATTAAGAAGCATTTTGAAGACAATGTTTCACCAATTAAAAATCATCGTGATGAAGTATACCGCATTGATGCATGTATCGTAGAAGATCCAACAGAAAGAGAAATTTACGAAACATATATCATTAATGAATATAAAGCAAAATATAACGTTGATAAAGTATTCTATAAATAAGTACAAAAAAACAATCCCAGTACATAGACTGGGATTGTTTTTTATTTAAATTTAGTCCTCATATTTTTTTCCTATTTTTAAATGATTAGCCACAATAAAACAGCATACCCCTATACATATAAATACAATTCCAATCGTTTTATGCTTTCCTTCAAAGATAGGAATATCAGAAATAACATTTGTCATACATAACCCTATAAACACAAGGATAGGTCCTATCCATAGTAATACATTGCCGAATTTCGTATGTTGCCACATAATAACCCCCTCACTCTTTTTACATATATATCCATAAAATGAAAGTGAATTCATAGAGAAATATAGTTTTTTTCATATCGAAAAATTAACCTTCATATATTGGTACAAGCAAACAAGAAAGGGGACCATCATGAATTGGTTAGAAGCTTTTATATTAGGGATCATACAAGGTTTAACAGAGTTTTTACCGATAAGTAGTACAGGTCATCTTTATTTAGGAAGGCATTTGTTCCAATTAGATGAAGCGGGATTATTTTTAGATACGATGCTTCATATTGGAACTTTACTTGCAGTGTTTATTTATTACAAGAAAGAATTTTTATATTTAATTAAAAATCCATTTTCAAAACTCATGCTACTACTTATTGTCGGGACGATACCTGCAGTCGTAATCGGTTTATTATTTAAAGACTTCTTTGAGGATATTTCAAAAACAGGTATTACGATTGGTTGGGAGTTTTTAGTGACAGGATTCTTTCTCTATATGGCGGATAAACAAAAGAATGGTCGTAAAAAAATGGACGACATTACATATAAAGATGCATTTATTATCGGTTCCTTTCAAGCGGCTGCTATTTTTCCAGCAATTTCTCGTTCTGGTATGACAATCGTCGCTGCATTATGGAGGAAGTTAGACCGCGAAACTGCTGCTTACTTTTCTTTTTTATTATCAACACCAGCTATAGTAGGAGCAATTATTTTGCAGTTTGCAGATGTTTTTCAAGGAAAAGCAGAATCTATTTCTAATACATCTTTAATTGTCGGGACGTTATCAGCAGCATTTTTCGGTTACATAGCTGTTTCATGGATGATTCAATACTTAAAACGGCACTCTTTAAAAGTATTCGCGTATTACGTCTGGGGATTAGGCATTATAATTATAACGTTGCAATATACCCATGTGTTTTAATTATAATGGTAAAGAAGTTAATTAGTTTAAGATCCTGTTTCATTCATAAAAAACAGGATCTCTTTTTATTAAGGGGGAAAATATGTTTAATAAAGCTATCGTTATTGGCGGAAGTATCGCAGGAAAGCTTGCAGCAAAAGCATTATCAACTGCTTTTAAAGAAGTAATCATTATAGAAGCCGGTGAAAGATGGGATGGAAAGTCCTCGAGAAAAAGAGTCCCACAAAGTAATCATCCTCATGTGTTATTAAAAGGTGGAGAAAAAGCCATTGAGGAATTGTTTCCTAATATTACGAATGAATTAATAGAAGCAGGTAGTGTCGTACATAACTTTACTCGTGATTTAAAATGGCATCAATTTGGTTTATGGAAACAACCATTCACAGGAGAAGTACATATGATTCAACAAAGTAGATTTTTGCTTGAATGGCATATTCAAAAACGAATAGATCAGGTTTCTAATATTACTATTAAATATGAGACATTGATTGAAGGGATATTAATAGATGGAAAACGTAACAAAGTATGTGGAGTAAAAGCAAAATGTTTAGAGACTGGTACACAAGAAGAAATTCAAGCAGATATAGTTGTTGATGCAAGTGGATTCGGTTCAAAAAGTATAGCATGGTTACGTGAATATAATATCGAAGTGCAAGAAGAGAAAGCGCGTATTGATTTATTTTACACAACTAGAATGTTTAAACTTAAAGAAAATGAGAAATTAGATTACTGTAATACGCTAATGTCTCCAAGTTTCCCTGACAATCCGTATGGCGTCCTTATTCAAACGATTGAGGATCATCGTTATTTTGTTACTTTCAGTGGATATGCAAATGAAAAAGCGCCACAAACAGATGAGGAATTTTATAATTTTGCTGAAACTCTATCAATTTCTAATGTGACAGATTTTCTAAATAAAGCAGAAGCAATTTCAAATATCCAAACGTACAAAATCCCATATCAAGTACGTAGGCGATTTGATTTAGTGGATAATCTACCCGAAAGATTGTTAGTAGTTGGGGATGCGCATTGTCGTTTCGATCCTGTTTTCGGTCAAGGTGTTTCAGTTGCTGCTATGGAAGCTCACCAATTACAGGTACTTTTGCAAAGAAAACAAAAGCTTGATAGTGCATTTACACAGCAATTTTATAAAGAGACTGCTCATATTATACAAACTCCATGGGAGATGACTACAACGGAAATATCGCGTCATCCTCAGTTAAAAAGAGAATTAACGATAAAGCAAAAATTTCAGCTTTGGTATACGAAACAAATTTATCAACTATCCGCAAGTGACTCTGACGTTTATATTCGATTAGTAAGAGTGATGAATTTAATTCGTAGTCCATTTCACCTATTTCATCCGAAAGTACTATTTGCTGTATTACTGAAGAAAAAGAAATAGAAGGAAATTAATTGATTGAAAAAGAATATATAACAGTTAGTAGATATAGAAGGAGTAGTCAAGATGAAAATATACATAGAACAATTAAAGAAAAACGATGCTAAGGATTTATTTACGTTTGAACTTACGAATAAATCTTTTTTTGAAACAATGGTACCAAATCGTGGCTCGCAATATTTTGATTTTAAATATTTTCAAAAACTACTAGATGATTTATTAATAGAACAGGCTGATGGGGATTCTTACTTTTATTTAATTCGTAATGAAGAAAAAGAAATTGTAGGACGAATAAATTTAGTGGATATTGATACAGAAACCCGAAGCAGTTCGCTAGGTTATCGGGTAGGAGAAAAGTTTACTAAAAAAGGCGTTGCAACAGCAGCTGTAAAATTAGTTATAGAAGTAGCGAAAAATAATAAAATTAATGAGATTCATGCTAAAACAACTACTAATAATCTTGCATCACAAAGTGTATTAGAAAAAAGCGGGTTTTCTTCCTATCAAAACGAAGCAGATACAACATCTGTAGAATTAAATGGAGAACATGTGAAATTTGTACATTATATATGGAGAAATACTTCGCGCTTATAATAAGGGGGACTTATTCATGAATGATTTACGTTATCCAATTGGCCAATTTACATACAAACGCCCTATAACTGAAGAAATGATAGATACATGGATTCAAGAAATTGAAGATTTACCAAATGAACTAACAAAGGCTATCAAAGATTTAGATCAGAAGCAGTTAGATACGCCATATCGAGTTGGTGGATGGACGGTTCGTCAAGTAGTCCATCACGTTGTTGATAGCCATATGAACAGCTACATACGCTTTAAATTAGCACTAACAGAAAAGAACCCTACGATTAAACCGTATAAAGAAGAAAAGTGGGCAGAACTACCTGATTCTAAATTACCAGTAGATGTTTCACTAGTAATGTTAGATTCATTACATAAAAGATGGGTTAACCTTTTATATTCTCTAGAACTTGAAGATTTAGAAAAGACATTTAACCATCCAGAGACTGGTGAAACAAAACTTGCTGCTGCAATTGGACTATATGCATGGCACGGACGTCATCATACCGCTCATATAACTTCATTAAGAAAGCGACTAAATTGGTAACATGAAGATTACTTTAGAGAATGCGACAGAAAATGATGCAGTAGCTTTATTTCAAATGCAAATAGACTCGTTTACCCCTTTATTAAATAAATATAAAGACTATGAAACAAGTCCAGCAAATGAATCTATTGAAAAAATGATTTTAAGGATAAATAACCCTAGTAATAACTTTTATAAGATTATATTTGATTCGAACCTTGTAGGAGCGATATGCATATCTAAAAAGGAACTACCTTATAAATTTTGGATCAGCCCAATGTTTATTCATCCAAACAATCAAGGGAAAGGAATCGCTCAGCAGGTACTTTTTTTAATTGAAGAGATGGTTCCAGAAGCACAGTGTTTTGAACTTGCTACGATTTTAGAAGAAGAAAGAAATTGTTTTTTATACGAAAAGATGGGATATAAAAGAACAGAAGTAACAAAGAAATTAAATGATAAAACTACACTTGTTTATTACAAAAAAGAAAGGTAAAGCATTTGAAATACGCTTTACCTTTTTCTGTTATTCGAGATTAAATATACAAAAACGATGCATATTCTTCCGAAATACTCGGGTTAGTAATTTTGCAAATGAATAAACATGCGAAAAGACATTATTTTGTCGTATATGTTACTAACGCTTTTTGAATACTTAAAACACTATCGTCACCTTTAAATTCTTTCGTAATTGGTGTACTCAAACTAGATACCCAAATTTTAAGTTCAGCATCTAAATCAAAATGCCCAGCTGTTTCAATGCTAAATTGTGTAATGCTTTTATAAGGAATAGAATGATACTCTGTTTTTTTACCTGATATTCCTTGTTTATCTACTAAAATAAGACGACGATTTGTAAATACGATTAAATCACGAATTAATTTATAAGCATGCTCAACTTTCTCATCGTTTAACATAATCTTCTCTAAATCACGTTCAACACTTTCTGTACTCGCATTTGATGCATTTCCTAAAATACCGCTAAATAAACCCATAGGAAATT
This sequence comes from Bacillus albus, assembly GCF_001884185.1. GTDB lineage: Bacteria > Bacillota > Bacilli > Bacillales > Bacillaceae_G > Bacillus_A > Bacillus_A albus. The sequence goes on from NZ_MAOE01000132.1 coordinate 62,669, forward strand.
CCTCCTCCATTATTTGTGGATTGTGTTACTTATATTGTACCATGCAATTTACTAAGAAATTATGACATTACTTTAGTAGTTTCTGGTTATTGTTGCAATTCTTTTTTATAACCTCATCTTAAAATCTTATGCTAACATGTAAGTAAGAAAAAAGAAGCAGAGGGATATGGTATGAAAAATATCGGTTTAGTTTTAGAGGGCGGAGGAATGAAAGGATTATATACTGCGGGAGTACTCGAATATTTTATGGAAAAGAACTTATACTTTCCTTATGTAGTCGGTGTATCGGCTGGAGCATGTATGGGCGCAACTTATTTATCACGTCAAAAAGGAAGGAATAAAAAAGTAAATACAGAGCTCGTATCAGATCACCGTTATATATCTTATCGAAATTTGATACGAAAACGTGAATTATTCGGAATGGATTTTTTATTTAATGAAGTACCTAATAAAATTGTACCATTTGATTTTCAAACATTCTTACACTCTAATGAACAGTTTGTTATAGGAACGACTGATTGCGATTCAGGAAAAGCAGTTTATTACAATAAAATAGAACACGGTAATGACATTTTAAAGATCATTCGTGCATCAAGTTCGGTCCCTTTTATAGCGCCTGCTGTAGAATATGATAATCGAAAATTGCTAGATGGAGGGATTATTGATCCTATACCAGTTTTAAAAGCGCAAACTGATGGTTATGAAAAGAACGTCGTTATTATGACAAAGCCAGAAGGATATGAGAAGCGGCGAAATAAGTTTTCTAGGCTAGCTAAAATTTTATATAGAAAATATCCGAATATCGCACAATCTTTAGTAGAACATTATCGTTTTTATAATGAGACGATATCTTATATGGGGCAAATAGAACAAAAAGATAATTTCTATGTTATTCAACCTAGCGTGCAGCTTCCTATAAGCGGAATAGAAAGAAATAAAGAGAAACTTGTTAATCTATATAATCTTGGTTATACAGATGCTCAATATCATTATGAAAAATTATTAAGGTGGATAGAGAAATAAAGGGGTGGAAAGTTGCTATTAGGTAAGAAGGTTATTTTTAATGAATTGCAGAAAATGTATAGTCCGCTACAAAAACCGTTTCCGTATCGTGCGTCAGCAAATAAAGTGGCTAAGGAAATCGTTTTTTGAATGGTTTCCGCAATATCGTTTTATTGAAACGGAAATTGTGAAGTATCCCATTTTGTATAGAGATTTCATGAATTATGAGAAGTCTAAGAAACTATTACTATATTATCTTACTGAATAAAAATAAAAACGTACAAGTCATACTGCTTGTACGTTTTTTGTTCATAAAAAAGTCAATATTTATACCTTGTTTAAATAGGGATTTTAATGTGCAAAAAGAAGTATTTATAGAATATAGTAAGGGAGGAGAGGCGTTTAGCGATTGTTTTCCTTTAATGCATTGTCCTACTCGAATATCGTTAGTTATTTATGTTAAAATATTTCGAGTGAAATTAAGACAGGAGGGACAACATTAACATGGAAAATGTATCAAATATAGATAAATTGGAATCAATAAAATCTTTACAATCAACAATTCGTAAACTTGAAAATGCACTATCACAAATGACTCAAAAAGGTGCAAATACTACATTAGTAAAAAAACGACTTAAAGCAGTTTGCGTAGGGTTAGCAGTACTAGAAAATATTTGGAATCAAGAAAGTCACCAGTATAATCATGAAGAGCTAGCAGAGGCTCGTAATATCCTTACTTGTTTGCTCCCATCAATAGAGAAAGCCTATGATAAGTCTAAAGCTGGAAGTCCTCAAAGAACACTTTTAACAAGACGGATAAAAGCGTTGGAACTTTCTATTCAGGCAATTGATAAACTTTCTAATAAATAACTCATCTACATACATAACATCCTAATCCTAAATTCTATAAAAGCAATCTAATGAAAAGAAATGCAAAGGAGGAAGATAGGCGACTTCAATAATTAGTCCTAAGTTAGAGGAGCTTAATAATCAATTAAAGAATGGAAATGAGAAAGCTTTGTATATTTGGTTAGGGGATCGAAAAACTAAAAACGTTTATGTATTCGGTAGTGTACCTGGTTGGGATCTGTCTGTAAATCAATTAAAACGATTGTTACAGACAGATATTTGGTATGCAACGTCTAGGACGGATAAGAGTTTTATTTCAACGTACTATTTTTCAGTAAACGATGTTTTCGAAAATGATTGGATAAAGCGTAGTGAACAGTATCGATTAGACCAATTTAATGGAAATACATTTGGAGAAGGTACCGATAAAGCGTCTTTGTTAAATATAGAAATGGAGGTGCAGTATAGCAGTCGTTTTCCTTCAAAGCATTATCCATCCGGAAAAATTGAAACATATTCTTTTCATAGCACAATTTTAAATAACACACGTAAAATTCATATTTATACGCCTCATGATTATTCTCACACTTCACATCTTCAAGAACTTCTCATTGTATTTGATGGAAATTCATTCATTAATAACCTTTCAATCGCAAAAACACTCAATTATTTAATTTACGAAAAAGAAATCCCATCTTGTATTGCTGTTGCTATAGATCCAGTTAATCGGCTAGAAGAGCTAACTTATAACGATAAAATGAATACATTTTTAACGGAGGAATTACTTCCGTGGATTCAGGCGAAGTATCATGTGCATCAAGAAGCGAAACATACAACAATTGCTGGTTTCAGTCTTGGTGGCCTAGCAGCTTGTTATGCAGCGCTTCAAAATCCAGACATTTTCGTACCCACCTTTTTCCAATGTCTGGATCCGTACATTGGAAAAAGGTGGGTACGAAAATAAAATTCCTTGGATTGAAAATCAAATTTCATCTATAGATTCAAATGCGACGCAACCTCATTTTTATATAGCAGCAGGAGAACTTGAAAACAAACCTCTTTTAACGGCTAATAGACGTCTGTATAAAGCTTTAAAAGAAAAGGAATACCAAATGCTTATGAAGAGTTTCAAGGCGGCCATGACGGTGTTTGGTGGCGAGAAAAGTTATTTGATGGGTTGAAAGCTTTAAAACTTACAAAAACACACTATAAAACAAAAAGGAGAGAGAATCTATGAATCAAGAAGAACTAGATAAAAAACTAAAAAAGCAAGAGATTTTAGTAAAAGATGAGAAAGTTTGGACCTTTACATATGAGGACCATATTAGTTCTATCTTGAAAGAAGCAGAAAAGAAAGGGTCTTTTGATAATTTACCTGGTAAAGGGAAACCTCTAAATCTAGATAAAGATCTTTCGTACAATCCTGAAAAGCAACTGTATAGAACTTTGAAAAATAATCATGTATTACCTAGGTGGATTGAGCTTTCAAAGGAAATTGATGATTTAAAAGAAAAGCTAAAAGAAAATACAAATACTGCAGAATCAGCGAATTTAATTCGAACTATTAATAAAAAGGTTTTAGAACATAATTTACTTTGTCCACCAAGTGCGCAAAAAACAAGGGTAAAAACGGATTTTTAACGATTTTTAATGAAGCTATCTTTTGCTATATAATTAAGTAAGGCATTTTCAATTCATTATTAAAGGGAGGCAAATGCAATGAAGAATACGTATCAACTTCAAATTCCGAAAAAACTAGAGCAGTATCGTAGTATTTTAGAAGAAAGTGTGAAACCGTATATAAACGTGTCTGGAACATTAGCAGAGACAACGCTTTTTGAGAGTAAGTTTGGTGGTTATCCGTATTTACCTATAGATCAAGAGCATCCTAAAGATTCAAATGGACAACCTATGATGTTACTTGCGCAGCTAAACTTTGAAGAAATACCGCATGTTGAATATATGCCTCAGGAGGGAATGTTACAGTTTTTTGTAAGTGCTGATGATGAGCTTTATGGAGCCGATTTTGATCATCCAACAATACAAAAAGACTTTCGAATTATTTATCATTCTACAATTATAAAAGATTTAAATAAGGTAATTACTGAGTTTAGTTATTTAAACACTTTAGAATTAGAGGACTTTATTATTCCCGAAGCAGCGAAATTAAAGTTTGAATTAGGTTATCAACCAGTAACATCAAGGGATTATCGATTTGAAAAGATGTTTAGTGAGGAAATTGATTGGGAAGAAATTGTTGATGAAGAAAATAATACAGAATTAGGCGAACTGTATGATGATTTATGTGAAGATCAAGGACATAAAATTGGTGGTTACCCATTTTTTACACAGACAGATCCAAGGGAATGGGAAGAAAAATACCAGCAACATGAGGTATTATTACTACAAATCGACACAGACGATTCATTAAATATTATGTGGGGAGATTCTGGTGTTGCTAATTTCTTTATAAAGAAAGACGATTTATTAAATCTAGATTTTTCCAATGTTATTTATAATTGGGATTGTTATTAAAAATATATAAATGAAATACTAGCAAGCTAAAAAATCTTCCTTAAGGTGAGGGAGATTTTTTTATGTTAAAAACAAGCGTTATGTTAACTAGAGTGAAAAACGATGAGTGTAATGAAAGTCAAGCATAAATAACAACAAATCATACAAAGTTATAAAACGTGTGCAAATAGCAATAAATTCATAAAGTAACACATAAAATAAAAATATAAATTTATATTTTGTATAGAAATAATTTTTTCGTTTAAAAATGTTTTGGATTCGTTATAAAAATTTCTTGCCGAAAATCTTAAGCGATTATTGATTAAGATTTGCTGTGATGAATGTATAACAAATAAAAACGATAAAAACTGTAGAAATTCGATTAGATATGATTATGTGTAAATCTCACTAAAAATCTCCGTTTCGTCTCATTAAGTATAGTTTACTTGGTTTTTGATACCTGATATTGCTTTGTTTCTACAACTACCTATAATATATATTATGTTAACAGTAAAAAATAATAAACTTATTCTATGTTAGTAAAGGTTGTTAGGCTCCCCTTTTTCTTTTGATTCATTCTGTGTGATGGATTGTTTAGTTGTTTGTTTTTGTTGTTTTATAAGTTGGTTATAAAAATGTCTCCAGGTATAAATTATATTTAGACAATAAAAAATGCAATTCGTTTTAAATGAACGCATTAAACGAATTGCATTGATATGATGACGAATAAGTTTTTAAAATTAGTTTGCTACAGCAATTGCTTCGATTTCAATTAATAAGTTATCGTTAATTAACTTTCTAACTTCTACAGCCGAACTTGCTGAAGGATTTTTAGTGTCAATGTATTGGTCTCGTATATCTCTAACAATGGCCATTTGAGAAATATCTGTTAAGAAAAATGTTAATTTTACTACATCATTAAATTGTAATCCCGAAGTTTCTAATGCACTTTTGATGTTTTCGAATACTTGTCGCGTTTGTGTAGCTAAATCGCCAACGCCAACTATTTGACCATCAGCATTAATCGCTACTTGTCCAGATATGTAAATTGTTCGTTTAGCGTTATTACGATTTGGAAACATTTTCACCCGGTCTTCTGTCGTTAATCCTGAAGCCATACCATAATTACGTTCTATAAAATTTTCCATTTCAATGATTTCAACTGGTTTTAACATGTACTGATTTATGATTTCAGCTGTTTGTTTTGCTCTTGATAAAGGACTAGAAATAATTACATCCCATCGGTTTTCGCACAAATACAAACCGCATTTTTCAGCTTGTTGCTTACCGTTTTTATTTAGATCAATGTTCTCACGGCCTTGAAGCTTTCCAATAGCATTCCATTCAGTTTCACCATGTCTAATTAAGCATACAACAGTCATATACATACCCTCCTGTTACTTATATGAAGGTCAAATTTAATAAATTATATATCTGGTTCTTATGAGAACTGATTCTAATTACACCTTGTTTTATTAATTCTTCAGTTACTTTTGTATAGAAAAAGTGATACCACCAGATAAAGAACTCTTCATAAGTTATTTCTTTTGAGTATCCGCTACTTACAAAGTATTCTTTTAAAGGTTTATCGTTTTCTTTAAACAATAAGACTAAATCTTTACTGATTGTGTTCGCAATTTCGTTAAGTATAGATAAGTCTGTTGATCTAAATACAGGGATAACAGGTTGTGAATTTTGATATAAGCCTAATTTTTCGTAAACTATATTTAAATGTAAATCTATTTGTCTATCTGCCGCTACGAAACCTTTTACTAATTGCATTTTCTTATAATTAATATCAGTATTAGTGTTTTGGAAATATTCTTCAAATGTTTCGTTATCTGATGTAATTAAAGTTAATTCTTTTATTTCTAAATTATAACAACTTGTAGCGATACATTTATTTTTCATATATTCCTTAAGAAAATTTTGTTTTCTCTGCTTAACAGCAGCTTGAGTTCTTTTTAGTTTTCGATCTTTTAATTGGTCTAGACTTAGACTTTCTTTCTGAAATTCTTCATATTTTCTATACAAATAAATATCTTTGTCTGTATAAATCCAATTTGAAAATAGTTGTATTGATTTTCTCCCGGTTAAAATGACGCGATGATGTTTATTTTGATTTTGTAGTATTTGATGTAAAGAATTCATAAAAGTATATGATCCTCCTACAAAACTGACTGTATACGTTTCATACTTGACGTAACCATCCCCATCAAAATATCCACGAACAAAATGATGTAAATATTCTTCAGGCACGAATGGGAATTTGATATTTAATGATTTACATGGCATTTTTGCTATTAATGTTTAGCATATATACGCCTGTTTTTTTATTTTGATACAGTGGCTGTTTTGTGTTTAGTTCTTGTTTTATATCTTCTAAAATGTAACTTTCTTTTTGAGATATACTGACACATTGATTTTCTTTTTGTATGACACCATCTGCTGCTATAAATCCTAAAATATAAGCCATGTTATTTGACCACGTTTTAAAATAATCTTCTGATATGTCATACTTCCTCTTCCAACTCCCTATAGCACGCCTTGGAACGTTATTGTCTGTTAAAACCATACGAATATACCTAGCAGACACATTGGCAAGCGTAGCTATTTCTGAGGTACTCTTCCCTTCTGTATATAGCTGAGTTATTTCAGATTTTGATAGTTTACATTTTGATTTCTTTTTTCTCTCTATTTGCACTTACATCCTCTCCTTCCTTTTAATAATTAGAGACGTATTTTCTTCTATAACATATAACGAAACGTATGTTCTTTGTTGTTTATAAGAAATTATTTACCAAATTAAAACAATTTACATTGACTTTATATTCGGTTTAACTGCTGCATGATTTGTTTTTTGTATATAAGAATAATGAATTCGACAAATTTATGAAAGGTACAGCATTAAAGATGAAAGGTAAATTAATTTCGTTTAAACTACAAATAGCCACAATAACAACATACGTAATAACTGATTACTTTAAAATGAAAACTAAGCTGCGTCCTATAAAGAATTTACCTGTTGTTTTATCGGATAAAAATAATGAGTCTTTAGAGAGTGTGACATGGTTTGGGCACTCTGCTTCGCTATTAAAAATAGAAGGTAAAACATTGTTATTAGACCCGATGTTTGGAGATGCCTCTTCCCCATTTCCCCTGTTTAATAGTAAACGTTATAGTGATGCTTTTTCTTTAGAACGTGAAGACCTTCAAGAAATTGATGCGATTATCATTTCTCATAATCACTATGACCATTTAAATTACAAGAGTATTATGCAGTTAAAAGATCGTGCAAAACACTTTTATGTCCCAACTGGAGTTGCACAATATTTAATTAAATGGGGCGTTTTACCTAGTAAAATTAGTGAGCATAATTGGTGGGACGAAATTACGTTTGATACTATAAAATTAGTTTGTGCACCTGCAAGGCATTTCTCTGGACGGAGTATAACAGATAGAGATTGTTCGTTATGGTGTTCATGGCTTATTTTAGGGAAAGAGACAAAAGTTTTCTTTAGTGGTGATAGCGGTTATGCTCCTCACTTTAAGGAGATTGGTGATAAGTACGGTCCATTCGATCTTACGTTAATGGAATGCGGGCAATATGATCCGAGGTGGTCTGCTATTCATATGTTGCCTGAAGAAACGGTACAAGCTCATATTGATGTTAAAGGAGAACTCCTTCTTCCAATTCATTGGGGGGCTTTTTCATTAGCATTACACGAATGGAGTGACCCGATAGAACGTGTTACGAAAGAAGCTAAGCGTTTAGAAATTAAAATTACAACGCCTCAAATTGGCGAATCTATTACGTTAAAATCTACAGACTATCCATCATCAGCTTGGTGGAGAGAAATTTAATTATAAATAAAAATGAGCGAACTCCCTTATAAGGAATTCGCTCTTCTTCTGTATTTAAACTTATTTCACTATATTTGCTTTCCCGCTATCTAAAATTCTATTTGTTGGTACACTGGACATTTCAATCACTGTATTCATACTCTTATCAGTTAGTTCAATGAGTTCGTTTTCGTGATTGATTTTCTGTAAATCCCACACCATTCCACTGAACACGTTATGCTGTCCACTTACACTTAATATATTTTTCGTTTTACTGGATGGCTGTATTTGTAGATTTGTAAATTGATTACCACTAATTTCATTTGGCGTAGTTACATTACTATCCATATAAATCATATTTACACAATCTTCAAGTGAAAAGTTCATAAAACGATTGGCATTTATCCAGGCATAACCAGATTGCGGTTTCTTAGCTACTAATTTTAGCCCCGTTTCCATTCCTACAACTTTAACGTTTTCAAAATTAACAAACGAAATTTCATTTTCTTTTCCAACCGAGTATAAAGAAATTCCGGTACCTTTATTTGTTTCTGTCCAATTAATAATATTTATATCTTTTATTTGTGTCTTGTGCCAAGTGTTATAATACTTATTTTTGCCATCTAAATATATAACTTCAGAATTAAACGAAGGATCGTCTATAGCTATATAGGCCCCTTCAATTGATGAGTTTTTTTCTAATTCTATTACTCTAAAATTACCTTCGACAACAAATTGTGTTCCATAACCAAATAATAACTTTACACCTTGTTTCACTACAATTGGTGAGGTGATTTTGTACTTCTTATCATCCAGCAATACCGTTTTCGTTTTACTAGATTCTGCTTTATTGATAGCAGATTGTATTTTATTTGAATCATTTTTACCTTTAAAGTCTTCTACATACACTTTATCATTTTTAGCTACACTATCTTTTTTTGTGTATTGATAAAAAGCAAAAGTAATTAAAACTACAGCTATGAGTAAAATAATTATTTTCTTCATTACCCTCATCCTCATATAAATTTTCTTCTTAGCTACTCTTCGAATAATTTAAATGATAATTATTTTGCTGTGTATAATAGATTACAATTCCTGCTTTTTATAATTGAATTATATTATCTATAGAACTGTCCTGCTTAGCCAATTCTTCATTCCTATAATCTATTAATTTATGATTAGATAAAACAAAATTGTGCTCTAATATTAATTCATTATGGAGTACTTCATATAAAAATTTTGGTATCATCTCTCCTACGCCGTAATTATAGTCGCTTAACATCCAAGAAATCTCTTTCCAATCTAAAATTCCTTCTGATACTTTTTTTGGAGTTTGATATGTAAATTCATTAAGTAGCTCTATTAGATAAACATACATACCGCCAGAATATGAAGAGTCCTCCCATTTAATAATGCCTTTAAATTGAATTTGGTCATGCGTAACTTCTATATTAGTCTCTTCTTTTATTTCACGAATTGCATTCTCTAAAGGTGTTTCTCCCTTTTCTATCTTTCCCCCTACCCCATTCCACAATCCTTTTACAGGGTCATATTCTCTATTTAACATAAGTATCTCTTCATTTCTCTTTATAAAACATAGAGTGTGCTTGTACATAATGTAAATCCTTCCTTTGTTATGAATAAGTTCTTACTGGAGAAATAAGATGTACTGCTGCAGATTGTGTCCCTGCTTCAATTAATATCGGTCTCATAGAACCGCTGAAGCTTAAAGTAACCGTTTCTTCTTTTATTGCCTTTAAAGCATCTAACATAAATCGTCCATCGAAAGATATATTTAATTGTTTTTCACCTTGAATCGCATCTACTTGTTGTGTCTCATATATTTTTCCAATCTGAGAAGCGTTAGACGAAACTTTAATTGTAGATTCGTTTACAATTTCTAAGTTAACATTGTTATTTGCCCATTCACTTGCTAATAAGCTTGATCGATCTACTCCTTGTAAAATCCTTTTTCTATCTATGTTAATGACTGTTTGAAAGTCATTTGGAATTAAACTAGATATATTAGGATATTTCCCTTCAATTAGTCTTGAATATAATGCAGTTGTGCCGAATGTAAAAATAATGTGACTTTCTGAAAGATAGATGTATACGAATTCTGAATTACTACTCATTAATTTTAGCAGTTCACTAATAGTTGCACTTGGTACGATACAACTTGCTTTCGTATCTGTAGCAATTATCATTTCGCGTATAGCAAGTCTATGAGAATCAGTTGCTACGCAAATTAATTTATTATGATCTAACTCTAAATGAACACCGGTAAGAACAGGTCTAGATTCATTTTTAGCTACCGCAAAGACAGTTTGTTTAAACACTTCAATCAATTGTTCTGTTTCTATTTGTACTTTTGCATGATCGTTTATAAGTGGTACATTCGGAAACTCGTATATTGGAAGTCCATTTAAGTTTAATGTAATTTCTTCTGACTGTATCGTAATGATTTGCTCATCCTTACTTTTTATTGTTACATCACTTGGCATTTTCTTTATAATTTCAATAAAATATTTTGCAGGTACTACTATAGTTCCTTCTTTTAATATAGTTGTTATTCGGTCGTCTTCGGTAGAACTAGGGATGAATTTTTCAATGAAAATGTTTGAATTACTTGCGATTAAAGTAATTCCGGATTGATCTGCAGTTATTTTTATACCGGAAAGTATAGGGATTATAGCTTTCGTAGATATAGCCTTACTTACTTCTGAAAGTGCTTGAATGAACTGTTTATGATTAACGATAAACTCCATTTTTCCCCGCCTTACATAATATGATAATTTTATGAAGATTGATGAATGATTGTTCCGTTAAAAAAGTAAGGTACTGTTTCTTTCCTTTGTAATGTATTTAATAATTGTTCTGGTATACGTAAATGTGGTGCTGCTTTATGTAATTCCATGCAAGTAATCTCTTCTATTTCTTTTGGTCTTGATATATTTGTTTCCCCGCCAATTATTTCCCCTAAAAAATTAAAGAAAATTGCATGGTGTCCTCTCTCTTCAAAAAAAGCTTCGCTAATGTAACAAATACCGTTTACAGTTATATGGAGTCCAGTTTCTTCTTTCACTTCTCGAATAACTGCCTCTTCTAACGTTTCCCCCAATTTAACTGCGCCACCTGGTAATGTGTAATAAGAACCATTCTTTCCTTTGTTTTTTACCATTAAGATCTTTTCATTTGTTTTATCGTATAAAAGTGCATATGTAACATTTACTTTTTTCATCTAAGTCCACCTTCAATAACAAGAATTTTCTGCCTTTGTTACATTCTACCATTTAATCGTTTTAAAATATAAAAAAGTTAATTGAGTATTTCATTTATCTGCGCTTAGTAAAGGTAATAATCGATATCTCTTCGTTACTAAATAAAAAAGAACGTATTTTGAAAGTAATTATTCAACGTACGCTCTTTATACTTTGATAAATTCATTTTTGGATTCTATATAATTTCTAACCTTTTTTCTAAATAGTATCGATTGTGCCCTTTAGGGTGATCTTCACTTACTCCAATTACTTTATATCCATGTTTTTTATAAAACGCAGGTGCCTGAAAGCTAAAAGTATCTAAATTGATTAGCCTACACTCTTGTTCAATTGCAAATTCTTCAATAAGTTTTAATAACTTGCTTCCGTAGCCTTCGTGTCTATATTCTTCAGAAACCCAAAGGAAATCGACATGTACGTGATGCCAAAATGTAATTGCAGTTATTCCGCCTACAATTGCTTCCTTTTCATTTCTCACTATAAAACTAATTTTTTCTGAAGGCTTTTTCTCTTCATCCGAAATATGTTTTTGGTTATATTCAATTACTTTTTCTCTTATGTAATCACTATCTTCCTGGATCCATTGTTTTACTATTTTCATTGTAATTATCACGCTCCTTTTAAAGTATCTATTCAATTTAATAATCGTAATATCCTGTCTAACTTAATAGTCGTCATTTCACTAATATAAAGAAAAGCCATACTACATTTTATCTGTAGTATGGCTTATTACGGCGTTTGATTCTTTTTAATTAGTACAATAATTCAATTGTATTACTCCGAAAAAGAATGAACATTCCTAAACCAATTAGAACGATTGGAACGATAATATGACAATTTCTCTCAAGTACTTTAGCTAAAATAGGAGCTCTTATCAATTTGTAGCTAATTAAACACCATATTGCTATCATGCAATAAAAGATTACTAATGTAACAATATTGGCATTAAGATTTTGACTAGCAAACATTGGTATATAAATCGAAATATTATCAGCTCCATTAGCTAATGTAATTGAAGCTACTTTAAATATTGAACCAGAAGCGTTATCAATGACTTCGTTACTTTTATAAGAACGAAGTGACAATAGTCCTTTCACTCCCATATAAATGGGCACGAATCCTAATAATCCGATCCACGAAACAGGAATGAAAAAAGTGCTTAAAGAACCGATGATACTTAGAAAAATAATGAAACTAAACCCAAAATATTGCCCAATAATAATATAAAGTTGTTTCATTTTAGTTTTTCCTCGGACAGTTCTACCTTCTTTCTTAATTACTCCTGTCCTTACTTGTGAAAATAAAACAAGAAGTATAAAAATGTCATCAATATTTGTTGAAGTGAATGCGATAAAAGAAGAAATTATAGTTGTAGCCAATATAAACCAACTACCTTTATAATAAAATAAGGGTGTACAAATGAATTGCATATCTAATAACAAAGGTGGTTAATGTAGGTTTATAACATGATTTCAGTGCCTTTATAAAACAATATGAATATTTTACTAATCTGCTACTTAGTTGCTAAAGAAATAAATTACTTTATTACCTTTCAAATCCTTTTCACTTATTTTGTAATATAAAAAGAGCCCTATACAAGGACTCTTTTTAAAATTAGGCTACTTTCCGATATAAATGTCGTGTTTCTTTTTTGTTTTCTGCTTTTGGTGGACGAATTAGTATCGAAATAATGAAGGAAATAACGCTTAAAACACCGATTATAATAAAGGTCGGTTGAAATCCACCCAGTAATGCTCCAATGAACGCTCCTGCAAGTGCACCGAACCCGAAACCTTGATATACAATCCCATAATTTGTACTATGGTTTTTTAATCCGAAGAAATCTCCAACAATTGCTGGGAAGATTGTGATATTACCACCAAAGCAAAAGGCAACGCTTGCTACACAAGCGAAATAAATCCCGTAATTTAGTGGAATGAAACTTAAAGTAAAGACTGACAATCCAATAATAATAAACGTTGCAGAAACAATTTTCATTCGGCCAATTTTATCCGATAACGTTCCAAGAACGATTCTACCTACTGTATTAAAAATTGCAATCATTGCGACGGCATTAGCTGCAGTTGCTGCGCTAAGTCCAACGAGCTGCACTCCTATATCTTTTACCATACCGATTAAATATAGACCGCCCATACACGATGTGAATAGCATAAAAAACAAAAGATATACTTGTTTCGTTTGCATCATTTCACGAGGTGTATAATCATTGTGTAAAGTCTCAGTTACAGTGTTACTTACTATTGCTTCACGTAAGAAGAACGATCCAGTTAATACTAAAAGTAAAACGATAATCCCCCAATATAAAAATGCTTGTGATACACCAAGACTATCGATAAGACTTCCGTTTATATATCTAAAGATTAAGCTGCCCATTCCATATGCAGAAACAGATATACCAGAAATAAGTCCTTTTCGATTTGGAAACCATTTAATTAAATTAGATAATGAAGTAATATAAGCAGTTCCATCGGCATAACCAACTACTACACCAGCTAATAAATATAGTAATGGTAAAGAAGAAACTTGTGAACTAAGTATTAAACCAAGTCCCAGCACAATCCCTGCAGTAGCGATGAGTTTTCGAAGCCCTAATTTTTGCTGTAACTTTCCTGCAAATAAGGTTGAAAATGATAAAGAAAAGCTTGTTATGGAGAAAGTTATTGCAACTGCATTGAGATTCCATCCAAACTTACTAACAAGGGGTTGATTAAATAAACTCCATGTATAAATTGTCCCAAGACCAATTTGAACAATGATTGTGCCTAGAACAATTAGTAACGGATTTATAGAGGTTTGTTTCATACTAACTGTCCCCTTCTTTTATCATGACATGAATTTTCACAGTTAGTATATCCATCATAAGAAGCAAGATACTGCATGAAAAATGGAAATTGAATTCATGTACGCAAAAAGACACTCCATAATGAAGTGTCTTTCTGCAGGTTATATTAGACTTACTTAAAGAAAGCTTTGTTAAGATAAGACATTTTCAAATGCTTATGTATATAGAGTAACAAAAGATTTCAATCATGTGATGGGACTTAAGATGTATTTTTTATTCATCATATAGTCGGATGAACGAAAAATTAATATTCAATTTCATCAAAATCTTTCGGCTGCGGTACCGTTTGCATGTTAGCTGCATCTTTCGGATCGCTATAAATTGCATTTTGTTCTGTATTTACATCTTTAATGTTTTGCTTTTTGTTTTTATTCATTTTATCTTTCACTTTCTCTCACTCCTTTTCATTATAGGAGTAATTATGCCCCATTACCGTTACGAAATGTATCAGCGACTAAATTGCTAAATTCACGTAAATAATATAAATAATTATCACCGCCGTAGTTATATCTTTTATTATACATTTTCGCAATAACTACATTAAATTCAGGTATTACTAATATAGTCGGACCGGTAATTCCTAGTATTTGAAACGATCCTTTTGGAACTCGTTCACCAAGCTCACTTAAAAGCACAGGTTCATTTTGAACGAACCGAAATAACCCGTTTTGTGGTAGTTCTTTGTTTACAAATGTTGGACTTTGCAAACTTGTAGCAATTTTTATAACTTCTTTTGGAACAATTTGTTTACCGTTTATCATACTAACTTATCGTATGTATACAAATACATCCCCCTTAACACGAATAAAAAATTATCGCATGAAAGAAAAGTATAAAATAATATTTACCCCTTTCTTTCATGCGAAATATGATTGATTTTCTATACTTATATGATCCACCAGTTCCAGCAGTTAAAACAACCGAAACAACCAGCGCATCCTACACAGCGACCACCGCAACCTCCGCATCTTCCGCCGCCACAGCGACCACCGCAACCTCCGCAACCTCCGCATCCGCCACAACGACGTGCATCGTCTTGAATGTAATAGTATGGATATTGATTTTGTTGTAGTTGATCCCAATATACAACATTACCAGACTGATAATCATTAAGGTTTAATGATTGTAGTTCTTGTTGAAACTGATTCATTACGAAACCCTCCATTTATAAAAATAAATTCCGTCCGAATGTTAAAGTTCATCTGTTTTTGCAAACAAAGTAGAAATAAGGCTATAGACTAAATGCGTACATCAACAAAATATGAACTTACACTAGGTGATGTACCTTGTTTTTTAGCCTATTTTCTTAATTCCTTTTCGGTAGACGAATTTATTATTAATAGAGTTGTTTAAAAATTACTAATCCAACAGTTTAGTAGTTCATCGCTTAATTTTCTTTCTAGCAACTCTTTAACTGAAGGGGCTGGCATGATCTTATAAGTATTTAAAGCTTCTTGAGTAAAATCTATCCAGTGAAACGCTAAATGAGACTCTTTAGATTTTGGTATGAAATCATTATGTAACTCTTGTGAATCTATTTCAAAAATGTGGTTAATTTCATGATGAAGAACTTCTCGGTCTTCCCATTTGTTTTCTATTACGCCTAAAAATTGTTTTATACTACAGTTAACTCCGAGTTCTTCTCGCAATTCTCTTATTAATGCATTCTCAGCTGATTCGCCAACTTCAACGTGACCACCTGGTAAAAAATAATGATGGCCAATATATTCAGCCACTAACAATTTTTTATCCTTTATCAATACAGCTCGTACAATATGATGAAATTTATTTTTCAATTGTTATTCCTCCCAGTCATTTACTTTATATTTGATTAAAATAGTCATTTAATATCGGTATAATATAAATCATAGGGGTTTCATACGGATGAATTTCGTTAATCACTTCAAGTGCATCCTTTACAAAGTCCTGTTTACACTTTATTTCAATTTTACATTCTTGCCCTTCGCATATTTGACCAATTTCTCCGTTAAAAGGTGCTGCATCGTCTAACAGTCTCCAGTATCCTTTCACGGAACTATAGGAAAGACAATGGTCATATTTTCCTGTTTTACAAGCACCAATTCTATTTAGCTCATCCCGCAATATCTCAATGTATTCTTCAGGAATAAACACTTCGATTTTCACTTCCGAAAATTGCATCTTTCCTTTCACACCTTTACTTTATAATACTTAAACAAATAAACGATACACTTGCTCCCCATCATAATCATGTCCCAATGGTTGAAAACCGTAACGTTCATATAATTTCTTTGCAGAGAGATTATCTTTATGTACCGTTAACCTTATTTCTCTACACGCCTTACATGTATTTTTTATTAAATAGATACTTTCCTGTAATGCTTCTTTTCCGTAGCCATTTCCTTGCTGCTTTTGATCGATAATAAATCCATTTATCCAATACATATCAGTTGTCTCTTTTATAACAGCATGCATAACAAAACCAATCATTAGCTCGCCGTCGTATATTGCAAATGGTATGTATTCTACATTGTCACCATCTGGTTTTATATATACTTTAGCAAGTGAAACTGCTACAGTTGGTACAAATTTTCTTTGCTCTTCTTTAACTTGTAATTTTAATGCATCTTCCCAATTTGCTCTCGTAACAATCTTTAACTGGATATTCAATATTTTAGGCTCCTTTATAAATACGTTGTATTTTTATATTCAACAGAGTTACATATTCTCCCTTTTCCAACAACAACCTACAACATGATCTTATTAAATTTTTCTTTATTTAATTGTAAACCTATATTGCTTCACGAAATATTAAAAAGAATACCCTGTTATTTATCGTATCCTTTTTGAGCTTCATCATTTATTAGGTTTTCTAATTTCTTATCATCAGGTACTGGTTTCCACCAATTACCTGTAATAAATAGCATAGTCAATAAATTATAACTATCACTAAAGTAACTTTCTTTCTTATTCTTCATCCAATCCCATCCACTATTTACCCACTTTTGATTATCGCTTTTCGTTGTACTTGCAGCAATAAACGGTGACACAAATACAGCAGTTGGATAACTACCTATATTTGATCCATTTAATTGATAACCATCCACAATTTTAGAAGGATTTCCATTCGTCTTATTTTGAATCCATGAAGAGACTTTGTCAGAGATAACTTTACTTCTTTTCTCTCCCTACATCGCATAGTCCATTACAATCCTTAATGGTACCCGACTAGCATTGTAATAATATGCATTTGTATACTGTGACTCATTTAAGAAATCTTTAGGTGCTGGTTGTGGTGGATTTTTCACAACAAAATCTGAAATGAGCCCCGTATTTGGAGAGTATTTATTGCTAAATTGTGTATAAACATCGTACAAGTTATTAATAACAGTAAGCCAAGTTTTATCACCTGTAAATTCATAAAATGCTCTAAGGTGTGACATCATCCAATCTGATGGCCTTGTATTAAGTGAACTTTTAGAATCCCAATCTCCTAAATTTAGTCGGTTATTATTTGTAACATTACTAGCTTTAATACCTTTTGTAATCATGTCTTGTGCTTCTTTCAAATAATTAACCGATCCATTTGCCCCCCACTGCTTATGAGCAAGAAGAAGGGAATACGCAATATCTAAATCCCCATCAGTGGCAGAATCAAAATGTCCCTGTGCTTTTTTACTATCTGCTACAACCCACCCCATTAAATTAGGATTTTGAGAGCTTTTAAAAGCCCTTGCTGTTTTAAATAAACCATCATAGATTTTTTGGGCATTTGAATCATAACCAGCCATTAATACAGTAATTACCATCCCATACCCTTGACCTTCTGAAGTTCCAAGTGGCTTAAACCCATCAGCATCACCGGTAATTTCTCCTTTTACATAATAACCACCAGGTAAAGAAGATAAATCATTTTTCAAATATTTCTTTTTCCAATTATTGTAGTAATTTATTACAGAAGCATTTAAGTTTTCCTGTGTAACATGATTAGGTTTTATAACACCTGCATAATTAACTTGTTGGGGAAATGGTTTCATTTCTTTTGCAGCAGCTACTTGTTGATTAACTACGGGAATAGAATTTTGTACTGAATTGTCCGTTACATTTGCTGCGAAACTAGAATTAGAAAAACTAGCTAGACCGATTCCTATAATAGAAATACATGTGAAAATATTTCTTTTTCCATTCATTATGTTGTCATCTCCTTTTAAAATGCTTACTACATAAAATGTAACATACAATATTTAACTGAAATACAAAATATTATATTTATCAACATAAGAAAGAAACTATATAAAAAAGTATCATAAAATTATTATTAAATTACATTATACGGATTGTTTATTTGCTAAATTCCTATTTTTTTCTTTTCTTAATACTGGTATATGAGCAATCACAATTCCAAGTATAGTAATCACTCCGCCAATTATCGAAACAAAAGTCGGTACTTCACCTAACCATACCCAAGCTATAAAACAAGCAATTACTGGCGTTAAATATAGAGAACTTGTTGCCTCGGAAGCACCAGTATGAGATATAATATAGGCCAATGTAATATACGGGAGTACTGTTGGGAATAAACCTAAATATATAACGCTCAAATTCACTTCAAGAGGAGCCACTAGTATTTCTTGATACATTCCTGGTAAGAAAATAAGCATACATACCGTACTAGATAAAATTGTATATATGGTAAATGGCAAGAAGCCGTACTTTTTTAAGTAAGATGTTTGAAAAACGAAAAATAGGCTTTCTGAAACGGCTGCTAATAATATAAATAATCCCCCGCTATTAAATTGAATAGAACCCCCTTGACTAAATGATATGAAAGCAATTCCTATAAAGCTAATTACACCACCGATCCATCCATTTGCTTTCATTTTTTCATTCAAAAAAACAAAAGCAAGAATTGCCGTTACTATAGGAGTAACTGAAACGATTAAACTTGCCGATCCAGCATTTACTGTTTTTTCACCATAGTTTAATGCAATGTGATAAAAAGTAAATCCTAAAGCACCAAATAAAAAAATCGCTGGAATATCTTTTAGATCAGGTAATCGTAGTTTGTATATAAACGAAAACAAAAGAAGTATAAATGAAGCGATTAACAAACGAAGTAAAGTAAGATGTTCAGGTGTGTAAGATTCAAGACCCATACGAATTGCCGGAAAGGCAGTTCCCCAAATTAAAATTGTAAAAGAATGAGCACATATAATGCGATAATCCCATTTTTTATAATTCATGTTTTCTCTCCCCCTTCAAACCAACCACTTTATAATTACCAATTATTTCTTTTCATCATATTTAATAGTTGATACAATGTCTTCAACCAGTTTTTTATCGTAAAAACCAACCACTTGGCATTTTTTGAGTGAACGAAGGAGTTATTTGATGACAACTAGTAAAAAAACGACTAAGTATCGGCAAATAGTAGACTATATGAAAGAAAAAATTGAAAATGGAGAATGGCCAATTGGAAGTAAGACCCCTAGTCAAAGGCAGTTAGCGAAATTATTTCAAGTAAATCGTAGCACTGTAATAACTGCATTAGATGAACTTATGGCTGATGGATTGATTCAAGGAAAAATTGGAGCAGGAACAATTGTAACGAATAATACATGGTCATTATTAGCGACGAATCCCCCGCCCGATTGGAGTGAATATGTAAAAGCCGGTATTCATAAACCAAGCAAGTTAATGGTACGAGAAATAAATGAAGCAGAAGCAAATAACAAACTTATCCATCTTAGTAAAGGCGAACTTGCTCCTCATCTTTTTCCGCTAGAAACGATGCAGTCCATTATGAAAAAAGTAAGTGAGGAATTAGATTATTTTGGATATGAGGAACAAAAAGGGTTTTATCCGTTACGTGAAGCAATAAGTAAATACGTAAAATCATTTGGAATACATGCATCACCAAGTTCCATATTAATCGTCTCGGGTGCATTACAAGCATTGCAATTAATATCAATTGGTCTTTTACATAGAGAGTCTACCGTTTTACTTGAACAACCTTCTTACTTATATTCACTTCATGTATTTCAATCAGCAAATATAAATCTATCTGGTATATCTATGGATCCTCACGGTATATTACCTAACGAGTTATTAAAACGAATTAAATACAGTCAGAAGAAAAATATTTTATATTCAATTCCTTGTTTTCAAAATCCAACAGGCATATTAATGTCTAAAGAGCGGAGAAAAGAAATATTAAAAATATGTGAAAAGGAACAGTTACCTATTATTGAAGATGATATTTACCGCGAGTTATGGATTGATGCACCGCCCCCAGCTCCTTTAAAATCAAGGGATAAACATGGACATGTATTATATATCGGTAGTCTCTCTAAGACACTTACCCCAGGACTTAGAATTGGATGGGTTATCGGTCCAGAACCAGTTATTGATAGATTATCAGATATAAAAATGCAAACAGATTATGGATCAAGCTCTTTATCCCAAAGAGTTGCTGCTGAATGGATAAATAAAGGATTTTATGAGGAACATGTAGCGAACGTAAGAATTAAACTAAAAGAACGAAGACAAATAATGATACGAGCTTTACATAAGTATTGTGCAGATATTTCCACCTGGGATATACCTAGTGGTGGATTTTTTATATGGCTAAAGGTAATACCTAGCATTCCGATGAAGAAATTATTTTCAGAGGCACTATCAAAAGGAGTTCTTTTAAACCCAGGACGTATATATGAAGAAGAATCAGATCGATATATTCGTTTATCATATGGATATGCTTCTTCAGAGCAAATGACTAACGGGATTAAATTGTTGAGTGAATTAATTCGTAAGCTAACGGCATAACAAAAACTCCTCTTTTTCTATAGAGGAGTTTTTATGTATCTTATTTACCACAATCTCATTTCCTGCCCTAATAAAATAAGTGCTTCATAAGGATCCCCGTTAATGTTTAATACTTGAGCAAAAGCAGGCTCTGTTTTTAAACCGTTCTCTTTTAAGCGAAGAATTTCTTCCCTTATATGGGGATGCCGCATTAATAACATGTGCTCTACTATCATATGTCTATATGCATTTTGGTTACGAACTGGCTTAGGCTGAGCAAATAATTCAAATTCAAAACCTTCAAATTCAAAATTTACTTTTATCGATTCGGTATTTTTAATTTTTTTCTTTTTTATTCTAAACCCTTCATAAGAGCCATATAAAGATCTCATTTCTTGTTCAAAAACATCAAAGTTATGTACTTCCATTACTATATCTAAGTCAGATTGAAGCGTATCCATTCTTATAGGAATTGTCCCGCAAAGAACGGGGCTATACAAAGCTAAATCCTCCATTATGTTTAGTTTATTTAAAACATCATATACTTTTTGTTGCTTGTCATTCCCTGATTGTAAATATGTAATAGATGTAAACATGGAAGTCTCTCCTTCATTTCAACATATTAACGTGAATAAACAATACGTTTCAACTTTTCTCCTATACTGCAATACTATAAAAATAAAAAAGGAGGAATCATTATGAGCATTTTTAACATTCTTTTAACCATCCACATATTATTTGGAACAATATGCTTAATTACCGGTATTTTAGCGATGGTTGCACAAAAGAAAAAAGGAAAACATACGGAATGGGGTGAAATATATCATGCATCCTATGTTGTGATCACCCTTACTGCAATTATATTATCCATTATAAACTGGGATAAAATCGCATATTTATTTTATGTAGCAATTTTCTCTTATGCTTTTGCGATTTATGGCTACCTTGCACGAAAAAAACGTTGGAAAAATTGGCTTCACCACCATATTAGAGGTATGTTAGGTTCTTATATTGGTGCCGTTACCGCGTTATTAGTAAACATCGGTATTCATATTCCTATTATTAATTTATTGCCGCCTATATGCTTTTGGTTTTTACCTACATTAATCGGTATTCCTCTCGTAGCCAGTGTATCAAAAAAATATAAAAAGCGTAGTTAAAATTCATTACATTTTCGTTACTTTCTGATGATTATTATAAAACATTATACTCAATGTAATATTTTATTAATAAATTCAAAATTGTACTGCTTTAAGTTAGTCACTTACAGCTAAATAAGAAGAATCCAATAAAAGTATTGGATTCTTCTTCTATAAACTATTACGTTAAAAATAGTATCTTTTAATTAAGACTTTAATAATGAATATAATCGATCCGGATAATTCGTAAACATCCCGTCAACGCCCCATAAAATTAGCTTTTTCATGTCTGTTTCATTATCTACAGTAAATGGATGAACTTCTAATCCATGTTTCTTTATTTTCTTTACATAAGCTACATCAACATATTTGTAGTTCATACCAAGGCCTATGCAATATGTACTATACTTCTCTATCTCTAATTCAGTTAATTGAACTGCCTTTTTGTAGGATAATAATTGTACCAGGGGGATATTAACATTTAAACTATGAACCTTTTGCAGACTTTCTTCACTAAAGGATTGAATAATAACTTTATCCTGTATTTCATAGTGATTGATAATTTCTAATAACTTTTCTTCCATTCCTGGATATTCATCAGGTGATTTGGTTTCAATATAATATTTCACGTGATGCCCAAGCATTTCAATAATTTCTTCTAGCGTTGGAACTTTTGCATTCTCATATTCTTTCTTTGCTAAACTTGGATGCTTCTCATTAAAAAAAGAACCTGTATTTAATCTCTTTATTTCTTCTAATGTATGTTCCTTAACTAGCCCGGTACCGTTTGTAGTACGATTTACTGTTTCATCATGCATAGCTACTAAATGTCCATCTTTTGTCATTTGAAGATCAATTTCTATATAATCGCCCTTCAATTGTTGTCCTAATTTATATGCTGCTATTGTATGTTCAGGCGCATACGCAGAAGCCCCTCTATGTGCAATGTTTTTTATATAATTCGATTGACTAATAACTTTCGTATACTTAAGTTCATTTACTTTATGAAAAACAAAAGTACCTATTTACTATAAATGTGCAAATGATTGTAACGATATATATCTTTTTCATAATGATGTATTAACCCCTACATGAAAGCTATTTGGCTTGGATAATTTATTCAAATAAATGTCGATTTTCAAATACCGTCATTTGTCCAACAGATTGAAAACCAGCCTTTTTATAAATATTAATCCCATCAGGTGAAGCTTGTAATACGCATTGAGCAACGTTTAATTCCTTTGCTTCTTGCAGCAAGTAATTAAACATAGTAGAACCAAATCCTTTTCCTCTCATTTCTTCTTTCGTTGCTATATCATAAATACCAATACTATCTAGTGTACATACTAATGAACCAACCGATACGACTTCATCTTTATAAAACCCTAAGTACAGTTTCATGTTTTCACTATTCCATAAATGGGCAGAAGCAGTTTGATTGTAGAATGCTTGTACATATTTCCCTTCCTCTGATGTACCAAATAGACTAGCTAACGCTTCTCCAAACTTTTTAATTTGTCCTGACGAAGATGCTTTTTGTATCTTAAAACCTTCTGGCATGTTTATTGTTGGAAGTATTGTATGTAAGTTTGCTACCATCGCGATATTTTGTTCTGTTTCTTTTAATCCAAGCTTTATTAATTCATTCTTTATATTCCCCTCTAGCTTCTCGTCCCAAAACCAAACACTCATTGGATATTTCTTTTGATTGTAGTATACTACCTCCTTATATAATTTCTCGATATTTTCCGTTACAGTATTGTTTAGTAAAGTAATGATATTAAATGTATCTGCAGGTAAACCACAGTCGACAGCTATGTAATCCTTCGTTTCTTTTACATTCATTCCCTGTGCTTGCCGCGCAATATATGAAGTTTTATATGTAAAATTATCTATTAGTAACTGTTTAAAATTCATTCA
Source organism: Bacillus albus (assembly GCF_001884185.1). Lineage (GTDB taxonomy): Bacteria > Bacillota > Bacilli > Bacillales > Bacillaceae_G > Bacillus_A > Bacillus_A albus. The sequence goes on from NZ_MAOE01000132.1 coordinate 86,863, forward strand.
TTTTGCCCCTTTCATAAAAATTCACATTCGAATCCTTCAGTATTAAATATAACATATAAGAAATATACCTATTTCTATAAAAATATCTCTATAAATCACTCTTCACGCCTTAAAAGAATTAAATATGATATAACGTTGTCGGAATGAAAAAAGTGGTATATAATAAATATTAACATTACTAGTAATTATTTTAGGTATTCCTAGAATAAAGGAGCGATACATATGAAAATTACTATTTATTTCGGAAGTCATGAAGATCAAGATGTTCGTACAATGGACTGTCATTTAGATGTAGAAGATACTGAAGAGATTGTTTCTGTATCATAATATAAATAGTTGGGATGAACCCTCTTCCTTACAACGTTTAAGGCACCTTTTACAGGTGTCTTTTTTGTTGTTTTTTCGTCAAAAACCCTTTACTTTAGAGCGTTTTAATAGTAAAATATAAATATACGAACAAATGTTCTTTTTATTTTAATTGTACATGAAGGGATGATTTTTACAATGGCTCAAGCAAAGCGCAGAGGAAGAAAAAAGCAAACACCTATTATTTCAAATACAGGCTTTATCGGCTCTGTCTTTATTGATACATTGGAGTTACAAAAGAAATCCTATTATTTCGCTCGTAAAAAACTTCAAATTGTGCATCACGTACTAGATGGTCTCTCTGGAGCAACGAGTTCTCTATTTAAAGAACATAATATTTCAGCATACATGTCATGTGTGTATTTACATAAACAAAAGAAAATTGGCTTTGTTCTTTCAACGAAACCTTTTGAACAAAGTGACGGTGTTGCTTATTTTATAAATTATTTAATTGAAAAAAATTTTTACGGTAACGAAGAAGTAGAATATCAAGAAGTATATAATACAGGTTTTATTGGTGTAGTATTCGCTGATTTATGTAGTATAGATCGATTTAATTTCGAGTTTGAAATGGGTATGTTAACAAAATTAATGAAAGATATGATTATTCCGGTTAAAGAACTCTTTTTACGACACAATGTACCAGCTTATATCTCCACTTCTCATTTAGAAGAACAAAACAAATTAGGTTTCGTTTTATCTGTCAAACCATATGATGAACGTGCAGAAGCAGATTTATATTTTGAGGCGTATTTAAAAGAACGCGGGTTATTTATTGGTGATGAAGAAGATGATATTGATAAGATTGTTATTAGAAAAACAGCTGAATTACGATAGATAAGCGCGGGATGATGATCCTGCGCTATTTCGATATTATTTAATTACGTTCAACACTATACCCTTTTGAATGAATTTCTAAATTCAATTTATTTGAGTAAGCCTGATTTAAAATAAGAAATACGATCCCTCCTCCAATTGGAAGCGTGTAGGATGGAATATGATTTAATAATAGACCTGATAATGCCAGTGCTATCGGCTGCATCATTTTACCTAAACTTAATCCAATACTAAGCACTCTGCCCCTATATTCATCTGGAATCTCTCTTTGCATAAAATAAATTAAAGGGATATCAATTAATGCTATCATTAACCCTAAAAAGAACATAATGGCGCAGTACATAGTCACAAATACAATTTTATTCACTTCAATACTTTTAAATAGAACAGGTGCACCTGAAACTATCATAAAAATTGCCACCATAAAACTTATTTTTTTTCAATAGATAGGAATAAGAAAAATGATTCGTTATCTTTTTTACTATTATTGCACCAACTATCATACCTATTGGAAAAGTCCCTTGGATCAAACCAAAATGTTTAGAACTAAGATTGAGAACTGTATTAATAATGTATGGCAATGGAACAGTTACAGCAAATCCTAGGAAAAAATTAAGTGAAATTAAAATACGAAACGTATTTTTTAAGCTTTCCCGCTCCATTAAGTAAGAGTATCCCTCCTTTATATCTTTAATAAAATTAATTTCCCTTATTGAACATTCCTTATTTATGTATTGCTCGAACAATTTAAAGTTAATAAATAATATGGATATACCCGAAAGAATAAATGAAATACCGTTTATAATGATAAATGTTTTAATATCAAAGACTACAAAAACAATCCCCCCTAGCATAGGGCCTAGAATTAAAGATATGGAATCGATAATTTTACTTATAGAGTTAATACTCATAAGCCTCTCTTTAGAGACGATATTAGGTTTTGCAGCTTCTAATCCTATTCCAAAAAAGGTTGTAAATACTGTCATAAGAAAGGTTGTAGTATAAATAAAGGATAAGTTTAATCCATAATAGCTGCTTAATATATAAACAGCTATTAATAAACATCCACTTAGTAAATCCATACAAACAACTAGTTTCTTTTTATCAACCTTATCAGCAATGACACCAGCAAATGGATTCATAATAATCATTGGAATCGTACCTAATATGAGCGTAATCGCGAAATTTAATGCGGACCCAGTTATTTGTAAAACATATAATCCTAATGCGAAACTATAAATAGAGCTACCGAATATTGATACTGTTTTTGCAATTGAATATAAACAAATATTTCTTAGTTCTTGGTTGCTTTTTTTATTTTCTATATGTAACCGTAAACTTGCCATAACTTTTCCCCCTGTCTAATTTTGTATTACGTACATTGTAAGTTCTTGGGTCAACCCAATCGCAATATGTACGATTTGAATAATTTTAAGGGGAAATAAATAAAAGATGGGGTTAACCCCATCTTTTTCCGAAAAATGAATATGTATAAATTTCTTCACCTTGAACAAAGAAATCCTCGTACTTTCCGCCTCGTTTCAAATAATTTGAAGTACTTTCATCAATGGATTGAAACTGTAGATTTTGGAGTTCTTTCTTTATTTTTGAAAGTGTAAAATTTGCTCGAAAGTTATTTGTAATTTGGCTATTTAAGCTGAAATTTTTAAATAAAATAAATAAACTTAATAAATAACAATCAGATTTAAAAAGTGGGTTTAATTCGTGAAGTAAAAAATCCTCATGTTCAAAACTATAATTGCTCGTACCAGAGTGATCAATTACAATATCTACTGACCGATTTTGAATAGGGATGTTCAAAAAATCCTCACAGATAAAGAGAATATTTCTTCTCGGATTTTTTCTCGCTAATACGTCTTTTAAAAATAAAAGTTTATTGAAATCTCTATCTACTGCGATGTATAGGCAATCTTCGGGTAGTTCTTCATAAATGCTCCTCAAAAAGAACCCAAGTCCTGATCCTATATCTAGTATTAATTTGTTATTTAAATCTAAATGTATTAGTTTCTTTTTCGCCCATTCCCCTTCTCTATGCATATTTTCCAAATATGTATTATCAGTTTCATGAATATAATCCGATATAATATTTTCAAGTGACGTTTGCTCATTTGCTTTAAATAATTTACCAGCAGATATAATTCCTGAAGTAATAATGTATTCTTCTCCACAATTACAAATTAACTTTCCTTCAATAATTTGATTGTTATTAATAATTCCATCTTGAAGAATTAATTTTTTGCTACACTTAGAACATGTCAGTAAATGTAGTACACTTAAATCTATCCCTATAATTGAATTAGAAGTTTCATTTGTTAATAATAAACCATGTAACACTCTCTTTAATTTATCCCGTTTCTTCTCCAAAAGTTCTATTTCCTGTTCCATCTTGTCATATTTCAGTTTAAATAAAGATTGGTAAAAAGTATCTTTTTCGTAATTCATAGATTTCGCTAAATTTTTATAAAAAAATAGTTCTTTAATTTCATTCAAGCTAAATCCTAGGTCTTTGTAATGTAAAATAAGTTCTAAATCTGTTTGACAATACTCATCAAAAAAATAGTGTCCCCCCTTTTTTTCAGGAATAATGAGACTGAGATCCATATAATGTCTAATTGTATCAATACTTAAGTTATTTACTTCTCCAAACTTACCGATTTTCATAATATCCCTACCATTTAAATATTTTTTTATATAGATTTCTATTTTTATCTTTAAAAATCCTTTCCCCTTTTTTTATCAACATTATCTACGGAATGAACAAATGGTATTATTTATATTGTTGTGCCTAATAATATAACATGCAACTTTTGGTTTTATGTATGTCAAATTATGAGTATCAAAAATATTAAACCTCAATAGATTTATTCTTTTTTACTTAATAAAATGTACCTATAAATAGAAATTATAGCATTACTTTATTGAACTATTGGAGCAGGATCCTGTATAAGATTACATAGGGGTAGCGTCACATGCCCATCAAGCTAAACGAGTAACTTACTAGATATGGAACGATCCTTGGTTCAAAATTAACAATTGATAGAAAAGTAGGCATACTAAAGAAGCCTATTAAAATCTGATTTTTTTGCTAGGCAGCTTGTCTATGTTTCACCATCGTTTTATACACAATCCCCAAAATATTAAAGACAGTCACTTCCTTATACCAATGACATTTACGACCGTTCTCTTTTAATATTTTTACATTCATCAATTTCAAAAAATGATTTCCACGTTTTAAACAAAATTTCAATCTGGCAACGAAGTGAATAAAGAGGTTCATCTAATTTTCCAAAGAAAATGGAATCATAACTTTGCCGTAAGTTAATTATTAACCCATAAGCTTGCCGTGTTTTTATTAATATAGCTTTGGAATAATATTTGGTTAAATTAATACTAATAACCTTGATAAATGAGCAAAAAGAAAGAGCGTGTTTTGAAGAAAGATTAATCAAAATACGCTCTTAATTTATTTAATTGAATCATTCTTTTATAAAAAGTCAGATTATCTCTGTAATCCTTCTCCATTAAAGTCCCTGATGATTGAACAAGATAAATTCCAAAGTTACCCTTATTTATAACAATTTTACTTCTATTATAAATTTAAAGCGTTATGAAGAATGAATACGAATCAATGCTTCCGCATGTTTAATGCTTTCTTTTAAATAAATTGGCGAATTGGGGTGATTTAATATTTCTTTAGTAGTTAACCATAATACCGCTTCAACCTCATCGGGACTTTTAGAAAATGCCTCCCCCGATTCATATTTGCAAAGAAAAACAATATCGACAACATTTTCACCTGTATCGGTTACGAATGATGTACTATGTATATAATTTAGCCTTTTTTTTACGCTCACACCGACTTCTTCTAATATTTCTCGCTTTACTGTTCGCTCTAATATGTCTTAGAAATTTCCTTCTATATCTAACTTACCTCCCACAAGAGAAAGCCAACCACCAGCATGTTCCTCTTTTTTGCTTCTTTCAATAACAAGCCATTTATCATTCTTCCTTATAGCACCTTCAACATTTACGATAAACATTTTAAAGTACCTCCTATAAATTACCCTTAATTGCTTCTTCAAGGTTTTTAATATTTCCTTCCTTTTACATAAATTATAAGTTTGCCGCGAACAAAAAGAACTATAACCTTGCCAAAATGGCAAAGTTATAGTTCAAATCACACTTTTTTCTTATATGTATTCGCCTTCTTCTCAATCACTATATATAAGCTGAAAAGCTCAAACAAAAAACTGTCTATAATTCCTTGCCTTCCCCCACAGCCCCTTTCAACCTCTGCAACATATACCCAATCCCTTTACACCCTGCTAACGGATACTTAATAATTTCTTCTTGATACAATTGTGTCACTACTTTCTTATGCTTCTTACCTGCAAGTAAAACGATTTCATCAAACTGAAGCAACTCTTTTTCAATCATCTGTTGTTTTAATTGTTCCATACTAATAATCTCATCACTCTTCGAATCAAACGCAAGATCATAGTTTTCTAGTACAATATCATTTGGCCTTAAAAACCCATGCTTCGCTGATAATATAACCCAATTCTCAAAAAACATAGTTGCATACGCCTGACACGCTTTTCCGAATGGGCTAATATATACATCTTTTGCCTCCATCGGCCCGTAATCCGGATACTTATCCCAAATTTTCTTTTTCCCGCATGGAATTATGCATAACCTTTTCATTTAAATTTCTTACCTCACTTCTAACTTTTTAAATATAAAAATATAGAATTCTCTTCTTCTTCATACTCAGCTTCTATACCACCAATACCCACTACGTTCCAACCATTATTCGTTTCTATCGGCTTTTCATTCATTATAATATGAACTTGTGTCATATTTTTAAAATCTTCTTCAAAAGATGCTAAAACAGGTTGATTTATCATATATGTTTTATTATGTATACGTACACTTAAAAAGGTTTTATGTAACGCTTTATTTTTGTTTAATTTTACATTCATTGGATTAAACGAATTTAATTTTATATTCCCTACAATATACAGATGATACCCTTTTTCATTATAAAATTGTTTAAATTCCTTGTCTCTTTCGTTTTGAACAAAATGAAGAATTTGCTTCGTTTCTTTGCTTATTGCAAATTCATTATTTAAACTTAAAACATCATTAAAATTTTGTTTTAAAAAAGTATATAACGATTTATCACTATTAAAGAAGTTCGTTTTCCATTCAGGATGGATTTCATCTAATAATAAACATAAAAGCATCCCTGAGCTATAACAGCTCTTCCTAATGTTATAATTAGCATCATATGTATCTAAAATAAGTCCGCTATATTTTCGTAATGTTTTACTTTCATCATTTTTACATACTGCAATGTGGGCGTTCATTTCAACATACCAAGCAGGCCCCTCTATACTTTCAACCATATACTCATATGTTATAAACTCTGCTCCCATAAATCTAGCTCTTTGCTCTCTTAATTCAATAAATTGCTTAATATAATCATTTCTCTCAGCTTGTGACTTACAATGAACCGCATCATATAAACAAATTCGTTCTTTATTTCGCAATTGTATATTTTCTTCTATTATAGGATATTGAAATCCTAGAGATTCATTTGGAAATCTACTTTCTTTATTCAAATATTGATAGCAATGAAAAAGTTCATGCACCACAACTGCAAGTAAACTTTCATAATCTCTATGCCTTTTCATATTCACGATGGCAGTCGGATAATCTTTTAATAGGATAAATGTATCAGCCTTAAATTGTTCATCTCGCTTTAAAACGGCATACTCACCATCATCTTTCAAAAATAATGGATGATGAAATACATACACATATTCATCATTATATAATGCAAATGCAGTCCTATTGAAACTAGGCCATAGCGTATTCAATAATTCTATATTTACATCTTTCTTTATTCGATTTAATATATTGTTCATTATATGTAACACCCCTATATCATTCTACATACACCTATTCTGTTCCACTTAAAATAAACCCTTTTATTTACATAAATGTTAGCAAAACATATATCTTTTCTCAAACTATAATGTATTATATAAATGTACATGTGATGATTTTATGAAAAGGAGGTGAACAAATGAAAAATATACTCCCTGCACTAGTACTCTATATTATTGTTTGCATAATCGCTATGATTGCTCCAGCATCTCAAGGTTATAATCATGTTGGCTGGAAGTTGTTTGTTGGGCAAGCGTATGCTATACCTATTTTTCTCATTACAGCTATTATTACATTTTATATAAACAAGAAAAAATCTACAAACAAACAGTTATAAGGATAGCTAATGCTATCCTTATTTTAATTCATGAATCAGATCAAAAATTACACTTGCAGTACTTTCTATCCTTTCTTCCGAAAAATCAAACGTGACACCTGTTTTTTCATATATTACTTGTATAGGTAAATTCCAATCTGCACATGCTCCCTCTTTAAAGAAATCAATCGCTTTTTCTGGATCTTCTCGATACATTTGAAATAATTGCATTGCCCCTATTTGTGCAATTGCATATTCAATTTTATAAAAAGGAAACTGAATAATATGAAATGATTCTAACCAACTTGAACCAATTTCATCTTCTAATCCGACAATATCGACTGATGAATATTGATACCTTTCACATAGTTCCATATATTTCTTATCACGTTCTTCTGGAGTATGGTTTGGATTTGTATACAGCCAGTGCTGAAATACATCTCCTGCAATTGACGACATTAATAAAGACAAAGCACGATACAATTGTACGCGCTGTGCTTCTTTATATTCATCCTCTCGCTTATAAAAAATAGTAAGCTTATCCATTACTAATAACTCAAGACTGAGGGAATAAAGCTCAGCCACCTCTTCACGAAGATATCTTTCCTGCATACTACTATCATTGTTAAATTGTTTATAAAAATGAAATGCATGTCCCGCTTCATGTATGAGCGCGTTAATCGCATAAAATGATGGACTAAAATTAGAATACACAAAAACCTCTTTACTATGAGGCAAGGTAAAACAAGCTGCTCCTGGCGCTTTATTTTCACGTTCTTCTACGTCAACGAATCCTTCTTTCCTTATATGAATAAATTTCTCATGAAAATATAAATCTGTCTTCCGAAACATTTCTTCCACCCCATCCAATAAATCAATGGCATTTTGAAATGGAGCTTTTGGTATATTACATGGAGTAAGATCCCAAGGACGATATCTTTTTACACCTAGATTCTTTTTAGAAATACTTCCTAATTTCTCCCATATTGGCACAACATACTTTTCTATAGATTCATGAAGCTTATAACACTCTTCAATACTATAATCTCTATTTTTTTGTTTGAAAGCATATTCACTATAATTATTAAATCCTGCATGTAAAGCGATCTCATTTCGTAATTGTACGAGTTCATTCATAATACAATCTATTTCTATTTTCACTTCACTTCTTGCTTCACATAAAGCATACCAAGCTTTTTCACGAATAGCTCTATTAGAGTTATCTAACTTTGCTTTTACGTATGCATACGTCTTTCGCTCGCCTTCCCAATTTATAGTTATGTTTGACATTATTTCTCTATATTTCGTAATTAGCTCTTGCTCTTTTATGGAAAGAGTAACGTTCTTTTCATTAAACATTTTACTCTTCACCACCCTTGCTTTTTTCATAAATCCGTATTTCTGCTCATCTAATACGCCGGATAACGGACACTCTCTAAATTTCTCGTCAAATTTTGCATTGTAACTTTTTAAAAGCGGTTGAATTGTATTTTGATTATACATATGTAAATCACGTATATTTCTATCATTTGTATCTCTATACATGGCGATTAAACTACTTGTTATCTCCTCTTCTATTTCAGCAGTTACACGCCGTTCATCAAAAAGCCAACTCTCTAATTCTGAAACAGAAGCAATATTTCGCTCTAAAAGTAACTGTAATCTCCTTTCTAAATCATTAAACATACACAATCCTCCTATTTTAAATTTTGATTTTTCTGTTTTCAAGAGATAAAAAAGGACAAGTAGCCAATCCGACTACTTGTCCTTTTTTGTTAAACCATACTCAATACTATTAAGCTTGGAATGCTTCTGTTAATACTGGTACGATTTGTTTTTTACGAGATACAACACCTTTTAAAGTAGCAGTGTTGTTTTCTAAAGATACGTTGTATGCTTTCTCAACAACGTTTGCTGCTTTACCGATCGCAAGACCAACAGAATCGTTAGTTAAGATATCCGTTACAACGAATAAGAATAGGTCTAAACCTTTTTCTTCTACTACTGCAGAGATAACTTTTTCAAGTTCCGCTTGGTGTACAAGAACGTCGTTTGTATCAACAGCGTTTACTTGTGCGATTTCAACTTTCGCATTACCCATTTGGAATTCTTTAGCGTCAAGAGAGATTAATTGCTCCATTGTTTTTCCGCTTAAGTCAGCACCAGCTTTTAACATTTCTAAGCCGTAGTTATCAGCATCTACACCAGCGATTTCCGCTAATTCACGAGCTGCTGCTACGTCTTGTTCTGTGCAAGTTGGAGATTTGAATAGTAAAGAATCTGAAATGATTGCAGATAACATTAAACCTGCAACTTCTTTACGAATTGTAACACCGTTTTCTTTGTACATTTTGTTTAAGATTGTAGCCGTACAACCAACTGGCTCACAACGGTAGTAAATAGGATCGCTTGTTTCAAAGTTAGCAATACGGTGATGGTCAATAACTTCTAACACACGAACAGATTCGATATCGTTAGCACTTTGTTGACGCTCGTTATGATCAACTAAAATAACGTTGTTCACTTCGCTTGCAACTGTCTCAACAAAACGCGGTCCTTCTACTTTAAAATAGTCTAACGCAAATTGAGTTTCACCGCTGATTTCACCTAAACGTACAGGCTCAGCATTCATTCCTAATTCTTTTTTCAGTTCTGCATAAGCAATTGCAGAACAAATTGCATCTGTATCTGGGTTTTTATGCCCGAAAACTAGTACTTTTTCCATGTTTTCCACCTCTTCATGAAAAGGATATCTTAAAGAAGCAAATATGACAATATTTAAAGCATAATTTTTTATAAATAATTGCACTTTCTTCTATATTTTTCATCGTTTTTCGTAAAAAAGATCATCTAAAATGAATTAGATGATCGAAATGTATATTTTATTTAAAATAATGTAGGAACTTGCACTACATGATTTAGCACGTTATTTGATGCTAAACCGTTATTTACAAGGTTAACATCTATAACTTGATAAAATGCATTTCCAGTATCCGCTATTTCCCACACAGCTAAAATAAGGTGATATCCATTTCTATCAGTAGGCACACTTGCTTCATGTGTTACCGAAGTTCCTGGTCTAGCTCCTCCATCATTTTTTACATAGAATGGTACTAAATCTAAATCAGATCTTGTTAAAGGTTTATTTGGATTCCAATCTTTTTTCGTAATATAGTATTTCCATTCTTTCGTACTATGAGGTGCGGTTAATTTCCACTTAAATGTATTCGCGCCGCCGTTTAACGTAACTTTCTTCCACCTATCAACTGTTTGAACGTCTAAAGCAGGGAAATGGCCAGCTCCTGCAATTTGTCCATCAGAAGGTCCTAATTGCGGGAATCCACCTATTCCTTCTACACTTTGCGGCTCATATTGAATTGGTCCGCAGTTTACATTTACCCCTTGCTTACATAAATAAGAACGGCTTGCTGGTGATTCAACGTATCCATGAGCGGAAGCTTTTTCTGAAAAACCGAAAGTTAACAATCCCGTAAGTAATATGCCACCACTTAATATAACTTTCTTCACCTTCTGTAAACCTTTCGTTTTCATTTCGTCATCCCCTTTCCCATAATAAAGCGAAAATAACTATAGTTGCCTAGTCATCTTCTCTACATCCATTATAAGTCGAGGAGCATAATGAAAAGAAGCCTCTAAAAACTTTCTCAAATTCAATTAGTACATTAAATAAATTTTATTGATACATTCAAATAACACCGCTAGAGAAATATAGACGGTGTTAAATAAATTACGAAATTGGCAAAGTTAGTCTAGTTATCAAATAGCCCTCTCCCTCTCAGATTTGCGGAAACTGGCTCCTTTCCGATTTCACGTGCCCATATAGATAACTGGCCGATATGATGGATTTCGTGGACAATGACATGACGTATTAACTCTCCGTGTGTACATTCAATGACTCGGCGCCTAATTGGTGCATCTCTTGAGCTAATCGGCTCTTCATTGAAGTCAGCTTTTGAAAGTTTCCAAGAATCCATTTCATTTGTCCAAGAGGTCACAAATGGCTTCACTTTCCCGTGGTATTGAGCTGAAAGATTTTTCACTTTTTGTAAGCTGGCATACTCTTCAAACAATGGCTCCTCAGGCACTGATTCACCACGCAACCCTAAGATCCACATATATTCCACATCTACAATATGAAATAGGGTATGTAGTATACTGCCAAATCCACCGACCCTTTTCTTTACCAGTTCTTCGGTCGATATGTCTTCGCACCATATAAACCAATCATCACGAACTTGCCAGTTATATCGAAACAGTTTCAACATCACAGCAACCTCCATCTTTTAGATTAACATTTTATATTCACCAAAAGAATTCAAAATTCCTATTTAAGTAATACCTCTTATACAACTGTTAAAACCTTATACAAATTGGCCCTCAAATTGAACATTCAATATGAAGTTAATGAATGAAAAGAAAACCCCTATTATACAGGGGTTTTTCAATCTTTTTACAAATCAATACTCAGACCTAATAACAGATTTTTCGTTTGAAAATATCCCTCTTTTTAAATAAAAATACTAAATCATTTTATAATAAATAACCGTTGCATCTAAATTACCATTTGGAGATATTGCGTATTCTGGTATTTTTCCAACTTCTTTATAGTCTAATGATTTATACAATCTATTAGAAGGGTCTCCTTCTCTCGTATCTAGCACTATAAGAGACCTATTTTCTTGCTTTGCTTTTTCCTCTGCTTTTTGCATAAGCGAACGTCCAATGCCGTTACGTCTAAAGTTCGGGTGAGTCATTAACTTGCAAATTTCAGCTCTATGAATCCCATTAGGCTTTGTAACTAAATGTAATTGAATACTCCCTGCCACTTCATTATTTATTTTAGCAACATACAAGATCACTTCTGGTGCTAAAACAGTTTCCCAATACTTCGCTGATTCTATTTGTTCCAGTGGAGGTAAAAAACCAATTGACGCCCCATCATCTACAACCGTTTTCAAAAGTTTAGAAAGCTCTTCCACATCATCTTTTATTTGCTTAATTTCTTCAATTACTACATTTTGCATTACTAATCCCCCTTTTGTTTCATTGTACCAATTTTAAACGAAGGAACAATGAAATACTAAGATGAAATTATTAGAATCTATAATTGGTAAAAGCATATACAAAATTCTTTCTGATGTAGAGAAATCAATTTATAAAGACTTAGAATAATTAAAGTGAATACAAATTTAATTTCACATAAAAAACGTTTTAAACATAAAGTTTAAAACGTTTTTTTCTATTCAATGCTTTTGATTTTTCAGTTCTGTTAAACATTCCTGTACTAAAGTTACCGCTTGACTCATTGCAGCTCCGCCAGCAAATGCTGCTGATACCCCACACGCTTCCAGAATTTCTTTATCTGAACACCCTTGATCAAGGCAACCTTTTGTATGATAAACGGTACAATATTCATCTTGCGTTGCTAGACTAATTCCTAATGCGATAAGTTGTTTTTCCCTTTTTGTTAAAGCACCCTCTTGAAAACAAGCTTGCGTAAATGCATTATATGTTTCAGCAATTTCAGGAATTTGGTTTGTAAAGCTACCGATTCCTTCTTTATAATGATGTAAAACGTCATTTACTGAACTATGTTGTTCGTGTTCCATCTTATTATTACCCCCATTTCAGTTATGTGTACCTATTGTAGTATGTGATGAATAGAAGGCAATATACCCCTTTGAATAAAAAGAATATTCTGTTTATTTAAATTACAATTTTAGGCTGTCATCCACTACTGTTTGTTCTTTATAATTTTTCCTTTCAATTTCTTTACTTCTTTCTTCCCAAAATGTTAAATCTTCAATTCCCACATTTTTAGGGTCAAATACTGGATCTTTCCCTTCTTTTTTCTGTGCTTCATAATCTTTTAACACTTTTAATGCGATTTTACTTAATAGTAGAATCGCGATTAAGTTTAACCAAGCCATACTACCGATTCCTAAATCTCCAAGATTCCATAAAAGCGACGCTGATTCTACGCTACCGATGTAAACCATAATTAAAAATCCAATTTTTAAAACTGGTTTTAACCAGCCATGTTTAAGTTCACGATCTAAATAAGTAAGTGTCGTTTCAGCGATATAGTAGTATGCGAGTAAAGTTGTAAATGCGAAGAAGAAAATTGCGATTGAAATGAATAACGGACCAAACCCAGTCATAACAGTTTCAACTGCTTGTTGAGTATAGATTGGACCTGCATCAACATTCCCTATATTTTTTACAATAGCGCTTTTCCCTTCAGGTATAACATTATACATACCTGTTATTAATATCATAAGAGCTGTCGCTGTACATACAACAATTGTATCGATATAAACGGAAAATGCTTGAACTAACCCTTGTTTTGCTGGGTGAGATACTTCAGCAGCAGCGGAGCTATACGTCGCTTCTCCAACGCCAGCTACATTTGAAAATACAGCACGCTTTACGCCCCATGCGATTGCTGCACCGACGATTCCGCCAAACATTTCATTTACACCAAAAGCACTAGAGAATATTAAAGCGAACATACTAGGAATTTCTGTTACATTCGCAATTAATACGATACATGTAACAATTACATAACCAATTGCCATAAATGGAACAAGCATTTGCGAAACGCCAGCAATTCTCTTTACACCGCCAAAAATGATTGCTGCTAATAATACGACTAATAATAAACCAGTTATATATTTACTAATACCGTTAGAGTTTTCAAATCCAACTGCAATACTACTAGATTGAATACCTGGTAATAAAACGCCATATGAAAGTGTTACAACGACTGCTACAATAACTGCAAACCATTTCATTTTCAAGCCTTTTTCAATGAAATATGGTGTACCACCGCGATATTCATTTCCGACTTTACTTTTATACACTTGAGATAATGTTGATTCAACAAATGCACTTGCTGCCCCTAAAAGAGCCATTATCCACATCCAAAATACAGCTCCAGGTCCGCCAAAAGCGATAGCTGTCGCGACCCCTGCAATATTACCTATTCCAACCCTACCTGATAAAGCTAAACAAAATGCTTGAAAGGATGAAATTCCCGTCTCCGAGCTTTTCCCTTCAAATAATAGTTTAATCATCTCTTTAAAATAACGAATTTGTAGAAAACGAGTTGCAATTGTAAAATACACGCCTGCTCCTAATGCAAAAACAACTAACCCAATACTCCATACTTGCCCTACTAACCACTCTACTAATTGCTCCATCCAAATCCCCCTTATCATTCTTTTGAAAGCTATTTTATATATAAGAAAACGGACAACTATTATGAACTCTTCCAGTTGTCCGCATCTCTTATTATTTCATCACTCTATTTATTAATAGTTAGATTCTCTATTACTTTATATTCACCCAAACACTTTTCACTTCTGTATAGTTATCAAGCGCATATGAACCTAACTCACGACCGATACCAGATTGTTTAAATCCACCAAATGGTGCAGCTGCATTTTCTAAATTATAATCATTAATCCATACTGTTCCTGCTTTTAGTTTATTGGCAACTTGGTGTCCTGTTTTAATATTTTGTGTCCATACGCCTGCAGCGAGTCCGTATGAAGAGCGATTTGCTCTTTCGATTACCTCTTCCGTTGAATCAAATGGAAGTACAACGACAACTGGCCCGAATATTTCTTCCTTAACTATCGTCATATCGTCAGTAACATCTGTGAATACCGTTGGCTGTACAAAATACCCTTTTTCAAATGCACGTTCACCACCAGCAGCAACAGTAGCACCTTCAGCTTTCCCTTGTTCAATGTAATGTAGCACACGCTCTTGTTGCTTTTTAGATACGAGCGGACCCATTTCCGTCTCCTTCTCCATTCCTGCTCCAAGTTTCACGTTATTCGCCATTTTCACTAGTTCATTTACGACTGTTTCGTAATGTTTTCGGTGAACGAACACGCGAGAACCGGCACTACAATTTTGGCCATGATTATACATAATACCTTGGAATGCACCGTTAATCGCCTCTTCTAAATCAGCGTCTTCTAAAATGATATTTGGTGATTTACCTCCAAGTTCTAACGTTACATGTTTAATAGTTTCTGCAGATTGACGCATAATATATTTCCCTGTAACAGTTGAACCTGTGAAGGCTACCTTATCAATATCATGATGGTTTACGATAGCGGCTCCTGCTACAGGACCAAAACCTGGAACAAAGTTTACGACACCATCTGGAAAACCTGCTTCTTTAAAAAGTTTCGCTGTATATAATAACGATAAAGGCGTTTGTTCTGCTGGTTTTAATACGATTGTACAACCTGTTGCGAGTGCAGCTCCCATTTTCCAAGAAGACATGACGAGCGGAAAATTCCAAGGAATAATTTGACCTACAACACCGACAGGTTCATGGCGTGTGTAATTTAAGTAATCTTTTGAAATCGGAATTGTTTGCCCGATAATTTTTGTAGCCCATCCCGCGTAATAACGATAATTTTCTACTGTTGCTGCAATATCATCATCTAGTGCTACTTGATACGGTTTCCCGTTATCCAGTGCTTCTAACTGCGCTAATTCTTCTCCATGATCTTCAATTAAGTCTGCTAATTTATAAATAAGATGCGCTCTTTCAGCAGTAGTCATTTCTGCCCAAGGTCCTGATTCAAATGCAGTTCTTGCTGCTTTAACTGCGGCATCAATATCCTCTTCTTGCGCTTCGCATACGACAGCTAGAACATCTTCTGTTGCTGGATTATATGTCTCAAATGTCTTCCCGCTAATGGAAGGAACAAATTCACCATTAATAAACATTTTAATTTCTTCATTTAAAAACGCTTTCACTCTTGGTCTCAGTTCAATGTTTGTCGTTAACATATAGACCCTCCTCCTTATTTAAACAGCTGCATGAGCTGCAATTTTTGAAATAATCGTTTGAAGTTTTTGATCTTCTTCTTCAGTTAATCCAAGTCTTGGATAACGAGAAGGTCCCCCGGCTTGCCCGTGTAATTCCATTGAGCGTTTAACGATTTGTACATATTTTCCTGATCCTTCAAGAAACTCACAAAGTGGTAAAATAGCATCGTTAATTTCCCAAGCTTTTTCTAATTCACCATTTTGGAAATGCTCATACATTTTCGTAACAAGTCCCGGTACGATATTTCCGGCTACCGAAACCCATCCTGTCGCACCGACTAAATAAGATTCCATAACTAAATCTTCAGATCCACAGAATACTTGAAAAGCACCTTCGCCTTGTCTTACTAAATCTCTAGCTTTTCGAATATCCCCGCTAGATTCTTTAATATGTGTAACATTCTCACATTCTTTTCCAATGCGTAACATGAGCTCCGTACTCATATCAACACCAGATGTAAACGGGTTATTGTATAACATAATTGGTATATTTACAGCGTTTGAGATTTCTTTAAAATGAATATAAATTTCCTCTTCTTTCGGTTTACAATAGTACGAGTTAATAATTAATGCACAATCCGCTCCGTGTGCTTCGGCATGTTTCGTATATTCAATCGTCTCTTTCGTCGTTTCTGATGCAGTTCCAACAATAACTGGAATACGTCCATCAACTTCTTTTAATACTGTTTCTACCATTTTAAATCGTTCTTCTTTTGATAAACTAACAAACTCCCCTGTACTTCCATTAATAATAATGCCAGCTACTTTTTGCTCAATAAAATAGTTTACGTTTTGTTTTACACCGTCCCAATTAATTTCTTGCAACTCATCCATCGGTGTGATTAATACTGGAAATGCCCCTTTAATTTTTTTCATATTTATCTCTCCCTTTGCCATTTTATTTTAATAAAAATCCTGTCGGAAACGGATCTGTAGGGTCTAATAGAAACGTCTGCATCCCTGTAATAAACCCTCTACTTTCAAAACGGAAAATGTAACCCGTTTCTTCCTTCTTCACTTTTTCAACAGTTATAAAGCTATTAAATATACTTTCATTTATAAAAGGTTTATCCGCCATATAATCATTTTTAAATAATGTATGAACAAAAGACACAATAGTAGAGACAAACCCTGGCGAACGTACGATGAAGTTATCTTCATGAAATGTAATCGACTTTATATGGTTCTTTTCTTTCTGCGAAGAATCTACTAAAATAAGTCTTTTAATAAGTGATTGTTTTTGTATAGCTTGTAGTGTAGCTTCTCCCCATTTTTTTAATTCAGAAATATTTTCAATACGAATTTCTGGCGAATACGCACCTTTTTCTACAACTGCATATACTTTATCTGCCTGGATGAGAGAGTAACTTAAATTACCTACTTGTAAATTTTTCTCAATCATATAACATAGTTTGCTTTCAAACGAAACAGACACAACTTCATCATTCTCTACATGCGCAAGGACTGAGAATATGCCAGATAACGTTTCGATTTTGTATTGATTCGTCTCTCTCTTTTTTAAATACCCGCTTTCTAGTAACATCGTTATGACTGCGACAATACCTCCATAATGAAGAGGAATGGATCCTTCATGATTAAAAAATAATACAGCTGCATCGACTTTCGAATGAATAGAAGGAACGACGATACATCCATTTAAACCGATAAAACCACGCGGTTCATTTAATAAAAGCTGCATTTCATCTGCTAATTCATTTGAGAATTGTTCGTTTAATTGTTCTAAATTGTAGTAGTACTTACATGGTACATCTTTCATTACACGAAATGCCTCGCCATTTACGTGTACGTCTACTGCTGTATACATTTTTTGAATGTTCATTTTACATCCTCCGTTTCATGTTCCATCGGCGGAATTAGCAAAAAGCCTTCTTTCAGCGGATCCTTTTCATTGTAAAAAAATCTATGCATACCCATAAGCCAGGCTGAACCTGTAATTTTCGTTACGACAGCTTCAATATTTTCAACATTTGTCGTATTGATGACGCTTCCTTTAAATAGAGAGCCAACGATACTTTCGTGAATAAACTCTTCATTCATCTCGATTTTTTGATTTGCGTATAATACAGCTAACTTTGCTGATGTTCCTGTACCACATGGAGAACGATCAATTCCTCCTGGCGGAACGACAACTGTATTTTTTACATGAGCGCTTTCATGAGTAGGATCTGTATAAAATTCAACATGAGTTAATCCTCTAATAAACGAATACTGCGGATGAATGATTTCAAATTTCTCATTTATGATATTTCTAATATGAATTGCTTTATCAATAATTGTAGATGCATTTTCCGGTACTAACTCTAACCCTACTGATTTCGCATCGATAATGGCATAGAAATTTCCTCCATACGCAATATCAGCCTCTACAGTTCCAATGTCTTCGACGTCTACCGTAATGTTTTTCAATAAAAAAGCTGGTATGTTACAAAAGGATACTTCTTTCGCTTTTCCATCTCGAACAAAGATATCCACTTCAACTAGGCCGGCTGGCGTATCTAACTTTAACGAAGTAATTGGCTCAACTACCGGAATTAAACCTGATTCAATTAAAGCTGTACATACACCAATTGTATCGTGACCACACATTGGTAAATATCCGCCTGTCTCTATGTATATAACACCAATATCGGCATCAGGGTGACATGGATCTGTTAATAGTGCTCCGGACATTACATCGTGACCACGCGGTTCATTCATTAACAATTTGCGAATCCAGTCATACTCCTTTTTCATATGTAACATCTTCTCTGCCATCGTCTCTCCAATTAACTTTGGCAGTCCGCTAATCAATGTTCTCGTTGGATTCCCGCCCGTATGTGTATCAATTGTCGTAAAGACTCTTTGTGACCTCATCCGTTTAACACCCTTTCTGTAAAACGACTCAAACGAAGTGGCTCAATAGGAATAATTGTTTCTTTTTCATTTAATAACTCTTCAATCACTTTCCCAGTAACTGCGGCAAGACTAATGCCGTCCCCTTCATGCCCTGCTGCTATAAAGTAATTCGGGATATGTTCCACACGTGAAATGATTGGCAAATGATCTTCCGTCCACGGACGTAATCCAGCGTATGAACGAATCACCATCATATCCGCCATTTTCGGATAAAAACGAATTGCTCTGTTCGCAATACATTTAATAACCTCGTTATTTATCCTCGTATGAAATCCTACAAACTCTCTACTACTACCAATTAAAAAATTTTGGCTTTCTGTCGGCTCAAATACAAGAGCTACCCCATATTTTTCAGTTAAAGCATCCACTTTTCGTTTTCCGCCAAATTTAGAAATTAAATAACCAAATTCCATTACTTTACGGCAACCAACGTGTTGTTGCCTTGAAGCTACAATAATATGCCCTTTTCTCGGTTCAATTGGTATATTTACATCAAGCATTTGTCCGATTTTTGGAGCCCACACACCAGCTGCGTTTACTAATTGCTTCGCAGTAAACGTCCCATTTGTCGTTTCTACAATAAAGGAACCGTCTATATCTCTTTTCATTTCTTTTACTTCCGTATGATTAAATGCTTTCGTACCAAATTTCTTCGATTCTGCGAGAAGTGAAAAAGCGAGAAGATATGGATTTACTGTCGAATCCGTTGCACATTCTAATCCGCCTAATAAATCGTCCGCGAAAAATGGTGATTCTGCTCTTATATCTTGTCTATCAAGCATTCGAAACGGTAATCCAGCTTCTTTTTGACGATTTACCCATTGCTGCGCTGCTTCCATCTCTTCATCCGACTCACATACGAGAATACTTCCTGGCGCCCTATATTCAAATGAGTGCTCTAACTCTTCACTTAAATCAGTTACTAATTTTTGACTTACTAATGACATTTGACTATCAAACCCTGGGTCTTTATCAATAGCCAAAATATTTCCATCACACCGTGAAGACGTCCCACTGACAAATTCTCCTTTTTCAATGATTGTTACGTCTCTTCCATATTTTGATGTGTAATAAGCTATAGAACATCCTATAATACCACCGCCTATTATTAAAACGTCACAGTGCCTCACGTAGCACCCCTCCCTTCTTTTTAATCCTCACTTTCTTTTATGCAATTGACGTGCCAACTCTACATATATACACTTTTTATAAATAATATTTTTATTTGTAAAAATATTTTAAATTTATCGTAAATAGGTGTATTATTTTTTTATCACTGTCAAAATTTTTATACATAATAGGAGGACAATATGGCATTCTCATTTCCCACAATAAAAGAATTTCTAAAAACTTTATCCGTTGAACATACAAACAGCATGCAATATATTGAGCGCGTTAACGAAAAGTATTATTTCCGCCCTTCTACTACAGACAAATACAACTGTGCAGTTATTTATGAAGATGATTCATTTACCGCTTTAATTGACGCGTTTTCTCATGAAATGGTCGTTATCGTAATAAACGAGAATAAAGAGCCTATATGCTGTATAACGGCTCAGCAAATCATTCCGTTTCTAGTTAAGTCTTACAATGAACTACAATCTTTCTATAACACCGTTATGCAAACAACTGATTCTTCCGTTACAGTCATCGATGATAAAGAATGTGTTCGAACTTGGACAGATGGCGCTGAAAAAATTTTTACAGTCAATCATAATGAAATTATTGGACAACCTATCACTCGCTTTTTTGACTATAAAGATTTGGAAATCCTACAATCATTACATGACGGAAAAAGCATAATCGCTCAGTTCCATCAGCCTCGACCAGATTTGTTTGTATTAATTAATTCAAATCCAGTGTATTGTAACGATGAAATTATTGGAGCTGTCGTTTCAGAAACTGATGTTACAAATCAAGTCGCTTTAAATGAAAAACTATTTAATATGTCACATGAAATGCACCGATTAGAACAAGAGGTCGCAAAATATAAAGATGAATCAGACCCTTTCCTTGCGATGAATGGAAAGAGCCCTGTCATACAAAGAACGATACAATTAGCTAGAAAGGTTTGCTCGGTGAAATCAACTGTTTTAATACTCGGAGAAAGTGGTGTTGGAAAAGAAGTATTCGCGAAAGCAATCCATGAAGCAAGCGAAGCAGCTAAGGCACCTTTCATCTCAATTAACTGCGGCGCCATTCCAGAAGCTTTATTTGAAAGTGAATTATTCGGGTATGAACGTGGGGCGTTTTCTGGGGCAAATAGTAAAGGTAAGAAAGGTAAAATAGAGCTCGCGCAAGGCGGTACATTATTCCTTGATGAAATAGGAGAAATGCCGCTCGATATGCAAGTAAAGCTTTTGCGTGTACTACAAGAACGAAAATATTACCGTGTTGGTGGAGAAAAAGAGATTCATATTAATTTCCGCATTATCGCTGCTACAAATCGTGATTTACAAGAGGAAATGAGAAAAGGCACGTTCCGAGAAGATTTATACTATCGCTTAAATGTAGTTAGCTTGCATATTCCACCGCTGCGCGAAAGACGCGAAGATATTATAGAATTAACCTATTCTTTCTTAAACGATTTTTCAATCAACTATAGCAGACCAATTCGTGACTTACCTTCCAGCATTATGCATGAACTGCTTCATTACAATTGGCCAGGTAATATTCGCGAACTTCGTAACGTTGTTGAAAGACTTGTCGTATTTGCGACTGACGGTATTATAAAACAAGAATATTTACCATTTCATACAACTGAAACGTTAGAAAATCCTACAGCTCATTCCCTATTACTCAGCAACAATCATACAATCCTTTCTTTACAAGAAGAAATGGATGAACATGAGAAGAAAGTCATTGAGAGGGCTTTACGCATATTAAATGGGAATAAATTAGAGTGCGCGAAACAACTCGGTGTTACGAGAGCTACTTTATATAACCGTTTAAAAAAGCTTGGATTACAATAACCGTTTCCCTCCTCTATATTGGCATAGTTTTTGCATAATAATTTGTGCAAACCGAACTAGAGGAGGAATTCATATGACGAATAAAGATCACTTAATTGTTTGTCGATGTGAAGAAGTTACATACGGTCAACTTCAATCGACAATTGCTGAATATAAATGCTCGGCAAGAGAATTAAAACTAAGAACACGTGCTGGCATGGGATTTTGCGGTGGCCGCACATGTAGAATGATGATAGATCGAATGATTGAAAGTGCAAATCCTGACGTAACTACTAATGAAATTCCATTAAAATATCAACCACCAGTGCGTGCAGTTACCTTTGGAGCGGTAGGTGAAAATCAATGAATAGAATTACCAATCATCCTGTTTTAGGGAGTTTAAATAATAGTAAGCGCATCACTTTCAAATTTAACGGGCAACAATATGAAGCATATGAACATGAAACGATTGCGGCCGCTTTACTCGCAAATGGAATAAGAACTTTAAGAGTGCATGAAGATAGCGGGACGCCGCGAGGTATTTACTGTAATATTGGACATTGTTCTGAGTGCCGCGTCACAGTAAATAATCAAACGAACGTACGAGCATGCTTAACTGTTGTAGAAAAAGATATGATTGTTGACAGCGGCAAACAGCATCCAAATATCGTGAGAGAGATGGTGAAAAAACGATGAATGATGTCATTATTATCGGTGCTGGACCAGCAGGTTTATCAGCCTCCATCTCTTGTGCTCGTTTTGGACTAAATGTACTTGTTATTGATGAATTTATGAAGCCTGGCGGAAGGTTGCTCGGTCAATTACATCAAGAACCTACTGGAGAATGGTGGAACGGCATAGAAGAATCAAAACGCCTTCACGAAGAAGCAAAATCACTTTCAGTTGATATTCGCTGTGGTATTTCTGTCTATAATTTAGATAAAGATGAAAGTTCTTGGTACGTACATACGAATATCGGTACGTTAGAAGCACCTTTCGTTTTACTTGCTACCGGAGCTGCCGAGTACTCCATTCCCCTTCCTGGTTGGACAATTCCAGGAGTTATGTCAATCGGGGCAGCACAAGTAATGACAAATGTACATCGCGTTCAAGTTGGAGAAAAAGGAATCATTATTGGTGCTAACATTTTGTCATTCGCCATCTTAAATGAATTACAATTAGCAGGCATTAAAGTTGAACATATCGTACTTCCTGAAAAAAGTGAATTAAGTCAACAGGCTGGAGAACCAGAAGAAGTTTTAAACTCTCTTTTAAATGCGGCTCATCTCGCTCCTTCTGCTTTTCTACGCATAGGTAGCCATTTTATGAAATATGACTGGATTCGAAAAGCCGGATTAACCTTCTATCCAAACAGCGGAATGAAAATAAACGGTACACCTCTTCACCTTCGAAAAGCAGCTCTTGAAATTATCGGAACAGATCAAGTTGAAGGTGTACGCGTTGCCAATATTGATACGAAAGGAAACATCATAACTGGATCGGAACAAATATATGAGGCAGACTTCGTTTGTATTGCCGGTGGCTTATACCCTCTTGCTGAGCTAGCTGCTGTAGCTGGCTGCCCTTTCCGTTACATTCCGGAATTGGGCGGACATGTTCCACTGCATTCCGAAACAATGGAAACCCCTCTTCCCGGTTTATTTGTAGCCGGCAATATAACTGGTATTGAAAGCGGGAAAATCGCAATGGCACAAGGGACTGTTGCTGGATATTCTATCGTAAAACAGGCAAATAAAAAAGCCCATTCGGTTGAACTAGACTTACAACAAGCGATCCAACATGTACATACCGTACGTCATCAAGCTGCCATACAATTTAACCCGATGATTAATGTCGGTAGACGGAAAATGAATGAAATTTGGCGTGATTATTCCCTTGCATATGCACATACTAAAAAGAGCTGCTGAGATTTCTCTCAACAGCTCTTTTTCCTACTCATCTGAGTTATTAAATTTCGCTAATGCGTAAATGCCTTCTTCATCATCTAATTCAAGTTGTAATCTTGCTGCAAATGAATTGACATTATATTCTCTGTCAAGTAATAAGCGCAATGCTTCGATTAAGTTCGCTTGAATTAAAATTTGCTGGCGACCATTTACCTCTACTTCAGCAGAGAAACCATAGTCATCGTCGTACATGAGTTCAACTAAAACTTCTTCTGGACCAACTTGTCTTTTTTCAGCGATATATACACAAAGCGCATTAATCAGTTCTTGTTCAGAAATTTTTATTGTTTCCATGCTACTTCATCTTCCTTTTTCTTACGTTGATCTTTGAAGTATTTAAATGCACGAACTGCTAACATTACGATACCAGCCATTACTAACATATTTACCATAAACGCTAATACAGAACCAAGAGCTCCCATATTTGCAAATAAGCTACCCATTAGTAAACCACCAAGACCACCTAGTAATAAACCTTTCATAAAGCTTCCTTTATTACTTTTTGGTGCTGTGTTTGTTGCTTTTGTTTTTGAATCTGTTGTTGTTTTTTGTGAATTCACGTTATTATCTTTTTTGTTCAAATCAACTTTTGACTTTTGACCTGAACTTGGTGTGTATGATTTTTTACCAGATTTGTAACTCTTCGCTGCTGCGTGATCTACAAACATGAAGCTACTAGCTCCAAAGATAACCATGAATGCTGTCATGACTGCTACAAGTTTTTTCAACATATTATATCCATTCTCCTTTTATATAGATATATGTGAAATCTACCTTTCTACTAAATTCAGAATGATAGATTTGTTTTTAAGAACATTTTAAAGGTTCTTATGAACTTATTATATGAACTTTTGTCGAAATATGCAAGTATTATTTACTTCCGACAGTTTGGTGACAAAGGAAAAATTAAGCAAAACAGAATTGACTTTAAATGAAACAAAACATATTATAGGTTCATAAGAACTTTTTATTATTTTTGGAGGTGAAAAGATGGAAACATTTCATCTCACACGAAACGAAATGGCTACCCTTCTTCTATCATTAAGAGGATGGAATACGAAAAAGCCTCTCGGTATTTTACAAGAAGCTTGGGCAAAGACACATAAAAAAGATATTGAAAGCGGACAAAGCGTAACTGCTTTTATTACTACCGCACTTTCACCTATTTTTGAAAAACTGATTAAAATTGATGATACAGACGTCGGTTTTTCATTAAATGAAATCGTTGCGCTTGGTAATCAGATTGAAAATACAAGTTTTTCAGTAACGGCCATGCAAAACTGGGTGAAACGAGATATAAAAGAAATGATTGGCTCTCCTCAAAAAGGGAAAAAATATTCAATTGAACAAGCAGCCTTACTATTCATTGTTGAAGATTTAAAAACAGCACTTGATTTTGAATCCATTCGTAAGCTATTACGCCTTATCGTAAATGACCCAGCCGATCGAAGTGATGACTTAATCAATCCTGTTCATTTATATGGAGCATACTCTTCTCTATTTGAAGAACTTAATCAAGGGAATTGCTTACAATTAAATGCAACAGATACAGTTCATACAATTGAAAACATCGTAAAAGAAAAAGCTGATAAAATCGCAAGCAAGTTTGATCAAATTAATAACGAGCAACGTGAAGCGATTCGTAACGCCATTATTATCGCCACATTATCTGTGCATACCGCTTATGTACAAATGTTAGCGAAACGTTACGTAACAGCAACTTTATTTTTACAAAATTTAGATGTGAAACCGTAAAAAAATAGAAGCAGAAATGCTTCTATTTTTTAATAATGAAAACACCCATCCACCTGTTATATATTTAGAACAGGTGGATGGTTGTTTTTTTAGGTAATAATTATAAAAAATCATAATCGCCTATTATTAATTCAAAAATGATCATTTCATTCTATTAAATTTCGAACAGGTTTTCTCAATAAATTTAATCCATTCATCTTTGTAACTCTTTATAAATTTCGATTTGAGCTTTTGAACTATTAGCGAAATTTAACCAATCCTGTCTTACATTACTTATGTTTTCAGTTACCACAAGTTCAACAATATCTAGATGTGAAACATTCGTTGTTATCGGTTTATTTATACCATTAACTTTAGCACCTGACATATACTTAGCACTCTCAGGGTTTAATGCGAAAGCAAAATCGATTACAGTAGAACCTTGCGGTAAGTTCACGGAATCTAACTTAGAAGTAAATGCTACAATGTTATCTTGGAATAGTTCATATGATACTAAATCATAAAATTCAATCGCATCTTGAGTTACTAGATCATTTGTCTTAATAAAATGATCCATCAATTTATGAATTATATTTTGCATCCCCTTATCAGTTATACTTTTTGTAAGAATATGAAATACCCCTTTATATCGTATCTCCTGATTTATTTTTGTTTCAATACATATCACTATTTCATGGTTATTGATCACCACTTTGGTCTTTAAGTATTTGTTTAATACATCACCTTCAATTGCTATATTATCTTCAAATTGATATGGAATTGGTTTGTATAGCTGATGTATAATTCCTAATATTTTATAACAGTCTAAATTATTTGAGGCCGTGATAATTATTTTTGATACTGCTGTAATGTCTTGAATATCTTGGAGACGAGAATAAGCTGTATAAATAGGGCTTACTTCATAATCAACTTCAAATATTAAAGATGTATTTAGAAAAGTATTTATATCTCGCATTATATTTTGAGACAAACCTCCTAATAACTTAACATAATTTTGTAAAAGAATTTTCATTCCCTTATATTTAGAATGATTTAGATAATAAAAACCTAAATCTTCTAACTCGTGTTGAATATGAAATAGCCCCAGCCTTTTACAAATCGGAGCGAAAATTTTGAGTGTTTCATTTGCATAAGGAACTTGTTTCTTTACAGCTTTCACCTGTAAAGTTCTCATGTTATGTAGACGATCTATTACTTTTATAATAGCTACTCTTATATCTCCTTGTGTAGCTAACAATAATTTCTTTAAATTTATTGCTTCATACTCTTCTTTATTAGGGATTTGTTTTTTATCAATTTTAGTTAACCCTTCTACAATATCAGCCACTTTTTTACCGAATATATCACGTATATACTCAATTGTGTAATCTGTATCCTCCACCACATCATGTAGTAATGCTGCAACTAAAGTTATAATATCCGCCTTACAATCTAACAAAATTTCAGTAACTGCAAATGGATGAGTAATATACGGCTCACCTGAAACTCGAAATTGTCCTTCATGAGCTTTCTCAGAAACTAATATAGCTTTATGTAATTGTTCTAACTCTTCTTTATGTAGATATGAGGCCTTTTCTAATAATACTTTTTTCATATTTTCACCTTCATCACGTTAATTTTCTATAAAATTTTATTAACATTATAATTCGTTATTTGAAAGTGAAGTACCTGTCTAAGTGTTAAGAGAATATTTATATTTTTATTCTCCTCAAATTATTATTAAATTTTTGAACCTATAAGCTACCCTTTGAAATACTTTTTATCAACCGAATCATGTCTCTATCCCAAATAGAAAGTGGTTCATAATTTTGAAACTTATTATGCATATATTCCCCTTGTCTCTTTGTAAATTAAAAATATCATTATAGGAAATTTCCAATACATTATCATTTACTATAATACTTATGAGAGACATAAAAGAATTGAAATAGCAATCCCCTATACAAATAAGGTATAATCTACACATAGTGAATCTTTTATATTATTAAGTATCAGGTTCACCTATTCAAAAATACATAAACTAGAAGGTGCAACAATGGTAAGTAGTTTTATTCACTCAGTATTAACATTTTTTGAAGGGTTAGGTTATTGGGGCATTATGCTTGGACTTATGATTGAGATTATTCCGAGTGAGATCGTCCTTGCTTATGCAGGTTATTTAGTATTCAACGGTAGTATCTCATTTATAGGCGCAGTTATATTTGGTACAATTGGCGGCGTTATTGCTCAAATCTTTATTTATTGGCTTGGACGATACGGTGGACGACCTATATTAGAACGATACGGAAAATATATTTTCATCCATAAAAAACATATAGATGCAGCTGAAGATTGGTTTAATCGTTACGGAACTGGTGTAATTTTCACTGCACGCTTTATTCCAGTAGTACGTCATGCGATTTCAATTCCTGCTGGTATTACAAAAATGCCATTACTACGCTTCACTACATTAACAGCACTTGCAATCATTCCTTGGTCTATCATTTTCATTTATTTAGGTGAAAAACTAGGTCAAAATTGGGAGAATATAAACGATATTGCGGGACCGTATGTGAAATCTTTCGCAATTAGCGGTGTCATACTCATTCTTTTATATTTTATCATTAAAAAACGGACAAAAAAACGTAAAAATCTTGCTTAAGATAATAATAAAAAACCGCTATACATTCATTACGAATTTGAAGTGAACCCGAATAGTGGTACATGAAAAAAACACCTCCTGAATTCGCATACTAAGTATGCAAATTCAAT
>NZ_MAOE01000133.1 GCF_001884185.1 Bacillus albus
TTGCTTGGCGACGTCCTACTCTCACAGGGACAAGGTCCCAACTACCATCGGCGCTAGAGAGCTTAACTTCCGTGTTCGGTATGGGAACGGGTGTGACCTCTCTGCCATCATCACCAAACTATGAAGGCATATTCCTTCAAAACTAGATAACATTTGCTACATATTATATGGTTAAGTCCTCGATCTATTAGTATTCGTCAGCTCCACATGTCACCATGCTTCCACCTCGAACCTATCAACCTGATCATCTTTCAGGGATCTTACTAGCTTACGCTATGGGAAATCTCATCTTGAGGGGGGCTTCATGCTTAGATGCTTTCAGCACTTATCCCTTCCGCACATAGCTACCCAGCTATGCCCTTGGCAGAACAACTGGTACACCAGCGGTGCGTCCATCCCGGTCCTCTCGTACTAAGGACAGCTCCTCTCAAATTTCCTACGCCCACGACGGATAGGGACCGAACTGTCTCACGACGTTCTGAACCCAGCTCGCGTACCGCTTTAATGGGCGAACAGCCCAACCCTTGGGACCGACTACAGCCCCAGGATGCGATGAGCCGACATCGAGGTGCCAAACCTCCCCGTCGATGTGGACTCTTGGGGGAGATAAGCCTGTTATCCCCGGGGTAGCTTTTATCCGTTGAGCGATGGCCCTTCCATGCGGAACCACCGGATCACTAAGCCCGACTTTCGTCCCTGCTCGACTTGTAGGTCTCGCAGTCAAGCTCCCTTATGCCTTTGCACTCTACGAATGATTTCCAACCATTCTGAGGGAACCTTTGGGCGCCTCCGTTACACTTTAGGAGGCGACCGCCCCAGTCAAACTGCCCACCTGACACTGTCTCCCGGGTCGATAAGACCCGTAGGTTAGAATTTCAATACATTCAGGGCGGTATCCCACCAGCGCCTCCACCGAAGCTAGCGCTCCGGTTTCAAAGGCTCCCGCCTATCCTGTACAAAATGTACCAAAATTCAATATCAGGCTACAGTAAAGCTCCACGGGGTCTTTCCGTCCTGTCGCGGGTAACCTGCATCTTCACAGGTACTATAATTTCACCGAGTCTCTGGTTGAGACAGTGCCCAAATCGTTACACCTTTCGTGCGGGTCGGAACTTACCCGACAAGGAATTTCGCTACCTTAGGACCGTTATAGTTACGGCCGCCGTTTACTGGGGCTTCAGTTCAGAGCTTCGCTTACGCTAACCCCTCTCCTTAACCTTCCAGCACCGGGCAGGTGTCACCCCCTATACTTCGCCTTACGGCTTCGCAGAGAGCTGTGTTTTTGCTAAACAGTCGCTTGGGCCTATTCACTGCGGCTTTCCGTTAAGAAAGCACCCCTTCTCCCGAAGTTACGGGGTCATTTTGCCGAGTTCCTTAACCAGAGTTCTCTCGCACACCTTAGGATTCTCTCCTCGCCTACCTGTGTCGGTTTGCGGTACAGGCACCTTTTATCTCGCTAGAAGCTTTTCTTGGCAGCGGGGAATCAAAGACTTCGCTCCATAAGGAGCTTCCCCATCACAGCTCAGCCTTCATGATAAGCGGATTTGCCTACTTATCAGCCTAACTGCTTGGACGTGCACAACCAATCGCACGCTTCTTCTATCCTTCTGCGTCCCTCCATTGCTCAAACGATAAAGAGGTGGTACAGGAATATCAACCTGTTGTCCATCGCCTACGCCTGTCGGCCTCGGCTTAGGTCCTGACTAACCCTGAGCGGACGAGCCTTCCTCAGGAAACCTTAGGCATTCGGTGGACGGGATTCTCACCCGTCTTTCGCTACTCATACCGGCATTCTCACTTCTAAGCACTCCACCAGTCCTTACGGTCTGACTTCACTGTCCTTAGAACGCTCCCCTACCACTGATACCATTGGTATCAATCCGCAGCTTCGGTGGTGTATTTAGCCCCGGTACATTTTCGGCGCAGAGTCACTCGACTAGTGAGCTATTACGCACTCTTTAAATGGTGGCTGCTTCTAAGCCAACATCCTAGTTGTCTAAGCAACTCCACATCCTTTTCCACTTAATACACACTTTGGGACCTTAGCTGGCGGTCTGGGCTGTTTCCCTTTTGACTACGGATCTTATCACTCGCAGTCTGACTCCTAAGGATAAGTCATTGGCATTCGGAGTTTGACTGAATTCGGTAATCCGATGAGGACCCCTAGTCCAATCAGTGCTCTACCTCCAAGACTCTTACACTTAAGGCTAGCCCTAAAGCTATTTCGGGGAGAACCAGCTATCTCCAGGTTCGATTGGAATTTCTCCGCTACCCACACCTCATCCCCGCACTTTTCAACGTGCGTGGGTTCGGGCCTCCATTCAGTGTTACCTGAACTTCACCCTGGACATGGGTAGATCACCTGGTTTCGGGTCTACGACCACGTACTAAACGCCCTATTCAGACTCGCTTTCGCTGCGGCTCCGCCTCTTCAGCTTAACC
This sequence comes from Bacillus albus, assembly GCF_001884185.1. Lineage (GTDB taxonomy): Bacteria > Bacillota > Bacilli > Bacillales > Bacillaceae_G > Bacillus_A > Bacillus_A albus. The sequence goes on from NZ_MAOE01000133.1 coordinate 2,443, forward strand.
TCGCACGGGATCGTAACTCGCCGGTTCATTCTACAAAAGGCACGCCATCACCCATTAACGGGCTCTGACTATTTGTAGGCACACGGTTTCAGGATCTCTTTCACTCCCCTTCCGGGGTGCTTTTCACCTTTCCCTCACGGTACTGGTTCACTATCGATCACTAGGGAGTATTTAGCCTTGGGAGATGGTCCTCCCAGATTCCGACGGAATTTCACGTGTTCCGCCGTACTCAGGATACATTCAAGAGAGAACGAAGTTTCGACTACGGGGTTGTTACCCTCTACGACGGACCTTTCCAGGTCGCTTCGTCTACCTCGTTCCTTTGTAACTCCGTATAGAATGTCCTACAACCCCAAGAGGCAAGCCTCTTGGTTTGGGCTATGTTCCGTTTCGCTCGCCGCTACTCAGGAAATCGCATTTGCTTTCTCTTCCTCCAGGTACTTAGATGTTTCAGTTCCCTGGGTCTGTCTTCCTTACCCTATGTATTCAGATAAGGATACCATACCATTACGTATGGTGGGTTTCCCCATTCGGAAATCTTCGGATCAAAGCTTACTTACAGCTCCCCGAAGCATATCGGCGTTAGTCCCGTCCTTCATCGACTCCTAGTGTCAAGGCATCCACCGTGCGCCCTTTCTAACTTAACCAAACTAAAA
>NZ_MAOE01000134.1 GCF_001884185.1 Bacillus albus
TATCCCCTAAAGAATTTAGGGAACAAGTGGTTTAGGTGTTTTGATTGGTGTCCCATTTTCGGGGGTCACTTCACATCTACTTGCTTTTTTATTTCTTCACCTTTTTTAGTTAAATAAACGAGCGTTTCACGTTGGTCATTTGGATTCTTCTCTGTCATAACGTAACCATCACGCTTCATCCGTTGAATCATTGTTGTCATATTACTTGGGACACATCCCATGTTTTCAATTAACTTTGACATAGATACTTTCCAAGATTTTGCGAGTACCTGAATCACTCCAAATTGTACGTAACTTATATCATATTGCTCAATTGCCCTATCTAGATTTTTTTGGAGTAAATGATAAACATCACGAATATTTGCGTAAAGCTCCCTGTTATTCATATGTATATTTAAGCCCCTCTAATTTATTTCACATATGAATTATATTTCCATTTATTTCTTGTGTCAACAAAAACACCTTTGTCATTATAATGACAAAGGTGTTTCAACATAGCTCTTATTTATTAGTCTGTCCCCCACCTGCAATTAATTTACTTCCTGAATATGTACCTTTTTGCATAAACAGTTGATTAATTAACTCTTTTTGTTCCGCTTCTGACATTACACCTTTTCCTTCACCTAAATTCCCGCTTTGTAATCTCCAAATTTTATTGTGATCCACGTCAACTTTTTCATATTTCCCTTGTTTCCACCGTTCTAAAATATCCACATATGTACTTTTTTGTGCAACATCATTACTATTTATAATCTCAAGTAAACTTTCAATACGCTCTTGTGTGATTAAAATATAACCCCACTTTTGATCAGCTTTCGTTTTTTGATGTGCCATTTCATGTAATGCTGTCTGTATGTTCTCATCTGTCCACTTGAAATTTTTATTAAAACCGCTATTTGGTAATGAATGATTGCCATTTTCTAAAAGCTTTGCATCTTCAGCTTTTACATTACTATCAGCTAGTACTTCGGCTGCCGGAGCTGCTGTTGATGCCTTTTTCGCAGCTGGTTTACTATTATTCAAATAATATAGCATACCGTATGTTACACCTACGCCGATTATCGCCATACCAGCTATAATACCTATTATTTTAAATAATGTTTTCATCTTACTTGTTTCCTCCCACATGCCTCATTCATAATATCTGTTTATCAAAAACAGATATAGCATCTCTTTTTTCACAACCTACCGCAATTTATTTTTTTATACTATTTTACATAAACATAACTTTCACTTTCTAAAAATATAGCAACTCCATCCTCATCGTTACTTTTAGCAATAAATTTAGCGACTGCCTTTAATTCCTCAACAGCGTTGCTCATCGCTACACCAACCCCACATTTCTCTATCATTTCCATATCATTGTAGTCATCCCCAAAGGCAATTACTTCAGATACGTCTCGATTTAAGTGCTGTAAAACATGTTGAATACTATTCCATTTTGAAACTTCTGCATGCATAATTTGACACAATGTCCCGTCATCTGTAATTACCGCCTTGCATTCACGAGGCAATTCTTTAATAAACTCGTTGTTTATTGAGCCTTTAGTACAAATAATTGCTTTAGAAGCTTTTTCAAAGTCTAAATCTCTTACATCCATAATTTCACATGGTACATTACCAAAATAATCAGTAACATCAAAATTTGAATACAACTTATCACCTATTTCAAGACAAATCTCATGAAGATTATACTTTTTTGCTATTTCTATGATTTCTAAAATGTTATTTTTAGAAATCTTCATTTCATATAAAATATCCTTACCTTTAAGAACTAAAGCCCCGTTATAACAAATCATAATTTCACTCTTTAACACGTTGGGTATATACTGTTTTATAGCTCTTGGCGGCCTTGCTGTAGCAAAAATCAATTCGTCTCCATTATTTTTACATTCCCTTAAAATATTTATAGATTTCTCTGAAATTGTTTTATCGCTTCTTAATAAAGTCCCATCAAGATCTGAAATAATAATCTTTTTCATACTTACATTTATTCTCCTTTCACAAATAATAACTTGAAATATTAATTATTCGTTGAATTAACTGAGCTTTTGCTGATAGTTATTCTTTATCTACTTTTTTTCTCAATTCCATTTCAAGTCTCATTTTCATTTATTACATAGTTTCTATTTCCTGAAACACATACATATTTCCTCATATTATATTTCTTTTCTTTATAAATTGAAAGATTATTCTGTAAAAATAACCCATCTATTTCAAATCCACCTCTAAGCATTTCGTTTTAAATTTATAAAAATATATGCTAGCCTACATATAAAGGAGATGAATAAATATGAGTTTATTGTATAGTGGTTTAACTTTTTTAAACTTTGACGATACATATTTATTACAAAATAAACTTCATTCTTATTCACATGAAGATATTGATTTTAGTCATTTAGAGCACGCAAACCTGTATTGCGAGCCTCCTTCTTTACTGCGGATAAAACAGGAGTTAAACCGTAGAAAGCAAAAAGGAGTCACTTTTATCGGTTCTGGAAATTATCATTATGTATCTTATTTACTACTAAAAGAAATAGATGAGCCATTTACCCTTATTCTATTTGATCATCACACTGACATGAACTTAAAAGAAGAAAATGAACATACTCTTATTTCTTGCGGGTCATGGGTATCGTTCGCTCTTCAAAATAACCCGAAATTAAAGAAAGTAATTATTATTGGACCTTCTTCTTTAACAATTCATTCCAACGATTATTCATGCGTTGAAGTGTTCCCAATAGATACATCAAACGAATTATCTACACATACAATACTTTCGCATATTCATACAAACACTATATATGTAAGCATCGATAAAGATGTTTTAGACTCAAAAGTAACTATTACGAATTGGGATCAAGGACAAATGGAACTCTCTACACTTTTAAAATGTATTCATTCTCTTATTAAGAATAAAAACGTCTATGGTATCGATATTTGTGGTGAACTACCAGTTTATCCTTCTCAGCTCTTTCTAGCTAAATATACAAATGCTATTAAAAAAAATGAAAAAGCAAATTTACAAATTTTAAATTCAATATATAATACATAAAAAAACGACGGGCACCTTATAAGGGCTCGTCGTTTTTTTATGCACGTTGTTCTTTTAACCACTTCGTAATCGCGTCTAACCTCGAAACATCAAAACGGCTCTCTTCACACACATGTAAACAGTTCAAACTGTTTACAATTTCTAATTCATTCGATTTTACACTTTTCGCGTCAATCATTTTGCAGTACCCGTCTGTAACGGTATTTAAATTTTCATAATAACGTTGAAACGATTTTGATATATGTAAATGTTTTTCAAAGTTTCTTCTTCTTTTTGTCTCGTCAGATTCTTTCCGCTTTCTCAGTTCTTCATCATTTGTATATAAATAAAAATATTGATCGGGAAAACCAATTTCCTTATTGATCAGCTTTTCTTTATAAAAGTTTTCTATTAAAGATAATGGCTGATCAAATATATCAAAATGGAAACACCAATTATAACTAAGTGGCTGATAAATATCGCCATCAAGTATTACTAATTCATATTGCTTTGACTTCTGCACTGCTATTTTCCAGCGCTCTACTTGCTTTTCAAAATACCATGTTCTATGTTCGTTTTTTGGTCTTTCAAATAATACATTCACTTCAGGTATAATGTAAGCACCATAATTTTTTTCTAACTCACGACACGTAGTGCTCTTACCAACCGCACTTGCTCCCTCAAACGCTATAATCCCCATAATTTCTCCCACTTTCATTAAGTTAATCTCTTTGCTTCACTTTTCTCCCCCATAACTGTCTCCATAAAACAATTGAAGCGATCGAAAGCAATATTGTCGTTATGATACTCCCCTCAATCCCGAACGAACCTCCATGAAGGAATTCCGATCCGTTTGTGACAGGTTTAAAAAGTGGTATAGAATACATTGCCATTCCACTAACTGCAAAACCAAATACGTTATATTGTGCCCAATTCCAAATGGAATGCCATGCACATATCCCCCAAAGACTACTGTCTTTCAAAACGTAAAAAGCTGCAAATACACCAACTAATATTATATTCGATATTGAAAGAATTGTAATACCTGGATTTAGTAAATGAAGAAAACCAAATAAAAAAGAAGTAACAACAATCCCAATCCATATACGGCTCCTAACAGAAAGAACTGGAAATAACCAACCTCTAACAACGATTTCTTCTGTTGCACCTTGTATTAAAAAAGCAACTAAAGATCCTGTAATTCCAAGTATAGCTGTTGGTGTAATTTGTTGCATTTGTAATTGTACATTTCCTGTTAATAGAAGGAGCAGGACTGGTATTGAAATGAAAATAAAACCTAATAATGCACCTCTCAAATATTTTCTAATCCACTGGTTTTTCCAAAAGCCAATGGATGAAACTGATCTTTTCTCTACAAATCTAATCCATAAAAAAAACAAAAAATATAGCTCCGCCAAACGTCAATATCATCTCAATATCACTATAGATTGCCTTCATTAAGCCCGTCTTTGCTTCCGGTAAAAACAGTATAAATAACATGAACAATTCACCTAAAGTTAAAAATACAATCGCAAGTATGACAGCGAATACCGGATGAACCTTTCTTCTTCCTTCTTTAGCGGCTTCAATTATTTTAAATTGAGTAAATTGCAATATTCTCGCCTCCTTAACAAATATATCAATACTATATATCGTTTTTCTAATACAAATTCCTAATAAAAATGTTCTTAGTTTAGCATAAACCCAAATTAGGAATAATATATAAATAAAAGAGATGACTTTGTGCGTTTTACTATTATCACCAAGATTATTCACTGGTATTACCAGCACTTGCTATTTCCCACCATTTGTTGTAAGATAGTAATTAAGGTCAATTTAACAATATATTTTCTTTGCATATTATCAAGTATCAATCAGGAACATTTTGTACTACTTATTGGTTTTTGATAATATGTGAACTTTTATTTTTCATTCAAATAAGGCCGATCATATTGTAATCTTTTTAAATTTTAGGAGGCATTACCATGACATTAACAGGTAAAGTAAAATGGTTTAACAGCGAAAAAGGTTTCGGTTTCATCGAAGTTGAAGGCGGTAACGACGTATTCGTTCACTTCTCAGCTATCACTGGCGACGGCTTCAAATCTCTTGACGAAGGTCAAGAAGTTAGCTTCGAAGTTGAAGACGGTAACCGTGGACCTCAAGCTAAAAACGTTGTAAAGCTATAATTCAAACAATAAAAAGGTTGTTACCAGCACGGTTAACAACCTTTTTAATATATAACTAAAATTTTTTACATAAAAGGAGTGGTTACATGTATCGCAATCGAAAGAACGATGTAGCAGAAGTACCACCAGAACAAACCCCTGTTTGGGAATGTGAAGCAGAGGATTGTTTAGGATGGATGAGAAAGAACTTTTCATTTGAAGAAGAGCCTAAATGCCCTTTATGTAAAAGTAGCATGAAAAGCGGAGAACGTTTATTACCTAAGTTAGGTTAACTTTTACTTAACCCCTCTTTTATAAGAGGGGTTTTTTGTTATAAATTTATTTCTTCTACATCCGTTCGAACTATAGAATACAGCAGTGCATCATGTTGCTTATTTCCTTGATGAATATATCCACGTAATAGCCCTTCCTTATGAAACCCTATTTTAGATAACATTTTACAAGAAGTAACATTTTCAGGATATGTAATAGCTCCAATTCTAAATAAGCCTAAATCTTGAAATCCATAATGAATAATTTCCTCGGCCGCTTCTGACGCATAACCATTGCCCCAATAACGAGGATGTAAGTCATATCCAATTTCAGATCGTTTACTCCATAGTTGTAAATTATTTAATCCAATTGTACCTACTAAAGTATTAGTTTCTTTTAATACAATCCCCCATCGTATCGCCTTTTTCTCAAAATAATTTTTTGAAAAAGATTCAATCATACGTGAAGCTTGTCCAAACTCCGTAAAAGAATTCATACCGTAATAACATGTTACCTCATCTAATGAAAAGATTTCATATATTTTTTGACAATAAGATTGTTCTATTTCAACTAAACGCAAACGTTCAGTTTCTAATATAGGAAATGCCATAGAATCATTCCTTTCTTTCTACTCATTCATTATAGCAGAAAAAATATTTTAAATTAGGAAAGTCCTTAATGTCCCATTAATCAAATATTTCAAGAGAAGCTTATTCTCTTAATTCAATACGAACTAAGAGTAACCCTTCTTGCTTTTATATGATTTAAAAAATAAAGAGATGATCAAAATAGTATGATCATCTCTTTATTCTCTAATTTTAAAATTAATTGTATTATTTTCACCTCCATCACTCCGCTCATAATAATATGTCTTATTAATTCGATCCCTTGCCCACTTTTCCCATCTAAAACAACACCCTACCCCATACATTTATGGTAAAATATAGTTAAAATATAATTTGTTATGGAGGTGTATATTTTTTATGTTTATATTCATCGGTTTATCCCTCTTACTCATCTTACTTATATTTTTATTTGCAAAAAAGTTCGCTCCAAACTCATTTATGATGACTAGTTTTAAAGGTAATAGCTTTAAAACATTTTCAATCAGCATTTTAATCGCCGCCACTCTTTCACTTTCCTATGGAATCTACCACGCAGCAACATATCAGCCTAAACATTTAGATATCACACTACAAAATCAAAACTTTACTGTTTTCGGTAATGTTGGGGAGCTTGGATATTTCTCAGAAGAGTTACTAAAAAAAGATGCAGAAGTTGAACTACATTTGGCTTCTTGGAAAAAAATGCAATTAAATAATCCAGAAATAATAGTAAACTATCCTTCAGGAAAACAAGAATCATGGAAACCAAACATAACGTTACTTCCTGCTAATACATTAAAAGAGAAACACGGTATAAAAGAACTTTATCAACTCTCTTCCTATTCATTTAAAGAGTCCGGGAATATAACATTAACGATTACTGAGAATAATACAACTAATAAAAAAATCTCCATTCAAGTGAAATAAAGTGAAACTTTAATCAGTGGGGGGTCTTACTGCCCATTAAAGTGGGATAAATAAAATGTCCCTCCAATATACTGAAGGGACATTTTATTTATATATGTATTCTATTTTGAAGGTTCCTTTAATGTTGCAATTATTTTATTTGCAGTGTTCTTTCCATTTCCGATACATGCACCAATTCCGACACCGTAATATGAAGCACCAGCTAAGTATACATTCGGATAAAGATCCGTCATTTTTTCTTGTAATATTTGAACCGCTTGATTATGTTCTAAATGATATTTCGGCATTAAATCTTTCCAATTTGTAACTTCAACTACTTCTGGTTCACCTTTAATTCCGAGACTCTTTTCAATATCATATAAAGCGACTCGTACTAATTCTTCTTCACTATAATTTTTAATCGTTTCATATACTGGATTGGTACTTTTATAAAACATTCGTACTAATAGCTGTTGTTTTCCAGATGTATGCTTCCACTTCCTGCTTGTCCATGTACAAGCATCACAATGTAAATCACTGTTTTCCGTTACGATAAATCCTGTACCGTCCGCCGGTAATTGTTCATCTAATATGTCAAATCCTAAATAAATACTTATAAGAGATGAGTTTTTAAATGTATGAAACTGCTCATTTAACTCATTACACTGCAACAAATTTTCTGCGATATCATGCGGAGCTGCTACAACAACATAATCAGCTTGGATTGATTCATGATTGGCAAAGGAGATTTCATAGCGATCAACTTGTTTCCTTACAGCTGTCGTTATAGCGCCTTTCTTAACTACTGTCTCAGTCAGTACTTCTTCTAAACGGTCAATAATCGTAGATAGGCCACCTTTAAATGATACGAACTTTTTGTTCCCCGCTGATTGAAACTGTTTTTTATTCTCTTCAAAACCTTTAATAATACTTCCATATTTATTTTTATAATCCAGTAAATACGGTAATGTCGATGCCATAGTAAGTTCATTCAATTTACCAGAATATACACCTGAAAGCACTGGGGCGATTTGTCTTTCCACTAACTCTTTCCCTAAAAAGCTTTCTAGAAATACAGCAAGTGAAGTATCTTTTGTAAACTCTTTATTTTTCGTTATGAAATCTTTTAAAGCAACAATTTTCCCTTTCGTTGATACTAATGTACTGCTAAATAATGACTGGGCGCTCATCGGTATTCCAAATATAGTATCAGAAGGGATTGGATGTAAAATATTATCAGAATATATGTAAGAAATACCTGTTTCGTTATACACCATTTCTTCTTCTAAATTTAAATCTTTCACAAGCGGCATAACATATTCATTACGAGCAACGATTGAATCTGCTCCTGACTCCATAATAAAATCCTTTTCTTCTACACTATGGATCTTACCACCTAAGCACTCTTCTTTTTCTACAAGGATTAAATTTAAATCTATATTATTATCCTTTTTGTATTTTTCTAAATAAAACATAGTAGAAAGTCCCGTTATACCTCCACCGATAACAACAACTGTTTTCATATGTGCTGCGCTCCTAACCGATACAATTAATAATTCCTTTCTTATTATACCCAAAAGTCCTTATATTCGACTAGCAGCTTGCGCATTCTGTAAGAAATTAGACAATATATTTGAATAAATTCCTGGTTGATCATTATGTACTAGATGACCAGCAAATGGAATAACAGCAATATGAATATTGTTATTTAATTGTTTGAACGTTGTAGCAGCTACAACTTCATCTTCTGAATCTCCCCCAGCAATACAAAGTGTAGGTACTTGAAGATTAGCTACATCACCGGTTTCTTCGAATGGGTACCAATCTTTAACTTGCCACGATTCAAGCAATGCTTTCCAATCGCTATTTTCATGAATTTGATTCATATACGTTACTACTTCTTCATTTTCCATCAGTTGCTCATGACAATTCGCTTCATACTCCTGAGACTGCTCCCAATTTTCTCTCTTAACTGGAAAGATACCTGAAAAAGTTAATGTTCTCACTCTTTCTGGATAGTTTTTTGCAAATAGTAAAGCGATTAATCCTCCTAGGGAAACACCAGCTATATGACATCTATCAATTTGTAAATGTACTAACGTATCATGTAAATCCTCTACGGAACTTAGGAAATAATTCTCCAATGTCCCCCCTGACTTTCCATGCCCTCTTAAATCAGGACGAATGACTTGATAATTTTTTTCTTGAAAAAATACTACCTGCTCTTCGAATTCTACTAAACCTGTCATACCACCTGAATGTAAAAGCACCATTGGTTCCCCTTCACCTGAAATATGAGTATGTAAAATCATATTTACCCCACCTTAGAAACTGAATATTCCATCTATTATAAGTATATAAAATATACATTTTAATTTCCAAATAAAAAAGAACTATAACATTTTCACATCATGTCATAGTTCTTTCTATTTTAAAAACATAAAGTAATTAATCAGTTTGTCTAATTCTTGGCTTAATGCCAATACTTTTTCATGTTGAATTCCGTAATCCGATACTAAATATAAAAGTTCTTCTTTCTTTATTTCAATTGCTTTTTCTAATTTTACTAATTCCATGTCGTTTTACTTCTCTCTCCAATACTAAAATATATGTATTTTAGTATAGCCTATTTACATAATTAGTAAAAGTAAAATAAGCATGTAAAATCTTACAAATATAAAATAATATACTATCAACAAAAAATTTTAAATTTAACCCTTTATACAGATTATTAAACTTCATTACGTATTAATAACAAATCGGAATTTATCTAATGTAATATCTTTATATTCCGGAACTCTCTTTATATGATCAAAATAACTATATGAGAATTTAAAAACATGCCCAAAATCCCAATTAAATGCACTATAGTCTTTTAGCCAAAATTGATTTTCTGTTGGTAATACATGAGCACGTTTTGATTCGATTAAAGGTAAACGATCTATAGGTGAGTGCAAGTTAATTTCAGTATTCGGCATCAGATTTTGGCTAGCACGTAACACGTATACTAGTTTTAACAGTGGCCGTATCGCTCGATGGAATATATCTATATGCCCTAAGTCATACATAATATTAATTGCATGAGAAAAAGTAAGTAAATGACCAATTAAATCATGATGCGATTCCGCTCTATAAATAATATTAAATTGCGAGAGCTCCTTTAAAATAAACTTAGATAATTGTTTCGGATTTTTGAATTCACTTTCTATCTCATCGTTTATACTTAATTGTTTTACTTCCTTCGTCGTAAAACCAATCCACGATCTACCAGGAATTGTTTTTCTAAACGATAATATAAGGTTAGTAATCCCTTCAATTGCTTGATTATCACCCCATTTTTGTAACTCTTTCATAGCTAATAAACTTAATGCAGCATAAATGACATTATGCCCCACCCAATGAAGTTCATCAATTGTATGTTCCAATGATTTTATAATCATTTTTTCAGCACTTTGAAAATCAATTTCTTCTTTACTATCAATTATTCCAACTAGTTTTTGATTGTTCAACATCATTTTTGTTTGAGAATACATACTACGAGTTATCTCTTCTTCCATATTGTTATCTTTCATGAAAAAATAACTAGCAATTGCAGCTGCTCCGAAATGCGCATGCCAAATATCATTTGTTTGTTTTTTACATCGAGAAATAATTGAAAGGCCATCTCTTAAAACAGTTTTATTTTTCATCTATTTTTCCCCCGTAATAAAAATCACTTAATACTCATCCTAAAGATGGCGTCAATACAAATAAGATATGATTGGATTCATCACTTTTATTCAAAAAGCGATGTTTCACATTTGGCGGAATACGTACAACATCTCCTTCTTCTAAAAAATATTCTTTTCCTTCTAACTCCACATACACTTCTCCTTTCATAACAACAGCAAGCTCTTCCTTATCTTCATGTGAGTAATGACTTTCCGTTGTGTTTGCTTGTTTATTTAAATCCATTATTAACATTTCAATACGTGCTTTCATAAAATCGGGTGTTAATACATCATATACAATGTGATCATTATTCTCCCGATATACTTTTTTTCGATCTTTTTTCTTAGATATGAGTGAATCTGTATCGATTTCATTAATAAAAAGTGTAAAAAGTGGTACATTTAATGCTTTCGCAATTAATTCCAATACACTTAAAGAAGGATTCGCATTTCCTCGTTCAATTTGACTAATTAATGAAGTACTGATCCCGGCATAATCAGCAAATTCACGAATCGTCATATTATTTTTCTTGCGATAACTTAATACAGTTTGTCCAAGTCTATCATGTATCATGGTAAAAACTTCCTTTCGTCCATCATATTACATCTTTCATTACCTTTGTGCTGACATAGTAAACAAAGGCAAATAATCCTTTCTTAACGTCTCAGGGACTTATATACTAACTATTGTACATTATATCGTATTTAGTACATTATAATAAACGTTCTATTGGAGGGACAAACTGTGAAATCACCTATTCTTTCATATTACATCTTATTTTTCGGCGTATTTGCCCTATCAACTTCAGCAATTTTTGTAAAATTAGCAGATGCTCCTGCGGCTATCATTGCTTTTTATCGATTATTATTTGCTGCACTCATTCTGTTACCGTTATTACTATTTAATAAAAATAAGCGAAGCGAGCTAAAATCAGTAACAAGAAGACAATGGGTATTCGGATTCATATCTGGATTATTTTTAGCTGCACATTATGTACTTTGGTTTGAATCATTACAATATACTTCTGTAGCAAGTTCTACAGTTATCGTAACGTTACAACCTTTATTTTCTATGGTTGGTGGTTACTTTCTATTTAAAGAGAGATTTACAAAAGGAGCAGTTATCGGTTGCCTCATCGCTATTTCAGGAAGTATCGTCATTGGATGGCAAGACTTCCAAATTAGCGAAGAAGCTTTATACGGAGACATTTTAGCATTTATTGCTGCCGGAATTATTACAGCTTACTTTTTCATTAGTCAACATGTTCGTAAAAATGTATCACTTATACCATATTCAGTAATTAGTTATGGAAGTAGCGCCTGTTTTCTCGGTATATTTGCTTACATGCAGCAAGAATCTTTCATCCATTACTCTACGCAAACTTGGTTGTGCTTTATTGGCTTAGCGTTTGTTGCTACGATTTTAGGTCAAACGATATTCAATTGGTTACTAAAATGGATGAGCGCTACTGTTATTTCTATGAGTATTTTAGGAGAAACGATTGGGACTTGTATACTAGCGTACTTTATATTAAATGAGACTATTTCTTTACAACAAGGACTAGGTATTACAGTTATTTTTATTGGCTTAGCATTATTTTTAGTGCAGCCAAAACTGCCTAACAACAACTAACAAATAAAAAGCATGACAGTATAACGTCATGCTTTTCACTATCCATTATGTATGATTAAACCATCAGGTCTAAAACGACTCATCATAATTTCATTAATAAACTTTCCGTGAGCCTTCAAATTCCCTACTTTTATTCCCTCTTCTACAAATCCAAATTTTTCATATAGCGATTTCGCTTTAGGATTCGTTGCTAAAACACCAAGCTCTACTCGCTCTAACATTAACCAATTATCAGCCAAATCAAGCATTTTTGTAAGAAGTGCTTTCCCAATGCCTTTATTATGATATTCACTATCTACCCCCATAAACAAATCACCCGAATGAGATCTACGTCCTGGGCTTTGGGTTAACCCAACAAATCCAACAACTTCTCCATCATACTCTGCAACAAATTCAAATTGATTTGGCGCTAAATTACGAATTCTATTTTCCATCGCATCTACACGCATACTAGGTAAGAAAACCATATAAGGTAAAACATCATCTTGTATGCATATACGATGAATTGCTCTAGCATCTTGTATTTCTACCGCTCTTAGTTTAATCTCCATATTTTCTCCCCTCCATATTCATAACAATACATATCCATCCATTCTAGGCCCCTGGGTGAAACCCCTTCCCTTCTATATTTCTTTATGTTATTTTTACACAATTATTTCAGTATAAAACCCGATTTACGAACAGCATATCTACTCCACACAATACAGGTTAACTTTTTACTTTATTATATAACTCAAGTAGATTTTCAACTGGAATACCATTTATTTTCATACCGGATATGTCACAATTTTCTATTTCAATATTTTTCAGATTACTATTACTAATCGTACTACCTTCTAAATCACATCTATTAAATGAAATAGGATCTTTATCTTCTCCGAGATTTGTATCTTTAAATTGAACTCCACCTAAAGTCACAAAATCAAATTTACTACCAGAAAGATTTAAATCTGCATATGAAGAATTTCTAAAATTTATATTTCTAAAATTTGATTGACTCACATTACAATTACTCATCTTCAGATTCATCATATTGCTACCAACAAAGGAACCGTTTTTTAAATTCACTTGATAATACTCTGTATTTGCTAGATTACAGTTTTCGTATTGGCTATTTTTCATATCTTTATTTTTTATTAGGTCTTCTTCAGCTGAATCTACAGTGATTCTTTTTACATAACAATACTCATCTTCAGATTTAAAAATTATTTCATAGCCCATTTTTTTATAAAAATAATGATTATTTATTTGTCTACTAGATGTTTCGAGATCCCAAATCCGTATGCTCGGATATACCTCTTCTATTAATTTAATAACAAATGACCCAATCCCTTTTCCTTGATAAACAGGATCTACAAAAATACGATCAATTCGACCGTATGACTTACCGGAGATTGTAACTATAATTCCACCGATTATTTTTTCATCCACTATCACTTTGAAAGAATCTAGCTCTTCAATCGAATATTTCATCATTTCTACTGAAGAATATCCTGGTGGTTGGATGTTATAGTCAATAACATCACCTTGAACAGATAGCCATCGTTTTGCTTCTTCATCAAATGTTTTTGTCATTATTTCTGTTAATTTTTCAGCATCTAAAGTAGTAGCTTTTTCTATAAATATTATTGTCATTTTTGTTTTCCCCTTTATTGTTACAAGCTAATAACCTTTGCGAACGAAATAATTATCAATTCACTTTTGTTTTTAAAGTTTTTCCCATTATTATATATGGAACATCATTTGTACTTGGGTGAAATGGCTCCAATATATTTACCCACTCTAATCTTTCATATAACGAACGCGCTTTTTCATTGTTTATTTGTGTTGTTAAAACACTCGTTCTATTTAAAATCTCTTTTAGTAGTTCATTATGTAATTTCGTTCCAAGACCTTCATTTTGATGTTGTGGATGAACTGCTAACTCTACAAATTCAAAACAATCTTGTAACCACTCTTCTACTTGCTCTAGATTTAACGCTTCTCTCATTAATTGATTATAGTACTGTCCTTCTAATGAGCGATAACCATAAGTAAAACCAACCACTTCATTTTCATCATTTATTGCTACTATACCTTTAAAATCTGCATATTCTACATGTCTTTTCATTCGCTCAATCATCTCATTGAAATTTGTTTTTTCAAATGCCTTACAATACACTTTTGCCATATTCTCAATTAGGATCTCTTCTTTTTCAATACTTACGAACTTCACTTTACTACCCCCTATTAAATCATGTAAAATTTTATTTAATCGAAAATTAAAATAATTAAAAACAACACTTCTCTTTACTATTAAACTACAAATCAACCTATATTTTCCACTGTAACTCAGTATTAATGAATAAAAAAGAGACCATGTAATAAAAACATGTTCTCTTCTTTTATTCATTTTCAATTGCACATAATTAAAAATTAGATATTACTTAAGCCACTCGTTGCAACTATTACTTAACTTCTGTAAATCTTCTATAAATCGACTCACATGATACCCATCACAAACCGAATGATGTACTTGCAATGAAACTGGTAGCATAACCTTATTTTCTTCATTACAATATTTCCCACAAGTTATAATAGGTAATAGATAATCAGCATCATTATTAATATTAAGATTAAATCCAGTAAAACTAGTCCAAGGTATGCTAGAAATCGGAAATACATTAGGCGGAATATTTTCTTTCGTGAAAAGACCATGAACACTAGCATAACATCTCATATCTTCTTCATAATTTTTATAGAAAATGCGGAAATCACTTGAATAATCCGTCCATATACTTGAAAAAGACTTATCATCTTTATGAAAGATTGTATAACTCGGGATCATTTCCTCCCAATAGCCTAAAACTCCTTCATCGTTAAAACATGTTCGAAATTCTTTATGTTTATTTATTATTCTCGAAATTATATAAATAAAAGTCGGATAAAATTTAATTCCCTTTTGATGTACTTTCTTTATCAAAAGCGTAATATCAACATTTACTGTCATACTAAACGTACATTTTAATTCTAAATAGTGTTCAAAATACTGCTCTCTATTCCAATTTTCCCTATCAATTACGTGAAACTTCATTTTAATAGCCTCCTAAAATTTTCTTTTTATTTTAGAAGGCTAATTTCCTTGCTTTCACCATAATTGTTCACTCCTAACAGTTTATATTTCACCCTAATTATTTATTTAATTATATAACATCTGCAAGAATCAATTCACATATTTCTGGAAATCAATCCACATACTATAGATAAATCAAATGAAATTTGGAGGATTCACACATGAATAACATAAATGTAAATAAAAAAGAAAATGCTACCGAAAACGCTACACCTATTCAAAAAAATAATACTGCAAACCTTAATATCGAAGAACAAGCAATGAACGGCTTATATGGAATGCCAGAAACTGCTATTGAAGATGCTGATCATACTGAAACTGAAGATTTTACTTCAAAAAATTAAGGTACTACATAGAAAAAAGCCAAGGAAAATATGAAGTGACCCCCGAAAATGGGACACCAATCAAAACACCTAAACCACTTGTTCCCTAAATTCTTTAGGGGATAGG
>NZ_MAOE01000135.1 GCF_001884185.1 Bacillus albus
CCGGTACAATATCGAACTCATGCCCTAAAGGCTGCCTAATGAAACGACCTGTCTAACTTTATGGGGTCAGTTCACAACGCTCCTGTTTTTCTATTCGATCGTCTTCAGTAATAACTTTTTCAATAGCGGTTTAATTTTCAGACGTAAATCTTCAGCATGATTTGCAACTAAGAAGTGATGGTTATAAATGTTCTTCATTAATTGATAAGTTGCTTCTTTCGCTTCGCCTTCTTCGATGAAGATTCCGATTACTTCCATACCACTTTTACGAGCAAGTTTGACAGCTTCGTGCGTATCTAAAATACCGTCTTGTTGATAGTCTAGCGCAGAAGGCTCACCATCTGTAAAGACAAGTAAGAATTTATGCTTTTCTGGTCTTTTCGCAAGCTTTTCAGAAACGATACGAATAATATATCCGTCGCGGTTATCTTCTTCTTCGCGAAGCTGCATAATTTCAGGCCCAACGTTTGGTAACGTTGAGTTTTTATACGTTACAACTTCATGGATAACGTTCGGCTTATCTTCAGGTTTAGCACTAGAGGCATCTTCCCAAAATCCGCTAATAGCGTGCGGGATTTTTAAAGATTTCAACGCTTCATGGAATAGGACTACACTCTTTTTCGTTTCTTCCATTTTGTTATACATAGAACCAGAGCAGTCCACTAGTAGTTGGAATGCAACATCGAGTTCTTGTGATTCTTGTCCTTTTTTATAAAACATGCGCGGCTGCTTTTCAGTATAAATACGAAGGAATTTCTTACGAAGTCTTCCGTAATATTTATCACTATTTGCATTCGTTTTATTTTCAATCGTTTTTTCGATAATTTTCTTTAATTCTTTAACATCTTTATTAACGACTGATTTGATAACTTGGTAATCTTTTTTCTCATCGCTATTTGCTTTGCGAGCTTCTTTAAATGTATGAGAAGCACCAACGTTATACTTACCGTATGCACCGTCGTTTTGGCTAGAAGCGTGTGAAGCTCTTGCTTCTTCTGTATCAGCACCATCAAAGTTAGATTGTGTACTCTTTTGAGAAGTGCCTTGTACAGAACCAAGTGCTTGGTCACCATCTTCTGATTCACGAGCAGTATCGCCCATCATATTTGTTTTTGTTCCGCTTTCTAATTCAAAGCGTAAAAAGTTCTCGTTTTCGTTATTTTTATTTTCACGATGCCATGTGGAGAAACTTTCATCCATTTTGTTTTTATTTTCATCGTCATCTATGAGTTGTGTATCATCATTTGCTAAATCTTCGACGCGACAGTTCTTTTCGTCTGCAATAACAGATAAGTAGAGCGGAGCATGTCCGAAATAATTGTTCAGCATATCACTTTCAAGAAGTCCTTCTAAACGATAGCGAATTTTCTCAACGATATACATAATATCTTCCGTGTTACGAGCTTGGAATGTTTCATGCAAAATTGCTTCAATTTGCTCGAAATATTCATTATTAAACATTTCATATTTATCGCTCGTTAATGAAAGATAGCAGAGACAAAATAGACGATCACCGTGATAATTACGAACACGATTAATTTCATTTTGTGAGCCGAAGTAATTGCGATACATTTCTTTTCTTCGTTTAAAAACATGCTTTGTGCCAGGGCGTAAGTTTTTTACGATTTCCTCAACACGTAAATCTTCTAATAGAACAAATAATTGTGTTAAAAACTTTTTCAAGGGTGATTCTTGCAATTCAATCGCATAAGAACGAATTAAAGTCATGTCCGAGTAATGTTTATTACCAAGTGCTTTTAAAAACACTTCGCTTTTTAATCCGATTACTGTATCCTCTTCTTTTCGATCATCCCAAAAGTGACTAATGACAACCTTTTTTTCAATTTCGTCGTAGTATGCTTTATAGCCATACTCAAGGTAGGCATCGTCTTCTTTTAGAAGAGCATACATTAAGTTTTCCATTTGTAGAAACAGCGACGCATCAATTTTTTTGTCACTAAAAATTTGTCTCATGAATTATCCCTCAAAGAAATAACTTTCTGCTAATTCACGGACAGTCATTTGTTCTGTTTCATCGTTTAATTTTGCGATAATACTACGTTCAATTGCACGCATAACAGGAATATATACACCTAAATCACATGCGTCGATAATGCCACGAATACTTGCGGCTTCTTCACTTACACGCCCATCACGAGCTAAAGGCATAAGGTCGCTTGCAAATGCAACGAACTTTTCAATTGTTGCAACATCATTTAATTTTGATTCAGCTAATAATAGTTCTTTTAATGTATCACCTTGAATGTAAGGAACTTCAATAATAACGAAACGGTTTTTTAACGCTTCGTTTAGTTCGCTTGTACCAACGTAACCTTCATTAATTGCTGCGATTACGCGATATTCTTCATCACCGTATACAACTTCTTGTGTAAACGGGTTAGTAATCATTTTACGGTAATCTAATGCACCGTGAAGAAGTGGTAATGTTTCAGGTTTTGCCATATTAATTTCATCAATATATAGGAAATGACCGTTCTTCATTGCTTTCATAAGAGGACCGTTAACGAATGAAACTTCAGATGCGCCATCTTTCGTTTGTAGTGTGTTGTATCCTAAAATACCTTCTACATCTAGGTCGACAGAACAGTTAATGCTATGCATTGGTTTTTGGAATAAAGAAGAAAGAGTTTCAGCTAGTACTGTTTTACCACTACCAGTCGGCCCCTTTAATAGAATGTTTTTGCCAAGAAGAAGTGCTGTAATGGCATCTTCGATAATGCTGTTATCAGATGCTTTATATATTTTCTTTCCAATTAAATGTGCATTTTCACCAGCTTCTTGTTTATTCTTTTCGTGAATTGTAGAAAGCTGCTGTTTTAAATCAGCATGTATATGAAATTGTTCTAACATGTATTTCCCACCTAACATTATTTTCATAAAGTAATACATCTTATGATAACTTGTTTTAATATGGTATGCAAAGAAAAGGAAAGGGGAGAAATACAAAAGAAAAAGCAATCAATATTACATTGATTGCTTACAGTAAAGGAGAGATGAGCCTCATGAAAGACTCTAATATTCGTTTTTTGATACTTCTTTTTTGGAAAGCGTTCCATTTGATTTCCGTGGAATGCTTAAAGTCATCTTCAAAATCACGTTTAATATCATGAACCGTTTCTGATTCATAAAGTACGCTAATAAGTTCATAATTTAATTCAAAGCTGCGTACGTCCATATTTGCTGTTCCGATTGTAGCAATTTGATCATCAACAAGTACAATTTTTGCATGCATAAAACCATCTTTATAACTGTAAATGGAGGCACCGGCTTTTAAAAGTGGAGTGAAGTAGGACTGAGATGCTTGGTCACTAATAATACTATCACTTTTACCAGGATATAAAATGCGTACATCTATGCCAGATATTGCACTTAAACGTAATAATGTTAAAGTTTCTTGATCTGGGATAAAGTATGGTGTAGCAATCCAAATTGATTTTTTTGCAGATCCCATAACGGCTAATAATGTATTGCGAATGCTTTTGTCATCTGAGCTCGGTCCGCTCGCTACAATTTGAACGGTACCTTCTGCACTTGAAATTTCTTTACCTGGGAAGTATTGTCTATTCATAAATTGATCCCAAGAATAAGTATTCAATCCACTAGATGCATAAAGCCAGTCCTCTAGAAAGATTGCTTGTAATTTATATAGCGCTTTTCCTTCTATTTTTAAATGACTATCACGCCAAACGGGGAATTTTTTTGAACGGCCAAGATATTCATCACCAACGTTGAGTCCACCAGTAAAACC
The DNA here is from genome assembly GCF_001884185.1 of Bacillus albus. GTDB lineage: Bacteria > Bacillota > Bacilli > Bacillales > Bacillaceae_G > Bacillus_A > Bacillus_A albus. The sequence goes on from NZ_MAOE01000135.1 coordinate 3,770, forward strand.
GATTTCTCCATCTACAATGACGATTTTACGGTGGTTACGATAATTAACTGTTTCAAGTAACCAAGCTGAAAAAATAGGGTCAAATTCAACAATTTCAATACCAGCTTCTTTCATAGGTTTTAAAAAGCGTCTTCTTAATGTATTACTTCCTAATCCATCATAAAGGAAGCGTACAATAACACCAGATTTTGCTTTTTTTATTAGCGCATCCCGAACTTTTGTACCAATCTCATCAGATTTATAAATATAGTATTGAATATGTATGTGGTGTTTTGCTTGCTCGATAGCTTGCAAAATTTCTGAGAATGTTTGATCTCCGTTTGTTAAAAGTTTTGTAGTTGTTCTATCTGCGGCAGGTCCGCCTCCAAATTTTTGCACGACTTTTGTTAAATGTGTAGAACGCTCATGTAAGGGGACTGTGAGTGATAATTCTACTCGTCTTCCTTCTAATATTTCACGGAATAATTTTCTTTGTTCTTCTGAACGATGGAGATGTTTTTTTCTTCTCCAACGGCTACGCCCGAAAATAGAGTATAAAAGCACACCTACAACGGGAAGAAGTGCTAATACTAAAAACCATGCTAAAGTGCTTTGTGGAGATCTATTTTCGATAAAAATAACGAAAGATATTCCTATGATTGTAAGAGACCATAATACACCGAAAAAGGTATATAGTGAGAGGATAGACGTATCTAAAAGTAAGAGTACGATAGATACAATTATAAATACCAATAATAATTGAACGATAGGCTTCTTCATTGCTATAAAATTCCTCTAATCTTTCTTAAATATAGACTTCTTATATAAAAAGGTACAATCCGACATTCTTATTATAAAGTGTTTTGTTTTTTTTACAAAATATAGACATTTTCCCCATGCTTTCCGCATTTGTCCTACATACAGTATATTGTTACGTTATTAGCCCGCTATTTGCTGGTTAATAAACAGTGTAGGAGGGACAAAATCCTTGCCCCTTATATAGGAAAGGGGATAACCATATTACGTGGATTCTTCCTATTATATAGGTTGCCAACAAGGTCCGTGCTATTCATACAATATCTATTAAGATAAGAAAATGGAAAAGGAGCGGGGAAACATGAATTATATAGAAAATAACGGATTGTATTATCGTAATCATCATCATGGAGGGCACCATCATAACGGCGGACATCACCACCATGGAGGGCACAATCACCATGATCATCATCACCATCACGGAGGTGGATGGGGCTGGGGTGGCGGCTCATGGGGCGGTGGATTTTTCCCTGGAAGTTTTGCTGGAGGCGTGTTAGGTGGGCTTACAGCTGGCGCATTAACGGGTGCAGCAAGTGGAGGCTACTATCCAGCGCCGTACCCAGTAACTTACCCAGCGCCATACCCAGCACCATATCCAACGCCATATCCGGGTTATCAGCAAATACCATATCCTTATTAAACTAAAAAAAGAGGCTTTCCTCTTTTTTTAGTTTAATGAAGCATTTATTTCTAAAATACTTCCAAAATAAAGGTGGAAATATGTTAATATCTTGTTATTGTAATTCAAAGACATATATACTAATTTTATATTATTATTCATGAATAGTTGTATAGTGTGCTCGAACTTCTATTTCGCTAGTAAAAGGTTAGATGTGAGCAGAATTAGTAAGAAACAGAGGTCATATAGAGCTAGTTTTATAAAGGAATGTAAGAGAATGAATAAGGTATAATAAAGTCAGCTAATTATAGCGATAAGAAGCTACTATGTATAATTGAAACGGTATTATATTGCTTTTTATTACAAATAATATTATGTTATTTTAATCGACATATTTCAAAATGTGATTTATGTAAAGGACGATTATTAGGAAATGAAATATCTCTATTTCTATGAAAAGAAACAAGTTGTGTTTTAGTCAGATAGGAAGCAAGGAGAGATGCGCATGCTAGAACAAAGAGGTCATGCATTATATGACTCTTCATTGCGAGATTTAAAGTTAGCATTAGATGAGTCTTCAATTGTTGCGATTACAGACCGAAATGGTCGTATTACATATGTAAATGATAAGTTTTGTGAAATCTCCAAATATACACGAGAAGAGTTAATAGGGAAAGATCATCGTATTTTAAATTCAGGATATCACCCAAAAACATTTTTTCAAATGCTATGGAAGCGTATTTTAAGCGGAAAAGTATGGAGAGGTGAGATTCGAAATCAAGCAAAAGATGGTACATATTATTGGGTTAAAACAACAATTGTTCCATTTTTAAATGAAAAAGGAGAGCCATATCAATTTATTGCAATCCGAAATGATATTAGTAGTAGGAAAGAAGCAGAACAGAGGTTGCGGTTAAGCGAAAGTCGTTATAGAGAGCTTGCGTATCATGATGCTTTAACAAGTTTACCGAACCGCTTACAATTAATAACGACTGTTAACGAATTGATTGCAGATAAAAAAGAGTTTGGTATGATTTATTTTGATTTGGATCGTTTTAAATTAGTAAACGATACGCTAGGTCATATGATAGGAGATTTACTTTTAAGCGAAGTTGCTTCACGGTTGCATTATGTGCTAGGAGAGAAAGACGTTCTGGCTAGGCTGGGTGGCGACGAATTTGTGCTGTTAACAAAAAATCATACACAAGATCAGATGAGGCAACTAGCGACATCTGTGTTGTCGTGTTTTCAAGCACCATTCATGCTTGAAGGTCATGAAGTATATATTTCAGCTAGTCTAGGACTTTGTTCATATCCGCAAGACGGACAAGATGTAGAAACGTTATTGAAGAATTCGGATTTAGCTATGTATAGCGCAAAAGAACAGGGCAGAAATGCAGCGTGTTTCTTTACAGATGAATTACGTGCGAAAATAAATCGTAGAATGAAAATTGAATTTACTTTGCAAAAGGCAATTCGTGATGAAGAGTTAGAGGTGGCACTGCAGCCTATTATTGATTTGAAAACGAAGAAATATACTGGTATCGAGGCTTTAGTACGTTGTACGACAGAAGAAGGGCCTATTTCCCCAAGCGAATTTATCCCTATAGCTGAAGAATCTGGACTTATTATAAAATTAGGGGACTGGGTATTAGAAAAGTCATGTCGCTTATTTAAAACATTGCCAGAGTACGAAGAAGGACTAAAGTTATCTGTGAATTTATCCATACAACAATTAATGCAAAAGCGTTTTATTTTATCTGTACGTAGCATTTTGAGGAGAACTGGCTTTCCTCCGAATCGTTTAATTTTAGAAATAACGGAAAGCATTGCTGTTCGACATTTTGATTATATTATTGCTACATTACAAGAATTAAGAAATATGGGTATATTAATTGCTTTAGATGACTTCGGAACGGGCTATTCTTCCTTATATTATTTAAAACAATTGCCACTGGATATAGTGAAAATTGATCGTAATTTTATTCGTGAATTTCATTATGATCATGCACAGCCAGAGCGAACGATTGTAAAATCTGTTATTGAAATTGCTCATAGTTTAAATTTAGCAGTAGTTGCTGAAGGGGTAGAGACAGTAGAACAAGAAAGTTTATTACAATCTATGGGTTGTGATTATGTACAAGGATTTTATTATGCGAAACCTTTATCTGTAGGGGAGTTAAAAGAAAAGTTAATAACAGATTTTGAATAAAAAAAGAGAAGCCGGTAGCTTCTCTTTTTTTAATTCATTTTTTGTGAGTTTTTCATTAATACTGGATAAAGAATAAGACCTATTACGAACAATCCGATTCCTAAGAAGAACGTTTTTAAATCAGCAGTTCCAGTTTTGATAACCCAAATAGAGTATACAAATGCTAATGTAGTAATAATCCCATCCTTTAATCGAGAGCCAGGCATTATATCATACGTTTCTCCTGTAATAACCAGTTTGAATTGGTACAGCGTAGAAACAAGGTATGGAATTAAATAAGCTAATGTTGCTACAACGATAGCAAAATTATAAGCTTCTGACACGGTACCAGAAATCGTTGAGAACAAGAAAATTTGTGTCATCACATTTGTAATAAATAATGATTTTGAAGGACTACCTTTTTTATTCGTTTTCGCGAAAAACTTAGGGAAAAGTCCATTCTTTGCAGCCTGGTAAGGTACTTCTGAACTAACAACAATCCAGCCAACTGTAGATCCAAATAAAGATACAAGTGCAAGTAAAGCCATGATATAGGCACCTTTATTGCCAATGGCTAAATTTAATGCGTCTACTAATGGTTTTTGAGACTCTTTTAAAGCATCTTGCGGGAGAGCGCCCATTGTAAGTAGAGTAATTGACATGTAAATAAGAAGAGCGATAATTAATCCGAAAATGGTAGCTTTTTTTACATCGCGCTGAGATTTTGCACGATTAGAAAGCATGACAGCCGATTCAATACCGATAAACGCCCAAAGTGTTGCAATAGCAGCTGAATTGATTTGTCCACCTAAAGAAATGGATTGTCCTGCTTCATTCATAAATGTTTGGCCGTCTCCGAAATTAGAGGCATTGAAAATGAATAATGTGATTACAATAAACATTGTAAATCCGATAATTTTTGCAATGGTAGCAAGAAGATTCATATTTCCAGCTCGGTCAATATTTTGAGAAAGAATGTATTGAATTCCCCATAACATAAGGCTACATACGAGGAAAGTTAATCCTTTTCCGAGTTCTAGTGAAAATCCGTTCGTTGAAAAGAGAATTTGCTTACTTTGTAACACTGGAAAGAATGTTGATAAATATCCAGCAAAGGAAATAATAACAGATGCTGTTGCAGCCCAGTTCGCAGCCCAATATCCCCATGCCATACTATATCCAGCAACTTTACCCGCTTTTTTTGAAGGAAACATCGCTTGCGCGTAACTTTGTGGTCCTGCTTTTAATTCTGGCTTGCGAATTGCTAAATTTCCAAATACGAGTGCAATCATAAATACGCCAAGACCTGTAATACTCCATGCAAGTGTAGAACCCATTGGACCTGATACGTGTGCTAAATTTGCTGGAAGCATAAATACGCCACCGCCAACCATATTCCCGATAACAAAAGCTGTTAAAATCCATAATCCCCATTTTTTCGTTTCCATTTTTGTTAACTCCTTTGTAGTAAGATTTGCTTAAACATCATTTTTTACTAGCTTTTTGGCAATAAAAAAAGAGCCATGTAGATAAAAAATACCTACATGGCTCTTCGCCAAAGCGTAGGTACAACGGGAATAACCCTTGTACCTACGCGTAATTTTTCCGCTAGGTTTCAAGGGTTACGTATGATGATGATGTTTTTGTGCAAATGTAACTACAATTGTTGTATAAGTAAGCATAGTTCTTTGCTCCCTTTCTCCTCTGATTTTGAAGCTAGTATACTACATGTTTTTTTGAATGAAAAGAAAAATATAAAAATTTTTATAAAAATACGTTTTAGAGATTAAATATTTACCTGTATTTTTCCTATACTGGAAAATAAGTGAGAGATTGGCAGAAGAGTGTAGCGTGGTATAATACATATAGAATTAGAAGGTGACAAGGGGCTATTGTAGATGATGAGTAAGTATGAACAAATTTATACAGCAATCAGCAAGTCTATTGATAATAAACAATTAAAAGAGGGATGCAAAATCCCATCAGAAACTGAATTAATGAAGCAGTATGAAGCGAGCCGCGGTACGGTAAGAAAAGCTGTAGATCTATTACAAGAGCGTGGATATGTTCAAAAAATACATGGAAAAGGTGTCTTTGTTTTAAAGCGAAAAAACATTGAATTTAACTTTGGTGGTATTGTAAGCTTCCAAGAAGAAAATGAACGTTTAGGACGCCATTGTATTACAGAAGTCGTGGAAATGGAGAAAGTAAACGCGACAAAAGAGGTTGCAAAGCTATTAAATGTGAAAGAGAAAACAGAAATAGATCATATTAAACGCGTACGGAATATTGATGGAGAAAAAGTAATTTTGGATATTAATCATTTTGTATCCGAATATATTCCTGGATTAACGAGTGAAATTGCAGCGCAGTCCATTTATAAATACATTGAGAAAGAACTAGGTCTTCATATTAGTTATTCGCAGAGAGTAATTGAAGTACAGCCATGTACAGAGGACGATAGAAAGTATTTAGATTTAAATGGAACAGACTATGTTGTTGTCGTGAAAAACTTTACGCATTTTTATGATGGAAGTCAGTTCGAATATACAGAATCCCGCCACCGCTTAGATATTTTTCATTTTTCAGATGTGGCGCGGAGAAAATAAGGAGATGGAACGTAATAACGTTTCATCTCTTTTTTTATAAAAAAATGACAAACTCGTATATACGAGTATTGACTAACTTATATATACGAGTTAATATGTAATTGTAAACGGTATCAAAAAAAGAAAAGAGGGACGGGAATATGGGGAAAGACTATCGTAAAACAGCAGAGGAAGTGTTGCAGTATATTGGTGGGAAAGACAATATTGAACAAGCTGCACACTGTGTAACGAGACTCCGCATCGCTTTAAAAGATGAAAGTAAAATAGATAACGATAAATTACAATCTGTTTCATTAGTGAAGGGAGCGTTCCATAACGCTGGGGTATTTCAAATTGTAATCGGTCCAGGAGATGTTGATCGAGTATATGCTGAATTGATAACGCTTGCAGGTATGAAGGAAGCGACAGTAGCGGACGTAAAAGATTCTGGAAATCAAAAGTTAAATCCAGCTCAAAAGTTTGTAAAAGTATTTTCAGATGTATTTATGCCGATATTACCAGCAATCGTAACAGCTGGTTTACTAATGGGAATTAACAACTTATTAGGGGCAAAGGACTTATTCTTTGAAGGTAAAAATTTATTAGATGTGTATCCAAACTTAAGTGGGCTTTGGGATTTAATTAATATGATGGCGAATACAGCATTCGTATTCTTACCAGCACTTGTCGGTTGGTCAGCAACAAAACGTTTTGGTGGTAGTCCTATATTAGGGATTGTTATGGGATTAATGCTTGTGCATCCATCATTATTAAACGCGTGGGATTACGGAAAAGCAGCAACCGGTTTAGATGGACAAAAGATTGAGTACTTCGATATTTTAGGATTATTTCAAATTGAAAAGGTAGGGTATCAAGGTCAAATCTTGCCGGTTTTAGTAGCAGCATTTGTATTAAGTAAAGTGGAAATCTTCTTAAAGAAACATGTACCAAATGCAATACAATTATTAGTTGTACCAATTACAACGATTGTCGTAACAGGTGTGTTGGCGTTAGGGATTATTGGTCCAGTTACACGTCATATTGGAGATTTATTAACAGCTGGATTAGTAGGTGTATATGAAACTGTGCCAGTAGTTGGAGCAGTATTGTTTGGAGCATTATATGCACCGCTCGTAATTACAGGTATGCATCATATGTTTATTGCAATTGACTTACAATTAATTGCACAGCACGGTGGTACATTCATTTGGCCAATGATTGCTCTTTCTAACATTGCACAAGGTAGTGCAGCACTTGCGATGTTCTGGATTTCTAAAAATCAAAATGATAAAAGTATGGCATCCACATCAGCAATTTCAGCATATTTCGGTATTACAGAGCCAGCTATGTTTGGTGTGAACTTACGAAATAAATTCCCGTTTTATGCAGCAATTATAGGATCGGCTGTGGCAGCGATATTCATTACGTTAAATGGTGTATTAGCACCTGCTATTGGAATTGGCGGATTACCAGCATTTATTTCTATCATTCCGAAATCGATTCCAATGTTTATTGTAGGAATGGTTATCGCAGTTGTAATCCCGTTTACGTTAACGTGGTTATTTGCAAAAAGAGTTAAACAGAAGTAGGAGGAAGTTAAACATGAAGGATTGGCATAAAAGTGTAGTTTATCAAATTTATCCGAAGAGCTTTAATAGCTATTACAATAAAGAAACCGGTGATATAAAAGGGGTTACAGAAAAACTAGATTACTTAAAAGAACTCGGAGTAGATTATATTTGGTTAACACCGATATACCAATCACCACAAAATGATAATGGATACGATGTAAGTGATTATTACAGCATTGATCCATCTTACGGGACGATGGAAGAGTTTGAAGAGCTTTTAGAAGAAGCGAAAGCGCGTAACATTGAAATTATGTTAGATATCGTTGTAAATCATAGCTCGACGGAGCATAAGTGGTTTAAAGAAGCGAAGGAAGATAAAAATAGCCCATATCGTAATTACTATATTTGGCGTGATGAAAAAAATAATTGGCAATCTAAGTTTGGCGGATCTGCTTGGAAATATGATGAGAAGACAGAGCAATATTTTTTACATCTATTTGATGAGACACAAGCTGATTTAAATTGGGAAAATGAAAAGCTTCGTGAAGAAGTATATGATATGATGCGTTTTTGGCTAGATAAAGGGGTAACTGGATTCCGATTAGATGTTATTAATTTAATTTCAAAAAATCAACAGTTCTTAAATGATGACGGAAGTACGGCGACAAGCGATGGCCGTAAATATTATACAGATGGCCCGCGCGTTCATGAATATTTACAAGAGATGAACCGAAATGTTTTTGAGGGGAAAGATGTCATTACAGTTGGAGAAATGTCATCTACGACAATTGATAATTGTATTAAATATTCGAATCCGGATCGTAATGAACTGAGCATGACATTTAGTTTTCACCATTTAAAAGTAGATTATCCGAATGGTGATAAGTGGACGAAGGCTGATTTTGATTTCATTAAATTAAAAGAAATTATGTCTAATTGGCAAATTGAAATGCAAAAGGGCGGAGGATGGAATGCGTTATTCTGGTGTAATCATGACCAACCTCGTATTGTGTCACGCTTCGGTAATGATGAGAAGTATAGAAATGAATCTGCAAAAATGTTAGCGACAGCTATGCATATGTTGCAAGGCACACCTTACATTTATCAAGGCGAAGAAATCGGTATGACGAATCCTAAATTCGAGTCTATCGAGCAATATCGCGATGTGGAATCGTTAAATATATATGATATAAAGCTAGAAGAAGGATTATCAAAAGAAGAGATTATCGGGATTTTAAAACAAAAATCTCGTGATAACTCCCGTACTCCAATGCAGTGGAATGAAGAGGTGAATAGCGGATTTACAACAAATACACCTTGGATTACAGTTGCTGAAAACTTTAAAGAGATAAATGTAGAGAAGGCACTAGAAGATAAAGAGTCTGTATTTTATCATTACAAAAAACTAATTGAACTAAGAAAAACATATGATGTAATTACAGAAGGAAAATATGCTATTTTAGATGAAAATCACCCTAAGATTTGGGCATATACACGTATTGTAAATGATGAGGTATTACTTGTTATCAATAACTTTTATGGAGAAGAAATAACGTATTCTGTACCAGTCCATGTTCAAGTAGATGGAATGAAACAAGAAGTACTACTGTCGAATTATAAAGATTCCAGCAAGGATATTACAAAACTTAACTTAAGACCATATGAATCAATTGTGTATCGATATACGAAATAAAAAGGTTGTATGCCCGCGTGGCATACAACCTTTTATTTTAAGACACCGCTGTATAAAATATTTACTTCTACCTCTGGTTTGAATTTTACCTTCGCATAATCTTTATTCCAATTTTTTTTCTTCCATAAGTCAGGATGATATGCAATAAGATGTCTTCCAATACCGAAAGCATCACAATTTGCTTTTTGTAGTTTGTTTGTTATTTTTTTCGCTTCTTTCGTAAGTTGTTTTGATAGTTCCTTATTTAGTTTTTTTCTGGCTTCCATTTTATAAATATTATCTCTTGGGGCTTCAAGTGCTATTACTTTTAGTTGGAGCTTAATGTGAGCATAAACATTTCCTTTTTTATCTGTTGTTATTTTTAAGTCCCGTTTTAACTTTCGATTGCTAATTTCCATTGTTAAATAATCAGATGTTTTCTCTGATTCATCGCTAGTAAGTTTTTGAGTTATACGGGCACTTGTTCCCATCTTTCCGGTTAATAATACGAATAAAACAGAATGTTTTAAAGGTAAATGCCCAGTTAATTTATCATTGTTAAATAAAGCTAACCCGTTTGTAATTACTTCTTTTCCTTTTATTTTTATAGAAGGGAGGGTAAAGTCTTTACCGGGATCTAACATTTTTGTAGCAGCTGTTTCTAAAGTTTCTTTTGGAAATACACTCATATCTTCTAAGCTTTTCACTTTTTTCTTTAGAAAATCTCCAATTAGTAAATTTCCTACTTTCTTTTTTTCTAGTATCTCGGATGTTTCACCATCTACTGCAATAAGTTTTACTAAAGCAGTTGGGTTTGTTGGGTCCCGAAAGCTGACATCTAAATAAGGTAGTACACCTTTTTTTAGAATTTTGGTTCCTAGTAATTGAACACCATATTTGAAATAACGAATATTTCCGGTTACATTTTTTTTCAGTGCATCGCTTGTATCTCTTATGTTATGCCCAGTTGCTGAATGTATTTCATTCTCGAATGAAGCTTGTTCTCCGCTTGAACTTTTTACGAGCTCAATTGTTTGCTGGAGTTTATTCTCTTCCGTAATATCAGATCCAATACTATAAGCTAACCTTGCTTCCCTTAATGGTTCTTGATCCCAGCAGCCAGAAAGGAATGCACTAGTACATAATACAAAAAGTAATTTAACTCTTTTTTTGAACATACTGTTCTCCTTTCTTATTTCTTATTACTGAATAAAGTAGAAATAAAAGAGGGAGGACAACAATGAAAATATAGGTGAACTTATCAGTGAAAGTTGAAATTACCTTTAATTCTTCAGGTGTATCGATAAATAAAGCTACACTAAAAGCAATAATACCAACGATTGGAACAGCTTTTTTATGGTTAGCAAGATTGAATATATGTCCAATTCCTATAGAAGCAGCGCAGTAATAACTAGCGATAGAAGCTACAACTGTTATCATCCAAATTGGTATGAATAGTAAATCAGTTCGGTCTATAATCCCGATATGCAAGGAGCGTAATAAGTAAGCAACTGGTTCTGGAATAAGCTCAATTTGTTTTGGACTAAATACGATGAAGCAAATCCAAACAGTAAAAGTATAAAAAAGGGTTACAAATCCATTAGCGATAGAAATTGCCTTTAGTTTTGCTACAGAACTCCCGTTTACTTTTGGGAAAGCGATAAGAATAATTTCAAAACCATACATAGCTGTAATTGTTTCTTTTGATGCTTGAATAATATTCCACCATCCGGCTTCTGTAATTGGAAAAATATAAGAAAAATCAGCTCGTGAAAACCCTAGTGCAATTAAAAGAGCCATGGGCAAAATGAGAATAGAAGCCATGACATAAAATCGTACAATAACTTTGAATGTGTTATAGGCTATATAGCAGCAAGCTATCGTAAATAGTAAGAGAATTGCGTACCAAGGGGTCGCTTGTAATATCCAAACTTTAATGACATTACAAGCATTTAACATAACCGTCATACCGATAAGGGTAAAATAAAAAACATAAGCAAAGCCTAATAGTTTTCCAAACTTATTACCAAATAGCATACAAACACTTTCATACATATCTGCATCAGGAAATCGTTTTAAAAAAAGCCACATAAGTAAAATAATAAGTTGAATTGCAAGACCAGCGATAAGAGCAGAAATCCATCCGCCACCTTTTGCTATCGGATGAAGACGGTTAGGTAGAGATAGTATACCGACCCCAATTTGGCATTGAATAACGAAAAAGGTAAATTGAACAAGTGAAATTTTACTTTGCGTGTTTGTCACCGTCCTCATCCTCTCTCGTTACATGTTGGCGCTGCATTTTTTTCGGTTTTGGATCATGTGGTCGTTCCCAAAATGACCAAATTGGTAGTCTTACAAAAGAATCTTTCATATCTTTAATCCGCATCGGGGCAACAGGAGAAAGATATGGTGTATGAAATGAATGTAGCTGGCATAAATGAACAAAAGTTATAATGAGACCAAATGATATTCCTACATATCCAAATATGGCAGCAAGGAGCATTAATGGAAAACGAAGAATCCGAACTGCTGAACTCATATCGTTTGATGGAACAAGAAAAGATGAGATTGCAGTTAAAGCTACAACGATAATCATTGTATAAGAAACAAGTCCGGCTTTTACAATTGCATCACCAATTACTAAACCACCTACAATACCGATTGTTTGTCCAACTCGGCTCGGCAGACGAATACCAGCTTCTCGTAATAATTCAAAAATCAGTTCCATTAAGAGAGCTTCAAAAATAGGAGGGAGCGGTACTTTCTCTAATGAAGCTTTAATTGTATACACGAGTTCGAGCGGTAACACATCAGGGTGAAAAGCAACTGTTGCGATATATATAGCTGGTAAGAGAAAGGCAATTAAAAAGCTCACTAAGCGAATCATTCGAACGAAAGAACCGACAATCCAGCGGTTATTATAATCATCTGGTGATTGATAGAAAGCGAATAACGTAACAGGTACGATGAGCGCTGTTGGATCTCCGTCAGATAAAATAGCAACTCGTCCTTCCATTAAATTTGCTGCGACTCTATCTGGACGCTCTGTATTTAATTGCTGCGGAAAGGGTGAGAAAGACGTATCTTCTATAAATTCTTGTATGTATCCTGGAGATATGAGTGCGTCTGTTTTAATCGTTTCTAACCTTCTTTTCACTTCTGTAACGAGATCGTCATTCGCTATGTTTTGCATATAAGCAATTGCCACTTTTGTATGCATTTCTTCACCAAGTGTGAAATATTTAACGACGACATTTGGACTTTTTATGAGTTTACGAATCGAAGCTAAATTAGTTGCTAAATCTTCTACAAAACCAGAATGCGGTCCACGGACAACCCCTTCATTATCAGGTTCTGTTATATCTCGCTTTAAAGAAAGAGCTGTTTCAAAAATACAAAAACTGTCGACTTGTTCATGAAAATATAATGATTTTCCTTGTAATAGAAGCTGTACGCCATAATTTAAATTTGTTTCTTTTTTCATATTTAATGTGGCGAAAGCTTTATCCAAAGGTAAATCCGAACGGGTTAATAAAGGCTCAAGAGCTAATTGGTGAATTAAATTTGGGTCTGCTAAAGATTCGATATATAAGATTGTTCCTTTGCCGTTTTGAAATGGGAGATCTAATTTTTTTATATCATCAGAATGGGAAAGTTTATTTTCAATGTAATTAATGTTCTCCGGAAGTGATGGAAACATATGCTTTTGTTTTTTGCTCTCTTGTTGTTCTTTTTTCTCTGTCATAATTTCCACCTCTTTTAAAGTGCAACTGTTTCTGTTAATTTTTGTCGTTTGTGAGAAATTTATGCTTGAATTATTTTTTAAAAAGAGGATTGAAAGTTACGTTATATTGTCTTTTGTGCATTATTCAATTTCATAGCAGTACTTCTAACATTTGTGTCGAATTAAGAAGATATATAGGAGGGATACATATGGAAATAGCTGTAGAACGAGTTTTTACAAAAGCGATTTTAGCAAGCGCAGCAAAGGCATTTGATGTAACAGTGGAAGACAAGCCGCTTGGAGATTTTGAGAATTATATTTTTAAGGCGAAGGGTGATAATGGCGAAGACTATGTATTACGTTTAACGCATTCGTCGCATCGTTCTAAAAAAGAAGTCGAGGCTGAACTAGATTTTTTACGATATGTTGCGGAGAACGGAGCAAAGGTAGCGGGACCTCTTTACTCAACTTCTCAAAATCTTGTAGAAGAAATTGGAGCGGAAGATAGCACTTTCTTTTTTGCATCTTTATTTACATATGCAAAAGGCGAGCAAGTAAAAGGCGAAGGATCGCCTTATTGGGGAGATGCTTATTTTGAAGCGTGGGGAAAAGCGATTGGGCAACTGCATCGCCTAACAATGAACTATCCTAAAACAGATTATCGTGATACGTGGGAAGAAGATGAGAGCGGGATTGTTAATGAATTAGAAGATGATCAAGTGAAAAAGATTGCTGCGGTATTAATGGATGAAATAAAGGCTCTTCCAATTGAAAGAGAAACATTCGGCCTTATGCACGGTGATATCCATCCCGGTAATTTTCATTATGATGGAAAAGAGCTAACAATCTTTGATTTTGATGATGCGGCTTATAATTACTTTATACATGATTTAGCGATGGTTCTCTACTACTCTGTTCTATTTACACCGTGGACAGTGGAAGAGAAGACAGATTTTGCTCGTAAACAGCTACAAGTGTTACGAAAAGGATATGAGTATGAGCACAGACTGGCGGATAGTTGGTATGAATCGTTACCGTTGTTTTTGCGTCTACGTGATGTTGGTTTATACGGTACACTTCAAAAGAAGTTTAAGGGGAAAGATATGCCAGATAACTTCCTGAAATTATCTGAAGAATTATATGAAAGAATTATAAGCAAAGAAGCGATTGTGAATATATAATACATTTTGTTCAAAACAAAGTATATAAAATAAATATATACTTTGTTTTTTTATACAAAAATATGTTTACTTTATTAAAATAATATTGTCCTAGATTCGGTATACACTTATAATTTTATATATATTCTGAATATTCTTTATAAAGAAGGAGGGGGAATGTTGGAAGCTTTCGTAAATTGGTTAAATAATATTGTTTGGAGTCCAGCACTTGTTTATTTATGTTTAGGAGTAGGTTTATATTTTTCTATTAGAACGAGGTTTTTACAAGTAAGGCACGTAGGAGAAATGGTGAAGCTGACATTTCAAGGGGAAAAATCAGAAGCTGGTGTTTCTTCATTCCAAGCGTTAGCACTTTCGTTATCAGGACGTGTTGGAACAGGGAATATCGCTGGGGTAGCAACAGCGGTTGCATTCGGTGGACCAGGAGCTGTATTTTGGATGTGGGCAGTAGCCTTTTTAGGGGCAGGATCAGCTTATGTAGAATCAACACTCGCGCAAATATATAAGACGAAACATCAAGGGCAGTTTCGTGGTGGACCTGCTTATTACATCGAAAAAGGTCTAGGTGTGAAATGGTATGCTTTAGTATTCGTTGCAGCGACAATTCTTGCAACTGGGCTTTTATTACCGGGCGTGCAAGCAAATAGTATTGCTGTAAGTTTAGAAACGGCTTTTGGTATTAATACTACCGTATCAGGGGCTATATTAGTTGTCGTATTAGCTCTTATCATTTTCGGTGGAGTAAAGCGAATTGTTAACGTAGCGCAAGTTGTCGTACCGTTTATGGCAATAGGCTATATTTTAGTAGCTTGCGTCATTGTTGCTATGAATATTGAAAAATTGCCAGAAGCATTTATGTTAATTATAAGAAGTGCATTTGCATTAGAAGCTGCTTTCGGTGGTATTATCGGTTTAGCAATCTCTTGGGGGGTAAAACGTGGTATTTATTCCAATGAAGCAGGACAAGGGACTGGACCACACGCAGCAGCTGCAGCCGAAGTATCACATCCAGCTAAGCAAGGGTTAGTACAAGCATTTTCCGTTTACATTGATACATTATTTGTTTGTTCAGCAACAGCATTTATGATGATTATTACAGGCATGTATAACGTATTTGATGCAAGCGGAAAAAACTTTATCGTTAATAAACTAAACGGCGCTCAGCCAGGACCAGGATATACACAGGCGGCGGTAGAATCTGTTTTCCCTGGATTTGGAAACGGTTTCGTTGCAATCTCGTTACTATTCTTTGCATTTACAACAATTATGGCGTATTACTACATTGCAGAAACGAATATCGCGTACTTAAATCGTGATAAAGACCGTCCTTGGATGTCTATGGTATTAAAATTTGTATTTTTAGGAGCTGTATTCTACGGTTGTATAAAAACAGCAGCAACGGCTTGGGCTTTAGGTGATATCGGTGTAGGGATTATGGCATGGGTAAATATCATTGCGATTTTATTGTTACAAAAACCTGCATTAGTTGCATTAAAGGATTATGAAAAGCAGAAGAAAGAAGGAAAAGATCCAGTATTTGATCCAGGGCCATTGGGAATTAAAAATGCTGATTTCTGGGAACATGAATACGGAAAAGATAAGAAAGAAGAAGTATCTTAACTTAATAGAATAGAAATGAAAAAGCAAAGGGAAAATGCCTTTGCTTTTTTTTATGGACAAAATGAGGCTGGAAGTTATTTTTTTGCCTATTTTTGAATATAAAAAGAATGTACATGCTTTGTTAGGGGAAGGGGGGAGTATGTTGATAGAGTTTCGTAACGTAAATAAATATTATGGCAACTTTCAAGTTTTAAAAGATATTAATGTGCAAGTGAAAAAAGGTGAAGTAGTAGTAGTTGTTGGGCCTTCAGGATCAGGGAAAAGTACATTACTCCGGTGTATAAACCAGTTAGAGTCAATTACAGATGGAGAGTTAATTGTACAAAATACAGAGGTACACAATGCGAAAACAGATATGAATGAATTACGCCGAAATATTGGAATGGTCTTTCAACATTTTTATTTATATCCACATAAAACTGTTCTTCAAAATATTACACTAGCACCTATTAAAGTAAATAAAATTTCAAAAGAGGAAGCTGAGAAAACGGCGATGTTTTATTTAGAGAAAGTAGGAATCCCTGAAAAGGCCAGTGTATATCCACATCAATTATCTGGTGGACAACAGCAACGGGTGGCAATTGCTAGAGGACTTGCGATGCAGCCGGAAATTATGCTATTCGATGAGCCTACGTCTGCTCTTGATCCAGAGATGATCGGGGAAGTACTTGATGTTATGAAAACGCTAGCTAAAGAAGGGATGACAATGGTTGTTGTCACGCATGAAATGGGATTCGCGCGGGAAGTAGCCGATCGGATTTTATTTATGGATGCTGGCAAAATCATTGAGGATACAACACCGGCGCAATTCTTTGCGAGTCCTGAACAAGAAAGAGCGCGTCTATTTTTAAGCCGAGTGTTAAACCATTAAAGGAGGAATTTCATGCTTAAAATGAAAAAGTTGTTTATGTTAATCGTATTTTCATGTTTATTCGTACTTGTCGTTGCCGGGTGCGGAAGTAAAAAAGATGAGGCGAAAGAAACGAACACGAAGCAAGGCGGGGCCATTGAGCAAATTAAGAAGCGCGGGAAGCTAGTAGTTGGAGTGAAGAATGATACGAACTTATTTGGCTTGAAAAATCCTTCAACAGGGCAAGTAGAAGGATTCGATGTTGATGTTGCGAAGGCGCTTGCGAAAAAAATTCTTGGTGATGAAAAGAAATTGGAGCTGAAGGAAGTAACGTCAAAAACACGTATTCCACTATTGAAAAACGGTGATATTGATGCAATTATCGCAACAATGACAATTACAGAAGAACGTAAAAAAGAAGTGGATTTTTCAAATGTATATTTTAAAGCAGGACAATCGTTACTTGTGAAAAAAGGAAGCGATATTAAAAGTATTGATGATGTGAAAAAGGGTGTGAAAGTGTTAGCAGTAAAAGGTTCAACGTCTACAAATAATATTCGTCAAAAGTCACCAGAAGCGACTGTATTAGAATTTGAAAATTACAGTGAGGCATTTACGGCGTTAAAAGCAGGGAAAGGTGATGTTTTAACGACAGATAATGCAATTCTTTACGGCATGGCAAAACAAGATTCGAATTATGAAGTTGTAGGGAAAATTTTCACGGATGAGCCGTACGGAATTGCAGTGCAAAAAGGTGCAGATGATTTAACGAAAGAGATTAATAGCTTAATTAAAGACATGAAAGCAAACGGAGAGTATGACAAATTATATGAGAAATGGATTGGGCAAAAACCAGAGAAGTAAAGTGATAAATAGTAAAAGTGAGAGGATGAGAGTACTCATCCTCTTCTTCTAAAGAAAGAGGGGAGAATATGTGCCTGATTTTTCTATATTAACGAATAACATTGATATGTATTTAGAAGGATTTAAATATACAGTGATGTCTAGTGTAATCGCATTAATAGGCAGTTTTATTTTAGGCATAATATTAGCGGTAATGCGTATTGCACCGATTCGCATTTTAAATTGGTTGGGAGCAACTTTTGTAGAATTTGTAAGAAATATTCCACTCGTATTAATTGCATTTATATTTTATTTCGCTTTACCTGTAATAGGAATTACTTTAAATGGTTTTGTAGCAGGGACAGTTACGCTTACGGTATATACTGCGGCGTTTATTGCAGAGGTTATTCGCGCGGGTATTTTATCAGTCGCGAAAGGTCAGATGGAAGCAGCACGTTCTTCAGGATTGACGTATACGCAAGCAATGTACCATGTCGTTTTACCTCAAGCGATGAAAATCGTAATCCCTCCTCTAGGAAATCAATTTTTAAATTTAGTAAAAAACTCTTCCATACTCGGAATTATCGCTGGAGCTGATTTAATGTATCAAGGAGACTTAATTTCAACGAAGACATTTGTTACGTTCGATGTGTATATATTTGTCGGGATGTTTTATTTAATATTAACAATTCCGCTCAGTATGCTAGTGCGTTATTTAGAAAAACGCTTAGCAAAGGAGGCGGTGTAAATGGATTTTAAGGGAGCAATAACAGGTGATCATATTCTGTTTTTATTAAAAGGATTACTTATAACGCTAGAGGTAGCGCTCATAGCAATTGTACTTAGCTTTATTATTGGCAGTGTAATAGGGATATTGCGCTACATGAAAATACCTGTCGTCTCACAAGTATTAGGAATTATCGTTGAAATAATTCGAAACTTACCACTACTTTTAATTATATTTTTCACGTATTTTGCACTTCCAGAAGCAGGATTGAAATTAGAAATTATAACAGCTGTAATTGTTGCTTTAACAATATTTGAAGCAGCAATGATATCTGAAATTGTTCGAAGTGGTCTATTATCGATTGAAAAAGGACAGATTGAGGCCGCAAGATCTTCAGGATTAACGTATGTTCAAGCGCTTTGGCATATCATTTTACCACAGGCGTTAAGAAGAATGGTTCCACCGCTTGTTAGTCAGTTTATTTCATTGCTGAAAGATACAGCATTAGCAGTTGTTATATCACTGCCAGAGCTTATGCATAATGCTCAAATTATTAGCGGACAGAATGTAAATTATATGATTCCAACGTTTATAGTAGTAGCTTGTATGTACTTTATTGTAAATTATAGTTTATCAATTTTATCGAGAAGATTAGAACTCCGTTAACCTTTACAATATATGTAAAGGTTTTTTCCTTGTTTAACCTTATTTTCCTCTAATTAGAATCTAAATCTCGTGATAATTCAATTTTTTATATTATTTTATCAGAAAAGTTTTAATTTTATATAGAAATTGTAATCGCTTTCGTGTATATTTTTATTATCAGAAAATTTTAACAAGATATAGGGGTATCGGTAGGGGGAGGATTTAGATGCAGCAACAAACGAATGAGAAATTACATCGTACGATGAAGAGTAGACATTTATTTATGATCGCACTTGGTGGTGTAATCGGGACAGGTTTTTTCTTAGGTTCAGGTTACACCATTAATCAGGCTGGACCAGGGGGAGCCATCCTTTCATATTTAGTGGGCGGATTTATTATGTATTTAACAATGCTTTGTCTTGGAGAATTAACGGTAGCAATGCCGGTTTCAGGATCTTTCCAAAAGTATGCGACGAAGTTTATTGGACCAGGAACTGGCTTTATGATTGGCTGGTTATACTGGCTTGGCTGGGCTGTAACAGTAGGACTAGAATTAACGTCAATTGGTTTAATGATGAAAAGATGGTTTCCGAATGTTGATGTTTGGGTGTGGTGTCTTGTATTCGGCGTTATTTTATATGCTTCAAACGCAATTTCGGCGAAAAGTTATGCTGAATTAGAATTTTGGTTCTCTAGTATTAAAGTAGTTACCATTCTTGCCTTTGTCGTTCTTGGTGGTAGTGCATTACTAGGATTTATATCATATGACGGAAAAGAAGCGGCACCTCTTTTCTCTAACTTTGTAAGCGAAGGTGGATTATTCCCGAATGGACTAGCTGCCGTATTACTTACGATGATTACAGTTAACTTCTCGTTCCAAGGAACAGAGTTAATCGGGATTGCAGCAGGAGAAAGTAAAGATCCTGAAAAAACAATTCCACGTGCGATTCGTAATACAGTATGGCGCATTATGTTATTCTTCATTTTAACAATGACGATTTTAGTAGGGTTAATTTCTTGGAAAGAAGCTGGCGTAATTGAAAGTCCATTCGTAGTCGTATTTGATAAAATTGGTATTCCATACGCAGCTGATATTATGAACTTCGTTATTATTACAGCGTTACTATCTGTAGCGAATTCAGGATTATATGCGGCAACTCGTATATTATGGTCACTTGCAAATGAAGGAATGGCACCAACTTCCTTCCAGAAAGTAAATAAGCGTGGTATTCCAATTACAGCGCTAGTCGTAACGATTGCTGTAGCTGGTCTTTCTTTATTCACAAGCTTCCTTGCAGAAGATACAGTATACATGTATTTATTATCTATAGCTGGTTTATCAGCTGTATCAAGTTGGATCATTATTGCTCTATCGCAACTACGCTTTAGAAGCCAGTATATAAAAGGCGGAGGAAAGTTAGAGGACTTAAAGTATAGAACACCGTTATATCCAATTGTTCCTATTTTAGCTTTAATTACAAATAGTATCGTTGTTATTAGTTTAGCGTTTATTCCAGAACAAAGAATGGCGTTATACTGTGGTATTCCATTTATCATTTTCTGCTACATATATTATTATATAAATAAGAAACGGCAGAAACCGATGAAGGTGGAGACAACTAATGAAACTAACAATCAAACACGATGATATTGAGGCAGATTTATCGTATGGTCCATTAGCGATTGGAAAAGAAAACGGGTATTCACCGTTACAATTACTCGTTTCTTCTATCGCAGGATGTAGTGCAATTGTCTTTCGAACAATTTTAGAAAAGAAACGTATTACATATGATACGTTTACAATTGAAACGGAAATTGGTAGAAGTGATGCTCTATCGAAACCAGTTGAAAGTATTCATTTGCATTATAAAATTAAAGCACAAAACATTACAGAAGAGCAGTTGGACAAGGCGCTGCAGCTTGCAGTGAAAAATTGCACGATTGTTCAATCGGTAAAAGATAGTATACAAGTTACGGAAACAATTGAGCTAATAAAGTGAAACAGAAAAACGTGAGAATACGGCTCTCACGTTTTTCTGTTTTAGAGAGAGGGGAAAGTATGATGGAATGTTTAGGGTGTAAATTAGCAAACGAACAGGAAAAAATATATAAAGTATATGAAGATGAGTATGTAACATGCTTTTTAGATCATGAACCTTTCTATCCAGGACATACTTTAATTGTGCCAAAGCAGCATGTTGTAGAAGTAGACGAATTAGATGATGTTGTAGCAAAAGCAATTATGGATGCTTCTAAACTGATTGCAAAAGCGATTAAGCTATTATATAGACCAGGTGGAATTACAATTTGTCAAAATGGTGGAGTCTTTAACGAGTTATCGCATTACCATATGCATGTCGTACCAAGGTATAAAGATCGTTCGTTTGCTGAGTTTTATATGGTACAACCAGGAGAAAAGCAGAATCATAACTTGGAAGAGACACAGAATTTGTTAAAAGAAGCGATAGAGCATATGCTGCTTACTGAAAAGGCATAGCAGTCGGGAAAATTCTAATATTAAAAAGCCCAGTTTCTCAGTTAAAATAGAGAAATTGGGCTTTTGTTTATTTTGTTATTAAATTTTATTTATAAATAGATTTTGTGGTGTCACAAAGTATATCGCTCATTCGTTATATAGAGTGAGAGGAGGAATTATATGAAAGTTACAAACAACGATTATGAAAAGATGGAAGAGCTATACGAGTTGTACGAACAAAAAATTTATTATGTAGCTTATTCTATTTTAAATAATATTCAGCAAGCAGAAGATGCAGTTCAAGAGACGTTTATTACTCTTTATAAGAATTTGGAAAAGCTCCATAACTTGAGCACTGAAGAGCTTAAACGTTACATTTTGAGGATTGCGAAAAACAAGGCGATTGATAGTTACCGGAAAAACAAACGACATGAAACATTTTTAGAAGAATATGAAAGAGAATCTGTAGAAGCAGTAGATGAAAATATTGAAGAGTGGGAAAAACGTAAAATGTCTGAGGTTCAAATTGATGCATTGCTAAAAGAGTTAAACGAATCTAATAGACAGGTGTTTAAGTACAAAGTCTTCTATAACTTAACGTATCAAGAAATTTCAAGTGTCATGGGGGTAACGGAGGTCAATGTCCGCAAGCAGTTTGAACGCGCTCGAAAACGAGTCCAAAATATGATAGGAGGTATACAACATGACGAATTCAAAGAACTCCAAAGAAATATATGAACTTGCTGAAAAAATTGCTTTAGATGATTTTGATAAACTTGAAGAACAACATGAATTTTCACATACATATACGCGCAAAAAGAAATTGTTTATGGAGGAAATGAAGCTGCAAGATGGACAACCGCAGAAAAAGCGTAAAAGACATCGTATGTTAATCGCTGCTGCTTGCTTATTGATCGGCATGCCGACAACCGTTTTTGGAGCAGTAAAAGTCTATAATATGATCGTTCAAAAACAAAATTATGAAGTAAATGTTTCAGTAACAAATAGGGACTCGAAAAAGGCTAATAAGTGGTATAAGCTGAAAATCGATAAATTACCAGAAAATATGGAAGCAATTGATGACTCTGCTATGAAATATTCCTTTAAAGATAACTACGAAATGGGTGGATTTTCATTCGTTCTTTGGAGAGTAGGAGGGAATTCAGATTTTCCAACTCTGTACTCGAAAAGTTATGAAGAAAAAGAGATAAATGGTAAGAAGGCAGTAATTGTCCATAGAGAAAATGGTAATAAAGATTTAATGTTTAATAGAGTAATCTTTCTCTATTTTGAGGAAGAAGGAATTATGTTACAAAGTTATATTGGAAATGATATAAACGAAGAACAAATGATAGATGTGCTAGGGAGCATTTCACTTGAGCCCACGTCAAAAGAAAAGTCATCATATATAAGCGATTATGATAAAAAGTATTTTAGCCAAGAAAGTAAAACAACTAAGGTAATTCCTTTGAAGAAGGATAGCAAACGACTATTTCATATAGGGCAAAAGGTTCCAGTAACGATATCTATGGATAACAGTCAAATTGAATATGTGATAGAAAAAGTTGAAGTTTTTGATTCAATTAAAGATTTTAAGCAAGAAAACTTTAATGAAATGGGATTAGGGAGACTAAGCGAGAATCAAGCTTTGGATCAAGCAGGACAATTGATATCATATAGGCGGGATGAATATAAGGTTGGAAATGGTAAAGAGTCAATTGATAAATTGATAGAGTGGAAATTAGTTCACCCTAAATTTGTCTACCTGACAACAACAGTGAAAAATATAGGTAAACAGGAGACAGAAGAAATTTATATGACTCCATCTATAAAAGTTCTTAAAGATAAAGGAAATGCATGGAAGTATGCTGGGAAAGATGGAATCGCAGAAAAAAATATTATGACAGGCGAAGTTGATTATTTAGAGCCTCATGGAGATGGAAAAAGCTTCTACAATATTGGCAGTATCCGACCAGGAGAAACGGTAAAAGTTAATTTAGGTTATTTTGTAGATGAAGATAAATTAGATTCAATCTTTTTGGATGCTTTCAATTACAGAGGGATTGGTGACACTGAAAATATGAATTCGAAAAATCGTTGGTGGTTTGATATTCGTCAATAATAAAACAATAGGAACAACAGGACAAAGAAGCTGCTTATATTTAGCAGCTTTTTAGTCTTCATACATATGTAAAACTTCTTTTGCACGCATACGTAAACCATCTATCAATTCTTTCGGTTCTAAAACTCGTGCATCTTTTCCAAGTCTATAAAATAAAGGAGTAATAAAATTGATTTCTCCTTTATCAATTGTTGAATGTATATATCCTGTCCCGTCTTCGTTTACTACCAAGAATTCTTCAAGGTAAGGAACGCTTTTACATTGGCGCACGCCTTCTGCTGTTAATGAGACATGTAACTGGGTAGGAATGTGCACTAAGTTAGAGCTCGAATCGAACCATTCTTCTAAATTCATGAACGTATTTTCATTTTCTTCTGTTGATAATATAGAAAGAATACGATCAATGCGATACAGTAATACTTTTTTCCTACTGAAGTCATAGGATGGTAAGTACCATAGCCCGTCATGAGCATATACACCGATAGGATGAACATGTTTTGTTTTTATCCCCGATTTAGATTCGTATTGAAAGTGTAAATTTTTATTTTCAATAGCCACAGTTAGTACTTCGTTTAAAAGAGGTGTATTAATTGTTCTCTTCGGATTCCAGAAAGCAATATAAGAGCGTATTTTATCAACTTTCGCTTTCGCATCATGTTGTAGAGAGCTATACAGTTTATGTGTAACGGAATTGATTTCTGTGTTAAAAGGTAAGTCTCGATAGTAACTTAAAGATTGAAATGCAAAAAAGATGGAGACTGCTTCTTCTTCCGTAAATAAAATAGGGGGAATGACTCTATTTGTTAATACTTTATAGCCTCCGTTACGACCTTGTTCAGCATAAATAGGTAATCCCATATCGCTTAAATCTACAATATATCTATGGACAGTACGAACGGAGATATTAAATTCGTCAGCTATTTCTTGAGCTGTAAATGTCTTTTTGGCAGAAGCAAATATAAGAATATCTAATAAGCGTTTAGCTTTTGACAAATGTATCACCTTTTTCTTTTTAACATGACATAAAGTGTCATGTTTTATTGTTAGTATATTGTTTACATCATAATGTTATCAAGATGAAACACAAGGAGGAAAAGAGATGTCACGTGAAATTGTTTTATTTATAGCCGCTAGTTTGGATGGATATATTGCGAAAGAAGATGATGATTTAGAGTGGTTAATGGAAACAGAAGGAGAGGGAGATAACGGTTATACAGAAATGTATGAAACGATTGATACAATAATTATGGGGAAGAGAACGTACGATTATGTAGTAGAGCATATAGAACCATTCCCGTATTTAGATAAAAAATGTTATGTTTTTTCTAACTCAGAAAAAGGTTCAAACGAACACGTTGAGTTTGTAAATGAAGATGTAGTGGAGTTTACGAAAAGGATAAAAGCACAAGAAGGATCTAAAATATGGATGGTCGGTGGAGGAAGTCTACTAAGAGAGTTCTTTAAGAATAATTTAATTGATGAATATGTTGTTACGATTACACCGCATATATTAGGTTCTGGAGTTCCGTTATTCCAAGATAAGAACCCAGAAATTAATTTAACTTTAACGGATACGAAACGTTTTGGGCAATTTGTAAATTTATATTATAAAGTAAAATGATAAAGAAACACGACTACCATCAGTAGTCGTGTTTTTGTATAGATGGTAATGAAATGATAAAGCGAGACCCGTGATCGACTTCGCTCGTTACAGTAATATTCCCGCCGTGTAGTTCTACAATTTCTTTTACGATAGATAACCCTAAACCAGTTCCGCCTGTAGCTCGTGATCTCGCTTTATCAACTCGATAAAAACGGTCGAAAATGTGAGGGAGGTCTTCAGGCGGAATACCTTCGCCTTCATCTTCAATTGTAATGGAAATACGTTTATGTTCTTCTATAACAGAAATGTTTATATGAGAATGTTCTTTTGAATGTCTATAAGCGTTATTTAAAATGTTTATTATTACTTGTTCAAATCGCTGTTCATCTAAATTTACTAGTAGTGTAGGAGGACAAGAGAAAGAAACCTTAATGTGTTTTTCTTTATATATGGCATTTACTTTTTCGGTTATGCGAGTCAGGAAGGTGTGTAAATGCACTTCCTTTACTTGAATAGAAAAGTTATGTTGTTCCATTTGTGCAAGTGAAAATAAATCTTGAACTAAGTTTGTAATGTAATCAGATTCATCTTTTATAATAGATAAATATCGCAAACGTTGCTCAGGAGGTGTGGTTTCTTTTAAAGCAATGTCAGCGTAACCTCTTACGTATGTTAATGGTGTTCGTAATTCGTGAGCAACACTTGCTAGAAATTCACTTCGCTCTGTTTTCATATAATGTAAATCATTAGCAAGCGTTTGAATAGACGATGCTAGTTCACCAATTTCATCATTTCGAGTAGTCGTTAACGAAACTGATAAATCGCCTTTACTCATTTTTTCAGTGGCATGTTTCATGTGTAACAATGGTTTTGTTAACAACCGTGATAAGAGAAAGATAGTGATGGCTGTTAATAGAAACGTAATGACGCCGGCAATAATGAATTGTCTTGTTAGCCCATTCACCATCTTTTCAATGGATTCTGTCCCAAGAAACATGTACACATAGCCTTCATGTTTTCCATCTACTACAATGGGACTAACTGTACATATATAATTAGATGTTTTCCAATGATTCTCTATAATTGCGCCTTCATGATCTGTCCGTGTTTGCATCTTTTCAATATGCTTTTTTATAGTAGTATTAATTTCATTAGATTTGGCTAGTACATCCTTATTTGCATTTGTAATAACAACAGTGGTTTCGGCTTCGGATTCCATTAGTGCAACATGGGAGATTGTTTGCTTATCAAAATACTTTTCAAGGACATCTCGGTGACTATTTCCGCGCTTTAATAAAGCTGTCATTTCTTCATTTACTCTATTGTTGACAAGGCTATAATAAAGCAATACAAATAGAACACTTTCAATTAAAAGTGTAACAATTAAAAAATAAAATCCGAGCTGAATAGAAATTCGCTTCATCGTTTAGCTCCTTAATCTAAAGTATCAACCCATCGATATCCGACTCCGTAAACTGTTTTTAAATGGTGATCAATAGGGAAATTTACTTTTCGTAATTTATCACGCAAATTACGAATATGTGAATCGACTGTTCGATCTTCTGTATTTGTATTTAATCCCCAAATTCGTTCAATGAGCTGATCGCGGCTTAATACGTAGTTCACATGACGTAAAAATAATCCGAGTAAAGAGAATTCGATTGGAGTGAGAAGAAGTTCTTCATTATCGACAGAGACGAAATGCTTTGACTCATCCCATAAAATGCCTTGATATTGGATTTGCGCGTGTTGGTTCGTTCGCCTTAAAACAGCTTCAATTCTTGCGAAAAGCTCCTCTTCATGGAAAGGTTTCGTTACGTAATCATCCGCTCCGAGTTTTAACCCTTGGATGACATCTACTGTTTGATCACGAGCAGTTACCATAATGATAGGAACGTTACTAAATGATCGAATTCTTTTGCACGTTTCCCACCCATCCATCTTTGGCATCATAATATCGAGTAAAACAAATTTGAAGTTTCGATTTTCTATATGTGAAATAGCTTCTTCCCCGGACACTGCACATACGCAGTTATATCCGATTGGAGTAAGATAAAGTGTTAATAATTCAAGCATTCTCGGCTCATCATCTACGAGTAGTATATCGATCATAGAGTACCTCCGCATTTGTAGTTATTACTTAAATTGTAAGTCAAAATCATGAAGAAATGGTGCAGATTATCATGCATCTGCATAATTTCTTCAGAATTGCTTGTTATTGTAAAGTTGAAATTCCATTTTAGGTAATAATATTGGCTCAAAAACGATTCATACGGAGGCGGTATAGTGAAAAAGATGACCCGAATCTTTGGGATAACAATAATTACAGCAGTTGGTCTTGCTGCATGTGGACAAACGAACACGGATCATAAAAATCATGAAACTAAAGAAGAGAAAAAAACAGAGCAAAAGGAAATGAAAATGAATCAGGAGGTAACTGCGCCGAAAGAAATGAACGAAAGTGCATCGAATGATTTATTAACGACAAGCTTAAAAAATGTAACGAGATTAAACACAAACGATCCTTTGCAAATGGCAGTATTAACTTCGCAAACGATATGGCCAGCAACGCATAAAGAGAATCGGCCAGGCGCTATTATTTTAGTACCAGTAAACGAGTGGCAATTAGGTACTGCGAGTGCGGATCTTATTCATCATCCGAATAACGGGCCAATTTTATTTATAGAAAAAGAAAAGGTACCCGAAATGACGTTAAAAGAAATAAAACGATTAAATCCGCTCGGAACGAAAGATGGAACACAAATTATGGTGATGGGGGATGTAGGTGCATCTATCCTTGAGCAATTAAAAGAATATAAAGTAAAGCAAATAAAAGAAACAGATCCAGCTACATTTGCAAAAGATGTGGATAAAGAGTATGCCGATATAACAGGAAGCTATCCAAATAGTGTTATTATCGGTTCGTCTGAAGAAGAAGGACGTTTATATACAACACCAGCTGTAAATTGGATCTCTCATATGCCAGAACCGCTTTTATATACAGAGAAAGAGAAGGTGCCAGAAGCGACGATAGAGGCATTAAAAATGAGAAAAGATAAAGCGAATATATATGTATTAGGACCAGAAAAAATCATTTCAAAAGCAGTAGAAAAAGAGTTAAGTAAATATGGGAAAGTAACGCGTATTAGTGGTGAGACTCCAACAGAAAATTCGGTTGCATTTGCGAAGTTTAAAGATGAGAAAACGAAATTTGGCTGGGGGTTCACAAAACCAGGCCACGGTTTATCATTTGTTTCAAGCAAAACACCAGACTTAGCAGTTGCAGGAGCACCATTTTCGCATATGGGTAAACATGCACCTGTCGTATTGTTAGAAGAAGGGAAAGCTTCACAACCAGTTTATGACTTCCTTGCTAGTATTCAGCCGAAGTTTAAGGATGACCCAACACTTGGGCCATATAATCACGGCTTCTTATTAGGAAGTACGAGTGATATTTCATTTGAAACACAAGGTATATTGGATGAGAAGTTAGAGATTGTGCAAGAAAGTGGTCAAGGGCATGGTGGGCATTAATAAAAGGAGCAAAGGCGCTACCGAAGTAGCGTCTTTTTTTTAGGAAACTTTTACATAGCAAAAATCTCTCTACTCGTTATATAATAGCCTTCGTGCAGTCGGCTTAGATTTTCTTATGGAGAAAATCAAATGAGAAAAGAGTAGAGGAGTGGTATTTTGTTTCAAACGATAAAAAATGATTGGTTTTCCAATGTGAGAGGGGACGTACTATCGGGAATTGTCGTCGCTTTAGCATTAATTCCTGAAGCGATTGCTTTCTCTGTTATTGCAGGTGTGGATCCGACAGTTGGGTTATACGCAGCCTTTTGTATTGCAGTTACTATTTCATTTGTTGGCGGACGAACTGGAATGATTTCAGCTGCAACAGGTGCAATGGCATTGTTAATGGTGACGCTCGTTAAGGATCATGGTTTGCAATACTTATTTGCTACAACGATATTAACGGGTATTGTCCAAATTATTTTTGGCGTCTTCAAACTGAGCTCATTTATGAAGTTTGTTCCGAAATCTGTTATGAGTGGTTTTTTAAATTCACTTGGAATTTTAGTTTTTACAGCGCAATTGCCACATTTTAAAAATGCAACTTGGCAAATGTATGCACTTGTCGCATTAGGACTTGTAATTATATATGTATTTCCACGTATTACGACGGCTGTACCGTCTACACTTATTTCTATTATTATTGTGACAAGTATTGCACTTATGAGCGGATTACAGTTAAAAACAGTCGGGGATATGGGAAGCTTGCCGAAAGAATTACCGTTCTTTAGCATGCCTGACGTGCCTTTTACACTTGAGACATTAGGGATTATTTTACCGTATGCAGTTATGCTTGCAATTATCGGTTTACTAGAGTCTTTATTAACAGCTTCAGTTTTAGATGATATGACACATACGGAAAGTAATAAACATAAAGAAGCACGTGGGCAAGGTATTGCAAACATTGTTGCTGGTTTCTTCGGAGGAATGGCAGGATGTGCAATGATTGGACAATCTGTTATTAATATTAAATCAGGTGGACGCGGTCGTTTATCAACATTTGTAGCGGGCGGATTTTTAATCGTATTACTATTCGTTTTAGGTGACTATGTCGTGCATATTCCGATGGCAGCTTTAGTTGCAGTTATGATTATGGTTTCAATCGGAACATTTGATTGGAACTCTGTAACAACGATTCATAAAGTACCAAAAGGAAACGCTTTTGTTATGATCGTAACAGTTGTGATTGTCTTAATTACACATAATTTAGCATTAGGTGTAATTATCGGAACAGTAATTAGTGCTGTTTTATTTGCATTCAATATGGCAAAGATTCACGTGAAACATTTATATATTGAAAATAAGAAAATATACGAAATTCATGGTCAACTTTTCTTTGCATCTACAGCAGACTTTATAAATCACTTTTCATTTGAGGAAGATGTAAAAGAAATTGAGTTGAATTTTACTCACGCACACGTATGGGATGATTCAGCGGTAGCAGCAATTGATAAAGTTATCATGAAGTATGAAAAAAGTGGCGGGAAAGTAAGTATAGCGGGATTAAATGAACGAAGCTCGAAGATTATTTCAAATTTAGCTACTTATAATAAAAGAATTGCTAGTTAGAAGCCTCCTTTTTAGGGGGCTTTATTATATAATACGAGTAGGATAACGAAAAGGGGATTCAGCATATGTACAAACAAATTATATTAGCATGTGACGGCTCTGAACATGCACTTCGAGCAGCGGAACATGCAACATATATTGCGAAATGTAGTGAAGAAACAAATGTTGAAGTTGTGTACGTAGTAGATAATAGAACAGCAAAATCAGATATTATACAAGGCCAAACAGATTTAGAAACAATATCGGCTAGCCGAAAAGATAAATTAAAAGAGATTGAAGGTTTATTAAAGAAAGAGAACATCCCTTATACAATTACGATATTACATGGTGATCCTGGAGATACAATCGTTCAATATGTAAATACAGGGGATATAGATCTTGTTATAGCTGGAAGTAGAGGATTAAATACACTACAAGAGATGGTGCTTGGTAGTGTCAGTCATAAAATAGCAAAACGAGTGAAATGCCCGGTGATGATTATAAAGTGAAATAGAATGTAACTAAGACCTTAGGATAGCTGGGGTCTTTTTTTTGTATAAATGCCCCTTAATTGTGGGAATACTAGATATATAAGCTAAAAAGATGTTAACTTACAAATTTGTAAGTTTGTTGTTAGTGAAATCGATGTTATGAAAAATATTCCATTGGTAAAATAAAAGTATCGAAGGAGAGATAGGGAGGATGAAAAAGATGAAAGCATTTCAAAATTTATCATATAGCCAAGGTGTCGGTCTTATTTGTTTAGGGGGATTTGCTGCATCTGTTACGTTAGCTGTTGTAATAAAGATGATTCATCAAATCTTTTAATAGTAGAGTCGGGAAGGAATTGGTTGTTATTAATAGTAAGAGAAGGGTTATAAATGAAAAATAGCTCCTAGCATGTATGTAGATGCCAGGAGCTATTTTATTATTTCTCTGTTTCTGCTTTATCGCTTGTTACGCTAACCTTACCCCATTTATATTGATCTTCTGGTGTGTATTTATAATCTTTTACGCGATTATTTACACCTTTTAAGTCAAATTTATAATGAAGTGGAATTAATGGTACTTCATCGTGAACTAATTTTTGCCATTTATCGTAGACATCTTTACGGTATTTTTCATCAGCAGCTTCTGGAGAAATACCTTGTTTTAATAATTCTGTGTTTTTGTCAGTAGCCCAACGTGGGTAATTGAATGCTGCATTTTTAGCCCAAATACCAGAAGGGTCTGGGTCAGATCCAGTTCCCCAAGCTGCCGCGAAAAGATCAACTTTTGGATCATCTTTTTTAATCATATCGTAGAATGAATTAAATTCATGTAAGCGACCATCAAGAAGCTCTACTTTTAGGCCGATGTCTTTCCAAGATTGAATAAAGAATTTTGCAAGTGGTTCACTTACATCGCTACCACTCATTGATAAGAAATTAGCTTTAAACTCTTTACCATTCGGATCTTCACGGAATCCATCTCCGTTCGTATCTTTATAGCCCGCTTCATCTAATAACTTTTTAGCTTTCTCTACATCTTTATCATAGGAACCAGCTTTATTGTTATGATATTTTGGTAGGGATGGTGGGATTGGTGAGTTAGCCGGATAACGTAGGCCGTGATATAATTTTTCACCAATTTCTTTTCGATCGATAGCATACGCCATCGCTTGACGTACACGAACATCTTTAAATTTCTCCTTATCCATTACTACTTCTTCTTTTTCTTTATCCATATGGCCTAATTTAAAACCGATATAGCTATAGTATAAATCAGTTTTGCCGACTAATTGTGCATTTTTTAATTTACTTACATTTGGATATTGATCTGCACTTACTTCAGCAATGTCAATATCACCATTTTTTAAGGACGCGTTAACAACAGAAGGGTTAACAACTTTTAAAACCATACTTTTCAGTTTTGCTTTTCCACCATAATAGTCATCAAAACGTTCAAATTCAACGGATTCTCCAGGAGTGATTTTCTTCACTTTAAAAGGTCCGAAACCAATTGGGTTTTTACGGATTTTGTCAGATTCTGCTAATTTATCGATTGGTACATCTCCTAAGTATTTCTTATGAAGAGGGTATGTCCAAAGCCCAGTTTTCACTGAAGGATTCGGCTCTTTAAATGTAATCGAAATTGTTTTTGGATCCGTTACCTTGATACCTGAAATTTTTTCTGCTTTTCCATTGTGGTAATCTTCCATACCTTCAATCATTTGCATTTGAGAGTCATAGCGAGAACCAGCATATTGTTTGTTACCAATCACTAGATAAGAGTATTCTAAATCTTCAGCAGTAACAGGGTTTCCATCATGCCATTTTACATTATCTTTGATTTTTAATGTAATTGTCTTTTTATCTTCAGAAATTTCATATGTAGCAGCGCCATCATTCGTGTATTCCCAGTTTTCATCATTTGATAATAACGATTCATCGAAAATTGTAATGACTTGGTTATCAGGATCTCCTTCATATACAGCGAAATTTAAAAGTCCTTCAAATGGTGTATTAGAAACAAGACCATATGTTAATGAACCATCTTTAATTTCCTTTTTATCATTTTTAACAGATGCACTAAATTTATTTGTATCTACTTTTTTTGTACTGCTCGTTTTTTCACTACCACCACTACCGCTGCCCCCACATGCTGAAAGTAGTAATGTTGAAACTGCAAGTGTACTTAATACTTTGAAAAACTTCGGCTTATTTGTCATTTCTTCCACCCCTTATCCTTTTCTTTGTCTTGCGTCGGCCGAACGGCGTAGCGCTTGACCAATAAAATTTATACACAGCATCAATGTTAAAATCATGATTGATGCGGGTAACCAAATCCACCATTTCTCTTGTAATACATCTGGATTTCTAGCATAACTAACAAGTGTCCCAAGGCTTGGTGTACTTTCTGGTAGACCAAATCCTAAGAAAGTTAGACCAGATTCAATACCGATGTTTCCAGCAAGGTTTAATGTAATGCTAACGATGATAATGGAGCTTAAGTTAGGTAGCACTTGGAAAAGAATGATTTTCCAGTTTGGTGTACCTAAAGTTTTTGATGCAGAGACATAATCAAGTTCTTTTTCAGTTAATACTTTTGAGCGAATTAATCTTGCCTTTCCTGTCCATAAGAACACGCTCATAATTAAAATGAAAGTGAAAATATTGAATGTAGGAACAAGTGTAATAAAAACAATTACAAGCATTAAAAATGGTAAAACCATAACGAAGTCGATAATGCGCATAATGATATTATCAATTGTTCCTCCAAAATAACCGGCAATTAATCCAATTGAAAGGCCAATGAAACAAGAAAGAATAGTAATTGCTAATCCGATTGTAAAGGAGTTACGTGTACCAATAATAAGTTGGCCGAAAATATCGCGTCCTCCATAATCTGTTCCTAACCAATGTTCAGCAGAGGGAGGAGCATAAATAGCGAATAAATCAACTCGTACAATATCTTCTTGTTTCATAATAAAAGATGTTGCGTAGACTGCTAGTAATAAGATTGCTAGGAAAACAAGTGAAAACATTGCTAATTTATCTTTACGAAGTTCTCGCCACATAATAGAGAAACCAGAAGGGCTTTTTTCGTAATGAACCACTTCAGTTTGTTTTTCAGGGTTTGCTAACATAACGTCTGCTCCTTTCTTTAATCAATACGAATACGTGGATCGACGATGCTTAGAATAATATCTGAAAGGAGAGTTCCAAGTAACGTTGCAAATCCAGTAAACATAACGAGTGCAGTTATTACACTAAAATCGCGTTGAGAGATAGATTGTATAAATAGTTGTCCAATTCCTGGATAGCTAAAAATACTTTCTAAGAAGATGGCACCGCCAACCAATCCTGTAATTTCATAGCCTAAGAAGGCTGCAATTGGTAAGAATGAATTTCGTAAAATATGTCTAGAATAGATTTTTGATTCTGGAACACCTTTTGCTCTTACTGTACGAACAAAATCTTTATGCTTCGTATCGATAATTTCGCTTCGTAAATATTGAACAGTACCAACTGTTGCAATTAATGCGCCGGATAAAGCTGGTAAGAGAAGGTGATTCAATTTGCTTAAATAGTAAGCAAATGTACCTGTTGCAACTTGAGGATCTACGCTACCACCGGTTGGGAATATTGCAAACTTAAATCCGAATAGGAAGAGCATAATTAATGCAAATATAAATAGTGGTGTAGCAAATCCTAGATAGTTGTAAATGGTAATGAGTCGATCAGCCCATGTATCATTCCACCGCCCACTTATAACTCCTAGTGGTATGGCAATTAAATAAGTAAGAATAAGAATGACAAGTGCTAAAGATACTGTATTTCCAAGTCGTTCTCCAATTAAATCAGTTACTTTCATTTTATGTGCATAGGAAATACCGAAGTCACCTTGGACGGCATTTTTAATCCAGCGAACATATTGTGTTGTAACTGGGTCATTTAATCCAAGTTTTTCACGTTGTTCTTCAATTACTTTTGGATCCGCTTTTGGATTCATTGCTCTGCCGGTTAAGGCATCGCCTGGCATTGCCTTAGCTAATAGAAAGACAAGTACACTTAACACGAATAATTGCGGGATCATTACTAAAAATCTCCGTAATATAAACTTCCACATGTTTTATCACTCCCTTATGGTAATGCCACCCGGTGCGTTGGCGAAATTGGTTTTAAATCATAAGCCCGCCCGTTTTCATTGAAATAATTTTCATATGATTTCTCGTATTCAGAGCTTACTTGTTGACGAAGCTTACGCTGTCTCTCTCTGTTTTCAGGACGAATATCAGGAATGGCTGATATTAGGCGCTTCGTATAAATATGTTGCGGATTACTGTATATTTCTGCACTAGTTGCTTCTTCGACGATACGTCCGCGATACATAACACCGATACGATCACACATATGACGAATTACACCTAAATCATGACTAATGAATAAGTACGTTAGTCCGAGCTCAGCTTGTAAATCCTGCAAGAAGTTTAATACTTGAGCTTGTACAGAAACATCTAGTGCTGATACAGGTTCATCAGCGATAATAAGCTTTGGTTTTAATGTAAGAGCGCGTGCAATACCAATCCGCTGCCTTTGCCCACCGGAAAATTCATGTGGATATTTATAAATTGACTCTGGATTTAGACCAACTTTATCAAGATATTCTTGAACTGCTCTACGTTCTTCATCAGGTGAGAGCTTCTCAAAATTTCTAAGAGGTTCAGCAATAATGTCGAGAACACGTTTCTTCGGATTTAATGATGAATATGGGTCTTGGAAAATCATTTGAATATCTTTTCGTTGTTCACGTAACTCAGAGCGACTTAACTTTGTTAAATCTCGATTATTAAAATGAATGCTACCCTCTGTTGCTTTCGTTAAATGCATAATTGCTTTACCTGTTGTTGATTTACCACTTCCGGATTCACCAACAATCCCGTACGTTTCACCTGGTTGTAATTCAAAACTTACACCATCTACAGCACGTACATAATCTAATGTGCGGCCGAAGAAACCACCTTTAATTGGGAAATGTACTTTTAAATCTTCTACTTTAAGCAGTGCCATGAGTTACGTCATCTCCTTTCTTATCTTGGAAGTTGAAATGCTTGTAGCAAGTACAACGCACCCAGTGGTCTGGTTTTACTTCATGTAAAATTGGATTTTCCTCGTGCTGATCAGGTCTAATCCATGGAATTCGAGCTTGGAAGCGGCAACCTGTGCGAGGAAGTTTCGCTAACGTAGGAACCACCCCTTGAATTACATGCAATTTTTCTTTTTCAGCATACGCAGATGGAATGGAGTTTAATAGAGAACGAGTATATGGGTGAAGAGGGTTGTTAAAAATCTCTTCAACTTTTCCTGTTTCTACAACTTGTCCAGCGTACATAACGACGATACGATCGGCTGTTTCTGCGACAACACTTAAATCATGAGTAATTAAAATGATGCCCATTTTCGTTTGTTCTTGAATAGATTTTAGTAAGTCTAAAATTTGTGCTTGGATGGTTACGTCAAGAGCCGTTGTTGGCTCATCCGCAATAATGAGTGCTGGGTTACAAGCAATTGCAATTGCGATAACAATTCTTTGTCTCATTCCGCCAGATAATTCGTGTGGGTATTGTTTATATGTAAGTTCTGGTTTTGGAATACCAACTTGATGAAGTAGTTCTAAGGTGCGTTCTTTCTTTTCAACTTTTGAAAGGCTTGTGTGGTAGTCTAAGTTTTCTTCGATTTGTTTTCCAACTGTCATAAGAGGATCGAGTGCTGTAAGAGGTTCTTGGAAAATCATGCCGATGTTTGATCCGCGTACTTTATTCATTTCTGCGGCTGACATAGATAGTAAATCCTTATCTCTATAGTTAAGCTGCCCTTGTAATTTTGTATTTGCTTCATTATGCAGTCGCATAATAGAAAGGGCAAGTGCACTTTTTCCGCAACCAGATTCACCAACTATCGCGACAATTTCATTTTCATGGACAGTTAACGAAACATCATCAACGGCTGCATGATATTGATCTTGAATGCGAAAGGAAGTCTGTAAGTTTTCAATGCGAAGAAGTGGATTCTTCATGGCTATCCCTCCATCTTTTCTGAAAAGACTAAATATTTTGTATGTTGTTGTTATTTTAATATAAATTGACAATGTTTGACAAGAAAAAGTTGAGAAAATATTCAAAAATCTTTTTATACAGAGATTGAATGCTGTTATATAAGGGATTGAAGTTATTTGAAAACGCTAACATATAATGAGAGGAGGATAAATCTTTTGTAAGAAAAAAGATTTATATGTAGAAAAAAGAGAGGTGTTCTGGAAAGAACAGTCTCTCTTTTTTTGATAAGAATAATATTAGCGATTAAGCTTGCTTTTGTTTTGGAGCTCCTGTTTTTAAAGTAAGAGCAAGGAAGAACATTGCAAGTACACAAGATGCAAGTAATAAGATGAATCCGCCATCCCAGCCAAATGCATCGACGATAAAGCCCATAGCAGCACTAGCGAAAGCTGCTCCGCCTAAGTAACCGAAGAAGCCAGTTAAGCCCGCTGCAGTTCCAGCAGCTTTCTTTGGTGCTAAGTCAAGAGCGTGTAGACCAATTAGCATAACAGGTCCGTAAATTAAAAATCCAATCGCGACAAGTGCGATACTATCAACCATTGGATTCCCAGGAGGGTTTAGCCAATAAACAAGAACGGCGATAAATACACCAACCATAAATAAAATACCGGCAGGTGCGCGGCGTCCTTTAAATAGTTTATCACTCATCCAGCCACAAAGAAGTGTACCTGGAATACCAGCCCATTCATATAGAGCGTAAGCTGTACGTGAGCTACTATGAGTAAAGCTTTTTTCTTCTACTAAATAAGTAGGAGCCCAGTCTACAACGCCGTAACGTACGAAATATACGAAAACGTTCGCAATAGCGATGTACCATAAAAATTTATTGTTTAGTACATATTTAAATAAAATTTCTTTTGCTGAAAGTTCGCGTTCGCGATCTTGTACTTTCTCATCTGGTGGATATTCTCCAGTATGTTCTTCAATAGAAGGTAATCCGCAAGATTGAGGTGTATCTTTCATCGTAATTAACACATAAATACCAACTAAAATTGAAAGAATACCTGGGAAGTAAAAAATACTATGCCAGTCATTTGCAAAGAAATATAAGCCTAATGTTACAAGAGAAGGCATAAGTGCGCCGCCGACATTATGAGCGACGTTCCAAATAGACATTTTTGTACCACGTTCACTAATAGAGAACCAGTGAACCATCGTACGGCCACAAGGAGGCCATCCCATACCTTGTACCCATCCGTTTAAAAACTGAAGTACAAACATAAGTATAATGCTCGTTGTAATGAAAGAAAATGAGCCGAAAATAATATTAATGATACCTGATAAAAATAGTCCAGCTGCTAAAAAGTAGCGAGGATTACAACGGTCGGATACGATACCCATAAGAAATTTACTTAATCCGTAAGCGATAGAAACTGCTGAAAGGATAACCCCAAGTTCGCCTTTACTAAAGCCTTGTTCAATTAAGTATGGCATTGCTAGTGAAAAGTTTTTTCGAACAAAGTAATAACCTGCATAACCGATGAAGATACCTAAGAATACTTGTAAACGTAATTTACGGTATTCACTATCAACGCGATCAGCTGGTAAGCGTTCCGCGTGGGGCGCAGGTTTAAAGAATTGTGTGAAAAACATAAAATGAAAATCCTCCCCTAATTAATTCGAAGTGTTGTAAGGCAGAGAGAATATAAAAAGGCCATGAAATATAAAAAAGTTTCCTTTTTTATGATTCATAGCCGTGTACTCCGATTCTCCGTGACTGTCAATATTAACTTCGTCGAAAATTATACAACTTTGTGACAAAAATGTAAACGTTTTTATAATAAAACCTGTTGACGGATTTTGTTCGTGGGATTAATATTTAAATACATTAAATATTTTATTGTTTAAATAAGAGGTGGATAACATGCCAAATGATATGACGCATATCGATAAAATTCAAGCTCTTGCCTTTTCGATTGGAAAGAAAATGCAGACGGAGTTATTAGAACAAATGCAAGCAACAGGACTTACACCACCGCAGTTTTATATTTTAAAGATTTTAGATCATTATGGAGCTTCAAGGGCGACAAAATTAGCAAAAAAGATGTATGTAAAGCCTAGCGCAATTACAGTGATGATTGATCGCTTAATTGACCAAGAGCTTGTAGAGCGTTATCACGACAAAGATGACCGTCGTGTTGTCATCATTGAGTTAACAAAAAAGGGGAAAGCTAGAGTAGAAGAGGCAATGACCGCTCGTAATGAGCACATTGCAAAATATTTCTCACATTTAGAATTACAAGAAAGAGAAGATTTGTTACGCCTCTTTGAGAAGCTAGAAACAATTATTTGCGGGACACAAGAGAAAAAAGAGAATAACTAAGAGGAATTGAGGAGATTACATGGAGCAACAAGAAAATATAAATAGAAAGTTGTTGTTAATCGGTTTAATAATTGCGATGCTATTTGCTGCATTAGATGGAACAATCGTTGGTACAGCAATGCCGCGTATCGTCGGTGAACTAGGTGGATTAAGCTTAATGACGTGGTTAACAACAGCTTATATGTTAACATCAACGACAGTTGTACCAATTGCAGGTAAATTAGCAGATTTACTTGGTCGTCGTAACGTATATATAACAGGG
The DNA here is from genome assembly GCF_001884185.1 of Bacillus albus. Lineage (GTDB taxonomy): Bacteria > Bacillota > Bacilli > Bacillales > Bacillaceae_G > Bacillus_A > Bacillus_A albus. The sequence continues at coordinate 43,304 of NZ_MAOE01000135.1, forward strand.
CTAGTTATCTTTATGGTTGGCTCAGCGTTATGTGGTATGGCAAATGGTATGACAGAATTAATTATTTTCCGTGGTATTCAAGGTCTTGGTGGCGGTATTATGATGCCGATGGCTATGATTATTATCGGAGATATGTTCACGGGGAAAGAACGTGCGAAATGGCAAGGTATTTTTGGTGCGTTATACGGTCTTGCTTCTGTAATTGGGCCACAAGTTGGTGGTTGGATTGTAGATGCAGTGAACTGGAGATGGGTATTCTATATCAACTTACCAGTTGGTATTTTAGCAACAATCTTTATTGCAATGGGATTAAAATCACATAAACAAACAGGACCAATTAAAATTGATATCGCTGGAATTTTCACGATGATTCTCGGTGTTGTAAGTTTATTACTTGCATTAACGTTTGGCGGAAAAGATTACCCATGGGATTCTTGGCAAATTATCGGTTTATTTGCATTAGCTCTAATTGGTATCGTTAGCTTTATTATCGTTGAAACGAAGGCAGAAGAACCGATTTTACCGATGCATTTCTTTAAAAATCGTACATTTACATTATTAAATGCGATTGGATTCTTTATGAGTATTGGAATGTTCGGTGCGATTATGTTCGTACCATTCTTTATGCAAGGAATTGTAGGAGTAAGTGCTGCTGAATCAGGAACAATTATGACGCCGATGATGATTACAATGATTGTGATGAGTATTATCGGTGGGCAACTTGTATTAAAAGTTGGTGTAAAACCACAAATTATTACAGGAATGCTTATAATGGCTGGAGGATTCTGGTTATTAACAACGATGGATATGCACACAACTAAATTGACTGCAACGTCTTATATGATGGTTATAGGTTTAGGTATGGGTCTTGTAATGCCAACGTTAACATTAGCGTTACAAGAAAGCTTCCCGAAAAAAGACCTTGGTGTCGTAACATCATCAAGTCAGTTCTTCCGTCAAATTGGTGGAACATTTGGTATTACAATTTTAGGATCAATTATGAATAACACTTCAGGTACAACATTAACAAAGAATTTAGTACCTGTATTAGATACGTTCCCGAAAGAAGCGGGACAAATGGTAACGAAATTTAAAGATATGATTCATACAGATCCACAAGGTTTATATTCGATGCTATTTAGTCCAGAGGCATTAAAACAAATGCCAGAAGCGTTTGCTAACAGCATTGTACCAATTTTGAAAAACTCTTTAGTAGACTCACTCCATACTGTATTCTTAACAGGATTAGTATTTATCGTAGTAGGTGCTATCTTTACGATTTTCTTACAGAAGATTAAACTGTCAGATCGTAAAAAAGATGCTGAAGAGCCAGCTACAGAGGAAAAAGAACAAACTATATCCTATTCGTAATGAAAAAGCATCGCCTTATGGCGGTGCTTTTTTTGAGTATAACCTTAAAAGCTTTTTCGTGAGAAATGATTGACGTATTTCTAGAAATACGTTATATTATTTTCTGTAAACGGTTACATGAAATGGAGAGGGAAAAGAATGAGTACGATTAAAGACGTTGCGAAATTAGCGGGAGTATCTGTTGCGACCGTTTCCAGAGTTTTAAATAAAAATGGATATGTTCATGAAGATACATTAAAGAAAGTAGAACGAGCGATTGAGATGCTAGATTATAAACCTAGTACAGTAGCACGTTCACTGTATAATAAGAAATCTCGTTTAATTGGCTTAGTTGTTCCAAATATCGTGAATCCATTCTTTCCAGAAGTTGCACGTGCCGTAGAAGATGTAGCTCATAAGCAAGGATATACAGTTGTACTTTGTAACTCTGATGAAAATTTAGAAAAAGAAAAGCAATATATTGATGTACTTAGACAAAATAATGTCGACGGATTTATTGTAGCAACAAATCCACAAAATAGTGTTAATTATATGAATTTGTCAGTACCAGTCGTTGCAATTGACCGTATGTTTAATGAGCGTATACCTGCTGTGTATGCAGATAACTATGCGGGAAGTCAGGAAGCGACAAAGTTATTAATAGACAAAGGCTGTAAACATATTGCGCATATTCGCGGACCGCGTGACGTAAGCACAGCTAATGAGCGTTTTGAAGGCTTTGTAGACGTTATTACGCAAAATAATCTTTCTTATATGATTGCAGAGAGTACATTTGATCCAGCTAATAGTGAGCGTGTAGCGGTGGAATTATTAGAAGAGTACCCACATATAGATGGAATTGTTGCCGGGAATGATTTAATTGCAATAGGTATTGTAAAGGCTGCACTTCAAAAGGGAATTTCTATTCCGGATGATTTACAAATTATCGGATTCGATGGAATTTCTTTAACAGAGATGATGTATCCATCTATTACAACTGTTGCACAGCCAATTTATGAAATGGGGAAAGTTGCAACAGAACTGCTGTTAGAGCAGATGGAAGGAAACGTATTAGAAGAGAAACACTATCGTTTACCGATTGAAATTATAGAACGAAATACAACGAAGTAAGGAGATGAAACAGATGCCAAATATTGCAGTAGTAGGTAGTATTTCAATGGACTTAGTGGCTGTTTCAAAAAAACGTCCGAAAGCAGGAGAAACAGTAATTGGTGAAGCTTTTCATACAATTCCAGGAGGGAAAGGAGCGAACCAAGCGGTTGCTGCAGCTAGATTAGGCGCAAATGTAGCAATGGTTGGAGCGGTAGGAAACGATAATTATGGAACTGTAGTGAGGAAAAATTTAGAGAACGAACGAGTTTTTATCGACTATGTGGTACCGGTTACAGATACGGCGACAGGAATTGCTCATATCGTTTTAGCAGAAGAGGATAACAGTATTGTTGTCGTGCAAGGGGCGAATGCTCTTGTAAATGAGTCGATTGTAGATCGTTCAAAGGATCTTCTTATAAAAGCAGATATGGTTGTTCTTCAACTAGAGATTCCACTTGAAACAGTAAAATATGTATTGGCTATTTGTGAGGAACACAAAATCCCAGTTATGTTAAATCCAGCGCCAGCACAAGTGTTATCAGAAGATATTTTAGAAAAGGCGACTTATATTACGCCAAATGAACACGAGTGCCGTATCGTATTAGATGATTTCACATCACCAATTGAAGAGTTACTGGCTAAATATCCAAATAAACTATTGATGACAGAAGGTTCTAACGGTGTTCGTTTCCATAATGGCAAGGAGATTGTCCATGTTCCTAGTATTGCTGTTGATGTAGTAGATACGACTGGAGCTGGTGATACATTCAATGGTGCATTAGCAGTTGCACTTTCTGAAGGAGAAGCTCTTCAAAAAGCAATTCGTTTTGCGAATATTGCTGGTGGTCTTTCTGTAACGAAGCTTGGGGCGCAAGGTGGTATGCCAACGAGAGACAAAGTACGTGAAGTGCAGGTGATTGTTGGATGAAAAAGCACGGTGTATTAAACAGTGAGATTGCAGCTGTCCTTGCTTCACTGGGGCATACAGATACGATTGTAATCGCAGACTGCGGGTTACCAATTCCTGACGGAGTAAAGCGAATTGATTTAGCAGTTGAGCTTGGAAAACCTAGTTTTTTAGACGTATTGCAAGTGGTAGCTGATGATATGGCAATTGAAAAAGTAACGTTAGCAGAAGAAGTCATTAACACTAATGCGGAAGTAAATAAAGAGATTGAGATGAAATTAATAGAGCCAGCGTTTGAATATGTATCGCATGAACAATTTAAAGAGCATACAAAGAAAGCGAAGGCGATTATTCGTACAGGAGAGGCTACTCCTTATGCCAATGTAATTTTACATGCAGGCGTGATTTTTTAATAAAGGGAAGTGATGAGAATGCGTATTGAAATGAAAAATATTTCAAAGGCGTTCAATGGCAATCCTGTTTTGAAGAGTGCACAATTTATGATTGAAACAGGGGAAGTCCATGCATTGATGGGGGAAAATGGAGCGGGGAAATCAACGCTCATGAAGATTTTAACAGGTGTATATAAAAGAGATGGTGGAACAATCACGATTGATGGACAAGAACGAACTTTTAAAAATGCGAAAGAAGCAGAAGAGTACGGCATTGCATTTATACATCAAGAATTGAACATATTATCGAATTTAACAGTAGCTGAAAATATGTTTCTCGGTAAAGAGTTGATGTATGGGAAAACAGGTATTTTGCGTACGCGTCAAATGAATGCGATTGCGCAGCAGCAACTGGCGAAGTTAGGGTTACATGTAAAAGGCGCTATGTTGGCAGGAGAGTTATCGGTTGGACAACAGCAAATTATCGAAATTGCGAAAGCGTTAATGACAAATGCTAGCGTCATCATTATGGATGAACCTACAGCTGCATTAACAGATCGTGAAATTGAAACGTTGTTTACTGTTATTAATCAATTACGTAAAGAAGGCGTTTCGTTCGTTTATATCTCACACCGAATGGAAGAAATTTTTTCAATCTGTGATGCCATTACAATTTTACGTGATGGGGAATACGTCGGAAAGAGATCTATTCCAGAAACATCGTTTGATGAAGTAGTGAGTATGATGGTGGGGCGCAGCATTGGTGAACGTTACCCAGAACGAAATAGTCAAATTGGCGATGTTATTTTTGAAATGCGTAATGGAACGAAAAAAGGGAAGTTTGAAAATGTATCGTTTCAAGTGAGGAAAGGTGAAATCCTTGGTGTTGCTGGCTTGATGGGAGCTGGACGTACAGATATTATGAAAGCGATATTTGGATACGAACCTTTAGATTCTGGCCAAATTTTCATAAATGGACAAGAAGTAAAGATTGATAGTCCGATAGATGCGATTAGACAAAGAATAGCTTTCATTACAGAGGATAGAAAATCTGAAGGATTAGTGTTAGATTTCTCAATTCGAGAAAATTTAGCTTTACCGAATTTAGAAAGTCTTTCAAAGGGAAGTGTCTTAAGTAACGAACTAGAACAACAGTTTACAGCGGATATGATGAAGCTACTTAATGTGAAAGCATCTAGTGGAGAGCAAGCAGTGAAATCTCTTTCTGGTGGAAATCAGCAAAAGGTTGTTATTGCAAAATGGCTAGGTATCCACCCGCAGTTACTCATTTTAGATGAGCCAACAAGGGGTGTCGATGTTGGAGCGAAAAAAGAAATTTACTCTATTATGAATAAGCTTACTGAGCAAGGCGATGCCGTTATTATGGTATCATCTGAGCTTCCAGAAGTTTTAGGAATGAGTGATCGAGTTCTTGTTATTCATGAAGGAAAAGTCGGCGGGATTTTAGGGAAAGATGAGGCATCACAAGAGTCTATTATGGCACTAGCTACAGGGGGAGAGTAAGGATGGCTAAGAAGGGGAATGTATTACAACAACTCGGTTCTTTAATCGGTTTAGTATTAATTATCGTCGTAATTACAGCTTTAAATCCAGCATTTATTGAAATTCCAAATTTATTTAATATACTGCGTCAAGTATCGATTAATGCGCTTATTGCATTCGGAATGACCTTTGTAATTTTAACAGGGGGTATTGACTTATCGGTAGGTTCTATTTTAGCATTAGCAAGTGCACTTGTTGCTGGAATGATGGCAAGTGGCATGGACCCGTTTCTTGCAATGGCAGTTGGATTATTGGCTGGTCTTGTAATGGGAATTGTAAACGGTATCATCATAGCGAAGGGAAAAGTAGCTCCATTTATTGCGACGTTAGCAACAATGACTATTTTTCGTGGCTTGACGCTTGTTTATATGGACGGACGTCCGATCACTGGTCTTGGTGATCATTTAATGTTCCAAATGTTTGGCCGCGGTTATTTTCTCGGTATTCCGGTACCAGCTGTTACAATGATGATCGCTTTCGCAGTACTGTACTTCATTTTGAAGAAAACGACATTTGGTCGCCGTACATTTGCAATTGGTGGAAATGAAGAAGCAGCAGCACTATCAGGTATTAATGTTACGAGAATTAAAGTAATGATTTACGGTCTTTCCGGAATTTTGGCAGCGCTTGCAGGTATTGTCTTAACATCACGACTAGATTCTGCACAACCAACTGCAGGTACTTCTTACGAATTAGATGCAATTGCAGCAGTTGTATTAGGTGGAACAAGTCTTTCTGGGGGAAGAGGATGGATTGTTGGTACATTCATCGGCGTACTTATTATCGGTGTACTAAATAACGGTTTAAATTTATTAGGTGTATCTTCTTTCTTCCAACAAGTTGTAAAAGGACTTGTAATCTTACTAGCTGTATTAATTGATCGTCGAAAAGAAGCGTAATGGAGGGACAGTTCATGAAGAAATGGTTACTTATACTCGTTGCATCTATTATGGTCATTACTGCTGGTTGTTCAATGGAACCACCAGAATGGGCAAAGGATTCTGGCGATAAAGGTCGAAATAAAACTATTAAAGTTGGATTCTCTGTTTCAACTTTAAACAATCCATTTTTTGTGACTTTGAAAAAAGGGGCAGAAAAGAAAGCGAAAGAAAGTGGCATTGAATTGATTGCTGTTGATGCGCAAAATGATGCAGCAAAGCAAACGAACGATGTTGAAGATTTAATTCAAAAAGGTGTCGATGTAGTTGTTATTAATCCAACCGATTCAGATGCTGTTGCTTCAGCGGTAAGTGCGGCAAATGCAGCGAATGTCCCTGTTATTACTGTAGACCGCGTTGCAAATTCAGGTAAAGTTGTTTCACACATTGCCTCTAATAATATTGAAGGTGGTCAAATGGCTAGTGATTACATGCGTGAATTAGTTGGCGATGGAGCAAATGTTGCTGAATTAGAAGGAATTCCTGGCTCTTCTGCTGCTCGTGAGCGCGGGAAAGGATTCCATAACGTAGCGGATAAGTCTTTGAAAATAGTTGCAAAACAAGCGGCTGATTTTGATAGAGCAAAAGGATTATCTGTTATGGAAAACATTTTGCAAGCAAATGGTGATATTAAAGCCGTGTTTGCGCATAACGATGAAATGGCATTAGGAGCACTTGAAGCATTGAAGTCTGCTGGAAAAACGGATGTATTCGTTGTTGGTTTTGATGCAACAGAAGATGCTGTAAAAGCGGTTAAAGATGGGCGTATGGCTGCAACAGTTGCTCAAAAACCGGAATTAATCGGGGAGAAGGCGATGCAAACAGCAAAAGAGATAACGCAAGGTAAAAAAGTAGACAAATCTATTCCGATTGAATTAGAGCTTATTAAGAAAAACAAATAAATATAAAATGAAAATTAGGAAGGAAGAATAACAAATGAAATTCTTTATTGATACAGCAAACATTAATGAAATTAAAGAGGCAAATGCTTTAGGCGTAGTAGCTGGAGTAACGACAAACCCATCACTTGTAGCAAAAGAAGGCGTAGATTTCCATGAGCGTATTCGTGAAATTTGCAGCTTTATAGAAGGACCTGTAAGCGCAGAAGTAATTAGCTTAGAAGCTGATAAAATGATTGAAGAAGGAAAAGAGTTAGCGAAAATTGCTCCAAACGTTGTTGTAAAAGTTCCGATGACAACAGAAGGTTTAAAAGCAGTAAAAGCATTCTCTGACTTAGGAATTCGTACAAACGTTACACTAGTATTCTCAGCAGTTCAAGCTTTACTTGCAGCTCGTGCTGGGGCAACATACGTTTCACCGTTCTTAGGTCGCTTAGACGATATCGGTCATAACGGTATGGACTTAATCCGCCAAATTGCAGAAATCTTTGCCATTCACGGCATCGAAACAGAAATCATCGCAGCATCTGTACGCCACAGCGTTCACGTAACTGATGCAGCATTAAATGGTGCACATATTGCAACAATCCCAGCAAACGTAATTGCTTCATTAGTGAAGCACCCATTAACAGATCAAGGAATTGAGAAATTCTTAGCTGATTGGGAAAAAACACAAGAGAAATAATAGAAAATCAAGAATCCTAGTTTAATTGACTAGGATTCTTTTTTATTTAAAAGAATTTTCATGCAATTTTGCATATTGTCTTTTAAATTTGTTATATAAACTATTTAATATATACAAATCACTCTTTATTTTTCATATTTTGATATAGAAAGATAGAGGGTCTGACCAGAAAACTGGAGGGCATGATTCTATAACAGAAATATTAAAGTTTATAGAATTATGCCTTTTTATATAGGGAGGGTAGTAAACAGGGATTTCGACAAAAATGCACCAATTTATCTGAATTTTAAGTTTTATATAAAAGGAGAGAAATAGAATGAGAAGAAAAGCGCCATTTAAAGTGTTGTCATCATTAGCAATTGCGGCAATTATCGGATGCACATCGGTAATGAGTACTCCATTAGCATACGCAGAAACGCCAGCAAAAGAGAAAGAAAATGTGTCTACCACACCAATTGATTACAACTTAATTCAAGAAGATCGTTTAGCGGAAGCGCTGAAGGAAAGAGGAACAATTAATCCAGCATCTTCTAAAGAAGAGACGAAAAAAGCTGTAGAGAAATATATTGAAAAGAAACAAGGAGATCAGGCAAATAAAGAAATTCTTCCAGCGGATACTGCTAAAGAGGCATCTGATTTCGTGAAAAAAGTAAAAGAGAAAAAAATGGAAGAAAAGGAGAAAGTAAAGAAACCTGAAAAAAATGTTAGCCCTGAGCAAAAGCCTGAACCAAATAAAAAACAATTGAATGGACAAGTTCCAACATCTAAAGCAAAGCAAGCGCCATATAAGGGGGCTGTTCGAACAGATAAAGTATTAGTATTACTCGTTGAATTTAGTGATTATAAACATAATAATATCGATCAAACACCAGGGTATATGTATTCGAATGACTTTAGTAGAGAGCATTATCAAAAAATGTTATTTGGTAATGAACCATACACGTTATTTGATGGTTCGAAAGTAAAAACATTTAAACAATATTACGAAGAGCAGTCTGGTGGTAGTTATACGACAGACGGATATGTAACGGAGTGGCTAACTGTTCCAGGAAAAGCATCTGACTATGGTGCTGATGGTAGTAGTGGGCACGATAATAAAGGACCAAAAGGTGCACGTGATTTAGTGAAAGAAGCTTTACATGCAGCTGCTGAGAAAGGATTAGATTTATCTCAATTTGATCAATTTGATAGATATGATACAAATGGTGACGGGAATCAAAATGAACCTGACGGTGTAATTGATCATTTAATGGTAATCCATGCTGGTGTTGGTCAAGAAGCTGGTGGCGGTAAATTAGGCGATGATGCAATTTGGTCACATCGTTCAAAATTAGCAATAGATCCAGTAGCAATTGAAGGGACAAAATCGAAGGTAGATTACTTTGGAGGAAAAGTAGCAGCACATGATTACACAATTGAACCAGAAGATGGAGCAGTCGGTGTATTTGCACATGAATTTGGACATGATCTTGGCTTGCCGGATGAATATGACACGAAATATACGGGAACTGGTTCACCTGTCGAAGCTTGGTCATTAATGAGTGGAGGTAGTTGGACAGGGAAAATTGCAGGAACAGAGCCAACTAGTTTCTCGCCACAAAATAAAGACTTCTTACAAAAGAATATGGGTGGCAACTGGGCAAAAATTTTAGAAGTAGACTACGATAAAATTAAGCGTGGTGTAGGAGTTCCTACATATATCGATCAAAGTGTTACGAAATCAAATCGTCCAGGCGTTGTACGTGTTAACTTACCAGGTAAGAGTGTTGAAACGATTAAACCTGAGTTTGGAAAACATGCATATTATAGTACAAGAGGCGATGATATGCATACAACATTAGAAACACCATTCTTTGATGTAACAAAAGGAACAAATGCAAAATTCGATTATAAAGCAAATTATGAGTTAGAAGCAGAGTGCGATTTTGTCGAAGTACATGCAGTAACAGAAGATGGAACGAAAACATTAATTGATAGACTTGGAGAAAAAGTAGTCCAAGGAGATAAAGATACAACAGATGGGAAATGGATTGATAAATCATATGATTTAAGTCAATTTAAAGGAAAAAAGGTGAAACTACAATTCGATTATATTACAGATCCGGCTGTAACATATAAAGGTTTCGCGATGGATAATGTAAATGTAACTGTTGATGGAAAAGTTGTATTTTCTGATGATGCAGAAGGACAGTCTAAAATGAATGTAAATGGTTTTGTTGTTTCTGATGGAACAGAGAAGAAAGCTCATTATTACTACTTAGAGTGGAGAAACTATGCGGGATCAGATAATGGATTAAAAGCAGGAAAAGGTCCAGTGTATAATACAGGTCTTGTCGTTTGGTATGCAGATGATAGCTTTAAAGATAACTGGGTTGGGGTGCATCCAGGTGAAGGATTCCTTGGTGTTGTAGATTCTCATCCAGAAGCCCTTGTTGGTAATTTAAACGGGAAACCAGCATACGGTAATACAGGTATGCAAATTGCGGACGCTGCATTTTCGTTTGATCAAACACCAGCATGGAGCGTAAATTCATTAACACGTGGACAGTTTAACTATTCTGGATTACAAGGTGTTACAACTTTTGACGATTCAAAAGTCTATAGTAACAAACAAATTGCAGACGCAGGAAGAAAAGTTCCAAACCTTGGACTTAAATTCCAAGTTGTTGGACAAGCAGATGATAAATCGGCAGGCGCTGTTTGGATTAAACGTTAATAACAGAAAAGCACATTCTTCATATGAAGAATGTGCTTTTTAATTGTACAGTAAGTTATTATTTTAGCTTATGTAATACAAGTGTCTGTTCATATGTAGTGTATCAAATTATGTGGGAGAAGGAAATATTTCCGAGGAAATTGTCGAAGTATCGTCGGTATTTATACACTTTTTTTGTAAAAGAAGAAATGTAGTATTGCCTTTACAGTTTAATTTATTTACATTGTTACTTGGCTATACACAGAAGTAATATATTCGGCAATAAAAGAGCGCTCTTGGATAGTGCTCTTTTTTATGGATAGAAAGGAGTTGAATTAAATGAAAGAAGTAATTGAATGTCCACAGTGTGAAGGAGATATTATTGCGCAACATATTATTGATCTCCCGCATCCTTTTTCATTCAGATGTCCACACTGCAAGGTGAGGTTAAAAGAAATGAGAATCACACCTTGCTTAATATTAGCAGCAATTTGTATCATTCCACTGCTTATTATAATTGGAGAGGGTATTAAGGAATTACTAGTAAAATATTTTTCTATTATAGATGATGTACCAACTGTACTTATTTTCTTCTTATTTTGTTATCCATTGTATTATCTCTATGAAAAATATAATGCCATATTGTTTATTAAATATGGTTTATTGAAAGTTAAAAATTGAATAGGAGATTATCATTATGTTGTGGAAAATTTATTTAGTCATTGTAGCGATATTGGCTATTACTTCGTTAGTAAGAGGTATGTTTCAAACGTCAATTCAAAAGTTTGATTTTGTAGTGACTATCATTACATGGATAGGGCTATTTGGTTTTGTTTTTGATGTAGAGATAGTAACCCCACTCGTTTGGAAGTGTATCTTCGTGTTTAGCGTTATTTGGACTTTTACTGCAGTTTTTGTTTTACGTTTATATGAAGAGAAGGATGACCCGCTACCTTTTATATTTAAATTAATTGGTATTATCCCAACTCTGCCATTATATTACGGGCTATATCAATATGCATTTTAAAAAAAGACAATGATGGAGTTATCCCATCATTGTCTTTTTTACGTTGCTTTTTTCTTTACTTTTTATTTTGCTTCTTACATAAATCATTCCAGCGAATGTTAATAAGAATGCAGTTCCGATAACGAAGCTGATGCTAGGGGATGCCCCGATTGCACCAACTGTAAAGGATCCAGCAACAACTCCTAATGAGAAGAAAGCATAAAACAATCCGAATGCCTTTCCGCGTTTATCATCTGTCGTATTTTCAACAAGTAATGCATTTATTGATGGGAAAAGGATAGCGAATCCAATGCCATAAATCATCATAACGATAAAGAGCATACCTTTTGTTGCGAATAATCCAAGTAAAGATAATGCTAATGCCATTACTGCAATACCAATTAGCATTAGTTTTGAACGATTAAATCGATCGTAAATACGATTTGTTGGTAGTAAGAAGAAGAGGATAGCGGTAATGCCGAATACACTTAACATCATGCCTGTTGTAGATGCTTTAAGTGCTAATGCCTCAACTTTCACTGGTAACATATAAGTGACAATTCCTTGTGAAAACATTAGTGTGAAAGCACCAATATATGCTTGTAATAACGGTTCTGATTTCAATAGTTCAATCATATCTTCTTTGTTCATCATTTGTGTTCTCGAAGTATCTTTTCTCGATACGTTATTTGGTAAGAAGAATAGAGATACGATTGTGCCAAGAACCATTAAAATAGAAATGGTAATGAACACCCACTCTATACCAGCAGTTGCTTTCATAATCCCGCTGAAAGCAGGTCCTACAATTGCCGCTGTTCCAACAGCAGCACCAGATAGAGCCATTGCCTTACCTTGTCTTGCTGCATTTGTTTGTTTTGATAAAAACGTAAAGGCAGCAGGAATTAAAAATCCATCACTAAAGCCGTGCATAAAGCGCACAACTAATAGTTGTTCACCACTTTGAACAACGGTGTATAACAAGACTATGAAACTCGTAAGTCCCATGCTTATATAAAGTATTTTTTTTGCACCAAATTTATCGACAGCAGCGCCAGCAATAATATTACCAATCATATTAGCGAATGAGTACATGCCGACAACCAGTCCAATAATAAGAGGGGATCCTCCAAGACTTTGAGCGAACGTACTCATAATAGGTAATTGTGAAAATGTATCTAGAAACGCTACGATAACAATAAAGTAAATAAAATATTTCAAGCGATATTCACCTCTCCTATGCTATTATGGCATAATGCTAATTTCAACCGCAATGAAATTGAATTAACAGATGTGGAAAAAAGTACAAAGTGACAAAATATTGAACGTTATTTGTTAAAAATTAGTGGGAACGAGATTGTTTTTTTGAAATATATGGATAGAAGTATTATAATAGATTTGTAAACTTCACCAGGTTAAGTATATACATAGAGAGGGATGTATAAAATGAAAGCATTACTTTGGCATAATCAACGTGATGTACGAGTAGAAGAAGTACCAGAACCAACGGTAAGACCAGGAGCAGTTAAGATTAAAGTTAAATGGTGTGGTATCTGCGGAACAGACTTGCATGAATATTTAGCAGGACCTATTTTTATTCCAACAGAAGAGCATCCATTAACACACGTAAAAGCACCGGTTATTTTAGGTCATGAGTTTAGTGGTGAGGTAGTTGAAATCGGTGAAGGCGTTACTTCTCATAAAGTGGGAGATCGCGTCGTTGTAGAACCAATTTATTCTTGTGGTAAATGTGAAGCTTGTAAACATGGACATTACAATGTTTGTGAACAACTTGTTTTCCACGGTCTTGGCGGAGAAGGCGGCGGTTTCTCTGAATATACAGTAGTACCAGAAGATATGGTTCACCATATTCCTGATGAAATGACGTATGAACAAGGTGCGCTTGTAGAACCAGCAGCAGTAGCAGTTCATGCAGTACGTCAAAGTAAATTAAAAGAAGGGGAAGCTGTAGCAGTATTTGGTTGTGGTCCAATTGGACTTCTTGTTATTCAAGCAGCTAAAGCAGCAGGCGCAACTCCTGTTATTGCAGTAGAACTTTCTAAAGAACGTCAAGAGTTAGCAAAATTAGCAGGTGCGGATTACGTTTTAAATCCAGCTACTCAAGATGTACTAGCAGAAATTCGTAACTTAACAAATGGTTTAGGTGTAAATGTGAGCTTTGAAGTAACGGGTGTTGAAGTAGTACTTCGTCAAGCGATTGAAAGTACAAGCTTTGAAGGACAAACGGTAATTGTGAGTGTATGGGAAAAAGACGCAACAATTACGCCAAACAACCTTGTACTAAAAGAAAAAGAAGTTATCGGTATTCTTGGGTACCGTCATATCTTCCCAGCTGTTATTAAATTAATTAGCTCTGGCCAAATTCAAGCAGAGAAATTAATTACGAAAAAAATCACAGTGGATCAAGTTGTTGAAGAAGGATTTGAAGCACTTATAAAAGATAAAACACAAGTGAAAATTCTTGTTTCACCTAAATAATAGAGAATAGTAAAAAGTAGCCCTCTTCTATTTCGCGAAGAGGGCTACTTTTTTTCTATAAAGAAAAGTGATAGACTTTCCTTTAACTACAGGTATTTTGTTTGGAAGGGGAAGTCGAATGCTTTCATTTATGTTGACGTTGAAACGGATGTTAAAAGCTTGTTTACGAGCGTGGAAAGATAAAGAATTTCAAGTATTATTCGTATTAACATTTTTAACATTAACATCTGGTACGATTTTTTATAGTACAGTTGAAGGATTACGTCCTCTTGACGCATTATATTTTAGTGTGGTCACGTTGACGACTGTCGGTGATGGGAATTTTAGTCCGCAAACTGATTTCGGAAAGATATTTACAATCTTATACATATTTATTGGAATTGGATTAGTATTTGGATTTATTCATAAGTTGGCAGTTAATGTACAATTGCCAAGTATATTATCGAGTAGAAAAAAAGAGTAAAGCATCCACATGCTTTACTCTTTTTTTACATTAGTTTAGACAACCCTTAATAATAGTTTATTAAAATGAAAGTGTATTCATTCATTATATTCACTATGTATAAAGTTATAATGATATGAACATTTGCATATTTTAATTTAGTGATAGAAATTTCATGAAAGGTGGGATATTCTAGTCATAGGTTAACCGGACGACATCATAGGATCCTAACAAAAAGTTTACAATAATTCGATTATAAAATGGAGGATTTCAGATGAAAAAGAAAGTACTTGCTTTAGCAGCAGCTATTACATTAGTAGCTCCGTTACAAAGTGTTGCATTTGCTCATGAAAATGATGGGGGAAGTAAAATAAAAATAGTTCATCGCTGGTCTGCTGAAGATAAACATAAAGAAGGTGTAAACTCTCATTTATGGATTGTAAACCGTGCGATTGATATTATGTCTCGTAATACAACACTTGTAAAACAAGATCGAGTTGCACAATTAAATGAATGGCGTACGGAGTTAGAGAATGGTATTTATGCTGCTGACTATGAAAATCCTTATTATGATAATAGCACATTTGCTTCACATTTCTATGATCCAGACAATGGAAAAACATATATTCCATTTGCAAAGCAGGCGAAAGAAACTGGAGCTAAATATTTTAAATTAGCTGGTGAGTCATACAAAAACAAAGATATGAAACAAGCATTCTTCTATTTAGGATTATCCCTTCATTATTTAGGAGATGTAAACCAACCAATGCATGCGGCAAACTTTACAAATCTTTCGTACCCACAAGGATTCCATTCTAAATATGAAAACTTTGTAGATACGATAAAAGATAATTATAAAGTAACGGATGGAAATGGATATTGGAACTGGAAAGGTACAAATCCAGAAGAGTGGATTCATGGAGCGGCAGTAGCGGCGAAACAAGATTACTCTGGAATTGTAAATGATAATACGAAAGAATGGTTCGTAAAAGCAGCTGTATCACAAGAATATGCAGATAAATGGCGCGCTGAAGTTACACCAATGACAGGTAAGCGATTAATGGATGCACAACGTGTTACTGCTGGATACATTCAGCTTTGGTTTGATACGTACGGAGATCGTTAAGTATTTAAAAAAGGTCAAATCTCACAATAGAGTATTTGGCCTTTTTTATCACTATACAATACATGGAGGTATGAATCGTGAAAAGTAAATTGCTAAAAAGTATACTTAGCGTTGGAATCGGTCTAGCGGCTTTATATAGTGAATCCTCGGCTCAAGCGGAAGTGTCTACAAATAAAAACGATACATTAAAAGTGATGACACATAACGTGTACATGCTATCAACAAACTTATATCCGAACTGGGGACAAAGTGAGCGTGCTGATTTAATTGGGGCAGCAGATTATATAAAGAATCAAGACGTTGTTATATTAAATGAAGTATTTGATAATAGCGCATCAGATCGTTTGTTAGGAAATTTGAAGAAAGAATATCCAAATCAAACAGCGGTATTAGGTCGTAGTAACGGAAATGAATGGGATAAAACGTTAGGTAGCTATTCATCTTCAACGCCTGAAGATGGTGGTGTTGCAATCGTGAGTAAATGGCCAATCGTTGAAAAGATTCAATATGTATTTTCAAAAGGATGCGGACCAGATAATTTATCAAATAAAGGGTTTGTATACACGAAAATTAAGAAAAATGATCGTTTCGTTCATGTGATTGGGACACACTTGCAGGCTGAAGATAGTATGTGCGGAAAAACTTCACCTGCATCTGTACGAACAAATCAGTTAAAAGAAATTCAAGATTTTATAAAAAATAAGAATATACCAAATGATGAGTACGTCTTATTTGGTGGCGATATGAACGTAAATAAAATAAATGCAGGGAACAATAGTGATTCAGAGTACGCATCCATGTTCAAAACATTGCACGCTTCTATTCCATCTTATACGGGCCATACAGCGACTTGGGATGCGACGACAAACAGTATTGCGAAATATAATTTCCCTGATAGCCCTGCCGAGTATTTAGATTATATTATTGCAAGTAAGGACCATGCGAATCCGTCATTTATAGAGAATAAAGTATTACAACCGAAATCTCCACAGTGGACTGTTACATCATGGCTCAAAAAATATACGTATGATGATTATTCTGATCATTATCCAGTAGCGGCAACTATTTCTATGAAGTAGTCCTAAAAAAGTTTCTTCTTAAATAAGAAGAAACTTTTTTATTTTGTAGAGGAGATTCCAACTTTCTTTCCAATATGTATAAGACATATAGAGAAGAGGAGAGAAAAATGTGGATCGAGGAATTTTTAAAGAAGTTCCATTACCGTGTGCATTTTTGGATGAAGTAGCTTTAGATAGAAATATTCAATCGATTATAGAATTAAGTGGAAATAAGAAGATTCGTATAGCGAGTAAATCGTTACGTTCTGTTCCGGTTATGCAAAAGATTTTATCTGCAAATGATCGTTTTCAAGGTATTATGTGTTTTTCACCTAGGGAAGTTTTGTTTTTAATTGAACAAGGATTCAATGATTTATTGCTCGGATATCCTGCTTATGATGATAGAGCGTTACATGAAATAAGTTTGCTAACAAAGCAAGGGCTCATTATAACTTGTATGGTGGATTGTGAAGATCATATTGTTTATTTAGAAAAAATTGCTGAGAAGTCTAAAGGGTGTTTTCGTGTATGTTTGGATATTGATATGAGTAGTCGTTTTGTAAAATTTCATTTTGGGGTCAAAAGATCACCGGTAAAAGATGTGCAGGGTGCTTTGAAAATAGTAAAAAGATTGAAGGAATCACCATTTTTAATACTAGACGGTGTCATGGGATATGAAGCACAAATCGCTGGGGTAGGAGATCACATACCGAATCAGCGAGTGAAAAGTAAAGTGATTTCGTATTTAAAGAAGAAATCGGTGTTGGAAGTTAAAGAAAGAAGAGGACATATCGTAAAAGAAATACAAAACCTAGGTATTGATCTAAGGTTTGTAAATGGGGGAGGCACAGGAAGTATAAAAACAACTGAGAAAGATAATTCTGTTTCGGAGATTACAATAGGATCTGCTTTTTATGCCCCGAAGCTGTTTGATTATTATAAAGAGGTGCAATTTCATCCAGCTGTCGGATTTGCTTTACCAGTTGTGCGTAAACCCGCCCCGTTTATTTACACTTGTCTTGGTGGGGGATATATTGCCTCAGGCGCAATTGGGAAAGATAAAGAACCTGAGGTTTGGAGGCCAGATGGTGCCAAACTATTAGCTTTAGAAGGTGCTGGTGAGGTACAAACACCGATTTTTTATAACGGTGAGGAACGAGTGGAGATAGGAGATTCTATCTTGTTTCGCCATAGTAAAGCTGGCGAGTTATGTGAGCGGTTTCCGTTTTTATATCGTGTGAAAGAAGGAGAGATTGTTGGGGAGTATGCAACATATCGGGGGGATGGCCAATGCTTTCTATAAAAGGACAGAAATGGAGAAATTGGACAGGGAATGTAGAAGGAACACCGCATTATACAATGTATCCAGAAAGTATAAGAGATGTAGTAGAAGTTGTAGAGCTTGCACGAAAAGAGGGGAAGAAAATTCGTGTTGTCGGTTCAGGACACTCGTTTACACCTCTTGTGCAAACGGAAGAAATTTTAATTTCTTTAGACGAATTGAAAGGTATTGTGAATATTGATGCAGAGAAGATGGTTGCCGAAGTATGGGCAGGAACAAAGTTACATGATTTAGGGAAGTTACTTGCAGAAAAAGGTTATGCACAAGAAAATTTAGGGGATATTGATTTACAATCTATTGCAGGAGCGATTAGTACAGGGACTCATGGGACGGGTATTACCTTTGGAAGTTTATCAACACAAGTTATAGAGATTACGGCAGTTTTATCTACAGGTGAGAGTATAGTTTGTTCGGAAACTGAGAATGTGGAATATTGGAGAGCCTTTCAGTTATCACTTGGAATGTTAGGTATCATTGTAAAAATAAAATTGAAGGTTATTCCAGCCTATTCACTCGTTTATAAAAGTGAAAAACAGTCATTATCTACTGTAATGAACAAGCTAGAAGAATATAAAAAAAATCGCCATTTTGAATTTTTCGTTTTTCCTTATTCAGATGAAGTACAAGTGAAATTTACAAATGAAACGACGGGTAAAAAAAGTGATTTGAAATGGCATAAACTAAAGGTAGAGTTGCTTGAAAATAAGATGTTCTCTTTGTTATCTAAAGGATGTAAATGGTTTCCTTCTATAAGTAAAGGAGTAAGTCGATTATCAGCTAAAGCTGTACCGAATACAAAAATAATTGGTCCGAGTTATGAAGTATTTGCTACATCTCGTGCGGTTCCATTTTACGAAATGGAGTATAGTGTTCCTTCAAAGTATATGCAGGTCGTTGTAGAAGAAATATCAAATCTTATTGAAAAGAAAAAGTATAAAGTACACTTTCCGGTTGAATGTCGTTATGTGAAAAGTGATGATATATGGCTCAGTCCAGCATACGGAAGGGATTCAGCGTACATTGCTGTTCATATGTATAAAGGTATGAAGTATGCAGCTTATTTTGGTGAGGTGGAGAAAATTTTTCTAAAGTACGAAGGACGCCCACATTGGGGGAAAATGCATACGTTAACGTACGAAAAATTACAAAATATATATCCGGAAATGCATTCGTTTCTAAAGGTGAGAAAGTTACTAGATGAAGCAGAAGTGTTTTCAAATCCTTACACAGAAAAATTATTTACGATTATGAAAAAAAGCTGACAAAGTACTACTTGTCAGCTTTTTTTAGTATGATCGCATTTCTTGTTTGACTAATGTGCTCGTAAAATAGTAACTTATCACGACTAAATACATGTAATAAAACATGAATAATAAATAGACCGTTAATTACGAGTTGGAATAATACTATAACTACTAATACTAAAGGTTCTTTAAGATTTAAGATAGAGCTACTCGAAAGAATATAATTGATTCCACCTAAAATGAAATAGAATATGCCGTAGCGGATGAATAATTCTTTTAGTGTAATACGCTCTGCCTGGCCTTTAATGTAAATCCGAAGCAACGCTTTTCCTATTGTTCTTCCATTTGTAAAGTATGGAATGATAATAAAGTAAATGAAGACTGAACATGTAATGAAAAGGAG
This sequence comes from Bacillus albus, assembly GCF_001884185.1. GTDB lineage: Bacteria > Bacillota > Bacilli > Bacillales > Bacillaceae_G > Bacillus_A > Bacillus_A albus. The sequence continues at coordinate 62,963 of NZ_MAOE01000135.1, forward strand.
TTCGTATACATTTGTATAAGATTGGATGTTAGCGATAAATAGTGAATTTCCTTTGTTTTTAATGAACGGTACAACGATAGATAAGAAAATCCAATCAATTTGCATAGCAATGAGACGACGAATAAATCCGACTGGTTTTGTTTCTAAATCAATATGAATATCTAATTCGCTTGTTTTCGGAAGGAAGTACGTAAATATTGGTGCAATGATAAAACCAATTACGCCGCCTAGTGTGTTTAAAAACAAATCGTCAATATCAAATAAGCGATAGGCACAATTATAAATACCATATAATCCAGTTACTTGTGTTAACTCAAAGAACAGCGAAAGGCAAAAAGAAATGCACGCTGTTTGTAAGAAGCTACGTCGGAAATAATAACGCAAGTACATACCAAATGGAACGGTTAGTAGAACGTTAAAAGCGACTTGTAAAAACGCAGATTCCTTTAATAGATAGAAGTAGGTAGCTGGCTTCGTTAAAATTGCCGATGTATGATTACTAATCTCTTGTATGAAATAAAAGGGCGAGAGTTGCATATGTTGTGTATTAGCCGGTTGTAGGCTACATGTATCATATGTTTGTGGCAAAGGTAAGATAACAAGAAAATAGGCATTTAATACATAGAGTAATAGTGAATATAAAATAAATGAACGCCATTTATTCAAATAACCGTATTTGCGATAATTAAATATTAAAAAAGGGATTAATAGAAACACCGCTAAAATAGGGAATAAAATAAATGCTGTTTTTATTGGAAATAAATATGCAGTCAAAATGAAGCTCCTTTCAATGAAAATTCGTTTATCATTATAACGTTAAAAGAACCGTAAAACAAAATTAAAATATTTCGAAATAGAAAAAATTACAAATTTAAACGAAATTAAGTTATACTAAATTTAATATAAGGATATTATGATTATTATAAGTTGAGAGAGGGTACAAGATATGCGATATGAGCTTTTTTCAGTAAGTGGGGATCATATTACAACTTTTGAAAGTGCATGGCATTTTCAGGAGGGAGAACAGATTTTTGTTCATGATGATCAAACAAAACGAAATTTTATTATTATCCGCCTAACGCATGATGTATTTCAACAAAATAAACATGTTATTCGTTTGTATTGTCAAGAAAAGAAAGTATACGCATAAAGGGGCGCCTCTTACTGTACAAAAAAGTAAGAGGGGCTTTATCCTTATAAAGGTATAAAAAAAGCGAGTCTTCCTAGTTTAATAGAATGACTCGCTTTTCGCTTTGTAGGTTTCACTTTATAAGAAAATAAGAGTAAGTACACCTACGATAATGCAATAGAAAGAGAAATATTTTAAATTTCCTTTTGCCATAATGTTCATAAACCATTTTAACGAAATATATGTCATGATAAATGTTGCGATGAAAGCAACGACATATGGTACGAATAGTGTGTCTAGATTTGGATCTTTTGCAATGTCTGTAATACTTAGTAATAAACCACCTAAGCTAACAGGGATATATAGTAAGAATGAGAAACGAAGAGCTGTTTCTTGCTTCATACCAAGTAACATAGCTGCTACGATTGTTGCACCTGATCGGCTTATTCCAGGAATTAATGCGCAAGCTTGTGCTAATCCGACAATGATTGCATCTTTCATAGAAAGATCACCATCATTTTTACGTCCACGCAAGTTTCTAATAATCCAAAGGCCGACAGCAGTAATAAGAAGGGAAATCCCAACCATTTTCACACCTTTTAAGTACTGGTCGATGTAATCTTTAAATAAAACACCAATAACACCTGCTGGAATGGTCGCAATAACAAGGTAAATAATAAAGAAGAAATCTGATTTTGCGTCCTCTGCTCTTGTAAAGATATAAGATAGACCATTCTTCGTTAGACGAATTAAGTCCTTTCTATAAATAAGTAATACAGCTAATAATGAAGCTGAATTAACAAGTAGTTCGAAGCTGAAACCTTCTATTTTTAGTCCTAGCAAATGTTGTGCTAAAACGAGGTGACCACTTGAAGAAATCGGAATTGGTTCTGTTAGTCCTTGGAACAGACCGAGAATTAAATATTTTAAAACGTAGTAAAATTGTTCCATAATAACCTCCTTGTTTAATAGTCGAAAGAAACAACTTGTCCATTATAACAAAGATACAGATGAAGATTGAGAGGAAATAAATATTCGAAATATAATAAAAATCCCTTATAAAAGTACAAGGGATTTTTATTATTAATGAGAAACTACTGTTTCTTCAAGACTTTTCGTTAATTGAACATCGACTTTCTCAGCATCATGAATGTGATTCATAATAGTAGTATTTAACTTTTGGAACATTTGTTGTGTATTAGCAAATTCTCGTAATATATCATCATTACAAGATTTTTGGTTTTCGATAGCTTTAATAACATTTGTAGCACCGTTTTGTAACGTTTGAATCATAATTAAAATATTTTCGATTCTAGCGTTTGTATCGGCACTCATTTCTACACCTTCATCGACTAAATGTAAATTATCTTTTGTATTATCGTATGCTTTTTCAATTTCTTCTTGAATTTTTTTCGTTAAGTTGCCGATGTTTTTTGTACTTTCCGCTGTACTTTCTGCTAGTTTTCTTACTTCATTAGCAACGACAGCAAATCCTTTACCGTGCTCTCCAGCACGCGCGGCTTCAATACTTGCATTTAAAGCAAGTAAATTTGTTTGTGCTGCAATGTTTTGAATGACTTCTACAATTTGCTCGATTTCTTTTGAGCGTTCACTTAAATGATTCATACTGTTAGACGTACGCTGAGATTGTTCACCTAATTTGTTAATTACAATAAGTAAACGATGAACAGATTCTTTACCTTCATTAGAACAGTCAATAATTTCTTCAATAGATTGAATTAAGCTTTGTTCTTTTTGTAACATTTCGTTATTCAATTCATTGGAATGTGTCGTGCGCGTTGAAACATTTTCGAAACATGAGTTTAATTGTTGAACTAAATTTTGAAGTGTATGGTGCTGGCTATTTACAAGTTTATGTTCTTGAACGACGCTTTGTACACGATCGTGGATAGAAGAAATAGTCTCTTGTTGTTCGATATCCTTTTGTCTTAATTCTGCTTCTAGTTCTTGTATACGACTTTCTAATTGATCAATTTTATGTTGGAGTGATTTCTTTTGAGTAAACATATATTTATTTCAACCGCCTTTAGAAGTTATATTTTCTCTATATTTGGATTTTAGCATCTTTTATAATTTTTAAATATAGGAATTGTTAAATATTTAAGAATCTATTACATTTTATGCATAATTCCCTTTTTTTCGTCATGAAAAATAAACTGTATTTAATGGTATTGTAAACAAACTGTAAAATAAATCATGTATAACTGTATAAGAAGGGAGTCGGATTATGAACTATTTTAAGCGAATCAGTAGTCTAGTATTAGCAGGAATTATAGGTCTTTCTAGTACAGTCGCTGTTAAAGCAGAGTCAAACGACGAGAAACTTAACAACATGCAACAGCAATTGCAGCAAAACGATGCAGAAATGCAAAAGAAAGAGCAAGAGAAGCAAGCTGTTAGTAAAGAAATTCAAGGTATCGAAAACGAACTACATAATTTAAATAATACAATTGCAAAAAATAAAGAGGATCAAGCTGCTATTCAACGTAAAATCGATGAAACACATAAGCAGATTGAACAAAAAAAGAAAGAGATTGTCGTTTTAGAAGATAAAGTTCTTGCGCGCAAGGACATTATGAGAAAACGTATGGTTTCTGTTCAAAACAGTTCAAATACAAGTTTAGTAGTAGAAGTTGTTGTAGAGTCAAAAAACTTTGCAGATTTCTTACAACGTATGAACGCAGTTTCTACTATTCTAGAAGCTGATAAAGAAATTTTACGTCTACAAGAACAGGATCTTCGTCAAATTGAAGAGGATAAGAAAACAATTGACGAAAAAGAAGCATCTTTAGTAGTAGACAAACAAAAATTAACAAAAGCACAAGCTGATTTGCAAGATAACTTGAAAAAACGTCAAGCTAACTTACAAACAGTTCAAGCTAAATATAATCAGGTTGCAAGCCAACTTAATTTAGCAGCAGAAGAAAAAGCTAAAATCGAATCAAATATGAAGGCAGTACAAGAAACAATTGCTCGTGAGCAAGAAGCAGCAAGAATTGCAGCAGAAGAGCGTGCAAAAGCAGAAGCAGCTGCAAAAGCTGAGCAAGAAGCATTAGCTAAGGCACAGGCAGAAATTGCTGAAAAACAAAAGCAAGAAAAAGCTAATAAACCAGCTGAACCTGTTGTTAATAATAATTCGAAGGTAGAACCTGTACAACCTTCTAAGCCAACTGCTGGCGGAAGAGAAATTTATGTAGAAGCTACAGCTTATACAGCAGATCCAGCTGAAAATGGTTATAAAGCAGGAGAGCATGTTAAATCAGCAATGGGACATGATTTAACTGGGAATCCAGGTATGAAATTAATTGCAGTAGATCCGAAGGTTATTAGACTGGGATCGCGCGTATATGTTGAAGGATATGGCGAAGCTATTGCTGGGGACACTGGTGGAGCTATTAAAGGTCACAGAATTGATGTTTTAATGCCAGATAAAGGTTCATCAAGTGCTTGGGGCAGAAGAACAGTTAAAGTTACAATTTTAAACTAACATGTAATCCAACTTTACAATACGTAAAGTTGGATTTTTTTACGAAAATAATGTTAAGTTGAGTTTACATTTTGTTAAAGGAAGCATACAATATAATTAAGAGGTGGTAAATTTGTCCATTTTAAATAGGGTGAAGGAATTAAGAGCTCGCTTTAATTTTTCGCAAAGTGTATTAGCAGAAAAGGTTGGAGTGACGAGACAAACAATCGCCGCTATTGAAAAAGGAGATTATGTTCCTTCTTTGTTATTAGCACTTACGATTTGTGATGTATTCGAGTTAAAGATGGAAGATGTGTTTGTTTTAAATAAGGAGGGGAAAGAGGATGAATAGACTTGTATTTTCTTATATGTTAAATGTACTTTTAATGGTATTAGCAGGTTGGGCTTTTATTGAGTTGTATTATTTTACTATCGAAGTTGCTAACTTTATTCAAACGGAGAGAGTACCATTTGAAGTTTCATTGAGTTTAATGCCGCTAACATTACTATTAATATTTAGTATTGTATCGACTATTCTTTATAAAATTCAAAAGAAAAAATATAAAAAGATCTCGTATTGGATGTTTCCACTATTATTTCCTCAAGAAGATGAACGAGAAAAGGCAATTACGGAAAAAGCTTGTCGTACTACATTTATGTCATTATGGTACGTGTTGCCTTGTGCGGTTGGTTTTTTAACTCTTTCTCCAATTGCTAATCTATATGTTCCTGCATATCCGGTATATATTGCATTTAGTATTTTCTTTATTCAAATGACGATTTTCCACGTATCCTTATATCGAAATAAAATTGCTTAAAAAGAAGCCGTCTTGCCGATGCAGGAAGGTTTCTTTTCAGCTTACACTTGTACATATAGCAATATTATCTTATCATTTTATATAGAGTAAGATTTTGTAAGGGAAAGGAATTGTATATGAATAAGCAAAGAATTTATAGTATAGTAGCAATCCTTCTATTTGTTGTAGGTGGTGTGTTAATTGGAAAGCCATTCTATGATGGATATCAGGCTGAAAAGAAACAGACTGAAAATGTGCAGGCTGTTCAAAAGATGGATTATGAAGAACATGAGACGGAATTTGTAGATGCTTCGAAAATTAATCAGCCAGACTTGGCAGAAGTGGCGAATGCATCATTAGATAAGAAGCAAGTAATTGGTCGTATTTCGATCCCGAGTGTTTCACTAGAACTTCCTGTTTTAAAATCTTCTACTGAGAAGAACCTATTATCAGGTGCAGCAACAGTAAAAGAAAATCAAGTAATGGGAAAAGGAAATTATGCATTAGCAGGACATAATATGTCTAAAAAAGGTGTTTTATTTAGTGATGTAGCCTCTTTAAAAAAAGGTGACAAAATTTATTTGTATGATAATGAAAACGAATATGAATATGCGGTTACTGGTGTATCTGAAGTAACTCCTGATAAGTGGGAAGTTGTTGAGGATCATGGGAAAGATGAAATAACGCTTATTACATGTGTATCTGTGAAGGATAATTCTAAGCGTTACGTTGTTGCTGGTGATTTAGTAGGAACGAAGGCGAAGAAGTAAAAAAGAAGGTCAACTCTTTAAAGAGTTGACCTTCTTTTTTACTAATGTTGAGAAATAATAGAATATTTTGGTTGGTATTTAAGTATTTCTCTATTTATGTATAATAAAGTTAGAATTCAAGATTTTGGGAGGAACAAGAGTGAAACAACAGGTGAAGAAACTTCTTTTAACAACAGGCGTAGCGTTATTGGTAGCTCCGATTTCAGCCTATGCGCATCCAGGGCGTACAGATGCTAATGGGGGGCATACGTGTCGTACAAATTGTGAGAAATGGGGATTACAGTACGGGGAGTATCATTATCACAATAAACCAGCTTCTAGTAGCGGTGCAACAAGTCCAGCTCCTAGCTCTAATAATAATGGTGCTGTAGAAGCTGAAAGACAAGCAGAAGCACAGCGCAATGCTGAGGCTGAAAAACAACGTGCTGCAGAGGCGCAGCGTAAAGCTGAAGAAGAGAGACAACGTGTAGCGGAGGAACAAAGAAAAGCAGAGGCAGAGAGACAACGTGTAGCTGAAGAACAAAGAAAAGCGGAAGAAGCACGTAAGCGAGAGGAAGCACAACGTCAAGCTGATATGGAAAAAGGACAGCTTGAGGGACAAAAAAATGGAGAGATTGATTTTAAAGCGGGGAAAAATGATGCAGAATCACATTTAGCTGGAAAATCAGATACATATAAAGAAGCATTCAAAATTGCTTATGCTGCATCTTGGTCTTTAGAAGAGCAGAAAAAAACGCATTTTGAAAAAGGAAAAGAGCAAGGTTTAGCACAAGAGACGATGGAAGACAGTCAAATTGCTCCGGAGTTTAAGCCGAACTTTGCTGAAGGTTTCCAAGTAGGGAATAAAGAAAGAACAGACAAAATTGAAAAAGAGCAAGCTGAACTAGGGGAAAAGGCAGGTAAAGAACTAGCTGGAAAGAATCCTGGAAATAGAGAGAAAGATGTGTACGTGAAGGCGTATGAAACAGCTTATGAAAAGGGCTATAAGTCTACAAAAAAAGCAGTAGAAAAGGCTGGCTATAAGTATGCATTTGAAAACTATGATTTGAAAGTTCCTGCTAAGTATGAAAAAAATGAATCATTAAAGAAATGGTTTATTGAAGGATTTAAATCAAATAAAAAAGCAGCCGAAATTAGAGAAGAAGGATATAAAAAAGGCGACAGTTGGCTTGCATTCTTCTATAAGAATTTTGTGCCAAGTGAATATAAAGAACATAAAGAGCTGTACGAACAAGCGATAGAAAAAGGTAAGAGTGCATAAAAAAGATGAGGGGATTTCCCTCATCTTTTTTAATCCATCCATTTTACTAATTTCTTAGAAATTAGTAATAAAACACAACCTAATACAATTGCTACAGCTCCGATTACGGTAAATACTTCAGCATATCCAAGTGAAGTTGTGAAGCTTGCAAGTTGTCCACCTAAAATGTTAGCGATACCTGAGCTTGCTAACCATACTCCCATTAATAAAGAAGCAAGTTTTACTGGGGCAAGTGCACTAACCATTGATAGTCCAACAGGTGATAAGAATAGCTCACCTAACGTATGGAAAAGATACGTAAAGACGATAAATAGTAAGTTTGCTTTTTCCGTAACGTTATGTTCATCACTACCTGTTTTTAATGTAGCGATAACGAGAATGATATAACCGATACCGAGCAAGATCATACCAAGTCCCATTTTAGTTGGGATTTTTAAATCCCCGCGCTTACGAGTTGCAAGTTTTGCCCATAATGCTGAAATGACTGGAGCAAGTAAAATAATAAATAATGGATTGACCGATTGGAACCAAGATGTTGGAACTTCCCATCCGAACACAGATCGGTCTACAAATTTGTTTGTATATAATGTTAATGAGCTACCAGCTTGTTCAAAGCCAGCCCAGAAGAAGACAACGAAGCATGTTAAAATGACGATAACTGCGGTACGTTGTTTTTCTTTTTTCGTTAACGGTGTATCTCCTACTGATGGTTGTCCAGCAGCTGCTTGCAAATCGCGAGTTGGTTTTTTACCGATATCACCAAGGAAGCGATTTGATAGTGTTGTAAATAAAATTTGTCCAATGATCATTCCGATTGAAGCGGCTAAGAAACCGTAACGGAATCCGTAATGTACAACACCATCAACTGTTGTTTTGAATAAATTTTCTGATAAAAATCCGCAAACGAGTGGAGCTAAAAATGATCCGACGTTAATACCCATATAGAAAATAGTAAATGCACTATCACGTTTTGGATCATTCTCTTCGTATAATTCTCCAACCAGTGTAGAGATATTCGGTTTGAAGAATCCATTACCGATAATAATAAGCGCTAATCCGAGGTATAGGCCGACTTGGTTTTGCATGGCAAATAGTGTAAGGTTACCGATTGCCATTGTTATACCACCAATTGTGATCGCTTTTCGTCTACCTAGGAACCGGTCTGTTAAGTATCCACCGATCATTGGTGTGAAATAACAGGCTCCAGTATAAAATCCGTAAATAGAGAGTGCCCATGCGGGACTAAACCCAAGACCACCGCTTACTAAAGCTGTTGTTAAATATAATGTTAATAATCCTCGTAATCCATAGTAACTAAATCTTTCCCACATTTCTGTAAAGAAGAGTAAGTATAAACCTGGAGGATGTTTCTTTTTTCTTTGTTGTTCTCTTTCTAGTTGTATCGCTGATTCCATGTTATTTTCCTCCTGACACAAACAAAAACAAAGTTAATAATTTTGTACATTTAATATTTTACCTTATTAACTATTATAAGTCAATAAAGGTTGATTTTTCAGAAGAAATTGGAAAAGAGATATAGCTATAGAATGGGGGTTTCTTTTATGTTAGACTATGGACTATGTTTTCTTTGTAAGGAAGCGGTTTATTGCACTTTTTTTATATGTGAAATTGATTTCATAAAAGATGAAATTAAAGAAGGAGAAAGAAATGAAATTGTTACAGAAAAAAGAAATTTTACTTATTAGTCTTATGTTATTCTCGATGTTCTTTGGCGCGGGGAATCTTATATTCCCACCTTTCCTTGGGTATGAAGCGGGAGAACATGTGTGGATTTCACTGGTAGGGTTTATTATATCAGCAACAGGTCTTCCTATATTGGGAGTTATTGCGATTGCGAAAGCAGGAAGTTTTCAAACGCTAGCGGGTAGGGTTCATTCTTCATTTGCCATTATTTTTCCGTGTATCGTGTATTTATTTATTGGACCAGGACTTGGTATACCACGTGCAGGAAGTTTAGCTTTTGAAATGGGGCCAGGTCAGTTCTTCCCAGAAGCAGGAAGCATAATTTTATTATGTTACACGGTTATTTTCTTTAGTATCGTGTACTGGTTAAGTTTATCACCATCTAAATTAATGGGGTTATTCGGAAAGGTTTTAACACCGTTATTATTAGGTATGATTGCCCTTATTTTTATAAAGAGCATGTTTACATCAGTAGGTAGTGTGAAAGAGGCTGCTGGAAACTATGGACAAGCTCCTATGTTCCAAGGGTTTTTAGATGGGTATTTAACGATGGATGCATTGGCAGCTTTAATTTTTGGGATTGTTATTGCAAATGCTCTTCGTACAAAAGGTATTGAAGATGATAAAGGTTTAGCAAAATATATGAGTATTGCTGGAATTGGGGCAGGACTATTATTATCTATTATTTATGTCATACTTGGATATGTTGGTTCAATAAGTGGTTCGTTAGGTCCATTTGATAATGGGGCGAACGTATTAGCACAAGTGATGACGACGTTATTTGGACAAGGTGGAGTCGTTTTATTAGGTCTTATTTTTACGATCGCGTGCTTATGTGTTTCAATTGGACTTGTTACATCTTGTAGTCAATTTTTAGCAAGTGCATTTCCGAAAGTGGCGTATAAAGTGTGGGCATTTATATTAAGTTGTATTAGTATGATTTTAGCTAACTTAGGATTAACACAAATTTTAAAAGTATCAGTACCGATTCTTGGATTTATTTATCCAATTGCACTAACGCTTATTATCTTAGGGTTATTCCATAAGTATATTGGAAAGTATGCATACGTATATGCAGTGACAGTTGGGATTGTAGCGGTATTTAGTGCAATCGATATTTTCAATAAAAATGTGATGATGAATCAGTGGACATCAGTATTGAAATACATTCCGTTTTATATAGAAGGTGTGGGATGGATTGTTCCAGCTATTATAGGTGCTTGTATTGGCGTTATCGTGAGTAGTGTTTTCAAGAAGAAATAAGTAAGAGGTGTTTTCCTATTTCGGAAAGCACCTTTCTTTTTTGGAAAAATGGTATTGAAAATGAATAGACTAATAGTATGATTAAGGTAATTGGTAATATATAGGGTTTGAATGGGTGATGAGGGGGGAGCGTATGAAGGAAGATTTAAATAAGAAAATAGAAGCGCTCGAAACGGCAATTGAAACAATTCAAGAAGCACTTTTTGAATTGAAAGCAAAACAAAAAGAAATAGAAGTAGAAAATGCTCAGCAATATGTTAGTAAGGAAAAGAAAGAACAGATTGAAACGGTAACGGAAGAAAAATCAAAAGAAGAAGTAGTTACAATAAAAGAGCCCGTGCAAGAACGGGAGGTAAAACAAGTAGATATATCTGCTTTTAAACCAGAACCATTTAATATTATTCAGTTTTGCCAAACGTGGTTACCACGCATATTTGTCGGTATTATGTTACTTGGAGTAATCTGGTTATTTAAAGCAGGGGTAGATGCTGGATTATTAACGCCAGCAATACGAATTGTGTTTGGTATTGTCCTATCAATCGGTTTTTATTATATAGGGGATATTCAAATTAAACGAGAGCGGCAAGCGTTAGGGTTAGTATTAGCAGGAGGAAGTATTACGGGTATAGTTTTAACGACATTTGCGGCACATTATTTATATGGCTTTATTCCGGCAAGTGTTGCATTTGTGTGTAATATTGCATGGGTCATTTTAGGTATTTATGTAGCCAAGAGGTATCAATCGGAATATCTTACTATTTTCGTAGCGGTGGGAGCTTTCTTCGTGCCATTCTTATTAAATAGTACGACTCCTAATCCTTATATTTTCTTTGGATATGAGACGATACTAACACTTAGCTTATTATGGTATGCGTTGAAAAGTCGTTATCAGTATTTATATATGATTTCTTATGCTGTTGCTGCTATTGTTCTTTTCGTCTTTTTTGCTATTATGTCAATGTTAGTAGAGGATTTGCAAATACAGCTAACAGTTGTTTATGGGTTGATTCACTTACTATTATTTTGGCATATGTTTACGGAGCGAAGTTTTATATTAGAGCCACGCTTGGCGATATTTAGTGCGAATGCAGTTTTCTTTATATTAGCCATTTCAAAAATACCCGAATTTACAACATGGGGATTAATGATTAGTGCGCTTGTGCATGCTGTTATGTTCGTGTTTGAATATAGGAAGAATCGACATTCTACATTTACAAATCTTTTATTTGGTTTCGCAATGGGTGCATTTAGTTTAGCGATTTTATATGAGTATAGTTTAGTGAATGCAGCGATTGTATTATTATTACAAGGTTTCCTCGGTATGGTGACTGCTATTAAAGTAAAACAACAAATAAAATTGTATGTTAGTGCGACGGTTTATGCGATTGGAATGATACAAACTATTTTTAGCCCGTTCGATCATTTCCTTTCAGCTGGGTTCGTTGCTCATATTATTTTAATAGGTACATTTTATTACTGCATGAAACAAGCGAAAGATGTGTTAATGAGCTTTGGCAAATATGTTTATTCTATAGCGCTCTATTGGTTTATGGTTATCATATTTATTGCAATTACTAGAGTTGGTGAAGTGCTTTCTACAGATGGAAGCATAATAAGTGTATCTGTATCGTTATTATGGATGGTATATGCATTATTTGCAGTTTGGCTTGGACGGAATAAACATATGAATGAAATATTGTATGCTGGCTTAGTCGTGTTAGTCGTAACGATAGGAAAGCTATTCCTTCTAGACTTACCAGAAGTTTCAATGATGATCAGGGCAGTGTTATTCTTAATAGTAGGTAGTATAGGTATCGTTATTTCCAGAATGTTTTTCTCAAAAGAAGAGAAGTAAAAAGAAGGCAATCCGTATGCGGATTGCCTTTTTCATTATTTTTTATCAATTGTTACATTCTCACTATATTTCGCTGTTGTATTTTGACGTAGACGAAGTGTTGCTTGTCCAGTCGTATTTGGATTTATTTGCACATTTACAATCTTCTCAGCAGAACCTAAGCTGTTTGTTGTGAAAGAAAATGCACTACTATATCCAAAAGTAGTTGGCCAAGTGCCATTTGAATTTTGAACTTTTGCTACTTGTGTACCACCAGTAGTGAATATACCTAAAGAGTAATTATTGTATGTTGTGTTTGGTAATAAGTTATTTACTTGAATTTTCATTTGGAACACTTCATTGTTTGGTAGAATGCTAGGGTGTGTAACGACGTAGTCATTTGCTGTTACTGCACCGTTATAGCCATATGAACCGGGTTTAAAAGTATTTGTATTAAACCATTGATAACCTGCACTTGGCGCACTCCAAGGTTCAGGTTGTGGCTCAGTTGATAAGCTTGGTTGTTCAAATGTTTGTAAAGTTGTAGGTAAGTCAAGTTGTAAACCATTTACTTGATCTAAACTTGTAAATGTTTCTTTATTCGATAGCCAATTTACGATATTTTCTAGTAAGATAGCATCGTTTTCTTCTTTATATCCATCGTAAGTTTTCTTTGTTTGGCCAGAATCTTCACGGACGTATTTTGGCGTAGCATCTTCAACAGGAGAAGAGTCTCCAATAAAGGCAGCTTTTCCAAGTCCGACTTTTGCGATAGCAGCATAAGGACCCTCTGCAACACCACCGCCGTTATACACACCGGTATCAACAGAGTTATTCCATTTTGACGGGTTTTCTGGAAGATAAACAAGTCCTTTTGCTAGTTTTGGATTTGTAATTGCTAAAGTAGAACCAGCATGCATCGCTACAGATGAAACCCCTTCTGTAATTCCGAATGATTGTTCAGGTGATACAATATTTTTAGCGGAAACATCACCGATTGCATTATAGCGGAAGCGAATACCGAAGTTATCAGATAGCCAATCAGAGCTTTCTACTCCTTGCATAGCTTGTGAATTTGCTTCGTCGTTAGACATTCCTTTCGCTGGATTATCCCAAGCGCCGCGTCTATATCCGTTAAATACTTCAGAAGAATCCCAACGATTTTTATTACGATCTGCATTATAATGATCGGCAATGAAGAAGATACTACCGCCATTTTTCACGTATTGTAACATAGCATCTTGTTCTGATTTTTTGTAAGGAATATTTGCTTCTGGAACGATAAACACATTGTAATCTTTTAAATCTTCGTATGTAATAGGTGTTGATTTACGAAGTTCTTTTACATGATATCCGTTTTCGGCAATGCCATTTCCGAAATCAGAAAAGCCGCCATCGATAACCCAGTCAGCTGTCCCGGCAGTTTGACCGTGCGTATTATCGAATAATACTTTCTTCCCATTGTTTTGGTTTACAACTTTTGCAGCAATTTCAGGAGCTGGGTCTACAGAGCTTTCTGCATAAGTAGACGGTATGAATGAAGCCCCTATACTTAGTGTAATTGCTGTTGCTAAAGAAAATGTAATCCATTTTTTATTCTTCATAGAAGAATCCCCCTAATAATAAATATATGTGCTTTAATAATGTAATTTATTTTTCTGTAAAAATAAAGACGGAAAACATAAAAAATATTAAAAAATTGTAAAAATACCGTGAATTTTGTTGAGAAATATTTATATAGACATAAAAACATCCCTTCCAATTAATAAGGAAGGGATGTTTTGTTTAACTAATTTTTGAATTAGGCGTTTCATCAATCTTATGAAACCCTTTCATGTAGTACACGATAGCTAAGCCGATAAGCCAAATAGGACCGACGATTAATGCGATTCGTGTATCTTCTGAATACGCCATTATACCTAATACGAGTGCAAGGAAAGCGAGTGAGAAATATGAACTTAATGGATGTAAAGGCATTTTATATGTTAGCTTGTCCTTCTTATCTGTTTGCAATCCTTTACGGAATTTAATTTGAGCGATTAATATAATGCCCCAAGTCCAAATTGCCCCGAAAGTTGAAATACTAGTGAGCCATGTAAATACTTTTGCGGGCACAAGATAGTTTAATATAACACCAACGAGTAAGACGGTAGCTGTTGCTACAATTCCTTGACTTGGAATCCCGTTTTTATTTAAACGACCGAATCTTTCAGGAGCCTTTTTCTGCTGAGCTAATGTAAACAGCATACGGCCTGTACTAAATAAACCACCATTACAAGAAGAAAGAGCTGCTGTTAATACGACAAAGTTAATAATCCCTGCTGCTTTTGCAATACCAATTTGTTGGAATGTTAATACGAATGGACTGCCTTTCTCACCAAGTTCGTTCCATGGATAAATTGCCATCATAACGAATAGAGCCCCAACGTAGAACAGTAATATTCTCCAAAATACGTTATCGATTGCTTTTGCGAGTGTTTTTTTCGGATTTTGCGCTTCACCCGCTGTAACCCCAATTAATTCAACGCCTAAATAAGCGAATAACACCATTTGCATGGAGAGTAGTAACCCAGAAAAACCATTCGGGAACCAACCGCCATGTGACCAAAGATTGGAAATGCCGGTAGCGATACCGCCGTTTCCAAATCCGAATAAAATAATACCAGCTCCAACAATTATCATACAGATAATTGTGACAATTTTGATGAGAGCAAACCAAAATTCAAGTTCTCCAAATACTTTTACGGATAAAAAGTTGAAAGCACTCATTAATAATAGAGCGAGTAAAGCCCAAGTCCAGCGCGGGATATCTGGGAACCAGTATTGCATGTAAATGCCAGCTGCTGTAATTTCAGCCATACAAGTCACAACCCATAAGAACCAGTAGTTCCAACCGGTAATATAGCCAGCTAGCGGTCCAAGGTAATCATAAGCATATTTACTAAAAGAACCGGCAACAGGTTGTTCAATTGCCATTTCTCCGAGTGCTCGCATAATGAAAAAAATAACGAGTCCAGCAATCATATAGCCTAGTAGAATAGAAGGGCCAGCTAGCTTAATAGCAGAAGCGGATCCTAGAAATAGTCCAACGCCAATAGCTGAACCGAGTGACATTAAAGTAATATGTCGTTCTTTTAAACCGCGGTTTAAAGTTCCAGATTTGTTTGTTTGCTGCATAAGAAGAATCCCCCTTGTAGAGTGAACGATATTTGAATGCGTTTACTAAGTGTTTAACTATTTCAAATTATAAAACATTTCTATCTGTTATGCTACAAAAATAAACGTAGTTAACTGTACTACATCTATACTTGTCAGACTTAAACTTAAAATTCGAACTATTAGCGAATATATTGACTCTTCTTTTTATTGATTGTTAAGATTAAGTATTATATTTTCTCACATACTAGTAAGAAAAGAATGTGTGATAATAATTCAGATGTAGGAAGGGTACATAACCATGTTTCAATTACAAAAATATAACACTTCTGTGAAGCAAGAGCTTTTAGCTGGCATCACAACTTTTTTTACATTTGCGTATATTCTTGTCATCAATCCGAAAATATTATCTGATGCAGGTGTACCATTTGATCAAGCTTTTACGGCAACTATTATTGCGACGGTTGTAGGGACGCTATGTATGGCGTTTTTAGCTAACTATCCAATTGTTATTGCTCCAGCTATGGGAATGAATGCGTATTTTGCTTATTCTGTTGTTCAACAGGCAGAGGGGATTACATATGTAATTGCGTTTTCAGCAGTATTTGTAACAGGTATCATTTTTCTTTTATTATCATTCACTTCATTTAGGCAAAAGCTAATTGTCGCAATTCCTGACAGTTTAAAACATGCGATTGCAGGTGGGATTGGACTATTTATTGCTTTTATTGGATTACGCCTTTCTGGAATTATCGTTGATCATCCATCTAATTTAGTTACGATTGGTGATTTTCATTCTCCAGCCGTTATTTTAACTTTAATTGGTTTAATATTAGCGGCGGTATTAATGGCATTGCGTGTGAGCGGTGCATTATTTATTAGTATGATTGTGACTGGCGTTATCGCCTTCTTTACAGGGCAACTGAAGTTTACGGATAAAATTGTTGCGATGCCTCATTTACCAGAGGGTATTATCGTTTCAAACCCAATCAACGCCTTTTCAGATGTAATTGAATATGGATTATATGGTGTTGTATTTTCATTTTTACTTGTACTGTTATTTGATACAACAGGTGCATTACTTGGTTTGATTAAACAAGCAGGTTTAATTACAGATAATACAGAGAAACGTTTTGGTAAAGCGTTTATTGCAGATGCAATTGGCGGGACTACAGGCTCTATCTTTGGAACAAGCCCAACGGCAGCGACGATTGAGTCTTCAGCTGGTATTGCTGCGGGTGGTAAAACAGGATTAACAGGTATTGTAGTAGTCGGTCTAACGATTATAACGGCATTCTTCAGCCCTGTAATTGCTTCTTTATCAAGTGTAGCCGCTATTACAGCTCCTTCATTAATTATTGTAGGTAGTTTAATGGCGCAAAGTCTTCGTGATATTAATTGGAATGAATTTGAAGATGCATTACCAGCATTTTTAATTTTCGTTGGTATTCCGTTAACGTCTAGTATTGCGAATGGAATTGCAATTGGATTTTTAGTGTATCCAGTCTTAAAAATTGTGAAAGGAAAAGGGATGGAAGTACATCCGTTACTATACTTATTTACAATTTTATTTGGATGTCATTTATTCTTATAATATAGATATAGGAGAGGGAGCTTCTTATGGGAAGCTCCTTTTTTGTGTATAATAAAGTGAAACTATAATCAGTGGGGGCAGTTAATTTCCCGCTTAACTACTTTGCTCTAGCCGAATATTGAGGTAGAGTGCTAATAGCAGGATAAAGTGAAATTATAGTCGATTAAGCAAAATATAAATTACTTAATGGAATATATATGTTACAATAAGGGTAGAGGAGGAACATGAATGGCTGTAAGTAAAATAAAAGTCGCGCGTGTTCAATTAGATTTAACACAGCAACAATTAGCAGAAAAAGTAGGCGTTACAAGGCAAACGATTAGTTTAATTGAGAAGGGGAAATATAACCCGTCTTTAGATTTATGTTTGAAAATTTGTTATGCGGTAGATAAAACATTGAATGATTTATTTTGGGAGGAAGAGGAGTGAGAGGATGAGGATTGTGAAAGATGAACGTTTAATGATTGAGGGGCTAAAACATATTAGACTGGTTTTCATCTTACAAAATATCGTCATACTAGGTATTGTTTTTTATCGCTACGTTTTGCAAGATGCAGGATATGAAAGTGTTTCAGATTTATTAATGGTATTTATGTGCGGGATAATAGTTATTAACTTTTTAAACTTAAAAAATTCGGTGGAAGTGTATGAGCATACAGGGGGAGTATCACGCAGTTATTTCATGAAGCTATTATTCATTCCTATAGGTATTGTTATTGGGATTTTAGCTATTTGTATCGTTGTAACACCGGATATTTCGATAAAAGAAATTAGTATAACAGGACTTATTATGTTTGCTTGTTTTTTAGTTCCTAGTTTGTTTATATACATATATATGAAAAGAATAAAAAGTGAAGATTGAAATATAAGAAAGGCTTTCCCATATTGGGGAAAGCCTTTCTTATATTCTTTTATATAGTACTTTATGAAGACCAATCGGTTCAATTTCAAAGATTTCACCATGTTCCTGGAAGCCTAAGCGCTTGTAATAGTCAGCTACAGTAATTCGGCCATTACACCATAATATATTTGCTTGGCGTTCTTGCAAGACTTGTTCCGCCTTCTGAATTAAGGAGCTTCCAGCACGTTTGTTTCGAAATTCAGGTAATGTTGCCATTCCTCGTAGACGATAATGAATACCCGTTGGTAAGTCGGGATATATTTCTTTTGAGAAGGAAGCGATACTAATGAGTTCATCGTTTATAAATGCGCCTAAGTGAAAGGTGTCTGTTTCATAATCGGAAGGGTATTTACAATTTGCTAATGTTTGATTTGGGCGTAAAATTTTTTGACGTAATACGTAAGTTTCAGATCCCTCAATATTTTTCACGGTAATCATATTAACATCCTTTCTTATAAGGCTTTTTCTGTTAATTGTATAAAGAAATAGGCAGGTGCAGCGAGAAGTCCGAGTATGCTAGCAGTTCCGAGAAGGAGTGAAAGTAGGAGGCACGAGTATTTTATTCTATTCGATTTTTTCCATCCATAACTACAAATTTCAATGCTAACACCGATGAGAATAATAGCAACGAGTATTTCCGCTAATAATAAAAGAGCTAAAGTTACAATAGACATAGTGTGATCCATCCTCATAATATGTGATAGTAACATTTTACCATATAAAATGGAAAAAAATGCCCCTCAATTATGTGAGGGGCATTTTCTATTCTAATATGCTTTTTAGTGTATCGATATGTTCTTTTGAACCTGTTACAAGTAATGTATCACCGTGCTGTAGTCTCGTATCACCATGCGGAATTAATGCTTTATTCCCGCGATAAATTTGAATGACTAGTACATCGCCTAAAAACGGGAGGCGGCGAAGTGCCACGCCGTTATATTTATTGCTTCGTAGTTCAACTTCACGGACTGTTTCGTTTGCTGTTGTAATTAAGCGAACGAGACTTGGTTTATCAATAAGTGCACGTAATAGAATACGTGTAGAGTTAATTGTTGAGAACACAGCGATATGTTCTTGCGTTGCTTTTTCTTGTAGAAGAGGATCTTCTACACTTGCAATAACATGTTCAACACCTAGTTCTTTTGCGTGCTCTGCTAATAATAAGTTTTGCTCATCATCACTTGTTGCAACAACAACACGGTCTGCGTTAAATGCTGTTTGTTCAGTTAATGATGCGATTGTGATGTCGTCTAATTTTACGATAGGGAAGTCATGTGATGTCGCTTCTTCATCATTTATTTTATTTTGACGCATCATATAAAGTGTTACGTCATAATCTTCTCGTTTTAAATCAAGTGATAACGGAAGTGTAATTCTGCTTGCGCCAATAATAGAAACTTTTGGTTTTGGTGTTTCTACTTTCGGGAACATCTTTTTAAATAATATAGGTGCAAAAATACAAGTAATAACTGCGCTTAAAATAAGTGAAGCAGATAAACTTGGACTTATGATCCCTAGTTTTTCACCAATTTGTGCAGCTGCAATGACTAAAGAAAGTGTCGATGTTAATAAGATGGCACTTCCTAGTACGATATTCCGTGGATACCATTTGCGTAAAACAAGTGATGGTAACAGCTTTGAAATAAAGAGTCCTACAATTAAAATGGGGATCATTAACATGCTAGAAGGTTCTTTGAAAATAGACCAAACCTCTAAATTTACACCAACCATTACGAAGAAAATAGGAATGAAGAAACCATATCCGATGGAATCGAGCTTTTCAACCATATCTTCATTTGGTGATAATAATGATACGAGTACCCCTGCTAAGAAGGCACCTAAAATATTTTCAGCTCCAACAGATTCAGATAACCCAACTAATATTAAGATGAGTGCAAAAACAGCTCGTGTATCAATTTGTACACTACCAGCTTTTAAGCTATCTAAGTATGGAATGTTTTTAAAGCGTTTTGCAACGAAGTAAATAACAATACCAGCGCCGAATAGAAGAAGAAGGAGCCACATGCTTTGTCCGCTTTCGGAATTTAATCCGACGAATACAGCGAGTAAAATCATTGTAACTAAATCTGCAATAACAGCGACTAATAAAATGATTTGTCCAATTGCCGTTTTTCCTAAGTTATTCTCTTTTAATGTTGGTACGACAACACCTAAAGAAATAGTTGAAATGATTAAAGTCATGAACATTGCATTATCTACAAATCCTAGCCATACGAATAGTAATGATAGGGCATAAGATAAGATGAAAATAAATAAGAAGATAATGCTTGCTGCTTGGAATGTGTTTGGTTCGTTTGTCGTATTCTTTTTCCCTTTTTGTTTAAAGATAGAAAAGTCAATTTCTAAACCGCTTAAAAACATAAGGAAGATAAATCCTAGTGTCGATAAGACTTGAAGCCACATATCTGGCTCAATAATATTAAACCCACTTTTACCTACAAAGATTCCTGCGATGATTTCTGCAACAACGACAGGAAGTGCTTTTAATTTAAAGCGCTGTAACAAAAGGGGAACGAAAAACGCGATTGCAACGACAACCATAAGTGATAGAACAGAAGTGTGATGTTCCATTGCGTTCTCTCCCTTCAAATAAATATAGTACTTATTTAGCCATATAATAGGTAGAAAAGCAACGCATATGGATTCGATTTCATAAAGAAAGAGTTTTCTTAACATTTGTCATAATAAGTATATTTTTCATGATTTTGTTGTTAATTCCGTAATGTGGATGTAATAGGGGGAGTAATAAAAAAAGACCGCTGAGAAATCTCAGCAGTCTTTTTCATGTACATTACATTGAGAAGAAGATCCATACAGTTAAACCAACTGTTGCAGTTGCAACGAAGAAACTGTATATCATAGTAAGAATTTGAACTCTTCCTTCTCCTTCTTTTAAATGCATGAACATAATTAATTGTAACAACGCTTGCGCAACAGCCATTACGATAATAGTTGTTAAGATCGTTGAAAGTGGCAGGTTTGTATAAAGTGCCACGTATAGAGCTAGAAACGTTAGTGCAAGCGATAAAATAAATCCGAAAACGTGTGACCAAGGGAATCCGCTATGCGCGTGTCCGTTTGCTTGGTTGTTATTTTGACCCATTTACGCCACCATCCCGTTCAAGTAAACTAGTGTGTAAATAAAGACCCAAACAAGATCAAGGAAATGCCAGTATAAGCTGATAATGAATACTTTACGAGCTGTAACTGGTGTTAAACCTCGTTTTAAAATTTGGATAATAACACAAATTGCCCAAATGATACCGCCTGTTACGTGGGCTCCGTGCGTTCCAAGAAGAACGAAGAATGCAGATAGGAAAGCACTTGTTTGAATTGTTGCGCCTTCACCGATGTACAAAATGAACTCTTCGATTTCAAAGAATAGGAAACCTGCACCTAAAAGTAATGTAAGGATGAACCATCCAAGCATTGCTTTTTGATTGTGCTTACGCATTTCGTGAATTACGATACCACATGTGAAACTACTTGTTAAAAGTAGTAATGTTTGAATTAAAAGCGTTTTAAGTTCAAACAGTTGTGCTGGTGTTGGGCCATCTGCCGTACGACCAGCAAGTACTAGATAAGAGGCGAAAAGTGTTGCGAACAGCATAATTTCAGCCCCAAGAAAAATCCAGAATCCTAGGATATTCAATCTGCTTTGCTCGGATTGATATTCCAAAGGTAAGCTTTTATCTAAAGCCGCCATAT
This sequence comes from Bacillus albus, assembly GCF_001884185.1. GTDB lineage: Bacteria > Bacillota > Bacilli > Bacillales > Bacillaceae_G > Bacillus_A > Bacillus_A albus. The sequence continues at coordinate 84,588 of NZ_MAOE01000135.1, forward strand.
CATTTCACCTCTCATGCTACATGTTCTGATTTTTTAATTTCATCAACACTGATATAGTAACCGTCATCGTAATCGAATGAACGATAGATTAAGCAAGCTAAAATACCAACGCCGCCGATTGCTGCAAGCCAGAACCAGCTAAATACTAATGCGAAACCTGCAAGACCGAAGAATAAAGACGCAATAATAGGCACACCAGAGTTACTTGGCATGTGAATTGGTTTAATATCTTCTGCTGCTGGTGTAACTGTTTCTCCGCGTTTCTTCATGTACCAGAAAGCATCAGCTTCTTTGATTTCAGGAAGTTGCGCGAAGTTGTAATGTTGTACAGGAGATTGAGTTGCCCATTCAAGTGTACGGCCATCCCATGGATCTCCAGTTGTGTCACGTTCACCGTGACGAGCACTCCAAATTACGTTGTAACAAAGAAGTAGGAAACCAATACCCATCATTACCGCACCAACAGATGCGATTTGGTTTAGCCATCCCCATCCAAGACTTTCAGAGTAAGTGTACATACGACGAGTCATACCGTCTAATCCTAAGAAGTACATTGGGAAGAAACAGATGTTGAATCCGCTCATAAAGATCCAGAATGTCCATTTACCTAGGCGTTCATTTAACATATGACCAGTCATTTTTGGATACCAGAATGTGAATCCAGCAAGCATAGCAAATACTGTACCTGCGATTAATACGTAGTGGAAGTGAGCGATTAGGAAGTAGCTGTTATGGTACTGATAATCAGCTGCTGCCATACCAAGCATAACCCCTGTAACCCCACCGACTACGAAGTTTGGAATAAATGCCAATGACCAAAGCATTGGAACTGTAAAACGAATACGTCCTTTATACAGTGTAAACAACCAGTTAAAGATCTTAACACCGGTTGGAATCGAAATCGCCATTGTCGAAATCGAGAAGAATGAGTTAACCGCTGGACCTGCACCCATCGTGAAGAAGTGGTGAAGCCATACGACGAAACTTAGTAAAGAAATTGCAACCATTGAGTATACCATCGCACTGTAACCGAATAGACGTTTACGTGAGAATGTACTAATGATTTCAGAGAAAATACCGAATGCCGGTAAAATAACGATATATACTTCAGGGTGACCCCATACCCAGAATAGGTTGGCCCATAACATGGGCATACCGCCGCTCGCCATCGTAAAGAAGTGAGCATCGAATAGACGGTCAAATGTCATTAATGCAAGAGCAACTGTTAATACTGGGAAAGCGAAAATAATGATAATCGTTGTAATTAAGATTGACCAAGTAAACATTGGCATTCTCATTAAAGTCATACCAGGTGTACGCATTTTTAAGATAGTAACAAGGAAGTTAATACCTGTCATTAACGTACCGAGACCTGAAATCTGTAATGCAATTGCGTAGTAGTTATTTCCTACACCAGAAGTAAACTCTGTACCTGCCATTGGGAAGTAAGAAGTCCACCCAGCGTCTGGAGAACCACCGATTACGAAAGCGATGTTGAATAACATTGCTCCGACAAAGAATAACCAGAAACTTAAAGCATTTAAGAACGGATATGCAACGTCACGAGCACCAATTTGTAATGGTACTACAAGGTTCATTAATCCCATAACGAACGGCATCGCCATGAAAAGAATCATAACTGTACCGTGTGTTGTGAAGATTCCGTTATAGTGTTCAGCATTTAAATAAGTTGTTTCTGGGAATGTTAACTGTGCACGGATCATTAAACCGTCCATACCACCACGGAATAACATGATAACCGCAGAGATAATATACATGGCCCCAATCTTTTTATGGTCAACAGTTGTTAACCATTCGTCCCAAAGCCATTTCCATTTTTTATACTTTGTTAGTACGAAAATGATTGCTAATGTCACAAGAACGATAGAAGCGTCTGCACCGTAAATAATCGGGTCACCTGTGACAAAGAATTCATCAAGCTTCACTGTGTTCACTCCAATCTGTTGGAATTATAGCTATTATTTTTTGTTTTTGTAGTAGTTGTAATCACAATATTCAAGTGATTTTGGATCAACATAACTTAAGTGATGACTAGAGAATGTCATACGACCAACTACACCAGGTTTAACAATTTCGTTGTACTTATCTTCTGTTAGTTTAGGAGCAGTTTGTTGTACTTCTTTAACCCATTTGTCATACTTCTCTTTAGTTTTTGCTTCAACTTCGAACTCCATGTGAGTGAATCCTTCACCAGAGAAGTTCGCGCTACGGCCTAGGTAAGAACCTGGCTTATCAGCTTGTAAATAAAGGTCCATAATCATGCCATCCATAGTGTACTTCATACCACCAAGTTCTGGTACCCAGAAAGCATTCATTGGACCGACAGAAGTCAGTTTGAATTGAATTGGTACACCAGCTGGGATGTTTAAATAGTTAACGGTTTCAATTTTTTCCTCTGGGTAACTGAATAACCATTTCCAGTTTGCAGATGTAACATAAATCTCCACTGGTTTAATATGTTTGGACTCTTTCGGAACCTCTTCCGAAGCATAAGTTGCTTTTACTGTTGGAATCGATAATGCGATAACGATAATAACAGGAACAAGCGTCCAAATGATTTCTAATAATGTGTTACCGTGTTGTTCAGGTGGCTCATAGTCCATATTCTCTGGTTTTTCACGATAACGAATCAAGATGACTGTAAACAAGATGAATACAATTGCGATAATTAATGACATAAGCAAGAATGACCAAACAATTAAATCATACTGTGCTTTTGCAACAGGTCCTTGCGGATTTAATACTGCGAGTTTTTTATCACAGCCACCGAGGAACAGAAGTAATGATAACGGAAGAAGCGAAGCCAGCTTCCAAAACGTTTTCTTTAGTTGCACGATTGAAAATCTCCTTTCTCCTTGGATTGAAACTATGCCAATAAAACAATATAAACCTATTAATTTATAGATGGCAATAGTTTTTGTGATATTGTTAAAAAATAGACACAAATGCACACTTTTTAAGGTGAATATCATTTGTAACTTGATAACATTGTAAACCATTTTCCAGTTAAAAACGTGATTGTGGAAATTTTAAGATAAATAAAGTTATACCAAGATATCCAAGAAATAGAAAAAAGCTATCTTATGATAAGAAAGATAGCTGAATATTTTGTATATTTAGTTTACCTCTTTTTTTAGACTTATTTGTTGTTCAAATGTGACAACTTTTTTATATTTAACTTGGTATAAAATGTAACATATGATCATAAATGGAATTCCACAATAAAGAGCAATTCTCTGATCTGGAATGAAAGCTAAACTAACAAATGTAATGAAGTTGAGTGAGAAAGCCATGATTGGAACGATTGGATAAAGCGGTGTGCGATATTTTAAATCATTAATGTCTCCGCCGTTTTTTAAGAAGTTTCTACGGAAAAAAAACTGTGAAGCCGCGATTGACATCCAAACTACGACAGCCGCCATAGCTGCAATAGATGTTAAAACTAAAAAGACAGTATCCGCTGCAAATATACTTGTTAATAGAGACAAGCTTGCAAAGATTAGACTGAAAATTAATGCGTTTAGCGGCACACCTTTTTTCGTTAACTTCGTAAAAGCTGGACTTGCCATTCCTTGTTTTGCCATCGCCCAAAGCATACGAGAATTTGCGTATAGACCAGAGTTGGCTACGGATAATACCGCTGTAATAATAACAAAGTTCATAATGTCTGCTGCATATGGAACACCAGCTACATCAAATACAAGTACAAATGGACTTTCGACTAGGTTAGCCTCTTGCCACGGGAGTAAACCTACAACAACTGATATGGCTAAGACGAAGAAGAAGAGAGTTCGCCAAATGGTATTTTTAATCGCTTTTGGAATTGTTTTTTCAGGATTTTCACTTTCTCCTGAAGCAATTCCGATTAATTCTGTTCCTTGGAAAGAGTAGTTTACTGTAATCATCGTAAGAAGAACAGCTAATGCACCGTTTGGAAATAATCCACCATTTTCAGTGAAGTTATGAAGCATTGGAGCTGGTTTTCCATTAAAGTCAAGTAGACCGAACATAACTGCACCACCGAGTACGATGAAAACTACAATTGTTGCAACTTTTACGCTAGCGAACCAGAACTCTGCTTCTGCATATGCTTTTGCTGATAAAGCATTTACAAGAAAGAGTGCTCCCGCAAATGTAACACACCAAATCCACGAAGAAACATCTGGAAACCAGCGTTTCATTAAAATACTTACAGTTGTTAACTCTACTCCAACTGTAACAGCCCAATTCAACCAATACATCCAACCGACAACAAAACCAAAACCAGGTGAAATAAATTTGCTTGCATAGCTTTGGAATGAACCTGCTTCTGGCATAGCAACGGATAATTCACCAAGACATAACATCGTTAAATACATAACAAATCCACCGACTAAAAATGCAAGAATAGCACCACCAGGACCGGCGTTATGGACGATTTGACCTGATCCCATAAATAGGCCCGTTCCAATCACTCCACCAAGTGCAATCATAAATAGGTGTCTACTTTTCATTGTTCGTTTTAAATCTGTTTGTTCTACTTGTTGATTCATATGCCCCTCACCCCGTTATTTTCTGTATGTATGAACTGATTTTTATTCCGAGTTTTTAATCATTAGTGGGGGATATGACACATACTCGGTTTATTTACTATGAAATGAATGGAGTATGTAAAAAGCGAACTATGACTAAATACTCTAAGAATGTTTTTATTAACAAAGTGATATCTTCACCATGTTAATTATTTCGATTTTAGCAAAAAAATTCAGAAAAGTATATTGTTTTTTCTCTTTATTAAAAATAATTAGAATTTTCCTGATAGTAAAAGTGTGAACAATAATTCACATAATCTTTCTAGCAAACTAGTAAGAAGAAAGGTACAATGATAGAAGGTATGTCTGTAAAATAATAATTAATGGAGTTTTGTTTAAAATGAAAAAGTTAAAATATCTTTTTGTTTTTGGAATTATATTAGCTGCAGCGTTCTTTATAGGGAAAGATAAGATTATACAAAAGGCACAAGTGCTACGCTTAGATTTTCTATCTGAAATGAAAGAAGCGGCTATGATTGAAAATGTTCCGTTTATAAAGCAGTTACCAGAATTACCTCGTGGATGTGAAGTGACAAGCTTAGCTATGTTACTACAATATAAAGGTGTGCAAGTAGATAAGATGCAACTTGCTAGTGAAATTCATCGAGTTCCATTTGAACAAGATGGTTTGCGTGGAAATCCTTATGAGGGATTTGTTGGAAATATTTATACGAAAGCTGAACAAGGATATGGTGTATATAATAAACCAATCTTTAATTTAGCAGAAAAATATGTTCCTGAAAAAGTAATTAATTTAACAGATAGAGACGTGAATGATCTATATAAGGTAATTAGTTCTGGCTCTCCAGTATGGGTTATTATTAATACAACGTTTAAGCCGCTAGCTGAAAGTAGTTTTGAAACATGGAAAACAAGTTCTGGTGAAGTGAAAATTACATATTTTGAGCATAGTGTAGTAGTGGTTGGATACGATCAAAACTTTGTGTATGTAAATGATCCTCTAAAAAACAATCCGCGTTTCGCTGTTCCACGAGCAGAATTTGAGAAAGCTTGGGAGCAAATGGGGAAACAAGCAATTACTATTTTATAATAATGAAAAAAGTCATCTTTTTGATGGCTTTTTATTTTTGGCACTTTACAACCGAAAATTCAGAAGATTCTTTTAAAAGTTAACAATTCACGTTATAATAACATTTAACTTGGTGAAGAAGGGGAGAAGAGAAATGGATGTAGCGAAGGAACTGGTTGTATCAAAAAATCAATTGATTGAGTGGAGAAGGCATTTTCATAAATATCCAGAGTTATCTTTTCAAGAAGAAAAAACATCACAGTTTGTATTCGATATACTGCGGAAAATCACATATTTAGAAGTGACACGACCTACTAAATATAGTGTAATGGCAAGGTTAATTGGTAAGAAACCTGGTAAAACCATCGCGGTTCGAGCTGACATGGATGCTCTTCCTATTCATGAAGAAAATGAGTTTGACTTTATTTCTACAGAACCAGGTGTGATGCATGCATGTGGCCATGATGGGCATATAGCGATATTACTTGGAGTTGTACATAAGTTAGTAGAGGCAAGAGAGAAAGTTGAAGGGGAGATTCGTTTTCTCTTCCAACATGCAGAAGAAAACTTTCCTGGCGGTGCAGAGGAAATGGTTGCAGCGGGTGTAATGGAAGGTGTGGATTATATTATTGGTGCTCACCTTTGGGCATCGTTACAGGTTGGCAAAATAGGTGTAATTTATGGTCCTGCAATGGCTGCTCCAGATGTGTTTAAAGTTACAATAGAAGGAAAAGGTGGACATGCTGGAATCCCTCATGAAACTGTGGATAGTATTGCAATCGGTACACAAGTTGTTTCCCAACTTCAGCAAATTGTATCTCGCCTCACGAATCCGTTAGATTCTCTTGTAGTATCTGTTACGCAATTCCATGCTGGGACAACCCATAATGTGATTCCAGAACAAGCGGAGATTGAAGGGACAGTGCGGAGTTTAAAACATGAGTTACGAGAAGAAACAGAGAAAAGGATTGAACGGATTGTGAAGCATGTGACGGAAGCTTACGGAGCGAAATATACGTTTTCTTATGAATATGGATATCGCCCAGTAGTAAATGATTATGAGGTTACAGAAATTATTGAACAAACTGCATTACAACTTTATGGTCGGGAAGGAGTTATTCGTTTACAGCCGACGATGGCTGGGGAAGATTTTTCAGCGTTTTTACAAAAGGCGCCAGGGACATTCTTTTTTATTGGAGCAGGAAATAAAGAGAAAGGAATTATATATCCTCACCACCACCCTCGTTTTACGATTGATGAGGATGCATTGCCAATTGGCGTGGAAGTCTTTGTATCATCCATTATGAATTTTATAAGCAAAGGAGAATGAGATGAAGAAAATACATCTATTAGCGCTTATTCCAGTTTTTTGTTTAGTTATTGGACCTGTATTTGCTAATTCAGTTACTCCTTACGTATTAGGGATGCCATTTTTATTATTTTGGGTATTATTATCGGTGCTCATTACGTCTCTTTGTATGGGGATTGTGTACGTATTTGATCCTGCGAATAAGGGGGATGTAAAATGACCGCATTACTTATCATTATTTTATTTTTATTTCTCGCACTATTTTTAGGAATTCGGGCACAACATGGAAAAGATATGAATTTAGAGCAATGGTCAGTTGGTGGAAGAGGATTTGGAACTATTTTTGTTTTTCTTCTTATGGCAGGTGAAATTTATACGACGTTCACCTTTTTAGGCGGAAGTGGATGGGCGTATAGTAAGGGAGCACCTACTTTCTATATTTTAGGTTATGGTGCATTAGCTTATATTTTATCTTACTTTTTATTACCACCGGTTTGGAAGTATGCGAAAGAGCACAATCTTGTTTCGCAGCCAGATTTTTTTGTGAAGAAATATAAGAGTCAGACACTTGGTATTATCGTTTCTATCATTGGGGTTATTTCGATTATCCCCTATCTTGTTTTACAGTTGAAAGGATTAGGTATTATCGTGTCGGAAGCGTCTTACGGAAGGGTATCGCCAGTTATTGCGGTATGGATTGGTGCAATTGTCATAACGATATATGTAATGGTTTCAGGTATACACGGCTCTGCTTGGACAGCGGCTTTGAAGGATATTATGATCCTGTTTATCGTTATGTTTTTAGGGATATATTTACCATACCATTATTATGGAGGATTTCAGCCGATGTTCGAAGCTGTAGAAGCAGCAAAACCAGGATTTTTATCTTTACCTGATAAAGGAATGAGTATTTCTTGGTTTGTTTCTACTATTGTATTAACGGCTCTCGGTTTCTATATGTGGCCCCATACATTCGCTTCTGCTTTCTCTGCAAAAAATGAAAAAGTATTTCGTAAAAATGCGGCCATTATGCCACTTTATTCTTTAGTTTTACTTTTCGTATTCTTTGCGGGTTTTGCTGCTATCTTGCAAGTTCCAGGATTAAAGGGAGGGGATGTAGACCTTTCGTTATTCCGTCTGGCCCTTCAAACTTTTGATCCGTGGTTTATTGGGATTATTGGTAGCGCTGGCGTTTTAACGGCATTAGTTCCGGGTTCTATGCTCGTCATGGCCGCTTCTACATTATTAGCGAAAAATATTTACCGAACAATGGTCCCATCTGCTTCGGATCGACAAGTTGCAAAAGCGGCGAAATTATTTGTTCCTGTAGTAACGCTTGTAGCTGTTTTGTTCACTTTTAAAGGTGGAGAAACGATAGGAGCACTTCTTTTAATGGGATATAGTATCGTGACACAACTTTTCCCTGCGCTTGTATGTAGTTTGTTTCCACGTCAAGTTGTTACGAAACAAGGTGCAATTGCAGGAATGGGGATTGGGTTGTTAGTGGTTGCATATATTACTTTATCTGGTTCAACTTTAGCTACGATGTTTCCGGGGTTTCCTCAATATATAAAAGATTTAAATGTAGGAATAGTCGCATTGTTAATGAATATGCTTGTGATGTTTATCGTTAGTGGATTCACGAAAAACGTGTCTATAAAAGCAGACAATATAATAGTAGAAAAGTAATCCGTGAGCTAGAGCTATCTTTGAAAAGAGATAGCTTTTTTTGTATATATTTTCTTCTATTAGCGGAATCTAACTAAAAACTTGTTGAAAAGGAAGTTAGGTGGGGGACTTGTTAGAGTTAAAAGGTAACTTATTTGAAGTTATGAAAGAAATTAGGGATGAGTTAGGTTCGCCTAATGATTTAACAATTAGGGAGGTCGCCCTTGCTGGTAGTTTTACACGCTGTGCTGTTATTTTTTTATGTGGGTTAACAGATAAGGATAATGTTTATAAATATGTAGTTCGTACACTCCAATATGAAGAAATACAAAAAGAAGCAGTTGTCGTTCAGACGTTATTAGATCGTTTTATTTCTATTGCGGAAGTTGGTAAGAAGACAACGTTTCCGGATATTATAAATGCGATTTTAGCGGGAGATACGGTTATATTAATTGATAACATTCAAACGGCTATCGTGATTAATAGTAGAGCTTGGGAAAAAAGAAGTTTAGAACCGCCAGTAACAGAAGATTTAATACGTGGACCGAGGGTTGGATTAAATGAAGATATTAACGTGAATAAAATGTTAATTCGTCGTAGTTTACGTGACCCAAAGCTGAGATTTCAATCTTATATTATGGGGAAGAGATCACAAAAAGAAGTGACGTTAGTATATATAGAAGACATTATTAATCCTTACATTGTAAAAGAGCTAGATCGGCGTCTTCAATCAATAGAGACAGATGTCGTTTTTGAGACTGGTACGATTGAGCAATTAATTCAAGATAATAATTTGTCACCGTTTCCCCAGTTTTTGAATACAGAAAGGCCTGATAATATTGTGGCCTCATTAGCGAAAGGAAAGGCAGCTATTTTGGTGGATGGATCACCGTTTGCCCTTATAGCTCCGCTAGTATTTGTTGATATTTTTCAATCTGTGGAAGATCATTATGAGCGCTGGGTAATTGGGACTTTATTAAGAATTTTGCGGATGGGTTCTGGTATAATTGCGATTTTAATGCCAGCGATGTATGTAGCGCTCGTCTCATATCATCAAGGCCTTATTCCTTCTAAATTGGCTTATTCAATTGCTGGGGCAAGAGAAGGTGTTCCGTTTCCTGCATATATTGAAACGTTAATGATGGCATTAACGATGGAGTTAATACGAGAAGCGGGGATTAGGTTGCCGAAACCGATGGGGCAAACAATTGGGATTGTAGGTGGTCTTGTAATTGGAGAAGCAGCAGTGAACGCAGGAATTGTAAATCCGTTTTTAGTTATCATTATTGCGGTTACAGCTATTGCTACCTTTTCTCTCCCTGTATATAGCATTACGATTACGTTTCGTATTTTACTTTTCGTCTTTGTATTAGCAGCGACTGCTTTTGGGTTGTATGGAATCATTCTAGCTCTTATTGCACTTGCTATTCATATTACAAATTTAACAAGTGTTGGTGTACCGTATACGACTCCAATTGCTCCTGCATTTTATAAAGATTGGAAAGAAGAGTTTATTCGTATGCCAAAATCGATGTTGAAAGATAGACCAGAATATTTACAAACGAAAGATTCTACAATACGTCCAAAGGAGCGAAAATAATTGAAACCATTTGAGTATGGCGATGAAGAGATTGGATCTCGGGAAATTGGGTTTGCAGTATCATCGACCATTATTGGTATAGGAGCATTGTCTATGCCACGAGATATTGCTAATCAAACTTTATTTTCGGACGGTTGGATTATTTTACTTTTGGGTGGATTGGTATGTGCAGTTTTAGGTTGGTTTGTAACGAGGATAGCTATTTTATTTCCGAAACAAAACTTTGTTCAATATACAAGTGCGTATTTGACAAAGCCTGTTGCATACACAATTAGTAGCATTTTAGTATTAACGTTTGCTGCTTTGACAGCATATGAATCGAGAATGATTTCAATTATTTCTCAAACGTATTTATTTAGTGAGACACCGATACAACTACTGTCTTTCTTTTTCTTACTAGTTGTTATTTACGGAATAGCAGGATCAAGAGCGGCCTTATTAAGGTTAAATGTTCTATTTTTACCTATTGTTTTAATTGCGATAGTGCTTCTTTCTTTATTGAATATAAATTTAATGGAAATAAACAATTTATTTCCAGCTTTTCAAACGGAAGTAAGTCAGTACGCTGTTGGGGTTAAAAATTCCATATTCACATTTATTGGATTTGAGGTAGCTCTGTTTTATGCTGTGTTGTTGAATGATAAGACAGCGAAAAAGGCACCAATGGCAGTTGCAAAAGCCGTGATAGTAAATGTGCTCTCATATATTTTAATTTATGTAACTTGTATTAGTGTTTTTACGTATATGACAACTCGTGGATTGACATATCCAACAATTGAATTAGGGAAAGAAATTGAAATTGGTGGAGGTTTTTTAGAAAGGTTCGATGCAATTTTTTTTACGACTTGGATTATTACTATTTATAACACTACAGCAATGTATTATGACGTCGCATCTTTATTGTTTTGTGCCATGTTTCCGAAAGTGAAGAAACATATTTTTATTTTCGGAAGCGCGCCTCTGATTTTTATGCTGAATATGCTCCCTGGTAATTTAGATACGTTATCAAGTTACGGAACGTATTTAGCGTGGATAGATATGGGGTTTGTCGTATTAGCTCCTTTGCTAGTTTTTATTGTATATAAAATAAAAAGAAGGAATGGTAGAAATGAAAAACCTTCTTAAAATTATAATGGTTATGGTTTTAGCTGGATTTATAAGTGGGTGTTCTGAACTAGAAGAAATAGAAGAAAGAGGATTTGTAGTAGGCGCAGCTTACGATATTGTGAAGAAAAAGAAATCAAATCCGATTATGAAAGGGACGTATCAGATGGTACTTCCCAGTAAGTTAGCACAACAAGGTGGACAGGGCGATGGAGATAGTGAAAATTATATTAACGTAAGTGCGAAAGCAGATAGCGTCTTTGAGCAAATAAGAATAATTGCTAAAAAAATTAGTCGAACATTATTTTTTCCGCATATACAAGTCATTATTTTTTCGGATGAATTACTAGCGAATCCGTATGTTTTGCAAAATACGTTAGATGTATATTTTCGTGATCATGAAATGAGAAGAAATATTCGTTTGTTCGTTTCCAAGAAAAATGCAGAATCTATTTTAAAACAGAGCGCCAAACCTGAAAACTTACCGGCGCAGTACATTGATATGTTAGCTGAACATCCTCCGAAAAACGCTCAAATGATTGAGGCGGCGAGAATTGGTGAGGTACAAGGGAAAATGATCGCAGATCGAAGTTTTGCATTACCTCTCTTAGGATTAACTAAACAAGGGGTACAAATGGAAGGAGCGGCATTGATCCGTGGAAAGGATAATAAGTGCGTTGGAACTTTGAGTGGAGAACAAACATTAGGAATGAACTATGTAATAGGTAAAAAAATTGGAGGTTTCTTTACTGTTCGTAAAAAGAATCAGCTCATTACATATGAAATTCATAAGTTGCGCCGAAAGATCCAGGTGTCTACTGAAAATGCTACAAAACCGAAGTTTGATATTCAATTGTCCACAGAAGGCATATTAGCTGAATTACATTTTAATGAACCGAAACAAGTGATGAATGAAAAGCTTTTAAAGAAAGAGATCTCAAAGGAAATGAAGAAGCGTATTGAAAAGTCTATACAGCTTGTTCAAAAAAAATATAAGGTAGATGTATTGGAATTAGGAGAGGCATATAAGAGGCATAATTATAAAGAGTGGAAGAAAATTAGTAAGAATTGGGATCAAGGTCAAAATTATTTTAGTAATGCTGAAATTAATGTTCATGTTGATCCGACAATTGAACATTCAGGCTCAGCTTTACCGAAGAAAGTGAAGTAAGGTGATGGAAGTTGTTTACTGGATTGGGAATTAGTTGCACGATATTAATGGCGGTTCTTCCGGGAGCCATATACTTTATTCATAAGAAGCTCACAGTGTATGGAGCGCAGCCTTGGAATACTAATGCGAAAAAAAAGAAACCCGAATAAATTCAGGTTTCTTTCGTGCAAAGCAAATGTGAAGGGGGATACCTTCTATGTATGCTTTGCTTATACAAGCCCTAACCAATGTACCAATTGTGTAGAGAGGAATGTAACAACAATGGCGATAACGGTAGGGATTGCAAACGATAAGAATGTCCATTTGGCACTTTTTGTTTCTTTATATATGTTAACCAGTGTTGTTCCACATGGGAAATGAAGAAGTGAGAACAACATTGTGTTTAACGCTGTTAACCAAGTCCAACCATTTTCTAAGAATAGATTTTTAATTTGATTAAAATCATCTATTTCAGTTAAAGCTCCAGTTGATAAATAAGACATTAATAAGATCGGGATAACAATTTCATTCGCTGGTAGTCCAAGAATGAACGCAGCTAGAATAAAACCATCAAGTCCTAACATTTTAGCAAATGGATCTAGGAAGTTTACAAAATACATAAGTAAGCTTGTGTCACCGATAAAAATATTAGCGAGTAACCAAGTTAATGCAGCCGCAGGGGCAGCTACAACGACAGCTCGTTTTAAAACGTAGACTGATTTATCAAGTGTTGCACGCACAATTGTATTCCAAACCTTTGGCTTACGATACGGCGGTAACTCAAGTGTGTAGTGAGTTGGAACACCTTTTAAAGCTGTTTTTGATAGTACCCAAGAAACAGTTAATGTCATAATAATACCAATTACAACCATCCCAACTACAACGCCAGCAGTAACTAATGTTTGCATACTACCTGTATAACCAGCAGCCATAAATAATGAAGCCATTAAAATTAACATCGGCCAGCGACCGTTACAAGGAACGAAGTTGTTTGTTAAGATTGCAAGCATACGTTCACGTGGTGATTCAATAATACGAGTTGACATGATGGCTGCTGCATTACAACCAAAGCCCATTGCCATTGTTAAAGATTGTTTGCCATGTGCGCCAGAGCGTTTAAATAAGCGGTCCATATTAAATGCAACGCGTGGTAAGTATCCGTAGTTTTCTAATAGTGCGAACATCGGGAAAAAGATGGCCATTGGTGGTAACATAACGCTAATAACAGCACCGATACCACGGAATAAGCCAAGTATTAAAATACCATGTAACCATTCAGGTGCATGTGCAGCTTGGAACCAAGATGTTAAATATCCTTCGGCCCATCCGAAAAACTCAGCAATCATATCAGATGGTACGTTAGCACCAGCGATTGTAAGATAAAAAATGATAGATAAAATACCGAGCATAATTGGGAATCCCCATATTGGAGATGTGAAAATTTTATCTAGTTTTTCAGAACGATACAATTTATCAGTATTTGTATATTGAACAGATTCTTTACATATGCTTGCAGATGTTCGGTAAATATCTCCGACAATATCATCACGTATGTCTTCTTTTGAAAGTGTTTGTGCATGTTGAATAATATAGTCTAATGGAAGAGCTTTACTGGCTGAGTGAGATTCCATTTATTACGACCTCCCTTACAAGTGGTTCGTTATGATGTTTTTGAAGTGTAGTTAAGAAATTTTTATCTCCATCTAATATACGTAACGCAATCCAACGTGCTGGATACGTATCACCGAACACTTTATAAATTTGTGGTTCTAATTCCTGAATCATACTTTCGATTTTTTCGCTGTAAGAAATTTTAATTGGTGTTGGAATTTGCTTTTTGTTTGCTACTTTGGCAATGACATTTAGTAAATGACCGATACCAACTCTGTTACGAGCAGAAATCTTAACTACAGGTACACCAAGTGATTTTGCTAATTTCTGTTCATCAATAACGATGCCTTTTTTCTCAGCTTCATCAATTAAGTTAATACAAATGACTACGTTACTCGTCATCTCCATCACTTGGAGAGCTAAATTTAAATTTCTCTCCATAGCAGTTGCATCTACAACAACTACAGTTACTTCTGGTTTTTCAAATATAATATAATCCCTTGCTACTTCTTCATCTGCAGAATTTGAATATAGTGAGTAAGTTCCAGGTAAATCTATTAATGTATATTTATTTCCGTTATGTTCATATTCCCCTTCAGCTTTTAAAACAGTTTTTCCCGTCCAGTTTCCAGTATGTTGTTTTAAGCCTGTTAACGTATTAAATAATGTACTTTTCCCGGTATTCGGGTTACCAGCTAAAGCAATGCGATGTTTGCTCATCTGAAATCATCTCCTATTAATACCCCGAAAATAAGGGAACTTTCTTCCTTACGTAGTGCAATAGTTGTGTTGCTTACTTGATAAGCGACCGGATCTCCGAGTGGACTGCGCTGTAATACTTTAATTGTGGCCCCAGGGATGAATCCTAAATCTAATAAACGTCGTTTCATAGTTCCTTCTAATTGTATCTTCTCAATCTGTACAAACTCTCCTGTCTTGAATTCGGAAAGTGGTTTTGTATTAGCCGATACCATAAAAGTTACCTCATCTCTATATTGTTAGTTTAAGTTTAAAAAGTTTCCTTAGGTAAACTTTTTGTTAGTAATATAGTAGACTACATTGGATGATGCTGTCAATTGGTACTTTAAAAATATTCATTTATTTTTAGAATTGTTCCAATTTATTTAGTTGTACTAAAAAATATTACTGAAATTCTGTGTAATGTACATAAATTAGGCGCGTAAAAGTAACGAAATACAGTGGAATTGTAAATGTAGCTTTAAATAAAAGGGAAAAAGAGTGAAAAACATTTACATTGAATTTACATTGTTAAGAATAAATTTACATTACAGCTTAATTAGTGTGGATTTTGTTGGGTTCTTCAACTATAAATGTTGGGATTCCTAGTTTTTAAGGGTTATTATCGTCATTTACTTAAAATTAAAAATTGCTTAACACTCACATAATATTATTGTCCTACAATGAATTTGTGTTCGAAAGAAGTAGACAAATGTGAAAAGTGATAATCCAAATGGGGGTACAAGACATGGTTATGAAAAAGGGTATTAAATTTTCTTTAGCAGCTTTAGTGGTAGCGGGTTCATTAGTGGGATGTGGAAAAGCAGAAGAGACATCAGGTAAAGATGCTAAAGGAAGCGATAATGCAAAACAAGAATTGTCGGGTACGATAGCAGCTGCAGGCTCTACAGCACTTCAACCTCTTGCAGAGGAAGCTGGAAAGAAATTTATGGAGAAAAATTCAAACGTTTCTATTCAAGTGCAAGGTGGCGGTAGTGGAACTGGAATTAACCAAGTAGCTTCTGGTGCAGTCCAAATTGGTAACTCAGATGTTCCATCTGCAGATAAAATAAAAGATGCTGATAAGGCGAAAGAATTAGTAGATAACAAAGTAGCGGGTATTGCATTCGCACTTGTCGTAAATAAAGATGTAAAAGTTGATAATTTAACAGTACAACAAGTACAAGATATCTTCACTGGAAAAGTAACGAACTGGAAAGAGGTAGGCGGGAAAGATGAAAAAATCAACGTAATTAACCGTCCGGCTTCTTCTGGTACACGTGCTACATTTGAAAAAACAATTATGAAAGACGCGAAAATTAATGACGGAACTGGTACTACACAAGATTCTAACGGTGCAGTAGAGCAAGCGATTAACTCTACTCCAGGTTCAGTAAGTTATTTAGCAATGTCTTACATGGTTGGCGAGAAAAAAGGTGCGCTACAAACAGTGAAAATTGATGGTGCTGAACCAAAAGTTGAAAACATTGCGTCTGGTAAATATCCATTCTGGTCTTACGAGTACATGGTAACGAAAGGTGAAGCAAAAGAAGCAACGAAAGCTTACATTGACTATGTAAAAGGTAAAGATTTTGAAAAGCAAGTAGAAGATATGGGTTATATTCCAATGTCTAAATTAAATAAGTAATAAAATTTATGGGGCTGGCTGCAAGGCCAGTCCTGTTCATTTCAATTTATGAAGTGGGGTCTGTCCTGTGATGAAGGGGAAAAAACAAATTAATTACGTGAAAAGTGAATATATAGGAAGATCACTTGTTACGTTTTGTGGTATTTTTATTGTTTTAGTTACATTAGCTATTATTGCGTTCATTTGCGGTAAAGGAATTCAATCTTTTACGCAAAGTGGTATCTCGTTTACTGAGATGTTAACATCGACAAAATGGAGTCCAAATGCTGATGAGGGAACTTTCGGGGCTGTAATTTTCATTGTAGGCTCAACGGTGGTTTCGTTAGGTGCGGTTATTATTAGTGCGCCAATTGCTATAGCTCTTGCTATATTCATGAATTTAATTTCGCCGAAGTTTGGAAATAAAGTATTGAAGCCTGTTTTAGAGTTATTAGTTGGTATTCCTTCGGTTGTATACGGATTATTAGGGGTTACAATTTTAGTACCGCTATTACGTGATTCGTTTGGAGGAGTAGGGTTTAGTTTAATTGCGGGTATTATTGTCCTGAGTATTATGATTTTACCTACTATTGCTAGTATCGCTTCTGATGCAATACGCTCTGTTCCATTTGATTATTTAGAAGCTTCTTATGGTTTAGGATCAACGAAATGGCAAGCGATTAGCCGAGTGATTGTTCCTGCTGCGAAAAAGGGGATTTTAACAGGTGTTGTTTTAGGTTTAGCGCGTGCTTTTGGTGAAGCATTAGCGGTTCAAATGGTAATTGGGAATACGATTAAATTACCAGAAGGAATATATAGTCCGACAGCAACGTTAACTGGTATTTTGACAATGGACATGACAAATACATTAAATGGAACTGCTTGGAACAATGCGCTATGGACTTTAGCGATGATTTTACTTGTTATTTCATTCCTGTTTATTTTAGTAATTCGAGCGATTGGGCAAAGAGGTGAGCGATAATAATGAATGCAAGAACGGTAAATAAAGTTTGGACAGGTATCTTTTATGCGGTAGCGGCTTTAGTTGTAGCTTTGCTAGTGTTCTTAGTATTTGAGATTTTACAAAAGGGATGGGGCTTTTGGGATCCTAATTTCTTGTTTGGAGAACCAAGCAATACAAGAGCTGGTGGTGGGATTGGTCCGCAGTTATTCAATTCATTCTATATGCTTGTTATAACGCTTATTATATCTATTCCCCTTGGATTAGGTGCTGGAATATATTTAGCGGAGTATGCAAAACAAGGACGTTTTTTAAACTTTGTTCGTTTATGTATTGAGACAATGGCATCTTTACCTTCTATTGTTGTTGGTTTATTCGGTTTGTTAGTGTTCGTTACAATGACAGGATGGGGATACACAGTAATGGGTGGTGCCCTTGCTTTAACGATTTTAAACTTACCAGGTTTAACACGTGTTTGTGAAAATGCAATTTCAGAAGTTCCTGCTAATGTGAAAGAGGCGAGCCTTGGGTTAGGTGCAACAAAGTGGCAAACAATCACTCGTATTATTATCCCGTCGTCATTACCGCAAATTATTACAGGTGTTATTTTAGCGGCGGGTCGTATATTTGGTGAAGCAGCGGCATTAATTTACACAGCGGGTTTAACATCTCCAATTTTAAATTCAGCAGCGGACTTCTCAAGTCCTGCTCATCCTTTAAATCCATTTAGGCCAGCTGAAACGTTAGCGGTTCACATTTGGAAGTTAAATTCTGAAGGGATTATCCCAGATGCGAAGTTAATTGCGACAAAATCTGCAGCTGTATTAATTATTATGGTATTGCTATTCAATGTTATTTCACGCTTAGTAGCATCTATATTGCACAAACGTTTTACAGGAGCGAAAAGAAAAAGTAAAACGACGAAGAAGGTAAAAGCAGCATAAATTATAAAAAGGAACTCTCTATTTATAAGTAGGGAGTTCCTTTTGCGTTTTAATATGGTAGTAAAAGACCTTTACATAGTGAATATCTTATTGTGGATTCTAGTGAACCGCTAGAGCTGTATGTGGAAAAAATGATGGATTATATGAGTAGGTAGAGAAAAAGCGTTATCTTCATGGATGAAGATAACGCTTTTCTTTTAAATATCAGGTGTTTCTGTAGAAGTGCTCATTTTTCTGCGAGAGCGTCTTTTTCTCCCGATTTTATCTAATAGTTCATACATAACTGGAACGACTACTAACGTAAGAACGGTTGAGACTGCTAAACCACCGATAACAACGACGGCAAGACTTTTTGATACCATGCTTCCGGCTTGTGATTGACCAAATAGAAGAGGAAGCATAGCGACGATTGTCGTTATAGCTGTCATAATAATTGGACGTAATCTAGTAGATCCCGCTTCTAGTAAGGCTTCTCTTGTGTCCATTCCGTGTTCCCGATTTTGTTGCACTCTTTCTATTAATACAATAGCGTTTGTAACGACAATCCCGATTAACATTAGTGCGCCGATCAAAGAATTTACATCAACAGGTGTTCCTGAAATGATTAATCCTAAAATACCGCCGACAGCAGCTAATGGCAAGGAGAACAAAATTGCAAAAGGAGCGCGCGCCTGTCCGAAGGTGATAACCATAATTAAATATACAATCCCAATTGCAATTCCCATAATTTTGAATAAATCTGTGAAATTCTCTTGCATAGATTCAGTTGCACCTGCAATAGCTACTTTTGCGCCGCTAGGTAAGTCTAAGTTAGCTATTACTTCGTTTACTTCTTTGCTTACTTTACTTAAATCTTCATTGGATGCCTCGGCAGTTATTTGAATCGTTTCTTTTCCGTCTTTATGGAAGACTTCTGTTTGCAGTTGCTTTTCTGAAATAGTTGCAATGTCTTTTAAAGGAATTGGTCCATTGATAGGTGATAGTATGTTTGTGTTTAAAATGTCTTCTTGTTTCGTAATGTTTACTTTTTTGTGTTCTATCATAATAGTTGTTTTTTCGTCATTGATTGAAACTTCACCAATAGGTGATTTCTTCATAAGGAATGCTACTTGTTGTGCTGCTAATTCTGGTGTTAATCCTAATTGTTCGGCCTTTGTTTGATCGACATGGATTTGCCATTCTTTCTTAGAATCTTCTAAATTCGTTTTTACTTTAGAGAGAGCACTTATATCTTTAAGTTTTGTTTCTACAATAGTAGCAGCCTCTTTTAAATTCGTTTCGTTAGTAGCTGTTACGTTAAATTGCAAATTGTTTCCGCCGCCAGAGCTTGAATAACTCATTTTTATATAATCAAGTTCAGCAGGTTCAAAAGTTTTCTGTTCTTGTTTTAACTCTTTAATATATTGATCGATATTAGAGCCTTTTTTGAAGACTACTAATATACTTGCGAGATTATTTTTCGTCGTTTGCCCCCATTGTGCATCTTCTGCGCTAGATCCCATTCGTAAAATAACATCCGTTACATCCGAATTAGAAAGTAGCTTCTTTTCGAAATCAAAGGCTGTTTGTTTTTGTGTTTCAGGAGCGTAATCAGCTGGGAAAGTCATGTTAATAGATAACATTGTGTCGTCTTCAGATTTTATATTTGCTTTTGGTAGTAATACATAGGCTGCAATCGATCCTGCGAATAATAAAAAAGAAGTAAGTAGAATAATGAATTTATGCGATAGAGCCCACTTTAATGTAGCGACATATCGTGGTGAAGAGCTTGGCTTTTTGTGTTTTGTTTTTTTGAGTAGTAAAAAAGCCATAAGTGGAACAACTGTTAGTGCGACAATTAAGGATGATAGTATAGAATATACAACTGCTAATACCATAGGTAACATTAATTTTCCGATTACCCCTGATACGAGACCGATAGGTAAGAAAACAGCGACTGTTGTTAAAGTAGAAGAAGTAATTGCGACGGCGACCTCTTTCGTTGCATCGAGAATAATATCTTTAGAGAAAGATTCTTTTTGTAAACGACGGAAAATATTCTCAATGACAACGATGCTATCATCGACGAGACGTCCAACTGCAACAGCTAAACCACCAAGCGTTAGTGTGTTAAGTGTGATGTTAGATTGGTGTAGTAAAAAGAGAGTTAATAAAATAGATAATGGAATACTGACAACAGCGATGAGTGTCGTTCGGAAGTTACGTAAAAAGATTAAGATAATTAGAGTTGCAGCAATTGCCCCAAGGATTACTTCTTTTCCCATACTAGTAACAGCATTTTCAACTTGCTCATGAGTTGATGCTAAAAGTTTAATAGAAAACTGATCTTTATATTGTTTACTTATATCGTTGATTTTTTTATCGATTTCTTTTCCGATGGCAACTGCATTTTTACTTGGCTCTTTCATGATGATTAATCCGGTGCCTTCTTCTCCATTTATATGTGAGATTGTATCGTAATGTTGTTTAAGTTCAATTTGAGCAACATCTTGCAATTTCACTTGAGGTGCAACGGTAATGTTTTTAATATCATCCACATTTTTTATATCCCCAATGACACGAAGGTTATATTCTTCTTTATTAACGGTAACGGCTCCAGCTGGAGTGGACGTCTCTTTTCCTTGTAAAACTTTTAATATTTGCTCGGTTGTTACATTTTTATCTTTTAATTGATTTGGGTCTAGTATGATAGATAATTCAGAAGCTGATTTTCCGAAAAACATAACGTTGGCAACACCATCAATGCTTTCAAGTTGTGGTACGATTTCTTTTTCGATTTGTTTTTCATCTGCTTTTGAAAATCCGTTTTGCTTCTGGATTGCAATTTGAGCGAGTGGAATCATAGAAGTATTTAATTGGCTTACTACGGGTTTTGTTGCATCTTTAGGTAATTTAATTGTATTAATGGCTTTTTCAACTTCGCGTGCTGCATCTTTCATATTTGCTTTTGATGTATACGCGATATCAATGCGTGATAATCCTTCGTGCGTAGAAGAAGTGATAGTGTCGACATGTTCTAAATTCCGAAATTGTTTTTCTAGGGGGTCAGTTACTTCTTTCGTCATTGCTTCAGCGTCGAGTCCTGGAGATAAGGTGGTGACAGTGACTGCTGGATTATCGATGCTAGGTAAAAACTCCATAGGTAATTTAGAACCGGAATAAACGCCAAGTATGGAAATGAGAAAAACCATGATGATAACAGCGGCACGGTTTTTTAATGAAAACTTCGTTAACCTATCCATAAAGTAATTCCTCCATTGGTTTATTTGTAGTTGAGTACGTCCTTCCTTACTATATAACAAAAAATGGATATTTTTCATTAATTAAATGTAAAAAAATTCTAACAATAATCTTAAGTTAATGTTTTTGTTAGAATTTCTTTATTTCCTTCGTTATTCGCGGTGATAAGATTTTTATCTCAAGCTTTGGTTGGAGCCGAGGTGTCTGTGAACACACGATTCGTTCAACAAATAATTTGTGTGGGAGAACAAAAAAATCAGCATGTTCGTTTTATTAGGAAGTGAACATACTGATTCGAGAGGAAAGTGACGAATCTATATTGTCATTCTATAGAGAAGAAATGATTATGGGGTTTAATATAGAAGAGAATCGGATTATAAAATGAGGTTTGGTCAATTAGAGTGTATTGGTATACAATTTAAATAGCTGTTTTCTTTAGATGGGATGAGGTGTTTCTATTATAGAAGAAAGTAGGTTGGATATTTTTTTGTGTTTTTTTTTAAAAAACACTTGTTATTTAAAAACCATAATGGTATATTAATAAACGTCGCTGATGCGGAAACGCAGAAAACGACAAAAAAGAAATTTTAAAACGCAGTTGACATCGAAAAATGAAGATGTTAATATGATGAAGTCGCTTCTGAAGCGGCAGACAAGTTCTTTGAAAACTGAACGAAACAAACAACGTGAAACGTCAATTTTTATTTTAGATGCTAGACAAACTAACTTTA
>NZ_MAOE01000136.1 GCF_001884185.1 Bacillus albus
ATTGAACTACTCACCACTTAACGTCCTTACGGACTGTTTGAAGTGGGAGATTCCTGCGAACACCGGTGTATCCACCGGTTATCTTAGCAGGCTCTACCCGTAGTCCCTACGGTGAAAACATAAGTATCTTGTACGTTGACTCACCACACTACCTACTTTAGCTTGGTTTTCGCAACTTCGGCAAGTATGGGGCGAAAGAACGTTGAAGATTTTACGGTTGCAACGTTTTTCTGCAACCAACCTCATATCTTCAGTTTTCAAAGAGCAATCTGTACAAGTA
>NZ_MAOE01000137.1 GCF_001884185.1 Bacillus albus
ATTACAAAAGTAGATAAAGACAGTCAAAAAGCATTAGCAGGTGTAGTCTTCGAAGTGCAAGATGAGCAGGGAAAAGTGGTAACCGAAGTAACGACAGATAAAGAAGGAAAAGTGAAAGTCTCAGACTTATCTGTAGGAAAGTACAAATTAGTAGAAAAAGCAGGCTTACCAGGTTACAAACAATTAACAGAACCAGTATCGTTTGAAATCAAAAAAGGTATGACGAAAGTTTTATCATTGAAAGTAGAGAACGAGCTGTTAGATAAAGGTTCAGTAGA
>NZ_MAOE01000138.1 GCF_001884185.1 Bacillus albus
TCCATTGAATTTGCATACTTAGTATGCGAATTCAGGAGGTGTTTTTTTCATGTACCACTATTCGGGTTCACTTCAGGATGCAAGAGGATTTTTTTATTGGGAATAGTAAGGACGAGAGGAGGTGCATTACATATGGGAAAAGGTAGAAGTAATAATGCTGGTAAAAAGCAACCTAATTTCGATGATTCATCTAATTTCGCTAAACAAAGCCAACCGACAGAAAAGAAGAAGAAGTAAAAAAAAGGATCTCTCTTTATCAAGAGAGATCTTTTTTTATATATTGACGTTTCAGCACAACATATCGATTGCTTAACCAAATAGTCATACATGCAAAGCTTAAACTCCTTCGATAATATTATTGTCCTGTTTTTTTATAAAGCTTCTTCACGTTTACCTTATTTAAAAAGCTAATACAAAAAAGACGCGTTTCCTAAATAAAAAGAGCTCTTAATGGAGTAATATCTTTATTTTGAGCCTTTAATAAAATTCTCCAATTTATATTTTACTCTATTAGGCTATGAAATTTAAGTGATTAAATGTAAAATTTATATAGATGGTTATATAAAAAATAAAAACATCGATTACGTTATTCTACAATCGAGTCAAATTATAGAGTAAAGGTTGTACTATGGCTAAAAATATTGATAAGCATGAGGAGAGGATTACATTGACTATTTATGAGCAATTTATAGAGGCTCTTAAAGAGAGAATAGGCGATACAGTAACGTTTGCAGAGATAAAGGACAGATTAATAACAAAATTTAATACGAAACCTGGGAGTATTAATCCTGCTGATTATTGTTATAACCGTTATAACAAAGGGAGAGTGTTTAATAAAAATTTGTTTATATATATAAACGAAAAAACTTATAGATATGTAGGTGAAAATTATCCTTATACAGGATTAGTTTTTCACAAACCTAAAGGTGCAGATTGTGAATCTATTGTAGGTGAGTGGGATAATGGTAAACTCCTTTTTTATAAGGATAAGGATAAAATAGGAATCTCACAAATCAAAAAGTTATATGAGGCATACTTTGAAATGTTACGATTTGAAATGAATGTTCTTGGTTGTAAGGCGACTGAATTAAGGCATCTTATAGGTCGTCTAGGTGAATTTTTTTGTGTCCTTTACACGAATGGTGAGCTATCCAAAGTGACGAATCAGCATGGATATGATGTTATCAAAGAAGGGAGAAGAATAAGTGTTAAAACAACTGCCCAAGAAAAAGGGTTTATCACGATAAATCAAAACACATTTGACCAATTTGATGACTTCTTCGTAGTTCAGTATAAAGATGATGATTTGAAACTATTATTTTATGGGTCAAAGGAAGAGATTCCATCACTTAGACCATATGGGAATACTTATGAGGTTGATATAAATTCTTTAAAGAGAGTAGAAAAGACACTCCTATAAGGGTGTCTTTTTAGTAGACGTAAGCAGCTCCAACAATGATTCTTCAGCTTTGTAATTTTTATAGGAATCATATAAAACAAAAACTATTAGTGCTCAGTGACTAATAGTTTCTATCCGGCCCCATCAAACTAAAAAAGAACATATACCAACATAGCCTTATACAATTGCATTTAACTTTAGTTAAACTTTCATGTATGAGGGTTATTTTATACATTCACTTGATTGTTAAATATGCAGGTATGATTCTCAACGCTCTTATGTTTACCTGTTTTGAGTTAAAAATAAGAAAATTCGAAATGTTAGTTGTATATATTGTGTTAAATATTGTAAAATGAAATGGTACCAAAAAAACTAAATTGGTACCAAAGGTTTAGGGGGCGGATTATGAAACAAAGAATAGTAACAGAAACCATTCATCAAATTCAAACGAAGGGGTTTACATTTACAATTAGTGACTTAGCAAAACAATTAGCTGTCAGTAAGAGGACAATCTATGAGCACTTTTCTTCAAAAGATGAAATAGTAGATGAAGTTATTTGTAATGTAATAGAAAGTATTCAAGAAAAGGAAAAAGATATTGCTGAAGACGGTACGTTACAAATAGTTGAAAAAATAAGACTTATTTTAATTTGCATTCCGCAACAATTTCAATTTATGGATGCACGTTTATTAGTAGAACTAAAAAAACATCATTATTACCAATGGTTAAAATTAGATCAGTTTTTACGTGAAGGGTGGTCTACTGTAATTAGTTTAATAGAAGCGGGAATGAGAGAAGGAAGCATAAGAAAAATTCAAATTCCGTTTTTTATTGAAGTCTATTTGGGGGCACTGAATCGCATATATGATCCTATGTTTATTGAAAAGAGTGATCATACATTAGGAAGTATGTTGGAATCTATTATGGATATGTTATTGTATGGTATTTCTAATTCGAAATAGAAGGTGGGAGAGTAGTGCAGTGGATTTATTTATGCTTAGCAATTTTATTTGAGGTAGCAGGTACAACTGCAATGAAACTATCTGATGGATTAACGAAACTTGTACCAAGCATTCTTATTTTTGTATTTTATGTAGTAAGTTTTGCATTTCTTTCATTTGCATTAAAAGGGATGGAAATGTCCGTTGCATATGCGGTTTGGTCAGGTATGGGAATTGTAACGATTACAACAATTGGTTTTATTTATTTTGGAGAAAGCATCAATGTAATTAAGATACTAGCAATTCTTTTTATTTTAATTGGAGTTGTAATATTAAATTTTAATAGTGCGGCACATGAAGCGAAGAAAAAAGAAATGGTGGAGGAACGTATACATTGAATCGATTAAAGTATTTTTTCCTTATTACTGATGTTGGGTTTGTTGTATATTGGCTCATAACAATTTTTCATATGATTCCGCAAGAATATTTGTTTAAAGATTATGAAGATCCTATTTTAGTAGCATGGAATTGGTCTTTCCTGCCTCTAGATTTGTTAATCTCGTTAACGGGATTTTTAAGTTTGTATTTGCATTCTAAACAAAAACATATTTGGAGCCACTTTGCATTTCTATCATTAATTTTAACTTTTTGCTCAGGGTTACAAGCTCTAGCATTTTGGACAATCCGTTTAGATTTTGATATGTCCTGGTGGATTCCTAATATATATTTATTAGTTTATCCATGCTTCTTTTTTAAAAGTGTTTGGAGGGAGTGTGGATGGTATAAGACGAATATGAGAAAAGAAAGAAAAGAGTTCATTTAATATAAGAAAGACAGGATCTTTAAGCACATTCGAATCTCTAAATCAGTTTTTTCGCTAGCCATAGATTAGAAGTCAAAACAACTTCTGAAATGAAGATAGCCGATGATTCCTATGGTAAGGAAGCATCGGCTTGTATTATGTATATTGAGTTAGTTCACGTTTCTGGAATAATTGTAATAGCGACGGTCCGAACAGGGGTCTCTTTTTCGTCGCCTTTATTTTGGGTATGGTAGTATTTATTCATTAATTCGTTAAGTTCGTTTTGAAAGCTCATAAAGTGTTCTTCATCGAGCTTTAAGTCCACAACAGAAAAAGTAGCACTATCTTCTTGATTGTTTTGTTCCTCTAATTTCTTAAGGTAACTTTGATATTGTGTCATAAGTGATAACTGATAATAAGAAATGTAGTTTAACTTTTCATCATCAGACAATCCTTTCCACTCACTTCCTTCAATTTTTGCATCTTCTTCATTGATTGCGTAATATTTTTCAGAAACAGATTTCACCTTTTTTTCTTTAATTACATGGACGATACCAGAATCAACCATAGTTTGTAGCTGTCTATATAGTGTTGCTTGTGGCACATTTTTAATGATTTTTACCATTTCTAATGGTGTTAGTCCATCTTCCTTATTTCTCATTAATACTTGGCAAATCTTCATTCTTACTGGATGCATTAAGATTTCAACTTTATTACTCACTATATCACCTTATTCATTATTTATTCTCATTATAAATAATGAGAATAATGTTTGCAATACATCTGCTCTTGATTTATCATTATTATTATCAATAATGATAATGAGTTTAGGAAGGAATGATTAAAATGCAACTACATTATGGATGGAATGATCTTAAAGACATGGATATTATGGCGTTTCTCCCAATCATATTGCCGGTTATTGCAGTGGGAGCACTTTTAGTTTCTATTGCGTTAATTGATTTATACCGACATAGAAATAAAAGAAAAAATGTACTTGTATGGACGCTAATTATTCTTTTTGTTAACGTATTGGGACCTATTCTGTACTTTGTTATAGGGAGAAAGGACGGTGAGAAATTATGAAATTAGAGATTAAAAATGTAACAAAATCATTTAAAGGAAAAATTGCTGTCAATACTTTCTCGATGGAACTGCAATCAGGGGAATGTGTAGGGTTAATCGGACCAAATGGAGCAGGCAAATCCACATTAATAAAAGTAATTTCGGATATTATGAATCCAGATGTTGGCGAAGTCTTATTGAATGGGATAAAAATATCAAAAATGAAAAGGGAAATTGGCTACTTACCGCAATACCCTAATTTTTTTCATTGGATGACGGCGCGAGAAACCCTTATGTTTATGGGGCAACTTTCAGGGATGAAAAAAGAAGTGTTGTCAAAGTCGATACCAGAAATTTTGGAGAAAGTTGGATTAAGTGGAGAAGAAGGTTCAAAGGTGAGTACCTTTTCTGGTGGAATGAAACAAAGACTCGGTATTGCACAAGCATTACTGCATAAACCAGCGCTTATTGTCATGGATGAACCAGTATCTGCATTAGATCCAATAGGCAGAAGGGAAGTATTAAATCTAATTGAAGAAATAAAAAAAGATACGACTATTTTATTATCAACCCATATATTGAGTGATGCCGAAGAGATCTGTGAGCGATTTGTCATGATTAAAGATGGAACAAAGATAGAAGATACAACAATTACTGAGCTTTTACACCGCAATAGTGAAAATAAATTAATCATTGAAATTACAGCTAAAGATAGAGAGTGGATTGACGTTGTAAAAAAATTACCGTATGTGAAGGACGTAGAAGTGATTGGACTTAAAGTCAAAGTGAAGGTTGAAAGTATCGAAATAAATAAAAATATGTTACTGCAAAATGCACTCGAACATAAAGTGGACATCGTTAAATTTGAAATGAGCAACGATACTTTAGAAGAAATTTTCTTGAAATTGGTGGTGCAAAAATGAATAA
This sequence comes from Bacillus albus, assembly GCF_001884185.1. Classification (GTDB taxonomy): domain Bacteria; phylum Bacillota; class Bacilli; order Bacillales; family Bacillaceae_G; genus Bacillus_A; species Bacillus_A albus. The sequence goes on from NZ_MAOE01000138.1 coordinate 5,136, forward strand.
ATCAATGATATTGATAAAAAAAGAATGTGTTCAAATGTTACGTGATTTTAAGATCATTTGGCTACCAATTGTTTTTATATTTTTAGGGGGAACACAGCCAATAGTAACGCATTACTTACCATCCATTTTAGGAGCATTAGGTGGAGGGCAGGGAATTACCATCGATCCGAGTATGACAGCACAAAAAGGAGGCGAAGTACTAGCGAGTACTTTGGGGTCTCAGTTTGATCAGCTCGGACTTATGATTCTAGTAATCTCTATGATGGGTGCCATTCAAACAGATAAAGCTAACGGTATGTTAGCCTTTATTTTAACAAGACCTGTTACAGTTACGTCGTATATAGCTGGGAAAATAGTATCAAATTATGTAATAGTAGCGCTTAGTGTAATGATTGGATACTTTACCTCTTATCTATATACAAACTATCTTTTTACTGTTGTTCCGTTTTCGTACATGATTACTGGATTACTATTTTATTTAATTTGGATTCTTTTTATCGTATCTTTCACAACTATGATAAGTGCTATTTTTCACAGTCAAGGTATGATTGCGCTAATTTCAATTGCTTTTCTTTTAGGTTGTAGAATAATCGTCGGTTGGATTCCAATAGTAGATCAGGTTAATCCAGCCAGTATGAGTAAACATGCAATGGAAACGTTAGTCACGGGGGCAGTAAATTCAAATGCAATAATTAATGGATTACTAGCTATAGTTTGGATTTTATTGACACTCTTCGTAACGTATTATTGGATTACGAATAAAAAGTTTAAGGATGAATAACCATGATGGGGGGGAATGGATTCAAATAAAACAAAGCAATAAGAAAAAGCTTCCACTACTGTGGAAGCTTCTCTAAATGATGGGCAATATCAATATACATATTGGAGTAAACAGAATGTATTTCATTACTTGGCGTAGCGTTAGAAGAGAAGTGGACAATGACCATATTTGCTTTCGGATCGATGTAAAGTGTTTGTCCGTAACTACCTAACACTTCGAAAGCACCTTGTTCATTGTGCGGAATCCACCATTGATTATGATAAGAAATGGAAGCGCCAGGGCCAACTGCAAGTTCACCTTCTTGGACATTTTTTATATCTTCCGTAATAGAAGAAGGGAGAATTTGTTTTCCGTTATATTCCCCGTTGTTTAATAGTAATTGCCCGAATCTAGCGATGTCTCTAGCGGTTGCATTTAAGCCAGCGCTTGCTTGTTCTACTTTCGTTTCATCTGTAACGTAATACGCGTTTTCTTCCATACCAATTTGAGACCATATGCGCTCGCTAACATTTTCAGCTAATGATTTACCTGTGATCGTTCGAATCACCCAAGCGAGTGTTTCCGCTGATCCGTTATCGTAAGAAAAATCGGAACCAGGCGGTGCAGTTTCTTCTGCTTCTCGTAACATATCATAAATTTTCATCGGCCCGTCGTAGTTTTTACCTCTAGGTAAAATATTGCTCGCTAAATATAGTTGTGCATCTTGATTTTCTAACGCTGGATGTTCATATCCGTGAGTGGGGTACTGTGCAGAAACTTGCATGTCCATTAATTGCTGCAGTGTCGCTTTTCCGAACGGTGTATTTTTTAATTCTTTTATATATGTGTCAGCTGTTTTTTCTAAATCAATACGGTTTTCTTCAGCGAGCGATTGTATAATCGCCCCGGTAAAAACCTTCGCTAATGACGCCATACCATGAGGTTCGCTCTCGTTATATCCATTGAAATATCGTTCATATACAAGTTGTCCATTATGTACAACGACAAAAGCATCCGTTTTGTTATCGTCTAAAAGGTTTTTTAGAGGAGTTGTATTTCCAAATCTACGCGCCACAGCAAAATCGTCTAAGTTTTGCGATGCGGTAGAGAAGTGGAAAACTTGATCCGGGTTATTTTTCACCTCGTTAATTAAAGTGAATTCTTTCATATGTGTATACGACCAGCGTAAGTACGGATCATCTAACCAATTTTTCTTCGTCACGTTATTTTTCGATGGGATTGTTTTATTATGCTTGAAGTATGTAAAACCGAGCCCTGTAATTACAAATATAAATGTGATTATGAGTAAGAGTAGGGGAGATTTTTTAAGATTCATAGGGGTCCCTCCTTTTTTTATTTCTATTATAAGTATACGCTTCTATTGAAAGAAATACAAAATAAGGAAAGTAAACAGAGAAGTTTACTTTCCTTATTCATGTTAAGCGGAAACTTTTCCGTCTGTATGTTGTTTCTTGAATTTTTGTTTTCGTCCGTGTAATCCATAATAGAGAAGTAAAGTGAACGCAACGATAATAGCTGCGATGAAATACATATTATGGTAACTTGATTTCGCTGCGACGATACCTAAAATGAAAGAACCAAAGCCAATACCACTATCAAAGAATGAGAAGTATGTAGCTGTCGCAGAACCACGTCGGTGATTTGGAGCGGCAGAAATCGCAATCGTTTGGAAACTAGGAATTAATGTTCCATAGCCTAAACCGATTAACATACCTGCGCCAAGGAACCAAAATGAAGTTTGTGCTTGGCTTAAAATGAACATCCCAATTGTGAAAATAATGATAGCAGGGTAAACAAGTACATTTTCACCGAAGCGATCAAAAATCTTACCTGTAAATGGACGAGAAATTACAACAACAAGTGCGTATAAAATAAAGAAGTAACTTGCAATGTCAGCTAAACCGAGCTCTTTTGCATAAATAGGAATAAAGGATAAAATGCCACTATAAGAAAAGGCTAAAACAAATCCTGTAAGAGCGATCGGAATAGAAGATGGTTCAAGTAAGTCTTTCCATTTCATTTTTTCTTGCTTTTGTTTCTTTACTGGTGCTTCATGCGGAATATTTACAAGTAGTCCTAATAAAAATGCAAGCAATGAAAATACGGAACAAACGATAAATAATACTGTAAATGAAAAATGAGAAATAATTGTTAAACCTAAAAAAGGACCAATTACCATCGGCAGACTCATGAATACGCCGAAATAGGCAAGTGCTTCGCCGCGTCTATGAGCTGGCGCAACATCTGTGACAATCGTACCCGTTGCAGTTGTTGCCATACCAAAGCCAATGCCGTGTAAGAAGCGAAGGGCAAGTAATAAAAATAAACTTTGCGCACCGAAATACATAACAGTAGCGGCTAAAAATAAAGAAAGTGAAATAAATAATATTTTCTTTCTTCCTAAATCATCGAGCCATTTTCCTGTAAATGGTCGACATAAAACAGATGAAATAAGAAAAACAGTTGCAACTAAACCAATTTCCTCAGGTTTTCCTTTTAGACCGTCTATTACATAGACAGGCAAAGTAGTCATAAGCATATAAAATGTTAAAAAGAGAAATAGACTACTAAAACAAGTTCCGAGGAAATCCTTCGTCCAAAGTTTCTCACTTTGCATCGTCATCCCTCCAATTTAATCTAAATTTTTAATAATTTGTTGTAACACTTGAAATGCTTGATGTAACTCCTCTTCGTTAATACCTGCTAGCGTCTTTTCTTCGAAAGTATCAACTTCTTCTTGCCATACCGGAATCATTTTTATTGCTGTTTCTGATAAAGAAATAAGCTTCTCACGGCGATCTTTTCCTTCTGTACGAATAATCCATCCCATCGTTTCCATACGCGTTAACGTACGAGTCATCGTTGGTGATTCAACATTTAAATACTGGCATAACTCTGTTTGTGTACAAGAACCAGTTTGATTGATGCGGAAAATAACAGCCCATTGCGCACTAAATAACCCAGTGGGAGATACGCGTTCATTAAATTTCTTCGTAAACTTGCGAGAAGTCTGGCTGACAATGTGAAAAAAATGTTGTTTTTCGTCCATGTATTTTAATCCTTTCAAATTAGTTACCTAGCTAACTATATACTTTTTTATTATAATTGTCTAGTAATAGACATGTTGATTTATGTAAAAATTTCGCATAGGTTTTATGTTGCGAACGTATATTCTGCATGCTATTCTTTAATTAAGTAAAGAATTTTCTTTCTATTAAAAAGAATGGGGGAACTTGTGATGATTAAGCCTGCAACAATGGAGTTTGTTTCACTATCGAACGGAGAAACGATTGCGTATCAGGAAGTTGGAAGGCAAAATATAGAAATTCTTGTACTCATTCACGGGAACATGACGTCGTCACAACATTGGGATTTAGTTATTGAAAAGCTGCAAGATCAATACCATATTTACGCTCTTGATTTAAGAGGATTTGGCCAATCAACATATAATCAATCGATAGATTCATTACAAGACTTTGCAATAGATGTAAAACTATTTGTCGATCAATTGAAGCTAGAGAAATTTTCATTAATGGGCTGGTCAATGGGCGGTGGTGTTGCGATGCAATTTACAGCGAATCATCCAACATTTGTAGAAAAGTTAATTTTAGTAGAATCAGTGGGCATGAAGGGATATCCAATTTTTAAAAAAGATATAAACGGGCAGCCGATCGGATCAAGTTTAGTAAAGACGAAGGAAGAGGTTGCACAAGATCCAGTACAAATTGCTCCAGTGCTAGACGCGATAAAAAATATGAATAAATTATATTACCGTACAGTATGGAATTTATTAATATATACACATAATCAACCGGAACCGGATCGTTATGAAAAGTATTTAGATGATATGTTAACGCAGCGTAATTTCGTAGATGTAAATTATGCGCTCATTACATTTAATATTTCAGATGAACATAACGGGGTTATAGAGGGAAATAAGAAAATTCATCATATTAAAGCTCCAACACTCGTCATACAAGGTGACAGAGATTATGTCGTACCGCAAGTAGTTGGTGAGGAATTAGCAAAACATTTACCGAATGCAGAGTTGAAAGTATTAGAGGATTGCGGTCATTCGCCGTTTATTGATTGTTTAGATGTATTTATAAAACATGTAGAGGATTGGTTAGAAGATAAGTAGGGTGAGGAAGAAGTTAGATGAAATGTGTCTAGCTTCTTTTTTGTGGGAAAAAAATTATTTCATCCACTAGTTCTTTCTTATTACATAGCAAACAATATATAATGAGTGTGGTGGATTACAAAAGGGAGAGATTAGGAATGTCGATGCGTTTTACGTTTTGGATTATGGTTGGAATTGTAGCAATCTCTGGTTTGTCACAAGGGATGCTTTTACCGGCCATTGCAATGATTTTTGAACAAGAAGGGGTAAGTTCAAGTATTAATGGTATTCATGCGACGGCGCTATACATTGGGATATTAGTGATCTCACCGTTTCTTGAAAAACCGATGCAAAAGTTTGGAATGAAGCCAATTATTGTGATTGGTGGGTTTCTCGTTATCATTTCATTATTCTTTTTTACACAAACTTTTTCATTCTGGGTATGGTTTATCCTAAGATTTCTAGTTGGAGTCGGAGATCATATGCTTCATGTCGGAACACAAACATGGATTACGACAACAGCAGATCCAAGTAAAATAGGGAGACAAGTATCGATATACGGTGTATTCTTCGGAATTGGTTTTGCCGTTGGCCCGTATTTAGCGAGCACTGTGCAGTACGGTCTTGCAACGCCATTTATTATATCTACTATACTTTGTTTAATAGGTTGGCTGTTACTATTACCAACAAAAAATGCATTCCCAGCGCAAGATGAAAGAGAAGTGAAGAGTGAATCATCATTTTCTCGTTATAAACAAGTTGTTGGATTAGGATGGATTGCACTGCTGGGACCACTTGCATATGGCGTACTGGAAGCGATGTTAAATAGTAACTTACCAGTATACGCGCTTCGAAAAGGATGGTCCGTCTCAGAAGTATCCTTCTTATTGCCAGCGTTTGCAGTTGGGGGCATTATTACACAAATTCCGCTCGGTATATTAAGTGACAAATACGGAAGAGACCGTATTTTAACGTGGACGTTCAGCATAAGTACGGGTATTTTCTTGATTGCAGCCGTATTTGATCAATATTACTGGATCGTCTTTGCCTGTATGCTATTAGCGGGTATGGTCATTGGATCGTGCTTCTCGTTAGGACTTGGATTTATGACAGATTTATTACCGAGACACTTATTGCCAGCAGGTAATATATTGTCTGGAATCGCCTTTAGTTTAGGAAGTATACTGGGACCTGTATTAGGAGGCGTATTTATAGAAAAAATACAGTATACAAGCTTTTTTATTGCGGTTATGATTATAATAGGAATTCTCGCAATGTTATATATCGTCTACATGAAGAATCAATTCGCATCAAGAAAAATAGAAAGTAGGTTAGGGCATGACAAAACAACCTAATAAAAAGAAATTTGAAGTACTCGAAAACGAAACAATTACAGATTGCTTAGCACGTATGGAACAAGAAGGCTATGCACCGTCTCGTCGTATGGAAGAACCAATCTTTCATGAAGTGAAGAAAAACGGTAAAACAGAAGTTGAACCGTGCGGTAGAAAGATTGTCTTTGAGGGGAAATTGAAGTAATACGTTATATAAAAAGAATTTGCTTTTGGGTACAAGCAAGATAAAACATAGAATCACATAAGAAAACGCTGTTGATTTCAATATCAATAGCGTTTTTATTTTTAACAAATATATAGGTCAAACTGAATTTCTGCTTGAATGGAGCTAGCAAAATTAATAATCTCTTTTTGTAAATACATCGCGGGTGATTCGTTATTCTCCACTTGAATGACTACCATAAGAAGAAACTCTAAACTATATTTCTGCTTGAGATGTTTTAATTGTTCTGTTTTTCCTTCAAGGGATTTCAGAATAACATGCAACTGATTATTTATATCGTATGATTGTTGGTATCCAGTGCTTAAAGTCCAAGCAGTTTCTTCTCTATATAGGGTTTTGGTAGATACAAGATTCGGATTATCATGCCTTGCAACAACATCACCTTTTTTATAACTTCTTGTAGGCTCCATACTTAGGGCGTCAGTAATTGCTTCCACAGGGAATATATCACCAGTTGTACTAAAATAAGCCATAACTTTGGTTTTATCCAGAAAGGTTCCTCCTCTATTATTAAGATGTTAATATTATTACATTATAAAAATTTATGAATGTAAATAGAATTTTTATCCTGCTATTTGTGGGCAGTCAAGCTTCTAATGGGAGAAAAGTAGGTGAGAGCCAATTTTTCATAAAAGCTCACTAGTTTCATTGTATTAAATTCCAGCGTTGGGATATTAGTTAAAGCTGGATACCTATACATTTGAAGGAAAGAACAATGATACAAAAGTAGGATGCTTAAAAATATAAGTATTTGTATGATAAAAACAAATACTTATATTTTAAAAATCAGAAGGTAGAGGAGGGAAAATATAATATGATACAAAACATATATGAAACTCATTTACATGTAAGAAATTTAGAAAAGGCGATAGATTTCTATCAAAATAAGTTAGGTTTAGCATTAGCGAAAAAATTATCGAATAGACGAGTTGCGTTCTTTTGGATAGGAGAAAATAAAGAGCAAATGCTCGGGTTATGGGAAGTACATAGTAATGAAGAGTTTGAGATGAAACACTTCGCTTTTCGTGTAGATTTAGAGTTTTTAAAGACCTCTAAATTGTGGTTAGAGGAGCGTGGAATAGAGGTAGTAGGGAGTCAAGGGAAAGGAAATCGAGAACCAATTGTCCAAAGGTGGATGCCAGCTGCAAGCGTATATTTTCTAGATTGTGATGGGAATAAATTAGAGTTTCTTTCTATGCTAAATGATGATCCAGATGAACTAGAATATGCAACGTATTTAAGTGAATGGGATGCGGAGCATGAAGAAAAATAAAGTTTAATCAGTAGGAGTTATATAGTTTTGGATTATATTAAATAGATAGAGAAAAATAAAATCCCTCAAGAAAAAGCATGTTCTTGAAGGATTTTTTATGCTTTATATATTTTATATTGCTTGTAACTTATTAATTGAATTTATTTTTAGAGATTTCAGCGCGTTGAATATAACCATCAGAGAAGCTGAAATAAAGAGAATAGCTTCCTCGCTTATATATAAAGCCTTCACTAGTCATATCCTCTCCGATTCCATCTGGTTCACCAAACCACTCTTTTAATTCGTTGATAGAGATATCCATTTTCACCCATATATATCTAGCGTCCGAAGGGTACATGTCAATATTATAATCGCCGTATACCGCTATATTAGGTGCATCACATTCTGTACATGGTGCTTTTTTCAAAACATCAGGCACTCCATATTCTTTTTTTACGTCAGATAGATCTTTACCCAATGAATTTAATTTAAATGGACCAAACGTCCCATTCTCTAAAGCTGTTGTTAACATTTGTTTCATTTCTTCTTTTGTATTGATTTTGAAATTATAATCTCTGTTTTTTGCTATTGCATTATATAAAAATTGTGCATACTCCTCACGTTTTACAAGCGTGTTGCCATTGTAATTACCTGCCTCATCACCGTAGGATATTCGGTTACTACGTAGCGTATTTACAAATTTATAAGCCCAATGATCTTGAGGTACATCTTTAAAGTTATTTTGTCCTTTTGATTGTAATTGAAATGCTTTTTGTAATACTACTGCCATTTCATACCGAGTTAATGCATCATCTGGACGAAAAGCACCTGTTCCATCACCTGTCATAATTCCAGCCTGTACAATCGCTTTAATATCCTTTTCAAACATATGATTTTTAATATCGTTAAACATATTGCTCTGTTCATTGTTTGCTGTTAAACCTAAATGACGAGCGATTAAAGAAGTTACCTGGCCTCTAGTAATATGATCCCCAAAACCAAATTTTCCATTTCCATATCCGTTAAAAAGTCCTGCTGACGCTAAGTAATCAATAGCATCTTTTGACCAGTGATCCTTTGGTACATCTGTAAATACAGTGTTCGCATTGCCAGCTACCTTATAGTTATTCGTAGTTGTTTGTGCGTTTGCTGTGCCTACCATCATTGTAGTTGTTAGTGCTGTGGTGATTAAGAATCCGAAAATTTTTTTAGCTTTGCTTGTTTTCTTGCCCATTTGCGAAAGCCTCCCCAGTTTAATTTAACTTTATTAAACATACGTATTACACATATACATCTAATACAATTAAATGTATACATCGCAATTATAACATGTTAACGATGATCGTTTGTCATTTATTTCCTTTATGTGGATAAAATTTCAATAATCTAATTGAAGAAAAATGCGAAACCTTTTTATAAAATATGGAAATGTTAAAATCCCTTTGATAAAATAGCAATATGCAAAAATAATTATTTATAAATTCTCAATGTAATGAATATTCATGTTCAAATATACGAATTTAACTACATAGTTATTGTAATAAAGGGGGAGAAAGATGTTAGATGAATTGTATAATGCTTTTTTAAATGCATCGGGTTTTACAGAAAGCGCGAGGAAACGAGATCAGTATGATACATTACATGATTATTTAAAAGATCAAGAAAGAGAGTTAAAGCAATACATTCAAGAGGCTGAATCAGCGAAGAGAGATTATGAGAGTAAAAGTAATGGCTTAGAAGCAAATAAAATTCCAGCAGTGGAATTTGAACAAAAACGTCATGAAAAGGATGAAGACTTAAATACAGTACTATCCTATTTTAAAAGTGAATTAAGCAATGTTGGATCTGCGATAGGTACAGCTTATGCAAAGTATTTGGAATATAAAGCGAAAGCAGAAGCGGAGAAAGCGTCAGCATACGCTGCAGCGACCAGAGCTTTTGAAGAAAAGAAAAAGGAAATTGAAAAACTTATCCATTAAGTATACAAAGAATGGAGGGAACTAACATGAGTGGTAAAGAGGTTGAAATTATAGGAAGTAACACTGCAAGTGCCATTTCTTACGCACAAAACATAGAGAACGGCATGAAAGATTCTTTAAATCAAGCGAAAAACTTAAAAGCATACGTTACATGTGCGAAATGGAATGGAAAAACGAGAGATGCCTTTTTAAGTTATCTTGATTTAATCATTCAATACAACTCAGAAATGGTAGAGGCATTTGAAGGACATACGAAAGCTTTGAAAGAGTTAGAGAAAAGTATTCAAACGTATGGCGATATACCGGAAGTAAGGGCGATAAAAAAATTGTGATGGAGAAATGAGGAATAAAAGAATGGGGAAAGAAATGATTTTTGCACCTGCTGAATTATATGTTCTCGCAGGTGCAGCTGGGGTTACCGATATATTTGGATTGCCAAACCGTGACGCAATTATTTTACTTGATGAAGAATGTGTGACAAAAGCAACTGCGAGTTTAAAAGAAAAGGGCTTACTTACAAGTGAAAATGGAATTACCCATGCCGCTTTTCAAATGATTGAGCTATTAAAAGAATATGAAAATTGTCATGAATACACGAGAATTAATAATCTATTAATTGGCTTTTTGAAAGAGGATAAAGACCGAGTGGCTGTATTAACGGAAATAGAGCCAAATAAAAAATACGAGATCGACTACATACCAAAGCCAGACGTATATTTTTCCTTATTAACACGCATCCCTTTCTTATTGAGAGAACCGAGGGACATAGAAGATACATTTTTCTCAAAGAGAATGACAGAAACAGAACAACAAACATTTGAGGAAAAAGATTTATCAAATAAAGATGTTATAGCGATGGAAACGTATACGAGGCCTCGTAGTAATAGAGGAGGAAAATGGGAATGTTTCTTATATTTCACTGAAGGAGAAGATTTCATTCAAATAGATGTAGAACGTAATCGATATGACTGGGTGAGTCTCTATGCGGTAAATAAGAAATTGTATGACGTGTTAAAAATGCCGTATAAAAAATTAATTGAACCGAGACAATTTTCATTAGGAGGTATTGAATAATGCAAGTATCAATGGGAGACGGTGGTTCTGGTGGTGGAGAAGAAGTATTAGTTAATTTTCAAGAACTACTTGATATAGTAATGAAATTAGAAAATATATATAAAATCCATTTAGACGTCATTGGAACGAATATTGAGAGTTTATTAAGTAGTGATTTTTATCAAAAAGGTGAAGCGATGAGAGTAATTGAAAAATACCCTGATATATTACACAAAACACTTGAATTGTCTGAACACTATTATAGGTCGGCGACAGTTGTAAGGGACGCATGTGTAGAAATGTTTGAAAAGGACGAACAATTACGTGAAATATTAAGTAAGTTGTAGAAATCACCATACGGCTGGGGGATGAAAACGAAATGGATGTGAAATATAGACCTGAACCATGGCAAAACATGGGAGATGGTATGAATAGAATTACAAAAGATGCACTCATAAAATTACAGCGCGCAAATGAATTATTGAAAAAAATTGATGGAAGAATACGAGATTTAGACTCAGATGGCAGTATACATTTTAACCCAAAAGATCAATCGCAAAAAATAGGAGAATTACTTGATAGCTATTCGACATTACAAAAATATTGCGGAGAAGCCGGGCGATTGGTCTCTGAACATATAGATAAACCTTTTTTAGTAGAAATGGATAAATTCGCTCAAAAAATGAGAGATACATCTATTCTCAGTTTCAAAACAGATAACCGAATTGGCTCCACAACAACGACAGTATTACCAGGTGCGCATGCAGGCTACGGAAGTGTACCACAAACAATACAGAAGAAGAAAGATAAAATAACAGTAGAAGATATTTTTAAAGATTCACCTGCATTTGATAAAGTACTGAGAGGGGAATACAAAGAACTAAAAAAACAAAATCCAGATGCAAAATTAAATTATGAAGAATACAAGAAAGTAGTCCCATCCACACGAGGATTTGAATACAAATCAATAGAAGATGAACAGAAAAAACTAGAAATGGTGCGAGACATAGGAATAGGCGTAGGAATCATCATCACAACAATCCTTTGCCCACCACTCGGGGCCGCTGCCGCAGTAGTATACGGAGGTGTACAAATAAAAAGCGGTATTGACGGAGAAGACTGGGGAACACACCGGAAATTGAGCCAAGAAGAGCGGGTAGGAAACATCATTTTTGGTGGATTAGACGCAATCCCAGTTGTTGGAGCAGTAGGAAAAGGAGTAAAAGCATTCAAAGGCACGAGTGAATTAGCTGATTTAGCGAAATTATTAAAATTCAAAGAAGGAATGCCTGGTTTTAATCCAAATTGGGGTGGAAATGTGGTACAATCATTGCGTGATAATAAAGCTATTATGCTTGACCGTTTGAAACTAGCAAGCCTTAAAATGGAGAAATCCGGAAATGAAAAGATGTATCAACTTGGCGAAAAAATAGCCAAAAGCATAGATGATAGGACAGCCAAATCGGCAAGTTTTGAAGTTGACGGAAATGGATTACTAATATCTAAACAAGGTGGTACAGATTTCCAAAGCTGGGTGAATAAGCATCATACAGAAAGTAATAAGATTATAGATGATAAGATTAAGGGTGTAGAGGCTTCTCTTGCTAGTAAGGGTACGGGTAATAGAGAGGTTGAAGTTCCACCTGCTTTTAGACAAACTGATTTTGCTAGTTCGTATGAATCAAGGATTAATCAAACACCTGCACAGATTAATCCAAAGATTGAATTTGAAGGAATTAGGGGAGAATCTTTAAGTACGCTTAAGCCGCCACCAGACCCTAAATTGAAAAGCATATTAGATGAGGCTGGTATAAAGGGTATTCAATATAAAAATGGAGTTCCTGATTTTTCACCAGTATCAAAAGCACAGGTAGAAATCAATCATATGGTAGGCGGCACTGGTGGAAATGGATCCGCAGCAAGACGTCTTAATTTCACTCAAGCAGATGAAAAATTGGCTGAGCAATTGAATAATTCTCCTGAATTAGCACGTAAGTTTGGGATGGAATCTGGTGAAATTACATGGAAGCAAATAGAGAAATATCGACGTGCACACAAGTTAACTTGGCATGAATTGAATGATGTAAAGACAGTGCAACTTGTACCGACAGAGATAAACAGTAAATTTGGACATCTTGGTGGAGTAGGTGAAATCAATGCAGGAGCGTTTATGCCAGATGGATTTGCTAGTAAACAATAAAGGAGAGATATATAATGAAAATAAATGATGCAGTTTTTGGCGAACTTGAGTTTAATAATTATGATTGGATTGGATATAAAAACATTGAGTTTTTTGGGAACGAAGTTAAGGTGGCATTAATAGTCAGGGGAGAAGATGATGGTCAGTTTGAGGAAGAACAATATATGGCATATAATTTTTTAATAGAAAGATGGCAACAATTACAACAAAGTATTTTGGAGCCTATATTAGATTATTATAAACAAAAAAGATATGAACTTGGTTACGATGTTGAATTTAACGAAAATTATCCTTTAATAGAAACAGCTACTCAAATTCTTGAAAAAATAACCTTAGTTGGAATTTTTGTTCCAGATAATGACCTTATCGACTTTCTTGATATCGGACTTACGTTTGACTGTACATGGGATATGGAAAATGGATTAGGCCTTTGTTTTGTGAAAGGTGAAGTAACTGAGGTAGGTTATCAGGACGTTGTACTTTAAACTTCGAAGTTTATTTTTATAGAGACAATAAAATTGTTTTTTTATTCATTCGGAATATATGGGCTGATAGAATTAAGGGATAGTTGAAGTGTACAAAAAAGAAAAGGTCATTTTGAAGTACGCACTTCATGATGGTTGTACCGTCATGGAGTACTGTGTGCAATGATAGAATAGAAAACGAAGTACGAGCTTAGGCGAGATGACATTTTACATGGCGATGAATATAAACACATGGAATGTACATTAAACTAACGAACTCGTACAAACTCGTAAATTTTAACGTAACACTTGTCGCGATATGTAAAAGGTGTCATACTTGTGCTACAAAACTTACAAAATTAATGCTACTTAAAAACATATGAACTTAAAGCACTTGATTGTCAATTATGGCAACAAGTGCTTTTTTGCATTTTAGCGTAGAAATAAGTTGGTAAACGTATAATTTTATAAGTGTATTAAGTGTTAAATTTTATAGATTGTAGTGGCGTCGTACAGTGTACGACATTACTAGAGAAAAAATTATTTTAAAAATTAAGGGTTGTATTATGTTTTGAAGTCATCGTAAAGTACGTTTTAACGGATTTACGTTATGAACACGTTATCCGCAAAAAACAGGTAAACGTTACAGGGACTAAAATTACTGTAACGGGAGGGAATTTATAATGGGAGAGAAAGTAGTTGGTTACGTACGAGTTTCAACGGAAGGACAAGTACGTGATGGGTATAGTTTAGCGTATCAAGTAGAAGAGATTGAACGTTACTGTAACGAAAATAATTTAGAATTACTTCGTATGTATGAAGATAGAGGGTTAAGCGGAGCGACTGTTGATGAAGAGGGATTAACAGTTGAACGTGATGGACTACAAGAGCTATTGTCCGATATGGCGTATAAACAAGTAAGCTATGTTGTTGTTTTGAATACATCACGATTGTGGCGCTCTGATATGGCGAAAGTATTAATACAACGAGAACTAAAGAAACATAAAGTAGATGTGAAGGCAATTGAACAATCAAGCTATAGTATTTACACACATGATCCAAATGACTTTTTGGTGAATGGCATGTTAGAACTATTAGATCAATATCAACGACTTGAAATTGCATTGAAGTTAAGTAGAGGTAGAAAGAAGAAGGCTGAACGAGGTGGATATGCAGGTGGTGGCGTACTTTTTGGCTACAAGGCCAAAAAAGGACAAAAGGTGTTAGAAGTAGATGCTAGGAAAGCAGTTGTTGTACGTAGACTATTTGAGTTAAGACAAATTTTTAAACATTGGTCACTTAACCAATTAGCAGAACAATTGAATGTAGAAGGCTACTGCACAGCGAAAGGTAAACAATTTACGAAAGTACAAGTAAAACGCATGTTAGATAGAGAGAATTTTTATCGTGGCATGTATAAATACGGGAAAATACAAACAAAAGGAGAACATGCAGCAATTATTTTATAAACTCACTTAAAAAATTAGTTCATTTTACTATACATACTACTAGAGTTATGAAAAATGGATAGGCTTGCGTACCTATGCGCATCGAAAGATGTACGCTCGAACTAAGGTTGCCGACATTTTTGTATATGACTAAATTATTGAATAGAGGGATGAGTTATGCATAAAAGGCAGAACTATTTGTATGTAGGAGTAGATTTACATAAGGAGCATCATACGGCTGTTATAATTAATTGTTGGCAAGAGAAATTAGGAGAAATACAATTTGAGAATAAACCATCGACATTTTCGGAGTTTTTATTAGAAGTAGAGACATATGTGAGTAATGGTTTATCAGTTGTATTTGGTTTAGAAGATGTTGGTGGTTACGGAAGAGCGTTAGCGAAATATTTAGTAGATCATGAACAAGTAGTGAAAGAAGTAAATCCAGCTTTATCATTTTTAGAACGAAAGAGCCAAGTGATGATACAAAAAAATGATAGTTGGGATGCGGAATGTGTGGCACGCATATTGGTAAACAAATTTAATCAATTGCCAGATGCAAAGCCAAACGATTTATTTTGGTCGATACAACAATTGGTTTCAAGAAGGAATGCATTAGTAAAAGCACAAAGTGCATTAAAGAACCAATTACATATTCAATTAAATCACCATTATCCAAGTTATAAAAAGTTTTTCTCAGAGTTAGATGGAAAAACAGCATTAGCGTTTTGGCAGCAATATCCGTCACCCTCTTGTTTAGAGGGGACGAATATAAAGCGATTAACAGCTTTTTTATTAGATGTTAGCAACAATACATGTTCAGTAAAGAAAGCAAGCGAAATATTAAAACTTGTAAAAGAAGATGGACATACAATGAAGGAATATCAAGAAACACGAGATTTTTTAGTAAGAAGTATTGTACGAGATATTGAGTTTAAAAAGACAGAAATGAAATACATCGAGAGAGAATTAAAACAGCTAGTAAAACTACTAGATTATCAATTAGAAACGATGCCGGGAATAGAACTTGTGACGGCATCAGCATTAATTGCAGAAATTGGAGATGTAAGACGATTTCCAAATGCCAACAAATTAGCACGATTTGCGGGGATTGCGCCTGTTTACTTTGGTTCTGGTGGGAAAGGTAAGGTGCATAAAAGCAAACAAGGAAACAGGGCGCTACACGCTTTATTTTATAATTTAGCTGTACAGCAAGTGCAAGTAGCAAAAGGAAGTAAGTTACCTAGAAACCCAGTGTTTCATGCATACTATCAAAAGAAACTAAAAGAAGGAAAAACAAAGGGACAAGCATTGGTATGTATTATGAGAAGGCTTGTAAATATTGTATATGGCATGATGAAATATAAAGCAGCTTATGAGTTGCCGGTAGTGGAAGAAAAAGAAGTAGTTCAATAAGGTTTACATGGTTTGTTTTTTTATTGTGAGGGTTTAAGATTAGAACATAGGGTACGGGTGAAGGTACTAGGCTTATTCCCGGTACTCCCGGAAAGGTGACAGGAGGAAGTTCTACAAAACTGGGGAAAAATATGTTTGAAGAAATGGGTTTGCCTAAAACTACAAAACGAACTCCTTATGAAGCGCAACATATTATTCCTAAGGAATTTAGACGTCATCCTGTATTACAAAAAATAGGTATGGACATGGACGATGCCTCAAATGGATTTTTTCTTCGAGTTCCAGATGCTGATGTTAGTGTAACTTCTAGACATAAAGGATATCACGCAGTTTATAGTAATTTTGTGAGGGGAAAATTGGATGAAATAGATATTAGGCAAGATATATCTATAATAGAAAAACAAGTTTTTGAATTGCAACAAAAGTTAAGACTACTTCAAGAAAAGGGATTACCACTATACATGAAGGGTAATTATCTTGAAAAAGAACTTAAAAGGATTAAAGAAATTGGATTGGAACAATACAAAATAGAAAGAATGGACAAAGAGGTTGCGACCCCTGTATGGAAAAGAGGAGGAGGGGCAACAGTTGACCTTTGGGAAAGGTGGTATAATAAGTAATGAACTATGGTGTATTTAATAATTTAGTTGAAGAGGTAATTCAGTTCTCGAAAAAATTCCAGAGCGAACTTACTAATAATATTTCTAATGAGATTGTTATTATTAATGATATAAAAAAGGCAGAGCATTTAGCTTATGATGAAACTTTTGGCGAGGATGAGTATAATTGGAAAGATATCAGAGAATTGGAAATGAGTGAAGTTTGGGGTATTTATTACGCAATGTCAGAAAATGAAAAGCCTAAAGGATTGGAAGAATTATTAGAAATTATTGCTGATAATGTGAGAAAAAGCTCATTTAAATATAGTATATTTTATAACGATGTTGTAGCTGACCTTACTAATTGTGCCATCAATAGAGCGATAAACGGAAAGAGTAGTTCCTTTTTTGAAGAATTGTTTGAGATATATCAACTCGGTGCGTTTCCTTGCGGTTGGAATGGTGATTATCCAGAAGGAAAAATTGTTGCGTTTAAATTGGATTAATGAAATTTGTCAAGACATATAGGGTACTATACTGTAATTATCAAATGATTGTACGTATAAACCTAAAGTGATTAACGACTTATAAACTTAGAAAACACTTGAATTTAAAGCACTTGATTGTCGACTAAAGGCAACAATCAAGTGCTTTTTTAATAGGTAGGCATGCTATAAATTAAAGCTAACACAAATTACTAGTATTATATAATTGAAAATACATTAGCAAAAGGTGTGGACTCCGTAACCCCATTCGCTAAAGGTGTAGAAATAATGCCAGATGGAAGTGTCGTTAGATCTGGAACGAACTATAGCGGGAAATTCCAAGAAGCCCATGATGCCTCAAAGGCGAGTATTCAGAGTAGGATTTCGAATTTGGAGAGTGGTGGGGTTAAGGGTACGGGGGATAGAAGTAAGACAGCAAGTGAAGTTAATTTAAATAATATAGCTGATTTTATTAACGGAACTAAGAATTTTGATGATGTATTAGATGATTATGCTCGACATTATATTGAGGTAATAGATATTAAAAACTGGTCTTGGGCCAATAATATTAAAGGTGGGAACAAATTAACAAGTAATAAAAGGAAAATGATAAAACAAAGAGCTGAAGAATTAGGTCTTATCCCGAAAGTTGAAGTGAAAAAAGTAGAAGGTATGCGCTATGGATTTGCTGATTTTGAAGGACTGGGTCTAGTAGTACATAAAGATGAACTTCCAAAAGATTTATGGTTAAAAAGAGATGTGGAGCAATTTGACTGGTTGAATAACAGGCTTCCAGAGGATATAAGGGCTATGGTGGAAAATGGTTCTTATACGTGGCATCATACTGAAGTACCAGGGAAAATGCAACTAGTTCCTTACGGAATCCATGGTATTACTGTTCATAATGGTGGAAGGACTAAAGGAATGTGGGCAGATGCGCCAAGATAATAAAAAAGGAGTGTTTTGAATGGAAATTAAAAAAGAATCTATAATTTATCCGTTACCGTCTGATAGTTTAATATTAAAGAAAGAAGAATTTTGGAGAGTTCAACTACCGGTAGATTATAAGAATTTCATAAAAGTTAATAATGGTGGTTCCCCAGAAAAGAAATCTTTTGTGTGTAATAACCATAGCTATGCAGTTATTAGGTTTTTATGTATTCTTGAAGCCCCAGAAAATATTGAAATAGGTATGTTTGATATTGATGTAACATGGACCCAGCTAGATGAGAGACTTACAGATGATGGAGATTTACTGGGAGTAGCTTTATTACCAATTGCTGTATTATTTGCCGGTGATTTTTTATGTTTAGATTTTAGAGAATCAAGAAGTAACCCGAAAGTTTGTGTGTGGGATCATGAGAATTCAGCTGAACTTGAACCAGTAAGTCATCATGTTGCAGATACATTTGCTGAATTTATGGGTATGCTTCACTAATACATCTATCTAGACAAATCACATGATTAAAACTAGATAAAGGAACTCCAAAAAGATTTTTGAGTGATACAGAAAAACAATGAGAAGCTTGAAAATAATGACTCATGATGGTTGTACCATCATAGAGTATTATGTGCAATGATAGAATAGAAAATAAAGTACGAGCTTAGGCGAGATGACATTTTATCGGGCGATAAATATAAACACATGGAATGTATATGAAACTAACGAACTCGTACAAAATCGTAAGTTTTAACATAGTATTTGTTATGAAGTATAAAAAGTGTCATATTGTTACTACAAAACTTATAAATTTATGCTGCTTAAAAACAAATGAACTTAAAGCGCTTGATTGTCTACGAAAGACAACAAGCGCTTTTTTATTAGATAGGCATGTTATAAATGTTTAAAAATTATTTTTATGAATTAAGGTTAACAAAAATTACTAGTATTATATAATTGAAAATACATTAGCAAAAGGTGTGGACTCCGTAACCCCATTCGTTAAAGGTGTAGAAATACTGCCAGATGGAAGTGTCGCTAGAACTGGAACGAACTATAGCGGGAAATTCCAAGAAGCCCATGATGCCTCAAAGGCGAGTATTCAGAGTAGGACCTCGAATTTGGAGAGTGGTGGGGTTAAGGGCACGGATAATATTGGTAAGGGAGCCAGTGGGGCTAATGAATTCGATGATATTTTAATTGATTCATACAAAAATCTGAGGAAAAATAAAGAAATTTCAGGTCAAGCACATCATTTGAATCAAGATGCTGCTTTTAGAGACTATATTCCAACAAATGACGGACTTTCTGTAAAATTGGAAGGAAATATATTTAAAGATATAGATAGCTCCCATTACAATGCTCATAAAAGTTTAGAAAATTTCCGGAATATTTACAGGAAAAATGGAGATCTAGCAGGGCTTAAGCCTAATTTAACAGACTATAACAATGCATTGAGAGATTCTTTAATTAATGCAGGGTTATCAGAAGCACAAGTAAACAAAGCAGTTTCAGAAGCGATCAAGCAACAAATAAATGCTGATCTTTTGGCTGATGATTTCGTACCTAGAATACCGGGTAGAATTAATTTACCAAAACCAAAACCTTGATGGAGGAAGTAAAGTGAGATTAGAAAATGAAGTCGTGAAGTCTTTATGTAGAATTGATTTTTTATCACACACTAGAAAATTAGAAATTGATTTTGAGATAGTACCAACTTTAAAATTGGCTAGTAAAAGTATTAATCAATTAAAGTGGGAGAACCTTTGTTTAGATAAAATAGGAGATGTTACTTCACATTTATCAAAGAATTATAAAGAAATGTATAATAAAAATTGGAATAATTTAGCGATGGATATAAAGAAGGAAATTATTCCTATTGTTGATGAAAAATTGTCTGTTCTGATTAGTGAAGGACAACTTTTAGAAAACATGAAAAGTCAAATTTATTTGATATAATGAATATCGCACTATATAAAAGTTATTCTTTAGTATGCGAGTCTGAATTTTATAATTGTTTATACGAAATATATATAAATGGTTATATTCCATGTGGGTGGACTGGAGAATATCCTAAAGGAAATATAAAAGTTATATGATAAGGAGTGAAGTTTTTTGGAAGAAAATAAAGATTTCCTTAATGAATGTATGAATATTATAAATACTACCATATATAAGGTTTTTAAAATAGACATCAATGATGAACAAGAAAAGCAAATCTTAGGTGCATACCTTTTTGGAATGTTTAATGGATTAGGACACGAAAAAAATATTAAACCTGTTGACATACAAGGTGCTATGATTCAGATTTTAAACGAAAAACTAAATTATTCTTTAGAGTCTGCTGTTCAATTTAGCCAGTTTCTTATTAATTCCACAGATAAAAATTTCCATCCTACTATGTTTGCTATTATTCATAGAGGATTGGAAGGATATTTCATGTATAAAGATGGTAGAAATGAAGAATTATCACGAGATTTTCATGATATTATTGAAGTTGTTAAAACAGCAACTTAAATTAGAATTAAGATAGTATGTGCTATTTCACTAGATTCTATGAGCGAAGGAGAAAGGTTTTTAAAGAATAAAGTGAAATGGCTAAAGCAAGTGATGGGCATGTTAAACTAGAAAGCGGTCGAGATAATTCAAAGCCAATTATTATAGTGAAAGTTTCTTGAGAACTTATTCGGAAACAGGGTACGATGCACATGAAAATAAAAATGACATTTATAGTGGTTACTGGAGTTTTGAAAGTGGAGCAATTGTAAAAATTTTAAAATTAGATGACTCAACTTTGAAAGATACTTCGTACTACCCTTATGATATGGTGCATTACCAAGAAAAATAAATGTAAGAATCCACAGTGATAAACTTTTACACTGTGGATTTTTTTGTCCATTTAATTGTTTTATTAAGGATGAAAAAAGTTCATTTTGTTAATCCAATAGGTAAACATGGTGATATAGGTTCTACTACAGCACATAATGAGTTGTTAAAAATTATTAATAGTTTTCTAGATTATAGTACATTTAAAAGAAGATTAAAAATTTGAGCACATTATGGATTGGAAGATGGAATAAATTCATTACCTGAAGGCTTAAGATAATTGATGTTACTATAATTTGTACAAAGGGTTTGTTTGACTCTGTTCCAGATGATAAAAGAGGAATATTTAAGAAATTGACGGATATGTATCCAAATTTAAAAATTAAAGTATCAACTGAAATAGATCCAAGCTTACAATACCCAAGAGATACATTATCTTTTGAGGTAATAAATGGATTGATAGAAAATGTGGTTAAAATAAGAAAATAAGTGGGGAATGATGGTCATGGATTTTATTAATAAGCTCAATATAGAGGCCAAAGTTGCATTAGGATTGATAATAGCAGAAAATATGTTTAATATGATAAATATGGATGAAGATGGATATGAAACTGGTAGAGAAGCGCTAAATTCCTGCTGGAAGTGGCTTGAAGGTGAAAAAATCGATGCTGATGATTTGTGTAACTATATAGACAGCGAAGATTATATAGATGTAGCTGAATTTACGAATGAAGAGAAAGATGTATAAAAACAGTATGCGTGGTATTCAGTATTAGATGCTGTGTCTTATACAATTTATCAAGCGTATAAAAAGGAAAAAAGAAAATTCGTTCCTCAAGTGGTTGAAATAATTGATGATGAAATATTAAGAATATTAGGTTAAACCGCAATAGAATCTGGTTATTTTAAGATTGAAAGTTTAAATAATATAAAAAATACCTATTAGAAAATTACTCATTAAGCGGCAGTGTCGAAACCGATAATTATATAAAAAGGGATAGCTTGCCATTAATTTAAAAGCGTAAAAAGTAATCTTATCCATGTCAAGTAGATAAGATTAAAAAAACTAAGCAGCTACGATAGTTTGGAAGAGTCAATAAAAAAGAATTTAAAGATAACTATGAAAGTAGGATGTATGGTAATGAAACTGTTAGTGCATATGGTAATAACATGATTAGAAATTACACCAACTTGAGAACTATTATAGATAATAAAATAATTGTTACTTTATAATGCACCAAATGGTTTGATTTAGTAAGCGGTAATTGGTAACCCAGTTATCGCTTTTTGTTTTAACTAAGGATACAGGTTTTGATAACCAGATTAGAACATATCATGGTGTACATCTTCAAAATGTGGATATAGTTTATATTGTAGATCAACGTGCAGTCATTGAGATACCTTTTGGTGGGAAAGGCGAGAAGTACACTAATGCTGAAGAGTGGGATTCTTTTAATGGTCGTTCTGTTAATGATAAGGTGTTTATGGAATATTTCTCTCAATATAATGTTAAAGGTGTTAGGGAAGAGAAATTAATTCATTATCATATTGGTGGAGGTGGACAAGTATTTTCATTATCTCAAAAACTAACAACCAAGCTTCGGTAGAATTCATAATATGGAAAAAGAAGCAGGAATATGTGGAAAGATAAAATTTATTCAGAGTTACTACAGAAACTTATTAAGGAGTGATTTCTAATATGAAAGAGGTTATGAAAGACTATTTTGAAAAATTTATAGATAAATGGATGGAGTACAACAATTCCTTACCACAAATAGCATGGAATGAAGATGTAGGTGAATTTATATATTCGGGTGAAGAAGATGAATATGGATATATTTCTTGGAAACCAATAGAGAAGGGAGTGGAATTTTTCTTTGATGAAATTGAAAGTCAATATAACGTTCAGTTACATGATTCGGTGAAGCAGTATTTCAATTCATATTGGTTTTTAGAATTAACGGGATGGGTTTCTTCTTATAATATTAATTTGCACCCCGTTATTCCAGGGATTGAACCAGATTATTTTATTTCACTTGTCAAAGACTATGCAGAATCTAAAGAGGATATTTTTAAATTTATCCCAATTGGTTTTGAATCAAATGGCATGTTAATAGTACTAGACAACAATACAGGTGAAATTTTAGTTGAAGATTTTGAATTAAATGAGTATAAACGAATAACTAATAGTTTAGAAAGTCTCATTTCACAATTGAAATTTAAGAATGAACAATAGAAATCTATAGTCGAACTTTAAGTACGACAAAATGTTCAACCTATTTTTGTTTCTTGTAGGAACTGGATTGATTTAGATACAAGTACTGAAATTGTTATGAACTGTATTAATAATGAGAGTCATTTACCTATTCCTGTTAGATTAGCAGATTTAGAAACACATAAAATGAGGAAGAAGTTAATAGGAGAATAAAACAATGTATTCTATATTTATTAAGCAATAACTACAAGTAGAATGCATTTATATAAACTTGTAAGTTTTACTTAGGATTTGTCACAACATGTAAGGCTGTCGAACTGTTACTAAAAAACTTACAAATTTAATACTACTTAAAAATATATAAATTTAAAGCACTTGATTGTCTACGAAAGGCAACAAGTGTTTTTTTAATAGATAAGCATGCTATAAATTTATAAAAATTATTTTTGTGAATTAAGGCTAACCCAAATTACTGGTATTATATAATTGGAAATACATTAGCAAAAGGTGCGGACTTCGTATCCCCATTCGTTAAAGGTGTAGAAATACTGCCAGATGGAAGTGTCGTTAGATCTGGAACGAACTATAGCGGGAAATTCCAAGAAGCCCATGATGCCTCAAAGGC
>NZ_MAOE01000139.1 GCF_001884185.1 Bacillus albus
GGCGGGGTTAAGGGTACGGGTGAAGGTAATCAAATTTTAAAAATTAAACCGACTAATGAAAGAACTGCAGAATATGAAGAAGCTATGACAAAAGCAGCTAGAGATTTACCTCCTTATAGTAGAAAACCTAATAAACCAAGAGATTTTGAAGAAAAAGTAGTAGATGATTCTACAGGAATTACTACTTATACATTTACATCTAAGGAAAATGGGGAAACTTATAAAGTTAAATATGATAAAGATGGTTACCCAATTTTTAATTCAAAATATGAAACATCTTTATCAGAGTCGTATCATTTAGATCCTGACTCAGTGCAGTTTAAATATCTCTCACAAAAATTATATGACGATATAATGAAAGATCCAAACTTAGCAAAACGATTCAGCCAAACAGATATTGAGTTATTCAAATTAGGTAAGAAGCCAAAATCAGTCACATGGCATCATCATCAAGAGACTGGTAAAATGCAAATTACTGATTACTATGAACATCAGGTTGCGGGTCATACAGGTGGTAGAGCAATTTGGGATGGTGGAGATGACGGTAGAACAGGTAAACTGAAGAAAATTATTTTGGAGATGATAAAATGAGCCGAGTAACTTGGCTATTTACGGATGGAGCGATAGATGAGCAAGTAATTATTGCTGTGGAGAATTCATTTGGTGTCAGATTTCCAGATGACTACCGTGAATGCATTAAAAAAAATAACGGTGGTTATCCTGAGCCTAATATTTATGATATTAATGATGATGAGGGTGGAGCAGTCTTTGATTGTCTATTAAGTTTTACAAGCAGAGATGCAAATATAGAAGTTGTTTATGAATTAACTTCACTTCCGGAAGGTATTATTCCATTTGCAAGAGACCCATTTGGGGGACTTATTTGTTTTAATTACTGTGATACTAAAGATTCTCCGTCAGTAGTTTTCTATGATCAGGAATCAGTGAATGAGGATAAAATTAAATTAATATGCGACTCTTTTTCTGAATTGATTGAGAGATTATACTCTGATTGAGAAAAACAAAATGAACAGGAAAGAAGGTTAATTGTATGAGGAATTTAGATTTTGAATATACTTTTACCCCTATTGGCATTGAAGATATCGAAGATTTCGAAAATAAGTATGGTATATTGTTACCTGATGATTATAAACAATTTTTGCTGTCTAAAAATGGAGGGAAAACTGAGCAACGAAGATTTAAAACTAATGATACAACTAAGAAAGGCGTAATAACATCGTCTGTTTCAATGTTTTTTCCTCTATCAATAGAAAATGAAATAAATCTAGAAGAGAAATTAAGAAGTTATAATTTGATGCAAGTGGTACCAAGTAATTTTCTTCCAATTGGAATTGACCCAGCGGGGAGTTTGATTTGTTTATCAATTGATGGGAAAGAGAGAGGTAGTGTATATCATTGTGATATGGATTACTTTGAAGAAGATAACGAGTTAAGAGAGGAATACATCCGACTAATTTCTAAAAGTTTCTCTGAATTTGTGGATAATTTATATATTCCTGAAAACTAATGGTAGGATTTTATTGAAGGAAGAAAAGCTTTAGGAGAATATCTTGACCGTAAGCTAAAGAATAATAACGTTGGTAAGATTGTTACGTATACATCCAGTGAAGGGCATCTTACGCGTCCGGATAGTATAGGTCGTAATGCTAAGGGTGAAATTGATTTAGTTCATGATCACAAGCACAAAATAAGTGACAAAGAACACGTTATTCATAATGACAGTCAAATGCGAGCTGAAAGAGAACTGGCAAAAGAGAAAAACGGCCGTCATGTTGTGACAATATCAAGTGATAAACCCGATTTGAATGGGATTCCTCCTCATCCAAGACCAAGTGGGCCTTTGGGTAAGGATAGTGATGTTTACTACACTGATCCAAATAGTGGTAAAGTGACACATAAATGGGAGAACAATACACGTTTACCTGGTGGAGGTAGGTAGAAAAAACTATGAATAAAAATTATTATGTGACTATATTTTTTAGTATTAAGGAGGATATACATGAAACCTGATTTTTTCTCAATTACAATGTATCCTACAGTATCTTTTAACGAAGAAGAAGTATTAGGTCGTCTTTTGGATGTGTTTGAGTCAAATGAAAAATTTGCTCCTACTCATTGGGGTAACAGTGAAATGGTACGAGTAGAATATAATCGTCAGGAAATCCTGGAAAAAGTAGTTTCAGAGCATAAAGTATCAGAAGTTTACCTTTATCGTGATAAATCGGTGAACTATAGTGGGAGTTTTGAAGTTAACTGGAGTCATCGCTCATTTTTGAAGTTTGAGTTTCATAAATCGATACCTAAAAAATTATGGCCTGCTTTTTTTGAGTTATCTGACCAAATTGCAGAAATTGCGAAACCAAGTTATGGAGTAACTCAAATTTTTTGGCCTTTATCATATCCGTGGAATACCGAACGTGAACGATTACAAATGTGGATGGAAATATCTTCCCAACCAATACCAGTTAGGTTTCTTCCTAACGGTCCCTTAGGGGTAGGGGCTAGAACATACTTTAGCGGTCATATTTTAGAAATGTTTGATAAGGAATTATTACAAAATAGTCCAGCTGTGGTATCTGAGCTAGATTGGGGTGGCCTTTGTATTGATATTTTAAATAATCCATTAGAGAGTGATAGTGATACATTACTTGATAATTGGCTACAAGTAATGAAGTATTTGGAACCAGCACAAGTAATGGCTATACCAAGTTTTGATGAAGATCAAATGGGTGTAACTTATTCTCCAAATATTGCTTGGAAGGACTATCTGAAAAGCTAAATGAAAGGAGCTCGTAATAATGAATGAGAATGATAGAATAAGAGTCATGGAAATATTAAATCAATCTCAATACAATGATGAAATTATAGATGGGCTAGATATGAGCAATTTAGACCTTACTTTTTCTGATTTGTCAGAGGGTATCATGGCAAAACAAGTCCATTTAAGAGCTTCTTCACTAATGAGAGCATCTTTTTTTGATTGTGATTTTGAGTTTGCTGATTTCAGGAGCTGTAATTTAGAGGAAATACATATTGCAGATTGTAGATTTGGTGAAGCTAATTTCTCTAAAGCCAATATGAAATATGCAAAGATAAATATAAGTAGTTGTTTTGAAACATGTTTTGATGAAGTTGATTTTTCATATGGAGAATTAGTTGGAACTGTATTAAATGATGTAAATATAAAATAATTGGAAATTGCATGGAATTATTGGGGGGGTAATGTGAAAGCTAATAAAGCATTTGAATGCGTATGTAATCTAATATCTGAAAAGTATTTAGATAATGGCTGGAAATATTCGAAGTCTGGTCATTGGATGAGTAAAAAAGATAAAAATTTCATTTATAAGGTACTCTTTTATACAAGTTGGAATAATATATCTGATAAAAATGTAGTATTTTATGGTGAATGCGCAATTCTTCCTTTAAAATCTAAAGATAAAATATTTCATATTAATACACGTCAGTGCAATGTACCAAGCGGTCAGTTATATTGGAACATAGCAAATGAGGAAGAGTGGGAGCGGACAGTTAACGAATTCACTAATTGGTTAAATAGTGTATTTATGCCAATTGTAGAAAGGTGTACGAATGATTTGAACAACTTTGTAAAAGAGGTTGTTGAAAGGGGTTTTTATCCTCAAAAGGGTTATATGGTAGATATTAATTTTATATTAACGCACGGGTCGCGTGAATTGGCAGAGGAAGCTATCAAAAGATACTATGACAGTTTGGAAGAGTCAATAAAAAAAGAATTTAAAGATAACTATGAAAGTATGGTGTGTGGTAATGAAGCAGTTAGTGCATATGGTAATAATATGATGAGAAATTACACCAATTTTAGAACTATCATAGATAATAAAATAATTGTTACTTTATAGTACATCAAATGGTTTGACTTAGTAAGCGATAATTGGTAACACAATTATCGCTTTTGGTTTTAAATAAGGGTACGGGTAACACTGTAAGCAATTATCTTGATGATATAGTCGAGGCTGGTAGTGTCAATGCCACAAAGATGAATAAGCTTAAAAATGCTATTCAAAATAATACTTTTAGTGTAGGTGAGTTGTCTGAGATTAGAAAAAAGATGTCTGATTTAGGCATTACTAAAGAATATAATGAAGCATTAATTAAACTTGATTTTGGTAAATATCTTAGAGGACTAATAGGTGACCCACCTACTGCTATGATAGATCCACATGCACATCATATTTTATTTAAAAAGGGTTTAGGTGAGGCTCAACAAAAACTTGTTCAAGAAAGTCAAGAATTATTAAGGAAATATGGTATTGATCCTATAATTGGTAAAGAAAATTTAGTTTGGGCGCCAAATAGAGTTGCCGGACAACATAGTATTGCAGCTTTAGATGATATTATTGAAATACTAGAAGACCTTGGAAAACAAGCTGCTTCTAGGAAATAGAACTTAAAGGAGAAATTAACATGGATAAGACTCAATTTGCAAAAGATATTAGAAGTGCCATAAAAAGTGGTCAATTGGATACTTTAAGAGATTTACTTGAGAAAGAACCAGAAATGTTAACATGGATGACACCTTTTGGTACATGGTTACATGTAGCGGCAGCTCATGGACATTTAGCGATAGTAGAATATCTTATTAATGCTGGAATAGAAATTAATGCACAAGGTGGAACTTTCTCTACAAATGCTCTTGAAAGAGCAACTACAAAAGGACATTTAGATATTGCTGAATATCTAATTAGTCGGAATGTAGAGATTGATATTAGTGAACCAGATAGAAATCCTCTGTTTGCTGCAATATACGGTGGGCATTTGGAGATTGTTAAATTGTTAGTTGAGAACAATATAGATATATCTATAAAATACTCTGGTGACACCATGAAAGATATGGATGCTTATGCATTTGCTATTGAAAGAGGGCAAACAGAAATTGCTGAATATTTAAAGCAGAAGATGGATGAAAAAAAATAGGCTGTTAAAAAGTACATACTTCATGATGGTTGTACCAGCATCGAGTATTATGTGCAATGATAGGATAGAAAATGAAGTATGAGCTTAGGCGAGAAGACATTTTACAAAAGCATGAAAGAGACATAAAACTAACGAACTTGTACAAGCTCGTTAGTTTTAAAGTAATGTTTGTCACGATATATATAAGGTGTCATACGATTATTATAAACCTTATAAATTAAAGCTACTTAAAAACAGATGAACTTAAAGCGCTTGATTGTCAACAAAAGACAACAAGTGCTTTTTTTAAAGATAAGCATGCTATAAATTTATAAAAATTATTTTTGTGAATTAAAGCCAACAAAAATTACTAGTATTATATAACTAGAACTACATTAGCAAAAGGTGTGGACGAAACAACCGCCTTCATTAGAGGTGAAGAAGTATTACTTGATGGAAGCGTACGTAGATACGGTGGAACGAACTTCAGTGAAAGCGTAAAAGAAGCCCATGATTCCTCAAAGGCGAGCATTCAGAGTAGGATCTCGAATTTGGAGAGTGGTGGGGTTAAGGGTACGGGTAATACAAACCATCCAGTGAGAGTATACCGTGATATTGACGACACCGTTTTAAATAAAGAGTATGAAATAATTACTAGAAAAGGAACATTTGTTACTAAAATAGTAGCAGATGAAAAACTTGTTGTGGATATGCCTTATATAGGTAAGGGGAAGCAAAGTACAAATTCAGAAGGATGGCTAAGAGATAACAAGTATTATTTTAATGAACTATATAAATTACATCCTGAGTATTTTAGCGATGCTAACATCAAAAATCTTAATAATGGATGGGCTATTGTAAATGATGCGGTCTTTAGGAGACATTTCCCTCAATATGATATTGTGGGATTAAAAGGAAAACCTTTAGTACATCATCATATTGGTGGTGGGGGACAAGCAATGGCTATTCCACAACCGTTGCATCCAGGGAGTGGAGGAATCCATAATATAGAGAAACAAATAGGTATATGGGGAAAAAATCAAGAAAACGCTGAACGTCTTCAAGTATTTATTAAGTAATCTTTTTGGAGGTATAACATGGACATAAAAAAAGCATTAGAACATTATTTTAAAGAACTCATAAATGTATGGGATACAAAATATGGTACATATCCTAAAGCACCGTGGGATGAAGAGATTGATCCACGATTGTATTTAAGTAATCCAGATGAAGAAGAATATGTATATTGGAAACCTATTGAAAAAGTTGATTTAGATGATTTTACAGAAATTGAAAAAAAGCTGGGTATGAATATTCACCATGCAATGAAAGAATACTTTAATTCGTATTGGTTCTTAAGCTTACAAGGCTTTTACGGTTCAAGATTAGTTAATCTTGAACCCATAGAACCGTGTAAATCTATATTAGAATTTTTTGAAGTAATGAAACAATATGAAGAGAACAATAGAAGAGAATTTAGATATATACAAATAGGATTTGTCTCTCCAGAAGATATGGCTATTATCTTTGACAATAAAACAGGACAGATATTGATAGAGAATTTTGAAACGGAAGAAAACGAATTTCTTGCTAATTCACTTGCTGAATTGATAAATAATTTAAAAGTAGAATTGGTAGTTTAAGAGGTATTACTATTATGTAAACTTTATATGAAAATTTGTTTTACTGATTAAATAGTTTAATTTTATTATAGAAGTTCACCGAGGTATTACGTTGAATAGGTGATAAAGAAGAATTTAGATATGGATAAAAAATTAGTATTACGTGCAATGATAGAATAGAAAATAAAGTACGAGCTTAGGCGAGATGACATTTTACCGGGCGATAAATATAAACACATGGAATGTATAGGAAACTAACGAACTCGTACAAACTTGTACAAACTCGTAAGTTTTAAGATAGTATTTGTCATGATGTACAAAAGGTGTCATACTGTTACTACAAAACTTACAAATTTACGCTACTTAAAAACAAATGAACTTAAAGCGCTTGATTGTCTACGAAAGACAACAAGCGTTTTTTTATTAGATAGGCATGTTATAAATGTTTAAAAATTATTTTTATGAATTAAGGTTAACAGAAATTACTAGTATTATATAATTGAAATTAAACTAGCAAAAGGTGCGGACTCCGTATCCCCAATCTTTAAAGGTGTAGAAATACTGCCAGATGGAAGTGTCGCTAGATCTGGAACGAACTATAGCGGGAAATTCCAAGAAGCCCATGATGCCTCAAAGGCGAGTATTCAGAGTAGGATCTCGAATTTGGAGAGTCCGGATCTACAATTCGATTTTATTAGAGTTGAAACAGATATAAAGAATACTGATACTGGATTCGGTGTTGATGAGTTAAAGGTAAAGGACTGGAATAAGAAAATAGATTAATTCATAGGGAGGATACAATGATAAACCAAAAAAAGTTAGAAATGGCTTTTAAAAAATATAGCAAAAATTTTGTGGATGGAATCAAATTTGAAGATGTGAAAGATAAATATAATGTCAGTAGAAGAAAGATTGAGAAAATCGTTGAGCAAAATGAAACAGAGAAAGATCACATCCTATTAATAAATCTAAGCAAAATTTCCTCATATCACTTGTCATTATGGAAAAACGATGTATTGATCAGCGGTGGAAACAATGCAGAAGGATTAAAGAACATGCAGAAAGTCTTATTTTACCAGTGCATGGGACAAGATCTTTATAAAATCAGATATCCAAAGATGATTTTGGGGTATACGTTTAGAGAAGTCGTCCTCACATTAGTTCATTTTGCAATGTATGGATGGGAGAAAGAAGAAAATATATTATATGATTTTATGGTTCATCACTTCGGTGGACATTTAATAGATGCTAATGAAGAGAATAGACATATTTGGTTTTTGCTAGAGCTATACTCGCAGTATAGAAATAAAACCATCATGGGGACAAATGAAAAATTGCATCTAGTCGTGAAAAATAAGTTTAAAGAAGTTGAACTGCGATGCGATTTAATCCCTGAAGACCTAAATATATATGATGAAGTGTTAGGACGTTGGTCGACTCGTGACTTAGAAGAAATAGAATATCTGATTTCGATAATGTCTCAGTATCATTCTGCGTTAGCTTCTGAAATCGGACAGCTAGGTGAATTTGGTGATTTCAGATACGGATTTTATCCTTTTGAAGTATTATTTTTAATCCATGTAAGGAAACAACTAGGGTTGCCAGTACCTACTCAAATCGATAATTTTCTGATGAATACTCCAGAAGCTAGAATGGTATTTGGGGAACATGAGTCATATCCTGAATGGGATCCCGTACTTCAGATGATTGATCAATTTTATCGTGAAAACTATCCGGAATATATTCCTAACAAGCATGGAGAATTATTTCAATAAAAGGGAGGAAGCTAAGATGCCTGATCAAGGGATAGCGCAGATTATATTTCCTGATAGCAAGGATTTGGAAACATTTTTGAAGGAACAAGGAGGTTATGACTTACATGAAGACCTATTAAAATATGGATTGACAACGAAACAGTTTTTATACGTTGACTATAAAGGTGAGCAATACCAAGAAATTGTCAATTTTATTCTTGATTACGAATTTGCCCACCAAATTGAATTAGCAACACAAGAAGAACTTGAGAGATTAGAAGCATTTAATTATGAATTTTTACCCGATAAGATCAAGATGGCCAACAAAATACTGTCACCAAAGGGATTTGGTCTGTTTTTATATCCAAATTCGGGCGACTTTTATGCATTATTCATTGGGAAAATAGAGAATATAACAAAAACCCTGCAAGAAGAGGTGTTGCTTGATGATAGAATTCCTTTTCAAGAAAGGTGTATCAAATATTATAGATAGACCTAAGGATTGTATGCCTTCACCCTTGAATCCGATCAAGATTTTCTTATAAGTTAATATCAAGATTGCATAACCACCTAGAATGTGCTATTTTTGGCCACGTACAATTTTAATAACACCATGTGTTACTACAAATGCATTTAAACTTGTCACCTCCTGAATTCGAAATAATAAAAATGTTTTGGATTTGGGAGGGTTGATAATAGAAAAATAAATTGAGAAATGTGCCTATTTTATTGGTTACTTGGACGCTGACAAAGGTACATGCTTAGTAAAGGAATTCAATGGCAACGTTAGGAGAACGTAGTGGCTATTGAATTTTTTATTTTTACAACTGTATTAGAAAGAAAAGCGTGAGAATTAGGCGAGATGATATTTTATTGAAAAGACATGGAAAGGACACAATAATAATGAACTCGTAAGTATTAATGTATTACTTGTTACCATATAAAAGGTGTCATACTGTTACTACAAAACTTACAAATTTATGCTGCTTAAAAACAGATGAATTTAAAGCACTTGATTGTCTACGAAAGGCAACAAGTGCTTTTTTAATAGGTAAGCATGCTATAAATTAGGGCTAAAACAAATTACTAGTATTATATAATTGAAAATACATTAGTAAAAGGTGTGGACGAAACAACCGCCTTCATTAGAGGTGAAGAAGTATTACTTGATGGAAGCGTACGTAGAGACGGTGGAACGAACTTCAGTGAAAGCGTAAAAGAAGCCCATGATGCCTCAAAGGCGAGTATTCAAAGTAGGATTTCGAATTTGGAGAGTGGAGGGGTTAAGGGTACGGGAGAAGAGGTTAAGAAATCAGGTGATATTAAGGTTTTAAATAATGAAGAGAATTTTTTAGGGTTAAGTGAAGCAGCCAATAAATCTAAGGGGTCTAAATCTTATTCTGATTGGACAATTTATAAGAAAGAAAAAATTGAAGTTGATCCTAAGTTTAGAGAAGAGATGATAAAGAAGAAAAAAGAATTAGAAATGAAATTACAAAAACAAATTGATGATTTTGTTGAAACGAAATAAAAAAGGATATAGATAAATAAAGGAGATGACATAGCATTATGGAACAAAAACTTGGTTTTTTAAGAAAATATAAAAGAAATGCACAACTTATATCATGCCATGGGATTAATGAACTTAATTGTGAGAAAATACCGAATTCATGGTATGAATTGTTTCAAGAAGAAAACGTAGACAAGAGAGTCGAGAGTATTTTATCAATATGGAAAGAGCAAGTAGGAGTGGAATTAAGAAACACTATTTCTTATTTGTCTAGGCACCTTGAGGAAGTAGAGCTTATGGACATAAATGGTAGATATTCAATTTTATACACTATTAAAACAGATAATGGTGAAATTCTATATTATGAGGGGGGGAATCCCAAAGATGAGTTTAATAATGAAGCATTAGAAAAATCTTGGGATAAGATTCCTTCAACAATACGAAATTTTTATCGAACTGTTCATAATGGTTTCTATTTTTATGCGAGTCAATCAATGGGTTTAGTTCCTTTAGAAAATGTAACTTTTTTTGATGATGATGAATGGGGTATTATTGAGGAGTTAGAAGAGCCTTTACAAATTGATTTACAAACTACTTTTGGTTTCTTTAAAAGTGGTATGGGTGGTTATGTTGCAGTAGATTATAAGAATTCTAATAATGATAATGCGACTTTATGGTGGACGAATAAAGAGCCTAGATATAATATGAATTTTTGGGATATTGTTGATGAATGGATAGTAATTGGATTTGAAGTTTAGTTTAAAGGTTCTGTTGCAAAGTTTTTATATAAACAAAAAAATCCTAATTTAGTAGGTAGAGTTTATACAACTTTGAATAGATTCTCTAATTCATTGTACGTTGAAAAAACGAAGTACGAGCTTAGGTGAGATGACATTTTACTGGGTGATGAATATAATCACATGGAAAGTATATTAAACTAAGGACCCATACAAACTCGTCAATTTTAACTGAGTAGTTGTCATGGCATGTAAAAGGTGTCGTACTGTTAATACAAAACTTACAGATCCTATAAATCTTACAAATCTATGCTACTTAAAAACATATGAACTTAAAGCACTTGATTGTCGACTAAAGGAACGAGTGCTTTTTAAATAGATAGACATGCTATAAATTTTTAGAAAATATTTTTTATGAATTCAGGCTAATGAAAATCACTATTATTATATAATTGAAAATATATTAGCCAAAGGTGTGGACTGACCACGAATAATAAAGTTGTTTAAAAAAATCGTACAGAATTGAAATTTAATACCATCTTTTGAGTTTCTCGTATAATAAAAGGAATAATGTTTCGATATCTGTGGTTAGTTAATAAAAGGGAATGAGGTTTTGGGAGTGAAAATACCGCCACATATTACAGGTTTGAAAGCAATACATTTAAATTCCCATAATGAAAATGAAACAAAGAGAATATTTTATGATGTATTGAGGACATGTAAATTCAAAATAGTAGAATGGATACAACCACACTATCCAAAAAAATTTTTTGAAGTGATAGTGATAATAGACGATAAGGAATTTATTATTTTATTGCATGAGTTTTATCCTTTCTTAGCTTTTGCGGATAAAAATGTAGAAGGAAAACTTATTTTTAGTTTTATTGATATGCCCATATTAGAAAGTGAATTTGAAGCGTACTATCAAGTGTTGTCGAAAGCTTATTTAGAAAAGCCTTTTATACCTAGGGAACACAACTTAACAGAAGAAGAATTAAAAGATGCTAAATATTGGCGACCAGAAAGTATCGGTGAAGTAATTTTTAATGTTTGGGATTGAATATTAAAGGGGTGATTATTAATTATTAGCTATCCAGAAATTAAACACTTTTATTATTCACTTAAATGAAAAAGTGCAACAAATAAAACTTATTTTTAAACAACTTTAATAACCTCGTACCAAATTAACAGGCAGAAGGTTATTGCATTTCTAGACACAAAATTAAACAACTTGATTATCACTGCACATGGACTATGTATCCCTATTCGTTAAAGGTGTAGAAATACTGCCAGATGGAAGTGTCGCTAGAACTGGAACAAACTATAGCGGGAAATTCCAAGAAGCCCATGATGCCTAAAAAACGAGTATTCAGAGTAGGATCTCGAATTTGGAGAGTGATGGGGTTAAGGGTACGGGTGATAGAGATGTTGATATTCCACCAGCCTTCAAGTAAGAGTGATTTTCCGATAAATGGAAAGGGAGGATTTAAAATGAAAATAAATGATGCAGTTTTTGGGGAGCTTGAATATGATTATGTCTGGAGTAGAGAGACTACCATTGAGTTTTGCGGAAAAGAAGCCGATATTGCTTTGATAATAGACGGTGAAGAAGATGGTGAATTTAGTGAAAAACAGTATGCTTCGTATAATTCTTTAATACAAAATTTGGGGCATCTTCAACAAAGTATTTTGCAACCAATTTTAGATTATTACAAGCAAAAACGACATGAGCTTGGGTATGATGTTTCATATAATGAAAATTATCCTTTACTTGAAACGATTAATCAGCTTCTTGAAAGGATCAGGCTAGTGGGGATTTATGTCCCATCTGCTAGACGCTTTGAAGGCAGATATATTGGACTAACATTTGACTGTACATGGGACATGGAAAATGGGGTAGGTATTCGTCTAATAAATGAAGAAGTAGCTAGGGTAGGATACCAAGATGTTGCAATTTAAGCATTACTATTTGTTAGAAATACACATAACAAAGTATGAAAAATTAGTTTGTTTTGGAAGTGAATAGCAAAACAGTAGAGATAGGTACTAGAAATCTCTGCTGTTTTTTTATGCAAATGGAAAAATTAATTTTTAAGGTTATTCCTATCTTACATACCATTGAGGTCTTTTACTAAAGATATTGGATTTGTAAATCCATCTGGTAAGGGTACCGGTGAAAGTGGAATTCCTCCTAGGTACGGTGAGAGAAAGATTACAGATGAAGAATATAGAGCATTAAGAAAAAAACACCGACAGCAAAAATAAGAAAACAAGTAAATAAAGGCCACAATAAAAAGATAGAAACAGAAGAGCAAGCTCTTCCTGGAAAAACTTTTATAGGTTCACTAGAAGCAGATCATATTGTGTCTATGGAAAGAATTGCAAGTATGGATTATTTTGGTCATTTCACAGGAAAACAACAGTTAGAAGTATTAAATAACCCAGAAAACTTTACAGGATTAAGTAAATCTGCAAACACTTCAAAGCAATCTAAATCGTATGAAGAATGGACACATTATAAAAAGGGGACACCAGATGAAATAGAAGTTATTCCTGACTTTAGGAGTAAGATGATTACAAGAGAAAAACAGCTTGAAAGAATATTGCAAAAACAAATTGAGGATTTTAACAAAGAATAATATAAAATAATATTAAAAAGGATGGGAAAAAATGAGTTCTAAGTTAGATATATTAAGAGAGTATAGTGAAGATATTCAATTGATTAATGCAGATGAATTTAAGAATATAAATTCATCTTTAATTCCTGATTTATGGATGGAAGTATTTAGTGAACATGATAGAGAAAAGAGAATCAAGAAAATTTTGAGTATATGGAAAAAATATGTAGATAATAATTTATCTAATACTATTGCTTACTTATCAGAATACCTTGAGGATATTGAACTGATGGTAAGTGAGGACACCTATTCAATCTTGTATACAATAAAAAATCAAGGTGGAGAAGATTTATATTATGAAGGAAGAAATCCTAAAGATAGTTTTAATAATGAGGAATTAGAATCTTCATGGAGAGAAATTCCTGAATCTATTAGGGACTTTTACGAAAATGTTCATAATGGATTTTATGATTACACAAGTGAATCGATGGGCTTGATGCCATTAGAAGCTATAACTTACTTTGGGGATGATGACTTAGAGTGGGGGATTATAGATAAATTGGAAGAACCGATAAGGATTAATTTAAAAACATCTTTTGGATTCTTTAGTAATGGTATGGGGAGTTACATAGCTATAGATTATGAAAATTGTAAGAATAACAATGCTACTTTTTGGTCAGCTAAGAGTCAGCCTAAATATAATGTTCACTTTTGGAATTTTGTAGATGAATGGATTGTTATCGGTTTTGAATAAAAAGGTTTTAAAATTTTGATACAAAGTCTATAAACTTAAAGAGATTTTTAGGTTTAGAAAACATCTCCACCAATATGATTTAAAAGAATTATATAATGACACTTTATTACATCATCACATTGGTGGTGGAGGTCAAACTGTTGATGTACCCTCAAAGCTACATCCAGGTTTAGGAGGGATTCATAATGCTGAGAAAAGCGCAGGAATTTGGGGGGATGACCAAAATATGCTGAACTATTAGAAAAGTAAGGGTGATTATTTTGGTAATGAAGGATGGTATGAGCAAATATTTTAATTTAAGAAAAGAATATTTTGATAAAGGGTTAGATTTTTTATTTAAAACGCCATATAACGAAGAAGTGGGTTCATTTATATATATAGGTGAAATGGATGATGAAGAAGAAATTTCGTGGAAACCTATTGAAAAAAATAATAAGAATGATTTAACGACGATTGAGGAAAAATTTGAAATTAAATTGCACACTTCAATTGATGATTATTTTAATTCTTATTGGTTTGCTGATTTAGATGGATTTGTTGATAATCATTATATTAGGTTAGAACCTGTATTACCAAATATTGAATTGGATTCCTTCGAAAGTAATTTAGCAGGGTATAAAAACAATCATAATAAGGTTGATAAGACTCCAATAGGTGTAGAAGGGAACGGTTTGATAGTTGTGTTAGATAATGTAAGTGGTAAGGTTGAATTGGAGGATTTTGAACGAGGTTCGTTTGAAGCGCTTTCGGATAGTCTAGATGAGTTAATTTCTAATTTAAAGTTACAAAAATAATATACTAAGAACATTTATATGAAAAAAGGTCTGATATGAAGTGTAGACCGAGTGTTAGCTACAATTGGACTGCAGTATTTTATAGAAAGATGTGATTAAGATCAAGCTAAGACCTACAAAATTTAAGTTATAAAAAAACATATGAAATTAAAGCACTTGATTGTCTATTTGAGGCAACAAGTGCTTTTTTATACATAGGCATGTTATAAATTTAATTATTTTTATGAATTAAGTCTAACATATATTGGTAGTATTATATAATTAAAAATAAACTAGCGAAATATTGTGATAATAAATCTTCATTAAAGGGGTAGAAGTATGAATTAATGAAAGTGTAAAAAGAAGTTCTTGTGGCCTGTAAGGAGGGTATTCAGTATGCAGAGTAGAACCTCGAACTTGGAAAGGTGTAACAGGTAATATTGTAAAAGAAGTAGCTTCAAAAAACTGTTACCAAGAGAAGGTGACATAGGAACGTATAAAAATCTAAATAAAGCAGGATCGGTTAGCTCAAATAAATGCTGGTTAAAGAAAAAGAACTTGAAAGAAAGATACAAAAACAGATTAACGAATTTAATAAACAATGAAAAATGGGAGATGGATAGTAGATGGATCAAAAACTTACTTATTTAAAAAGGTACAATAAAAATGTTCGAATATTAACAATCGATGAAAATTACTTGCCACCAAATAAATAATTATTGGGAGGATTTATATTGGAACTTAACGATCAAGTGTATGACCGAATTGTGAGATTATGTAACGAAGGAGATGCTTTTGTTGAAAAAGGAAAAGATGATAAAGCAATAGAGAGCTATATTGCTGCTCTGGATTTGGTTCCGTTGCCGAAGACCGATTGGGAAACAAGTACATGGATTTATACAGCATTAGGAGATACTTATTTTTTAAATCGTGAGTATGAGAAAGCGAAAAGTAATTTATATAATGCACGAAACTGTCCGGATGGTATTTCAAATCCATTTATTTTACTGAGACTTGGAGAGAGTTTATTCGAGTGCGGGGAGCTTGATAAAGCTAGAGAGTATTTGCTAAGAGCTTACATTTTAGAAGGCTATAAACTCTTTTATAATGAGGATGAAAAGTATTTTGAATTAATTAAGGATATGATTTGAGGAGGCTAAATATGGCTATTTTACAATCACATATAAAAGAAGAATTCGAAAGTCTTTTGGAAAAAAGCAATGAAGAATTCAATAATGGTAACTATAATGACTCTATTGTGTTATTAGAAGAGGCATGGGATATAATTCCTGACCCTAAAGGTATTTATTGTGAAGAGAGTTACCATTTAGTTAAGGATATTATTTCCACTTGTTTTATGGTAAATGATTTAAAAAAAGCAAAGGAGTGGGCAGATAAAATATTTTTAACTGGATTTGCACGTATAGATTCTGGTGATAAGGAATTTATTGCAGGAAAAGTTTCTTTTGAATTAGGTGATTTAGAAACCGCAAAAGAATTTTTTAGTATTGCCAATAAAAAATCAGAGGGTAGATGTTTTGGGAATCCGAAGAATACTAAGTATCTGAAAGTTTTAAAAAGTTAAATGTTTAGCTGCGTAAAAAGAATTTAAGAAGCTGATTACATTATATCTGAAACAGTATGCCTGATTTATTACCATTAGAACATAGAAAAATTGGAAAGGAGGATTAATATGGAAAGTCCAGGAGCTGTTTCTCTTTGGTTTGGAAGTAGTACTAGCGAAATGGTGTTAAGAAAGTATGTAGAAATAAAATATGATAATGAGGGGAACAGAATTCCTTCGCGTTTTATGAATGATTTTCAAATAGATTTCATTGAGTATAACCAAGACTTATTAGAATGTACATATAATGAACATGTTACATCTTCTTTGTCTGAATTACTACAGAATGCTTCGTATTCTGAATCAATTATAAGTGAACTTATAGACTTTTATGGTGAAAATTTAGAAGAACAATACAATACTGTCATTAGGTTATATGATTTTGAGTATGAAGAACTTGTTGAAGAAGCAAAACTGGATGGTAGGAACTTTAAGTATATAGGATCGGTAATTTATGAAGATTAGAAATTTAATGTAATGACCACGTATATATATTACACCGGATTAAATGTATTAAAGTATTTTTTGAAGTAAAGAAAAGCCTTTCTTTTCAAACGACAAAAGATACTTTTTTACATAGGTAATTTTGGAGGTAGATAGTAATGGCTTATGTAACAGGTGAAAAAGGTATCTATATACAAAAATTAATGGATAAGAGTAATGAAGAGTTTGATAAAGGGAATTTAGAAGAGTCTGTTTTTTTTTGGAGCAAGCATGGGGAGAGCTTCCAAATGATAAAATAACTTATGATGAAAGTTTTTTAATAATATGGGGTATTTTAGATATCTCGATTTTATTAAGTGATGTTGAACGGATGAAAAAATGGGTTGATAAAATATTTGTCGCAGATCCTGAAAGAGGAGATACAGGCGAACGAGAATTTTGGGCTGGCAAGGTGGCTTATGAAGTAGGAGATTTCTCTAAAGCTAGAGGGTATTTAGAGATAGCTAATAAGAAATCTAGAGGTAGATGTTTTAGTACAGAGGATGGAGAGTATTTGAATTTTTTAAAGAGTTAATGAAATAATCTTCAATCAACTAAATTGAAGGATTTTAAAATGATATCGGGAGTTTCTAAGTTAGGAAGATGAAATATTAAAGGAGGAGACATATGGATATTAAATTTGAATATGTCTTTGAATCTACAAATAAACAAAATATTAAAGAGTTTGAAATGAAATATAATGTTGTACTTCCAGAGGAATATAAAGACTTTTTGTTACTAAACAATGGTGGAAAGACAGAGCGTAGAAGATTTACTATTTATAATAGTAAGGGGGCTACCATTACTTCATCAATTATACTATTTTTTCCGCTTTCTCAAGAAGCAGAAAATAATCTTGAAAAGATGTACTTTTTATATAATAGAGGGAAGGTAGTGCCAAATTATTTAGTTCCGATAGGAATTGACCCAGCTGATAGTCTAATATGTTTGTCAATTGCGGGGGAAGATGCAGGTTATGTGTATTTCTGTGATTTAGATTATTTTGAAGAAGATAATGAGTTAAGAGAAGAATATATTATACTGATGGCAAAGAGTTTCACAGATCTTATAAACAATTTATTTATACCCTCGACATAGTAGTCCTGTAAATACATATTCGGATATGAATTACTTTATTTTTACTGTATATACAGAATCTTTATATGAGGCAAAGAAAAAATAACAATATCTATTATTAATATTCTTGGCTTAGTTTGTTAATAAACAACCAGATACAAAAGAATACATATATAGTATGAATAGGGATGTAGTAAAAATGACAATGATACAATTTAATTCTTATCATCAAAAAGTAGAGATAAAGAGAAATTTAGAACTTATGAACTTAGAACATAAAAAAATTAGAGAGTATGTAAATTTTGATGTATGTTCTTTTGAGCAATTAGATGAATTTCAAGTAGGATACAGCATTGACACCGATGGAAACTCCTTTGTAACCGATGAGGAAGATACTTGGGATGCAAATTGGATTGTTATTGCATATGAAACTATGTGTGGAGATCCAATTATTATTGACTTAAGTGAAGAAGGATACCCTATATCTTCCCTCATGCACGGAATGGATAGTTGGAGTGGTGGCGATTTTCTTGCAGATTCCATGGAATCATTTATTAATTTTATGAATGATATAGGTGATTTTCTAACTGAGAAACAAGTGTTAGAAGGTAAAAGAATGATACTAACTAAAGAATTGGATATATTGTTAAATGAGTTTTTGGAAAGAAATAAATTTACTGATTTTGAAATATGGAACTCTTTATTAAGTCCATTATTTGATATTGCAGAAGAATATGAGCAAACAATGGAGAAAAAAGTAAAAAAGATGAAGG
Organism: Bacillus albus; assembly: GCF_001884185.1. GTDB lineage: Bacteria > Bacillota > Bacilli > Bacillales > Bacillaceae_G > Bacillus_A > Bacillus_A albus. The sequence goes on from NZ_MAOE01000139.1 coordinate 18,682, forward strand.
AAGAAGGAAAGAAAATAACGGAAATTGCCCACATGCTTAATATAAAACCTAAAGAAGTGTATGAGTATATTAAGAAAGTTTAATAGTGCCTCTTCACTTTAGAGAGAATAACCAGGCACGATAATGGAGCGATACAGGCAGAAAATACTCGAATTTTTATAAAGCCGAAACAAAAATTTGCTGGAGAAGAATCCATTTTGATCAATCTTTTTTCAAAATAGATGCTTTTTATTTATCGTAAAACTTAGGGTTAAGAGTTGTTTTTGATTAGAATTTATTTCTATTGATCATATAAATATTCTTGAAGAAGTAGAAAGAGACCTTGAGATGTGTGCACTAAATCGTTTAGTAAATGGAAAAGTGGATAATTTTTATCCCGCATTAACGGGCAGTAAGACCCCCACCTCAAAATTCAGCGAAAACAAAGAAGTTAGGTAGGGAATCAACTGCCCGTAAAAGCCCGATTGGTGAGGGCTGATAATCAGTGGGTGATGAACAAAACCCCCACTGATTAAAGTTTCACTTTATGAAAAGGTATTTGAGGCGTATAAAATGGGAGGATGGCCTTGTGGATGGAAAGGTGAGTACATGGAAGGGAAAATGATTGTCTATTTACCAAATGAAAAATGAAGGCTTACATACCGATATACTTTATGATTTAATGAAACTCTATTGTGAAACGATTATAGAGAGATGACAGGCGATACGTTTAAATATCTTGATCGTTTAGGAGGGATTATTAAATGATTAATCTATTTAATATTCCAGATTTGATAGAAAAGTCAGCAGCGAGTGATATTGAAATTCAAGCAGTAGAAAATCGCATGAATGTTACATTACCTAATGTATATAAAGAATTATTGAGATATACAAATGGTTTTTCAATCGGTGGTGGATTACTTATTTATGGTACGGAGCATATTGCAGAAAGGAACGAGGTTTGGGAAGTAGATGAGTATGCGAGGGGGTATGTCTCAATTGGTGATGACGGTGGGGGTAATGTATTTTTAATGGCTCAACATGCAGAGGAAAAAGAGGTGGTAGTAATTGATTCTGGGGACATGAATCCAAACCATGCTACTGTAATTACCGCTGATTTTAAAAAATGGGTGAATAGTGGTTGTGTAAGTGAAATAGAACAGAAAGCGATACATAAGTCGTCTGATATATGTAATATAGTGTTAGTGAAAACTCCTAGTGAAGGTTTGAAAGATTTAATAAGAATAAAGAACATATTAGGGCTTGAGATTTCCGCAATTGATTTGCTAAAGGGTTCAAAAAATCTGCCTTATATATTAGTAGAGAGATTTCCATACGGGAAGGCGAAAAAACTCATTGAAAAATTAGCAATTGATAGTACTATACTGAGTATAGAAACGACTGGAAAAAACAGTTAATATCAGAGGGTAACTTTCATACGAATAGAGAAATCGATATGAATCCAAGGGAGTAAATAGGGAGAGTTAAAAATGATTATAAATGATGCAGTTTTTGGTGAGATTGAGTATACATATGGATGGGTTAAGGACATTAACGTTGAATTTTGTGGAAAAGAAGTTGAAATAGCATTGATAGTGAAAGGTGAAGAAGACGGTAAGTTTGATGAAGGACAATATACTGCTTATAATTCATTATTGCAAAATTGGGAACAATTGCAGCACGGTTTTTTACAAGCGATTTTAGACTATTACAAGCAAGAGCGTCAACAATTAGGATATGATATTGAATTTAATGAAAATTATCCGCATATCGAAACAATTGATCAATTACTTAAGAGGATCACTTTAGTTGGAATTGTAGTCCCATATGGAGATATTCATGAAGAACGAGATATTGGGATAACTTTCGATTGTACGTGGGATACAGAGAATGGATTAGGAATACGTTTACTAAATGAAAAAGTAACTGAAGTGGGGTATCAAGACGTTGCTATTTGAATTTTTATAGGAGGTAAAAATCTTTGTTTGTAAGGTGATTTTTATGTGGGAGTATATTATAGGAGGCAGAATTATATGGGAAATATAGAATGGAAGTATGCGGATGATTCGGTTACTGAAGAATTTATTAGAAAAATAGAGGGATTAATGGGAATCAAGTTTCCAAAAGACTATATTGATTGTGCAAAGGAAAATCATGGTGCTAATGTAATGCCATATTGTATGGATGTTGAAGGAATAGAAAGAGTCTTTGGTTCATTACTTTCATTTGATAAGGAGAGTAGTGATTATATTGTAAACGATTACTATAATTATCGTGCCACTTTGCCTAATGGTGTAGTTCCTTTTGGGGTTGATCCAGCAGGAAATTTAATTTGTTTTGATTATAAGGAACATGAAGAAAATCCAATTGTCGTCTTTTGGGAACATGAAGGCGCGTGGGAAAAAGAAGCGCTGATGAAAAGCGAAGGAATCACGGAGGAAGAAGCAGAGGAAGTAGCAAGAGAAAATCTGTTTTATATTGCTGTTGATTTTACTGAGTTTTTAAATAAATTATATGATTAATAGAGAATAAAAACCAAAAGATTATCTTATAAGTGTTTTTTTCTTGCTAGCAAAGTTAAGGAGACAGTACTTTAGTTGTTGTAACAAGTGGGAAACTTATAAGTCAGGAAAAAGATGACAAAATAGGACTTAAATATTTAATCAAATGGAGTGAAATAATTAAAGGGGTTCTTCTTGAGATAAAAGAGAACGACCCAGATTTATATTTAGAAAAAGGAAATTCAATCTTAGAGAAATTGTGATAAGGGGATACTATGGAAAAGATAAGTGATTTTATATGTTTCGAAAAGCCGTCGCAAGAGATTGTTGAAAAGTATACAGGTAAAGTTCCTGAACAAATAATAGATTTATGGAAACAATATGGATTTGGAAGTATGTTAAACGGATATTTAAGGTTGATAAACCCAGAAGAATATTTAGATATATTAAAGGAAAGCTATATCCGTTATGAAGAGGCTATCCCGGTTTTTACAACAGGTATGGGAGATATTCTTGTGTGGGAAAATAACTATTTATTATTACTTAAGTATCGAAAAGCTACGGTAGATGTAGCAGGTGGAAAATTTAAGCTTTTCTTTAAAAATATGAAAGATGACTATTTTCTAGAGAAAGTATTGGATTGGATGCCTTACAAGCAGGCAATACACAGGTACGGAAGTCTTGAAATTGATGAATGTTTTGGTTACACACCGTTACTTCCATTAGGTGGATTAGAAAAAGTAGAAAACATACAAAAGGTTAAACTTATCGAGCATGTTTATTTCATTACTCAATTTATGGGCCCAATAGAATAATGGGCGAAGAAACTGAAGGTTAAACGTGGCATTATTAAAGATTTTTGGTGATTAAAACCCTCATAGTGAAGTTACCAATATAGGAGCTAGTAATATTAATACAAAATAACTAGGAGGATTCATATGATAGATGTTTAAAAATTATTGACATATAAATTATATTCTCCAGTTGATGAAACTGAGATCAAAAACGTTGAAGAGGAAATGGGGTTAGTATTCCCAAATACTTATAAGCAATTACTAAAGCATACAAATGGATTTGTAAATGATTATGGAGTCGTTCTGTTTGGAGTTGATGTAATACATGAAAGAAATAAAACATATGAAGTTCGTGAGTATGCAAAGAGTTATGTTGCTATAGGAAGTAATGGTGGAGGGAAATTGCTGTTAATGGCTACACATGAAAATGCAACAAAGTTAGTACAAGTTGATTCAGGAGTTGTGGATTTGGACTATGCTACTGTAGTAAGTGAGAATTTTATACAGTGGGTAAATGACGGCGCGATAGATGTTGAATGTATGAATGAAGAGCGGGAAGTATGTAAGGGGAAGTTTTGTAATCTTATATTAATTAAACCACCAATAAGAGGGGCTATGGATTTAAAGAAAATACAAGAGGTATTTATCATAAAAAAAGGGTTGTTTGATTTATTAAAAGGCTCAAAACAATTACCATTTGTATTAATGGAAGGTATCCCTGTTGAATTAGCTTTACAAAAAATAAACCAGTTAGGAGAATTAGGGGATACTTTAAAAATATCTAGTATTGATTAAAAGGTTATCGTAGAAATAGTGTCCGTATAGTCGTTTGAAATAAATAATAATTCTGTATCAAAAAAGTGAAGTGTTGCTGGGATTAATCAAATTATTTATGAGTTAAAAAATTAGAATTTTAAGAAATATGTAGAGTTAGAGTACTAAATTTTTAACTATAGGTAAAAATTTTTTTGTAAAAGACGGTTCGTTTGATTTTGATTCTGAAGCGGTTTAGGAGAATTCCAGTGCTACTAATGAGGAACAGAGAGTTTAACAAATGGTTTGGTAATTTATCTATAATAGAATATGTGAATTGAAAGGTAGTAGAATGATGAAAGAGAAAGTATCCATATGGGTTGGAAATTTTGAGAGTAAGGATGAATTTTTGAATTATACAAATACTGAGTATACAGAAGATGGAGATAGTATATCTTCTAATTTTGAAAAGGACTTTAATTTGATTTATTACGACCGCGATTTAGTTGAAAAGGAATGGGTTAGTCAATCAAAAAATAATATAAAGGATTTATTGAAAGATTTTTCTTACATTGATCAACTTATTCAACAATTTAATTATACAAACTGTGAAAAGAAATTGAACGCAGCCATTTTAATATACAATATGGAATACAATGCTAAGGAAAGAAAGGTTAAATTTAAAAGTAACGAATTAGAATTTGTTGGAGTTTATCAATATAGAATATCTATTGATGATAGATGGTAATTGTAAAGTTGGCTATAATTATGAGTATCTTTCAGAGGTGAATTTGTATGAATGACAATGTGGGAATATACAATTTAATCTCATACTTAAATCTAATTAGTTTAATAATCAATGTAAAAAGATTATGTAATATATATACTATTAGAATTAAAGAATTAGGAGGGGGGATTTATGATAATAATGAATAATTACCCCGAGGTAGGAACATATATCATGTTAGAAACTAGCGGATATTCAATAGTTGAAAAGAACAAGGTACAGTTGGTTAGGCAAGGTGTTGGAGGATTTAGTGAGGATGGACAGGTAGTTGGTGTATATGTTAAAAATAACAAACTATATTTTTTCTATAATGGCCTTTCATTTGAAACATCCTTAGGCAATTTCATTTGTGTAAATAGGTATATTTCCAAATTTGAAAGATGTTTTAGTGTCACAATAGCAGGACGAGATATCTGCCATATAGTTTATGAGCCTTTTATTGATCCAGGAATGATCTATTATGATGCAGATCCTGAAGAGTTTGATGTGTTGCTATACTTAAGTGAATTATTGAAGAACGAGGATTCTATTAAGAGATTCATGTACGGAATGGAATTGCTAAAAAAGCAACATAAAGAATAGTGTTTTGGGTTTGGACGCAATGACCCTTAAAATGTAGTACCATCATGAGTTAATTTGAATAATGCCATAAAAAATTATCGGCATCTTTACAGAGAAAAAGAATTGGAAGTATAAAAAGTTAGTTTTTTTCTCCTGATGAAAAGAAAGTGATCTGAAACTAATTAAAGAATATATTCATACACAAAAATGATCTCTACTAGGGTTATAGATATAAGTTGTTTGAAAATAGATATCCTATGATAGTTGTCCTATCATAGGTGAGGTGTCTCATTTTTTACTGTATCGAATATCTCATCTCATACGTTTTTATACTTATTATATATGGTTACACACAACTCATTGTTTACTTCTGCCAACAACCTATTTTCCTCAATGATTCTCACCGAATCATCTTTCATGTATAAATTAAATCGAGCACGTAATTCCTAGTTTGTTTCAGGAAATGTGCTCCATTCCATAACAAGTCATTGGCAAATCCCAATAATTAAAATTTGGAAAATTAAAATAAAATGTTAAAGTATGTAATTATTTGTTTTATAATGGAATTGTGTTTTGGTAAGAATATTTTAAATGTTTGTAATCTAAATAGAATGAAAGTGTTTAACGTTTAAATATTGGAAGAAAAACAATTAAGCTTTTATTATATTTAAAATGGATACTCTATTAGTAGTGAATAATAAATAATTTTGTTTTACTGTCTTAATTAAAATACGATCAGTTGTACCATATGCTGTTCCAATTCGGATTGCGCTTTTTTCTTCAACACCAGCATATGTATTATCTTCCGTTACCTCAGTGATTTCACATAATGCAATATGAATTTTAGAGAATTGCCATGAAATAATTAGTTCATCTTTTGTTTTTTCAACATGAATACCTAACATATTAACAGAACCTTTCTATAATAAAATTTCACTCGTACTATTTTATTATACAAATTTATAAATTGCGTTTCTATTTTTTTACAGAGAGTATACAATTAACAACGAGAAAAATGTTCATCATTACTTTCATTCCTATTATAACGAATTCTACAATAGAAAACAGAACGTATATTTGGTATAATCGAAATATACTATATGAAACGATGTACATGAGTTTGGGATTTATGAAAAAAGGTAACATAATAATACATACGCTATAGGATTCAGTTCATGTTATACAAATCAATCGTTAGAAAGGAAAAGAAGTATGAATCAAATTTCATTCGAAGATTTATTTGAAGAAGAAAACAAACGAGAAAAGGTGGAGGTAGCTGAGACCCCCGTGCCTTTATCGCCCTTACAAAAGGATATTTTAGAGTTAATTAATTCTGAAGAAATAAGTGCACTTGAGTTATGCGAACAATTAATACGAGCTGGTAAAATATCAGATGAGAGATTCACAACGAATAAGCCTAAAGCATATGGGCAAGTATGCTTACTATTAGAAGGTTTTGTTAAAGAAGAAAAGCTTATTTTTGTCAAAAGTGATGAGAAAAGAGATAGAGTATATAAATTGAATGAAGAAGATTCTAACGAATAAAATGTGTAAAGTATAGTAATGAAATAAGGAAGTCCTCATATTTGTGTTGAAAGATTATTTTCACATAAGCGTGGGGATTTTTTTGAGGGAGGATGTATGAAAGATTGGGAGTATAATGAATTATTTCATGCAATTCGGGAGGCGTATGAAGAGTTATTAGATGAAGAGAGAGGGTATCGATATGCTATAGCAAAACTAGCGGATGAATTTGATAATTTAGGAAAGATTGAAGATGTTATCGTTGATACTGCTATAGGAGAAATAGCAGTCGATCATCATATAGTTTTTGTTGGACGTATTAAAGGTATAACAAAGAGGCTAAGTATGTTTAACCTTCAAGAGGCAGAAGGTGAATTGACAGTAGAGGAAATAAAAGATTTATCGATAAGAATAAATAATGTAATAGAAGGATTTGAAAATGTAAAGAGTGATTATAAATCTTTGGTTGAATAATTCATGTTCCTGCAAATGTAAGAGACATAGTTAGACAAGAGAACGGAAATATAGGAGGTGATGTTGTGGAGGAGAAAAGTATAAATAAAACAATAAGAAATGCTATTAAGCTTGGTGACAATAATGAAGTAAAACGTCTAATAGGTGATAATCCAAAATTTTATATTCGATGACACCATTTGGTACGTGGTTACATGTTGCAGCAAAGAAAGGACATATTGAAATTGTTCAGCATTTGATTAATAAAGGGATAGATATGAATGCTAGAAATATTTGAAGCACCATATGGAACAGCCCTTTTTTGGGTATATGAAGATAATGTACATGTTGGTTTTTACGATTTAGTGAAAGACTGTATGACAGATATAAATAAGATTTTAAATGTAATTTATTAAGGTCTCTTATAACTATTTTAGATGTATAGTAATTAATCGAGGAAATTCAGAGGGATGGTGCGAGATGAATAAAGTAGAATGGAGATCACCAGATAAGCCTTTATTGCGAGAAAATGTAAAGAATGTGGAAAAAGAGTTGGGCATTCATTTTCCTTTAGATTATATAGAATGTGTAATGAAGAATAACGGAGCACATGTTAGCCCAGAAGTATTTGAAGTTGAGGGGAAGAGAAAAGTTTTTGGTACATTACTAACTTATGATATGGATAATGATGAAAATATTATTGAGGTATTCTATGACTACAATGACACATTACCGAGTGAATTGGTGCCATTCGCATTTGATCCAGCAGGAAATTTAATTTGCTTTGATTATAAAAATCATGAAGAAGATCCAATTGTCGTCTTTTGGGAACATGAGGGGGCATGGGAAAAGGAAACATTGATGGAAAGTGAAGGGATTACGGCTGAGGAAGCAGAGGAAGTAGCGAGAGAAAATGTATTCTATATTGCTAATGATTTTACGGAGTTTTTAAATAAGTTACATGATTAATAGTGGGAAAGGGATTTAAACTTATTTGGCTGTGATAAAGCAAATAAAAGGAGTAGTAAAATGAAACCGAATTATTTTACAATCGCAATGTATCCGACTGTAGCATTTAACGAGGAAGAGATATTGAATCGTCTTCTAGATGTATTTGAGTCAAACGAAAAATCCGCTCCTACTCATTGGGGAAACTGTGAAACGGTGCAGGTAGAATATAATCGCCAGGAAATCATAGAAAAAGTAATTTCGGAGCGTAGAGTGTCTGAAGTTCACCTCTATCATGATAAAATGACGGGTTATATTCACTTAAGAATATAACCCTATTTATTAGAACCAGTAGTATATAAGGAGATTATTCTACGAGTTATATACAAATATTAGACGAGGAATATTTGACGCTGTAAAAGAAAAAATATTGATTCTTATATCATTATTGATGTTGTCCTCAATTTTCCTCATGTAGCACTTGAAAATCAGTAACAAGTGAAACGATTTTTCCTGCTTCATCGATTCCCCAATAGGAAGGGTAAAATCCATCTCCATAACCTGAACGGAATATAATAATATTACTTCCTGTTTCCTCACACACCACGCAATTTCCCCAATCTTCATCATGTTCTGTTAGTATGTCATCTATAAGATCATCATACAAACTAGTAAATTCTTCTCCTAGTTCTTGTTGTAACCTATCTTCTATTTCTTCTAACTTATCAATTGCCTCAACATCTGCAAAGCACCCTAAGCCTGTATCAACGGGGTAACCAAAAATATATCCGTCTTCCAGTTCACTGACATTTTGTCCTGGTTTTGTTGCCATCTTCCATCTTACCGCTTTTGACTCCGACAATTTCAATTCGGCACCAGCAATGACTCCATCTTCCTTATGCCACCAAGCAACAATTGGATATGTACCTGGCTGAATTGTTTGTTCGAAGTGATTTTTATTAAAAATAAGAGGATCACAAGCAACAATTTTACCTGAAGTAACTTTTAACTGTTCTAGTGCTTCGGAACGCAGGGCCTCACTATCCGGTTTAGATAATTCACGTAATAACTTTGACATAATGTTTCTCTCCCTTTCCTTTTAAAATATTTGTTGGTGCTGCCTCCCATATATTTTTACATGAGTTACATTTGTGTTCTGTGGTATTTCTAGCGCCTTTGTATGTTCCTATAACATCGCCATGAACTTCTAAAACCTCTGCGGCATATTGTACCCACGTTTTCTAATAGTTCCGCAACATATTCTTCATGCTTTTTACGTTTTCGGATATATTGCTCCCCCGTACAATTGTAGATAGAACAAACCTTTATTCATTGAAAAATATAACAAATGAATTTGATTTTAAAATTAGACCCAGTTTTGAGGATGTAAATAATAATCCACCCGTTGATTATATTATTTTAAGGGCAAAATTGCATTAATTAAAAATTCAATAAAATAAGATCGAACTAGATAGTCTTTCTAGATTGATCTTCTTATTTTATATTCTCAAGGGATATTCCACTTCACTGCGACTCATTGCAATATGTCTACTTCTGTGACACATTACACAATTGTACAGAGATAATGAAGTAATATGAAAAATAAAATAAAGATTTAAATTTAATCCTATATATTTTTTATAAATTCTAAAAGTAAATCCCTTATTTTTGGTATGATTGACAGAGACTATTTAATTTCTTATGAATATTCTTGAAAAGGAAGTGGTGCTGTATGAAATCAATAAATGTAAATGGGAATATATATTATATTGAATCTGTTCCTTTTGAAGATAAGAGTGAGCAGGATGAAGAAGGATACTACGAATATTTTTACAAAGGAGTCAATTTATCGTTTCACTCGGACAAAGAAATAATTAAAGCCCGAATTTATGACGAGGAAGAAATAATATATTTTTTAAAAAATCCATCTCTTGCATTTGGTAAAGATTTTGAAGCTATAAAAGTATATATAATTAAAGAATATGATGTAAATAAATTTAAAATTCCAAGTGAAAAAAAGCCTATATAGAATTATAGCTATAATTCTATATAGGCTTTACCATGCCCAATTATAATAAAACAGGAAAACTCACAAAGTACTTGTGCCTGTGGGTGATGAAAGGAATGTATTCGAAATTGAGTAAATCAAGTGAAGTAAGTAGATTTGAAAATAGATTCTCAGAAAATGTGATTGAAATAGCAACTGTCACAGGGGCATTAGGAATCGGCGCATCAAAAGGCGGTGACAACATTTTGTGGACTGCGTCAATTGATTTGATTGCGTGGAAAGACTTACATAACAATGAAACGATTACAAAAGAAGACATACGACTGGCATGGTTGGTTGATGATGCAATTAGTTATTTTGGATAAACGTGATGTGATTTGTTAGGAGGTGAAGTTAAATGAGAAATGACTTAACATGGCCAGTACCGGATGAGCCAGTTTCAGCAGAATATATAAACAATGTGGGAAAAGAGATAGGGTGTATATTTCCAAGTGACTATGTAGAATGTGCTACAAATAATAATGGTTCAGCTGTATTACCTTATAAATTTGAAATAGATACGATAACAAAGGTATTTGGAACTTTACTTTCTTATGATGTAGATAGTAGTGAATATATCGTTAAAGTATATAACCAGTATATTTCTACTCTGCCAAATGAATTGGTACCATTCGCATTTGATCCAGCAGGAAATTTAATTTGCTTTGATTATAAAAATCATGAAGAAGATCCAATTGTCGTCT
>NZ_MAOE01000140.1 GCF_001884185.1 Bacillus albus
AGAGCAAGAGAAAATGTATTCCATATTGCTAAAAATTTTACGGAGTTTTTAAATAAGTTACATGATTAATAATATTATTCATATGAAATGGTTCGTATAAATGTAAGCAGCAATAAAAGGAGAGAGAATGATGGACTTAGAGCATTTAAAAAAAGATATTTGGTATGGAGAAGTTTCTAATCATACAATTGAAACTCTTAAGTCTAACTTAAGGGATAGTGCAACAGAGAAAGAATCCTTTATTTTAATTAATGAATTGTTAAAGCTTGGTGATTTCTCTGTAAAGAGGTTACTAATCGAACTTATGAATAGTACTCGAGATGAGCTTGTTTTGAATTTATGCACTAGACTATTTTGTTCAGCAGCTACTCACGATGATTTATTAGAAACGAATAATTTGAAATTCCTTTCAAGTGCTTCAGAGGATGGAGTTCATAATTTTGTAGTAAGTGCTGGTGAAACTCTTTCATATCATGTAGTACCATATCTTTTAGCATTACTAGAAGAGTGGGAAGATACCTTTGTTGAAAAAGCTATAAGAAATGAACTTTCATGGATGCTTGGAATTGAGGACGAGTATTATGAAGTAGCGTTAGAAGAATTTAATGAAGCTTATTCTAAATTTATCGAAAATAACGATACGCAAGAATACTATTATCGTAATAGACTATCTTTTCCTGGAGATTTGGCAAAGGAGTTAGTTTCGGAAGTTATGAGTTCTTTAAGAGATAGAACTACTTATAATGTTGTTACTATACCTTCCGTTTTATCAATTTGGAGTGGAATCAAATGTCCTATTCAATAAGATACGATAATAACAAATGAAAAAAATAGAGAGTTGATGTCATATATCGATGTTTTAACAAAGAAAGAATGGAAGATTGGTAAAAAGTATTTTTATGGACATGTAGTCGTATAAGAAAGCAATATACGAGTAAAATCGAATACAGAGTGTATGATATACAGGAGGATAAAATGATCTCACCACAAGATTTTTTAGTGAATTGGAATGAAGAAATATACGGTTTAATTCATTATAATGAAAAAATCATTCACTCGTTTTCCTTCTCGAAAGAAACGAAAGACTTCTTAATTAAAGCAGGTTTTCCCGAGTCTGCTCCTCCATTTCTTACATTTGAATCTGCGGATAACGGCGGCGGGATAAGGTTGAGCAAGATACAAAATGAATTAGGTACGATGTATGATAAGTTTATATATTTTGGATTTACTGGTAGTGGGAATCCAATCTGTATTGATGAATCTAAATCACAACTCGTATAAATAGATTATGACAATGAAAATAAAGTCGTTCTTATAAATAGTACGATAGAGAAGTTTGCAGAATCTTTACTTGTCTATGTGGAATTTATAAAAGAAGTAAAGGCTGCCAATGGAAGAAAGGCTTATATTGAAAAAAATATACCTGAAGATTTGGTGGAGTGGATTTCTAGTGCACTTCAAGAAATTGATGCAGTTGCTTTAACGGAAGGATGTTTTTGGACAGAAGAACTAGGGAGTTTTAGTGAATAAGTGTAGATAATACTAGATGGTATTTTTAGTGTGGGAAAAATAAAAATACATCTAGTAGCCCAATTAAATCTTAAAAGACATAAACACATCAAGAAGGTGAAAAAATGATACTACCAGAGGATTTTCGAGAGAAATGGGATGTTAATAAAGATGGCCCACTCATTACATTTCCTGAAAAAGAATTAATAAACAAAAACTTTTCAGCTGAAGTGAAACGATTTTTGGCTATAGGAGGCTTACCGGAAACACCGCCACCATATTTAGAATTTACTTCATCTCAGTCTTTCGTAAGGTCTATTATAAATGTATTTCAAATGCCAGAAGAGTTTCGAAAATATTGGTATTTAGGAACAACAAGTTCTGGAGATCCAATTTGTATAATTGAAAAACAAGAAAAAATAGTATTTCTAAATAATAGTGATGCGTATAAAGAAGTGTTTATGAATTCTTCTATACAACAATTTGCAGCATGTTTATTAGTATATTCAAAAATGATTGATAAGGCAGTAGAGATAAATGGTGAGGATGCCTTTATCGATAATAATATACCAGAGTGTACAATAAGTTGGTTGAAGGAAGAATTGAAAAAAATTGATGATAAGTGTATGGAAAAGGGTTCTTTTTGGTGTATGGAAATTGAGAGCTTATATGAATAATTAGAAGTGAAAGAAAAGAATAAATGGAGTACAAAGAAGAAAGTGACCGTATTTGGACTGATATTCTTTGTATTTATTGGATTATCTATTATCGAAGGGTATCAGAATAGTAAACTAGTTGAAGAAGGTACATCATTACATGCAGAAATTGTAGGTAGGCATGTAGAGAAGGAATTCATGTTTACACATCCAACATTAGTAGTTGAGGTAGACGGTAAAAAGCATAATGTATGGGTAAGTGAAGAGACATATAACGGAGCAGAGTGGTTAGGTAGACTAAAAGTCATCAAAACAAAAAGATGGTAAAGTGGAGAAAGACCCTAGATATGAGGGTGAAGACTTAATCACGAGTTATTAAGGGACAAGATAAGATTCCTATAGGGATAAAAGGAAATGGTTCACTAGTTGTTTTAAATAATGTAAGTGGAAAGAACGAATTCGAGGATTTCGAACGAGGTTTATTTATAGAGATTTCGAACAGTTTAAATGAGTTGATTTCTAGTTTGAGATTACAAAAATAGTAAAGTGAAGAATGTTTATATGAATTATAGACCGGCTAGAGGGGCGTGGAAAAGTGGAATATAGTGGAATGGCTTCAGTTTGGTTTGGAATTTCTAAATCACTCCAAAATCTTGAGGAGTATGTCGAAATAGATTACACGACAAATGGTGATTCAGTTCATTCAAAGTTTGGAACAAGCTTTGAATTCGGTTATTATGATGAAGATAATATTGAAATTTGTTTTTATGAGAATAATAAAAGGGACGTTGAACATATTTTAAGTGATTTTTCTTATAGTGAACGAATTATTCCTAAAATAAAAAAGCTAGTAAATGGAGATAGTTTAGCGAACGATATTAACTTTGCTATTGTTCTTTATGATTTTAAATATAATGAAGCGAAAAGAGAAGATATGTTTGATGGTTTAGAGGTTACATTTATTGATTCTACGCCGTACAGGTAGTTTGCAGGGAGATGCAAATTCATTTCATAAACACATGGAATAACCTTATAAAAGGGGGATACAAATGCATGCTTTGCCAAATCGTTTAGAAGAAGTCTTGGAAGAAGACATATATAAGCGGGCGGATAAAGATCAGGTGAATGAAGTAATAAATAGGTTAGGTGTAGAAGTGTCTAATACATTTAGAGAGTTTTATTATCGATTTGCAGGACCTTTTTGGGACGAGCACGTTCCTTATGAATTACTTGATATTATAGATGAAGAGAATAATATTGAATATTACACAATGATTGCTCGAAAGGAACATGGATTTCCTAATAAGTATTTAGTTTTAACGGAAATGACAGCAAATGCTGCATTGGTCCTTGATAGTGTAACTGATAAAGTTTACTCAGTAAATTTTGAAGGTGGAGATGAATTACTTTTAAATGGAGAATTAAAGGAGAGTTGGCCAACGTTTTATAAGTTTTTGAAAGAATATTTCAAATGTTAAGTGTTGATGGGAGTTAACAATAAGCAGGGACACCTTAGTAATAAGTGCGAGAGGAGTGACGGATAAATGACAATGAACGATTCAGTTTTTGGAGAGATTGAATATAATTATGCTTGGGGTAAGCGTATGCCTATAACTTTTATAGGCAATGTCACTGAGATTGATTTGATGATAGATGGTGAAGAAGATGAGATGTTTGATGAAGGGCAGTATGTAGCGTATCAATCATTAATAAAAAATTGGGAAGAGGTACAAATAAGTTTACTACAGTCTATATTAGACTATTACAAACAAAGGAGATGTGAATTGGGATATGATATTGGAGTGCAAGAAAATTATCCATTAGTTGAAACAACTGATCAAATACTAGAGATGGTCAGTTTAGATGGTATTGTTGTTCCGTATGCAGATATTACGGAAGGACGAGAGGTTGGAATTACATTTAATTGTACGTGGGATATAGAAAATGGTGTAGGAGTTCGTTTATTAAATGAAAAGGTAATGGAAGTAGGTTATCAGGATATTATTTTTTAATATAAGTTAAAAGTAAATGAGGGGATATATAACCTGAATGAAAAAGGTGTCAACCTTTCTCGAATTGACACCCAGATACGAATCTGTTTAACATCTTACATACTTACGTTTGAAACCTAGTCTTCCTCTATCAAGTTCTTTCTGAATACTCTCTGTAGCATTTAACAAACTGCTTTTTTTATTATCACGTTTGACTTCAACTATACCAACTTCTTTTGCAATCTCGACTGCTTTTTCGTGTAGTGGTACATATGAAATTGCCACGGTGTTTAGGAAATTATTCATAGCGGATTTTGTTCGTTCTGGAGAATGATGAATTGTATCTTTCACCATTTCAAGCATATCGGAAATTTTACTTTCGGAAAACTCATTGTCTTTGCGATTTCCTAATAGCCAACAGTAGCAACTCCAGCCGGCAGATATTTTAAGCTCGTCCCCACTTGCAATCCATTGATCAGCAACGTCTTGCGCAATATTTGACTCCGATAAAGTTACGGCTACAACATAATCAGATAGCATATAAAAATAAGCCCCATCTATCCAGCGATTAAAATCCGATTCACTCATAGCTTTTGGGTCAGCAATAATGCCTGCAAAGTACATAGCATCGTAGTTGCCTGTGGCATAAAGTTCTTCAGCTAATTCTTGATTTAATTTTATTTTTTTAGCGATTGGTTTCATGGCACCTGTAGCTACGCCAAAAACTGGCTCGTGGGCGCCGTTAGATATGTATATTTTTTTCGTTCCTTACCTAGAGCCTCAAGTTCTTGCATAACTGTTTTAAAATCCAAAGTTGTGCACTTCCTTCCTTCATGTAAGAGCCTTTTTAAGTCTTTCATATTTCTTATTTTAATACTAATTGTATTTAAGAGGTATGTCTACTTTCTAAAGGCATCGAAACTTGGTTTGATTTTTCGATGAACTACATTACACTTTAGTGTAAATAAAGAGCTAATTAAAAGAATGGTATAATATAGAAAAAGTAAGTGATGAAAATTAAATAGGGGGAATTTAATTGGAAATAAAATTGAATCGATTATATAGAGAGATAGCGGAAACGGTTCATGCCATGATTCCAGAAGAATGGGAGAAATTTTATTTTTATGCACAAATATCAGAAGATGGAGGGGGAACTTACTTTTTCTATAACAACTTCAGAAATAAAGAAAATTATAAGTATAGTGTAGAAATTCCTTTTAAATACGAAGTTGATGAAGAGGAGTTTGAAAGGAAAGAAGATTTTTTATATAAATTGAGTAAGGAATTAAGAAATGTTTTCAAAGATAATCAGCAAGAGCTTTGGTACTCTTTTACAATGTCTCTGGAACATAGTGGGGAATTTAACATGCATTTCGATTATACAAATTGGTTCGATACAGAATATAGTTTTAGTGATCAGATGATTATTTGGAAACATAAATACTTAGGTGAAGTACCAATTGATGAAAATGATAAAGAGCTAATTCATAAGTATGACAATCAATTTCCGAATAATCCTATTTGACTGAAAGGAAAGAAAAAATGGTTTTTATAAAAATCTCGACTTTTAAAGTAGTCAGTAAGTTATAAAATTGGTTTTGCAATATAAAAAATAAAGGAGAACTACAATGGAAGTACACGGAATGGTTTCAATATGGTTCGGTAATATGCAAACGCAAGATCAGTTGGATACATATATAGATGTTACGTATGATGAAGAAGGAGACGCTATACCAGCAAGATTTTTTGTTGATTTTAATATTGATATGATTGATGTAGATGAGGATTTTATTGAAAAGGAAATGTTAGAAGAAGCAAGTGATGACATTTCTATGTTATTAACGGGATGTTCATATGATGATAAAATACTCTCTCGAATTAAGGAAGTAGTTAAATTAAATAAATCCTATAATTCTATCGTTTTAATTTATAATTTTCAATATAACAATTCAGTAAGTAATTGTGAAGGTTTTAATTTTGTAACTGCTACAAGTTATCTATAGATACAAAAAAATTGCAGTAGTATAAAAAATACATTTGTATAGTTTTTTCAATGAATATTTAGTATGCATGTTATTCTTTAATAAATTTACAAACGGAATTTAAAGGTAAGTATGAGGAGTTGCTTATAAATGATAAAGAAATTTACTAGAGTAGTACTAACTACGGTGATGCCAATTGGTCTTATCATGGGTTGTGGGAACGTTGAAAAAACTAAAGCAGAAGAACCGAAAACGGCGGAGAAAAAGGACTATACGGATTACTCATATGGAAGTAAAGGTATAGTAGTAAGCGGCAAAGCGAAAGAACGTCAACAATACGAGGTTGGATATATGGATGATAACAAGTTAATTGGGATTGACGAAAATATTGAGGACTGTATAGTGTTAGATAATAAAGATGAAGCAGGTCTTGTTTGGAAGCAAATAGAGCGTGGATCGATTATTGAAGTGCAATGTGGTAAGGACCGCAATGATATTGTAGGCGTACAATTAGTAGGAGATCGTGAGTCATACGAAATTAGTGATAAGTTTGATCGAAATACGATAAATGAGATTGTTGAAAACGTTAAAGGGAATTTGTAATAGAAGCTAAAATGAAAAAATATTTAATTTTACTATTAATAAAGTCGATTCCTTATTGGGATAAGAAATCGACTTGTTATAATTATTTATTTTGTAAGTTGTCTTTCCAAAAATTATAGCTATTATCAATAACTTCTTTTAATTTGAAATAGTTTTCCCAAGTATCTTTCACGTGGTAGAGAGTTTCTTCGTCTATAAAAACGTCTGAGTAATCACTTATATACTTCCATTCCTCATCATTATTAAAGTAATACATCGCGAATTGGTTGCCTTCGTCATTTAACATGTCGTCTGCCAAAACACCATCCCAGTTCATATAAATTTCTGTGCCAGTCATTTGTCTAAGTTTAAACTGTTTAATTTCGTCTTGAGACTCTTCTTCAAATTCTTCACTACATAAATGATGTTCAATTATCCATCCTAAAAACATACCAGTATGTACAAAAGCTTGATCAATTGGTAAGTCCTCAGGAAAATCACCTTCATAATGGTACTTCGCTTTATCGTAAACAAACGTGTGTAACAATCAGTTCATCCCCTTTAACTAATGCATTATCTAATAAACTCGTACTATATTTTTATAATGTTTTTAAGCCATTCTAGCGGTGTGATTTTTAGTATATCCTATTTGCTGAATATCGTATGTATGCTTGCTTCTCTTCATTAGTATAATCCCTTTTTAGAAGTTCAGATAGAAAAAGTACACCGAAACAGGATCCAATTAATAGATACATAGTAGTTATGAAAAATTATAAAAATCCTTCTTGTTGAAGAAAATCAGTAAAAGGTATCCTAATCTATTTTTGAGAAGTAGTAGTGTGTATGAGGGTAAGTGCTTTTGACGGCAATTGCAATTGGTTATAAAATAATGTCTGTTAAGGAATTTTATAGAAACTATCATTCACCTGCTGGGGATAAAATGCAAGTATTTATAAAAGGGTGGAATAAACATAGTTTTATACATACATAGTAGATTTATAGTTTTTCACGAATGAGAAAATAAAGGGAGGTTAGGATGCTTACACGAACTGTGTAGGTATTTCATACAGCAATGAATATTAAAAAACGAGTAATCACACTATCAACAAGTTTAGTAATGTTAGGGAGCGCACCTTTAGCAATATCAGCAGAAGAAATAAACAAATCTCATACTGACCAGCTTAGTATTGCACAAGGGGAACGTGGAACAAGCGGGTTAAGTTATTCGAATTTCAATCTAGCAACTCCAGATTACATGCAAATTAATGAGGCAGAAGTATCAGAAAATGCGAAAGTTCTTCTGGAAGAATATAAGCATAAACATTCTGAATCAGAAGAATTATATAAAATGAAAGAAGCGAAAACAGGTCAAGTAGCAGAAGATGAAGCGATTTCAAATATTGAAAAGGCATTTGAACATGTAGACGGTCGAAATGATGGTTCTACTCGCGAAATGAAGCCAGTTGAAAAGCCAAGAGCCATCCAATACAGTGCAGCGATGACTACGAAGAAATATGGAACACTTGCAGGTGTCCCGTTTGTAGAGTGGATTGTTCCAGCAGGAAACCCTGATATTCGCCCGGCTAATCCGATGAAAGCACGTTATATTACAATTCATGAGACTGCAAATACAGCTCGTGGTGCGAATGCTGAAAATCATGCCAAATATTTGTATAAACAAGCAACGGAAGGTACGTTCCGAACAGCATCATGGCATTTTACAGTGGACGATAAACAAATCTATCAGCACTTACCAACAAATGAAAACGGTTGGCATGCAGGAGATGGTGATGGATCAGGAAACAGAGAGTCTATCGGTATTGAAATTTCAGTTAACCAAGATGGGGATTACAATAAAGCGTTAGAGAATGCAAAGAGACTTGCAGGTTACTTAATGAACAAAGAAGGAATTAGCGCGGACCATATTTATAGGCATCAACAATGGAGCGGAAAAAACTGTCCTGATATTTTAATTTCTCGTGGGAATTGGACTAGCTTCGTACAAGGTATTCAATGGTATGCAAGTGTTAACGCACAAATTGATTCGCCTTTACAAGAAAGAAACGAGCTATTTGATTCAAATGAATATAATCCAGCTGAACCTAATATGGAGCTTGTAGTGAATGGTGACGGTATAAATGTACGTAGCGGTGCAGGACTTGAACATCAAACTGTTCGTAAAGCTTCAAATGGAGACCATTACAAAGTGTTAGCGGTTAAAAACGGTTGGTATAAAGTAGGTAATAATGAGTGGATTTTCTATAATCCAAGTTGGATTAAGATAAACTATAATGTACCAAATAAAGAAGTACAAAAACCAAAAGATGATATTACAGGTGGATGGTTTGAAGGGCATATTCGCAAGCTGAACAGCCTAGGAATTATGTACGGGGAAGGAAATGGTGTATTTGCGCCTTATCGTAATGTAACGAGAGCTGAGTTTGCGACATTAATTTCAAATGCTCTTAAACTACCAGAAGGAAATAAGACATTTGTAGACATTAACAAAGCGCATCCGTCACTTCATAATGGTATAAAGCGTAGTGCAAGTGCAGGAATTATTAGCGGTCGTGGTGAAGGTATTTTTGACCCAAATGCACCAATCACTCGTGAAGAAGCATCAGTTATGATTGACAAGGCATTACAGTATAAAGGTGTTACAGGTAATTTAGTCGCATTACCATTTACAGATCAACATTTGATTGCATATAAACAGCCTGTTCAGCGATTGTACAGCTTACAGGTAGTTACTGGTGTTGGAGATAACAAGTTTAATCCTAAAGGTACAACAACTCGTGGTGAGGCGGCTGCCTTTTTAGTGAAAATGTTAGACGCTATGCAGAAGTAAATGAATGGTATGTAAAAGTTTCTACTGATGCAAGAAAAAGTAATAAGGATGTTAAAGGAGCTATCCAAAATGAGAATTTGGAGCAGCTCCTTTTTATATTAGCCGCTATGAAGCCCCTTCCAAGCCCCTTATAAGCACCTACCAAGTAATAAATCACTAAGAAAAAACAAAACAAAACAAAAACAACTACAAGAACAAAAAAGCGCGAAAAAATAAAACCGGCGTTGTAGTAGTTAAAAAAATTTGGAATTCAAACGCAAAAACCAGGCCCTCATTCCTATATATATATGGAAGGGTTGAAATCTGTCTTTTTATAAATACAAGGGGAGGGGAACATATGGCGGTGTACCGTAATGTGCAAGTGAACTTTTGGCAAGATGAATTCATACTAGATTTAACGCCAGAGGAGCGTTATTTTTACATATATTTGTTAACTGGTACGAAAACGAAGCAATGTGGAATTTACGTATTACCGAAGCGTGTGGCAGAACTAGAAACAGGCTACAATATGGAGACTGTTGAGAAGTTGTTAAGTAGATTTGTTGCATACGGGAAGATTTTATATGATGCGGAAACGAAAGAGTTATACATACTAAATTGGCTACGCTATAACCCCATTGTAAATACGAATATAGAGAAGTGTGTGTTACGTGAGTTAAAGACTGTAAAAAATAAAGAGTTCATACATATGTTTTTACGTACATGTCTGGAAGAAGAATGGAAGATTCCGTTGTTATTGCAGCATTTTGGTATGCCGGCAGAAGAGGATAATAGTAGTTTAGAAGTAGTTGCTGAGGAGAAGGAAGAAGAGATAGAAAAGGATATTTCGCATAGTGAAGTGTATAAGTTTTACGAACAACATATAAGTAATCTATCTCCTTATATCGTGAAGGAGTTGAAAGAGTGGATACAAAAAGTTTCAGGAGAGAGAGTATTAGAGGCTCTTAAGATTGCGTTTGAACAGAATAAGCGAACATTTGCTTATGTGAAGGGGATTTTGAGAAATTGGTGTAAGATAGGACGAGTAGATTTTCTTGAAGGAAAGGAAGGCTTGCATAAAAGAGAGGTATGTAGTTTGTATGATCCATAGTATGAGAAAGTATGGGTTTTCTACTTTTCTAAAAGGTTCTTCCTTAAATAGAAGCGAATAGTTTGAGAAAGGAGGGGTTATATGGAAGTCGTCATAAAGAAGAAACGAACTAGAGGTAAGAGAATTTTTATTTGGTCTAGTAGTATCGTCCTTTTGTTAGTTATTTGTATAGCGATTTTTTTGAACATATATACGCTTAGGTCTGTACCAAAGATAGATGGAACGATAAAACTAGAGGACCTGCAACGTGCTGTTATGGTGAAGCGGGATAGTAAAGGGGTACCGCATATTAAAGCGGAAAATGCACATGATTTATATTTTTCGCAAGGGTATGTACAAGCGCAAGATCGCTTGTTTCAAATGGACTTAAGTAGAAGGCAAGCTTCTGGGATGTTAAGTGAAGTTGTAGGGGAAGCAGCTGCTGATCGAGATAAGTTGTTTCGAACGCTCGGTTTACGGCGAGCAGCCGAAGCGTCTGTTAGTCAATATGACGGGGAAGCGAAATATGCCCTGCAGTCATTTGCCGATGGGGTGAACGCTTTTATGCGCGAGGCAAAAGAGGAAAAGAAATTGCCAGTTGAGTTTACTATATTAGGTTATGAGCCTGCTGAGTGGTCAATTGTTGATACGTTAACGATTGGAAAGTACATGGCGTTTGATTTAGGCGGACATTGGCACGGACAGGCATTTCGATATTGGGCGCTGAAAAATCTACCGAAAGAGCAAGCAAATGAGTTATTTCCTACATATCCGAAAGATGCGCCTAGATTGCTAGCTGAACTCGAGAATACAAATGTGAATGTTGCACAAAGTTTTGCAAAAGCAATCATTCCACCAGAGTTTAATGGTAGTAATAATTGGGTTATAAGCGGTGAGAAGAGTGCGTCTGGTAAGCCAATTTTAGCGGATGATCCTCATTTATCACTTGCGACACCTTCTATTTGGTATCAATCGAAACTTGAGATGAAAGATTTACATGTGAGTGGCGTTATTTTCGCTGGCGTACCCGGGGTTATATTAGGACACAATGAAAAAATAGCATGGGGCGTTACGAATACAGGTCCTGATGTGCAAGATTTATATATTGAGAAGAGAAATCCTAATAATGAAAATGAATTTTTGTATAAAGATAAGTGGGAAAAAGCTACAGTTGTTGATGAATCTATTAAAGTAAAAGGCGGGAAAACAATTCCGTATAATGTGACGGTTACGAGACATGGTCCAGTTATTTCAGAGTTTGCGGATAAGGAGAAAGAGAAAACGAAAACAGTATTCGCTTTGAAATGGACTGCTTTGGAGCCTTCTGCTGAATTAAAGGCTGTATTAAATATGAATAAAGCGAAAGATTGGAATGAGTTTGAAACGGCACTTCAAGATTTTCATACACCAACTCAAAACTTTGTATTTGCATCAAATGACGGCACAATTGCTTATAAAGCGAACGGAAATATACCAGTGCGTAAAAAAGGCGATGGGAGTTTGCCAGTGCCAGGATGGACAGATGAATATGAGTGGGAAGGGTATATCCCATATGATCAACTTCCAAAAGTAATAAATCCAAAACAAGGGTTTATTTCAACTGCGAATAATAAAATTGTTGATGATAATTATCCTTATCATATTAGTAATACGTGGGCACAGCCATATAGACAAATGCGTATTCAAGAATTTTTACAAGAGAAGGAAAAGTATACGGTGAAAGATTTAGAAAAGTTACAGATGGACCAAAAAAATTTATATGGGAAAGAATTTGCTCCTATATTGTTAAAAGAATTAAATAAAGCATCATTAAATGAAGTAGAGAAAGAAGGCGTAAAACAATTAACAAAGTGGAATTTTTACGATAGTAAAGATGAAGCAGCACCATTACTATTCCATTTGTTAATGAAAGAGATTTCGAATACGTTATTTTCAAAAGAAATACCGAAAGATGTGATGGAGTTATTTGAAGGGAAGTCACAAGTTGTGGATGAATTGATTCGAAAAGAAGTAGCGGGAGAAAATAGCGCTTGGTTTACGAAGTACGGAGGCTTCACAAAAGTTGTGCATACATCGTATGAAAATGTAATGAAGAAATTGCAGAAGGAATATGGACCGAATGTTGCGGAGTGGAAGTGGGGCGATTACCATCAACTTGCTTTTACACATCCAATCTCAAAATCGTCTAGTATGTTAGCACTACTTGCATTTAATCGTGAGAAACCAGTTCCAATTGGCGGAAGTCAAGTTACCGTTCAAGCGGCGAGTTACGGAGATAACGGTATTGTCAATCACGGAGCGTCTTGGCGATTCGTGATTGATACGAAAGATATGTCAAATGGTTATCATATCGTAGGGCCAGGACAATCAGGACATTTTAGAAGTGATTGGTATCATGATCAAATCGATGATTGGGTAAATGGAACGTATCATACGACTACATTGAATACGGATGGGGTAGAGGGGAAGGTGTTAACTTTAGAGCCGAAGTGATAGGGTGTTTTTGTTTGTGGAGGGGACTAGTAATAATCTTTTTGATAATGAAAGCTTATCATTTAGAACATAACCGAGTTCTTAAATAATTTTAACAGCCAGCTTACTATCATTTAATTTGATAGTAGGCTGTTTCCATATTCGAAATCGTTGTCTACATAGAATGTTTTGGAATAAATGAAGCAAAGCCAATGATGTTTAACATTGTGCAAGAATTAGATATCTACGTGATTTTGAAGAAGATTGAGGGAACTAAAAAAACGGTCTAGAATTCTAGACCGTTTTTTTATGATTTACTAATTTTCCAACCATCATCCGTTTTCTCAAGTTCAATTACGATTACTTTTTTAGGATTACCTTTATATGCAGCATCAACAGTTACTGTAGCAATTTCATTTTTCTCTTCGACTTTTCGAATTTTATAGCTTTTAAGATCCTTGCTAACCGATCTCATTAGGTCTGCATTTCCGCCCACAAAAGCAACGATTTTCTTCGCTTCAGGAGTGAATAACTCGCCAAAATCTTTAACATTTCCTTCTTTTGCATCTTCGAAATACCCTGTAGCAACTTCTTCAGGATTACGATTATTTCCACATGATGCAAGTGCTGTAACTAATAAAGCTATTACAACTATTAACATGATCATTCCAGTTTTGAGGGGAATTAGTTAACAAAGACCAGGTATTATTTGCAACAGAACTGTCCCTCTGTACCACTTGTTTCGTCATTTTTCTAGGCCATCCAACTTGACAAATGTTTTTTTATCAAACTACAATGAAAATCATTATCAATAATATAGGGGGGATACTTTTGTCAATAAATGAAAAACAATATATTTATAGGTTAATAACCAGATCTTGTTAAGTCGTATGGACTATTTTTAGTTTAGCGTTGCCCAGAATGTACACAAATTAATCTCGCGAATTACAAGAAAACTATTATTGAAATGAGGCTTGCATTGTGAAGTTGGACGTGAATGAGTTAGCAGAGTATCTTGCCAATAATCCTTTCCGAGTAGAAGGAGTATATCGTTATGCTAAAAATCCAGGTGTGCCTTGTGCTGAGTCTACAGATTCTTTCCCAGGATTTGTATTTCCACTTACAGGGAAGACGCAATTTCAATTTAATGGTACGCCGTATACCCTTTCTCCAGGAAAAGTTATACATGGGGGTGCAAAAATGAAATTAGCTCATAAAATGCTTGGTGAAATAAACTGGGAATATATTCTTGTTTTATATCGGATAAGCAATTCAGAACGAGAAGACTCTGGCTTTACTCATCAGCATTTTGAATTATTAACAGGACAATCTCCTCGTCTTGTCGAATTACTTATGCGTCTCTGGGATGTGTATAATCAGTGTGGAGGCATTTCGATGTTTCAGACCGAAATGCTGTTTCGCGAAGCGTTGAATGAAGCTTTATTAAGTGTTGTCAATAGAGAAAACAACTATGAGTCGCATACTTTATTCGAACGAATATCTAGTTACGTTCGTAAATACTATTATAAAGATATTACAATACATATGCTTACAGAACAAAATAATGTTAATCGAAATCGTCTTTCTTACGTGTTTAGAAAGCATGCAGGTATAGGGCCAGCAGAATATTTATTGAACTATCGTATAAAGATGGCTCAAAAAATGTTATGTACAAGTGATGTGCCTGTACAACAAATTGCGCAGGCTGTTGGAATCCTAGACCCTTTTTATTTTAGTAGAGTTTTCAAGAAGCGAGTTGGCATTTCGCCTACTAAATATCGCGAGAAGTTCATCAATAATCCATACTAATGTCAACAGGGGTCCATTCTTATTTGAAAATCACTGTTCTATACTTATGGAGAGTTAAAGGAAACATTGGATTGAAAGAACTTTCATTGAAATTACTCCTTTGTACTATCTGAATGAAAAGTTCTGGCCTGAGCATTTTCTTTTTAAGCGTAATGACGACTTTTTTACTTAGATTACTGTAATCTAGTGGAAGTTAAAAATGAGGAGGGATTATTATCCATTACCAACCTATTAAACTAAATGACGAATTATCTAAAATTGACGATTATTGGTATCCACGAGTGATTGGTGAAATGAATGATGATCAAATTCAGCTTTTTAAAGCTAATGGGGATTTTATATGGCATGAGCATCCTAATACGGATAAGCTATTTATCGTGCTTGAAGGGGAGATGTTCATCGATTTTCGTGATGGACAGGTGAAAATTTCTAAGGGCGAGATGTTTATTGTCCCGAGAGGCGTTGAGCATAAACCTTTCACTGAAAAGGAATCCCACATCATGTTGGTAGAGCCTAAAAGGGAAATGGATTGATAATCGTAAAAAGATAAAAAAGGAGCGGAAATCCGTTCCTTTTTTATTTATCTTACTATTTTTAGGAGTTTAGTATGAATAAAATGTGAATAAAGGATGAATAGCATTTTTATCAATAAAAATTTATTGGATTTTTTGTGGAATATATATGAAACGTTGTATAAAATAATCAAGAAAGCCAAAAAATATAGGGGGAAAGTTGTGAAGAAAAATAAGAGTTTAATAAGTTTTTTAGGAGTGTTTATTATGCTGTTTTCTTTTTGTTTTCAAGGAAATGTACAGGCAGATGTAAATACTGTTCAATCTGGAAAAATCAAATCAGGAAATGTAACGGTATGGGAAGTTGGAAATGTAGCGAAAGTGTTAGCTGATGTAGAGCGTTTAAATTTAAATACAGTAAATGTACCAATTCAAGTAGATATTCCGAACGTGACTTCTACAAACATGGTAATTAATCAAGCGCAAAAGCAACAGGCTATTATTTTAATTCAAGAATTATTAAAGCGAAATATTCAAGTTATAGTGGAACCGTTCCCATATATTCAGCAAGGAAATGTTGGGGAAACGGAATGGAATCCAAGTAATATTAATGATTTCTTCTGGAATTGGAAAACGGTTATTTTACAAGACATTTTTAATTCGATTACAAGTAAATACAATGTGTATGGGCTCAAGATTGCCTCTAATTTCGTGAATATGGAATATGCAGAAGGATATTGGAGCGATACGATTGATTTCGTCCGTCAGCAATATAAAGGAAATGTTTTGTATCAAATGAATTGGTGGTTAACTGCAAGCTTTGATCCATCTTATGAAGCGAAGTTTATAGAAAAAATAAATCGTCCATATTTAAAAAAGGTGGATATTGTTAGTATTGATAGTTGGTTTGAAGTTTCAGGAAAAAGAAATCCGTCATACGAAGAAGTGAAGCAAAGTTTATTTGCCACAACAGTGTATAATCGTGGGCAAAATGTTGTGCAGCAATTGGAACAATTACATAATGCAACAGGAAAACCAGTTTATTTTGGTGGGTTTAACGTTCCGGCACGTGAACTTGGCTTGCAAAATCCGTGGAATCCAGATGTTTCTAATGTGTTTTCAAAAGACATACAATTAAACGGATGGCGCGCTTACCGTGATGTATTAGAACCGAAACCATATTTTAAAGGTTTTTCAATTTGGTTTATTGGATCTAATGATAGTACGCATGCGTATCAAATACATAGTAAAGAAGCAGAGGCAGTTATTAACGGCTGGTACCGAAAATAAATTTTATGAAATAGGTAAGTTTTGAATTTTACCACATATATTTCTAGTGAAAGGCCTTTCACCATCTTATCACCTAGGGGGCAATCATAATGAAATTTTTGTCTTACCTTACAGTAATTTTGGTGATTCTTGGCGGTTTGAATTGGTTATTTGTAGCGTTAGATTACAATGTAGTTGAGAAATGGTTTGGTTCTATGCCGGCGCTTGTGGACACTATTTATTGGCTCATTGGTCTTTCTGCAATTTATCAAATTTTTGATCGGTTCTTCACGGACAATTAGCAATTATATTTTATTACTAGAGTGTTAAGTACGATTATGTACTTAACACTTTTTTGTATGTTTATAAAAAGTAGTTTACACATGCAAGCGATTCCATTGCGTCTTGCGCCGTAATAGTGGAAAACAAATTGACCACGTATTATATTTCGGGTTATAATTCAGAAAGTTTAAAAATTAATAAAAATGAGAAATAGGGAGGTTTTCAGGGTGATGGAGAGAGTGTATAATTTTTCAGCTGGACCATCAATACTCCCTTTGCCAGTTTTAGAGAAAGTGCAAAAGGAGCTTGTAAATTATAACGGGACAGGCATGTCTATTATGGAAATGAGTCATCGATCTTCATATTTTCAAAGTATTATAGATGAAGCGAGTAACCTACTTCGTGAATTAATGAACATTCCTAATGAATATGATGTATTGTTTTTACAAGGCGGTGCGTCATTACAATTCTCTATGATACCGTTAAATGTAATGAATACGTATAAAAAAGCAGGGTACGTATTGACTGGCTCATGGTCTAAAAAGGCGATGCAAGAAGCTGAAAAAGTAGGGGAAGTACAAGTGATTGCTTCGTCTGAACAAGCGAAGTTTACTACAATTCCTAAATTGGATGGTTTACTGAGCGATGAAAAACTAGATTATGTACATATTACAACGAATAATACAATTGAGGGGACGAAATATGTAGAAGTTCCACATTTAGATAAAGTACCGCTCGTTGCGGATATGTCCTCAAATATTTTATCAGAACAATATGATGTTACGAAGTTTGGCCTTATATATGCGGGAGCGCAAAAGAATTTAGGGCCAGCGGGCTTAACGATTGCTATTATAAAAAGAGATTTAATTGGAGGAGCAGATCGCTCTTGTCCTACGATGTTAAACTATGAAACTTACAGTAAAAATAACTCCTTATATAATACACCGCCGTCCTTTAGTATTTACGTAACGAAACTTGTACTAGAGTGGCTGAAAGAGCAGGGCGGGGTATCTGCGATTGAAGAACAGAATAGAATGAAATCTTCACTTCTTTATAATTTCTTGGATGAATCAACATTGTTTACTTCACCGGTTGATCCTACGTATCGATCACTTATGAACATTCCGTTTACAACACCGTCAGAAGAGTTGAACAATGAGTTTTTACAAAAAGCGAAAGAACGCGGACTTGTTACGCTAAAAGGACATCGATCAGTCGGTGGTATGCGCGCTAGTATTTACAATGCGATGCCAGTACAAGGCGTACAGCAATTAGTAAATTATATGAAGGAATTTGAGCTTGAGAATAGATAGGGAGATGGGGATATGTTTCGTGTTCAAACGTTAAATCAAATTGCGGAAAAAGGTTTGCAAGTTCTTAGCGGAGATCACTATGAAGTAGGGGAGAGAATGGATCATCCAGACGGCATTTTACTTCGCAGTTATTCTTTACATCAAGAAGATTTTTCAAAAGACTTAAAGGCGATTGCAAGAGCTGGTGCTGGTGTAAATAATATTCCTGTCGAGAGATGTACAGAAAAAGGGATTGTCGTATTTAATACACCAGGAGCGAATGCAAATGCAGTAAAGGAACTTATTATTGCCAGCCTTATTATGTCTTCACGTAACATTATTAACGGCGTAAGCTGGACGAAAAATTTAGAAGGTGAAGAAGTACCGCAGCTTGTTGAATCAGGAAAAAAACAATTTGTCGGATCGGAAATTGCAGGGAAACGTTTAGGGGTTATCGGACTTGGCGCAATTGGTGCTTTAGTTGCGAACGATGCGTTAGCTTTAGGAATGGACGTCGTCGGATATGATCCTTACATTTCAGTTGAAACTGCATGGCGCCTTTCTACACATGTACAAAGAGCATTTAGCTTAGATGAAATTTTCGCAACGTGTGATTATATTACACTTCATATTCCTCTTACGAATCAAACTAAGGGGATTATTGGTGAACACGCTGTAGAAAAGATGAAAAAAGGTATGCGTTTATTCAATTTCTCTAGAGGAGAACTTGTAGATGAAAAAGTTCTTCAAAAAGCGTTAGAAGAAGAGGTTATTGCGCATTACGTAACTGACTTCCCGAATGAAAACGTGATTAAAATGAAAAACGTAACAGCGACGCCTCACCTCGGTGCATCTACGTCTGAATCAGAAGAAAATTGTGCAGTAATGGCAGCGCGCCAATTACGTGAATATTTAGAGACAGGAAATATTCGTAATTCAGTAAACTATCCAAACGTAGAATTACCGTATATCGGAAAAAAACGAATTACGATCATGCATCAAAACGTTCCGAACATGGTAGGACAAATTACAGGATGTTTAGCAGAGCATCATATTAATATTGCCGATATGATTAATCGTAGTAAACATTCTTGGGCGTACACAATGATTGATATTGATAACGGAATTGATGATATAATAAAAGAGAATATAGTGGAAAATATAAGCAAAATTACAGGTGTTGTAGCCGTTCGAATGATTGTGTAAAGGAGAGAGGAACTTGGCAAAAATCCGACCGTTTCGGGCCATTCGTCCAGTAGAAGAAAAAGCAGCGGAAGTGGCAGCTTTACCGTATGACGTATTAAATAGTGAAGAAGCAAGAGAGGTTGTAAAAGGGAATCCTTATTCTTTCTTACACGTTGATAAAGCAGAAATTGATTTAGACCCGGCACTTTCACCGTACGATGATCGCGTATATGAAAAAGCGGGTGAAAATTTAAGCCGATTTATACGAGAAGAAGTGTTCATTCAAGACGAAGAGCCAGCGTTATACATTTATGAATTGACGATGCAAGGAAGAACGCAGTCAGGCCTTGTCGTTTGTACATCTATTGATGAGTATGAAGATGATACAATTAAAAAACATGAAAGAACGCGTCATGAAAAAGAATTAGATCGTATTCGCCACGTAGATGTGTGTGATGCAAATACGGGTCCTATCTTTTTAACGTATCGTACAAAAGAAGAGATAAAGCGTTTCGTTGCCAGCTGGAAAGAAGAACATGCGCCAATCTATACATTTACAGCAGAAGACGGCGTTAAGCATGTTGCCTGGAAAATAGCTGATGAAGAAGTAATTGCAAGTTTAGTAAACTTATTTGAAGATATTCCTAATCTTTATATTGCAGATGGGCATCACCGCTCCGCATCAGCTGCAAAAGTAGGGCTCATGCGAAGAGAACAATATCCGAATTACACAGGAGAAGAAGAGTTTAATTTCTTCTTATCTGTTTTATTCCCTCACGATGAGTTATCTATTTGGGACTATAACCGAGTTGTAAAAGACTTAAACGGTTTATCAGAAGAACAGTTTTTAAAACAAATCACGCAATACTTTTATGTAGAAGAAGCGGCTGTTTCTCCGTATAAACCAAATGAGCCAAAAACATTTGGAATGTATGTAAATGAGAAGTGGTATAAGCTCACAGTGAAAGAGGAAACGTTTGATGCGAATGATCTCGTGAAAGGTTTGGATGTATCTATTCTGCAAGATCATTTATTAAGTCAAGTACTTGAAATACACGATCCGCGATCTGATTCACGCGTTGATTTTGTCGGAGGAATCCGCGGGTTAGAAGAACTAGAACGCCTTGTAAATAGCGGTGAATATAAAGCGGCGTTCTCGTTATATCCGACATCAATGGAATCCTTATTAGCAATCGCAGACGCTGGAGAAGTTATGCCGCCAAAGTCAACGTGGTTTGAACCGAAACTGCGCAGTGGGTTGTTTGTACATTCTTTAAAATAAATATAGACTTCATTAGTTTGAAAAACCGAAATGATTTTAGTTTCGGTTTTTCTTATTTTGGCTCAGTTAACGTTTCATGTTGATTTTCATGTTAAGGTTGAAATATGTAACGACAGGTCGCTACAAAAAACTGAGGAAATACGATGGAAATGCAGCTGCAAGAAAGTTTTTATGTTGAGTTGAAAAATGCAATTCGTTATCATTATAACGAACTTATAACTAGGTGCGGTGTTGACACAATATATGGATACTCCATATTAACAGACGATTGTGTCAATAGTATTGGACCAGTGGCTAATGAAGAAAGACTAATCAAAGTTAATAAGTCGGACCCTTTATACAATTATTATAGATACGGAGCTGTTGAGTGGAGCGAATGGGATGATTTTGGAATGTTTGATGAAGTGAACAAAATTATCAAGAAATATCATGATATCGTCGAAGAGGACTTTAACATACGAGTAAATACACTGTTGAAAGAAACGTTAAATGTGTTAATGGAACTTGAATCAGAAGGCTTGTTTGCACATAATCAATCACCCTTTTTTATAACGTTTCTTTGCAGAGGTACGTTATAAAAAAGGGTTGTTAATTGAAAGATGAAAAATAACTTCTATTAATCATTCATATTTTATGAAATTACATTGATCTAATTATAAGTCAGTTGAAACTGTACTTATTCCAACCTGGATAGTGCTAATAACAGTATATAATCTGTGGTATTAGTTTATAGGAGTAGAAACTAATTTTCATTTGATGTATTTATTTGATGATTGGTTATAGTACTATACTTCTTATTCATAACTATATAAATCCAACCAATAATTGATAAGATAACCGGATAGAAAATAGCCCAACCACTAAATGAGTATACAATAATACATATAATTAGAGATAGGAAGGCCATCCACCAACCAATATCACGCACTTTTAATAATTTAAGAGCAGCTAGCATTGTAAAAATATATGAGGTAATAAATATTACACTAGGACCTTTAAGAAGCATTTCTAAATTTGGTCGTGCCATACCATAAAAAATTAAAATACAACTAAAAATTCCTCCTAAAACTAGTAATACCCTAGTTGGAGTTTGAAATTGAGAATGTAACTTAGCAAAGAAGGAAGGGAAATGTCCTTCTCTAGCTTGAGCGTAAATCATCCTTGAAAAACCCGCAATGTTAGCATGTACAGCACTAAACGAAATGAAAATTGCTAAGATAGTTGTTATATAGGTACCTATCGGTCCTATTCCTTTTGATATTAGAATACTTAGGGAAGCTATCTGATTCTTATCACCATATGAGTGGGTTCCTATTGTTACAAAAGATATAGCAATGTACATAATGGAGATACAAATTGCTCCTAAAAATAAACTAATGGAAATATCTTTAGCGGGTCTTTTAAATTCTTCAGCTAATGGGGTTATCATTTCCCACCCTACAAAGGAGAAAAAGATAATTACAGAAGAAGCGCCAACGGAAGACCACCCGTTTGGTACAAATGGTGTAAAAGAACTTAATTTTACATATGGTATAGAAACGATAACAGCGACAACTATTAAAAGTGAAATAATACAAATTACAAACACACTAACTTTTGACGATAGTTCTATCCCTTTTATATGTAGGAGCAAAGAGGTAATTAAAATTAATGCTGCAATTCCTATAACACTAAGATTGCTTATTGGAAAAATATATCCAATATAATGGGCACCTGTTAAAGCAATAATAGGAACTCCAATAGGAATAGATCCTAACATAATCCAGCCTAGGATGGCACTCGTATTTGCATTAAATGCCATTTGAACATAAGCTGTAATTCCTCCAGCACTAGGAATCATTTTAGCAAGACGCGCTAGAGTTGCTACAATAGGAAAAGCTAATATAGACATGATAACCCAAGATAAAATTGAAGCTGGTCCAGCGCTATTTGCAGTAATTGAAGGTAAAATAAGGATTCCACAGCCTAACACAGCTCCTATGGTTAATGCGGTCCCCTGTACCCAAGTAATTGAGCGTTTCAATGATTGTTGTGTCAAGATACTCAGCCTCTCTTTCATTAATTGATATTAATTATATAAAGTTTTAAAAAAGGATAACATGCTATAATTTATGTATTAATTA
This sequence comes from Bacillus albus, assembly GCF_001884185.1. Lineage (GTDB taxonomy): Bacteria > Bacillota > Bacilli > Bacillales > Bacillaceae_G > Bacillus_A > Bacillus_A albus. The sequence continues at coordinate 22,864 of NZ_MAOE01000140.1, forward strand.
TAATTTTCTTAAAAAATTTAAGAATTATTAAATGTTTTCTTAATTAATCAAGGGGAGGCCCAGCAATGGATGAAACAGATTTAAAGATTCTTTCTCATCTTCAAGAAAATGCACGTTTAAGTATGGTTGAAATAGGAAAACTGGTAGGTTTGAGTTCCCCTTCTGTTACAGAGCGAGTTAGAAGACTAGAAGAACAGGAGGTTATTACAAGTTATCGCACGATTGTTAATCCGAAAGAATTAAAAAAACATATTACTGCGTTTGTTTTGATGGAACCAAAGGATTGCAACAAATATAAAAAATTCGCAATGGAACATTCAGATGTGGTCGAATGTCACCGTATTGCCGGTATGTATAGTTATCTAACAAAGGTAGTGACGGAATCTGTACATACACTCGAAGACTATATTAATTTGTGTTTAGAGTATGGAAAGCCTACAACCTTAATAGTGCTTTCTTCTCCAGTAGAACATAAATCATTTTTTACAGAGAGTGAAAAACTTTAATTACATATGAGAGATTATTCTAAATAAAAAGCGTAAAATTAATGCCTAATGGGAAATAGAGTCCTATTAGGCATTAATTTTCAGAAAATTTTTTAGAAAATTTAGATAAAAAATAATATTTGACATATTCTTACTACTGGTGGAATAATGAACATTGTATTTTAGAAAAATTAAATTCTTAGTTAATTGGAGGTAGGATTATTATGAAATATGCAGTGCTTACAAATGACTTACAGTACGATTTGGTTAATAAAAATGAGGATAGAATTGCAGCTGTGGAGGAGTTTACGCCTAAAATGGTGTCTTTCTTAGATACTATGAGAGAAAATGATGTTTCTATTGTTCACCTACAGTTAATTAACTTAGAAGATGATCCGAAAGCTGAACGATATGGTGATTTTTTACCAGTCACAAAGGGATCTAAAGGTGCAGAAATCTTACCTGAGTTTCTTCATGAAAAAGATATTATTATTGAGAAAAATAAGGATAGTGGTTTTTTTGAGACAAATCTTGATGAAACCTTAAAAAATTTAGGAGTAGATACAATTATTATTACGGGTATGCAAACTCAAATTTGTGTTCAAACAACTGCAGCAGATGGATTTTTCCGTGGTTATAATGTAATCGTACCAGAAGACGCGGTTGTTTCAGCGAAGGCTGAAGATAAAGAACGGGCTTTAAAGTGGTTAGGTTCATATTGTGCAAAGATTATGAGTATCGAGGAAATCTGTAATTCGATTTCTAAAAATGAAGATATTTCTTTTGATGGAGTTGCAATTCCGTAAGTAAATACGTTGTAATATCACTTGTTCTATGTAGCAAGTGATATTATTTTTCAAAAATAAAAATAAAAAGGAGTTTTAACAAATGAAATTGACTAAAGATTTAGAAAATATAATTTTAGATCATGGAACAGGAGGACTATTGAGTCATGATTTAATTAGTTCAATTATTACTGCAAAACTAGAAGATGTTCACCTTGGAAAAATGGAGGATAGTGCCATTCTTGAGGTGAGTAGTAGAAGATTGGCGATGACAACAGACTCTTTTGTTATTGATCCTATCTTTTTTGGTGAGGGAAATATAGGTAAAGTAGCAGTTTGTGGAACGGTTAATGATTTAGCGGTTAGTGGTGCAAAACCACTTTATCTATCATTGGCATTAGTACTAGAAGAGGGTTTTCCAATTAAAGATTTGGAAGAAATATTAGATTCTATAAGAGAGACCGCGAAAGAAGCTGGAGTGTATATTGTTGCTGGGGATACAAAAGTTGTTAAAAAAGGTGAAGTAGACAAAATTTTTATTAATACAACTGGAATAGGAGTTTTTGAAGGAGATGTATCACCATTTTCGGTAAATTCTATTCAAGAAGGTGACGATATCATTATAACAGGACAACTAGGAAACCATAGTATACATATCCTTTCCATAAGAGAAGGATTAGGGTTTGAACAGAGAATATATAGTGATTGTGCACCATTAAATCATATGATTTCAGAGTTAAAAAACCATTTTGGTGATTCTATACATTGTATGCGAGATATTACAAGAGGCGGGTTAGGTACAGTTTTAAATGAAGTTTCAGAAACAATTAATACTGGAATAAAAATACAAGAAAAAGATATTCCTATGTTAGCAGAAACTATTATGGCTGCCGACATGTTAGGTGTTAATCCAATGTATCTAGCTAATGAGGGCAATGTTTGTATGTTTGTGTCTCCAGAGGTAAGTGAGGAAGTCGTGAGGGTATTAAAAAATACTAAATATGGTAAAGAAGCTGCGGTAATTGGTAAAGTTACTCAAACAAAAGAAAGACAAGTGCTCATGGAAGCAAAATCAGGTGAATTGAAACTCATTGAGTTATTATATGGGGCAGAATTACCTCGATTATGTTAGGAGACAATTTATGAAAAAAGTAATAAATATGTTTATAAAAAAGTATCAAGTTAAAGGCATTGTGCAAGGTGTTGGTTTTAGACCTTTTGTATATAGAATAGCAAAAAAATATGATCTAAACGGATGGGTGTTAAATGATTCAAATGGAGTGCTGATAGAAGTAGAAGGGGAACAAAATAATATTACACTTTTTATTCATGACATAGAATTTAATTCCCCAGAATTGGCTTATGTGCAAGAGGTTAAATTGATAGAGGAACAAGAATCCAATAATCGTTATAGCTCTTTTGATATTTTGAGTAGCCAAAAACATAGCAGTAGGCAAACTTTAATATCTCCTGATACTTATGTATGTAATGAATGTTTAGAAGAATTATTTGATCCAACGAATAGAAGGTTTCGTTATCCATTTATTAATTGTACAAATTGTGGACCTAGATATTCAATAATAAAAGATATTCCTTATGATAGACCGTATACTACAATGGTAAAATTTCCTATGTGCAAAGAGTGTGATAAAGAATACAAAGACATATTGGATCGGAGATTCCATGCACAACCAAATGCTTGCTGGAAATGTGGACCACAAGTTCAATTGAAAACAGCAGATGGTACAAATGTCCCCACTGATAATCCAATAGAGAAAACTATTGATTTGTTAAAAAAGGGGAAAATCCTAGCTATTAAAGGGTTAGGTGGATATCACTTAGTTGTAGATCCAATGAATCATGAAGCTGTAAAAGAATTAAGAAAAAGAAAAAAACGGGATGAAAAACCTTTTGCTTTAATGTCATCTCAATTAGATGATGTGAAAAATTTTGCTGAAATAACAAAAAATGAAGAAGCTTTATTAGTATCTAAAGAACGGCCAATTGTGCTATTGAACAAAAAGGAAAATGAGTATATTTCTTCAGATGTTGCACCTAATAATAATACCTATGGGGTAATGTTAGCCTATACACCACTTCATCATCTCATTTTAAGAGGGAATTTTATTGCATTAATAGCTACGAGCGCCAATGTTTCTGATGAACCAATTGTATATAAAGATGGAGATGCAATTGAGCAGCTAAAAGGAATTGCAGATTATTATTTAGTACACAATAGGGAGATATTCACTAGAGTAGATGACTCTATTGTTAGGGGTATTAATTTAGATGATGAAATAACAAAACTACAAATAATTCGTCGCGCTAGAGGTTATGTACCAAACCCAATTGATTTTAAAGAAGGATCAACTAATGTACTAGCTTTAGGAGCAGAATTAAAGAATACGATTTGCTTAACTAAAGGTGAAAAAGCTTTTATTAGTCATCATATTGGCGATTTAAAAAACTATAAAATTTATGAATCATTTAAAAATACTATAGCTCATTTACAAAAAATCTTTGAAATCAGTCCTTCCGTAATAGCAAGTGATCTTCATCCTGATTTTTATAGTACAAAATATGCATTTGATCAAAAAACTTTACCAGTTGTACAGGTTCAGCATCATCATGCCCACATGGCTTCTTGTATGGTGGATAATCAATTAGATGGTCCTGTTTTAGGAGTTATTTTAGATGGAACGGGTTATGGTGATGATGGGAATATTTGGGGCGGAGAGTTTTTAATCGGTGATTTTCTTAATTATCAAAGAGCGGCATATATCGATTACTTTCAGCTACCAGGCGGTGATAAAGCCGTTAAAGAACCGTATAGAATTGCTTTAGGAATATTGACGCAAATATATGGTGAACAAGTCAAAGAATTACCAATAAAGATAATTTCAGAGCGAAATAATTTTGAACTAGATGTACTTATAAAAATGATTCAAAAAGGAATTAATTCTCCTCTTACTTCAAGTATGGGAAGGCTTTTTGATGCTGTTTCAGCACTATTGGGTGTCCGTGAAACAGTCCAATATGAAGGGCAGGCTGCTATTGAGTTGGAGCAAGCGATTGATATAAATGATTCTTCCAATCCTTTATTATCTTATGAAATAGTTGTTTCGAATGGAATTAGAAAAATTGATATAAAACCTATGTTTAAAGAGTTGGTATCTTTGATACTTAAAAATAAGTATACCAAGGGTGAATTGAGCTATCGTTTTCATTATACAATGGTTCAAATGATTACAGAAACCTGTAAACAAATTCGTCAAGAAACAGGGATTAATAAACTAGTTCTTAGTGGGGGAGTATTTTTAAATAAGTTTTTACTTGTAGAAACCTATAAGTCACTTAAGGCTTGTAAATTCGAGGTTTACATGCACAAACAAGTACCTACCAATGATGGGGGAATCTCTCTTGGTCAAGCAGCAATAGCAGCTCATCGCTATAAAGATACGCATTCAGTATAAAATTTAGGATAGAAATTATATAACTTTTCATTATTCTTTGTGAGTATAGCAAAAAAGAAAAATTAGGAGGTGCTCTTTTATGGTAGTTAGTTCAAAAATGGATATATTTAATGAACTGGAATCCCAAGTTCGAAGTTATAGTAGAAGCTTTCCAACGATTTTTACTAAGTCTAAAGGGTATAAATTATGGGATGTAGATGGAAAAGAGTATATTGACTTTTTCTCAGGTGCTGGTGCTCTTAATTATGGACATAATGATGAAAAAATGAAACAGGTATTAATAGATTATCTTTTAGAAGATGGTATTATTCATAGTCTTGATATGGGAACAAGTGCTAAAGTGAACTTTTTAAAGCACTTTAACAAAATTATTTTGGAACCACGTGATTTAGACTATAAAATTATGTTTCCTGGTCCAACAGGTACAAATTCTGTTGAAAGTGCACTGAAAATTGCTCGAAAAGTGACCGGGCGTACAAATATCATAAGTTTTTCTAATGCTTTTCATGGAATGAGTTTAGGATCACTTTCAATAACGAGTAATCATTTTAAGAGAAAGGGTGCTGGAGTACCACTAAATAATAGTATTATCATGCCGTATGAAAATTATTTAGATTCTCTTAATTCTTTATCATATTTAGAAAAAGTATTAGGTGATAGCGGAAGTGGAGTGGATTTACCTGCTGCAATTATTCTAGAAACAGTTCAAGGTGAGGGTGGTTTAAATACCGCTAGCTCCCAATGGTTAAAGGGAATTGACAGACTGTGTAAAAAATATAATATATTATTGATTGTTGATGATATTCAAGCAGGGTGCGGACGTACGGGTACATTTTTTAGTTTTGAACCTGCGAACATTAAACCAGACATAATTTGTTTGTCAAAATCTATAAGTGGCATTGGCCTTCCGATGGCTATTACACTAATTAAACCAGAATATGATAAGTGGGAACCAGGAGAACATAATGGAACGTTTCGAGGGAATAATCTAGCATTTTTAGCAGCTACAGAAGCATTGAGTTATTGGCAAGATATAGAGTTTATTAATGCTTTAAAATGGAAAAGTGAAAAAATAACTAGTTTTCTTAATGGGATTTGTTTAAAATATCCCCAACTTCAAGGAGAAGTACGAGGGAGAGGCTTTATGCAAGGAATAGCGTGTAATACTTTTGGAATAGCTAAAAAAATCTGCTCAGTTGCATTTGAAAGTGGTTTAATTATTGAAACGTCTGGGCCTAATGATGAAGTAATTAAGTTGTTACCTTCTTTAACAATAGACTTAGAAGGTTTAAGTAAAGGATTGGAACTGTTAGAGGATAGTATTTCTACTATTTTAAAAGAGGTAACTCATTAAGTTTGAACGACTCGCACTTAATAACCTTGCGGACCATTTGCAGTAGTTGCGGTAGAAGAAGGAAAAGAAGCGGCCCACAAAGTGGATCAAACATTCTCATCTATTATGAGAGATATAGATAAAATAATAAGTCAAATTCAAGAGGTTTCTGCATTAACAGAAGAGATATCTGCCGGCACAGAAGAAGTAAGTGCATCTCTTTCATTAGTTTATCATTCTAAATGTTATATGATATTTTAAAATTCAAAACACCTTTCATTCATCATTAAAGAAAGGTGTTTTGAATTTCTTTTTTTGATTGCTTTTATAAATTGCACGTTGATGATGATATTTCTTTATATATTATCCTCTTATTTTACCTAAAATGGATAGGTGGGGAGAGAGTCAATGAATGAGGAACTAACATATAAGATAGTTGAATTGTAATGATTTATTCAATTATTAAAACAGCAAGTGAAATTTCTATTTATGAAGAAAACACTTCTAAATATCCAATTTCATTAGAGTTTTGGGATAAATAATATATAACCTATATAGAAGAGCTAACATCTTGTTTTATAGTAGTAGATAGTTCTAAAGTAGTACTTTAGGATTCATAAAGAAAAGTTCTTTTTTTCTGAATAATGTATATATATTCATGATGTTTTATTATTAAACAAAATACTTTTATGTTTTATTAACTTATTACTTTCTATCTTCAATAATCATTTATTACAACAGCTTTCATGTCCAAAATAAGATGTTCCAACCAAGGACAATATAAGTATTCTTATAATGATTTTCCAATATAATCAATGTGTTAATGAAAGTAACTCTGTGTTATTTTTGCTTTTCTATTAACTAATACAGCTTCAAACAAAGGACATAATTGTTACATACTAAGTGTAATTTATTAACCATTCAAAATTCTGTCTATTCAATCTTTCTAAAAATAAAAAAAGATTGAACTCATAAATATACAAGTTATAATGAGGGCGTCGAGAGATAATTTATAACCTCTAGAGAAAATATCAAACCTCGTTTTGGTTCGAAAATTCTAAAGAACTTGCCAGTAAGTTTCTAAAATTGGACATACTGATATGATTACTATATGAAGGGTTGTGGATCAAAAGGAAAGTTTATTCAACTCAACAAAGAAAGCGCTATCAAACAGATCTTATTTTCAATTGATCATTCTAATAACTTAGATTCAACAGCAATTAAAAATAATAAACTATGGGGGTGCTTATATGAACATAAATGTAGCATCTATTAAAGAAAAAAAGGTTGTTAAATACAAAAGCTGTTTTGACGTGATTGGTCCGGTAATGATAGGTCCTTCGAGTTCACATACTGCAGGGGCTTTGGCTATTGGAGCAGTTGCAAATAAATTATTTCAAGGTCTTCCAAAAAAAGTCGTGGTTAGGTATTATGAATCATTTGCTGAAACCCATAAAGGACATGGAACTGATTTTGCGACTATTGCTGGGATATTAGGATTTGCAGCCGATGACAGCAAAGTGCCAGATGCTATTAAAATAGCAAAATCTAAAGGGATTGATATTACTTTTATTGAAAAATCAGGTGATAGTCCTGCCGGTCATCCAAATACGGCAGATGTATATTTAGAGGATGGAAGCCGAAGTATTAGAACGATGGGTATTTCGGTTGGTGGTGGATTAATTGAAATTAAACATGTTGAAATTGACGGATTTAGCTTAGAACTGCAGGGGCCATTGCCAGTTGTTATTGCGATTTCAGAAAGAGCTGACTTTGAATTTATCTTACGCAGGATCTTTAAACAATATGATGTTGAAATTAACAACTTTCATAGTTTGGAAGATAAAACAAAATATTTATATGCATTCGCTTTGGATTCGCTATTGCCTTGTAATGCTCAGAAGGAATTAGAGAATTTAAGCAATATAGCTAATCTCATTATTCTTTAGTTACATTAAGGAGTGAAAAAATATGTATATGTCCATAAAAGAAATTGTGGATGCAGCTAATAAAAGCCAAAAGCCAATTTATGAATTAGCAATTGAACAGGAAATGGAACAAACTAAATCTACTTATGAAGAAGTTTTGAATAAAATGGAACGAAATTTAGCGACTATGAAAAATGCTATAAATAAAAGTATTGAGGGCGACGGGGTATTTTCTCCAACTGGTTTAACTGGAGGGGATGCTGTTAAAATTAAAAATTATCGAGAAAATAGGAAAACTCTTTCTGGAGATTTGATGGTGTTAGGGATCCAAAGTGCTATTGGTGTTAATGAAGTAAATGCTGCATTAGGAGCTATTTGTGCAACTCCAACAGCAGGTGCGAGTGGAACGATTCCGGGAGTTCTATTTAGTATTAAAGATACGTTAGATTTAAGTCATGAAGATATGATTCATTTTCTATTCACTTCAGCGTTATTTGGAACGATAGTCGCAAACAATGCTTGTATATCAGGAGCGTACGGAGGATGTCAAGCTGAAATAGGAAGTGCCTCAGCGATGGCGGCTGCAGCTGCAGTAGAAGCTGCGGGTGGAACGCCACAGCAATCTTCTGAAGCTTTTTCAATTGCGTTACAAAATTTACTCGGTTTAGTTTGTGATCCAGTCGCTGGTTTGGTAGAAATTCCTTGTGTAAAGAGAAACGCCATTGGGACGGCAAATGCTTTAGCAGCAGGGGACATCGCATTAGCCGGTGTAAACAATATCATCAATGCTGACGAAGTTATTGAAGCGATGTATAGAGTTGGAAGACAGATGCCTCGCGAATTAAGAGAGACAGGTTTAGGTGGAATTGCGGCTACACCTACAGGGATTGCCATTAAAAATAAAATATTTGGGGAGAAACAATCAAATCAATGAACAGTTAACGTCTATATTGTGAAATAGTTAACAATCTATTCTCTATTGTTCGCTTAAGGGTTTCTAGATATTGGGGAAATTATCAATGATATATCCTACTATATAATTGAAACATTTTGTAAGTGGTAATAAAATCGTCAGGTTGATGGCTCGTAAATTTTGATCAACTTAAAAGAAGGATATACGATGTGGCGCACTTTATAAACAATTCATTTTTAAAGAACGGTCTATATTCCGATGCCTTAAATAGAGAAGTAAGAATAGGACACTAGGAGGAATTATTATATGAATGGGAATACTGCAAAAAACATAGAATTTCAAGCTGATAATACTTCAGGAAAAAATGAGAAATATCTAGACCCTAAAAAGTGGCATAAACAAGATACTACATGGGCATTGAGTCTATTTGGAACAGCAATTGGAGCAGGAGTACTCTTCTTACCGATTAATGCAGGTTCAGGTGGTTTATTATCGTTGCTGATAATTACTATACTTGCATATCCTGTTATGTATTACTCACATAGGGCGCTTGCTAAAATGATATACGCTTCGAATTCTGCCGACGAGGGGATTACAGGAACAATAAGAGAGTATTTCGGTAATAAAGCAAGTATCATTTTTAACATCGTATATTTCGTCTCAATTTATACGATCGTGCTGATGTATTCGGTTGCACTTACAAATACTGCAAGTAGTTTTATTGTGCACCAATTGCACATGCCGGAGCCTCCAAGGGCTATTTTATCACTTGTATTAGTCCTCGGTCTTATTACTATACTGAATTTTGGTCAGGATATTACTGTAAAGATAATGAGCATGCTAGTATATCCTTTCATTGCTTCTCTACTTTTTATTGCAATATCTTTAATTCCACAATGGAATACTTCAATGCTAAGTTTTTCAAGTGTTTCTACTGCTTCAACTGGAACGGGCTATTTTGGAATGATTTGGATGATTCTACCAATCATCGTATTCTCGTTTAATCATTCTCCTATGATTTCGTCATTTGTTATGAAACAGAGAGCTACGTATGGAATAGATGCTACTGATGCCAAGTGTGCTCAAATACAAAAAGTTTGTTATATCATGACATTCGCTGTTGTTATGTTCTTTGTGTGGAGCAGTACTTTAAGTTTGACTCCAGATGATCTTAAGGTGGCAAAAGAACAGAACTTGTCAATTCTATCATATCTTGCTAATGAGCTTAATTCGCCTGTAATCACGATTGCAGCTCCTATCATTGCGTTTGTGGCTATTACAAAGTCTTTCCTTGGTCATTATATAGGAGCGTATGAGGTAATGCGTGACATGATTATCAAGTCCGGTAAAAAACGTGGGAAAGATATAGGAGAAAAAACAGTTAAGACAATGATTCTTACTTTTGTTGTGCTAACATGCTGGTATGTTGCTTATACAAATCCAAGTATTCTTGGAATCATTGATGCCCTTAGCGGTCCGTTAGTCGCTGCTATCTTATGTCTATTACCGATGTATGCGATTCGTAAAGTACCAGTACTAGCAAAATACAGAGGGAAAATGAGCAATGTATTTGTAATTATTATAGGGATACTTACTGTTCTAGCAAGTATTAAGTCATTATTCTAATTCACTATTGTTAGTTCTAATGCAAAAAACGTGGGATATGGAAAAAATAAAAATTCTTATCGGAACTGAATTCTATATTGTTGAACTAAAGAGATCATGTTTTTGGACAAACTCCTCATCTTGGAGAGTTTGTCTTTTTAATTATATGCATAACTTTTATACTAGCTTAAACAGACTAGATTAATAGTAAATGGAAACTTCATACAAACCACACATTAACTCCACTACTAGTACAAACTATAGTTGTATACTTTAATTATCATTTTTTAACAACAAACATTCTAACATACTAATATTATGTAATACAGAAGTTGTGTTACGTTAGAAGAAAACAAATAAGGGAGAGCGGATACTATGACGAGATTTGCGAATCAGCATGTAGAGAACACGATTTTAGAAGAGGATGTAGAGCTTTTAAAACTTATGGCACATCCAATGCGTTTAAAACTGATTAATGAGCTTTCAAAACATAAAACACTAAACGTAACCCAAATGACCGAAATTTTAAACATCCCACAATCAACAGTTTCCCAACACTTATCTAAAATGAGAGGGAAGGTTCTAAGAGGAAATCGTCAGGGGTTAGAAATTTACTATAGCATCGAAAACCAAAAAGCTGAAGAAATTATGGGATTATTAGGACCAATACAATAAAATATTAAGTCTACCATTTAAAGATTTACTTATATAGAATACTAAGCCCTCCTTGTTGTGGAGGGTTTTTATTTATTAATTTTTTAAGTAATTATTACTTTAATCCAATGACATCAACATCTAAAATATGTCACGATTTAAAAGAAGAGGGAATATCAGTCGTTGTTCATATCTTATCAAATTGCGAAGTTCCTAAGGGTGGAGTAATCACGGAAGAAGGTATATTAGACAATACTATCTATGCAAGCACAATGTGCATGGTGTCTGGTACATATTATTATCATATCTACGATTGTAGACAAATTACAGCCATTCATTTATTTGATGAAAACTTAGATTCAGAAGAGATTAAAACCTATCCGTTCTTGTGTAAACAGAAGATATTTTATGAAAACTAATTAGAATAGGTAAACTGTATACAATACAAATTCAGGCTTCTTATGTGGTTTTAATCTATTTTCAAATGAAAAATCAATAACTAATAAACATTACAACCTGCCAAAAATCAAAAAGGAAGCGTTAATAGCTTGTAGATTAAGCCTGTTTTAAAACTGATGCATATGGGGGACAATCCCATATACAACAGTTTTAAAAAATTAGATACTTTATTTCTCAAGTTAATGCAAGTCACATTATTATAGGAAACAGTGGAAATCTAAAACTTTGTTTATATGTTAATTACTTCAAACGTATCCCTTCGAATGCGTTTATAACCAAGTCATGTACATAGGAATCATCCAACTTTTCACCGGTTACTAGCAAACGATAAAAAATTGGTCCGTAAATGAGATCGATGCTTAATTCAACATCGAGGTTTTCTTTTAATTCTCCTCTTTTCATTCCCTTCTCCAGAAGTTGCTTTGCTTGCTGTCGACGTGGCTGGAAGTATCGAGCACGATATTCCTCTGCTAGTTTCGAATCAAATTGCCCTTCGCCAACTAACTCATTGATAATGGTTCCTTCTCGACTAATTAAAAAACTGGCTAAACTTGTGGCGTGAGTTAAAATATCATTCAACGCTGAACCTGTGTCAGGTACAGGTAATCTGGCAGCAGCAGCAGAAAGAAAACCATCCATTACCACAGCAGCCTTATTTGGCCACCATTTATAAATCGTAGCTTTGCTGACTTTAGCACGGTCTGCAATTTTATCGACTGTGACTGCTTTAAAGCCACTTTCCAATAATAACTCATAGGACGCAGAAAGGATGGCCTTTTGGGTTTCGATATTACGTGGTCGACCTCTTTTACCTTGCACATTAATCACTCCTTTCAAAAACATAAACTATACGTTTAGTATACTTAATATGAACAAAAAATAAAATAGCCTATTTACAAAACTGAACGTTTAGTATATATTTTAGTTAATTAATAAACTGAACGTATAGTTTATTAATTAACTAATAAACAAACATCTTGTGCTGGTATGTCTATATTTAGGTTCCAAAAATCACAAATTAAATTGCTAAAAAACATTTAGAAAAGGGGGGTAAAAAAGAGATAAACTTGGACCTTTTAAAAGCAGAATGGAAAGTAGTTCAGACTTAATTTATTACAATACAAAATGGCATCCCAGTAGTTCTTGCCAAGGCGATTTAGTAATTTTGAAATAAAAGTATGGGAGGAAATAGTTATGTCTAATTTTAAAAATAAAGTAATTGATAAGGATATTTCATCAGGTTTAATCATTCTTTTAGCAACTGCATGTGGTATTATTGTGGCTAATCTTTATTATGCACAGCCTTTAATTGGGGTAATTAGTAATGAAATTGGGCTTTCTAATAGTAGCGCTGGATTAATTGTAACGCTAACTCAAATTGGATATGTTGTTGGCTTACTATTTCTTGTGCCTTTGGGGGATATTGTTGAGAATAAAAAATTGATACTTATATTGTTATTTTTAAGTGCATTTGCACTCATTTCCATGGTTTTTGTAAAAAGCGCAACTTTGTTGTTAATTGCTTCATTCTTTATCGGACTGGGTTCGGTCGCAGCGCAAGTACTCGTACCTCTTGTATCATATCTTTCATCTGAGAATGCACGCGGTCGCGTAGTTGGCAATGTCATGAGTGGTCTGTTATTAGGTATTATGCTTGCGCGACCGATATCTAGTCTAGTAGCCGATATGCGGGGATGGAATGCAATATTTGCTTTATCTGCTACTGTAATTATTGTCTTAGCGTTTGTATTATTGAAAGTACTCCCTACTAGGAAACCACAGGTAAAAACAAATTATATAGCCTTACTTAATTCAATGTGGCAACTGCTACGAACTACTCCAATTTTACGCCGTCGCGCCATTTATCATGCTTGTGTATTTGGGGCTTTCAGCTTATTCTGGACCACTGTTCCATTATTATTATCTAGTCCTGCTTTTCATTTTTCTCAGACTGCCATAGCATTATATGCACTTGTCGGAATTACAGGTGCAATAGCCGCTCCAATAGGTGGTCGTCTAGCTGATCTTGGCTGGACACGATCCGCCACTGGGATAGCTCTCACGGTTGTTATTATTTCTTTATTACTACCACTTATTATTCAAAGTAGTTCGCCCATCGGAATAGCTGTTTTAGTAATTGCTGCAATTCTGTTAGACATGGGAGTATCTGCAAACCTTGTGCTTAGCCAACGTTTAATTTTCTCGTTAAGTCCAGAAATTCGTAGTCGATTAAACGGGCTATTTATGGCTATTTTCTTTTTAGGAGGTGCTGTTGGATCCTTTATTGGAGGATGGGCATATGCCTTAGGAGGATGGAATCTAACATTATGGATAGGAATCGCTTTTCCGACCATAGCCTTGCTTTATTTTGCTAGAGAAAAATAGTTTTATAATCAAATTTAAACAGCCCGGATTCGTTTGAATGCTTCTTCATTGGTATGTCCGAGTTTTATAGATTAATTGCGGTTATTTTGAAGTTTTTACATCAGAACCAGATTTTTTGTCTATATTGCTGTAAGTGAAAAAGACTCACCTTGTTGAATATATTTGAAATCCAATAAAAAAGAGCTTGTGTCAAAACATAAACTCTCTTTAAGTTGAAATGAATATTGCACACCCCTTTAGATAAGGACACGGTAGAACGACTAGAATATGGCTAGATTTAATATTTAAAAATGAACTTCATCAGGTGGTCGACTGGAATAAAATTGATAAAGAAGATTATTTACTGGCAATGGAACGCAGCCCAATTAAAGATATTGAAATTAAGCATTTACTCCAAAATGCACTAGTAGATGAAATAAATAGTCGTGAAATATTCATGAAAGGTATTAATATTAGTTACTATTATGAGGGATATACCGAATATGATATAGAGGATTTATAAAACAAAAAGGGCTGAGATGGCCCTTTTTGTTTTACACTTTGCCGAGTATTTTTTATAAAAAAATACGTTATTCTTTTTGTAAAATTATAAGAAAGGATGGCGTTTTTGTATGTCTATTTCTGTATCCAATGAATTACAACTATTTGCTCAAGAAATTCAAAGCTTTTTATCGCCAAATATCTTACGAAATCTTGCCAGAGAGTTTGGTTTTTTACGATGAACCCGTAAATGTTAAACAAAAGATATACTCAATTCATGAGTAAGGATGAAAAAAGAAAGAAATTCTATAATGTTTTATTTAATATCAGTTTATAAGGAAATTCATGTAATAAAATATGAAATGATACATATTATAATGATTTATTAAGATAAAATGTTATATTTTTGGGTGGAATATATAAATGGAGGAAATGTAATGAACAAGAACTTAAAATTTACTCAAATGATGATTGGGATTAGTACGATGGCATTATCATTTGGAAGTATTCAAACACACGTATCAGCAGAAGAAACAGCACCCTATAATATCTTACAGATGAAACCAATAGGGACAGAAACTTCAAAAGATGAAATTGTACATGCTACAAAAGCGGACGAAACTTTGACTTTTGAAGAGCGTTTAAAAGTAGGAGATTTTTCACAACGTCCTACTCTGGTTATGGAACGTGATGAAATTCAATTAAAGCAAAGCTACACTCTGGCAGAACTGAATAAAATGCCTAATAGCGAACTCATTGATACATTATCAAAAATTTCTTGGAATCAAATTACGGATTTATTTCAATTCAATCAAGATACGAAAGCATTTTATCAGAATAAAGAGCGCATGAACGTTATCATTAATGAATTAGGACAAAGAGGAAGGACGTTTACGAAAGAAAACTCAAAGGGCATTGAAACATTTGTTGAAGTATTACGTTCTGCTTTTTATGTGGGATATTATAATAATGAATTAAGTTACTTAAAAGAGAGAAGCTTCCATGAAAAATGTTTACCAGCATTGAAAGCGATTGCGAAAAATCCAAACTTTACATTCGGTACAGCTGAGCAAGATAGAGTAGTAGCTGCGTATGGAAAATTAATTGGTAATGCCTCTAGTGATACTGAAACAGTACAGTATGCGGTAAATGTTTTAAAACAATATAATGATAATCTTACTACGTATGTAAGCGATTATGCGAAAGGACAAGCTGTATATGAAATTGTAAAAGGAATTGATTATGATATACAGTCTTATTTGCAAGATACGAATAAGCAACCTAGTGAAACAATGTGGTATGGAAAGATTGATAACTTTATAAATGAGGTTAATAGAATTGCTCTCGTGGGGAATATAACAAATGAAAATAGTTGGCTAATTAATAATGGCATTTATTATGCAGGTCGTTTAGGGAAATTTCATAGTAATCCATACAAAGGATTGGAAGTTATTACACAAGCAATGAGCTTGTATCCTCGTCTAAGTGGACCTTATTTTGTAGCAGTAGAACAAATTAAAACAAACTATGGTGGAAAAGATTATAGTGGAAAGGCAGTAGATCTACAGAAAATACGTGAAGAAGGGAAACGACAATACTTGCCTAAAACATATACATTTGATGACGGATCAATTGTCTTCAAGACGGGAGATAAAGTAACAGAAGAAAAAATTAAGAGATTATATTGGGCAGCCAAAGAAGTAAAAGCGCAATATCACCGTGTAATTGGTAATGATAAAGCACTAGAACCGGGTAACGCTGATGATGTACTAACAATAGTAATTTATAATAATCCAGATGAATATCAATTAAATAGACAATTATATGGATATGAAACAAACAACGGTGGAATTTATATTGAAGAGAAGGGGACCTTCTTTACATATGAACGTACGCCAAAGCAGAGTATTTATAGTTTAGAAGAGTTATTCCGTCATGAATTCACTCATTATTTACAAGGAAGGTATGAGGTTCCTGGTTTATTTGGAAGCGGAGAAATGTATCAAAATGAACGATTAACTTGGTTCCAAGAAGGGAATGCAGAATTTTTTGCAGGATCTACACGTACAAATAATGTTGTTCCGCGTAAAAGTATGATAAGTGGCTTATCATCTGATCCAGCAAGCCGTTATACAGCAAAGCAAACTTTGTTCTCAAAATATGGATCATGGGACTTTTATAAGTATTCCTTTGCACTACAGTCATATTTGTATAATCATCAATTTGACACATTTGATAAGCTTCAAGATTTAATCCGTGTAAACGATGTGAAAAATTATGACTCATATCGTGAATCATTGAGCAACAATACACAATTGAATGCAGAATATCAAGCGTATATGCAGCAGTTGATTGATAATCAAGATAAATATAATGTACCGCAAGTAACAAATGATTATTTAATTCAACACGCACCAAAGCCGTTAGCTGAAGTGAAAAACGAAATTGTGGATGTAGCAAATATAAAAGATGCAAAAATTACAAAATATGAGTCGCAATTCTTTAATACATTTACCGTGGAAGGCAAGTACACAGGTGGTACATCAAAAGGTGAGTCTGAAGATTGGAAAACGATGAGTAAACAAGTAAATCGAACTTTGGAGCAGTTATCCCAAAAAGGTTGGAGTGGTTATAAAACAGTTACAGCCTATTTTGTAAACTATCGTGTGAATGCAGCTAACCAGTTTGAATATGATATTGTTTTTCATGGTGTTGCAACAGAGGAAAAGGAAAAAACAAATACTATAGTAAATATGAATGGACCATACAGCGGGATAGTAAATGAAGAGATTCAATTTCATAGCGATGGTACAAAAAGTGAAAATGGAAAAGTTATTTCTTATCTATGGAACTTTGGAGATGGTACAACAAGTACAGAAGCAAATCCTACCCATGTATATGAAGAAAAAGGAACATACACTGTGGAACTAACTGTGAAAGATCGTAGAGGAAAAGAAAGCAAAGAACAAACAAAAGTTACTGTAAAACAAGATCCGCAAACAGGTGAATTCCATGAAGAGGGGAAGGTACTCCTGTTTAATACGCTTGTAAAAGGAAATCTGGTTACTCCTGATCAAACAGATGTTTATACGTTTGATGTTACAGATACAAAAGAATTAGATATTTCTGTGGTAAATGAACAAAATATTGGGATGACATGGGTACTTTATCATGAATCAGACATGCAAAATTACGTAGCTTGTGGTGAAGATGAAGGAAATACTATAAAAGGGAAATTCGAAGCGAAACCAGGCAAATATTATTTGAATGTTTATAAATTCGATGATAAAAATGGTGAATATTCATTATTGGTAAAATAAATTCATTTCCTATATGTATACAAGGGTTGTATTTCAGGAGGAGTCTGTCACGATAGGCTGATCCTATTTTTTCTCAAGTATTAGTTCTATAAATTGTTTAAATTCTTTCTTTGTGAAAAGTTTGGTTATCAAGAAAAAGTAAATAGTTTGTCTCTGGTACAGGGTGTAACAGAGACACTTTTCTTATCCCAATTTGCTTAGCATGAGGTTTCTGAAATGTTATCGTTATCCCTAGCTAAAAATACATGCTATAACTTTTAATTTATTTAGATGGAGCGGAATACAAGCCATTTTGGACAGCATGAAGCTGCACATTCTAATCATGCAAATAAGGGCGTATTAGAATTAAGTGTAAAAGTTATAAAAATAAAAGACTATGGTTTAATCGTATGAATGAATATTAAAGACTATTATATGAAACATATGTATTAAATAGTGAAGAGAATTTGAATGATTTTAGTGAAAATGTATCTTGAACAGAAGAAACTGTGTAGTAATGCTTATCAAAAAAACAGTTACTGTAATTAAAAAGGATAGTTGAATGAAATAAGACCGTTCCTAATTATAGGAACGGCTATAAACTTATCATGTGCTGGAGGTCAATCCGAATGGCATGGAATACCTTCTCTAAACAGTATAGACATGAAAATTAACGAGTATACGTAATGATGGCAAACAATAATAGTGGAAGCCGTAACGAATTATTAGTTCGTGGTGCTGAAAGTGCAATCAATCAAATGAAATATGAAATCGCACAAGAGTTTGGTGTACAACTTGGTGCAGACGCAACAGCTCGTTCAAACCGATCTGTTGGTGGTGAAATCAAAAAACGTCTAGTGGCAATGGCTGAACAACAACTTGGTGGAGGATTCACTCGCTAATGATATAGTTTATGGATTAGAAGGGGAGATTATATATATCTCCTTTTTTATTGGAAAATATATGAGTAGAGTATCTTTAGGGTATTTAAGTAAAACGTCAAACTCCTTTTGTAGATAGCAAGAGCTAACCTAATAGTTAGGAATTCATCATTTTGGAACATACTTAATAATAAAAAGCAGTTAGCAAAAGCTAACTGCCATAAGAACATTACATCTATGAATTTAAGGAGTAAACATAGTATGCACGAAAGTTTCAAATTTATGTAACTAAAATTCAAATAGAGCAGTTCACTTAATAAAAGTCCCATGATTTTGGGTTTTTGTGTATTTTTATCAAAAAACCTTGTTAAAGAAGAGAATTTTTAGAGTAAAAGTAAACATATTCTTTATACTCAGCAACGTTCATTTAATTTAATTCAATTAAGTGGCAAACACCGACAACGTGTAGTAATTGCTAGGCACTATCTTGCTATGTTGTTTTATTTATTGCTGATGAACCAACAGCAAATAAAATTATTGAGTGTTCCAGGAACTCGCGCATAAAGAAGTTAATTGTGTAATTGTTGTTACGCATTCTCAAGAAGTTTTAAAAAATCAAACTGAGTAGTTTATTTAAGTGAATAGAAGTTAGGATAGTTAAGGAAAAGGATACTTTCATTCTTAATCAACATAATTTTCAAAAATAAAATCTACGGATGTTAATATTTGTTATATAATATAGTTGTCAAAGTACTACCCCTGTAGTTTCTATGATGAATCGGTAAGATAGTTTGTTTGTCCTATATATTCACCTGATATAAAAAAACTTGTAGAGATTCCTGCAAGTTCTTTTTTTAAAGATTAAATGTGAATCTGAAATAAAGTAACGATTTTTTGAGGGGAGAAAAGTAAATGTTTATAGAAGCAGAAAGATT
>NZ_MAOE01000141.1 GCF_001884185.1 Bacillus albus
AAAAATGCTGAGAACTTTCCTGTGATACTGATAGATGAAAATATTCTGATTGGTCATATTGTTTTTCATAAATATTTTGGCGAGCATACTTATGAAATTGGTTGGGTATTCAATCCTAAATATTTCAATAAAGGATATGCTTCTGAAGCAGCACAAGCTACATTGAAATATGGGTTTAAGGAAATGAAATTACATAGAATTATAGCTACATGTCAGCCAGAAAATACCCCATCATATCGAGTGATGGAGAAAATTGGAATGAGGAGAGAAGGCTATTTCAAGAAGTGTATACCCCATGGAAATGAATGGTGGGATGAATATTATTACGCTATTTTAGAAGAAGAGTAGTGTCTTAGAACGCATTATTAAAATCAAAATCATAATTAAAATTGTGCTATCATTTTTTGAGAATTGCTTGGTCTATAAAATAATTAAAATGTGGGTGGTGCTCTATGCCCATCAAGCTAACATTATACAAGTTTAATTTCATGTAAGATTTTTTCTTTTTTCTAAAGATCCAGTGTAAGTTCTTTAAAAATTTGCATACTAAATAAACCCTATCGGGCTTTATTTTTTTGGATTACACTACCTAATTGTGGGACATAGAAAAATTATATACGATGCCTAAGATATCAATGACTGTTTTCTTCTTATACCTATGGGATTTTCGTCCGTTTTTCTGTAAGAGATTAAACAGACGAAACAATATCTTTGTTAATTCTTAGGTGTCTTTTGTAAAGATTGATAAAGAAGTGAAAAATAATCTTTTATGATATAAATCGCTTTATATTCGCTTAGTTCTCGTTCCTTCTTGCTGAGAGTAGTTGGCGGATTTGAAACATGGTGGGAGAACAAAGAAAGGTGCTAATTAATCGTCCATATAAATGACATTCAAGTCGTCCTTAATTAATGTACACCCAAAATGTTAGACAAGAACAACAATTGGGGTGTACTTTTTTATGGTTAAATTTTCACGAGAGGAAAAAGTAATGGTAGTAAGAAGGTGTTTAGATGGAAATGATGGAGCGAAGAGACGTGCAAAATCTATAAAGGTTCATCCAAGTGTAATTCAGCAGTGAGGTAGTTCAAAACAGTTTATTTCGCAAAATACATATGAATTGGTGCTGTTATTCATTTGAATCATGATCTAAATGCTAGCCCAAAAAAGTTCGCAATCTATTATTAGTAATTCATAAAGATAAGATAATGAAAAAATATTTTTTCATTTTAATATTTAAAACTTATGTATACGTGTTACAATGAAGTCCTCCGATTTATTTTATTCTTCTATTTAGAATTTATGGTTTAGTTTCCAATAATACAAAAGTGGCTGTAGTAAATAGATAAATGAATGAAGTGAAGCGGTTAGAGTGGTTAAAAGGCAGTTAAGCATAATTATCCAAAAAATAAATTCACTTAGTTAAGTTTTAGGGGTTTATTATGGTAAGGATTTCATCAAATTTGAATAGTTCTAGATTAAACTTTTGATCCAATTAAAGTCAAAAATAATCTTTTAAATGAAGTCTATGTTTCATCCAGGTAATTTAGAATAATTCGTAGCCTTAACATTGCTTAATATAGCAAAATAACATATTCGAAAGGTGGATAGATAAAACTCCGCTTGTAAAAACTAAATTGTTATATAAGAAGATATATGTAAAAGGATATAACGGTAATTTCATTTCGAATAATACCCATAAATCAATGTAGAAAAAATAAAGGAGCAAACAATTAAATACACTATATCAGTTGTAAGAATGAAGGGAAGAAGTAGAAAGTGTTTAAAATAAAAGAGAGATTGGAACAAATGAAGCTTAAAACGAAGTTGTCTATGGCATTTATTGCAATATTAATTATACCTAGTCTTATCGTGGGAATAGCATCTTATGATGAGGCGAAAACAGATCTTAATGATACAATTCTACAATCTGCGAAAGATAATGTGAGTATTTTAAATAAGATAGTTGATGATGAATTAGAAAATAAACATGTAGATGTAACTCATTTTGCAAAGATACTTACACAAGGTGATTATAACGCTGACCAATTGCAAAATGTGCAAGGTAAATTTGATCAATATATACAGTTACATCCAGAGATAGAAACAATTTATACTACATCTAGTAATAATCAATTTATTCATGCGCCCGTTGGAAAAATACCTGAAGGATTTAACCCATTAGAAAGTAGTTGGTATAAGGATGCAGTAAAAGCTAATGGAGAGATTATTGTTTCGTCTCCCTATAAATCAAAGGCTACAGGTAATATGGTAATAGCAATTGCAAAGCAAAATGCTGATAAAAGTGGTGTCATTGGTGTGGACTTGAATATTAATGATATCGTAAAAACTTCTAAAATGATAAAAATAGGAAAACAAGGATTTGTATCTATAGTAAGTCAAGATAAGACTATAGTTGTTCATCCGACACTTAAGCCAGGTGAGAAATTAGAGAAATCATTAGCAGATGAACTATACAAGAAAGAAGATGGAGTAATTACTTATAGCCTTAATGGTGAGGATCGAAACATAAGCTTTAAAACAAACAAAAAAACAGGTTGGAAAATAGCTGGTGTAATGCCTATTAAAGAAATTGAAGAAGCTACCAATCCTATTTTTTATAAAACACTCACTATAATAGGGGCTTCATTGTTGTTAGGTGGAATTGTAATTTTCTTCATTCTTAAATCTATTATTAATCCGTTAAGACAATTAGTTATTTCAGCTCAAAGAATTAGTCATGGAGATTTAACTGAGAAAATAAATATTCGTTCAAAGGATGAACTTGGTCAATTAGGTGGTAGTTTCAATACAATGGCAGAGTCGTTACGTAATATAATTTCTCAAATTAACACATCTGCAGGACATGTGGCTGCTTCATCTGAGGAACTAACCGCTAGCGTAGAGCAAGCCAGTGTTGCGACAGAACAAATTACAAAAGAAATGGAAGAAATATCGAATAGTGCAGAAGTTCAAAATAATGAAGTGGCGTCTGGAGCGAAATTAATTGGTGAGGTAACACGAAACATTCAATGCGTAGCTGATAATGCTTCTGAAGTATCGGCTTCATCCTTATACACAAAACAAAAAGCCAATGAGGGTGAACAATTAGTAGAACAAACTGTAACGCAAATGCAGTCAATCCATCATTCTGTTTCTCAATCTGATAATGTAATTAAATTATTAGATAAGAAATCGCAGCAAATCGGAAGTATATTAGAAGTAATTCAAAATATTGCAGCACAAACAAATTTATTAGCATTGAATGCAGCGATTGAAGCGGCAAGGGCAGGAGAACAGGGGCGTGGCTTTGCAATTGTCGCCGATGAAGTCAGGAAGTTAGCGGAGCAATCATCCGAATCTTCAATGGAAATTGGAAGTTTAATTAATGAAATACAAGCAGATGTACATGAGACTGTAAAAGCTATGAATGAAGTAGGAGTTGAAGTGCAGTCAGGGATTCAGGTTGCGAATGATACAAAACAAAGTTTTTATGAAATTTCAAAATCTGCAAATGATATCGTGTCAAAAGTACATGGTATGGTGGAATTATCAAATAAAATGACAAGTGATGTAATGGAAGTTGATACATCAATTAATCAAATATCTATGGCTGTGAAAGAGAATTCTTCAAGTATGCAAACGATAGCCGGTTCATCTGAAGAACAACATGCTTCTATGGAAGAGATAAATTCTTCAGCAATACAATTAGCACAGATGGCCGAAGAACTTCAAGAATTAATTGGTGGATTTAAGATATAAGTTCAGAATCTAGGATAGAATCCTAGATAGTGTGTTTAAGGATAGAAGTTAAAAATCTTATAACGATAAAAGGAGCAAATTAATTTGCTCCTTTTTTACTTGAATTCGACATGAAATTTAGTATCAATGATTCCAAAAGCAACTTTACATGGGAACGGATTTCTCCCTGTTGAAGCAGCACACATACATGAAAGTACCCAATATTCCAATTCTAAAGGTAAGCGGAATGCTTGGATACTACCATCATTGTTTTTTACTGTTACAATCGGTGTATTTACCCTAGTTGTAGCGAAACCATCTGTCGTTATCATCGCTACTGCATCATTATTATGAAAACCAGCGCTTAAAATCTCGTAAGTTATTCCATCTTTCTCATTGATAATCATAGGTATATTTAAATAGGGATAGTTATTTATATCATTATGAATAATGGTTCTCGCTGTATTCTTTCTTATCTGATTCCCTTGCATTTTATATGCTCCTTTATACTACTCCAAAGATAATCACCTAAATCTATTTTACGTCTATTATATTTGAAAATTGTATTGTCATCTTATTATAGAAAGCATCAGTACATATGATAGAGCTATGTAATGGATCTATATCGATAACGGTCATATAGTTGGTGAGTAAATAACCATCTTCATAATATGTAATTAATATCTCTTCTTCAGATAGCAACGAACATAGTAACATGTTCTCAATCAGTTCTTTCTCTTCAGAGGTTAAAATGGGACGCGCTACTTTATTTTTCTCTTTGATCATTTCATGTATTCCGACGAATTGTTCTGGCATTGCTGCAAACGGCGTCCATTTTACCATTCCTCTGCCTTTTGGCATATTAGCGTTGTTCATGCTTTGTGTCCCCCTAACAGTGTGTTTCTGTATCTTGCTGTTGCATTATTTGTATAGGAAATTCCTCTTAATATGCTATTTTTTCCAAAATTTGTGCGTATTTCATCCATTACTTTCGTTAGCTTTATTTCTTTTTCTCGTTGTATGATGTTATCAAAAAGGGAAATTTGTTCTTCTCCTTCACCAATTAGTTTTGTTAGATAAATAGTAATACTTCTAATTGGTTCTCCAGTATATTGTTGATGTAGAAAATATAGACAAACTTGATAAATGTCCATGGTTAAGTTAGTGGGACGGCTTAAAGTATGTGTTTTGCTAATGCCACCCGAATAACTTTTACTATATCCAATTGAAAATTGAACGGTTTGAGCAAGTTTGTTTTGTTGTCTTAATCGATAGCAAACTTCTTCGGTATGTTCCAGTAGGATAATCGGAAATTCTTCTATTGTATAATCACGCATTAAAATTTGGCTTTTTCCTATAGAAGTTGTAACCGGAACATATTTCTCTGAAATTCGACTAAAATCAATCCCATTACTATGTAAGTGTAATTCTTCGCCAATCACGCCGAAGCTTTGTTTTAAATATTTAAGAGGATAATTGGCTAAATCACCAATTGAATGTATTCCTTTTTGATTTAATTTTGTTTCTGTTTTATGCGAAATCCCCCAAAACTTACTAAGCGGCCGTATGCTCCATAATTTTGTAGGTATATCTTCATATGTCCAATAAGCGACTCCGTCTTTATTTTTCTTTGCTTCAATATCTAAAGCTACCTTACTCATCAATAGGTTAGGTGCAATCCCGATTGTGCATTCAATTCGTGTATGTTCATATATTTCACGTTTAAACTGTAATGCAAATTCATTTGGATTCCGGGCAAATAGATGGATGCTATCGGTAATATCCATAAAAAATTCATCGATGCTGTATTGATGAAAGTCTTCAATAGGAACATATTGTAGAGCTAACTTCGTTATGTAATTGGAGCACTTAATATAGGTTCCCATAATTGGATTCACAATAAGAATATCTTTTTGTCGAGGAATCTCGTATAGCCTTGCCAACTTCTTTACTCCCATTGCTTTTAAAGGTGGAGTTGCGGCTAAAACAATGGACCCATTTCGATTCACATCACCAACTACAGCTAATTTTGTATGAAGTGGGTCTAATCCCATTTTGATGCAACTAACAGAAGCATAAAAGCTACGAAGATCAACACATAAAATGATTCTATCCGGTAAAATTGAATAGTCATACACTATAACTCCTCCTAATAATAATGAGAACATTCGTTCTTGTTTATGTTCTTATTATACACGAACTTATGTTCTTTCATGAAGTGGTTTTTGAAAAAATATTTAATTATATGTAGTAGAAATATGTTGAACGACAGAGAGAAGTAACAGCTTAATGTTATTGAAATTTGTAGGATATAAACTGTATTATTTATTTTGGGTAGTGCAGGAAGAAAATGCTGGGAGGATGTAAGGTATATTATTTTTTCAAAAAGTTACAGTAATTTATCGTAAAAGAGGTTGCGATTACGAGTTTATGTGAAAATATAATTTCAAATAGATTTTAGGAGGACGTTTCATAAATGGAGCAGGTTATACAAGAGTTTTTTTCTCCAAGTAAAAACTATAAGGTTCAAATCATTAAAAGAAAAGATGGGCTATACACAACAGAAGCTTATAGATGGATGGAGGATTGTGGATATGAATTTTGGAGTTATATATCACAAGGATTGACTTTGATAGATAGTGAGGAACATGCGCGAAAGATTGCTATGGAGCAACTAAAGGAATGTTCAAGAGATGAGTCTTAAAATACCCTATTTTATCTGTAAAATTATGAAGGAGTATGTATGATGTTTTATGAAAATAAAGAAGTGAATTTTATTTAATCTCATTTATTTTATAGGAATTATAAGTTATACTAAAAGTAGGTGCAAAAATGCACTATTTGAAAAAGAGTGCAAGGCAAAAAAGAATCCGTAAAGGATTCTTTTTTGTTTTTAGAAAATGATAAATTTGAGAAAAAAGAAACAGAATAATAAGGTATTTGTTGATAAAGACCCTCTTTTGTTACAAAATTTTACATATTTAGTATAGTGTATATGAGTGCTATATATATTAAGGGAGGAATGGGAATGAAGAGGTTCATAACTCATGCAAATGGTAATAAAATCTTTAAAAAGTTAGTTTTAATGGTTTTGCCAATGGTTCTAATGATAATGATGATAACCCCATCGAATGGTGCATTGGCAGCCGACCAATCAAATACCGATTCACTAAAAGGTGTGAGTCTATTTAATGGAAGTTGGACTGTTGCTATACAAGCTGCAAATTTACAATATGTTTCTGCTGAGCCATCGGGAAATGTGGTAGCAAATCGTAGTGCAGTTAATGAATGGGAGAAATTCGAATTAATTCCGACTGGAGAATTATATACGTTTGCTTTAAAAACGAAAAGTAATGGAAAGTATGTTTCGTTTAAGTCAAATGGTAGAGTAGTAGCAGATCGTACATCAATTGGGGCATGGGAAAAATTTATCTTATATAATGGTGGAGACAATAGGATATATGTATTACAAGCGCTAAGTAATGGTAGATTCGTATCAGCAAATGGCGGTAGAGAATTAACAGCTAATAGTTATGTAGCTGGAAGCTGGGAAAGATTTATTATTGTGTACTTTTAAACTTGGAAGTGTTATATATTTAAATGATAATAACATATTTAGTTGATGTGAATGCCTAATAAAATAAAGGGCTAAGCACTTAATTCAAGTTTATACTTAGGTACAAAAAGGACTGCAAGTAATTGCCAGTCCTTTTTGTATGTTAACTAAGTAAATACTGAGAATGTAATGAGAAGAAAAAGAACCCTATCGGGTTCTTTTTCAAGGCATATTAACAGTAAGGAGAATCATGAAATGCTACTTCAAATCTTTATTAGGGGAAAGATTTTGAAAAAGCTTAACATACATCTATTTTTACATAAATGTAAGATATAGTAAATTGATAATCTTTATACTTACTATTACTAATATTCAATTAAGATAGTTAACACTATATGTATAGTGTTAACTGATGTTTAGTGTAGTATATATTTAGAAATTCTAACTAACATTTAAACACTTTTTATTGAAATTTGGTGCGTAATGATTCTTATAAGCCAAATAAAATAAACAAAGACCCTGTAAAAATACAGGGGCGGATATAGGGTTAAGGGAACACATAGTTTCTTAAAAACATAATAGCATATATGTTTTGTATAGCTATATGAGGATTTTGACAAAATTAAGAACAAGACAGAAAATCTTTGAAAAAGAAAAATGTTTTTTTATTAAAAGAAGAAAAGACACCTTTTGAGTGTCTTTTCTTTTGGGGTACAGCTCACATATTGCTGAATTTGATACGAAACCATAATTCAACTATGAAATAAACAACTTAAGAAAGTTTAACATAATATGGGCTGAAAAGAATATGTAATAGTGCATTTTTAGTTTTCAATTGCTGTATTGGATTTAAAAAAGCAGTATAAATAAAAAGGGCATGCAGTCGTATCTGCCGCCCCTTTTTAGGAGGAATTCAAGACACCAATAGAACACGTATTGGTAAAAAGGCTCAAAAATAGTATATGTAAAAAGAAAAAGTCCTATACCAAAAGTGGACTGAGCTATATCTTTATTACTTGTTTAAAAATTAAATTTCATTCTTTTCAAAATCAGTACGGTAAACATATGGTTTGGAATGACTTTAGAAAAAGTATACATGAAAATGGCAGACAACAATTTTGTCGTCTGCCAGTGCCAATGGACTGAATGAGTTAGTCAATTACTATAAATTTACTACCCCATTACCAGAAGAGTGAAGCCGCTAGTTCAAACGGCTTAAACCTAGTTTGCCTAATAAAGAGAAAATTATGAGAGGAAATTTTGTTTGCACTATATGAAAAGATAATTAGATATTCATCAGACAAGGATAATACAGCATACCTTGAATAGGGTGTAGGAACGAATTAAGGAAAAGAATGTGATTAAGGAAGGGGCTGAATCGGGAGTGGGAATTTCGGACAGGATTTGGGGAGCCGTGGTTGCCTTGGGCATTGCGACTAATATCGTTGCTTGTATAATGGCAGTATACATTCAAAAATATGAGCTAATGATAAACTACCTTACAAATATTTTATTTTTAATAATAATAGCGATAACGTATATTAAGATGAAAATTAACAAGTGGGTGGCGTTAGGATTTACGTTAGTTGTAATGGAAAAAGGTATTAAGGCAGGTTATGATTTCTACACACATGATTACTATGGTGTCAGTTGGAGTTTAGCTATCATTGTCTATTGCATATACGAGATGAAAAATTATTATGCTGAAACAAATAAATAGCCACAAAAAATAAGAGTTAGTAGGCGGAATTCTTGTTAATGTATACAATTTTTTTAAACAATGATATTACGGTCCTGTTTTTTACTTCAATAGCAAAAAAAAGACGCCATAAGGCGCCCCCAAATTGGGTAAATGAGGTTTTAGTTTTCCAATCTAAAGAAATTATGTATCAGCTCACAATGAGAGTATATCATAATATACAATCTAAAAAATATGCATTATTACATATATGAGTTTAACAAAAGTAAGATGGGAGTAAATTAAAATAATATAAAAAAGACACTACAAGAGTGTCTTTTTTGAGAAAATACTCTATAATTAACTTTGGGGAAGGTAATGTTAGAGTATATATTTAGCATTATCTTTATATTTGATAAGCCATGAAATCAAAAGATTTTGTGGTTTATTTTTTGAACAATAGATATTATATTATTGGCAGTGAGCTATTGATCATTATAAGCATTAGGAGAGAAGGGATTAAAAGTCTAACATCGAATAACGGTTCCGGAATATAGCGTTGCGAAATGATCTCCCATATCCCAAACGGTACTTGCTTGTATATAGCCCTTAAAGCCTTCTGAAGAATAATAAATCTCTTTTGGTATACTTTCTTTAGTTTGGAAATGTGCTTTAGAGTATTTTACATAATGGTTTTTAATAACTCTTGATTCTGGAACAATATTGTTTTTTTGTTCCAATGTTTGCCTAGCACTAGAAGGTGTTATAAATCTTAAAGTGTCTTGGTAATTATGATCTAAGGTGTCAGCCTGTACACTGTGTGACGACACAAAGACGCTTAAACTACTTCCCACAATTAATGTTGTAAATGCTAACTTTGAGACTTTCGTTAATCTAATCATTTTATAATCTCCTTTTCATTATTTTGTAAGGTACCTCCTTACACCTCACAGTCTATATCCACTACATAAGGGTGTACATACATATTGATAGACAAAATTCTACAAAATACCTCGTGTTTTTTTGTTTGTGTATAATAATTCAATACTTGATAATTTATAAGAAGTAAAAATGTAGGCCTTATATAAATGAAAATGAATAATTTATGCAGAGCTTGTATATAAAATTATTGTTTAAATATTCTAAAATGAGTTGATAAAAATGGTGTGGTATTATTAGACGATAATTGATTCGATAGGTTGGATTTGAAAAGTGAATTCTCTTTTTGAGCTTTTATTACTTAAAATAACTAAAGAATAAGTACAAGCACATAATTTAAATAAAAAAAGTGAGAAAAATGATAAACATTCTTCTCACTTTCATCAATTAGGGTGGCATATACATAAATATGCGTTTAAGAGGATTTTTGGATGAAAAATCCACATGAATAGTATAACAAAATATTTAAGACTATTCGCATGTAATATTGCATATGAAGAGTCGATAGTTATAATAGTTAGCGTATTTCTATTATTATTTAACAGATTTTCCTAACAGATTCGCCTTCCTTAAGCGTGTACAGAGTGATACGTGAGAGATAAATTTTGATATGTAAAGCCCCTCCGAATGGAGGGGCTTTACATACACTTACATTAAGTTTATTGTGGTGCACCACCATGATCGCCAACACTATATGTAGGAGCAGGGTAATGTCCATGAGTAGCAAACTGATTCGCTTTAGAAAATTGAGAAATTCCCACCGTTAGAACCCCAATAAAAGCAATACCCGATAATAATAGGCTGATTTTTTTCATTATTTTAACACTCCTTTTTCGATTGATTTTCGTCTTGCTTGGTAACAAATATGGAAATAATCACTTACCTTTTGGTGGTTCTCTAATTGTCTGCATTTTGCGGCAAATATTTCGGCGTATTCGACAACATATTCCCATAATTCTTCTTGCTCAAAGTATAAGATTCCTTCTTGAATGATTTTTTCTAATTCTTCCAGTGGAATATTTTCATTTAATCTTTTTAAAATAGAGAAGTGGTGTGTGTATTCTTCGTTATGAATTCCTCTGCAGATTTGTAATCCCTTATCAATGAGTTTGCTAGCTGCTAATTGTCCTCCTAATTTATAATGTTCCTTAGCCTGTAGGAAGATAGCTTTGAAGTGTGTAGGGATTTTTTCTGTTACTTCTGAAAGGTGACGAATAGCTAACGTAGACATACTTTGATCAGAATACAGCCACCCCATAGTACTTTTTACGTATAACAAGGAATCTTCTTCCCTATTCTTCTGTAGTAATTCAATCGCACAATGCAGATATTCTTCAGCTTGTTCGTACTGCTTTAAATAGATACAGCAACCCCCTAACAAACTATTACAAAAGGCTGTTTTTACTTCATAACCTTCATACTTCGAAAAGATTGCTCTCGATTTATTTGCGTATTCGATAGCAGCGAGCATGTTATAGGTATGATGATAAAAAGTAGCAATTCTATAGTAAAATTCAGCATGTTCAATTTCATCTGGAATGTTTACTAGTATCTTTTCTGCCAGTTTATAATGTTCCTCTGCCTCAGTAAAACTTGATATAAAAGTGGAATGAATGGATTTGAAAAAGTGATAATAGAAGCGTAGAAAATGGTCTGTAGGCATATCGTAATCACTAATAGCATCAAAACTATTTTGTTGAATACCGAGACTATCTGTTAAGACTGTGTAACGAAATTCAAGTAATGAGTAATATAGTAACAAATTTTGATCCTGACGTTCTTGATTTGACTCAATGCTTAACTTATTAATTTTTTCATCAATTTTCTTTTTTAGATTAGTAGCTTTTACAACTTGTTGAGATAGCATAGATCGATACCAGTCGTTCAATAGAGAGGTTAATTGCTCATTGCCCTTTACTGAAACACTCACTATATATTCCCCCATCCTATAGAATTATCATAGTCCTATTAAATTGTAACTATCATAGCAAAATAGAAGGAAAAATGGAGGTATTTTACAATGTTTTTCAATAAAATTCATAAAAAATAATCAATTTGTGTCGAATGTACCTAGAATTTAATGCCTAAAATGATAAAAAGAGGACACATTATTATTTACGTCCTCTTTTTATTTATATTTATTATATAAGTTTAAGCAGAAACTTTTATTTTAATTATGTAGATTCACGAATAATTAAGTTAGTAGGATATTCAATAATTTTTCGTTTAATAGATTCATCTGTATTTATATATAGTAGTATCTCGTTAACGGTACGTTTACTCAGTTCAACAATTGGAATATCAATAGTACTAATTGTTGGGGTTGTAACTGTACAAATTAATTGATTATCATAACCACAAACAGCTAAGTCAGTTGGAATAGAATACCCTTTAATAGTAGCTCCTTTAATGACTCCAGCAGCAACTTGATCATTTCCAGTAAATAATGCAGTAGGTTTATCTTTTAATTTATCTAGCTTCTCAAAAATTTTAAATCCATCATTAATAGTAATTGCATCTCCAAATAGCCAATTTTTATTGAATGGTAATTGTTTTTCTTTTAAGGCATGCAGATAACCTTGTTGGCGTTTTAATTGTGCTTGACTATTAAGAGAGTCAAAACAAAAGCCAATTTTTTTATGACCTTTGCTTATTAAATGTTTAACAGCTTTGTATCCAGCTTCAAATTCATCGTAACAAATTATCGGAATAGGTGCATTTTCCTCATACTCATTACAAAGTATTATGGGCCCATATGCTAAATAATGTTCTATATTTTCCCAACTATTTTCTAGGGATGCGAGAATTACACCATCTACAGCTTTATTCTTTAGTAATGAAAGTAATTCAAGCTCTATTTTTTTCTCATAAAAAGTCTGATAAATTAGCAATTTGTAATTGTGTTTTAATAATTCTTTAGAAATTTCTCTAGCTAATTTTCCGAAAAAGGGATGATCTATATTTGGAATTGATAGAGCAATGGTTTGTGTCTTATTTATCCTAAGATTCCTAGCAATAGCACTAGGAGTATAGTTGAATTCTTGCATTACTTTTATTATTTTCTCACGTTTTTCTGAATTTACATAAGGATGATTATTTAGAACTCTTGAAACCGTAGCATTTGATACATTACATAATTTAGCTATTTCATTAATTGTTACCATAGAGAAACCCTCCGTAAAAAATATGTTGACATGTAATCGATAACATAAAATATAGTCTACTCATGATTTTCAAAATAATTTCTTAGAGGTGATTTAACGTGAAAACTCTTACTACAATTTCTGGACATAGTAAAGACAATTTAGCTTTATTAAAGTGCCTACAGGGGGAAACAAAAGAAAAAGAATTTGAAATTAGTAATATATTACCGAATCACAAGATGAAAGAGAAATTATTTCGGGAAAACAAATTGAAAATAGATATTGATATAGAAAAAGATATTTTCAATTATAGCAGAAAAAATATACAGAAAATAGAATTTATGCCAGTTAATCGGTTGATTTCTCAAGATGAGGTTGAAAAAATTATTGGAGTTTTAAAAGATGTTTTACCGACAGGTCAATTTACAAGTGGACCATTTTCAAAAAAGCTAGAAGAAGTAATCGGAAGTTATTTAAATAAAAAGTTTGTAATTGCAACAAGCAGTGGTACAGATGCCCTTATGGTGTCATTGTTATCTATTGGTATTCAGCCGGGAGATGAAGTAATTATGCCAGCTAATAGTTTTGCTGCTACTGAAAATGCTGTGTTAGCGGTCGGAGCAAAACCTATATTTGTAGATATAGATCAGAAGAGTTATTGTATTGATCCATCTAAAATCGAAGAAGCTATCACCAAAAAAACTAAATGCATTTTACCTGTACATTTGTATGGTAAGCAGTGTGAAATGAAAAAAATTCGTGAAATCGCGGATATATATCAATTAAGAGTTATTGAAGATGCATGTCAAGCTATTGGTTCTTCAAATCTTGGAGAATATGGAGATATTATTGTCCTTAGTTTTAATCCATATAAGAATTTTGGTGTATGTGGTAAGGCTGGGGCAATAGTTACTAATAATGAAACTCTTGCAATACGTTGCAATCAATATAGTTATCATGGATTTGAAATTAATAAAAAAAATAAAAAGGTATTAGACTTTGGATTCAATTCTAAAATTGATAATTTGCAAGCAGCTATTGGTTTGGAAAGAATTAAGTATTTATCATACAACAATTTAAAAAGAGCGTATTTAGCTCAACGATATATTCGTGAGTTAAAGGATTTAGAGGATAGAGAATTAATAAAGCTACCTATGATGACAGAAGATAATGTCTGGCACCTTTTTCCGATTAGAGTTGAAAATGGAAGAAGAGACGAGTTGAAAAATAAATTGTACCAATTGTATAACATTGAAACAGATATTTATTATCCGGTATTATCTCATAAACAAAATACTAAGTGGATAAAGGAAAATGATTTGCAAAACAATATGTTCAATACAGAGCAAGTTCATAAAGAAATATTACATCTACCTTTACATCCAAATATGATGTTAGAAGAGCAAAATTTCGTTTTGGAGGGATTATTCAATGTCAATAAGTAATGAAGTTTTACAGTCTTTAAATTTTGAAAGACTACCACAGGTTAAAAACCCGAAATATGTAGTGTTCTGTGATTTTGATGAAACTTATTATCCTCATAACATGGATGATTCTAAAAGAAGCAATATGAAATTGTTAGAAAAGTATTTGTATGAACAAGGAAGTAAAGGGGATTTAGTAATTGGTTGGGTAACGGGAAGTAGTTTAGAATCAATTGTTGAAAAAATGAAAAAGGGTGGTATACAGTATTTCCCTCATTTTGTGGCGAGTGGATTAGGTACAGAAATAACGTACTTTGGTAGTAATGGGACTACTATAGATGATCAAATTTGGGAAGAGAGAATTATAGAGGGTGGTTTTGATTCTTCGAAGATTGAAAGAATTATTAAATTGCTAGAATCAAAATATGAAATTTTTTTAAGACCTCAGACACAATTAGGAAGTTCTAAGTACAAATTTAATTTTTATTATGAAGAGCAAAATGAATTTATTGATGCAAAGAATTTAGAAAAGATAGAAGAAATCGGAGAGATATTCCAAGTTGGAGTTAATATTAACAAATGTAATCCATTAGCTGGTGATCCAGAAAATTGCTATGATGTAGATTTTATTCCACTTGGAACAGGTAAAGATGAGATAGTGAAATTTATTTTAGACAAGTACGAACTAGATAAAACAAATGCAATTGCTTTTGGAGATAGTGGGAATGATTTAAGGATGCTACAAGCTGTAAGGCATGGCTATTTAGTAGAAAATGCAACAGAAGAGGCCAAAAAAACACACTCAATGCTAGCTCAAGGTGAATACTCGATTGGAATTTTAAATACTCTAAAGCACATTATTAATTAAAAGGGGATGTTCATATAATGAATATTGGGATTATAGGTGCAGGAAGTATTGCAAGAGCTCATTCTAGAGCATTATCAACTATTGATAATTGTAAATTAGTTGGAGTATATGATGTTAATTCTGAGAATTCCCAAAAGTTGGTGGGTGATTTTGGTGGGAAGGTTTTTGGTAGCTATGAAGAGTTACTTGAAGTAGTTGATGGAGTAATAATATCTTCTCCAAATTTTTGTCATAGATCTCAAGCGGTTCAAGCGTTATTAAAAAACAAACATGTGTTATGTGAAAAGCCTATGGCAATTTCTTGTGAAGAAGCAAAGTACATGATGACAATAGCGAAAAATACTAATTTAGTCGCTTCAATGGGGTTTAACTATCGCTACTTATCCTATGTTAAGGCTTTAAAGCAACTCATTCAAAATGAAGAATTAGGGGAAATAGTAGTGATAAGATTGCATTTTAAAAAGAATAGCGCTTTTAGGAGAACTTCGTTTACTTGGCGAGATGATTTTCAAAGTAATAGAACTAGTGGAGCCTTGGGAGATTTGGGAATTCATCTAATAGATTTACTATGGTTTTTATTTGAGAGTGATTTTAGAGCGGATACCGTTCGAACTAAAATCAAAACAAATGTTAAGGAAAAAGAAAGCAAACCAGTATTTGTTGATGACTATGCTGAGGTTTATGGCCAATTGGAAAATAAGGTTTTTGTTAATATTACAACATCTAAAAGTTCATTTCCTGATGATTGTGGTTTTAGTATAGAGGTAATAGGTACGAAAAAAGAATATAAGTATTCTTCTAAAGAGCCAAATAAATATATACTCTTTGATGGATTGGAAAAACATGAAATCGCATTACCATTACCTTTACTAGTCGATCCAGAAAATGAGATTTTTGAATGGTCTGATTCTTTTAGAAGTGAAATTTTAGAATGGGCAAAGGCTGCGGAAGGTGGTCTTAAAAAGTCTGTAGCAACATTTGAAGATGGATTTCGTTCACAAGTTATTTTGGATATGTTTTTTGATAAAAGCAGTAGTAATAAAGAGCGATCTGTAGCAACTATTTAGTTTTATGGTAAAAACAGGGGTTTAGAACTTTTACTTAAATCCCTGTTTTTATTTTGGATTGGAGTTGAGGAAAGATGCGGTTAATGTTTTATTATGGTTGCTTGTTTTATTTTATTGTAGGAATCATACATGTATGTATAGGTAGTTTAATTCCTTCATTAATACAATATTATGGAAGAACCCCTGATCAATTAGGTGTTTTAATATTTTTTCAATTTACAGGTTTTTTATTTGGTGTTCTAAGTTCACCTATACTAGTAAGAAAGTATCATTATTTTAAAACAATAACATTAGGTGTTTTAGTAATGTCCATCGTTCTAGGAGGTTTTATATATATAAAAGAATGGGCATATTTAGCTGTTATTTGCTTTGTATTAGGCTATGGAGCAGGTTTGTTAGAAACTACGGTGGGTTCCTTTATTATTTCAGCAGAAAGGAATAGTGCTGCTAAATTTAGCATTCTCGAAGTATGGTTTGGGGTTGGGGCGCTAGGGTTTCCGTTACTAGTTAATTATATTATAAAATTTTATGAATGGTATTTTATTCTTTATGGGATATTACTATTCTTTATTTTTACACTATTTGCTTGGTACATGTTTGGACGTACAAAATTTTTGGATTTTTCTCCTCAAAAAAATGAAAAGGGAGGAGCATCCCTTTCCTCATTCACTCTGAAATTTAAAAGTGAAAAGGTTACAGTTATATTATTTATTTCACTTTTTGCATTCTTATACGCAGGCATAGAAACTAATCTTGCAAATTTTTTATCTACAATAATGATTCTTACCAATAATGAATTAATCAGTTCAGTAAGTATATCTTGTTTTTGGCTAGCAATAGTTATAGGAAGAATACTTGTAGGTAAGCTAGCCCATAAATTTAATTATTGGACATACATTACATCTAGTTGCTTTACATTAGTGATTCTTTTATCTCTATTTCCCTTTGTTCGAGGTACAGGTATGTATTTGTTTATCATCTTCATTATTGGTTTAGTCATAGCGGGTGTCTTTCCAATAACATTAATCTTAGCTTCCCGTATTATGGAAAATAATATTGATCAAGTGACTAGTCTATTTATCGCATCGGCCAGTTTAGGGGGGGCACTAGTATCTTTCTTAATTAGCTGGAGTCTATCATTAAATACTATAACTGTTACTTTTGGGATATTTTCACTTTTTGCATTGAGTCTAGGTTGTATTATTTTAAAAATGAGGAAAATTGCAACTTACGGTAACGAAAGTGCTAAAAAGGTAGAAAGTATGAAAAATTTATAGAAAAAATTTTTATAATATGAAAAAGTTAATTTTATTGGGAATTCCTAAAAAAGTTGATAAAGTTAAAAATTCTGTATTTGGGCTTTGTTTTATATATTGTGCTGTGTAATATATAAAACAGAGATACTTCAAAAATAAAAATGATATGCAACAGTGACCAGTTCTCAGGTAATAAAAAGTTATTTTAATTAGCTTTTCAGATTAATCTAAGAGGGGTTTGTTATCGAATGGAGATAAAGATTAGTAAAAAGGATAAGATTGATATCTCTAAAAAATTAAAGTCTTTTTTGGCTGAACAATATTCACTGGAATTGGGTGAATACATAAGCTATGAGTTACTTGAATTCATAATAAAGGAATTAAATCCACATTTTAATCAAGTTACTAGGGATAGGTTGGAAACGTTGTTAAAGAATATAGAGAAAGATATATACAGTCAATAGACTTTAAATGGAAATTGAAAAACTAAGGTATCATTTTAGATATCTTAATACCTAGTAAGAATAGAATAATTAAAGCGTCACAAGACACCCATCCAATTTTATTAATGATAAAGGATGGGTGTTTTCATTATATAGGATATTAGGGAAGACCTGTCGATGAAAGTCTATACTAAAGACTATCTTGCATTTTTGTATGCTAAATCATTTTGTATAACTAAGAACTAATTATATATAGACTAATTCCTCAGACGAACAGTTAAAAAAGACGGAATAGAAGAAAAATTAGAAAAAATAACTACATAATGGTAGAATATGGTTGATTAACCGGTAGCTGATTAATCAATAAATCTAGTATTAAAGGGGGAGTTAATTTGGGGAATAGGAATAAAAGAATGAAAATTTGTTTTCAAAGGTTAATAGCTGTAAGTGTTTGTTTTTTGTTATTTTTTCTGGGGAGCAATTATTCAAAAGCCGAAACTGTTGCACCTATAACATTAAATCCTAAAGATGTAGAAACATTCACCAATAAAGTAATTCCAGAGAAAATGAAAAAAGAAAATGCAGCTGGTGTAGCTCTTGTCGTTGTAAAGGATAATCAAATTCTATTTCAAAAGGGATTTGGATTTTCCGATAAAGAAAAGAATACTCCCATCGATCCTAAAAAAACAGTTTTTCGATTAGCATCAATATCAAAAGTTTTTACTGCGAGTGCTGTCATGCAGTTAGTTGAACAAGGAAAAATTGATTTAAATAAAGATATAGTAAATTATATGGGGGGATTAAAGTACCAAAATAATATGAGTGAACCAGTTACAATGGAGCATTTACTTACCCATACAACAGGGTTTGATTACGTAGATCCAAGACCAGAGGATATCCATTATCAAGATAATGATTATACAATGCTTAAAGATTATGTAGAAGATAATATGCCCACTGTAGTAAGAAAACCAGGGGATACATATACATATGATAATTTTGCTTCTATGCTTCAAGGGTATATTGTTCAAAATCTGACAAACACACCTTTTTACAAATATATGGCTAAAAATATTTTTTACCCTTTAGAAATGCATAATAGCAGTTTTGTTATGACTAATTTTATTAAGGAAAAGTTAGCAACAGGATATGATGCTAAAGGCAATGCCATCCCATTTTATCAGACAAGACCAACAGACATGCCACAAGGCAGTATGTTTTCTACAGGAAGTGATGTAGCCAATTTTATGATTGCTCAATTGAATGATGGTAAATTTAAAAATAACCAAATACTACAAAAAGAAACTGTAGAAGATATGCAAAAAACAAAATTTGCGTTACATCCCAAATACCCTAATATGACATATGGGTTTGAATTCTTTTCACCGCAAAGCCACAATGGGCAATATGTGTTCGGTAAAGGTGGAAATATCCCAGGTTTTTCATCTTTAATGTGGTTAATTCCAGAGCATAAAATTGGAGTTTTTGTTGTTACAAATAAAGATAGTTCAGCACTTCCTGTTGAAGTGTTTGATGATTTTATGAATCATTATTTCCCAGATAAAACAAAGCCTGAATATTTAAACCCTAATGAAGAAGAATTAAAGAAATTTGAAGGGGTGTACCGTGATTTAAGATTAAAAAACCTAATGTCACATGTAAACATAAGTGAAGGAAAATTATATGTAAGTGATAAAGCATATGGTAAACAGGAGCTAAAACAAATAGACCCTTTACTATTTGAGGATGAAAAAGGGAATTATATGGCGTTTAAACTTCACAAAGATGGTACCGTGAAAGAAATGATACATTGGAACTCTGGTAGTTCAGCGGTGAAGCTAAGTGAGCCTGAGAGATTTAAAGACGTAGATGAAAATCATCCATATGCTAAGTTTATAAATCCTTTACATCAATACGAGGTATTACAAGCAAATAAGGAGGGGAATTTCACTCCAGAATCTTCTCTTACACGAGCAGAATTTGCATATTGGTTATCTCAAATTGCTTACTTTACGCCACCTTCAAAAAAAGAACCAGTGTTTTCTGATGTGAAAAATCATCCATATGCACCACATATTCAAAAGTTATATGAAATTGGTATTTTATATGAAAAAGAAGGGGAACAATTCCATCCAGACCGTGCAATTACTAGACAAGAAGCAGCATGGATTACCTGGCAGTATTTAAAAATGTTAGGAGCGCCATCTGCAGATGCAACATTAAAGGGAGAAACTGATGAATGGGCAATAGAATCCGTGAAAAACATTGTAGGTCATCGTTTAGTAGGGCCTGAGGTTATATATAATGAAGATGGATCAGCAGATTATCTATCAAAACAAAGTATGAAACGACAAGAGGCAGCTGCATTATTATTTTACGTTTTATTATCTAGTTAATTTGTTTTGAAGTAAATTTCACAAATAGAAAACATCTAAAGAGCTTGAAATAACACACAGAAAAAGACTAGTCTTCAACCAATGATTTATTGGAACAAACAGGGGTAGATAAGTTATAACCATACTCCAAATCTTAAGTATAGCTGTAATTAGAAGGATTTCATAAGTGTTTTGTAATGTAAGGAGCTCCTTTCAGGGGAGCTTTTTTTTACTGTATTATTAATAATTTCATGTACCGTAATTAGTAATAATACTATAAAAATCTACAACAAGGGGATTCAGTCCAAGTTAGGTCAAACTAGGTTACAGTAATACATTAGTTAAGAAATATGATGTATAGGAAATTGTGTTCATCTTTTTTTGGTTAAGGAAAATAATGTTAATTGATATGGTTGTTTGCAAAACAGTTCAATTTGGCATTGTATGAGCTTAGCTTGATTACAATGGATTGGTACTCCCTATAAGGAATTTATATCTCAATAATTTTATAAATAGATAATATGCAATTATTCATATTTAAACAAAAAATTCGGAAATAATTGTATATTAAATTTTGCAATTATTTCTTTTATATTACTCATATTGAAGGGGGAAAACGAATGAAAAAAACGGTTATTACATTGCTTGCTGCAGGAACAATGTTAGGTGCTCCTTTTTCAACTGCGTTTGCAGAAGAACAAGCCTCTCAACAAGAAGCAATGGATAAAATGGAGGTACTACAAAAAAATTGGAATGAGGAACAGGGAAGTCCATCATTTCTTTCAGGTGATTTATCTGATAAAAAGGTAGAGACTCAAAAAGCGGTAAAAGAGTTTCTTGAAGAAAATAAAGAATTATTTAAAATAAATCCACAAAAAGATTTAACACTTAAAGAAGTGAAATCAGATGATTTAGGTATGAAACATTATGTTTATACACGATCTATAAATAAAATACCTGTTGACGGTGCACAATTTATTGTACATACAGATAAAGAGGGTAAGGTAACTACAGTCAATGGAGATGTCCATCCAGCTGCAGAGGAGAGTTTAAAGGGTAATACAAAAGCAAAAATTACAAAGGAAACAGCACTTTCAAATGCTTGGAAACATATTAAACTTACAAAAAGTGATACGCTAGTAAAAATGGACGGAAATGCATTAGATCAGATAAAAGAAAACCTAGAGTCTACTAATGAAACAGCAGATTTAGTTGTATACGAAAAAGATGGAACATACTATTTAACGTTTAAAGTGAAACTACAATTTATTAAACCCTATGGTGCTAACTGGCACATCTATGTTAATGCGGAAGATGGGACAATTGTAGATTCGTATAATGCAGTTACAGATGCAGATAGTGCTCATAAAGGCTACGGATATGGGGTATTAGGTGATAAAAAAGAATTGAATACAACTTTTAGTAGTGTAAAGGGAAAATACTACTTAAAAGACACAACAAAACCTATGAATGGTGGCTACATTGAAACATTTACAGTAAATCATAGTGATGAAGATTATCCAATAAATTATCGTTTGTTTGATGAGGATAATGCTTGGATAAATAAAGATCAGAGGCCAGCAGTTGATGCCCATTACTATGCAGGAAAAGTCTATGATTATTATAAAAATGTCCATAATCGTAACAGTATTGATGGGAAAGGTAAAACAATTCGCTCTGCTGTGAATTATGGGGTTAACGTAAATAACGCATTTTGGAATGGTCAGCAAATGATATATGGAGATGGAGATGGGCGCAGATTTATTCCGCTTTCTGGTTCTCTTGATGTTGTGGCACATGAATTAACTCATGCTGTTACAGAGTATTCTGCTGATCTTCGTTACGTAAATCAATCAGGTGCATTAAATGAATCTTTCTCTGATGTGTTTGGCTATTTTGTTGATCCTACCAATTGGGATGTAGGGGATGCTGTATTTACACCTGGTGTTTCTGGAGACGCATTGCGAAGCTTATCTAATCCTGAGAAATATGGACAACCTGCTCATATGAGAAACTACCAATATCTTCCGGAAACTGAAGAGGGAGATAATGGTGGAGTGCATATAAATAGTGGTATTCCGAATAAGGCTGCATATTTGACAATTAATTCTATTGGTAAAGAAAAGGCAGAAAAAATCTATTATCGTGCGTTAACAACATATTTGACTCCAACTAGCGATTTTAAACAAGCTCGTACTGCTTTATTACAATCTGCGGCTGATTATGATGGTTATGATAGTGTAACGTATAAAGCCATAGAAAATGCTTGGAATCAGGTCGGTGTAAAATAATTTAGTTACTATAGGCTAGGAATTATAGCTATTAAAACCGAAAAAAAGAACACACTTGTATAACAATAAAGTGTGTTCTTTTTCGTTGTTTTTTGTATTGTTTAAGAACTAGAATCCAAATCTGGTTATTTTTAAAATTAATCAATACAGTAATACTTATGCATTTATTATATTTAAAAGGGCTATTTCATTGAAAATAATAGATAATTCTACTTTAATAATAAGGTTTACTTCTCCTTTTTCAACATCAGCATATATTATCTTCGGTAACCTCAATAATTTCACTCAATTGAATATGAGTCGGAGCTAATTTCCATGTAATTAGTAATTTTTTTACATGAATACCTAGCGCGTTATAAAAACCTCCCGTATTTAAATAATAATTCCTCTATCCAATTAAATAAATTTATACATTTAAGAAAAACTATTTGAACTCTTAAATTCCAATTACAAGTAAGGAAGTTTTCTTTGAGAGTAGAGAGAAACTGGCATAAAAGTAAGATTGGATAAAGACTAGTATTGAAAAATATAAAAGATGGAAGTAGCATAGGGGATTTACGCATAAAGTAAAATTAACAAAAAATTCATTTAAGTCAGATAAATTGATGGTGTTTTTAACTTATAATAATGTTACTACAATGAAAATAAGGTTATGAATTAGTTATTTTAAAAATCAAATTTAGATGGGAAGAGGATAATGAAGACCAGAGATAGTTATAAAATTATTGTAATTGGTGCTGGGACTGCAGGAATATCTTCTACTGCACATTTGTTACGAAATATACCCTTATTGAAAGAAAATATAGCAATTATTGATCCATCAAAAAAACATTATTTTCAACCACTATGGAGTTTAGTGGGGGGAGGAATTGTTTCAAAGGAAAGTACGATGCGTGATCAAGAAGTGCTTATTCCAAAAGGGGCAACTTGGATTCCTAAAAGGGTTGTTAAGTTGTTTCCGGAAGAAAATAAGCTACTTTTAGATGATGGACTGCTGCTTGAGTATGAAATTCTTATTGTAGCAGCCGGTATACAAATAAATTGGGATGGTATTAAAGGCTTGAAGGAGTCTATTGGGACTAATGGGGTTTGTAGCAATTACTCTTATAAATATGTTGATTCTACTTGGAGAGAAATTGAAAAATTTAAAGGAGGAAATGCGGTTTTTACCCACCCCAATACTCCTATTAAATGCGGTGGTGCTCCACAAAAGATTATGTATTTAGCAGAAGAGTATTTTTGTAATAGCGGTGTAAGGAACAAAAGTGAAGTAATGTTTTATACTGCGAACGCTAACATATTTCAGGTTCCACGTTATGCTAATACATTAGAACAAGTACTAGAAAGAAAGCAAATAATAACAAATTATAATAAAAACTTAGTAGAAATTATCGCGGAGAAGAAAGAAGCAATTTTTGAAGATAC
The DNA here is from genome assembly GCF_001884185.1 of Bacillus albus. Classification (GTDB taxonomy): domain Bacteria; phylum Bacillota; class Bacilli; order Bacillales; family Bacillaceae_G; genus Bacillus_A; species Bacillus_A albus. The sequence continues at coordinate 24,205 of NZ_MAOE01000141.1, forward strand.
GCAAACACTGAAAAGAGAAACAGTACCGTATAGTATGATTCATGTTGTTCCACCTATGGGGCCACCTAATTTTCTTAAAGAGAGCGAGATAAGTGATCATCAGGGTTGGATAGATATAAGCCCTTATACTTTGCAACATGTAAAGTATAAGAATATTTTCGGACTTGGAGATTGTACCAATTTACCCACCTCTAAAACTGGAGCGGCAATTCGAAAACAAATACCGATCTTAAAACAAAATATTATGGACGTACTAAACGGAAGAGATTTGCAGGCTAAATATGATGGGTATACATCTTGTCCGATTATTACAGGATATAAAAGTCTTATACTTGCTGAATTCAACTACGAACATGAGCCTCAAGAAACGTTTCCGTTCAATCAAGCGAAAGAACGGTATAGTATGTTTTTACTTAAAAGATATATGTTGCCCTATATGTATTGGAACTTTATGTTGAAAGGAATCCTATAAGGGAAGAGAGAAAGCGGTTATAAAAATTGAAAAGCATTTTGAATTAACTATTTGGAGGGAATAGCTATGCTTTTAAAATATTTTTATGATGAAAAATTAGCACATGCTTCTTATTTAGTTGGTTGTCAGAAGGAAGGCGTAGCAATTGTGATTGATCCAGGTCGCTATATAGAACAATATATAGACTTTGCTAAGAAAGAGGGGATGGAAGTAATTGCTGCGGCTGAAACTCACATTCATGCAGATTTTCTTTCTGGGTCTAGAGAACTTTCTACTCTTTATCATACCAATTTATATGTATCTGATGAAGGTGATTGTGATTGGAAATATCAATATCTTAACGAAGGTCGATATAATTTGGTTAGAGAGGGGACAGAGTTTAAAGTAGGTCATATAAAATTTAATGTAATTCACACACCAGGGCATACACCTGAAAGCATTTCTTTTTTAGTAACTGATACAAGTCAAAATAACTATACGAATGATAAGCCAATAGGAATATTCACAGGTGATTTTATATTTGTAGGAGATATAGGAAGACCCGATTTACTAGAAACCGCTGTAGGTATGAAAGATACCGCAAAAATAGGAGCAAAACAATTATTTGATTCGATACAAAAAATAAAAACACTCCCTGATTATTTGCAAATATGGCCATCACATGGTGCAGGAAGCGCATGTGGAAAAGCATTAGGAGCAATTCCAACTTCTACTTTAGGTTATGAAAAGATGTTCAATTGGGCATTTCAGTGTAATGAAGAAAGTGATTTTGTATCGACTTTATTGACGGGGCAGCCAGAGCCTCCAAGGTATTTTTCTTTAATGAAGAATTTAAATAAGTATGGTCCTCCAATTCGTAAGAAAAGAGAAGTTACTACTATTAATACAGTAGAAAAACTTCAAGAAGCTATGAGAAACGTTCAGCAAATAGTTGATATAAGGGATGTAGAGAGTTTTGCTTCTGGTCACATCGAGAAATCAATTAACATACCGTATAACAATTCCTTCACAACCTGGTGTGGATGGTTACTAGATTATAAAACAGAAACTTTAATCATTCTAGATGAGGAAAAGGTTAGAGTGGAGGAGGTTATTAGAGACTTTGAATCTATTGGGTTAGATAATAGTATTGCTTTTGCACCCTTACAAGTTATACAAAGACTTGATAGATTTGAAAGTTATAAAGAAAAAACATCAATTGAATTATATCCGCATATAAAAGATGGAAGTGTTAAGGTAATCGACGTGCGTAGTAAAAAAGAGTGGGAGGAAGGACATCTTTATGATGCAATACATATCCCTTTAGGAAATCTATTTAAGCAGCTAGATTGTATACCAAAAGATTACCCAATCATTTTACAATGTCGAACCGGATTGCGCTCTGCTATAGCAGCTAGTATTTTACAAAGAGCTGGTATAAAGGAAGTGGTGAATCTAAAGGGAGGATTTCTTGCATGGAAAAAAGAAGAGCTTCCTTATACAATTTGTAGTCTCAATGTGTAGGGAAATGATCCTTACTAATTTAAAATGGATCATGATACATTTTACAATCAAGGAGAAGAAATAGAATTGAAGTGAAATGAAATTCAAGCCACATTTTACAGTTGAAATAGAAGAATTTTAAAGAGCTGAAATATAAAAAACACCTTATAGCTATAAGGTGTTTTTTATACCTCTTAAAATAATTTAAGATATGTTTACTTGCGTTCATTAGGTAGTTAGAGTTAGAGGTTAATAGACTATCTTTAACGAAAAATGTTGAGTAGTTCCCCTTTATTATACATTAATATATATAAATAAGAAAAGAATTTTTGCATCTGCAATCCTTTTCTTATTTAATACAACCTTGAATTTTATTTTTTCTCTCGTTGCTTTCTTTTCTTCATCTTGTAGTATGCCCCTAGTGATGATATTCATACTAAGGCATGGACAGATGAATCAAAATAAAAATCATATAGATTCATAGGTTAGAAGCGTATAGGAACAAACAATATGATCTGTTCCTATTTTTTATTAATAAATAATGGGATGTCATATAACTGCAGAAACATAAGATAGAATATTCTCATTAATATTTCTGCAGTTTTAAACTATATACATATAAAGGTAATAGGATTATATTGGCAATGAAAGAGAAAATAATAGATAGATGGAAGGGGATGTTATTATGTTTAAAAAAGCAGCACTTGGTATTTCATCGTTAGCAATAACTGCTTTTGTCGGATTAGGAATGGCAACAGAAGCTTCTGCTGGACCTGCAGCACCACTTACTTCACTAAATGTCGTACAAGTAGAATCTGAGCAGGGCGGAGTAGAAACTATTAATCCAAACAGTTTTAGCACAACACGTGACCATGGGGGAAAATACTTATATATTACTACGAAGGAAATGGGATATGGTCAAAATCCATTTGCGAAAATGAATGGTTTTAATGTGAAAAGTATTGGATCTACTATAATTGGCGGAAAACCAATTGTTGGTTGGTATTATAAGTGGGATGCTTCTGGGCATCAGCAAGGAACATTTGAATACCAAAAAACATCTATTAACGCTCCATTTAATACAATGCGAACTTCAATCTATATCAAATAAATATTGTGCACAGCTATAGGGTTATGACACGCAGCATGAAATTTATAAAATTGAATTCATTATATGATAAGTAAGAGTCTTCCTTAATGGAAAGACTCTTATTTTATTATAATGATTATGTGAAGGGGTGAAGACAGAAATTCTAAAGCGATATTTAACATAAAAAAATAAACTAAATTTCCTTGAATACCTATGAAAAGAATAAATTTTCGTTCTGGGAGAACTTCAAAATGTTAGCTTGATAGCGATGTGAATGGAACCCTCACTGATTAAAGTTTCACTTTATTCCACGCCACTTTCCAAAATAGAGAAAGATCCATTTTCACAATTAATTTCTGCCATCGCACTGTATGGTAAAATAAACTTCGGTTCAGTATGGCCAAAATTTAAATTATAAAGAATCGGCAAATCTTCTAAATTATGTTCCTTCATTACTTGCAGTATTTCGTGTTTATATTCTTCATAGTATTGTTCATCTTTCGGTTTACCGAAGATGACACCTTTTGCCTTTTGCAGAATGCCTTGCGCTGCATAATTTCGTAACCAATACTTTATATAACTTGGTTCTGGATGATCTTCAGAAGTTTCAAAGAAGAGAATACTATCCTCCCAATGTTTTTTCTCAGGCCAAAGCTCCGTTCCTTTTGTAAATTCCAGTACTTCTATACACCCACCAATTAAACGCCCTTGTACAGTAGTAGAGCCTTGAAGTACCTCATATCCATTGTTTTGCTGCATCGTACGTCTTGTATCTTTATTTACCTCTATCCATTCTAAACGCTCACTCGTCCATTCATGAGCTGGTTGAATTTCGCCAATCATTTCATTGGAAAAGAGAGTTCGCTTTACCATTTCAACCGTATATGGATTCATCTCTATATTTTCAGCAAAATCCGTTAAAATGGCTGGACCGTAAAAAGAGGAAATTCCTGCTTTATGACAAAACAAGTGTGAAACGGTAACGTCAGAGTATCCCATAAAAATTTTCGGATTTTCACGTATTACATTAAAATCTATATAGGGAAGTAAGCGAATGCTATCTTCTCCGCCGATATTCGCGATAATTGCTTTCACGCGCGTATCTTGAAATGCAGTCATTAAATCTTCCGCACGAGCCTGTGGATTGTTATAAATGAATTCGCTACCTTTTAAACTATTCGGCATTGGAACAACCGTAAGATCGAAAATTTCTTCTAATCTCTTTACTCCTTGTTCATAACGCCATCTTATTTCAGAATCGCCTGCGCCTCCCCATGAAGGGCTTACTGTTGCCACGATATCACCTGGCTGTAATCTGTTTGGTTTTATTAACATGTTAACCCCACTCCTACATAATGTAATGGACTACGATTATCAAACTGTAGTATTGAAAAATATGATGCATGACATTAGTTTCTTCATCATCAATCTGTTTACCTGCTGGTATTCAAGAATTCAGTCTTATTATTGAATATAGGAATAATCGATTTATATTTGAAAATTACAGTATGCAACATTGTATGAGAAAGATGGTTGCTATTTTCTACAATCTGTAACTGTAATGATTATAAGTTGGCCGTATTCAATCCGAAAAATAAAATCATCATGAATGGAGAGGGGGATAGCTTTTCCTGAACAAGAAAGCTATCGCCTTTAGGCACTTGGGATGAAAGTGAGATTGGATATGGAGTGTCATTAAAAATCGCAACGTTCGTGGTACTTTAAGTGTCTGAAGTATAGGGGGTTTCTTCGTTTTTTTGGTTGGGGTTTTTAGAGGAGTATTCTTTAATTATTAGATAGAGAGATAAAATAAAAAATACACCTAATTACTAGGTGTATTTTTTAGACTTGAAAACCACATATGTATTGAAAATTTCTCTTGGGTAGAGTGTATTACAATAGAAATCATGTATATACATAATATTCGTTACATTGAATGGTTTCCTTGTAAATATATGAAAATGGTAAACTAAATAGATTTCAATTTGGGCAACTTAAATACCTGTACCATGTTCAGAGTTAGCGGGAGCCCCGCCAGTATTGCCATGAGATTCAACTTTTGGAGCAGGGAAATGTGTATGCCCTTCTTGTTTAGGAGCACCACCAGTGTCACCGATGTTTAATGCAGGAGCCCAAGTATCCGCATGTGAATCTATTTTTGAGCTTAAATCAGCATGTGTCTCTTGTTTAGGAGCAGGGAAATGTTCGTGCCCCTCAAGTTTCGGAGTCGGCGTATCACCAACATTTAAAGCAGGAGCGCCACCGTAGTCACCATGATTTTCTAATTTCGGAGCAAAAGTTTCACCGTGCTCAGCTTTTACAACGCCGCCATCCCCAATATTTACACCAAAAAGACCAAAGCTAAATACCGATAACCCTACAACAGCTGTACTAATTTTTCTTTTCAATTTATATCTCTCCTTTTGCTATGGTTTTCCATTTTGTCTAAACGTGGTAGATAAAATAAAATGAATCGTAAAAAATTTCCAAATATATTACGATATACGAATAATTCTGTGTAATATTTTGTAAAACCTCCTTGAAATTTGAATTTTATAAAAATAAATTCCGACATAGTTCATTTTTCCATTAGTTGAATAGATTTTGATTGAGTTTTTATAAAGGTATTCGCTAACTTTAGGACTGAAAGCAGCTCTTAATTTCTTTATACCGTGCTCATAAGGTTATTTTAGCTTTGAATTAAATTAACTATTGTAATTCGAGAATTTAGCCCTCTTGCTGTATATTTAAAAGTTACAGTATGCAACATTGCATAAGAAAGATGGTTGCTATTTTGTATAACCTGTAACTATAATAGTTACAGGTTGGTCGTATCCAATCAAAAAAATAAAATCATCATGAATGGAGATGTTTCATAATGGGTATGAAAAAATTAATTTTAGCTGGTGCTTTAGGGATCGCAGCATTATCAGGAACGAATTTACCAGGATTAGAAGTAACAAAAGCGAGTGCAGCTTCTATTGAATCGAATTTCTCGACGTTAGAAGGACGAGTAGTAGAAGTAGATAACGGTGTAATTGTTGTGAAATCTAAGCAATACGAAGAACCTGTTAGTGTATACATGGATACTTTCTCAAATGTGAAAGTAGGAGATGAGGTTAAAGCTACTGGATCTATGATGCGTAATTTTACAGAATATATGGTTGCAGCTGCAATTGAAAATACAACAAACAAGTTAGGCATGCACATGAAAGAAGATGGCTCACCTGATTATGTAATTGGGGAAGTATCAAAAGTAGGAACGATGGAAGATGGGGTAGAAGGTTTTACAAAATATGTCGTAGTTGAGTATCCATCACTAAACGGTAAGAAAGTCATTATTGATGTTTTCTTAACGAAGGGACAAGTATTTAAAACGGGTGAGAAAGTAAAAATTGATATGAAGTATGTAGGCTGGGGCGGAAGTTCTATTAACTGGAACACAACGGACAATATTGAAAAAGTTTATGAGGTAAAGAGCAACGTTGAAAATAATGATGATGTTTGGATTTGGTCTTAATTAGACTTCCATAAATAAAAATTACCCATCAAATAATTATTTGATGGGTAATTTTTATTTATTCTGCTATTGAGACAAATTGAGCAATTCACGGTTCATATTCATTTTTTAGTGTGAATTACGTGTGAAATCAAAACGTTATGTGTAGTACATAATAAATACAGTTATTTTACTTTCTTAATTACAAGTGGATATAGGATAAAGTTGATTTATCATCCTATATTAAAATAAAAACAAACCACTGTTCGATTTGAATATTCCACGATATAATGGTGAGAGTTTATGACAGAATAAATATTTACATAAGAAGTGAGGTACTGTATGAAAAAAAGAACGACAGACATTATTTTTATTATTATTGGTGCATTTCTTTTTGCGTTAGGTGTCAATTTGTTTGTTATCCCGAACGAGTTTGGTGAGGGTGGAGTAACTGGTATCACGATTATTACGTATTATTTATTTGAATGGTCACCAGGCTTAGTTAACTTAATTTTAAATGCGATTTTGTTAATAGCTGGTTATAAATTTTTAAATAAGATTACAACAATTTATACGATTATCGCTGTAGTTACGAACTCTCTATTCCTTCATTTGACAGAAGGTTGGACGATTGCTTCGGATGAAATGCTCGTAAATGCCATTTTCGGAGGAATATTTATTGGGTGCGGGATTGGTCTTATTATTCGCGTTGGCGGAACAACAGCAGGTACTACCATCTTAGCAAGGATGACGCATAAATATTTAGGATGGAGCATTAGCTATGGTTTACTGTTCTTCGATTTAATTGTTGCGTTTTCATCTTATTTCATCATTGGTGCAGAAAAACTGATGATAACAATTATTATGCTGTATGTAGCAACGAAAGTGATGGAGTTTGTAATTGAAGGTTTAAATCCGAAGAAAGCCATTACGATTATTTCTGATAACCCGAATGAAATTGCCGGGAAGGTAACTACCTTAATGGGCAGAGGGGTTACGGTGTACTCAGGTCATGGCTATTACACGAAAACTCCGAAGGAAATTCTGTATGTTGTTATTAATAAGCAAGAAGTAGTGAAGCTAAAACGGATTGTTCAAACTACGGATCCGGCTGCGTTTATCGCAATACACGATGTTCGTGACGTGTTCGGAGAAGGATTCGTTGATATTTCTAAAGCTTAGAACTTATTTTTCATTAAAATAATCTTAATACTAAAACGTAAGAATCTATTTTGAATAATCTTTTTTCAAAATAGATTCTTTTTCTTTTTCTTGCAAAAAATCCAATTGTTTCTTAAGGTAAGGATGTAGAAGGATGAACAAGAGAGGGTTTAATGAAGATGATACATATTTTATTAGCTGATGATGATAAGCATATTAGAGAGTTGTTGCATTACCATTTACAAAAAGAGGGGTTTAAAGTTTTTGAAGCAGAAGATGGAAAGGTAGCGCAAGACGTATTAGAGAAAGAAAATATTCATCTTGCGATAGTAGACATTATGATGCCGTTTGTTGATGGCTATACGTTATGTGAAGAAATCCGGAAGTATCATGATATACCGGTTATTTTATTAACGGCGAAAGATCAGTTAGTTGATAAAGAAAAAGGATTCATTTCTGGGACGGACGATTATATTGTAAAACCATTTGAGCCAGCTGAAGTCATTTTCCGTATGAGAGCATTACTGCGTCGTTATCAAATGCTGAGTGCTGATATGATTACGCTGCACGGAACGACTATTGACCGAAAAGGCTTTGAAGTGAAGTGTAACGGTCAAACGATTTTACTTCCATTAAAGGAATTTGAATTGTTATCACAACTGGCTAGTTATCCTGGAAGAACATTTTCAAGAGAAGAATTAATTGAATTAGTATGGGGAATGGATTTTGAAGGGGATGACCGAACAGTTGACGTTCATGTGAAACGACTACGAGATCGTTTCTCAAAACGAACGGATGATTTTCAAATTACGACAGTACGCGGACTTGGTTATAAGTTGGAGTTGAAATAAAATGAAATCATTATATTCTAGATTTGTTTTTATGACGGTTGGAATCATGCTACTTAGCAGTATTATCGGTTTTTTATTAACAAATGTGTACTATCAAGTGAAGTTAAAACCGTATAACAGTGAAAAGATTTTAATGTATGCGGAAGAAGTAAAATCGTTATATGAAAAGCAAAGTGAAGAAAATCAAGAGGCATACTTACAGTCTATTGCGAAGCTAGGATATGAAATTTATATTGTCGATGATCAAAAGAATGGAAAGCGTATCGGAAATGCATTTCGTAAGACGACAATAAGTGATGATACCGTTCATAAAGTATTGCAAGGAGAAACGTTTAATGGTGTTTCTACTTATCCGACGCGCCTCTTTATTACAGGGTTTTTCGATAATGAATTAATTAATAGTGTCGGTGTACCGGTAAAACACGGTGATAAACAGTACGCTTTATTTATTCGTCCTGACATTCAGAACCAATTTGGCGAGATGCGAATTTTCTTAGCGGTATTGCTTGGGTTTATCGTACTATTAAGTATTATCTTTATAGCGATTGCAGCAGGTTATATCGTTCGTCCGATTCGTAAATTTACGAAGGCCACGCAAAAAATTGCAAGTGGTGAATATGAAATTGAATTAGACGTAAAGCGAAAAGATGAAATTGGTACATTGGCAACTAATTTTCAAAAGATGACGAAAAGTATTAAAGAATTAGATGAGATGAGACAAGAATTCGTTTCAAATGTTTCACATGAATTCCAGTCGCCGCTTTCTTCTATACAAGGGTTTTCAAAAACATTGCAAACAGAAAAGATGAGCGTGGAAGAAAGAAATCACTATTTACAAATTATTGAGGGCGAAAGTAAGCGAATGTCTAGTTTATGTAAACAGTTACTTACGCTAGCGTCATTAGATAAAGAAGAGAAAGTGTTGCAAATAAAAGAATTCAATCTACAAAAGCAAATTAAAGACGTCATTTTTATGCTCGAATGGAAATGGCGTGAGAAGGATATCGCTGTTGAATTTGATGTGCCGGACATTACAATACAAGGTGATGAAAACTTACTTCATCAAGTATGGAGTAACATTTTTACGAATAGCATTAAGTTTTCAAACGACGGCGGAACCATTGAATTTGTTGTAGAAGAATTAGAATTAAGTGTGATGATCTCTATATCAGACAACGGAATCGGTATGGAAAGAGAAGAAATGGATCGCATATTTGATCGTTTTTACAAAGTAGATACAGCTAGGGCAAGAAACGTAGAAGGTAGCGGTTTAGGATTATCAATTGTACAGAAAATTGTTGAACTGCATAACGGAAACGTTTCAGTGTATAGTACGAAAGGGGAAGGGACTACTGTTCAGGTGGAGCTTCCGAAATAGAGGGAAGAGGCTGTTTGGAAACGGCCTCTTCTTTTTTGTCTCTAGTATACTTGTAAAGTGAAAAAATGTGAGTCATTTTCATTACATAATCGGACGAGTTTGTGGAGTGAGGTCAGGAGGAAGTTTATTTGAACATGTAGAATCTCTAGAGAGTTATAAGGATTTTATTGAGACTTTAACTATTCAGGGAGGAAATTACTTTGAAACGAACTGACTTGTTATTAAACGTACTAGATTCAACATTCGATAAAGAAAGTTGGTATGCACCGTTTAAACATGCTATAGAAGAACTTACAGCCGAACAGGCTACGTGGAAACCATCTGGTGAGGCAACGAATACCATTTGGGAGAACGTTAATCATCTTATTTATTACAAAGAGAGGCTTGCTGCAAACTTAGAAGGCCGTGAATGGACACATAATCTTGACGGTAATGATACCTTTTATCTTACTGAACAATCTAATGATGACATGGAATGGAAGAAAGTTGTTGAACGTTCTGAAAATGCTCAGCGTAATTTAAGACAGGTATTGAGCGCAATTTCTGAAAAAGAGCTTGAACAAAATTCACTTGAGGGAAAATTACTAGATATCATGCTTCATGATGCTTATCATACAGGCCAAATTATTCAATTAAGGAAAATGCAGGGGTCTTGGCCAGCAAATCGATAATTGAACGTTTTAGTTGGTGCTATTGTTATATTCTTAGTGAAGTATTGTACATTCAAAATTAAATAACTACATTTTAACCCCGTCCCAAATTTAGAACGGGGTTATGTTTAGTTTGCTATAAAGCCGCACCTTTCCCGCGCTCTACTTTAAACTGCACCCCAAAAGTATCCGCTGTAATCTCATCCGCTTTCGGCAAAGCCCGTAATTTCGGATGAAGTAGCCATACGAGAGAAATAAATAAAATACCGATGCTAGCGAGCGCGAAAATGAGTTGGCTACTAAATACATTTGCGGTGTATCCGCCAATTAAAGAACCGAATGGAATAGCAATTGTGCCCATACTTCGCATGACTGAGTTAATGCGTCCAATATATTGGTTTGGAATTACAATTTGACTAATTGTTGCAAATAATATGTTGGTCGCACCAATTGGAATCCAAGCTAGGCTGAATAAGAGAATAGATAGCCATTGAAACGGTACGATCGTAGAGAGAAACCATAAGATAGCACCAGTCGCAAAGCCAATAATAGAGACACGGCCAACATTACGTTTGCCAACCCATGAACTGAATAATGCACCGATGAGACTACCTGCTGATATAGCAGCTAGAAAAAAGCCATATGATTTCACGCCCCCTAAAGAATCAGCGAAAGAAGGGAGTATGGCCATCGTCATACCAATTGAAAAATTAGCGACAACGGTACCAATTAAGAATACGCCCATTAATGAACGGAAGACGATTGAAAAGCCTTCTTTTAAATCAGTGAAATATTGTTTCGTTGAAAGTGATGTATTGGTTTCTGCTTGCTTTGGCATTTTTAATGAAAAGAACAAAAGAGCAGTAATCGCGAATGTAAAAGAGTCGATTACATATAAAGTGATTGCGCCAAATAGTGCTACTAATATGCCAGAAAGAGTCGTACAGATTAAATCAATGCCTTGATATGCAAATGAAAAGAGTGAATTTCCTTTTAATAATTGTGTTTTATGCAGTAGAAGTGGTAAAGCTTTTGATTGTGCGGGATAGGCAAATTGTTCGATAAAGGCTACGATGGGCATGATGATGAGTAGTAGTTGAACTGTTAATAGATCGAAGTAGTGTGTAATAGGAATGATTAATATAAGAATGCATTGCAAAACTTGTGTGATGACGAGGGTGTTTTTTATTGACCATCTATCAACGAATGGCCCGGTAAGAAATTGAAGTGCAGAAGGTAATAATGTAAGAAAACCAGCCAATCCAGAATAAAAAGGATTACCACTTAGCTTATATACGAGCCACATCGCGGCTACATAGTATAAGCTATCTCCTATGTTTGTAAAAATTCTCCCTAAAAATAATAAGAGGAAATTCCGGTTTTTTAATATGTCCACTTTATCTACTCCTTTATAATAAATTTATTCGGTAAAATAAATTTGACCGTTGCTGTAAAAAAAATCGTATTACGATTTTTCTTCTTTTTTCACAAATCGCTGCATTGCTCGTTCGTCGATTTGTAGTGCAGTAGTAGAAATGTAATAAGATTTACTATTTGGATCTTTATCCGCATCTTTTGCGATATCATTTAATTCAGCCATCAATTCATGAAACTTTTTCACCCACACTTGAAATTGTTCTGGCGTAGCATCAAATTCCCAGCAAGATGAAACGTAATTCCACTCAGCTGGATCTTCACTTACTTTTCGTAATGTAAAAGCTTCTTCTGGTGCAGTGAGAATATGGTTTTTCGTTCTTTCTGTCATTTGTAAAAAGATTTGGCGACCTGATTCGCTTAACATTTCTAAATGAGGTAATAGGTCTGCAGCAGGGGTGAAGCCTCTAGCGACAGATTGATAAAACTTTTGAATGATGCCATTCTTTTCTTCTGTATAAACAATCTCTATAAAACCATTCTTTTCTAATTCTTTTAAATGATAATGAATTTTCGCCCTTGGAATGCCGAATTTCTCAGATAGTAATTGTCCTGTATAAGGACGTTCGCATAGACGCATCATCATTTCGACACGTAGTGGATCGCTTATTGCTTTTAGTTGGCTATAAGTAGTGAGTGTTAACATGGGCTTCAACATGATCAACTCCTTAAATGAAATTACTCGGTCAAGATTATTTGACTGAATTGTATCAAGGATTTTAAATATTTTCAATACTTTCTGAAAATTAAATCTTCCTCTCTGTAATCTTCTGTTCATATTCCGTTCATATTTCTTTTTTATGATTAGTGCATAGAAAGTAAGAGGAAGGAGCGAGCGAAATGTTTTTAGCTCTGCGTGAATTAAAACAATCAAAATTACGATACGGATTAATCGGACTGATTATGGTGTTATTATCATTTTTAGTCCTTGTGATTTCAGGATTAGCAAACGGACTATCATATGATAATGCTTCATCAATTCAAAATATGGAGGCAAATAAATTTGTACTAGCGGATGATGCGGAAAATAAATTACTTCGTTCACAAATTAAGAAAGAAGATGTTGATAACGTAGTAAATCAAGTAGGCGAGAAAGAGGCTGTTCCGTTTCATGTAAAAGTTTCAACGTATGAAAAGAAAGATAGTTCGAAAAAGGTTGATGTTGCTATTTTCTCAAGTGAGCGCGATTCATTTTTAGAGCCGAACATTGTAAAAGGTGAGAAATTAGGCACAGCAAATAACGAAATGGTTGCTGACGAATCAATTAAAGAAAAAGGAATTGATATTGGAGATACAATTATTGATCCTGTTTCAAAGAAAGAATTTACAATCGTTGGATTTACGAAAGATCAAATGTTTAGCCATACACCAGTCGTTTATGTAAATGAAGACGTATGGAGCGCTATTTCACAACCAAACCAAAAAGATTATAGTGCAATTGCACTTAACACAGATAAAGAGATTAAAAATGCACACGTAATTGACAAAAAAGAAGTACTGCAAAGTATTCCAGGATTTAAAGAAGAGCAAGGGACATTAACGATGATCATTGCATTCTTATTAGTTATCGCTGCGTTATTAATTGGTGTATTCTTCTACGTCATTACATTGCAAAAAACACAGCAATTAGGCGTATTAAAAGCAATTGGTACGAAGAACTCTTATTTAGCAAATAGTTTAGTCATACAGGCGTTATTCTTATCAGTCGTTGCGATGGTAATCAGTATTGTTCTTGTACAAGGATTAGAACAAATTTTACCAGTAGGTATGCCGTTCTTATTAACAACACCGATGATTGCACAATATGCAGCAATCTTTATCGTTATTAGTATTTTAGGAACACTTATTTCGTTATATCAAGTATTAAAAGTTGATGCGCTAGAAGCAATTGGAGGCGGGATGTAATGACTTCATTATTAAAATTAGACAAAGTAAGTAAAGTGTACGGAGAAGGGAATACGGAAGTAACAGCCCTTCATCCGATGTCGCTTGATGTGAAAGCTGGAGAGTTTATCGGAATCGTCGGTCCTTCTGGATCAGGGAAAAGTACGTTATTATCAATCGCGGGAGCTTTATTATCACCGTCAAAAGGGGATATTTACATTCGTGAGCAAAATATTACGAAGCTATCAGAAAAGGAAATGACAGACATTCGTTTGAAAAAAATCGGCTTCATTTTCCAGTTCGCAAATCTCGTTCCATATTTAAATGTAAAAGAACAATTGCTTTACATTGCAAAGCTTAAAAAAGAAAACAAACAAGAATCAGAAAAGCGTGCGGATCATTTATTAGCAGCATTTGGATTAGGAGAAAGAAAAAATCATTATCCAAATCAACTATCTGGTGGAGAAAAGCAAAGGGTAGCAATCGCGCGTGCGTTCATGAACAACCCTGATTTAATATTAGCGGATGAACCAACTGCAAGCTTAGACTCAAAACGCGCACGTGAAGTTGTGGAAATGATGAAACGTGAAGTGAAAGAAAGTCAAAAAGCAGCAATTATGATTACACATGATGAAAGAATGCTTGATGTATGTGATCGTATATTGACGCTAAGAGATGGAAAGTTAATATAAAGAAAAAAGACAACCGCACAAGTGTGCGGTTGTCTTTTGTATAATTGCTTTATTTTGAGAATAACGTTTTAATTTTATTTCGAGTTACTAATAAAACCCCGCCTAATACAGATAACATACCTAAAGCCATATTGTTTGATTGCTCACTACCAGCGTTAGGAAGTTCTCTAGCATTATTGTTTGTGTTTGTAGTACCAGTCTTTGTTTCTGTTTGTTTCGATTGAGATACTTCATTGATTTTGTTATCTACATTTTGCTTCGTAGTATGTACCTCAGATAATTTGTCCTCAATTTTTTTCTCTGTATGTTTAAAGTCGTTGATTTTAATATCTAAATCTTGTTTTTTCTTTGTTAAATCATCAGAAACAGTTTGTTTCGCTTGTTTAATTTCGTTAATTTTATTCAGTAAATCTTCTCTAGCTTTTTGTAATTCAGCTAGTTTGTTTTTTACATCTTGTTTCGCTAGTTCTAAGTTAGCGGAAAGACTATCTAAATTACCTTTAATTTTCTTAAGTTCCTCTAGCGTGTTCCCCGTATGCGGCTTATTTTCTTTTAACTCAGCAAGTTTGTCCTCAGCAGTTTGTTTCGCTTTCTTTAACTCAGCTAATTTGTCATCTACTTGTTTTTTAACTTCCTTAAGTTCATTAACCTTTTGATCGATGTTCTCTTTATGTTGCTTAATTTCATTCACTTTTTCATCGACAGTTTGTTTATGTTCTTTAATCTCATTCACTTTGTTATCGATATTTTGCTTATGTTCTTTCACTTCAGCAACTTTATCTTCTACTTGCTTTTTATGCTCTTTAATTTCAGCGATTTTATCTTCGGCGATTTGTTTGTCTTGCTGAAGTTTTGCATCTAACTCTTCTTTACGTTGTTTTATTTCGTTAATTTTTTCATCAGCAACTTGTTTACGCTCATGTAGTTCATTAACTTTCGTATCAACATTTTCCTTAACTTGGTTAAGTTCATTCAACTTTTGATCCGCGTTTTCTTTGTGCTGCTGTAATTTCGCATCTAACTCTTGTCTATGTTGCTTAATTTCAGCGAATCGATCTCCCGTACTTTGCTGAGGAGTAGCATCAGTTATTTCCGCATGAGCAGAGTTTGCGCCAGCAATCATTGCTAAAGCTAGTGTAGACGCAGCGATTGTTTGTTTTGTTTTCATATTTTTGTACCTCTTTTCTTTCATATGCATGAGCTGTCTTGTGTAAAAATGAGCATATAGAAGTAGATTATCTTATCATTATATACCATGTAGGATGTCTAGAGGAAGTATTTGCATAATAATCTATCATTATGTAATTATAAAATTCTCTTATTTTGGAGTAGGGGACAAATTTTTAGCAAGATGAACAATTTCTTCTATAGTAGAGTTTACATCCTTACTATTACGAATAACAAACAAATAATCAGCCTCGTTTTCTATAGGATCTACTACATCTTCATGTATTGATTCAGCCTGTTGTCGATCAAGTACTTCTTTGAAACTAGAATATCCACCTCTAAAAATATTCGTACTTCGCGTGCTGCGAGCTACTCTTTCGTATAGTACATCATCTGGAATGTCAAAATGAACGAGTATACGTACATAGTCTTCTTTTGGAAACAATTCATTGAGTAAATACATCCTGCCGTTTCGGCTTCTATTTGAGTTGCAAATAATAAAATGTAAATTTGTATGTTCTTTTGCATAATCAACAATGAATTTCGAAAGACCGTGCTTAAATGTATTGGCGCCTTCAGCCGGCTGTAATTTTTCATAATGCGAGTTAATAAATTCTGCTTGGTTATCTTGATCCATAACGAAAGAGTGGGATAACTCTTTTTCTAATGCTTTTGCAAATGTAGTTTTTCCGCTGTGTGTTTTTCCTACTGTAATGATCACTAATCGTTTCATATTGGCCTCCACATAAATTGTTGTAATTTGGAATGTTCGGTGTGAATCGATAATTTTCCTGCTGGAGGATATGCAAAGTGGCTGAGTAGCAAAGGGCTGAAAGTTTTACAAAAAATATTCTGTTTGGAAAGGTGGCAGTAATGCTATCGTTACTGAAATATATTATGAAAACGTTCCTGGTGAAAAGGAGATTTAAAACAAATATTAATAATAAAAAGGTAAAAACATATACCTTTTATTATTAAATACAGCCTTTCATAATCTATGTTGAACTGATTGGAAAATTAATGGAAAAGTGTTATGGTTTATTTGGAAGTAGCGCATGATTTATGTTCAGTAAAAAAGGGGGATTAAAGTGGGGACTAAAATTTTTAACGGCAGGCATATAGCTAATAGTAAGAATCAAGAATTTGTTGTTTTTATTATTGGTATGCGTATTAATAACCTATTAAAATTTTGGAAGTGGATACCAGTTTTTAATGCTATGGGGCCTATGATTAAAGAATTGTATCAAAACCCACAATGGGGTTTCTTACATACAGAATTCTTCTTTAGTTGGAGAAAGGTGGTCTTAATTCAATACTGGAAGGGATTCGATGAATTAGTAAACTATGCTCACGGAAAAAATCATTCAAATGCTTGGAAATCATACAATAATAAGATTAAAGATAATGGGAGTGTCGGTGTTTTTCACGAAACGTATCAAATCGGAAAAGGTGCTTCTGAAGCAATTTATGTTAATATGCCAAAAACAGGTTTATCTAGAGCTACCGAACATATACCAGTATCCCAAGATACTAATACTGCTCAAAAAAGAATGGGTAAATAATTTGAAAACTTGTGTATATAATTACGGTTTTCCTGCTAGAGAATATACAAAGTGTCGGAGTAGTAGTAGGTTGAAAACTTGACAAAAAAACTTATTTATGCTATAATTTACCAATATAAAAATAAAGTGTATAATAGGGTTCTCCTGGCCAGGGGAACCCTATTTTTGTTGTGAAAATGAAGGAGTGTATGTGCGTGAAAAAAGGTGAATCAAGTGTAACGTCTCTAGTATCAGCTTTCGGCAGGGCGTATCATAGTGAATTTGATCGTCCTAAAATCTTTGATGATTATGTAGCTAAAGGTTTCATTTCACAAAAAGAACGTAACGATATTGAAACGAATATGGTTCAAGGAATACATTTTTTCAATACAGAAATTGCACAAAAGTTTCATGACAATCCACAAGAAATATTGAAATGGATTACACAAGTTCAATTATCACCAACACCTTTGGCACGTGCGGCATATTGTGAAAGAGTATTACTACATGAGATTACATTAGGAGCAAAACAATACGTCATACTCGGTGCAGGCTTAGATACGTTCAGTTTCAGACATCGAGAATTAGAGAATGAAATAGCAATATTTGAAGTGGATCATCCTTCTACACAAAAGTTTAAGAGGGAGAGAATAAAAGACGCAGAACTTGAAACTCCAAACAACCTTCATTTTATTTCGATGGATTTCACGAAAGGATTTTCCAGTGAACAGTTACGGAATGAAGGATTTGAAAATAAAAAGACTTTCTTTAGTCTATTAGGTGTTACGTACTATTTAACGAAAGAAGAACTTTCTAGTTTAATAGAATGTCTATTTGCGATGGTTCCAGAGGGAAGCTCTATCGTATTCGATTATCCGGATGAAAACTTATTTACGGAAAAAGGATTGTCCAATCGAGTGGAAAATATGGTGAAAATGGCTACAGTAGGTGGAGAACCGATGAAATCATGTTTTTCTTACACTGAAATGGAAGCACTGTTAGAGAAGGCAGGCTTACTCATTTATGAGCACTTATCACCAGAGGATATTCATACATTATATTTTGAAGGACGAAACGATTATTTAAAAGTTTTTGAGACAGTGCATTATGTGCATGCGGTGAAGAAGTAGAGGATTAGTAGGCATGGGGAGAAATCTCTGTGTCTTTTTTGTATTAAATTTCCTGCCCTCGAATAAAGAGCAGTAAAACCCCTAAATATGTATATATTTGATTTTTATTACAATTTTGCAAGGTTAAGTAATGAAAATCGATAGAACTAGATATGTGAATAGGATACTCTGATTATCGGATAGAATATTCTGAAAAAATGGGTAGAGCAAATGAAGAATAGACAAAAGGCATCGATAATATGCAAAAGT
This sequence comes from Bacillus albus, assembly GCF_001884185.1. Lineage (GTDB taxonomy): Bacteria > Bacillota > Bacilli > Bacillales > Bacillaceae_G > Bacillus_A > Bacillus_A albus. Next base: position 42,885 of record NZ_MAOE01000141.1, read on the forward strand.
ATTTTATGTTTCATCATTTGTATATTCATTACAAATGAAGCATTGTTTACAAATGTGGTGAGGGCAGAATCGGGCACGTTGACTGGTAGGAGTATAGAGGATTTCAAAAAAAAGCTGGATGAACAGGTACCAAAATGGCAGGAGAATTATGAGGTACCAGGGGTTGCAATAGGGATTGTACATGAGGGGCGTATTGCTTATACACTTAACTACGGTTATGTAGACAAAAAGACAAAAAAAGCGGTGAGTGATGATACTTTATTTCAAGCTGGTTCCATATCTAAAAGCCTTACAGCGTGGGGAATCTTGCATCTTGTAGATGAAGGTCGTTTATCACTAGATGATCCCGTTGGAAAATATCTGACCAAATGGAAATTACCTAATTCAGAGTTTCATAATAATGAAGTCACAATAAGAAGATTGTTAAGCCATACAGCAGGGCTGTCTGCACATAAAGGATACCTCGGGGTTACACCAGGGAAACATCTTGACTCTATTGAGGAGTCTCTGTCTGGAAAAGGATGGCTTAATGAACCAGTGGAGGTTACCAATAAACCAGGTTCAGAAACAATTTACTCTGGTGGCGGATATACAATTTTACAACTTGTAATGGAAGAGGTTACCGGAATACCGTTCGATCGTTATATGGAAGAACAAATTATGAAACCTTTAGGAATGAAATCTAGTTCATTCTTACAACGTCCTGAAAACCATAACCTTTCGAAAGCTTATGGATATTTTGGAGAGGAGCTCCCTAGTTACCAATTTACCGAACAGGCTGCTGCAGGTCTCAAGACGAATGTTACGGATATGATGACATTAATACTTGCAAGCATGGACGCAAATAATAAAGGGAATGGTGTCATCAAAAGTGAACGTGTTGAAGAAATGCAAAAGTCAGTATTAGGGGAGAATGGTTTAGGTATATTTGAAAAAAAACTATCTAATCAATGGAAATTACTTTATCATTCTGGTGACAATCGAGGCTGGCATTCTTTTTATGGTTTCATTCCCAATACAAAGGATGGATTGGTAATCCTTACAAATGGTGAAGGTGGTATAGACTTACGACAGGATATTTACCACGCATGGATTGAACATGAAACTGGAAAATTACCTGAAAGTTACTTCTCTCTAGCTGAGCAGAGAAAAAATAACTCTATTACATCAATTGTTATTGGAGCCATACTCAGTGTATATTTGCTGCTATTTGCAATTAGATTGTACAAAGGTAGAAGAACCTTCATTTTTAAGCAAGAGAAGAGATCCTACATCGGATTAGTAGTTAGGACATTTTTACTTATTAGTACCGCTATCCTCGTTTTTTGTGCAGCCTATTTGTGGAGAGTTTTCAGCTTGAATTCCGGTAATACAATAAATTTTATTTTAATAATGGTATGGATTATAACATTATTAATGAGTGGATTTTTCCCGAAAATTAGAAGTAATAAAAAACAACGTATGAAACGAAAAAATTTAACATCAAAATTTACATGTATGTAATGTTAAAGGCTAGAAAGCTAGATTGGCGCGCATCGCTAATTGTGGTTTGCAAAAAACGACAAAATCTCTTAAAAAACAATTAACTTTTAACGTCATCTATCTTTACAATCCCTCCTTATAATGTGAAGTGGACAAGCACCTAAGAGAAAACAAAACATGTCAGTTTATACATTCTATTATTAAGGGGAGAATTTGTATGAAAAAGACAGTTGCTTCGTTAGCAGTTATGGCGGCATTATTGCCGACGTTTTCAGTACATGCGGAAGGGAAAGAGCAAGTTCGAAAATCAGCTACAACCTTTAACGTAATTAGTGATATTCAAGGGGATTTAGGGGATTTTGATCACGTATTAAAAGATATGAACAAAGTGACGCCACTTTCTAGAGCGCTTATTATGAATGGGGATATAACACCAACGGGACAACAGTCACAATATGATGATGTGAAGCGTGTGTTAAACAAAAATAAGCATCCCGAGAATGTATGGTCAACTGTTGGGAATCATGAGTTTTATGCTGGTAAATGGACAGCTGATGGGAAGCTCTCTCAAAGTACATGGCCAAATGGTGTAACGGAAGAAACGTTATTTAATCGCTATTTACAATTTAGCGGACAAGAAAAGGTGTACCATAAAAAAGAATTAGATGGTTATCCGCTTATATTTTTAGGAACTGAAAAATATATGAAATACCACGATTCAAAAATGTGGGATGAAGTATTTATGAGTGATGAGCAACTAGGTTGGTTAAAACAAAATTTAGAAGAATATAGTCAAAAAGATAAAAATAAGCCAATCTTCATTTTCTCTCATCACGTTTTACCTGATACAGTATCTGGATCGAGACAATCACCGTACTTACAAGATTATTTAAACGTCGATAAGTTGTACGATATATTAAAAGACTATCCGCAAGTTGTTTTCTTCACGAGTCACACGCATTGGGATTTAAACTTACCAGACTGGGCTGGTAAAAAGAAAATTGCAGACGGAGATAAAAAAGGATTTACTGTAGTAAATACAGGCGGAATTGAAACAGGATGGATGTCCGCTGGGCCAAATGGCGGAGAGAAAACTGCTCCTGATGGCTATTCATTTAAACAAGGGCTGCAAGTGAAAGCATACGGTAATGATGTAATCGTAACAGCTTACGATTATAAACGTGATAAGGATATAAAGAAGCTATTAATTAGTGATGCGAAAGTCGCACAAATGGCACCAAATGTAACGGCAGATGATAGTAAAAATGTAATCGTCGGTGCAACGGAGTATATGGAGTACTCTGTAGAAGGAACGAACGAGTGGCTGAAGTATAATCCAGGAAATCCTCCAAAATTTGATGGGAACAAGACTGTATACGTACGACATAAAGGCGAAATGAATTTAGAACCAGGATTAACGCAGCTTCTTCGATTTTCGGAAAATAAGTGATTGGAGAGGGCCCACTTTTTAATGAGTGGGTCTTTTTATGATGTCGTTTTTTGTCGGTAAGTCGATATATTGAAAAAATCGTCGATATATTTCAAGTTATGAACGATATATTTGAAAAATCGTCGATATAAATTTCATGTACCGTATTGAAGATAAAACCTTTAATACAATTCCATTCACTAAAACCAAATTCCAATACATTTTTATCCCAGAAAGGTGACTTCATCATTTTTACATGTAATAATAGTATCGTTACATACATTGTGAAAGAAGTACAAAGGAGCGTTATTCATGAATTTAGCTAAATTTCCGAGAAAAAAATATACAGAGTCATATACACCAATTGAAAAATTAAACAATTTTTCTGAGGTACTTGGTGGGCCGACTATTTATTTTAAACGAGATGATTTACTTGGTTTAACAGCTGGCGGTAATAAGACGAGAAAGTTAGAGTTTTTAGTTGCGGATGCACAGGCAAAAGGTGCGGATACGTTAATTACAGCTGGTGGTATTCAATCCAATCATTGTCGCTTAACACTAGCAGCTGCGGTAAAAGAAAAAATGAAATGTATTCTTGTATTAGAAGAAGGGCTTGAGCCAGAAGAGAAGCGAGACTTTAACGGAAATTATTTCTTATATCATTTACTAGGTGCTGAAAATGTAATTGTTGTACCAAACGGAGCAGATCTTATGGAAGAGATGCATAAAGTCGCGAAAGAAGTTAGTGAAAAAGGTAATACACCATATGTAATACCAGTTGGTGGATCAAATCCTACTGGTGCAATGGGATATGTTGCTTGTGCGCAAGAAATTATGGCGCAATCATTCGATCAAGGAATTGATTTCAGTTCGGTTGTTTGCGTAAGTGGCAGCGCTGGTATGCACGCTGGTTTAATTACTGGTTTTGCTGGAACACAAAGTAACATTCCTGTAATCGGAATCAACGTAAGTAGAGGAAAAGCAGAACAAGAAGAGAAAGTAGCAAAACTTGTAGAGGAAACTTCAGCTCACGTTGGTATACCGAACTTTATCCCGCGTGAAGCTGTTACATGCTTTGATGAATATGTAGGACCAGGTTACGCGTTACCAACGCCGGAAATGGTGGAAGCAGTTCAATTACTTGCGAAAACAGAAGGTATTTTACTGGATCCAGTGTATACAGGTAAAGCGGTAGCGGGACTAATCGACTTAATTAAAAAAGGTACATTTAATAAAGAAGACAACATTTTATTCGTACATTCAGGTGGTTCACCAGCTTTATATGCGAATACATCTTTATTTGCGTAAGTGTGAAAAGCATTGGGTATCCAATGCTTTTTTGTTATATAATGGAATTGTTAGAAGGTGATAGGAGGGCGTATATGAGTTCAAACTTACAATGGATTATATACACGGTACTCGGCATTTCTATTTTACTAGTTTCATTTGTGGCTTATGGAGTTTATTTGTATTTCACTTAAGTGAAATGGTAACCAAACCAAAGGAAAAATAAAATGATCGCTGTGTTAAATAGAGTAAAACATAAACCGATAATGGCTAACATTTTCTTCTCAGCTCGGCTACAAAAAGAGATGACTGCTAAAAGGATCGCTATAACAGCGGAAGCTAATATGAAGTAGGCGAAAGGCACAACATATTCTACTCCAACTCTATCTAAAATAGGTGTGAAGAGAAAGAGATTAATAGTAACGAATATACTTACAATGAGAAACGTATAACTTTTCCAAGTGTATGTTTTTATCTGCATGGAAAGACAATCCTTCCTCTTTATTATTTATATTTTTAAGTGTAAAATAATACCCTTTATTTTACAATAAAGGGTATTTTGTATTGAAAAGAGGGTATTAATATGAAATTTAGGAATTTGTCTCTAGTTATTATTAGCATCTGTATACTCATAATAATCGGTTGTTCAAATAAACTAGGAAATGAAGATCAAACAATCAAAGTGCAAAAACATGCGGATGATAAATATGAAGATTTGAAGGTAGTTACAGATAATAAGCAAGTTCAGCAAGTAAAGAAAATATTAAAGGATACTACTTTTGAAAATAAAAAAGTGGAAATGTCTCGTCCAGCTGATTATCACTTTATTTTTCAATTTAAAAATCCGAAAATAGAGGCGAAAGCAGTGTTATATCAAATTTGGGTAAGCCCTAATAAGGATAAAGTGGAAATTATCTCAGGAGATAATCGGTACGCTCAATTAGAAGAAAAAAATGCAACCACTTTGTTTTGGATTGTTACAGGGGAGAAGCTAGCTGAATAGATATGTTTAGTTATAGGAATTCAGTTCTTACTTTTCATTTTGGGAGATATTTAGTTTTCAACAAAAATAGCTATTTCTTTATATTGGAATAAACATTGAAAATCAGATAAAATGGAAATTGGACATTGATTTGATGAGCATGAAGTTCTACGCGGATTCATGTACCTTAAGGTATCCATTAATCCGCCAATGAATAATAATACTAGGAAATATATTGTTTTTACAAAGATTCGATGTTATGTTTGATTTTCTCAATATAATATTTCCCTTATATAGGAGTGGCTATTTGAAGAAATTAATAGTAGTAGTTTTATTGGCTACATGCTGTCTCACTATTGCAGGATGTTCTAATAATAGGATTACACAAAAGAATGAATATAACAATTCAACACCTATAAAGATTAAGCGCATCAACAAAGCGTGGTATAAACATATATAATAGTTTTAAAGAAACATGGAATTGTTGATGATAAAGATCATAAGATGAAATTAGTTAGGCCGATAGTAGTGGTTGTGAAAATTGGTGAAAAGCAGGAAGCATAGTTCGCATTTAAATTAATAAAATATGCAACATTAAAATATTCACCAAAAAGAGTCTACATGTAGAACCTTTTTTTGTGGATATTTTTCATAAATAGGGGGCATTCTATGTTGTTTGTCTTTCACTTAAACCTTTTGGAAATTATTTTACTAAGTTAAATATGACCCTTCAAAATTTGGGGAATGCGGAGGCACGTAATAACTCGATTGATGAGGTCCTTTTTCGCTTTATTTACCATCTTTATATATCTTTCTATTAAAAAATCTAACTTTAATAGATTAAATGTGATGAAATCTGGAAAAAACAATGAAATTTCAGGGGAAATAAGGTACACTAATCAATGGTTTTGGTTTAAAATCAATTGACGTTTATGTATACGGGGGAAAGATTGATGAACAATAATTCAGTAAATGAATCTGTTGAAGAAGTTGAGAAAAAACGGGTAAGATCAAAAAAACGTTTTACAAATTGGAAGCTAATCGCTGCGGGTGGCGGTGTAATTGCATTTCTTATTGGGGGATTGAGTTATTATCAAGCAACTCACTTCAATTCAAATGTTACAATTAACGATACGAATGTTGGTGGTTTGAGCGCTGATCAGGCAATACAGAAATTAAAGACGTCTGGGCTAGCGAATAAAGTCTATATTGATCAACAAGAAATTTTAGATGAACAAGATACAAAAACGGAACTGACGGAAAAAGATATGCCACAAGTTAAGAAATTATTAAAAAGCCAGTGGACATTTTTCCCTTCCGCAAAGAAAAAAGATTATTCATTGCTACCGAAAGAAGTAGATCAGTATCGTAGTGAAACGATGAAAAAGCTTGTAGAAGAAAAGCTCGTTTCAATGAATGAAAAATTAAAAGCGCCTCAAGATGCTATGGCGAAGCTTGAACAAGGAAAAGTTGTTATTTCGAAGAGCGTTGATGGGAAACAATATGACGTTACGAATCTACTAAAAGATTACGATAAGCAGAAGCATAAAAGCGAAATTCATTTAAAGTCTGCATACATACAACCTATTAAAGAAGACGATCCAATTATTAAAAAAGAAGAGAAAGCATTACAAAATCTTCTTACGCAGTCTGTTGATTATAAAGTGCAGGATGAAGTGTATTCATTAAAAGCAAAAGATTTAATTCAAAATGCGTCTATGTCAAAGGATATGAAAGTGGCAATCGATGCGAGCGATATTCAGAAGAAGGTTGCTGAAATTAATAAGGCTAAATCTACATTACATAAAGACTTCGCTTTTAAAACACATTCTGGCTCGGTTATTTCAGTAAAGGGACAAGGATACGGCTGGGCACTAGATGTGGAAAAAGAAACAAAACAAGTTCAACAAGCTTTTGAGAAAGGCGAAAAATCACTTTCTGCTTCTAATATTCACGGGAATGGTTGGGAGAAGGAAGGGATTGGTTATAAAACAACATCGAATAATGGCATCGGAGACACGTATGCAGAAGTTTCCATTGCAGATCAACAAATTTGGATTTATAAAGATGGGAAATTAGTTGTCACAACAAATGTAGTAACGGGTAAACATAGCACGGGTGAAGATACATCACCAGGTGTATGGTACGTATTATATAAACGAACTCCATACACGCTGAGAGGAAGCGCAGTAGGGAAAGCTGATTATGCAGTTAAAGTAGATTATTGGGTTCCATTCACAAATAGTGGTCAAGGATTCCATGATGCCGGTTGGCGAAAAGACTGGGGAAATAATGCTTACTTAACAGGAGGATCAGGCGGGTGTGTAAACCTTCTGCCTAATGTTGCAAAAACTGTGTATGATAGTTTGAACACGTATGATCCAGTTATTGTGTACTAATAGCTATTTTTGAAAGTAAACGAATAAACAAAGTAAGAAAGCTTACTTGATGTACATGAAAAAACACCTCTTGAATTCGCATGCAAATTTGAAGTGAACCCGAATAGTGGTACATGAAAAAAACACCTCCTGAATTCGCATACTAAGTATGCAAATTCAAT
>NZ_MAOE01000142.1 GCF_001884185.1 Bacillus albus
GTGCGGCTGGATCACCTCCTTTCTATGGAGAATTGATGAACGCTGTTCATCAATATAAGTTTCCGTGTTTCGTTTTGTTCAGTTTTGAGAGAACTATCTCTCATATATAAATGTATGTTCTTTGAAAACTAGATAACAGTGTAGCTCATATTTTTTAATTTTAGTTTGGTTAAGTTAGAAAGGGCGCACGGTGGATGCCTTGACACTAGGAGTCGATGAAGGACGGGACTAACG